>NZ_CP199587.1:0-1945503 GCF_052606245.1 Bifidobacterium sp. ESL0819
CCAGACTGATCACGATGACAGTACGCATAGTACAAGCAAGCGGTATTCTGAGCTATCGACCAGTGCTCCCCTGCATGCTTGTTCAAGACAGCCTTGGCTTGTGGAGCGAATCGTCGACTTTCTTCAGAAGTGATTGTCTTCTGTAAAACCTGATATTCCAAAGGACGCAGCGTACCTATATCCGGCAGACTGACCGCCTCTTCTCCTGATAAAAGCTGATGCTGCTTATCCCGGGACTCTGTAGTGAATCCCCGCAGGCATTGGCTCCAAGGTCGGCTGTCTGCCGGATATGGTGAGGGGAGGGCTTCTCATAACCGCTCTGCCCCAGAAGACCAAGAACGGCTTCAGGGCCGAATGTCAAAAAATAGATACGGCCACAAGTACATGGGTGCTATACAGAAATGCGGTTCTGAGAATGTCGGCAAATCGTTCAGCCGTCCTCTGAATCAAAATCGGTTGGCATAATAGCATCCGAGCGTACGAACCGACTCATGTCCATATGCTAGACCTCCTTCTTACCGGTTCATTCAGCATGATCTCGTTCTCAACCGATAGCCGCTGCCAAGCAGATGGATCATCCAATCGCACATTTCAAGGGGATCAGCCTGCATCTGATCTGTCAATATTTCTAATGCTTCCGTTCTCTTCGAGGAAGACCTCATCTGGCACAAGCTGTGTCTCGATGCACCCAGCAAAGTCGGGGTTGAATGAATTCCGGCCTCTACATTTGGTTATCCAAACCTGTCGTTATCTGTTTACGCGCGACTCAGAATTATTTGACGTCACTTATGCCAGGCAAGGATCGATGGATGACGAATTCTCCCGCTCTGCTTCCGGCACGACTTATCTGATCTGGTTTCAATGCCGGGCATTCTCGGAAACCAAGTCCTCCTAGCGTTATAATGGTGTATTCCGGCAACGACGTCCACAGGAAAGGCAGCCATGAACGATTGGAATCAGCCAATAGACCATCAAACAGGGGACAACCAAGACCCGGCTCGGGCAGGCGGGAATTACTCCGGCTACAGCGGATACGACCAACAATCGTCAAGCTACGGCTACGGGTCTGCTCCACAGCAGGGAAATCCCTCGGAAGCAGCCAATCAGTACCCTAACGCGGATCAGCCTTGGCGGACTTCGAACATCCCAGGAGGACCTCAGAATCCCTATGACCAAACCGCATATATGCCACAATCCAACGGCAGCAGCGAACCGTCCCAGGCTCAACCTTGGCAGCTCCAGACCCAGTATGTCAACGGACCGGGCATGTCAAACAAGTCAAAAGTCACGGCAGCCATCCTGGCTTTCTTCCTGGGCAGCTTCGGCGTACACAACTTTTATCTAGGCAAGACCGGGCGAGGGGTCGCCCAGCTGCTGATCACGATTTTCGTCCTCTTTATCGGCCCTCTCATCTCTTCGATCTGGGCCATCGTAGAAGGCGCGCAGATTCTTGGCTCGCATCCAGGCTCGCCTTACCATATGGACGGCAAGGGGCTGCAGCTGCAGGATTGAAAGCGCACGGACCCGGCCTACACCGGTCCTGGCTGCTAGCAGCTGCCTTAAATGCTTTTGGGTCTCAACATCCTTTCGACTGAAAACCAGAGACAATCAGAAGGGCATGGCACAGGCGCCCGCTCAGACACTACCTTCCGTAAGGTCAAAGATCGACGCGAAATCAAGGATCAGCTCCGTCCGCAAACTTGGCAGAGACGTCTGCCTAAAAAACAAAAGCCACTTGCCTCGTCACGACACCCGTAGGATGCCATGTGCGCCTTTTTCAGCCAGACTCATGATGTGGTTGACTATGGAATAGTCACCAGGCTGGTCGACCTTGAGCTCTACAAAGCCGCCTTGGGCCGGCAGCAGGGGCAGGACCTGAGCTCCGGCTGATGAGGCAGCGGAATCCGCTCTCGAATCTCCGCCTATCAGATAACGGCCCTCGGTCCAGACAGTATCGAACTGGGTTCCGACGATATGGAAGGACAGCGGTTGGTTAGGCCCGGCGTCCAGAACCCAGATGCGAACTCTTTGCCCCTTCTCCAGCGTGAGGGGGTGGGCGTCATATTGAAAGGCACGCCCGTTGAAGGTCATGATATCCGGGCTCATGGCCGCTACCTTTTCAGCATCGGCAGCACCTCCATTGGAACCTAGATAGATCTCGGACTGGACCAGAACATATTCAGCAGCTACTGGCGACAGTGTGCCGTCATCCACGACCACAGCCCCGTACATGCCGTTGGCTATATGGTTTGACATGGGGTCGCTGCTGCAGTGGTACATCCAGATGCCGGCCCGATCAGCGGTGAAGGTATATATGAGCTCCTTGCCAGGGTCTATGTTGCGCATCATGGTCTGCGGAACGGCCGGGCCAGCATGAAAGTCAATGGAATGGCTCATGCTTCCCTTGTTTCTGATGGTCACTTCAAAGGTGTCTCCCACCCGACCTCTGAGCACCGGACCCTGAGCTAAGGGCCGCGATCCCCTATCCCGCGGATCGCTCGCATCATCGAAGCTCCAGACCGTGCGCTCAAGCCCTGCTGCCACCTGTTCCTTGCGTTCTTTGACGTCCAGAGTGTACTTTCTAGTACCAGCCCTCCCCTGGTCATCCAGGGGTGGAAGAGCGGCCTTGGCGGGATCGCTTTTCTCAGCCTGCAACTTGAGCTTGGCTGCCGAAGGGGCCTGGTTCATAGTCATCTTCGGAGCGGAGGACTGCGCTTGCTCGGTAGTTGTTCCACCCCTGGTTTTGACCTTGAGCT
This sequence comes from Bifidobacterium sp. ESL0819, assembly GCF_052606245.1. Lineage (NCBI taxonomy): Bacteria > Bacillati > Actinomycetota > Actinomycetes > Bifidobacteriales > Bifidobacteriaceae > Bifidobacterium > Bifidobacterium sp. ESL0819. The sequence goes on from NZ_CP199587.1 coordinate 2,757, forward strand.
CCATGCCCATCTGACGGTGTCCTGCCAGCGAGCACCATCCTAATGTGTCGCCGCCCAGGACGCCTACGTCGACCGAGACGCTCTGGCCTGCAGGCACGGATCCTGTGCTCTTGCCATTGGCAAACACCAAGTCATGCCGCTGATCCCCGGTATTCTGAAAATCTACAACCAACCGATCGCCTGCATCGATGGTGATGGTATCCGGCACAAAGGCCATCCCCTTCACCTTGATTGAAGCTCTGCTGGTGTGTCCGGTCGGCTGAACGCTCTTCGACGATGCGTCCCGAACGCTCCCAGCACTGGGCGATGCCCCGACCGAGACAGCCAGCGTTGGCCGTATAGCCATCAAGACCACGGCGGCCACCAGGACCAGCACAGTAGCCGAAGTGGCAACCAGATCCGTCCTCAGGGCGAATGTTCCTAGCCGTTCGGTTTCCGGAGAGCCCTCTGGCTGGCGACGACGGTAGCGTTTGGATGCCAGGACCTGCTTGCCACGAGCAGCCAGGTAAACCACGGTCAGCATCATGGAGAGGATTCCCAGGACATTCAGCAGGTTCCCCGCCTTCCATAAAGGCGTGTACAGCCGGATAGCTCCAAGAAGCCTGATCAGCAAGCCGACCTGCATAAGCGCCCAGGCACCCCAGAGGAGTGGGTGAAAAGGCAGGGGCCTGCGAATGACGGAGGGGACGATCATGCAGACATGGGCGATGACCATGGTCATAATGAATCCCACAGCCAAGGCATGCAACGCCATATCGCCCCAGTAGGTGTTGGAATCCAAAGGTGCCGCCATCCATATGAGAGCAGCCAGAAGCCCCCAGGCGTAGGCCGACAGCATGCAGGTGCCCATGAATCCTGGCAGGCCACCATGTCGGAAGGTACCCTTGGCCACGTCGTGACTAGCCATGACCAGGAGGAGCAGGCCCAAAGCCAACCCCAGAAGCGGATAGCCGACCGAAGGCGCCATGGCTTGAACAGGCAGCATCAGGACGATCAGAAGACTCAGACCCAGAATCCCCGATTCAAGACGGATATCCGAAAAGACTGCCCTGGCCAGTTCCACCCGCTCCCCGACGATGGTCAGAATCAGAAAGAGAAGCCAGGTTGGAGCTAGAACCGAGGCATCCAATCCTGCAACCCAGCCAGCGGCCCCGACCAGACCCACCAGGGATCCGAGGACCTGTATGAGCACCTCTGCAGAAGGCTGCCGACGCCAGATAGCCAGATACATGGCTGTCAGGACCAACATGGACAAAGTCCACGGAATGCCGCCAAAAAGCTCCACCCTGACCCATGATGGGGCAGCAGCGCGGCTCGAGACCATCAGCGACAGCAGACAGAGCAGAGACCCCAGCAAGCCCAAGGCAGGGGCGAAAAATCCCCAGGAGGGCTTGCTGGAACCGCCGCTGCGATAAGCCACTGCCCTCTCAAGACCAATGGCAGCGCCCAAAAACCCATAGACCATGAGCCCGCCGTGCAGATCGGCCAGGGGCACCCTGTCTGAAGGATGGATCAGATCCGCACGAATCAGCGCCGCTGTAAGGCCAAGCAATGCAGCCAGACCTGCGCCTATGAGAAGGGCCATCCTGGACCTGGGCAAGGCCGTTTTACCGCCGGACTTGCGCATCTTCTGGTCGTTCTGCATAGGTCTGTCCGCCTTGTCCTGGGTTGATAATTGATTTGATGGTTATACAATTTAATCGATGAGTCAGGAAATTCAAGCCCGCAAGCGATGGGTCCAATCCCCATCCAGACGCAGAAGCGGGGAAGAGATTCGCTCCGCAATCTTGAATGATCTGCACACGGCAGCCGAACGGACCGGCGCAGGTCTTACCGCACAGCAAATCGGGGCAGCCTTCGACATCCATTCGACCACCGCTCGTTTCCATCTTGAACGTCTGGTCGAACAAGGTGAGGCAGTCCGCCAGAAAAAAGACAGTAATGGCCAATCAGCCGGTCGAGGCAGGCCGGCTGTCATCTACTCCCCCACATCCGTGAACCGAGCCAGGGAGGATATGATCTCCTCGCTCTGCATGGCTTTGGAGGCTGCCTGCCCGGATACCCGAAGCAGAAATAGGGCCGCGCTGAAAGCAGGTGTGGCCTGGGGCCGCACCCTGGCCGGCCAGAACAGGGAAAACGCGAAAAGGGAGATGCCATCGAGCATGGCTCAGACACTATTGGATACGCTGACAACCCTAGGGTTTGCCCCGGTTATGGCAGGACCGAATGCGGCAATCCTGCACCTGACCTCATGCCCTTTTTTGGACAGCGTCGGCAGCCACCCCATTATCTGCACAATCCATCTGGGGATGATCCAAGGGCTCGTGGACGGCAGAAGCAAGAAGACCAGCGGCAAAAAGGCCAGCGTGTCCTTGAAACCCTTGTCCTCGCAAAAAGGATGCTTTCTGGAAGTAATAAAAACAGATAGTCGATCAAAAAGGAGAGTAAAGCAATGACCTACGTGATTGCCCAGCCCTGCGTGGATGTCAAAGACAAGGCCTGCGTAGACGAATGCCCGGTGGATTGCATCTACGAGGGCCCCAGGAACCTCTACATCAACCCCAACGAATGCATCGACTGCGGCGCCTGCGAGCCTGTTTGCCCCGTGGAGGCAATCTTCTACGAGGAGGATCTGCCAGAGGAATGGACCTGGTTCAAGGATGCCTCCGAAGACTTCTTTGCCCAGGTCGGCGATGCCGGCGGCGCCCAGGCCCAGGGACCCTACGATCACGACCATCCACAGGTTGCCGCCCTGCCCCACCAGGATAATTTCGTCTGCATTCAGCCGGAATCACGAGGCCAGCGCGCAGTCTGGGTCCGTAAGGACCAGGCCAAATGAAGACTGGCTCAAGTCAGGATGATCACCTGGCCTTCCCTGACTTTCTGGACCGCCCTGTGGATCAGGCTGCCCGGATGCTTCTGGGCTGCCTGATAATCCGAGACTACGAGTCGGATGGGAAACAGGCCAGGGTTCGGATCGTGGAAACCGAAGCCTATGATCAGAATGATCCGGCCAGCCATGCCTACCATGGACGGTCAGCTCGCAACGATGCCCTTTTCGGCCCCAGCGGACATATGTATGTCTACTTCACCTATGGAATGCACTACTGCTTGAACATCTCCTGCCAGGAGGACGGATTCGGCGCCGGTGTGCTGATTCGGGCCTGTCAGCCAATGCAGGGTCTGGGCCTTCTGCGCAGCCACAGGCATGGCCGTCACCCTGACCGGGATCTAACCAATGGTCCCGCCAAGCTCTGTCAGGCATTGGACATCGACAAGCGCAGCTACGGCCATGACCTGAGAAAACCGCCCATCCGTCTGGCAGCCGCGGAACTGGCTCAGGACGAGACCATCACGGCAACTCCCCGAATCGGCATATCCCACGCCAAGGAAACCCTACGGAGATTCGTCATCGCCGGAAACCCCTACCTGTCACGATAAGGGGCAAAGAATCCTTCACCTAGGGCTTGTACGCCCTAAAGGGTGACGACTTATTGCTCTATAAAGCGGGATTCGACACAGCTCTGGAAACGGACAAGCGAAAGAATGACGGCAGCAAGCAGAGCGATGATCAGCATACCCATGAAACTGCCGGTTACCGGATCCAAGCCAAACGCTGTTGAGAAAGCCTTGAAAACCCAGGTGGATGCCGTAAAACCAAGGCTGGTAGTGGCCGAAAAGATCCCCATGACCAGTGGATAGCGCCGGTGCTCGGTCAGATTGGACAGGAGGAATGGGCAGGTGGCCATATTGATTGCACTGCCCGACCCTATCAAGAACGCCGACAGACAGACCAATGGGAAGGAGCGGGTGGTCAGGAAGAGCAAGGCGCCCAGAGCCATGAGAGCAAAGGCGACCGGAATGGTCCATTGCCGGCAAATCCGCTTGATGCCGTTGATGCCGAGTCCAATAACGACCGACGAACCCGTGTTGAACATCAAGGCCACCCCGGCTGCACTGGTGCCGCCCAGACCGTACTTGGCAATGTAGACCGAGAGCTTGTTGTACAGGACCGCGACCAGGAAAATGCTCAAAAACCCGATGACAATGCAGGATATGATGCCCCACCAGCATTGTCGGCCTTTCCAGGAGGACGATGCTTCAGACCCTGTGGCCTTGTCAGGCTCATCCTCGACTGCACCAACCCGTGGGACCATGAAGATGACTAGCGCCAAGGCGGGCAAGGCCAGGAAATAGAGCCAATAGTTGTGCAGCCATCCTCCCTTGGCCAGGACACCGCCAAGAGCAAGAACCAGCATGGAAGAGCCATCCTGAACAGCCAATACCAGCCCCATCAGCGCCGCCAGCCGCTTCCCGCGGAAGAACCTGGCCGACAGGCTGGGGAGAACAGTAGTGGCGATGCCCACGCCGAACCCGACAACCAAGGCAAACAGGAGAAGCTGGCTTACGCTTCCGTGCAAGACCAAGGGCATCAGGCCGCCCAGGGCCACACACAGACAGCTGATGCAGGCAGCGGTTCTGAAACTCATTCTGGTCATGAGCTGGCCAAATAGAAGAGCGGAAACTATAGCCGCCGAAGAGCCTATGGAGACTACAGATTCAACGGTGGAGGGATCGGCATGGGGAAAGGATGCCTGGATGGCTGCTACGGAAGGGGAGATGATGGAGTCAAACCGCGACATGACGGCCAAGGCCATGATTCCGACCAGAACTCCAAGATTCCGTCTGGACAATATCCCTGTGTCCCTGTGCTCAGACACATCTTGGTCCGGTTCCACCGTTGCTGCCTCCCTCTCAATGCCAGCGGCACCATATCTGGTTGATGGAGGGCAGTCTACTCCAGCAGCAGGGCCATGCCAACCAAAACAACCAGAAAAAACAGATTAAGTGATGTATAGATCTTCAGGTAATTGCCTTTTCTGTCAGGGTACTGCTTGATCACAGCCTTGTAGGAAATCAACGAGGCCATTGAAGCCACCAGAGTGCCTAGCCCACCTAGGTTGGTGCCAAGAATGATAGGACGCCAGGCTGTCGAGAAACCTGAGACCAGAAGGGCGGTGGGCACGTTGCTGATGACCTGGCTGCACAAAACCGAGGTGATCAGAGGATGGATATTGACCAGGCTGCTGACAAGGTTGTAGAACTGAGGAATCCGCCTGGCATTGCCTATAAAAACGAAGAAAGCCACGAAAGTCAGAAGCAGTCCCCAGTCCACATGCAGAAAGACCCGCCTGTCGCAGATCAGGAAGGTCACAGCCACCACCAGGACCATGGCCCATTGGGGAATCAGCTTGGCCACACCGAGCAGGCAGACAAGAAAAAGAAGGAAATAGAGGGTGATACGCCATCCGCTGGACCGCTGCATCTCTTTCACCTGAGGTTGTACTCCCTCCTCTCTGGGCGCAAGTATGCTGCGGCGAATCTCCTGTGCATTCATACCCTCGAACTTGTTCAGATGCTGATTCCTGAAGGCGAACCAGCAGCACAGGAAGAGCATCAGGGCCGCGACCAGGGCGTATGGCGCCATAAGGAGAAGGAACTCACCGGCAGGCATCTCGGAACGGGCCTTGAGATATAAGTTGTGGGCATTGCCAATAGGGGTCAGCATGCTGCCCACATTGGCACCCAGAGTCATTAGGGTGACGACCAGCAGGGCATGGCTTTCCAGCTCAGCCATGATGAGAACGGCAATGGCAAAAGGCACGAAGGTAACCAGGGCGACATCATTGGTAATGAACATGCTCGAAAAGAAAGGCAGCGAAACCAAAACCAAGGCCAGGCCACGCACCGAGCGGACATGGCTCAGAAGGCTGGCCCCAATGGCGTGGAAAACCCCGATGCGCTGAAATCCGCTGACCACCATCATGAGGGAACCCAGCTGAGTGAGGGTATTGACGTGGATGTAGCCCAGGTACTGCCGGTCCGGAGGAATGAGGATGCAGGACACGAGAGCAACGACTGTCGCGACGACCAGGACGGTCTCGTTTTTCAACAGTCCGATCACCCGATGTTGCATAGTCACCTCCGGCGAACGAATTCCTCACTTAGTTTACGCGCCCGCCTGCAGCTTACAGGGCCTTGCCAGACGCTATTTTCCGCTCCAAAGCCTCAGGTCGGAACGCTCGAGAGCTACTGACTGCTAGCCTGTCCGGCCCCGACTTTTGACTCCCGTCGGATGCGCATAAAATCAAATGCGCATAAGGCGTGGAAAAGGGTCCTGCAAATCAGCACATCCGCAGGACCCATATCGAACTGCAATATTACTTGTCGCTCATTCGTTCCGGATCCGGAATCAGATAGGACAAGGCCAGGGCAACCAGCACCAGCACACCGCCGCCAATCATTGCCGCGACATATCCTGTACGGGCGCCCCCGGATGCCGCCAGGCCACTCATGAATGCATAGAGGACCGCGTAACTCAGCCCCGAGCCCAGGTTGAAGGCTCCGGCATTGAGACCGGGCAGATAACCTGTGTTGTCCGCAGGAGACAGGACGACACCTAGTCCGTTAAGCATGATATTGGCCGTCCCTGCATAGGAGACGCCTAGGATCAGAGAAAGAGCCACCAGACTCCAGATGCTGGGAACCAGGCAGACGTAGATGCCAAAGGCCAGTCCGAGCACACTGAATAGCTGACCGACCCTCAGCACCTTGAGGTAGCCGAAACGTGAAGCCAGCATCCCGGCCACCGGGCCAAAGACCAGACCGACCAGGGCATATGGGGTCAATGTGACAAAGGAGACGATGCTGGCCTTCAAGCCGACGCCGACCTCGCCATCCTGGGCCAGAGCCGGAACGATCCCATTCATGATGGCGAAGACGCCGACCATGGTGGTAAGAGTCGTCAGCAGAAGGCCCCAGGTGCGCCGCTGCCTCAGATAGATTGTGGTGACCATGGGTGCTGACGAGGTGCTTTCGACCTTCCAGAAGATCATGAAGAAGACCGCAGCCACCAGGATCTCAACGACCACCAGGATCCAACGTGCCTGAGCCAGCTTCTCGACCTCGTTGATAGCCAGGTAGGCCGCCAGGAAGGCGATGCACAGGAATACCACACCCGCCCAGTCCATACGGGGGCGATCGTCTGCATAGCTTTCGCGGGCGAAGACTGCCACCAGGAGTACGGCTACCACGGCGATGGCCACCATGAACCAGAAGACCGACCTAAAGCCGAACGTGCCGGCCAACCATCCGCCCAGTATGGCATCCACGCCGCCGATGCCACCGTTGACCGCTGTCAGAATGGCCATGAGTTTGGCGTAGCGGGCCTCATCGGGCACCTCGGCGTGCAGCATGATCAGGGTCATGGGCACGACCGGACCAGCCACCCCCTGAATGACGCGCCCAATCATCAGCACCGTCACATTGGGAGCCAGAGCGGAAACCACGCATCCCAGCGCTGTAAGGCTCAGCATGCCCAGCAGCACCTTCTTGCGACCGGCCAGATCGCCCAGTCGAGGCAGGAAGAGGGAGAAGACGGCACAGGAGGTGAAGAACACCGTCTGGGTCAGGCCGATGCTGGAGCTGCTTGCATTGAGTTCGACCCCCATGGTCGTCAGGGCCGGGGAGAGCATGGATGCGTTGAGCTGGAAGGCGAAGACGGCGGCCATGAGGGCCGTCATCAAGGCGACTATGGAAGGGCCGGAGCCGCAATCGCTCGTGGCAGCGGTCTTGTCAGCTTCGGATGATGGGGTATTCGAAGTATTCATGTATCTCATCCAATCGTGGTAATGGCCTTGACCACCAGGTCCCAGAATCCTCGGAAGTCAAGCTTGACGGCCACCTGGGTGTGGCAGTCCTCGGCAGATGGCTCCGGACCGCGCAGATCGGCCACGGTCATCCCGCAGGTCAGGTCCCCGCGCAGCTCCACATCGACCGGACAACGACGGGTACTCACAATGGACGGGTCAATCAGGTAGGCCACAGTGCAGGGATCATGCACGGGCGGATCCACGAAGTCCTGGTTGTCCTGGTAAGACTTGCGGAAGAAGTCCATCAGCCCGCTGACGAAATGGGCCAGATCAGTGCCGATGCCCTCAATGCGCTGCTGAACCTCCGGGGTGCACAGGGCCTGATGAGTCAGATCCAGCCCCACCATGGTGACCGGCCAAGGCTCGTTGAAGACGATATGTGCGGCCTCAGGATCCACCTTGATGTTGAATTCAGCGACAGCGCTCCAGTTGCCCACGTGGTAGCCGCCGCCCATGAGCACGACCTCGCGGACGCGATCGACGATGCGAGGTTCCTTGCGGACAGCCATGGCGATGTTGGTCAGGGGCCCTGTGGGAACAAGAGTCACTGTGCCCGGCTCCTCGCGCATGATGGTCTCGATGATCCAATCGACGGCGTGGCCAGGATCCAGCGGCCGGGTAGGCTCAGGCAGCTCGACTCCGTCCAGACCGGTCTGGCCATGGATGGAGGCGGCCACCTCCTGAGGACGCACCAGCGGCCTATCACATCCGGCGTGCACCGGCACCTGGCGCGCATGGGCCTTTTCCAGCACAGCCCTCGCATTGTAGGTAACCTTGTCCAGACTCTGGTTGCCGCCAACCGTAGTCACTCCGATCAGGTCGATCCGCGGATCGCCTACTGCCAGAAGGATAGCCACCGCATCGTCATGCCCTGGATCGCAGTCCAGGATGATCTTGCGCGTCGTCATGTACTCGCCTACGCCTTTCTCATGAATATGTCCTGGGCCATTGACCATGGCCCAGGACATGATAACCCTGATTGGCATTCAATCCTTGTAGGCGCGTTCGACTGGTCAGTCCTGGACGCGGGCGAATCCACCCACTGCCCAGGCCAGTCGATCCCGAAGATCGGGGTCCACTGCGAATAGCCCCAATCCGTGCACCCCTCGTTTAAGCAGCACATTGAACTCGTGCCGAAGATTATCCACAGGATTCATCTCCAGCTCCGGCCGTTGATTAGTCGCCAATGTGTTGCAACTGAGCTTCGGGTCGAATTCGATCTTTCCATTCCTATAAGTGACTGAGGGCCCGATAATGACCCCTGCGTAGTTGAGGTCAAAACCTTGGATGGTAAAGATAGAACCCACCTCATCAATGGTGAAGGGCAACTCGGCCCAAGCGATCCGGTGATTTGCAGCAGAGTTTCCCTGCGCCTCATATAGTTCGTAATTCCAGGGCATGGCGAATTCACCATCCCCTTCCTGACCCTCTTCGACCCATACCCACCGGCCTGAATCCTCTTGGCGCAGTACAACCTGCCAGTGACGGGAAGGATCCCGTGGGTCCGGGTGATTCCTGCTGTTGTAAGGCCAGTCATAGGTGGCTAGAAGTCGGCAGAGGCCCAAGGAGCCCTCGCTCCTTTGCTCTTGGTCCTTTCGACGAATGAACTTTCTCAAATCCTTTGGCGAATCAAAAACCTTGATCTCGTAAGGATGCTCCCAGGGATCCGGATGCAGTGGACCAATGACGCCATCCTTGGCCGTCACCCGATCCAGCCAGGCGCATGTTGCAGGATCAGCCTGAATGCGCATCTGTTGATCCAAACGAATATGACTAACCTGGAAAGTATCCTCACGTACATGCTGACCGTCCCGTGACTTTTCGCGGATGAGCATGGGTTGCGAGGAGGTCTGGTCATGTTCAGAACCCGTCAATCCCAGAAACCGACTTTCCTGGGCATCCACGAACTGGGATCCTCGCAAGATCTGTTCTGGGTCGAAGACTACAATGGCTACTTTTGCCCGCCGCAAAATGTCGTAGAGCTGGTTGCTCCCTGAGTAGCTCTGTGACCCTTGTGTCAGCAGCAGATGCGCCTCGTCAATCAGCACCACATCCGCCTGAGCGTCGACGCTATTCATGGGGTCCGCTGCTCTGCCTGTGGACCGACCATTTTGATTGGTGTGCTTGCTGAAACGGTTGATGAACTGGACAGCCCCCACCACGCACTGACCGCGTTTCTTTTGCAATCCCAGCTTCAGAGCCATCTGGTTGTAGACATTAGCCTGCTCGGCCTGGTTGACAATGATGTAGGAACGCTGCCTGGCCTTTGACGAACGGTTATCATCCTTGCCGTTCAAATTTCCGTAGATGCCGTATCTGGCACATATTTGATAGAAGAGATGGCTGAGCAAAACGGTCTTGCCAGTCCCTGACATGCCCTGAACGACAATGACCTGCGTATGGGCATCTTCAATCTGCACCGGCCCCGTCGACTCCGTCATCGAGTGGAAACCCTCGCTAGCGTTTTGAACTATCACCGACTCCAGCACATGCAGAACAGCCTCTTCAGCCCGCCGCTGTTCGTCAGTGAGCTTGCGGAAGGGCGAGGCTTTGAACAGGGCAGAGTCCAGGATCGCCTTCTCTTCCGGAAACAGATCGGGCTCCATCTGGTGCAGAGTCTGCCAGGCCTTGGAAAAGATGCTGTCGAATTCATCGCTAGTGTAGTACATGTCCTGAGCGTTGGTTCTACGGTTCATAACCAGCTTGACCGAGTCGACGCTCTGCATATACCCCATCAACCGATTTTCCATATCCAGTGTCAGAGATTTATTGAAGTGACGATCACCGATGATGTACTGGCAGACCCTGTCATGATTATTGCGCATGAACCGCACCAGGCGTTCCCAATCCGTCCGGGTCCGTGGATCCAACTCAATATGCTGCCTGGTTCGAGAACGAATGTCGTTGGTTTCCCCGACGTAAACCACATAAGGAGACCCACCGCCATGCTTTTTGCCGCTGTCCCTTATATCAGCAGAGACAATGTATACAGTGGGATAGCGCAGGAACAGCTCCTCAAGCAGCCTCTCCTCCAAATTGCTGCCCTGACTGCCAACAGCTTCCCTCTGCTTGTACTCTGCAATGGCTTTGGAAAAATCTTCATCCCTGGAGTCGCCATAGGGCAAAGTCATCACCACAGGCTGCGGCGCGCTTGATGAATCCATGGTTTTCACTATGCCACGAACCCACACCAATCTCATGGCAGGCGGGCCGACTGGTAGGCTCGAAACCATGATCAGCGAGGAAACAGAAGCAGCGGTGATGGATTTTGTGCATGAGCGCGACTGGGATCAATTCCACACGCCCGCCAACCTGGCCAAATCCATCTGCATCGAAGCTGCAGAACTCTTGGAATGCTATCAGTGGGGAGATGATCCTAGGGACGGTGATGAGGACCACGTGACTGACGAGCTGGCGGACGTGCTTACCTATTGCATCCAGCTAGCGGATCGGCTGGATCTGGACATGGACAGCATTGTCATGGACAAACTGCAAAGGACGGCCCACAGGTATCCAGTGGCTGCTTCGCGCGGTTCCAGCCGAAAATATCGGCCCCTGCAGTAGACGGATGAATTCAGCAAGTCTATGCTGCGGATGACTCCGATCGTCCGAGCCGCCTGGCGATCAGTGCTGACAAGTCATCCAAGGTAACTCCGACATAGCTATTTATGGAAGCGAACTGAGGGCCTGATGAAGTGTCCACCGGGTTGGCGCCGGTATAGGCCACTGTGGTGGCGCCCGATGCCACAGCAGAGGTGATTCCCGTCAAGGTATCCTCAAAAGCCAAACAGGAGGTCATCTGAGCAGGGCTATTGATGTCCAGCAAACTAGCTGCATGAAGATAGGGCGCGGGATCAGGCTTCTGTGCCAGTCCGTCATCCCCGCAAACATAATCAGCGAAAGCCCCTTCGGGCGCCTTGGCGACCACAGCCTGAGCCATGCGGCGTGGCGACGTGGTGACCAGAATCGAAGGGATCCCGGCCGCAACAAGGCCTGCCAAGATGTCACGCACCCCGTCAATCCATGGCATGTGATGCGCCTCCAAGGCGATCACCCCATCGATCAACAGATCGGGGATCTGGTCCTCAGGAACGCCAAGACCCCGATCGCGCATCAGCTTTGCCACCTTAGGCAAAGGTCTGCCAGAGACCTGCCAACCCATGTCGGCATTCCAGTCTCCGCCATGTTCGCGTGCCAGATCCATCTCCGCCTGATGCCAGTAGGGCTCTGAGTCGATCAAGGTCCCGTCCATATCCCAGAAGACGGCCAGTGGCTGACAGCCCCCTTCAGGCCGAGCCTCATCAGTCGATCCGGCATGGCTTTCTTGCATCTGATACCCCATGTTCATGTATCTACCCTATCGGTAGGGCCTGTCGAAAGTTGCATGCCAACAAGAGACCTATCCAGGCACCAGTTCATTCGGCGTTACCGAAGACCTGGTTGCGCAGCTCATTGCGCTGGGTCTCGTATTGGGTGAGCTGACCGAGAAGATCGAACTTCTCCTGCCCGTCTGGCAACTGATTCATCCGGTGCCGAGCAGAAGCAATCAGCCGCATGTAAGTGGCATCCAGCAGTCTTGCCAGCAGCTCTGAAGCATACTGACGCTCCTCCGGGCTGGGCTGTCTCAGCTGAGCATCCGCTTCCTGGGAGCCCGCCACCTGATCGTCTCCCTTGTTGACGACCATGGAGCCCGAGCCTGCCCCCTTCTGCCCATACTCCTGTGTATCCGAGTTCAAGGGCAGGGGCATGACGGCCAGCTCGTTGATGGCCGACTCCAACATGGGCCCAGCTGCCTTGGTCAGATTATGCATCCACAGTCCCTGGGGCGTCTTGCTGTCGGGAAGACCTCCGGTCGCCTGCACAGCCCGATAGAGGGAACGGAAAATCGGGACCTCAAAACTATCCGGACTGAGCTGGGCAAAAGCATTCGATCCGACCGCACCGGGAATCTGGATGAGTACACCCATGAACTGCTGCTCGCAGATAAATACGGCATCATCGATGCGATGGTATCCCTGTCGGAGAGCATCCTCACGCTGTATCCTGCGGCGTCGCATAGCATCGTCACTGCCGTAGCCTGCGCGCCCCTCCGATTCGCTCGAACCGCGGCGAGGAGTACGGATCGCATAGGCATCCCGGTCCTTCACATGCAGCTTGTGGCGGGCCTTGTTAACCTCCTCGCGCAGAAGATCCAGATCCACGCCGATTTGCCTGGCGGTCTTGCGGGTGTAGGCCCCCACCAGGGAGCGGTCCCTAATCTGGGCCAAAATGGGCGCCACAGCTTTGACCGCCCCCATCTGCCCGGTGGTGTACTGAGTGTCAAACATGGCCACGGCGGTGTCGATGACGAAGTCATACAGCGGTCGGGCATGCTCGACCAGGGATCGCACCGCCTCATCGCCGTAACGGATTCGCAGATCGCAGGGATCCAGATTCTCCCGAGCCACCGCCACGAAAGTCTGCGTCAGAAAGCTCCCGTCAAGGCCGAAGGCATGCAGGGCGGCCTTCTGCCCGGCGGCATCACCGTCGAAGGTGAAGACCACCCTGGAACCCTGGACCGGCCCTACCAGTTGGATAGCCCCCAGGGCGTCGTCAGAGATGAGACGGCGGACGATCTTGGCATGGTCCTCGCCGAATGCAGTGCCGCAAGTGGCTACTGCCGTGTCGACGCCGGCAAGGTGACATGCCATGACGTCGGTATAGCCCTCCACAATAACCACCTGCCGCTTTTTGACGATGGCCTCCTTGGCCAGGTCGATGCCGTAGAGCACCTGATTCTTGCGGTAAAGCTGAGTGTCCGGCGTGTTGATGTACTTGGCATTGATGCCGTCGTCCTCGTAGAGCTTGCGAGCGCCGAAACCCAGGGTGCGGCCTGTGGAATCCCTGATAGGCCAAGTGACCCTGCCCCGGAAGTAGTCGTAGACTCCCCGTTGCCCCTGCCTGGCTAGTCCGGCATCCAGCATCTCCTGCTGGGTGAAGCCCTTGTCGGACAGGTGGCGGACCAGGTTATCCCATCCGCGAGGGGCGTATCCGCAGCCAAAATGGGCGCTGTCAGCCTGCGAGAAGGTCCTGCCGGCCAACAATTTGCGCGCAGCCAGCGCCTCCTTGCTCATAATCTGCGAAACGAAGAAGCGCTGGGCCTCCTCATTGGCCTCCAGCAGCCGGGAACGTTTGGACCCATGGCGCTGGTCCTGACGGGAATTTTCGTAATGCAGCTCGATCTGGTACTTGTCTGCCAGGATCTCGACGGCATCGCCGAATTCGACATTCTCCTCCCGCTCCACATAAGTGAAGACATCGCCGCCCAGACCGCAGCCGAAGCAGTGCCAGACACCCAAGGAGGGACGCACTGAAAAGGAAGGGGTCTTCTCGTCGTGGAAGGGGCACAGACCCATGTAGGTGCCGGAACCGGAAGGCTTCAGGGTCACGCTTTCAGATACGATCTCATACAGATCGGCCTTGGCTCTGACCTTCTCGATGTCTTCCTTCTTGATCATTCCGGACATGACACCCAGCCTACCGGTCCAGGGCGATGTGTTGCGTCCGGCATAAACGCCGCAGGCCTAGGAACAGACCAGGGAATGCAGGGCCAGCGCCGAGCCGTCGGTCAAGGAGGCCACCTGGTCGATGGCCACCCGCAGGCGCTCCCCATCCGAACCGGCATTACGCCAATCCTCCATGAAGACGTCCTCCAAGGCATCAGAGGGCGCTGGCGAGTCGGCCATCATCACCTCAACCAGGTCGGTCACGATTTTCAGCTGCTCTTCGTGGAAGGGCTCCTTCTCGCGGGGAGCCATGACGAAATAGACAGCGATCCCCTTCAAAGCCACAATCTCATAGGAGGTCCGAGGAGGAATGACCAGCCCAGCCGAATATCTGGCCAGCGGGCCTTGGCCGTGGCGACCTCGTGTAGCCGCCTCCACTGAATCGGCGAAACGGCCGATCAAATAGCTGGTGGTGTTCTTCAAAGTAGCCAGAGCGCGGCGTGAACCATCGAAGCCCAGCGGCAACAGGCCACGGACGGTCTCCAGGGCTCGGACCAGCTGGTCAGCATCCCAGCGGTCGCCATACCAGGATCGGGCAGCCCGGACCACGCCATCGATGATCCGGGGCTCGGCCAGCCGTTCAGGCGCGAAAGAACCGACCACGATAGCATCCTCCACGTCGTGGACGCTGTAGGCGATGTCGTCAGCCAGGTCCATGACCTGGCACTCCATAGGCGTGCTGGCCGGCGGCGCCCCCTGCTTAAGCCAATGAAAGACCTCCTGATCGTCAGGGTAGACGCAGAACTTGGCGGTCCTCTCCCCCTTTGGATGAGCCGAGGCCTGGGCCAGAGTCCAAGGATATTTGACCGCAGCGTCCAGGGCGGCTCGGGTCAGATTGACTCCTGCTGAACGTCCGTCCGGATGGAAGACCTTGGGCTCCAGCCTGGTCAGCAGGCGAAGGGTCTGCGCATTGCCCTCGAATCCCCCTATACCGGAGGCCAGTGAGGACAGGGCGCGTTCGCCGTTGTGGCCGAAGGGCGGATGACCCAGGTCATGAGCCAGGCAGGCACAATCCACCACGTCGGGATCGCAGCCCAGCATGGTCCCGATCTGCCGTCCGATCTGGGCCACCTCAAGGGTGTGGGTCAACCGTGTACGGGCAAAGTCGTCAGTACCGGCGACCAGAATTTGCGTCTTGGCCCCCAACCGACGCAGCGCCGAAGAATGAACCAGGCGCGCCCTATCTCTTTCAAAGGCGGTCCTGCCGCTGGTCTTTGGCGGCTCTTGGGCCCACCGTTCCTGGTCCCGGGCAGAGTAGCCCTCGGCCAGCAGGCGGGATCCACCCCCTTCGTCATTGCCCATCAGGCGCGCCCGCTCCGTTCAGTCCAGATCGTCCACGACCACCACTTCAGTAGGCACATTGCCCGCCGTGGCCTTGGAATAGGGGCAGAGCTCCTGGGTGCGTTCCACCAGTCGGGTGGCCAGATCGCGTTCGACGCCGGGCAGGCTGACCTCGATCAACGCTTTGATGCCGAAGGACTCGCCCTGGTCGCCGAGGGAGATATGAGTGCGCACTCTGCTCTGGGCCAGCTTGGTGGCCGGTACGCGCAGTTCTTTGCCTGCCAGGCCCATGGCTCCCTGGAAGCAGGCGCCCCACCCAATGGCGAAGAGCTGCTCGGGATTGGTGCCCTGGCCCTTGCCCCCCATGGCCTTGGGCGTGTCCAGGTCTAAGGAGAGATCGGGCTCGTGGCTGACCGCATGGCCCTCGCGGCCTCCAGTGATGTCAGCTACGGCTGTGTATGAGATATTGCTGGGTTCATTTCCTGTATATGTAGTCATAACCTCATCTCACCACTTATATTGCCCCTTGACAAGACCTTCGGACCAGGTTCTGCCTGTGATAGTGGTCTCAAAGAATTGAGTCAGGGGCGAACAGGTGCAGGTCGGAGGGGTCGACCACCTCATGCACACCAAGATAGAGCCGTGGAATCCGACTACGCAGGCAGGTGAAGATCTCATAGCTGATGGTGTCGGCGGCCCGGGCCCAGTCATCGGCGGTTGGCTCCGCCTGATCCTCCCCTCTGCCTGGCCCGAAGAGCACAACGGTATCGCCCTCGCTCACGCCAAAGTCGGAGGCCAAGCCTTTGAGATCAAGCACGCACTGGTCCATGCAGACCCTTCCAGCAACGCGAACCAACCTAGGCCCTTGACTAGTCATTAGTCGGACGGGCCCGCCCAGGTGCTCTCGACCCATAGCGCCCTCGCAGTCGAAGCCCGAGGCTGACCTGTGTATCCCATCGGCGTAGCCCAAGGGCATGATGGCCGTGCTGGTGGGCTTCTCCGTCAGATAGGTGCGTCCATAGGAGATGCCGTGACCAGCCGGCATATCCTTGACAGTGCCCAGCTGAGCCTGAAGGGTCATAGCCGGACGCAATCCATAGTCAGCCGAAACCCCCATGGAGGGATCAGGCTCGTATCCGTACAGGCCAATGCCCGGACGGGTCAGGTCATAGCGTATCCCAGGACGGCTGAGCGTGGCAGCAGTGTTGGCCAGGTGCCGTACTTCGGGCTTCATGCCTGCGGCCGTCATCCTGTCAGAGAACTCCTCAAAGAGGGCGATTTGCTCGTCAGTGGACGACACGAACTCGTCCACGCCAGGCATGTCGGCCACTGCCAGATGACTGAAAAGCCCAACAGGCTCCAACAGGCCCTCGGCGGCCAGGCGAGAGAGCTCGCGCAGAGCGTCCCCGAAGGTTTCAGGAGTGAAGCCGTTGCGTCCGAAGCCGGTGTCCACCTTGACGTGGACGCGAGCAGGTCTGCCAACCCGATCCGCCGCCTGGGCCGCCATGTCCATGGTCTTCAATGAACCGACGCCCAGATCTATGTCAGCCTGGATCAGCCCGTCAAAGGGAGCGCGGTCCCCGTTGAACATCCATGACAGAATCCTGCAACGGTCTGGGCCGATGCCCGCCCGACGCAGGCAGAGGGCCTCGCTGGACTGGGCCGTGCCCAGCCAGGTTGCCCCGCCGGCCAGTGCCGCCAGAGCGGCTGGGATAAGCCCATGGCCGTAGGCATCGGCCTTGACTACGCCCATGACTGCAGCACCAGGGTTCGTGGAATGAACCAGATTCACCAGGGTGGCCATATTGGCCTTCAAGGTCCGCAAGTCCACGATGATCTGCCCGGGATAAGCCTGAAGGGCTTGCTCGTAGTGCTTTTTGCCCTCGGGCCCGGAGAATCGCCATGCCGGTGCTGCACTCAATGTCATGGCTCCATTGTGCGACGGCGCTGCGACGGTCGGCACCCGCCATCAGACAGCGACCAAGTGCTTGGCCGCCTTTTCGCGCTCCGCCAGGTCGAGCGGACGGTCGTGCCGCTGGTAGGCCACCCGCACGTTCTCAATCTCCTTGTTCTCAGGCATGATGATGTTGCCGCAGCGGGTGAAGCCATGAGTCTCCAGGATGTGCTGCATGGCGTAGTTCTTCAGTCCCGTATCAGCGCGGATATTCTCGTATCGGCGCATGCTCCAGTCAAGCAGGTCCCCGGCCGCGTGACGCCCCAGTCCCGAGGCGGCCACCCGATGGATGGTGGTATAGGGCCGATCATCCAGCCAGCTGCCATCGATGACTCGATAATCCGGCTCCGGGTCATGGAAGAGGGCGAAGACGCCGATGATGCGCTCATGGCTGCCTTTGTGCTCGTCAAGCTCGGGTTCAGGGTAGACGGGATCCTCAGGAATGTGGTCCATGCCAGCCGCATCATCTACCAACAGCATGGTGTGGCCCCCGGCGATGTCCTCGCGGATGCGTTCGGGCAGGGGGTACTTGTCCCCCCACTGATGGGGGTTGCCGGTCTCGGCCATCCGCTTTCTGGCGTAGGCGTAGACAGGCATGATCGCCTCAAAGTCGTCCATGGTGGCATGACGGATCCAACGTGCAGTTTCCATCGCGTACCTGCTCACTGTGGCTACCTCTTTCTCGACCGGTGCGGCAGGGACGAGACCCGCCCCTGCGATTGCCGAAGTACGAGTGTATCCAACAGAAAGCTGGCACGAAGTGAGTACGCATTGAGCGAATCAGGGAATAGTTTGGGCTATTCTGCGACCATCATAAGAATTCAGAGCCTATCTCCATCAGCTACGTAGCCAGACTCTCATGCTTCCCCTCTCCCGATTGGCCCAAGCATAGTAAGGGACCAGTTTCATGCTTGCAGATCGCTCATGCCTATCCGACAGGGGCATGTAGAGCGGATCATCAGGGTTGTCCTCGGAAGCAAGCATGGCTGGTACGGTCAGCACGTCGACGCCGCCCAGCAGATCCTGGTGGAATTCAGATGACACTTTCCCAGGATCCATAAGAACTCGGTACTGCCACAGCTTTCCCGGGTTATCGGTCGACTCGGCGCAATACACCAGAGGACCTCGCATAAGGGCCACGGATCCGGCATCCGACGAAACCCGCGAGTTGGCTCTCATGAACTTAACGTCCATATTCATTTCCAGGTGAACATGGCACCTTTGGCCCGGAGCCAGATCCACATAGAAGAATCCGCGGTCAGGTTCCGTCGATTCTTCAGATCCGTCAAGGGTCAACTTGTATGAATTCGCCGTCCAACCAGGCACTCTGATGCCAAAACGAACCGGTCCGAGTGCATCCGCGTCCATCTTCAAGTCGTAATCGACAAGACCGCTCCATGGAAAATTCGTAGACTGTACAACTTCAAGACCATTGTCGAAGCTGGCCTGATTGGCGATGAACTGATGGCTGAGCACCGTGCTGTCATCAGGCCTTGCATAAATATATCTATCCACGGAAGCGATCAGCCGGGCAATGTTGGCGGGACAGCATGCACAACCAAACCAGTCCACTCTATGCGCCAGAACGTGATGGCGATCTGGATTGTCCACTCCCTCGGGATCAACCTGGAGAGGATTGACATAGAAGTACTGACGCCCATCCAAACTGATGCCCGCCAAGGCACCGTTGAAAAGCTCACGCTCCAGGACATCGCCATATTCGCCATCTGCATCCAGCGCGAGCATTCTCTCGGTCAGCATCGCAACTCCGACCGACGCACAGGTTTCCCCGTACATGGTGTCATTGGGGAGGTCGTAATCATAGGTAAGAGACTCACCGACGTGAGTGGACCCGATATTCCCCGTGATGTACATGCGTTTGTCGACCAGGTTGTGGCATAGTCGGCGTACCGTGCGTTCCAAGTCTGCATCCTGGGTAATGGCGGCCAGATGAGCCATGCCCGTGCACAGATACATCAACCTCACCGCATGTCCGTGAGCTGTTTGTTGTTGGCGAACCGGCCGCTCAGCCTGAAAGTACTCCAGAGGATAATCAGCCATATCCGGCGCAATCTGCTCACCCGGCGCGCTCTTTTGCTGCTTTTCGTAGAAACGTGGATCCTGCCCGCGAATATCGATGAGATAGGCGGCCAATTGCTTATACCGCTCTTCACCAGTGGCCTCAAAAAGCTTGCAAAGGGCAAGCTCAATTTCCGGATGGCCGTCAGCCCCGTGGATTTTCCCTTCTTCGGGTCCAATATGCGCATCAATGCAGTCAGCCATCCGACGAGCTATATCCAGTGCCTGCCCATTGCCGGTGGCTTGGTAATAGGCCAGTCCCGCTTCTATATAGTGACCCATGCTGTAGGTTTCATGGGATTGCTGCAGCTGCGTGAAAGGCCTGCGATTCGCCCAAGGCCCCGTCCCAATCTGAAAAGCGGTGACCAGGTACCCGTCTGGAGCCTGGGCCCGGGAAATAAGATCCACAGTTCTGTCACAGACCTCCTGCAGATGAGGATCCGGATGGTACTTCAGCACATAAGCAGCCTCCTCCAGCCACTTGTAGACATCCGAATCCTGGAAGACCATCCCTTTGAATTCTCCAGCCTGCTCACCTGCGGCGATGCGCAGATTGCCGACAGCATGACTGAGCGGGTCGGAACCCTGGTTTCCTGCTGGATCATCGGGCACATTCACATCGACTTGATCATTGAGGACCTGCCACTGATAGGGCAAAACCACACGTGCGATCTGCTCCCGCCGTTGTTTCCAAAAAGCTGATGTAATCCGAACCCGGGGTTCACTAGGCAGTGGCTTCCCGCGCAACTGTGATTTTCTCATTCGTTCTCCTTCTGTCCCTGATCGCCAACGCGGACCGTCAGCCCTTGACCGCACCTGCCATGAATCCCTTGACGTAATACTTCTGAAGCGCCAGGAAGAGGATTGCTGCGGGCAAGAGCAACACAACCACGCCTGCCTCTGTAGCTCCATAATCAATGACGCCCATGGTCTGCTGACGCATGTTGACCAAGGCCAACGGCAGAGGGGCATGCGAAGATCCGACCAGGTAGAGGGGAATCATGAAGTTATTCCATGCTTCCAGGAAGGCCAGCAGCCCCACGGTCACCATAGAGGGTTTGACTACAGGCATCAGGATCTTGACCAGCGCCTGCAGGCTGTTGCATCCGTCCACCATGGCGGCCTCTTCCATGTCCTTGGGAATGGCATCAAAGGCTATGCGCATGATGAAGGTGCTCATGGGAAGCTGGAAAAGGGTCAGTACAAGGCCGACACCGACCAGCGAATCGTTCAGACCGATGTCCTTGTACCAGACCATGAGCGGTATCAGCAGGGACGCATACGGCACCATGAGAATGGACAGCGTCACCATAAATCCCAGATCATGGCCTGGATATTCAAATCTGGAGAAGGAGTATCCGGCCATAGTGCATACGATTACGGAAAGCACCACCGTAACCAGGGTGATGACCACCGAATTGGCCAGGTAGGTAGGCAACCCGTCCTGGTAATGCAGCAAGGTCAGATAATTGCCCGGCCCCCATCCATCCGTCTGAGCAGATCCCGTCTGCGGACTGAAGGAACAGACGACTACCCATATCAGGGGAGCTACGAAGACCAAGGCCAGCAGTGCCTGAAGAATCCTGCTTATGCAACGTTTCCACAAGGGCGTAGTCATGATTCCCCTTACTTGGTATTGTCGCGCAGACCGCGCATTTGAATGGAGTTAATGACGACCAGGGCCAGCAACACGATCAAGGAAAGCGCCGCAGCCATGCCCAGGTCTTTCTTGGAGTCGAAGGCGAAGTTGTAAATGAGCTCTACTACAGTCATGGTTGCGTTGTTGGGCCCACCCTTGGTCAGAATGAAGAACTGATCGAAAGCAAGAATGGACCCGGTCACGCAGTAGACCAAGCACATGACGATGGTCGGCCGCATCAGAGGAAGGGTGATTGACCTGAAAATCCGCCAAGTACCCGCCCCATCCATGCGTGCGGCTTCGTAAAGATCACCCGGAATGGATTGCAGACCTATCATCATGAGCAGCATGTAGTACCCCGAGAACCGCCAGACAATGACAATAATGGTGGCCCAAAGGGCACTCTGCCCGGTGGCCAGCACAGAACCATTGGCATCCATAAGACCAAGATGAGCGAGGATTTTCGTGACTGGGCCCACCTGAGGTGAATACAGAGCGTAGAAAAGCAACGATGCTGAAGCCAATCCGGTGGCGCTAGGCAGCAGGAAGCAAGTTCTAAGCACATTGTTCCATGCACTGGACTCCTGCACCAGCAAGGCCAGTCCCAGTCCGAGGACCAGGAGAATAACGGTCACTATGACCGTGTACTCCAAAGTGAACCCGATGGCGTGGGCAAGCAGTTCATTGTGCAGGACCTTAATGAAATTGGTGGGAAAATTCCAACCCCGATTGCCACCCATCAAGGTCCAGCGAGAACCCGCCATGACGATCAGCAGGACAATGGGAACGACGAAGAGGACGATGATGAACAGCCAATCGGGAAGAGCATAAATCATCCCTCGGCGCATTCTTCTTCCGCGCGCCTTGCTTCGTCTTCGTGTCACTGCTTGCTCACTGCTGCCTGACATATTGCACCCCTTTGCTTGGTCATGCCCATCGCTGGTTATCGTCAGGGAGGTTCCTGCGAAACCCCTCCGGCAAAACCGATGGACGCTTATCTACGACCATTCACTCCTTGGACAGGACCTTGCTGACCGCCTGATTGTCGGCTTGCAAATCGCCCTTGCCCCAGACGGCATTTTGAATCAGCAGCTGCCAAGGCGACCCGGCGGCATTGAACGCCTCATTGAAGGCCGGGGACTTGGGGGTCTGGCCATGACCATCGATGATGACGGAATTGATGGTCTGCACCCTCGGATCAGCATCGGTATAAGCGGTCTTCAGGGTACGGATGTTCGAGGCGGTGTCACCCTTGTCGGCGAATACCTGCTTCTGGCTATCCGCTTGCATCAGCCAAGAGAGGAAGTTCCAAGCCTGAGCGACATGCTTGCTGTCCTTGGAGATTCCCATGGCATCCCCGCCGAGGAAAGTAGCGGTCTTGCCCTTTTCAGTGCCGGGTATAGGAGACACACCGACCTTGAAGCCGCCCTTCTTCTCGGCCTCGATGACTGCGGTCACCGAAGTGTTGGGGTAAGGCATCACACCGACCTTGCCGTTGGCGAATGGGGCTGTCCAGGTGGCGCCTGTCTCTTCCTTGGAGCCTGCTCCCAAGCCATTGGTCGTCTCAGCAAGCTGATGGTAGGCGTCCAGAGTGGCCTTCATAGAAGGATTGTCCAGAGAGGCCTTGCTACCGTCGTCATTCATCACTTCATGACCATCAGCCCATGAGGACGGGAACAGATCAAATGCCAGCGCCCCGCCGGATTGACCAGCCAGATATGATCCTGAGACCCCATCCTTGTTCAAACCGGCGATCTTCTTGGCCTGGCTTGTGAATTCCTCTATGCTGTCCGGGCCTTTCTCCGGATCCAGACCGGCTTGCTGATACAGATCCTTGTTCCAGACCATGATCGATACATCGGTGATGAAGGGCAGCGTGTATTTCTTGCCATCCACGGTTCCCGCCTTGATGTGGCCCTGTTGGAGATCGGCTTTATTCGACAGGGCGTCGATTTGCTTGGTTATGTCCTTGAAGATGCCCTCAGAAGCCCAATATGGAATACGGACCACGTCACCAGCCAGGATATCCGGCAGCGACCCGGTCTGGGATGCTCCGCCGACCTTGCCTTCCATATCGTCGTTGGGAATGATCTCCAACTTGACCTTGTTCTTATGGGACTTGTTGTAAACCCCGACCACATTTTTTGCCTGCCGCTCCAACGGGGATCTGGTCCACAGGGTGATTTGAGCCCCGTCGTCCGTCCCCTTGGCCGGTATGTTGTCGGAAACTGCGCCGGACTGCGATCCTCCTCCACATGCGGCCAATGGCAGGAGCATGGCGGCAGCGGCTATGGCCGTCGTCGTACGTACGATGCTCTTCATCGAGATCATATCTGCTTCTTTCTCTACGTTCCCGCTCATCATTGAGAGCTGGCAGCGGAAACTCCGCTTAGCATTCGACGAGTGTCACTTGAATCCAACCGAATGGTCCAGGTCGAAAGCTCTTTCATCATATGCAAGATGAGCGAAAATGCAAAATCGCTTTCTCATAGTGTTACAAACCTATTTATTCTGCCCATACATAGTATTTTCTTCTGCACCATAGTTACGATTGCGAAAATAGCGGTCTGAGGTTTCGCAACTGCCGAAATCCTCGCAAGGCCGCACTAGCATAGGGATTAACACAAGGTGCAATCAACTGCTCGGAAAACTCGCGAACTGGAGTTGGACATGGAGAAGACAACACGGACTGTCAGGCTGTCGGATGTGGCGCAAATGGCCCAGGTGTCACTGTCGACGGCCTCTAAAGCGCTTCATGACCAGCCCAGAGTAAGTCCAGCGACCAGAAAAAAGGTTCGGGCAGCCGCAGAACGTCTGCACTACAGTCCAAACAAGATGGCGCAGTCCCTGGCCAGCGGCAAGAGCGGCATCATCGGCTTGGTCACCTCTGATCTGACCGGCCGTTTTTCGACCCCTATTCTGATTGGGGCCGAAAACGAGTTGCGCGCCGGCTCCGTATCTGTTTTGCTGGCCAACGCACGAGGCGACGAAGCCCTGGAACGTAGCCATGTTGAAAAACTTCTCTCGTTGAACGTGGATGGCCTGCTCATCGTGCAAAGAGAGACCAATCCCCGTTCCAGTCTAGGAAACGTGGGTGTTCCTTTGGTCTATGCATATGGACCTTCGACTAATCCCCATGATGCTTCGGTGACCTGCGACAATGTCGATGCCGGACGAATCGCAGTCAATTCGCTCATCTCCTGCGGACGCAACAAGATAGCCATCATTGGAGGCGACGAAACTTTTACGGCAGCCACAGATCGGACAAAAGGATCTCTTGAAGCCCTGGCAGAATTCGGCCTTGACCCCGCTGGGCCAATCCGATATGGTCGCTGGAATGAGAATTGGGGACGCGCGGCTACAAGACTATTGCTTGACCAAGGTGTCGATTTTGATGCAGTCGTCTGTCAAAGCGACCAACTGGCAAGGGGCTGCATCGATGCACTGAAACAACAAGGACTGTCGATTCCCGATGATGTAGCAGTAGTAGGCCACGACAACTGGGATGTGCTGGTCAACGCCTCCAGGCCTTCATTGACCAGCATCGACAACAACACTGAGCTTATTGGCCGCATTGCCGCTCGGCAGCTCATGGATGCCATCAAAGGCCAGCCGCACCATGGGATTGATTACGTACCCTGTCGGCTGATTCAGCGCGAGTCCACAGTCCCCATGGATTAAACGTGTCCTGTAGCACCCAGACAAAACAGGGGCCCAGGCAAAATTTTCATTTTCGCCTGGGCCATACCTGCCAATGTCTGTCAGCACTCAGACCAGCTTGCGCTCGTAAGGATCGGAGCTGATGCCGGCAGCCACGATGTCGCGGCTCCACTGCTTGGCTGAGAAGAGCGAATGGTCGCGGTAGTTGCCGCAGGAGGTGATCTCGGTGCCCGGCACGTCGTCCCAAGTGGCCTTTTCGGCGATAAACTCCAGCGACTCCTTCAAGGCCTTGGCCACATCTTCGGTCGAATGGCGGCCCCAGGCAAGCAGGTGGAAGCCAGTCCGGCAGCCGAAGGGGGAGCAGTCGATATAGCCGGGGATGCGCTCGCGCAGGAGCACGGCGATGGTGTGCTCGATTGTGTGCAGCCCGGCAGTTGGAATGGCGTTCTGATTGGGCTGAACCAAACGCAGATCATAGTTGGAGATGATGTCTCCCTGAGGGCCCTTCTCCTCGTCGATCAGACGAACGTAGGGTGCCTTGACCTTGGTGTGGTCCAGTTGGAAGCTCTCTACGATAGGTTTGTCAGCCATTGTTATTCCTTTCCTGTCGGGCGCCCAGCGTAAAAGGCAGCCGCGATGAAGTCATGCACATCTCATGGTAGGCCGACCCGCCTATCAGATTCTGCCCTGCCGCTGACCACATTCACTCCTCTTCCGGCTGAGAAATCGGAAATGACCCCCATGAACTGGGGTCCATACTGCTCCAGCTTATGCTGTCCCACCCCGTTGACAGCCAGGAAGGTCGCATCATCGACTGGTCGAAGACGACACATGTCGCGCAGGGTCCTGTCGGAAAAGACAATGTAGGGAGGCTTGCCGATCTCGCGGGCTATGCTGGCCCGCAGATCGCGCAGCTCCTGGAAAAGTTCCTTATCCTCTGGGCTGGCATCGCTTGCTCCGGCCTGGTCGAGACCGTCGTCGAGCGTCGAACAGGACCCGCCGCCGTAGACCTTGCCTGAGGCATGCGGGCGTTCCGTCTGCTTGATCTCGTAGTGGAAGTCCGGGCTGACCGTTTGTGCGGCCTTGGGTCCGAAATGGACCATGAGCAGTCGTCCCTCGGTGATGTACAGATATCCGTCCGAGGCCATCTGATTGAGCACATCACGGATTCGCGCCTCCGGAACCTGGGCCAGAGCGCCATAGCTGGGGCACCGATCCAGCCCGCGCCGAAGCAGATCCTGCGAGCGCGAGCCCCGTAGTATCTGCGCAATCTTCCCGGAGCCGAACCCCTGGTTCACATCATGAACGCACCTGCTGACGGCACGGGCCACATCGCTCACGTCGATGGTCTTGAAGGTGCTCAGACAGTTGGAGCAGTTCCGGCAGCCGCCGCTTACCATGTCGGAATGTCCGGAAAGGGTGGCCTCCCCCTTGCCGGCCTCGGCAGGCGAAAGACCTGCGGCAGCCTGGTCCACCTCTTCGCCGAAGTACCGCAGCATGTACTGGTGAAGACAGCCAGTAGTCCGACAGTAGCCGATCATGACGTTGAGCAGACGCCGGTGCTCGGCTCTGACCGCTTCAGTCTGGTCCCCGGTGAGCCTGTCGTTGCCGTTGTCCATGTCCAGCAGACGTCTGCGGGTGACGATATCGCTCTCGTTCCACAACAGGGAGCAGCGGGCTGGCTCGCCGTCGCGCCCCGCCCTGCCGGCCTCCTGGTAGTAGGCCTCGATGCTCTCAGGCATGTTGTGATGGATAACATAGCGCACGTTGGACTTGTCGATGCCCATGCCGAAGGCGTTGGTGGCCACGACCACCTGCACCTTGTCGTTGACGAAGTCCCGTTGGGCCTGTTCCCTGTCCTGGGCATCCATGCCCGCGTGGTAGCTGACAGCGCTGACACCGGCCTTGCTCAGATCGTCCGCCAGGGCTTCGGTCTCCTTACGGGTGGCGCAGTAGACGATGCCCGAGTCGTCTCCATGCTTCAGGGCGTATCGGACCACCCAGCGATTCTTGTATTTGCTCTCCAGCTTGATCACGTCGAAGAAGAGGTTGGGCCTGTCGAACCCCGTCACAGCCACATACGGGTCGTTAAGACCCAGCATGTATACGATGTCACGCCGAACCTTCTCGGTCGCCGTGGCGGTGAAGGCCGCAACTGTAGGACGATACGGCAGAGACCTGATGAAATCCCCAATGCCCAGATACGCAGGTCGGAAATCCTGACCCCACTGGGATACGCAGTGAGCTTCGTCCACAGCCAGCAGGGAGATCCTTGTACGCTGAGCGAATTCCCTGAATCGAGGGGCGTCCAGCCGCTCCGGCGCCACGTAAAGAATCTTGCTGTGCCCCTGGGAGGCCTGTGCCATGGCTAGGGACTGCTCGTCCATGCTCTGAGTGGAATTGACGAATGAGGCCTGGATGCCAGCATCCTCCAGCCCATCCACCTGGTCCTTCATCAGGGAAACCAAGGGAGAGATGACGATGGTCAGACCGTCCAGAAGGGTGGCAGGAATCTGATAGCAGATGGACTTGCCAGCCCCGGTCGGCATGACACCCAGGCAGTCCCGCCCATCCAGAATGGCCTTGACCAGATCCTCCTGACCCGGGCGGAAGGACTCATATCCGAAATACCGCTTCAGCGCCTGCCCTGCATTCTGGATGTCCACCATGATTCACCAGTCTATTGCCTGGGAAGGAGTCAAGCAGTAGGTGAACGACCATGTGGACAATCGTCAACGGGATGCATAGCTATCCTGCCACTAATCCAGAATGCTGAACCCTTGGATGGCTGGTAACTGCCGACGGCTGGTGAGCCAGCAGCTGAAGAGGACGCACATGGCGGAGAAGACCAGGGTGAAGACCACCTGGGGCCAGAGCACATACACGGTGAAGTATCCCCAGAGGTCCGTATTCATGAAGGGGCTCAAGGTCTTGTACATCCAATGGCCGCGCATAAGGTTGATGATCTGAACCGCCGCTTGCTGCCATCCCCAAAAATTCCAGCCAGAAATCGAATGCCAGAAACCAACACAGATCAACAGTCCTGCCAACAGCAGGCATCTGCCTTTTCGATCAAGACGGGCGGCCAGGTCACCCAGCACCTGGCCAAGCAGAACGAAGGCTACCTGCACCATAAAGGCATGCAGCGCCAGAGCCAGCCAACGGGACGGCTGCTGGGCATACGACTGGTTAAAGCATGACACACTCCAGGGATCAAGAGTCAGTCTCCAAGGCGAACAGCCCTGTACGAGAAACCTTTGGTAACTTTCCGTAAAGGGCATCCATCCGATTTGGCCTAGGCTGCTGATAATCGCGACCACGATCATGAAAGTGCTTGTCGCCAGGGCCATGACCACATTGGAGATGATCTGGGTCCATGCGATTGTGGAACGGGTCACGGCGTTGGAGACCAGGGGCCGAAAAGTCGTCAGTGAGCAGACAAAGGCGGTGGCCATGAGCACCATCTCGGTGAATAGACCGGTGAATCCAGAACTCAAGGGGATAAACCCCATAACCCCCAGAGCGAGGACGAGGGCCCAAATCAAAAAGACGATCAGCCTCGGCATCACCTGTACGCGCAGGGCCATACGGGTCTGCACCGCAGGCGACAGGAAGCGCTTGATTTGAGCCCAGCCTTCAGCAGGTCCGGCACCTAGGTCGGGGCTGTCTGACCCCGGCTTGGTCTTCGTTCCTACCGTCTCTGCAACTTGCGTGTTACTCATTGTGCTGCACCTTCCGTAATCTGGACGAAGTAGGTCTGCAAGTCCATGGGGGCGACAATAAGCCCCTTGGGCTGCTCGTCGGGCACCGGACCCTCAAAGCTGACGCGCAGCAGGTCGCCGATGCGCTGTCTGCCCAGCAGCTTCGGGTCGCCCTGTGCAAGATAGCCCTCCAAGTCACGCGGACGGCCAGTGACAGTGGTCCCCAGACCTGACAGATCATCCACGCTGAAAGATCGCAGGACCCGCCCCTGGTCGATGATCGTGGCGCGGGAGATGAGCTGGCTGACCTCGTTGATGATATGGGTAGCGATGATCATGGTCGGTCCGCGGCGCTGATAGGACTCCAGAAGGAAGGAGTAGATCCTCTCCCTGGCCGCCGCATCCATTCCTGTCGTCGGTTCATCCAGAATGAGATATTCCACAGGCAGGCAGAGTCCGATGACGTCCTTGACCACCTGACGCTGCCCCATGGAAAGGGAGGCAAAAGTGTCAGTCAGCCTCAATGCGAAGCTCTTAAGAATACTCTCAGCCAAGTGCCAGTCGAAACCGCCGTAAAACCCCTCGGCCATGGCAAATGCCTGTCTAATGCGCCGTCGGGATGGATAGGGCCAGGTTTCGTTGACCAGGGCCACGCGGCGAGCGATTCTTGAGTCGTTGACCAGATCGCTTCCATCCAGGTGGATCAGCCCCTGGTCAGGAAGTGCTCTGCCCGTCATCAGATTGCACAGGGTGGACTTGCCGGCCCCGTTCCGCCCGAAGAGTCCATATATATTGCCGGGCTCAAAGCAGAGTGAAATCTCATCCAGGGCCTTCAGCTTTCCGTACGATTTGTCCACCTTGGAAACTGTCAGACTCATTGGTAGACCCTTTCTATGATGGCGTCCAGGTCCTCACGGGATACGTCCAGAGCCTTGGCTTCTTCGACCAGATCCTGGAACCTTCCGTTCAGGAGTTCCCTCCTGCGACGCTCACGAACACTCCGGCCCGCACCGGCAGTGACAAACATGCCCAGTCCCCGCCGTTTCTCCAGAAGGCCCCGGTCGACCAGTAGGTTCATCCCCTTGAGAACGGTGGCCGGGTTGATCTGGTAGGCGGTGGAGATTTCCGTGGTGCTGGGAATCCTTTCACCGTCGGCGACCAGACCCTCGGCTATGGCTTCGGCCAACCGGTCTGCCACCTTCACGAAAACGGGCCGACCATCCGGTATTTCGATCGCCATCGTTTGACCGCCTTGTCTGCCTTGATTCGGAGCGTCGAATTAGGACCTTTTACAACTGTTTATTACTTAGTTACTTGAGTAACTAACCAACAGTCTACGACTCCCTCTCACAACCGTCAAATCACATGCAGTCCTCATCCGCCCGATTGCTCTGCGCATATGCTCCTGCCGCCCACTTTCATCCCGGCTAGGATGGGCATGTCCTCATGTAATTCCGCTTGCCGGAATGCCGGATGAATCCGGTACCTACAGGGTCGCAGCTGCCAGTAACTGCCGGGTATAGGACTGCTTGGGATGATTGAGAATGGCGTTCACCGGCCCCTCCTCCACCACCTTGCCCCGGACGAGCACCATGACCCTGTCTGCGATGTGCTGGACAACGCCCAGATCATGGGAGATGATGATCATGGACATCCCATTCGACGGATCGGCCTGCTGCCTGGACTGTGCCATGATGGATTGAAGGGTATGGAGAATCCCTACGCGCGCCGAGACGTCGATGGCGCTCATAGGCTCATCAGCCAAGAGTATCCGGGGCTTGACAATCAAAGCCCGGGCTATGGCCGCACGCTGGGCCTGGCCTCCGGACAGATCCGAGGGATAGGCCGTCATGAGCCTGTCGGGGTCAAGCTGAACCGCTGACAAGACTTTGGCCACCTGATCGGCAAGACCCGTCCCGTCCTGACGACGATGCCATAGGTGCCCGCTCCCCCTGCGTCTGGCAGCCAGAAGAGGCTCAGCGACTGACCGGCCAATGGTCCACCGGGGATCCAGGGAGGCAAAGGGATTCTGAAAGACCAGAGCAGAGTCCCGGGCAAGCGCCTTGGCGGCCGGGGAACCATGCAGAACTGGTCTGCCCTCGTATGCCACCTGTCCGGCATCAGGCCTCAACTGGCCAAGGAGCAGACGGGAAAGCGTGGTCTTCCCTGAACCAGACTCCCCTATGATTGCCAGGCACTCCCCCGGCAGGAGTGAGACATCGATTCCGTCAACTGCGGCCTTTCGAGCCATGCCGCTGCCCGTGGAGGCATAGACCTTGGTCAGGCCCTTTCCGGTCAGGATCGGATCGGCAGGTGCATCGTCAGTCAGCCTCATGCTTGCCTCCATCTGCGCTCAGCGTCAACTCTCTGGCAGCTCTCACCAGAGTCCTGCCCTGTGGACTGGATGGGTCGCGCAGAATGCCCTGCGTCTGCCCGCTTTCCACCAATCGACCCGCGTCAAGGATGTAGCAGTAATCAGCAACCCGGGCCAGGACGGAGAAGTCATGTGTGATGAACAGGAGGGAGGCCCCGCTCTGGTCGACCAAGGAGACCAGCAAGTCAACAATCTGCCGCTGGGTGATGGCATCCAGGGCTGTGGTGGGCTCGTCTGCCAGTATCAGTCTGGGCTTGGTGACGAGGGCCGTGGCTATAGCCGCCCGCTGCTGCTGACCCCCTGACAGCTCATGCGGATAGGAGCCAGCCAGATCCGCATCCAACCCCACCTGTTGCAATATCTCCATGACCCGCCTGCGCCTTTCCTGGGCGCTCAGGCGATAGTGGCGGCGAAGAGGAAGCTCCACCTGGTCGTAAATCTTCTTTACCGGGTTCAGTGCTGTAGAAGGATTCTGAAAGACCATGCCCATCCGGGCACCGCGCAGGTCCGCCAGGGACCGATCATCGGAACCGAGAATCTGGAGCCCGTCCACCAGAATGGATCCCGACAGGGAGGCCGTCAGTGGTGCGGTGCCAAGAACGCTGCGGGCAATCATCGACTTTCCGGAGCCTGAGGAGCCGATCAGGCCGACCCGTTGTCCATCCGCCACCCTGAGGTTCACCCTGTCAAGAATGGTGCGTCCATTGATGGATAGGCTCAGGCCGTCAATATTCAGCGACATCATTGCCTCCCTCGCCTGCGTAAATCGCATTCTCGACAAGATGGTCGGAATCATCTAATTGCGCAGAAACCGCCTGAGGCGCAGGTTGAAGAGCAGACCGTCCGGCGGCAGCCACGGCGGCCCTGAGCCTGGAGTTGGTGACCGGATCGATGGCATCACGCAGCGCATCACCGAACAGGTTCAGCGCCACCACCACCATGGTGACTACCAGGCCAGGCCAGAGCACGGTCAGCGGAAAAACGTTGATGAACTTGACCGAGGCGGTCAGCGAGTGCCCCCAGGAGGGCAGACCGGAGGGAACGCCCACCCCCAGGTAGGTCAACCCTGCTTCAGCCAGAACGGAGGTCCCCGCCGACATGGAAAGCTGCACGCACAGGACCGGAATGACATTGGGCACCAGATGGGTGCAGAAGATTCTGAAGGACCCGACTCCGCTGTGCAGAGCGGATTGCACATAGTCCGACTCTGCCGCCAGGAGCGCCTGGGGCCTTACAATTCGGGCCAGGTTGAGTCCGTAGCCGAATCCGCAGGCCACGACAACCACGGCGATGCTGGGCCCCAGGGGAACGGCCAGGATCAGAGCCAACAACACTGTAGGCAGGGAGATCAGAGCATCGACCAGGACTACGACCGTCTGCGATACTCCAGAGCGGTGCGAAACCATGGCCATGACCAGAAGAAGTCCCAGTACGCCTGACAGGATGACAGCCAGAAAGCTGATGGCCAGGTTGGTTGCCGACCCCGCCATCAGCCAGGAGAGGATGTCTGCTCCAGTGCCGTCCGTACCCAACAGGTGGTCGCGGCTGGGGGCCCGCCAGATCCGGTACCCGTCGGTGGTCCAGATAGGCACCGGGGTCCAGAACCTGGAGACCAGGGAGACCAGGATCCATACGGCCAGAACAATCAACGAGTATCGACCTGAGGCCTTGCGCCACATGCTGGCCAGCACCACCCGCATCCGTCCGAAGAATCCCAGTCGGCCCGGGAATGCGGCCTTCGATCCCAAGCGGGGCCTGTCTGCGTGTTCACAGCTCATCAGTCAGCCACCTCCTGCCTGGCCGCACCTCGAAAACGCGGATCGATCAGCCTATGAGTAACGTCCACCAGGAGTCCCAGAAAGAGGAAGAAGGCCGCCAGAAGAAGCAACTCGGACTGAACAGCCGGAAGATCCCGGTTGCCCACATCGGTGATCAGCATGGAGCCCAGGCCCGGTAGGGCGAACAGGTTCTCGCTGACCATGACGCCCGTAATCATCTCGGCCATGGTCAGCCCGACCACCGAGACCAGCTGGGGGGAGGCCAGCCGCAGGCCGATGCGTAGGGCGGCCTGGGTTCGGGTCATCCCGCAGGCCATGCCCATGTCCACATACCCCGAAGAGAGCATATCGGTCAGGAGGGAGCGGGTGTACCGCATGATGCCGGCGCCCACGATGATGCCGGTGGACAGAGCAGGCAGGGTCAAGGACGACAGGGCCTGCCCCGGCTGAGCCCAGCCGAGAGCAGGAAAGCCCTGGGAGGGCAACAGGCCGATCAGACCGCTCCCCTTGGCGAAGAGCATAATCAGAAGCAGTCCTGACCAGAGGGCCGGTACGGATCCACCCACGATGGCGGCCATGTGGCTGAAGGACTGCATTCGCGGCGAGCGCGCCAGAGCGGCGGCGCAGCCTAGGGGGATGCCCAGCAGCAGGGCCACGCCCAGTCCCAAAAGAATCAGCGGAAAAGTAATCTGGGCCCGTATGCCCACCTGGGAGGCGATGGAACGGTTGGTCAGAATGGACCTGCCCAGGTCCCCTTTCAGAAAGTCGCTAATCCAATCCAGATACTGCCGAGGATAGGAGCGGTCCAGGCCCATCTGCCGACGCAGCCGGTCGACACGTTCGGGTGGGGCATCCAGCCCGGCCATGACAGCCGCCACATCCCCGGGCAGGATGCGCAGTGCCAGGAAGATCAGCAGGGAGATGCCCATCAGTGCTAAGAGGAACAGCACCAGGCGCCGCATCAGGAATCTGGCCATGGTCATGCCCGCCTATAAATCACGTCGGACAAGGGCATGAGAGACTGGTTCAAATCGACTGGGAAGCCCTCCAACCCCGTCCGCCAAGCCGCGGTCACCCGGTAATTGAAGAGCCAGTCCGCCGCCGCGTCGTTGCTGACGATCCGGGCGGCCTGGGCCAGGAGCCTGTCGGAGTCATCGGCGGAAGTCGTGGCCATGGCCTTCTGGTAGAGCTCCTGGACCTGATGATTGTCATAGTTGTAGTAGTAGCCAGGGTTGGCCCACTGATGGAAGTCGTGGCTCTCGCCATGATCCACCAGAGATAGGTCGTAATCCTTGTTGGCATGCACGTCCTGCAGCCAGACCGAGAATTCCACCACCCGCACGTCCAGGTCGATGCCCACCTGGCGCAGCTGCGAGCGCAGCTGATCGCCCAACTCGCTACCGTAGGTGTTGGCGTAGGTCAGCCGCAGCTTCAGCCGGTGGTCGGGACCATATCCGGCCTGGGCCAGAAGCCGCCGTGCCTGCTCCGGATCATGGGGGTAGAGTCCGGTCAAATCCTGATAGCCGGGATCCAACGAGGGTATGGGGCCACCCAAAGCGCTGTCCGATCCGCCCCGGGAGGCAATCAGCTGCCGATGGTCGATGGCATAGCGGATGGCCTGCCGCACCCGCAGGTCGGATGTAGCAACACCCTTGCCGTTCATGGCCAGGACGTACTTGTCGGTGTCGTCGCCCGCCTTGACCTGGAAGTCGGGGTTGTTGCGGAAGGGACTGGCCAGGTTCTCAGTGACCGGAGCCAGCACCTGCACATCCCCACTGCGCAAGGCATTGACGGCAGCGTTATCGTCATTGAGGTAACGGATGATGATGGTTTGTGTCTTAGGCTTATCGCTGCCCCAGTAGTGCGGATCGGCCTTGAGGGTGACCGAGTCGTTTGGACGGAAGCTTTCCAGCAGATATGGGCCGGATCCCACGGCCTGGGTCTTCATGTCGTATCGGGCCCGTCGGTCAAAGACCAGGCCAGCCCGGCCGCTCAGCTGCCAGAGCAGATCCTGGTAGGGTCTGGACAACGTCAGGCGCACCGTCAGCGGATCCGTAGCCTGAACGCCCTGGAAGCCCTCCAGCATCTCGCTGCCCTGATAGTGGCCTGCCATGAGCTCGCGAATGGAGTCGACCACGTCCTGGGCTCTAAGAGCATGGCCGTTGGAGAAGCGGATGCCCTCATGCAGGCGGAAGGTGTAGACCAGGCCGTCCTCGGAAACATTCCAAGTTTTTGCCAGCCCTGGGTGCACCTTATTCCTAGAATCTCGTGACACCAGACCCTGATAGACATTGCCGATCAGGAGCTGATCCAGCGCCGTACCCGACTGGTTGCGGATATCCAGATTGGTGGGAGCCAGCTTGAGCCCCACCTTGACCGTATCCGCCACGCTCCCGCCCTCGGCCTGACCAGCGACTCCACGATGCCCTGTCCACAGGGAGAGGGCCAAGGCCAGTGCCAGCAGCAGACTGAGCAGCTTCCAGGGCAGGGTGTTGCCGCCCGACTTCATGGGTCTGATCCTGGCGTTGAGTTCGGGGTCAGTGCTGGGGCCTGGCTCCTGGGCCACGTCTGTATCTGCTGCGGTCACGCTGTCAT
Source organism: Bifidobacterium sp. ESL0819 (assembly GCF_052606245.1). NCBI lineage: Bacteria > Bacillati > Actinomycetota > Actinomycetes > Bifidobacteriales > Bifidobacteriaceae > Bifidobacterium > Bifidobacterium sp. ESL0819. The sequence continues at coordinate 38,075 of NZ_CP199587.1, forward strand.
GGGCATGCGTGCCGTGTCGATCTGCATTCATTGACGAATCCTTATGCTGCGGTTGACCGCCATTATGGTCGATCACCGCCCACCAGCATACTCCCCAAAGCCATCACCGAGGCTTCTGCGCTTAGGATGGATTCGAAAAAGCGCTAAGTGCCCGAACGACGGCAGGGAGGAACAGAGATGCTGCTGGCCATCGACATAGGAAACACCAACATCGAGGTCGGATTCATGGAGGACGGCCAGGTCGCCGCATCCTACCGCCTGACGACAAGAATCGACCACACGGCCGATGAGTTCGGGCTTCTGCTGGGACAGCTCATGGCTCTGTCCGGCTACAGGACTTCGGATGTGGAGGATGCCATCATCTCTTCAGTGGCTCCTGCGGTCATGCACGCCTTGAGGTCCTGCCTGATTCGCTTCTTTTCCATCGATCCAATGGTGGTGGGTCCAGGCGTGAAGACAGGCATGAACATCCGTCTGGATGACCCGCGTTCCCTAGGTGCCGACTGTCTGGCCGACTGCGTGGGCGCCTTCCACTGCTACGGAGGGCCGGCCTTGGTCATCGACTTCGGCACGGCCACCACTTTTAACTATGTGGATGCCAAGGGCGCCATCCGCTCCGGTCTGATCGTGCCGGGCATCCGCTCGGGGGCCCAGGCCCTTGCCGGACAGACCGCCCAACTGCCCCAGGTTGAGATCACCCGCCCAGAGACCATCATGGCCACGGGCACCAGGACAGCCATGCAGGCCGGACTTTACTACAACTTCCTTGGCGGCCTGGAAAGGATCATCCGCCAGTTCCGCAGCGAGATCGGCCAAGACTTCCACGTGGTGGCCACAGGCGGCATGGGTCGCGCTTTTTCACAGGACACCGACCTGATCGAGGTCTACGACCCCGAGCTGATCTTCGCCGGCATGTACAGGATTCACCAGCTCAATGCCGATGGGCGACCACACGCTGCACCAGCGCGCCATTGACCTGCAGACTGGCCTGCTTTCCATCCACGTCGACGCCAGCCAAGGAGCCCACTAGAACCTGGCCCTCCAGCTGAACCTGCACCGGATGCTTGGTACGGTTGAATAGAAAAGCGAAGCGCGTCCGGCCATCCCCGCTGACCCTCTCGATTCTCAGCAGCCCGGGATCAGCTTGGGCCGACCTCATATCGGCCACATCCAGTGCCTCCAGCAGGGAAGGAATGACCTTGGCCAGATCCTGGGCATCCAGACGGCAACCTAGGTAGACGGCCTTGCCATGACCCCAGGCATGTACGGTCATGGCTGGCATGCCATCCATGCCTGTCCAAGGATCCGCCTGGTAACTTGCCAGGACTTTGGTGCTCTTATCCAAGCTGCCGATGACATCGGCCCAATCGCGCGCCGTGACCCCGTTGGTCAGATTCAGATGGTTCAGCAGACCAGGCATTCCGGAAGCCATGGGTGCGAATTCCTCGACCGACAGGCCCAGCAGGTCCCGAAGCGGCCCCGGATATCCTCCTGTCCAGACGCGGTCCTGCTCGTCGGCGATCCCGCTTCCCCATGTGACGATCAGCCGCCCTCCCCCATCTACGTACTTATGCAGTCGCTTGGAGAGATCGGCGTCGATCAGGTAGAGAGCAGGCAGGACCACTAGCGGATACTCCTCCCAAGCGGCCCTGACCGGCAGGACATCAGGTCGTATGGCGTTGTCCAGGAAGGCTCGGTACCAGACCGGCGGCTCCTGCCCATGCTCGACCCGATCGCTGGGCGAGGCTGTATGGGAGCTGGCCCACTGGCTTTCGTAGTCGAAGACCAAGGCCAGCGGAGCCCTGGCCAGCGTGCTGCCGGCCAGACCGGCTTGCGAGAGTCCCTGCAGATCCTCTCCCAGCTGGCAGACGTCACGGAAGACGGCCGTGTCTTCGCCAGCATGAGGCAGCATGGCCGAATGGAACTTTTCCGCGCCAGCCCGTGACTGCCTCCACTGGAAGTAGCAGATGGCATCAGCTCCCAGTGCCAGGTGGGCCAGAGAATCTCGCTCCAGCTGTCCGGGCTCCTTGCGAGGGTTGATCGGCCGCCAGTTGACCGCCGATGTGGCCTGTTCCATAAGCCACCAGGGACGCCGACGGGCGATGGCATCCACCAGGCTGGAGGAATAGGCCAGCTCCTCCAGATGATCCCTGCCCGGCGTCGCATAGTGGTCGTTGGATACAAAGTCCACCTGGCCGCCCCAGTCGTCGTAGTCCAGAGCGAACCCCTCAGCGCTGACCATGAAATTAGTGGTCAGGGGAATATCCGGGGTGATCTCAGCCAAGGCGTCACGCTCGGCCATATAGAAATCCTTGAGAGCATCGGAGCTGAACCGCTCAAAATCCAGCATGCGGCCCGGATTCTGAAAATTCCCCTGGCCGATGAAACGCGGAGGCAGGATCTGCGAGAAGTCGCTCAGCCTCTGTGACCAGAAATCCGTGCCCCAGGCGCGGTTTACGGCCTCGATGTCCTTGTAGCGGCGGCGGCACCAGCGCTGGAAAGCCCTCATGGCGTCGTCGGAATAGTCGAAGCGATTGTGGCAGCCATACTCATTGCCCACATGCCATGCCACCAAATAAGGATTGTCCCGATAGTGCTCGGCCATAGCACGGCAAAGCTTCAAGGCGTAGGAGCGGAAGATCGGCGAGGTTGGCCGCCAGTGCTGCCGGGCTCCGGGCCAGACCGTGTCACCGCGCTCGTCCCTGAGCAGGACTTCGGGATGGGCCTGGGTCAGCCACAAGGGAGGCGAGGCCGTAGCCGAGGCTAAGTTGACTCCGATGCCCGCCCGACCAAGCTTGTCGATGATCCGGTCCAGCCAATCAAAATCGAAAACCCCCTGGCTGGGCTCTATACGTGACCAGGAGAAGACCGCCAGGGCCACCACATTGACCCCGGCCTTGGTCATGAGCCTGATGTCCTCATCCCAGGTATCCTCGGGCCACTGATCGGGGTTGTAGTCGCATCCGTACCAGAGTGACTGCTGACCCTTGAGATGCTTGGGCCATCGATAGGGCCGCCTTGTCGGTTTACTCATGGGATAGAACCTCCTGGTCCGTCTTGATCCTCGGACGGGGATGCCTGCCGCGTCCACGTCGTCCCGCAGCTCCGGGATCCCCTGGACCATTATGTCCCACCAGGGTGACTGTTCAGACTTCTCCTTGAGGATTCAGAGGTACAGAGGAAACGAAGGAACGCTTAACCCCTGTGAAGGGGTCCGTGAATTCCAGGCATCGAGCCACCAATTGCAGCGGCCTGGAGAAGTCGTCGTAGGCACGGGTCTGAATCCTGGGATAGAGATCGTCACCCGCTATGGGCAGACCAAGGGCGTTCATATGCACCCGAAGCTGATGGGTCTTGCCCGTCTGCGGATAGAGCGTATATGTGGCCAGACATCCTCGGGAATCCGCAGCCGCAGGACCTTGGCCCACCGTCAGCTCGATTCGGGTAACGGCATTGACCGGCCCACGCTCCTCCCAGGCTTGGAGAACCCCTCGGCGTTTGATCACTCTGGAGCGGCGCTCCAGCGGGAAGATCCGTGGCGGGTTCATATGTCGCACAGTGCCAGTGGGAGGACGAACTATGGGTCGCACTGGCGCCAGACACTGGTAAACCTTGCGCACGCGATGCTCCTGAAAAAGCATCTGGTAGGCCCGCCTGGCAGCCGGATCTCGCACCAGGACCAGCACGCCTGCGGTGGCTCTGTCAAGCCTGTGGGCTGGTGTGATGTCAAGCTCCCCGTACAGCTGGCGCATACGGATCAGCACGGTGTCTGCGTACCACATCCCTCTAGGCGTGGTGGCCAGGAAGTGAGGCTTGTCGACCACAATGATGCGCCGATCCTCGTAAATGACTTTGGGATCGAAAGGAATCTGCGGCTCCTCCAGGACGATCCGATGCCCCCGCTGCCCGGACCCGACGACCACTGACAGCCTCTATTCCACAGTGACCGACTTGGCCAGGTTACGGGGCTTGTCCACGTCCAGGCCCTTGAGCTGGGCCATGTCCAAGGCGAACAGCTGCAAGGGCACTACATCAACCAGGGGGCTGAGCAAGGTCGGGCAGGGCGGCCTCCAAAAGACCACATCGGCATAACGGTCGGCATCAGGGTCGCCCTCCTCAGCCACGACGATGGTGAAGGCGCCGCGAGCCTTGACTTCCTCGATGGCGGAGATGACCTTGTCATGCAGCACATTGCGGCCCCGGGCACTGGGGACGATGACCACCACGGGCTCTCCCGGCTCCACCAGAGCGATAGGGCCGTGCTTGAGCTCCCCGGCAGCAAATCCCTCGGTGAAGATGTAGGCGATCTCCTTGAGCTTGAGCGCCCCCTCCAGAGCTACCGGATAGCCAACATGCCGCCCCAGAAAGAGGAAGGAGCGGGCCTTGGACATGCGTTGAGCCGTCTGTTTGATGACCTCGGCCTGCCCGTCCAACACTGTCTGAATCTTGGCAGGCATAGCCTTGAGGTTGTCGATGGTCTGGTGAATCTCGTCCCGGTACATGGTCCCCTTGACCTGAGCCAGGTAGAGGCCTAGCAAGTAGGCTGCCACGATCTGCGCCAGGAAAGCCTTGGTGGAAGCCACAGCCACTTCGGGACCGGCGTGGGTGTAGAGTACAGCGTCGGACTCCCTAGGGATGGTGGATCCCTGGGTGTTGCAGATGGCCAGAACCCGTGAACCCTGCTCGCGTGCATGCCGAAGCGCCATCAGCGTGTCCATGGTCTCCCCGGACTGGGAAATGGCCACGATCAGCGTGCGCGGGGTCAGAATGGGATCACGGTAGCGGAATTCATGGGCCAGCTCGACCTCCACGGGGATGCGGACCCAGTGCTCAATGGCGTACTTGGCCACCAGCCCCGCGTAGGAGGCCGTCCCACAGGCCACGACGATGATCTTGTCGATCTGGCGGAATATCTCCTCATCGATGTGGACCTCGTCCAGATCCAGGTCGCCCGACTCGTCGTACCGGCCCAGCAACGTGTTGGAAACCGCCGCAGGGTCCTCATGGATCTCCTTGTCCATGAAGGAATCCCATCCGCCCTTTTCGGCGGCTGAGGCATCCCAGTCGACGGTATAGCGGCGCGGATGCTCCACCGGATGCCCCTGAAAGTCGGTGACCATGACCTGGTCCGCGCTGATGCAGACGGCCTGATCCTGCCCCAGCTCCATGGCCTGACGGGTATATGCCACGAAGGCCGCTACATCGGAGCCCAGGTAGTTCTCGCCATCTCCCAGGCCGACCACCAGCGGCGAATCATGTCGGACGCCAACCACCAGATCGGGCTGCCGCGAGTCCACCGCCAGGATGGTGAAAGCTCCTTTGAGCATGCGCGCCAACCGCCTGATGGCCTCGAAGATGTCGGGCTGGCCAGTGGCATCAATGATCTCCTGGGTGATCTTGCCAAGAAGCTTGGCCGCCACTTCAGTGTCCGTGGAGGAGACGAAAGCATAACCCTCGGTCTCCAGATCCAGCCGCAGTCTGGAGGCGTTCTCGATGATCCCGTTGTGAATCAGCGCGACCTTGCCATCACGGCTGATGTGGGGATGAGCATTAACATCGGTGGGCTCGCCATTGGTGGCCCAGCGGGTGTGCCCGATGCCCACAGTGGCCTCAGGCATGGGCTTGGCCTTCAGATCAGCAGCCAGATTGTCCAGGCGCCCCGCCTTCTTGCGCACGGCCACCTGCGTCATACCCGGGGCGGCCAGGGCTACTCCGGCCGAGTCATACCCCCGGTACTCCAAGCGTTCCAGACCCTTGAGGCAGACCTCCAGGGGCCTGCCGCAGGCCGTCCGTACTGATCCTGCATAACCCACGATTCCGCACATGGGCCCCAGTCTAGCCACGGGAGTTCCCGCGTCGCCCGTCCGGAAGGCTTCTTGCCGGAATTTCTACAACCTGAACCGAGCCTGAGCCTAGAGCACGGTATGCAGGAATTCGGCAAACCTCTCGGTGCGAGGATGGTCGATAATATCCGGGCCTCCCTGCTCCACCACGACGCCCTGATCCATGAAGACGATCTGCTCGGCGACCTCGCGCGCGAAGCCCATCTCATGGGTGACCACCACCATGGTCATGCCCTGTTGAGCAACCTGCCGCATGACCCCTAAGACCTCCCCCACCAGCTCTGGATCCAGGGCTGAGGTGGGCTCGTCGAAGAGCATGATGTCGGGGTGCATGGCCAGGGCTCGCGCGATGGCCACACGCTGTTGCTGACCGCCGGAGAGCTGGGCGGGATAGTAGTCCATCCTGTCCTCCAGACCTACGCGTTCCAGCTGGGCCTGAGCCTCCTGGCGGGCATCGGTCTTGGAAACCCGGCCCACATGGACCGGCGCCTCCATGACATTCTCCAGAGCGGTCATATGGGGAAAGAGGTTGAAGCGCTGAAAGACCATGCCTATTTTGGACCGCTGCCTGGCAATGGCCTTGTCGTCCAGGGTCTGCAGCACAGGGCCCTTGCCGGTATCGATCTTCCGGTATCCGGTCAGCTCGCCGTCGACATAGATTTCGCCGGCTGTACGGGTCTCCAGCTGGTTAATCAGCCGCAGCAGCGTTGACTTGCCTGAACCGGAAGGTCCTAGGACGGCTGTTACCGTGCCGGGCATGACCTCCAGGCTGATCCCCCGCAGCACATGCTGATCACCGAACACCTTGTGGACATTCCTGATGACGATAGCCGGATCCTTGCCGCCTTGACCGTCTTTCTTGATCTTCCTGTCCTCGCCCATGATTCTCCTCCTGCGCTCAGGCGTTCAGCCCGGCCATCATGACCTTGTTGACCTTATCAGCCTCCTGACGGGTCTGCGGATCCTCGCCATCCTTGCCGTTCTTGGTCCCCGACCCGGCCAGGGGCCGCGAGTCGAAGCCCTTGCCGTAGTGCTTCTCCAGCTGGGCCTGAATGACCATCAGAACGGAGGTGATGACCAGATACCATATGCAGGCCACAATCAACAGCGGGATGGTCTTGTAGATGCGGTTGGCGATGGCGTTGGTGGCGAACTGGAGCTCCAGGGTGAAAGGCACGGCAAGGGCCAGGGATGTGGTCTTGAGCATGCCGATGGTCTCGTTGCCGGTGGGCGGCACGATGATGCGCATGGCTTGAGGCAGGACGATCCGCCGCATGATCATGGATGGCGGCATTCCCAGAGCCTTGGCGGCCTCCTCCTGGCCGGGGTCCACGGCTTCGATACCGGCACGGACGATTTCGGAAAGGTAGGCGGCCTCGTTGAGTCCCAGACCCAGAACCGTGGCCACGGTGGCGTTCAGCACGGTCTTGGTGTCGATGCTCCAGAATTCGGGACCAAAGGGGATGCCGATGGCCAGCTTGGGAATCAGCACGGACAGAAGGCCCCAGAAGACCAGCTGGGTGTATACGGGAGTGCCACGGAAGAACCAGATGAAGAACCAGCTGACCCAGCGCAGAACCGGATTGGTTGACTTGCGCATGACCGCCAGGATGATGGCCAGGATCGTAGCCAGGACCATGGCGTAGACGGTCAGAAGAAGAGTCCACTTGATGCCGTCCAGGACATGCTCATTGAAGAGATACTTCCAGACTGTGGGCCAATCAAAATTAGGATTGGTCATCATGCCGTGGATCAGCATGGCAACGAAGATGGCCACGATGACGGCAGCCACGATCGGCCCCGGCTTACGCACCGGCCTGGCCTGTATTCTGCCGGGGATCTGAACCGGGTCCGTCCCCTTCTTGGTACGCATCTCCTGCTTCCTTCCATACCGCTGAACCTATTCAGGGCCCAGCCTATCGAATCGGACCAACCTCTGAAAACGCGGACCGGCTGTTGCTCCGATCCGCGCCTGGACCGGTCTCAGTCAGAGACTGCAGGGTTGATCTCGGCCTTTTCGACTGCCCCGCTCTGAACACCCCAATTCTTGAGAATCCTGGCGTAGGTGCCGTCGTCGATCAGCTTCTGAAGAGCCGCCTGTGTGGCCTCGGCCATGCCGCTGCCCTTCTTCAGAGCGGCGCCCTGGAGGACGATGTCAGTATCCTTGCCCAGCTTCTCCAGCTGGCCATCAGTCTGCTTGATGGCGTACCCGGTCACCTGGGAATCGGCGTAGAAGACATCGATTTTGCCGTTGACCACCGCTGTGGCGGCATCGGTCTGCTGCTTGTAGGACTGGACATCCACCGGCTTCTTGCCCTTGGCCTTGCACTCGGCCGAGATCTTATCGGTCGCCTGCTGCTCTTCGATGGTGCCCGTCTGCACACCGACCTTGACGCCGCAAATGTCGTCAGGATTGATCTTGGAGGGATTGCCCTTCTTGACAGCAAAGGCCGTGCCCGCCTTGAAAGTGGTTACGAAGTCGACAGACTGCATTCGCTCCTTGGTGATGGTGAAGCTGGAGATGCCCGCGTCGTACTTGCTGCCTATGGCTGGAATGATGGTATCGAAGGAGGCGCTGACCATCTCTCCCTTGAGCCCCATCACCTTGGCAATGGCATTCGACAGATCCACATCGTAGCCAATGGGAGTCTTCCCATCCTCATTCATGAACTCGCCAGGCGCATATGAGGTCTCCATGCCTACAGTCAGCTTCCCGTCCTTGGAAACAGACTCGGGCACCTTGGCTGCGATGGCCGGATCCTTCTTGATGCCGCTGACGTCAAAAGCTGCTGGATGGGAGCTGGTGGTCGCCTTGCCCGACGCACTGTTGCTGTCCGACTCGTCGGTGGTTCCGCAGGCCCCGATGGATGCCAGCAGGGTGACACTCAGAGCCGCCGCCAGCACCGCCTTGATCTTGCCCATCTCTTCTCCTCTTCCGGACCGCTCCGAAGCGACCCCTCATTGCTCTTGGTTGTCTCTTGGTTGACATGTACTATTATGCACACATTTGTATTTTTATGCACATGTATGAGGGTTGATAAGAATTGCAGACTGCTTATCCTGGTGGTTTTTGGCTCAATTGCAGGCTAAAGGCACCATCCGAGGCCGTTTACTGCCATCGACTCCCGGCGTGTCGAATCTGCATAGAGCCGGAAGGCAGCAGCAGGCGATTATCAGTTTTTAAGAGGCTTATACGAAAGTCCGGAAGCGCTTGGGTCAAGCTCAGCCCCGCCTGTTCCGGTAGCGCATAGCCCTCTGGGCATCACGTCGATCCTGCTCCTCCCGCAGGGCCTGACGCTTGTCGTACTCGCGCTTGCCTCGTGCCACGGCAATCTCGACCTTGACTCTGCCGTCCTTGAAGTACAGGCTCAGTGGAACGATCGTGTAGCCCTTGGCCTGAATCTGCCTTTCCAAACGAACGATCTGCTTGGCGTGGAGAAGCAGCTTGCGCTTGCGTTTGGGGGCGTGGTTGTTCCAGGTGCCGTTGAGATATTCAGGGATATTGGCATTCTCCAACCAGACTTCGTGCCGCCGGTCGATACTGACAAACGACTCGGCCAGGGAGGCACGTCCCTCGCGCAGGGACTTGACTTCAGTCCCGGTCAGGGCGATGCCGGCCTCGTAGCGGTCCTCGATCTGGTAGTCATGACGGGCCCGGCGGTTCTGGGCGATCATGGATGTGCCAGTCTCCTTAGCCATACTATTCTCCTCTGGATTGCGCCAAGGAGGCTACCTGGCACTCCGGACAGCGACAGTGGCGCACCTGGTGGCGGACCTGGCCCGCAGATGAGTCAGTAATGAATGTATTGGTAGTTGCGGGCCCCATAGACCGTCTCATAAGTCGGGAAGGAAGCGAAGCCGGTGCCTCCTTCGGAGATGAGCACCGATCCATCTGCATTAACCCGTTCGACCACAGCCACATGGCCATAGCTCCAGTCAGCATTCCAATTCGTAACCCGCTGGCCACGGGCGAAGACCATGGCGGCGCCCACATGCGGAGTGTTGTTGACCAAATAGCCCAAGCTACGTGCCGTGCTGGCCCAATCAGCCCCGTTGCCCATATAGGATCCCACAGGCAGAGCCAGCTGCGAACGGCGTATATAGGCCCATAAGGTGCATTGTCGGGCAGGGTAGGCACTGCTACCCACTGAATTGCCGGTGTTATGGCCATAACAGAATCCAGAACCTGAAGGACAGCTGCCAGGCACTGCATAATTCATGCCGGAGGCACCGCCACCACCGTTGCCTCTACCACCATTGTTGCTAGGTGGTGTAGGCCGTGAAGCCTGTGATGGACGGGAGCCGCCGCCACCGCTGCTGATCTGCTGGGCTCCGGCGGCATGTGGGTCGGCGCCGCCGCCTGGATTGCCGGTGTTCAGAGAGTCGATCATGGATTCAGTAGCCACGATTTCTGCAGCCTCACGGGCCGACTGCGTGGTCAGGGCGGCCTTTTGACTCTCCAGCTGTTTGCGGGCCGCGGTGCCCTGGTCACGCAAGGCCTGCAGATGGTCCTGCTTGGCCTGCGCCGCCGCAACCGCCTGCTGGGCTACCGCCTGCTGCTGATCAGCCTTGGCCTTCAGGGAACTGATCTGCTCCTCGATAGCCTCCAGGCGCTGCTTGCGGTTCATAGAGGAGTTGAGGGTGCCGGCTGCATCGTTGGCCGTATTGGCTTCGGACCTGGTCACAGCCGCATCGGACTGCATCTTGTCCACGAAATCCTGGGTGCTCGAAGACTTGGTTACCACGTCCATGATCTGAGAAGTCTCAGACCCGTGAAAGCTCTTTCTGGCCATCTGCGCCACGCCAGCCTTGGCATCGTCATAGTCAATGCCGGTCTGACGTATCTTGGCTTCCAGATCTGCACGATCCTTGCGGGCAGCCTGCAGTCGGTCATTGGTGGCCTGAACCAAGCTGTCGGCCTGCTGCGCCTGCTGCTGGGCTTCAATGGCGCTCTGCTGTGCAGCCGGAATCTGGTTGGAAGTCAGATCATCAAGACTGAGTATCTGGTTGGCTAGCTGAGCGCTGACACCGGCCAGCTTGCTCTTCAGAGCCGCGTGGCTCTGAACCTTCTGCTGGTAGCTGCTCCAGTCGGCTCGGGCTGGTTCGGGCGCTGCGGTCAGTCCTAGGATCCCACCGCCGAGCATCATGGCCAATGATCCCATAATGCCGAAAATGGCATCCCACCGTGTGGTACGATTCATGGTCAAGTCCCTCACAATCACTTATCCATGCTAGTCACCATTATGACAGAGATTGTGCCCTAAGCTCGATTGGCACGTCGCCAGGGATCAGGCTCGCAGGTAACGCCGCAGGGAGATGGAGGAGGCCAGCGCGGACAAGAGCATGGCCCCCAGAATCAGCGCTGGAGCCATGAACAGCACTGTTGACTGGTCCACGTAGGGCATCCATTGGACCGTGCGGGCCAGCCAGTCCGTGATGAAGAGCTTGACGATGGCGCTCAGGGCTCCTACAGCCAGGAGCGAACCCAGCAGGGATGCCACCACGCCCTCAAGGATGAAGGGCAGCCGGATGGTCCAGTTAGAGGCCCCCACCAGTCTCATGATCTCGGTCTCGTTTCTACGGGAGGCAGCACTCATTCTGATGGTGGTGCCGGTCAGGAGAATCGCCACGACTACCATGACCACAGCCAGGACCAATGTAACCGCTGTGGCTCTGTTGAGGATTTTGAACACCGGGTCGAATATCTGACGCTGATCGGAGACCTCCTCTACCCCATCACGGCCGGACAGCACCTCGGATACCACCTGGTATTTGGTCGGATCCTTGAGTTTGAGCCGCAGAGAGCCCTGCATGTCCGCCGCGGTCATGGTTCTTCCCTCGTATGTGCCATCCGGGTACTGCTTGAGGAAGGTGTTCTTGAAGAAGTCCTCCCGGCTTTGGTAGGTGATCTTGGCCACAGAGTCGCTCAGCTCGTTGTTTATGGTGTTTTCCAGTTTGACGATCTCGTCATTGGTAGGCGCCTTGCCGGTAGCGCATGAAACCGCCTGGCTGGTCCCGTCCGGGCAAAGCCAGACCACCACTTCCACCTGGTCGTACCAGTCCCCCTTGGCCTTGCTGATTTGAGCCTGCATAAGCCCCGATGCGCCAATGAAGAGAAAGGATATGAAGGTGACCAGCATGACCGAAAGGATCATGGATCCGTTGCGGCGTAGGTTGTCCCAGGTGCTGGAAAGAATGAACCGCAGTCTCATTGTGCCGCCTTCTTCATGTCGTGATGCTCATCCTGAGTTTGCGCGTCATTCTTCCCCTGGCGCTTCTGGGATGTCTTGGACGCTTCGGGCGGAGCGGGAGGCTTCGGCGGCACACCTGCGGACCCGGCGCCGTCATGCTTTAGCTGGCCAGCAGCCTTGCCTGATTTTCCGGCTCGCTCGGCTGGACTGGAATCATCAGACCGCGAAGGCTGATCGGGCCCCTTGAACCATTGTTCACGTCCACCAGTCTCAGCGGAGGAGTTCTTCAACGATTGGCGGTCCTTGGCCTTGCTGTCCTTCCTGGGTTTGCCATGGCCGTTTTGTCTACCTCCTTGGCCAGGGTCACGATTGCGATCATCATGCGCAAGTCCCTTGCGACCGCTGACTTGTTTCCTGTCGTGCTGCTGGCTGCTCAAATCGTCTGCCCGCTGATTCTGGGGCACGCCTCCAGAGGTCAATCCAGGCTCGGCAGCATCCGAGCCAGGGGCGGACTCCCGGGATTCCCGGGAAGCCGAACGCTCTGTCCGAGCGTGATTCGCTGACTCGTTGCGATCAGTTTCTGCCTTGTCACGACCTCTGTCAGTGGAACCGTCACCCGACCGAGCAGGCCGATCCTGGCTACCCTGGGCATCAGGCCTGCGGAATCGCTGATCCGAGTCAGGGTCCGTCCTAGGATCGGACTGCCCTGCAGCCGAATCTTCGTGCTGACTGGAATCTTCCTGCGCCGACTCAAGACTGCTCAGCCCCTTGCCCCAGGTCAGAGTGTCCTCCACCGAAGTGAAGACCTGCCCATAACGTCCGGTTCTCCCCGAATGCATGGACTTGGCCAGCCGTGCGATCCCCTCGTCGCCGTACTGACCCTTATTGATGGCCTGCGCAACAGCCTGGACCACCTGTTTAGCCCCCTTGGTTCCATCCTCGATGGGCTTGGCGGCCGAGCTGTTGCCATCCTGCACGACGACCTGCACTGGACGGCGCCCTGCAACTCCAGCCTCACGGGCGCGGTCCAGAGCATCACCGTCAGCGGGATCTCCGATAGCGTGATGAGAACGCGCCGCCACTTCGGCATCCGGGAAGAAGCGTGAAGAATCGTAGGAGCCATGTGCCTCGTCACGCATGATCCGACCCGTATGCAGCTCCACCACCCGCTTGCGCATGGAGTTGACGATTTCCTCATTATGGGTGGCCATGACCACGGTCGTGCCAGTCCTGTTGATGGCATCCAAGACCTCCATGATGCCCAGAGAGGTGGTTGGGTCAAGATTGCCGGTAGGCTCATCGGCAAGCAGAATTTCCGGATTGTTGACATAGGCCCGGGCCAGAGCCACCCGCTGGGCCTCGCCGCCGGAGAGCTCGTGAGGATAGTTATGTTCCTTGCCCGTCAGCCCCACAGTCTTGAGCACCTGGGGTACCAGGGTCTTGATGGTGGTACGCCGAGCGCCGATGACCTCCAAGGTGAAGGCCACATTCTGCCATACGGTCTTATTATTGAGCAGTTTGTAATCCTGAAAGACGAAACCGATGGAACGCCGATACCCAGGGACATCGCGGTTGCGCAGACGTCGCAGGTCGTTGCCAGCCACGCGGATCTCCCCCTCGGTGGCCTCCTCCTCGCGCAGGAGCAGTCGCAGCAGGGTGGTCTTGCCTGATCCGCTGGCGCCCACTAGAAAGACGAAATCCCCACGATTGACATCCAGGCTGACGTCATCCAAGGCTGGACGGGACCCCTTGGGGTAGATCTTGGTCACGTCCTTGAGCGAAATCAACGCCATTGACACTCCGTTCCTCGGTACTCCCCTACAGAGGCTATCAAGAAGACCTGCACTATTCACTCATGAAACACCGACCAGGTCTGAGCCGGACGAAGTTCTACTTGCTGGATTCCTCTTCCCGGGCTTGAACTCGCTGCTGATGCCGCCAACGGATGCCGGCCTCGATAAAGGCATCAATGTTGCCGTCGAACACCCCTTGAGTATCAGAGGTCTCGTATCCGGTGCGCAAATCCTTGACCATCTGGTAGGGGTGCAGCACATATGAGCGCATCTGGTCCCCCCAGCTGGCCTTGATGTCGCCGGCCAGCTCCTTCTTCTTCTTGGCCTCCTCTTCGTGCCGCAGAACCAGCAGCCGGGACTGCAGAACAGCCATGGCAGCCGCGCGGTTCTGAATCTGGCTGCGCTCATCCTGCATGGTGACCACAATGTTGGTCGGCAGGTGGGTGATGCGCACGGCCGAGTAAGTGGTGTTGACCCCCTGGCCGCCGGGACCGGAGGAGCAGTAGGTGTCCACTCGGATGTCCGAGTCGGGGATGTCGATGTGGTCGGTGGGTTCCACCAGAGGAATGACCTCGACAGCAGCGAAAGAAGTCTGCCTTCGGCCTTGGTTGTCGAAGGGCGAGATCCGCACCAGACGATGGGTGCCGCCCTCCACCGACAGCCGACCGTAGGCATAGGGGGCCTCCACCTGGAAAGTGGCCGACTTGATCCCGGCCTCCTCCGCGTATGAGGTGTCCATGACCTTAGTGGAGAAGCCATGCCGCTCAGCCCACCTCATGTACATGCGCAGGAGCATCTGGGCCCAATCGGCCGCATCCACCCCGCCTGCTCCCGAGCGGATGGTGACCACAGCGGCGCGCTCGTCGTACTCCCCATCCAGCAGGGTCTGAATCTCCATATCGGCCAGATCGGACCTCAAGGAGTCGATCTCCTTGCGGGCTTCCACCAGGGTGTCCTGATCGTGCTCCTCCTGGCCCAACTCCTCCAGAGCCTGTACATCGCCCAGCCGGGAGGACGCGGACTCCAGGTGCTTGAGCTGGGATTGCAGGGCCGAGAGCCTGCTGGTCACCTTCTGAGCATTCTCCTGGTCGTCCCAAAGTCCGGGAGCGCTGGCCTGACGCTCCAGATCAGCAATCCGCGAGCGCAGACCCTCCGGATCCAGCGCCTTGGAAATCGTCTCGTACTTGGCTCTGGCCTGCTCCAATGCCTGAGCAAAATCCATCTCTGCCATACCGTTTCACCGCTTTCCGGACCGGCTCCGCACGAGTCGGCCACTGTCTTCAGCCCCATTTGCCCTGCCTGTGACGGCCGGATTCCCGCCGACCGGACGAACCGGGTCAAAGGCCGCTGAAGATGACGGGGATGACAAGACTAGCCAGCAAAGCCACAGCGATGACCAGGCAGACGACCCTGGCCGTATTGCGTCGCCGACGCTCCCGGCGCTCCCGCTCATGACTGTAGGCACTCATAATTGATAATTTACTCATCGGCTAAGACCTGTACGGCGACGATCCCGACCCAACTGTCGGACAGCCTTGCCCTGCTTGCGCGCTGACCGGTCTATCCTGTAAGGCAACTTGTATCAAATGACTGCACCGCCTGAAGGAGGAACGATGAGCACAGCACGCACCGCATGGGGTTGGGGCCTGGCCAGCCAGGACGAGCAGGGCCGGACTCTGGATGTCTGGTACCCGAAGGCCGAGATCTCCACGCCACCGACCCCGGCGAACCGTCCCAACCACGACTTCGGCGATCAGGTCCACACCCAGCCCGATGCACGCGGCATCCGCCGGGTTCCGGTCTTCACCGTGGCCGATCTGGATGGCCCGATAGCCGATGCAGCCGACGCTTATCTGCGGCTTCATCTGCTCAGCATGCGCCTGACTCCGCCCAACAGCATGAACCTGGACGGAATCTTCGAACAACTGGCTACGGTGGTCTGGACCAACTACGGACCCTTCGCCGTGGAGGGCTTCGCCTTGCGCAGGTCAGAGGTCATGGCTGCAGCCAGACGCTCCGTGCCAGGCATCCCATTGACGCAGGTAACAGTGCTGAGCGTGGACAAGTTCCCCCGTATGGTGGATTACGTGGTTCCCGAGGGTGTACGCATCGGCAACGCTGATCGGATTCGACTTGGTGCCCATCTGGCACCGGGAACGACAGTCATGCATGAGGGGTTCGTTAATTTCAACGCCGGAACCCTAGGACACTCCATGGTAGAAGGCCGGATCTCCCAAGGGGTCGTGGTCGGAGAAGGTTCGGACATCGGCGGCGGGGCCTCCATCATGGGCACCCTGTCCGGCGGAGGCCGCCATCGGGTCTCCATCGGTCAGCACTCGTTGCTGGGAGCCAACGCTGGCATCGGCATCTCCCTGGGCGATGACTGCGTGGTTGAGGCCGGTCTCTATGTCACCGCCGGCACCAAGATCGGTCTGGGCGACCAGGTGGTCAAAGGAGCGGAGCTCAGCGGGCGGGATCATCTGCTCTTCATCCGGGACTCCCGCACCGGACAGGTCAGAGCCCTGCCCCGCAAGAAGGGGATCGAGCTGAACGAGCGGCTGCATGCCAACTGAGCCCAGCCAGCTGTCGGGCTTAGGAATAATCAAGGTCAGCGCTGTTCCATGGGCAGATACGCGCGTGGACCCTGGCCGGTATAGACCTGCCTGGGCCGACCGATCTTCGTATCAGGATCGTCCAGCATCTCCCGGTACTGGGCGATCCATCCGGGGATGCGACCCAATGCGAAGAGCGTGGTGAACATTTCCGGGTCGAAGCCGATGGCACGGTAGATGAGCCCGGTGTAGAAGTCCACGTTGGGATAGAGATGGCGCTCGACGAAGTAATCGTCATGCATGGCCAGATCCTCAAGTTCCAAGGCTACGTCGAAGAGCTCTGCATCCTCGGCATTCCTGTTCTGATCGGGTTCGTCCATAAGCGTGTAGAGCCACTGCTTGGCTATGGCCGCGCGTGGGTCATAGGATTTATAGACGCGGTGACCCAGGCCTGCGATTTTCCTCCCTTCGCTCTTGGCCTGGTCCACATAGCCGCGTACGCCCAGACCGGAATCCCGTATGCTCCTCAACTGGCGCAGCACAGCCTCATTGGCGCCTCCGTGCAATGGACCTGACAGGGTATTGATGCCAGCAGCCACCGCCGAATACAGGTTGGCCCGGGCTGACCCGGCAATCCGGACCACTGAGGTGGAGCAGTTCTGCTCATGGTCGGCATGGATGATGAGAAGCTTGTCCAAGGCCTGAACCTTGAGAGGATCCGCCTGATAGGGCTGGTAGGGCATGGCGAAGCTCATCCGCAGGAAGTCCTCCACATAGCCCCAGGTCCTGTCCGGGTAGAGCAGAGGCTGGTCGCGGCGACGACGGTGAATCAGGGAGACGATGGTGCGCACCTTGGCCATGATGATGGCGCTGGCCTCATTCAGTTGGTCGGGATCGTCGACATCACAGGTATCCGGGTGAAAGCCAGCAAGAGCGTTGACCGCTGCGGCCAGCACGCTCATGGGATGAGCCTGGCGGGGGAAGGACGAGAGCAGATGGCGGAAGTCCTCCCCTACGACCGTGTAACCCAGGACATGACTGCGGAACCCCTGGTATTGCTGGGCATCAGGCAGCTCGCCGTGGGACAGCAGCCAGGCCACTTCAAGAAAATTGGACTGGGCGCACAGGTCCTCAATGGCATAGCCTCTGTAGCGCAGGATGGACCGCTTGCCGTCAATGAACGTGATTCTCGAAACGCACTGAGCTGTCGTCTGGAAACCGGGATCAAGCGTGACCAAGCCGTCGCTGCGCAAGGAGGAGACCAGAATGCCGTCGGGCCCTTCGGTGGCGCGAACCAGGGGAAGATCAACCTGTTCGGAATCGATGGACAACCGTGCTGTAGACACCACGCACCTCCTGCTAATCAACCAGTGAGGTGCCAGTGAAAGTCGACGGCCATGCCAGATCAGGCTACCGGCACCTGTACCGGCGTGGAATTGCCGACATGCTAGCAGAAACAACCACGATTTCGATTACCGTCTTGTAACCGCCAGCAGGAATCCGTCACCCCAGCCACAGCGCACAGATCCAAGCAGGTGCCGTCTTCCTTCCTGCATCAGCCTGCGGGCACAAGGTCAAGGGCGAAAGGGCACATCAAACAGGACCGACATCAAAGAGGGACCCGGGAGCATCCACATTGTGGGCATTCCCGAGTCCTTTATGGTCCCAATTCGGCTCGGACAGCCTTCGACTCAGTCCCTGGCCGTCAGGATGACAGGTCCCTGCTCGGTGATGGCGATGGTGTGCTCGCTGTGAGCGCCGCGCGAGCCGTCGGCAGAACGCAGAGTCCACCCATCCTTGGGATCCTGGTAAATCTCATCGGTGGTCGCCAGGAACCAAGGCTCAATGGCGATGACCAGACCCGGGCGCAGCTTATAGCCATGATGAGGAGTGCCATCGTTGGGCACGTGGGGATCGCCATGCATGATTCGCCCTACCCCGTGGCCGCCGAACTCCAGGTTGACGCTGTATCCGTTTTCGTGAGCAACCTGACCGACCGCAGCGGATATGTCGCCCAGGCGGTTGCCGGGCTGAGCCTGGGCGATGCCCGCCTTCAGGGCCTCTTCGGTGGTTCGAATTAGTCGCAGATCCTCTGGATCGGCATGCTCGCCCACCACGAAGCTGATAGCCGAGTCGCCCACCCAACCGTCCACGTTGATGGCCAGATCCAGGGAGAGCAGGTCGCCGTCCTTGAGGTTGTAGTCATACGGCACCCCATGCAGAACGGCATCATTGACGGATAGGCAAATGTAGTGGGCGAAGGGGCCGGTGCCGAAATCAGGCGCATAGTCCACGTAGCAGGAGGTAGCTCCCTTGCGGGAGCTGATCCTGTCTTTGACGTACTCGTCCAGCTCCAGCAGGTTGACCCCGGGTTTGCTCATGGCCTTGAGCTCCTTGAGGATGCTGCCGACGAACCTGCCCGCCGGCTTCATCTGTTCGATCTCCTGCTTGGTTTTGAGCTCGATCATCCTCTGCGTCCTTTCATGATTGATGCCCGCGGGTGCCGCCCCTCAGGATCCTGCCCAAGTGCTACCTCTCAGTATTATCGGGTCAGTCGGACGAGTCCGGCTCTCAGTTCCGGCCGAAGGTGAATGCCCTGATGATGGATACGACTCCCAGCACCAGGAGAGCGCACCCGCTGAAGATGACCAGGAAGATGACGGAGCTCAGCGGGTAGATCATGACGATGATCCCGGCGATGATGGAGACGATGCCTGAGAAGATGGCCCAGCCTGAATGCGGGAGCCCCCAGGAGGCGGCAAGACTCATCACACCCTCCATGATCCAGCTGATGCCCACAATGATGGTGACCAGCAGAGTAAGCGCTGAAGCGGACAGGGCCGTGTTCTTGACGATGACAATGCCGCCGACGGCGATCAGAGCGCCAAAGAGAACACCCAGCACACGCCAACCGCCTGGAAGCCCCTTGGTCACGATGGACGTGGCCAGACGGACCACGCCGGAGATGATGAAGTAGATGCCCAGCACCACGGTCACGGCGATCAGGGTCTTGTCCGGCCTGAGAAGAAGCGCCAGACCCAGGATGACTCCAATCACGCCCATGACACCCATAATGACGCGGATGGCCCGTAGGGTCCTGAATCCCAGGTCCTCAGCAATCATAGAGAATGGATCCATCCGTGGCGGGCGCCCTTGATAGCCGGGGTATTGCCCGTACTGGCCATAATTATTCTGATATTGGCCGCTATTCTGCGCAGAATCCTGATCACCGTACTGGCTGGGCTGACCGCCCTGCATGGGATCTGTCATACCGTCCTCTTTCCCTCGCTCAGGACGGCCGAACGGCCGTCCTGTTACCGTCTTACAAGTTTAAATCACCAATGAGGCAAACACAGCTTTTCCCCTAGGCGGATGATTCGCCGGTCCGCTGATTCCCGGCGACCCCGGGCCACGGCATGTCACCGAAGATGGCTAGGCTTGTGGCATGGCACAATCTACTGAATCCAAGACCTCCTCCGGACTTGATCCGGCCTCATTCTCTTCAGTCATTCGACCCCAGGACGACCTCTTTCGTTTTGTCAACGGCCCTTGGATCGATACCTACAGTCTGCCCGAGGACCGCTCCCGGTTCGGCTCCTTCGACAAGCTTGCCGAGGATGCCGAAGCACAGATCCATGAAATTCTGGAAGACCCGGAATCTCCGGCTGTCAAGTCAGCCCTGCTCTATCGCAGCTTCCTGGACACTGATGCCATCGAAACTGCGGGAATGGAACCCATCCGCACCGACCTGCAGGCCATTGATGCTGTGTCCAGCAAGCAGGCGCTGACCAGCCTGCTCGGTCGGTTCAACCCTACTGGCGGACCCGATCTGTTTGGCATCGCCATCTATGGCGATCCAGGCAACGCCGGCGTTAATGTGGCTCATATGGAGCAGGCCGGGCTGGGACTTCCCGACGAGGCATACTACCGGGAGAAGAGCTACGCCCCAGTCCGTCAGGCCTACACCGACATGGTGGCCTCCCTGCTCAGGCTCTCCGGCTACGCCGGCGACCAGGAGGATGCACACAGGCAGGCGGAGTCCTTCCTTGGGGTCGAGACTCGTATAGCGGCACGCCACTGGGACAACGTATCCACCCGAGATGAGGATCGTACCTACAATCCCACTACCCTGGCTGACCTGGAGTCAACGCTCGCCGATTTCGATCTGCACACCTGGATCGAGTCCTGGCAGGATGCATATGCAGCCAGCCCTGTCGCCAATCTGCAACCGGTCGACCTGAGCTCAGCCCTGTCCAGGACCATTGTGCACGAACCCTCTTTCCTGGAGGGTTTGAACGAGCTCTGGAAGATCAGCGACCTGGAGGATCTCAAACTCTGGACCCGCGTGCACACCCTGATCGAGTGGGCAGGCCTGCTCAGCAGCGACTTCGATCAGGCCAGATTCGACTTCTATGGCAAGGTCCTTTCAGGCACGACCAAGATGCGGGACCGCTGGAAGCGAGCCGTCTCCCTGGTCAACGGCATTTGCGGCGAGGAGGTAGGACGCGAATACGTGCGTCGGCATTTCCCGGCCTCCAGCAAGGCCCGCATGGAGGCCCTGGTCGGAGACCTGATCGACGCCTACCGGGTCTCCATCGACTCCAGCGACTGGCTGGGCGAACAGACCAAGGTCAAAGCACTGGCCAAGCTGGACAAATTCTCGCCCAAAATCGGCTACACCGAGCATTGGCGCGACTATACGGCTCTAGCCGTGGACGAAAAGCTGGGTCTGGTCGACAACGTGCGGCGGGCCAACCTCTACGAGTCCGGCTACCAGTTCGGCAAGGCCGGTCAGCCTGTGGACAAGGATGAGTGGCTGATGAACCCTCAGACAGTCAATGCCTACTACGAGCCCACCTTGAATGTCATCGTCTTCCCGGCAGCCATCCTGCAACCGCCATTCTTTGATCCCGAAGCCGACGATGCCGTCAACTACGGAGGCATCGGATCGGTCATCGGCCACGAGATCGGCCACGGATTCGACGACCAGGGCTCCAAATACGACGGCGATGGACGTCTGCAGGACTGGTGGACGCCCCAGGATCGTGAGAACTTCGAACAGCGGACCAAGGCACTCATTGAGCAGTACAACGGGTTTGTCCCCCAGCAGCTGGCCGAGAAGTACGCCGACAAGCCCGAGCAGGCGCCTCATGTCAATGGAGCACTGACCATCGGCGAGAACATCGGGGACCTGGGAGGCGTCAGCATCGCCATCAAGGCCTACGCCCTCTCCTTGCAGAAGAAGGAGGGCGTCACAGCAGGGACAGACGATGCGGCTATGGACCAGGCACTGGCCTCGGCTCCGGTTATGGACGGCTACACTGGTCTACAGCGGTTCTTCCTGTCCTATGCTTCCATCTGGAGGACCAAGAACAGGGATCAGCTGGCCGAACAGTATCTGCAGATCGACCCCCACTCCCCAGCTGAATTCCGCACCAACGGCATCGTCAGGAACGTGGATCGCTTCTATCAGGCCTTCGGGGTCACAGCCGACGACGGCATGTGGCTGGAACCCACTGCACGGGTCAAGATCTGGTGAACCCGCTCACTTAAGATCATTGGTTGGTTGACGGCTTGAATTCAACCAGCTGTTCAAGGCGGAAGGTCGAGGGGCATCAATCGGCCTTCCGCTTTTCATCTTGCTCGACAAACAACAGCCTTCGCTTATCCGGCAATGGGAGTCTCCGCTGATGTCTTCTCTGCGGCAGATGATCCAGAGGCAGCTGCAGTTTCGGGCGACGAGGATGCCAGCGGCGTTGTCCAAGGATCCGAACCGTCGGCCCCCTCATCAATAGACGCTGCACCCGATTGAATCCTGGTGAAGGCGTCCTGTCCCCGGGCCAGGTCGTGACCGATGCCATCCGCCACCAAGACCAAACTGCTATGCGGCTGACCATCACTGGTCCACTCCTCCGTCACCAAGGAACCGGAAACCATGACCGGATCGCCCTTGTGCAGACAGGCTAGAGCATTGACCGCCAGAGTCTTGAAGGCCTTGACCGTCAGCCAGGTGGTCGGCTTTCGTTTCCATGCCCCAGCCGCAGCGTCGTAATAGGCTGGCGTAGACCCCAGTCTGAATGAGCAGACCGGTGTGGCCCCCGGCTGCCCCAGACGCGACGGCTGGGTCCCCATAAAACCAAAGACGGTCGTTTTTATTTCGTTGATGGACATACCGGTACACCTCTCTGTCGAAGTTATGAATTCAACGCTGTAAATTTGCCTGTCGATTCCTGGTCTTGCAGCGTTGAAGCCATTCGAGGAGGGTCGCCGACCAGAGCAGGGATAATCGGAGCGGGGGAAGGAACCAGCCCCGACCAGGAACCCTCCGTCGAACGGTGAATCCATCCTGCCTCCTCCCCAAGTCTCCGCACCTGACCTTCAGGCCATTGTGGTCGAACAGGCTCAGCCTGATTCGCATAGTGGACAAACCAACCCTTCTTCCATAAGAAACATGCAATAGGCCTATTGCTGGGTAGACCTATTTTCATTAGGTACAGCAAAGCGGATTTACCCATTCATGATGAAAAGTCGAGAACAGAGGGAAAGAATGATATCGAAAAACGCTGTATTATCTGTGTTGTGACAGTACTTGCCATGTTGGCAACATTGTCTCCAATGACCGCCCATGCAAGCACCGCCATTCCAAAGACGGATGCTGCCACATCATTATTAGCCGACACTCTCTCCACTGGTTAAAAGCTAAATGGCGGAAACATCTTATTCAGTATTGCACTTATGATTACCATCTGATTTGTGGTGCGCTAGAAAACTGTAAATCCGATGGAATATCCGCATCGTGAGCGCGACTAAGTGCCGATTTCTCTGTCGCATTTACAGGTTTCCCTGTTGAACGGACGGCTTGGATGCAGGTAAACGTCAGTGGCGATAATACCTGAACGACTCATAATCAGTGATTATTCAAGGAAAGAAATCGCACAACATAATTGCAGGAGCAAATGCGAGCGTAATAAAGATAGCGGTAGTCGCCCTACTTGTCACCTTGTTGGTCCGATGCTTCAGGAAGAACAGAACACAGCACAAATAAATCCTGACAATAGCTTATGGGCAGCTCGTGCTTTTGATTCCTATGATTTCATCACCGGTAATGGGTGGCGGCTTGTCTTATATATAATAAGCAGCCACCCATTATCTTTTCCCCGGCCGCTTTTCGTGATGTTGTCATGCTCCCTCATGAACACTCCATGTGAAGAGTCGTAACTGGTCACGATCTGTCAGGAAAAACACGCTGCTGCACATCAATAACGAAGGCCTGTGCAAAGAGAACGAGGGACTCAGGCAATTCCTTTCCTAACAGGAGAAGTCGCAGCTCTCCTCGAACAGTCGCCCAGGCGCGAATGTTCTTGTCGAGGCTCATGCGCAGATGTAAAGGCTGGGCGAATGATCGGCGAGAGGAAGAAGACTCCAGGGCGAGCAGTGTCCGAGGATGCCATTCACTCGGCGTATCTCGATGAAGGCATGATCATCGATGCTTGCCATGCCGACGAAGAGTACGTCAACGGAATCCATAGCCGGATTCGAAATGCCCCTTTCACTGCCCAGGGCCATCGAGCATTGGTCCTGGGCTAAACTGTGAGAGCAGATACATCGGTACGGTTTGGAAGGACCCGCAGTCATGGTTCACACGCTGGTCAGTTGGAATATCGATTCGCTCAACGCCGCTCTGCTGGGCAAGAGCAGCCGCAGCGTCCTCTCCCTGAAGGTGGTGGAGACCATTCGAGATCTGGATCCTGATGTCGTAGCCATCCAGGAGACCAAACTCAACGGTGATCAGAAGAAATCCTCAAGCATCCTTAATGCGCTCATGCGCTATTTCCCCGATTACCAGGAGGTGGACCGCCGCTCCGAGGCCCCGGCCCGCACAGGCTATGCAGGCACGCTCATGCTCTACCGCAAGAGCCTGCCGGAGCCTACCGTGACCCGACCCCGCATCGGCGCTCCAGACACCATGGACGACGAGGGCCGCATGCTCACACTGGAGTTCCCGGACTGCTTCGTGACTACGGTCTACACCCCCAATTCAGGATCGGGACTGGTTAGGCTTAAGCCGCGCGGCGTCTGGGACGATTGCTACCGCCGCTACCTGCAGGAACTGGATGCCCGCAAGCCGGTCCTGGCATGCGGCGACTTCAACGTGGCCCATGAGGAGATTGACATCGCCAACCCGGCCTCCAACCACCATTCCGCCGGCTTCACCGATCAGGAGCGTGAGAAGTTCGGCCTTCTGCTGGAAGCAGGCTTCACCGACACCTTCCGAAAGATCCATGGCGATGCCGCCGGCTTCTATGATGACCATCGCAGCGTCTACACCTGGTTCGCCCAGAGGGCCCCAAAGAGCAAGATCAACAACTCCGGCTGGCGCATCGACTACTGGCTGACATCCAACCGGATTGCTGACCAGGTCAGCACCAGCGAACCCGTGGACACCGGCGAACGCCAGGACCACCTGCCCATTCTGCTGCGCATCTGACCGGATAGATTCCTGAGTCCAACCCAATACAACCAAAAGGGTGGGGTCTTGGTCGCGTGCATCATGACGTAATCAAGGTCCCACCTTTCTATATTGGTTGCGGTAAGCAACTATGAGTGCGGCATTAACTTACTGCAGGGCTGCAGCTCGATCCACGATCGCCTGAGCGGCCAGATCAGCCGGAACTGCTTGCACACCTGAACCGTCGCGATTGCGAATCTCAATGGTGCCGTTGACGATGGTGTCGCGACCTGCAATGGCGACCAGGGGCACCCCGATCAGCTCGGCATCCTTGAACTTGACCCCGGGAGATACCTTGGGACGGTCGTCGTAGATGACCTCCACGCCACGGCCCTCCAGGTCGGCGACCAGCTTCTCGGCGGCATCGAAGGCCTCCTGCTTCTTGCCGGTGGCCACCACATGGACCACAGCAGGAGCGACAGCCTTGGGCCATGCCAGACCCTTGTCATCGTGATGCATCTCAGCGATGCAGGCCAGCACGCGAGAGATGCCGATGCCGTAGCAGCCCATCCAGACTGGAACCGCCTTGCCGTTGCTGTCCAGGACCTTCAGTCCCAGTGCGTCAGAGTATTTCAGCCCTAGCTGGAAGACCTGGCCAATTTCCACGCCACGCTCAAAACTGAGCGGCCCGGAACCATCGGGACTCATATCTCCGTGACGAACCTCGGCGGCCTCCACCACTCCGTCGGCTTGGAAGTCACGCCCATAGACCGCATTGGCCAGGTGCACGCCTTGAGCATCAGCCCCGGTCACCCAGGCTGAACCAGGGGCCACATGCGCGTCAAGGAAGTAACGGATATGGGCGGCGGACTCGATGTCCGAACGCTGCGGCCCCAGCACTCGGGGACCAATGTATCCTTTGACCAATTCTGGGTGGGAAGCCAGGTCAGCCTCATTGGCTTCTTCGACCTCGGCCGGGGCGAACTGGGCTTCCAGCCGTTTCATATCCACCTGACGGTCACCCGGCAGGCCGACTGCCACCAGTTCCCGCCAGCCCTCGGGATGGTCATCGTCCGCAGGGTGCTTGACGGCCACAATCAAGTTCTTCAGAGTATCAGCAGCGGTCCAGTCACGGCCGTCCTCACGAGGATGCAGCCGGTTGAACCGCTCCACCAGAGTGTCGATGGTGGTCGAGTCGGGGGTGTCCAGCTCCTGCATGGCGGGAATCCTGGCATAGTCGACCGGGTCGGGACGCGGGGTGGTCAACGCCTCTACGTTCCATGCCTTCCCCGAGGGCGCCAAGGCAAAGGTGTCTTCGCCTATGGGCAGCGGAGCCAGGAACTCCTCGGATTCGGATCCTCCCATGGGCCCGGAGACCGCATGGACGATTACGTAATTGACCCCCAGACGCTTGAAGATTCGTTCATAGGCGCCGCGCTCATCCTGGTAGGCCTTCTTCAACCCCTCCTCATCCACAGTAAAGGAATAAGCGTCTTTCATAATGAACTCGCGACCCCTGATCAGCCCGGCGCGGGGACGGAACTCGTCGCGGTACTTGGTCTGGATCTGGTAGAGAACAACCGGCAGGTCCTTGTATGAGGAGTACATGTCCTTGACCAGAAGGGTGAACATCTCCTCATGGGTGGGAGCCAGCAGGTAATCAGCACCATGCCGATCCTGGAGGCGGAAGAGGTTCTCACCATACTCCTCCCAGCGATGGGTGGCTTCGTAGGGCTCACGAGGCAGCAGAGCCGGGAAGTGAACCTCCTGGGCGCCAATGCCGTCAATCTCCTCTCGGACTACGCTCTCGACCTTGTCGAGAACCTTCAGACCCAGCGGCAGCCATGTGAAAATGCCAGGGGCCACCTTACGGACGTATCCGGCCCGCTGCAGAAGTTTGGCCGAGTCCACATCGGCGTCGGCCGGATCCTCCCTGAGGGTCCGCAGAAAGAGGGTTGACATGCGCATGGCTTTGGTTCTCATACCTCCCAAAGATATGCGCGCAAAGGGACAAGCAGCCGCTGAAGATGCCACATGACAATTCGCAAAAACCGATCCGGAAGCCAGGCGTCGCATATCGGCGAAGATGGGCAAGTCCGCAACCTGGCATCTATCCATCCCTACGCCTCACCGTAACGAGAGCCAAGTTATAGTGGCTGTATATTGCACAGGCTTTCTGATTCACGGCGACAAGGCGGGCACCTATGTCATCAGAACCGAATATAACCATCCAGACCTTTGCCAACCTCGACGCGGAGCACATGGGACTCCTCCTGGAGGCAGACCCTTCAGCAGAGATGATCCATGACGTTTTCACCCATTCCTGCGCCTACGAAATTCGAGTGGGACAAGCTCTGGCCGGTGTCATGCTGCTTATCAGAGCGAATACGGACGCCTTGGAAATCGCCAATATCAGCGTGGACCGCGCTTACCGCAGACAAGGACTCGGAAGCAGATTAATAGACCGAGCCAAAATGGAGACCGTCAGGCTGGGTCTGAGAAGACTGGAAGTCGGCACCGGATCCACCAGTTTTGGAGCCCTTTGCTTTTACCAGACATGCGGATTCCGCATGGACCGCATTGAGCGGGATTATTTTGTAGACCGTTACGAGCAGGCCATTGTCGAGAACGGTATCACTCTTAAAGACATGGTCCGCCTGTCGTGGTTTCCTGAGCGACCCGAATGACCAAGCACTTGTTCGAGCTCACTGCCGGGCCAAAACCAGCAAAGGCGACCCTTCAGAAAAGCTGATCCTGGCTGAATTCGTCTTCTGGTTCCTGACCGACGGCGCGCTTGGTGAAGGACTCAGGACCTTCATCCTTCAGACGGGCGCAGGCCGCCTTGGACTCGGCCCTCAGGCCTGCATCCAGAACGACGGCATCGGGAGAGACCAGGAAGGCATGCTCATTGATGCCGGTCAGGTAGAGCCCATCCAGACTTTCCACACGGGAGAGGGCCACGTAGCCCATCCCTGGCGCGAAGGTCCGTCTCAGGTCCATGACTGCCCTATCCAGGGTCATCCCCTGCGACTTGTGAATAGTGATCCCCCAGGCGCAGCGCAACGGTACCTGGTTGACGGCAGCCAGAACCGTGTCTCCATCCATGGTCTCCCAGGCGGCAGGCTTCATGGTGACCACATTGCCGTTCTGGAAGGCGACGATCGGCCACCCTCCCTTGGCTGAGCTGGTGAATCCACTGACAGTGCCGATGGAACCGTTGACATACTGATGATCCTGGTCGTTGCGCAGGGCCATAACCGCCGCTCCGGTCTTGAGAGCCAAATCCTCGGGGGCCAGCATGTTCTTCTTCAGCCGCTCCACCAGTCTGGCCTCCCCTCGGGATGTGGCCTGGTAATGATGGGCCTTCTCGTCGATGGATGCCAGGCGCTGGTCGTTGAGAGTGTCGGCCTGTTTGTTGACCGGAAAGAGGTGAACTGCCACCTGGCCGGGAGCGGGGACTGCGCCGACTCGGGCTGCCAGAACCTCATGGTCCTCCTGGGTTACGCCGCCCTCTCTGATATCGGTCAGGACGGTTAAAAGCTGGCCGTCATCCTGGCGGTGCTGCTCGGTCAGATAACAGATGATCGGGTCCAGCTCCTGCCAAACCAGTGATTCGGTGACGAACCCGTCCGGATTCTTGCCGGCCTGAGCGTAGCGTTCACGGGCTGCTTGGTATTCGGGGCTGGGCAGTATCCCTGCAGCTCGGTTGGACCGAGTCACCGGCGGCAGCTGGAAGAAGTCCCCGGAAAGGACCACCTGGATCCCTCCGAAAGGTTCGGGACTGTGACGAACAGCTCGGCAGGCCTGGTCCACCATATCGAAGAGCCAGGCGTGCAGCATAGAGACTTCGTCGATGACCAGGATGTCAGTGCCCTCAATCTGCCTGCGACGACGGGTCTTGATCCGCTTCACGAGCGATTCGGTCATACAGGTGGCGATTCCCACGCCGCTCCATGAGTGGATGGTCTGACCGTTGATGTGCGTGGCGGCGATGCCAGTCGAAGCGGTCACAGCCACAACCGCTCCGGCCTGCCGAGCCTGATGGACGAACTCGTTGAGCACAAAGGTCTTGCCTGACCCGGGAGCACCTGTGATGAAGGCATTGGCCCCCGCACTCAATATGGTCAAGGCTTCGGATTGCTGCATGCCTCCATGGTGCCACGCCAGAGGTACATGGCCACGACTGTCAGTAGTCGGTCTTCTCCGGCTTGTTGGCATCCTCTACCGGATTGCCGGACTCTTCGTAGTTACGCAGAAGGCTGCTTTGCTCAATCCGTTCCGCCCCGGCCCGGGACTGGGCTCGGTCGGGTCCGGGAGCCGGAGCGAAGAACATGGAGCGGTAGTAGCGCAGCTCGTCCATGGACTCGATGATGTCGGCCAGAGCCCTGTGGCCGCCATGCTTGGCCGGCTTGTTCTTGTAGACGTCCGGGTACCAGCGGCGGGACAGCTCCTTGAGGGTGCTCACATCGATGACCCGGTAATGCAGCAGAGCCATCAGATCAGGCATGTACTTATCCAGGAATTTCTTGTCGGAACCCACGGAGTTGCCAGCCAGATGGGCCTTGCCGCTCTTGGGCAGGAAGGGCTTGACGTACTCGATCACCTGACGCTGGGCCTCTTCCAGGTCCAGACCAGTCTTCATCTCCTCGATCAGGCCGGAGGACGTGTGCATCTTCCTGACGAAGTCCCCCATATGATCCAGGGCCGCCTGGGAGGGCTTGATGACCAGATCGATGCCCTTGTCCAGGACCTTCATGTTGAAGTCGGTAGGCACCACGGAGACCTCGCACAATTCGTCATGGAAGATATCCAGACCGGTCATCTCGCAGTCTATCCAGATCATGCGGGATTCCTCCGCAGTGAAGGTCAGATCATTCTTATCGCTCATCTGTACGCCTTTCAGATCCGGGTCGCTCACCGGATCACTCCTTCCGCCGCCTTGGACGGAACATTACAAGATACCGCCAGCACATGACGGGCGAAGAATTTGCCTGCACAGCCGACCGTCCATGACTGATATGAGATATGCAATCGGCGCAGGTCCTGATGAGTTCCTGCGCCGATCGCCTGCCTAAGCAGGCTTAGTTATGGAAGCCTGAGTAGTTGGGGGCCTCCTTGGTCATGACGATGTCATGGGGATGCGATTCGCGCAGACCGGCATCGGTGATCCGAATGAACCTGCCCTTGCGCTGCAGCTCGGGGATGGTGCGGGCACCGGTGTAGAACATGGTCTGATGCAGGCCGCCGACCAGCTCGTAGAGCACATAGTTGAGCGGGCCGCGGTAGGGCACCTCGCCCTCGACGCCCTCTGGCACCACCTTGTCGGAGCTGGTCACATCGGCCTGGAAGTAGCGGTCCTTGGAGTAGCTCTTCTTGCCACGCGGGGCCATGGCGCCAAGCGATCCCATACCCCGATAGACCTTATACTGCTTGCCGTGCAGAAGGACCTTCTCCCCAGGGGCCTCCTGAGTGCCTGCCAGCAGACCGCCCAGCATGACCGAATCCGCGCCCGCCACGATGGCCTTGGCGATGTCTCCCGAGTAATGGATTCCGCCATCGGCGACCAGCGGGATCCCGGCAGGTCGGCAGGCCAGCGCAGCATCGTAGACGGCAGTCAGCTGGGGCACGCCCACACCGGCAACAACACGGGTGGTGCATATGGAACCGGGGCCCACGCCGACCTTGACCGCGTCAACGCCAGCATCGATCAGAGCCTGGGCGCCCTCGCGGGTGGCCACGTTGCCGCCGATCACATCCACATGGTCGAAGGCATGGTCAGCCTTGATCCGACGGATCATGTCCAGCATGAGCTTGGCGTGGCCATGCGCGGTGTCCACGACCAGAATGTCGACTCCGGCATCCGCCAGGGCAGTGATGCGCTGCCAGGCGTCACCAAAGAAGCCCACGGCTGCAGCCACACGAAGACGACCCCGCTCGTCCTTGGTGGCCTCGGGGTACTGCTCGGTCTTGACGAAGTCCTTGACGGTGATCAGCCCGGTCAGCTTGCCCTCGTCATCGACCAGGGGAAGCTTCTCCACCTTGTACTTGGCCAGAAGTTCGTGGGCGTCCTCCTTGGTAATGTCGGACGGGCCGGTGATCAGGTGATCCTTGGTCATGATGTCGCTGACCTTGAGCCGGTCGAAGTCAGCCGGATTGACAAAGCGCATGTCTCGGTTGGTGATGATGCCTACCAACTGCTGCCGACGATCCACTACAGGCAGGCCGGAGACCCTGTAGGTGGAGCAGAGCTTGTCCAGGTCGGTCAGAGTGGCATCTGGGGTGACGGTCAGAGGGTCGGAGATCATGCCGGACTCGGACCGCTTGACGATGTCGACCTGGTTGGCCTGATCCTCGATGCTGAGATTGCGGTGAAGGACGCCAATGCCGCCGTTGCGGGCCATAGCGACGGCCATAGTAGCCTCGGTGACGGTGTCCATGGCAGCCGAAAGCACCGGGGACTTCATCGTAATGTTCCGAGTCAGCCGAGTGGTGGTATCTACTTCGGAGGGGATGACATCGGATTCGTTGGGCAGCAGCAGGACGTCGTCATAAGCCAGACCTATTTTCTGGAAGGCGTCAGGGAGTTGAGTGTAGGAGGAAGATTCGCTTTGTGGGTTTTCCTTAGCCATAGAACCATGTTACAAGTGCTTCTTGACTGTTCCAAGCACCGTGTCCATGAGCTGTGAATCGACGAATCAGTCATCCTTGTCCTTATCGTCCCGGCGGCTCTTGCGATGTCGGAGAGGTCTGGCCGCATGCTGTGATCCCTGGGCTGCCAGAATAGCGTTCTCGCGTCTGATTTCGGGAAGACGGCGACGGTAGTAAGGGTAAAGGGTGGCGAAAGTCAGCAATATGGCGGCCAGGGTCAGGCCGATCAGGACATATCTCAGAGGGAAGAAGAGAATGAAGAGCGAGCCAAAGGCTATCAGCGCCGCCCAGCCCCAAAGAATAAGGACCGCAGACCTAACCGTGTGACCAATGCGCAGCATGCGGTGGTGCAGGTGCATACGGTCGGGGTGCATAGGCGATTGCCCGTGGCTGAGCCGTCGGACAATAGCCAGGCACATGTCCAGAACAGGCAGGAAAAGCACCAAAATAGGCAGAAGAATGGGCATGAAGGCCGGCAGATAGATGCTGGCGTGAATGGTTGCAGGATCCAGTCTGCCAGTGACCACAATGGAGGCACAGGTAATCAGGTATCCCAGCAGCATGGATCCGGAGTCACCCATGAAGAGCTTGGCCGGATGCCAGTTGTGAAGAAGAAATCCCACGCAAATGCCCACCATAGCCACATCGATCAGCGTGGCCAGGGATGCATAGTCGGGCGATATGCGGGCGATGATATAGGAGTAAATAGCGAAGGCGATGCCCCCGATGGCCACGATGCCTGCCGCCAGACCATCCAGTCCATCAACAAAGTTGACCGCATTAATTGAGGCCACGATCAGGAAGGCTGTGATGGCCATGGACAGGCTGGGCGAGGCCGCCACCAGGGAGCCCAGAGGCAGGGAGATGATCTGAATCCCGCCCCAGGAGACGAAGACCGAGATCAACAGCTGTCCAGCCAGTTTGAGCATCCAGTCCAAGTCCCAGAGATCGTCGGCCATGCCCAGCAGGCAGATACCCACGGCACCGGCCAGAATGACCCAGGCCTGATGGCCGGACTGAAAAAGGCCGGTGATGAAGGGAATGCGGGAAGCGAAACACATGGCCACAGCAAAACCGATCAGCATGCCCAAGCCGCCCATACGGGCAGTGGGCACCTTATGAACGTCGCGAGGGCGGACCGCACCTACGGCACCGACCCGGATAGCGAGATGACGAACCATGGGCATAACCAGCCAGGTGGCCCCACCAGCGATGGCAGCAATGAACAGATAAACCCTCACTGGCCCTCCCCTCCGCCTGACCGGCCTGACAGAAGAGCACGGACCCGCGCCTCGCCTATGACGCCCTGCCGCAGCACATGTATTCCGTCAGGATCAGCCTTGTCGGCGGCCACGACCGTGCTAGCCACTGAGCCGGGAGTCGGCCCCCCATCCAAGTAGAGATCGACGCTGTCGCCCAGTTCAGCTCTAGCCTGTTGAACAGTCTCAACGCTGGGATTGCCTGATCGATTGGCGCTGGAAGCGGCCAAGGCCCCAGTCACCTGCAGGAGTGCCCGACAGATAGACGAGTCAGGCACTCTGACGGCCTGTGTGGGGCCATTGGGCTCCATCCGAGGGGTGCGCAGAGGACAGGACCTCCCTACAAGGGCAATGGGCGAAAAAGGACCCGGCAGCAGCGCATCGGCCAGGCGATCCAGAGGTGCAGGCAGGCGAAGATCCAGCCGGTCAATGGCCTTCACCCCATTCAGAAGCACCTGAATGGACTTGGTCCTGGGACGATGCTTGGCCCGGAAGAGCCGATCGATGGCCTTGTCGTTGCATGGATCACAGACGATGCCATAAACCGTGTCGGTAGGAATGACCGCGAGTCCACCGGCGTCCACTACCTGGGCCAGCAACTGCGGCGACCGACTGTCATAGGTCATCACCCGGCTCATATCCTGCATCACGACCTCTCGGTTGGACATGTTCATGTGACCAGCTACTAATCTATCCCAGGACCACGGCAGGCCGCCAGGATGCAAGGAACCGCAGACCAACGACCACTCAGGCTGGCCGCCGGGCTGTCAGGTAGCGGTCTCGACCAGCCAGATCCTGATGGGTGCGTGCCTCAAGGTACCCCCGCTCCAATGCGGCAGCGATCATGGCCGGTCCCTGGGAGGCATCATGTTCCATAACCAGCAGACCACCGGGGGCCAGCAAAATCATGGCCCTGTCCAGAATGCGGCAGGGTAGGAGGCATCCGTCAGGCGAACCGCCATAGAGGGCCAGGTCCGGATCCCAGTCACGCACTTCGGTCTGGCTGGGAGTCGCATCCATGGGAACGTAGGGAGGGTTGCTAATGACTAGATCGACTTGGGAATCCAAATCAGACAGGGTGGCAGAATCCGTGGCATCAGCCAGCAGCAGATGATAGTCGGAGCCAGCATCCCGGATAGCAGCCTCCTGAGCGGTGGCGTTTAACACTCCCCACTGATATGCCTCCTTGTCAATCTCCACGGCCCGAACCCGCACCCCCGGAATCTCTGTGGCCAGGGACAGGCCGATGGCCCCGCTGCCAGAGCACAGGTCCACTGCCAGTGGATGATCCACTCCAGTCAAGGCATCCACTCCCGCCTGGACTACCGTTTCGGTCTCAGGACGTGGAATAAAGACACCCGGCCCCAAACGAAGATCCAAATAACGGAAGTAGGCATGACCAAGAATATATTGCAGGGGTTCGCGTCCGGCACGCCGTTGCAGATAGGACCAATAACGATCCAGGGCCACCGACCGGGAACCATCAGCGCATATGCGACCAGCACCTTTTGTCAGCAATTCCTCTACCGTACGGTCCAAGAGCAGAGACTGATCCAGCTGGTGAAGATCGCACCCAAGGGCTTCGGCCAGGATCAGCCTTGCATCATTGAGCGGAGTAGACACACCTGCCTGGGTCAGCAGGCGATGGCCCCTATCAACCAGCTCGGCCAGACTGGTCTCACGCCCCTGTTGATTCACTCCTGCGAAGCCATCCTGCGGGCCTCATCCGCTTGAATGTCAGAGTCGATGACGGCCTGCAGATCGCCGTCCAGCACCTGTTCCAGGTTGTAGGCCTTGTAGCCGGTACGGTGATCCACAATCCGGCTCTCGGGGAAGTTGTAGGTCCTGATACGCTCGGACCGATCCAGAGAGCGAACCTGGGAATGGCGCATGTCTGCGGCCTGGGCGGCCTCCTCTTCGTGCTTCATGGCCAGCAGACGGGACTTGAGCACCCTCAGGGCGGCCTGACGATTCTGTATCTGGGATTTCTCATCCTGCATGGAGACCACGATGCCGGTGGGAATATGGGTCATGCGCACAGCCGAGTAAGTGGTGTTGACGGACTGTCCTCCAGGGCCGGAGCTCATAAAGATGTCAACCTTGAGGTCCTTGGGGTCAATCTCGATCTCGTCGTCGTCCTCGTCGGCCTCTGGAAAGACAATGACCCCAGCGGCTGAAGTCTGAATGCGGCCCTGGGACTCGGTAACGGGAATGCGCTGAACCCGATGCACGCCGCCCTCGTACTTGAGCGAAGCCCAAACGCCATCGGCCGGAGCCACCTGTCCGCGAGCGCGAATGGCCAGCTGAGCATCCTTGACTCCGCCCAGCTGAGTGCGGTTCTCACTCATGATCTCGGTGGTCCAACCGCGTTTTTCGGCATAACGCATATACATACGCATCAGATCGCCAGCGAAGAGGGCCGCCTCCTCGCCGCCGCTGCCAGCCTTGATCTCCATGATCGTATCGCGGCCATCATCGGGGTCACGCGGAATAAGAGCGGTGCGCAGGGTCTGTTCCAGATCCGGTATGCGATCAGCCATGGCCTTGGCCTCTTCTGCGAAGTCGGGATCCTCACCTGCCATCTGTTCTGCCGCCTGGCTGTCCTCCAAGGCGCTTTGATAGGCCCGGTAGGCTTCAACGATGGGAGCGAGCTCAGCATGTCTTCGGCCCAATTTGCGGATCTGCGCTGGATCTGAAGCCGTTTCGGGCTGACTCATCTGCTTTTCCAAGCGATCGTACTCCTCGACGGCAGCCACCGCCGCCGGAAACTGCTCCTCGCTCATCTACACCCTTCCCGTCCGCTCATCCACATGGTTCAAGTCATAAAAAACGCCAGTCCCCGCCGGGCATAGCAGAGCGACCCGGAAGGGACTGGCGTTGAAAGTGCTACTTGGTTCTCTTGCCGTAACGGGCTTCGAACCGAGCCACGCGACCACCGGTGTCCAGAATCTTCTGCTTGCCGGTGTAGAAGGGGTGGCAGTGCGAGCAGACATCAACCGTCATATGATCGCCGGGAGCGGTCGAACGGGTGATGAAGGTATTGCCGCACGAGCACGTGACCTCAACGGGATGATAATCGGGATGAATTCCCTGCTTCATGGTTACTCCTAGAGTCAAGGGCCCCGGGTCGACCGCCCCTATGGCGGACGTGAACCGGCAACCGCGTAATAGTCTAGCGCAACCCGGGGAGATTACCGCACCCTTGCGCCACACGCCGAATCCTTCAACCGGGTGGCTGGTCGGGCTTCCTTTAGAATCGAACAGTCGGACTGATCGGCCCGGCAAGGCAACAAAGGAGGGCAGCAATGCGGCAGGAAGTGGCGTTCGTTACGGGTGCGGCTCAAGGGATCGGCGAGGCTATTGCCCGCCGGCTGGCCAAGGACGGGTTCGCCGTGGCCGTGGCGGACATGAATACAGACAAGGCCCAGGCGGTGGCCGACTCCATCAATCAATCAGACGGACGGGCCATGGCAGTCACCCTGGACGTGACCGATCGCGTCCAGGTGCGCTCCGCCGTCGAGAAGACGGTCACAAAGCTGGGCGACTTCAATGTGATCGTGAACAACGCTGGCTTGGGGCCGACCACCCCTATCGAGTCCATCACTCCGGAATTGTTCGACAAGGTCTACCACGTCAACGTGGCAGGAACCATCTGGGGGATGCAGGCCGCCATTCAGGCCTTCCGTGATCGAGGCCACGGGGGCAAGATCATCAACGCCACCAGCCAGGCAGGGGTGGTGGGCAACCCCAATTTGATGCTCTATTCCTCCACTAAGTTCGCCATTCGAGGCCTGACTCAGGTGGCTGCACGCGATCTGGCCAAGGAGGGCATCACCGCCAACGCCTACGCCCCCGGCATCGTCAAGACGCCCATGATGATGGACATCGCTCATCAGGTGGGGGTCAACGCCGGAAAGGACGACGAGTGGGGCATGTCCACCTTCTCTGACGGCATCGCCTTAGGACGGCTTTCCGAGCCGGAAGACGTGGCCAATGCCGTAGCCTTTCTAGCTGGACACGACTCTGACTACGTAACCGGCCAGACCCTGATCGTGGACGGCGGCATGCAGTTCCAGTGAGCCTCTGATAGGAATTCGGCCGCATATGATGGACCCCCGCCTATAGGTTCCGCCCGACGGCGAGGGCCCATGATCATTCAGGCGTTGAAGACGTACCTGTCCAAACGGCCCATCGCTTCCTGGACCCGGCTCAAAGGCAGCGCCAGATTCATTCGGATGGCACAGGGAGCCTTGAACTGCCGCCCATCCTGAACGGCCACGCCCACATCCCAGGCACGCTTGAGCAGCTGGTCCAGGCTCAGATCGTGGTCCTTGCACCATTGCGTGCAATCAAGGAAGAGCATGTAGGTGCCCTGCGGCTTGGAGAGCTCGACTCCCCTGAAATGCTGCCGGATGTAGTCGAAGGCATAGTCCACATTTCCGGTCAGGACCTGCCGGAGTTCATCCACCCATTCCTGGCCCTGGGGCTTGTAGGCTCCGATCAGCGCATGCATGGACAGCACGTTCATGTCGTTGTAGTGGGCCTTTGACCCCTTAGCCACGATCCTGTCGCGCAGGTACTTGTTATAGATGATGTGGTAGGAGCCGACCAGCCCGGCCAGGTTGAAGGTCTTGCTGGGCGCATAGAAGGCAGCCGTTCTGTTCCGTGCATCCTCGCTGACCGACTGGGTGGGAATGTGCTTGTTGCCTGCCAGGATCAGGTCTGACCATATCTCGTCGGAGATGACTACGCAGTCGTTCTCCTTATAGACCTCCATGGCCTTCTCGATCTCCCACCTCTCCCAGACGCGGCCGCAGGGGTTGTGCGGGCTGCAGAAGACAGCGACATGGATGCTGTTCTCCTTGAGCTTGCGGTCCATGTCCTCGAAATCCATGCGCCAAATACCCTGCTGATCCTTTTTCAACGGGCTGTGCACAATGTGGTAGCCATTGTTCTCGATGCAGGATGTAAAGCCGACATAGGTCGGGCTGTGAAGCAAAACCGCATCACCGGGAGCCGCAAAGGCAGTCAGGGTGGAGACCACCCCGCCCAGAACCCCATTCTCATAGCCGATGTCCTCTGCCGTCAGACCCTCCACACCATTGCGGATGCGCTGCCAGTCGATAATTGCATCGTAGTACTCATCAGAGGGATCGAAATAGCCGAAAGCCGGATGCTTGGCTCGTTCGATGATGGCCTCGGGTATGGTCGGCACCGTAGGGAAATTCATATCGGCCACCCACATGGGGATGACGTCGTAGCCTTCCTTGGGAGGGTCGGGGGCGAATCCAGGCTCGGCGCCCAGGCCGTCAACAGCAATGGCGTCCTTGCCGTGCCTATCCATGATGCTGGTGAAATCGTAAGTCATAGTCAACCTCTCATCCCGTGCTGATCCGCTCACAGCGACCTTCCGCCAGTTTACAGCTGTGGTCTGGTTCTGAGTGTTCGGCTCCAACGGCAAAACGACGATGGCGCTATCTGCCTTGAGCCAGCTTATGAGGGTGCTCAGCATGATGAAAGAGTCGAAGCCAGTTTCATCTTCTCTACGGCCTTTCGCCCAGCTGGCGGACTTCCTATGCGAAATCCTTGGGCCTGACACGAAAATGGTTCTTCAGAATGCCAAGGATGTCTCGCATCCGATGGTCGCCATCGCCAGCGGCCACTTGAGCGGACGCACCATAAGGCAGTCCCGCCACCGACCTGTTCCTGCGCATCTGACGGAACCATGAAGACGACCAGCGTGACTATCTGACCCATTACACTGGCTACGCCATCCAAGGACGCCCCATGGCCTCCTCTACCTTTTCCTGCGGAATGCAAAAGGACGGGTGATCTGCTTTCTCTGCATCAACACCGATAACTCCGCCTTCCAGCGGGCCAGCCAGCAGCCAAGGCGGGCAGGCGCCTATCTGGATGCACTAGGACTGACCGGATCAGCCGTGAATCTTATGGACATGGAGACCCCGCCAGAGGAATCGGACACCCAACGCGTCCAGGCCAAACGGAATTCCAGTGCCGTCCATCCAAATGCCGGGATCGGGGCCGACCAATCGACTCATGAGGCGCTCTCAGTGAACACAGACGAACTGGTTACACATACCATCGCTGACTTCACCGCTGAGCTGGGTGTTCCTCCGACAAGAATGAGTCGACAGGAGCGGCTGCAGCTGATCACTCGCCTGGAGGGCTCGGAGTCTCTCTCATTAAGGGCGCAGTGGACACGGCTGCCAGGGCTCTAGGGGTCTCCTCCCCCAGCACCTGCCGCTATTTGCACACGACCCGCAATGCTGCTTCGGGCCCTCGATCAGAGCACTTCGGCTCGTCCTATTCAGCGTTGACACACCCCCTCTAGGGTGTATGATTAATAGTAGATATACGGGGGACGTATACATGAAGGACCTACAGGAGCTAAGCTGTTTTCAGTTCCAGAGGAGATGTACATGCGTATAGTTTCCCGATATATATCTACGACTCTTTTTCGAGCATGTTTCGTATTCTCTTCACCGATAAATTCGCATACTTAGCGGTTCTACGGAATCGCTTCCGGATCATTGTACTGTGCGTAGATCTTATGGCTGCCAGTATGTACGTCTGCTGGCATTCAAGCCTAGGTGCACGCCCGCAAATGCTCTATGATCCGACATAAAAAACGCGCCTAGCTCTTTTCCCCCGGCTTGCATGTGAAGCCATACATATTTGCATCGGCGGATCGTGGATGCTAGAGCTAGGCGGCGAAAGGACGGCCCCGGCAATAGCCGGGGCTGGTCCTTCTACTGAGCTTATCAAGAAAATTCTGAGTATAAAACCTTATTCATTCCGTTGGCAGTCATTGGAGACGAAAACCAGTGTTGGGATATGCTACCCCATTGACTGCAAGATCAATAGATAATGATCCTCCAATTCGTCCCACTAAAGTCACTGAAAACTTGTCGAAGCTTCCCAATGCTTGCTCTGCGGAACTTTCAAGGACTTGAATTCGGGACCGAACATTATGAGTCTTATGGTTTATGGGGCGAACGTGTTCCCGCACCGGGATATCCTGTCGCACACGCACCCCGACTGTCCCTGTGCCTCTGCCTTTGGGGCTGGCAGGAGATTCTCAGCCATACCAAGGCCATCCTCGGCAACGCCGAGCACACCGGACTCACAGAATGATGATTTTCTCATGGAAGTGTCCCTATAAAATCAGGAATTCGCCCGCAATGCGGCGGTCGACATCGACAACAGGACCGCCCGGCTCGAAAGGCCGTCAACACCATGGTCCTTCGACTGGGTACTCGCCATCTCCAACACGCCGTCGGTCTGGACAGACAAGTCAAAAATCCTCAACAGGCTCAATAAACCAACCGCTTAAAGACTGTCAGTCTCAGTGTGACGATGCTCCGATTAGGCTGATGCCGTGCAATCCATTCCCCGTAAGAACGGGGAATGGAGGATCGTCGCTATTATCTATTCTTGAGTATTGCTCGTCTTATTGATAAAAGCGAGGCACCAGCAAGCATGAGCCCAATAGCGGTGACAACAAGCGTGCCGCTGTCTTGCCCGGTGTTAGGCAGACCTCCCGAGTTTGCACCGGAGCTATGCAGGGTTCCCGGTTTCCACATGGCGTACAGGACGATATCGTTGTCCGGCATGGTATCGGTAGTAAAATCCCATGCTTTCTGTGGAGGATCCTTTTCGATGCTCCAACCTGCAAACGTATAGCCAGGACGCGTGGGTTGCTCTTTCGGTTCCGGTATGGTGCTTCCTAGGGCAACATTTTGCATGCCTGGGGCAGCACTGTTTCCCCCATTCACATCGAATGTGACAGTATGGGTGCCGACTGACTGCCATTGCGCGAACAAGGTGATATCTTCGCCGCCTGGAGCGTCTTTGGAGAAGTCCCACCATACTCCGCTGGCGTCTGCCTTGGTGTTCCAGCCGACAAAGGTATATCCAGGTCTTGTCGGGTTTGTTGGTGCTCGCACCAGATCTACCGATACGAGATTCTGCGCGACCGGTGTTTTACCTATGCCTCCGTTGAGGTTGAAATTCACGGTTGAATAGAAATCATTGTTCTTTTGGAAGAATGCGGTGCCGAGTGCTGTATCTCTACTGGCAAGTCCAAACAGGAATGTCGAGTAATCGATGCCTTGTACCGAATCAGCCTGCCAGTCAGGCTGCGTTAAGCTATACCGCCAAAGGATCTTTTTCGACGTATCCGACTGTAGGCTGTACACGCCCTTGTTCTGTCTGTATAAATTCAGAAGATCTTCAGTGCCGCTCGGATTTATTGGAAGGAATCCTGAAATGATCTGAGGAGATACAATCTTGAATTCATTGTTGTTAATCGAGTCCGCATGGTATCCCACGGGTGCTGGTGCTGTTCCGGCCCCATTGCCCCACTCGTAAGGAGCGAGGCCTTCATCTGCCGCCCAAAGCTTGTCGGCTTTGCATGCATTGATCATATATGACTTATATTCGTCAGACTTCGAGAACATGTTGACCATGTAGTACGGGAACAGAAGCGTGAATGACGACATGTAGTGATCGGTGCCATCTGTGAGAAGCTTGAGACCCTGATAATCCTTGGTGAGGAGGTTGGCTGGAGTGGCGTATTTATTCTTCCACAATTGAGCAGCCTTGCCTTCTGGCTTGTCGATGTTCTGGTTATAGGCAAGCCAAGCCACGATAATATACTCATTGTAAGGAAGCGTTACAGCTTTGCTGTCCCCCGTTCCGTTCGCATTCATGATCATGTAGATTCCGCCGGTATTCGGGTCTGCTATGGCTGCGCCGAAATCGATGGAATGATACAGTTTGGCGACCATCGTGTTGAGTTCTGGATCATTAAAGTAGTTGGCGGCGAATAGAGCCCCTGTCACAAAAATTGCTGTGTCAATGGTGCTGAACTCTGAATTCCATTCTCGATGGCCATCTTCCAAATTGATAAAATGACGGAAATACCCGTTGGTGGTCCGCTCGGCGTGGAATCCTGGTGTGAGCCCGGTCATCGTTCGGATCGTCGTTTTCACATTGGAAAGAGCTTGAGGCTCCCAGCCTTTTTTGTGAGCAATAGCTTCCGACATGAGCCCGATGCCGGAGGCTGCGATGGAGGATGGATGATATGGCGGACTATCAGTAAGTAATATGCTGTCCCTGTATATGCCTTTCTCATTTCGCAAGTCCTTAAACACCTGATAGCTATTGCTAAACAATGTATCTAACGTGTCTGCCTCCGCAGCGTTATCTTGTTGACTGATTTCATCAGCGCGAGCAGGATACGCAGAGGATGCAAACGGTATCGCCAATAAAGATAATGCCAATATGGGCGCAAGTATTAGCCGGGTGTATTTATACGCACTCTTCATGTCGAGAAAACTCCTTTATTAGGATGGGAGGGGCTCTGCTGCTTTGCAAAGCTCAATAGTCAACTCTATCTGAATGCATCAAGAGCGCAATGAAAAAAGGGCCATTCCGGGCATGAAACATGTAAGTATTTTTTTCATTCTTACATGTGGCTATGGTCCCATCTGATCTGTGTATTATGTCTTCTGAGATATGCCCGATTTCAGCGATCGCGACGATGCGACCACCCGTCCGAAAGCGTGGCGGCAGCAGCATAGCGATACCAGCCAGGAACGCAACCAGCGCATCCGTACACTCCCCAAGCAAGGTAAAGATGCGATCTTCGACGCTCCGCCGAATCTCAGCAGGGCAGTAAGCTCCTCGAAGCCCGGCACAAGAAGATCGAGCGGATGCCTGCACACTCAAATGCAAGGCACCCATACAGGTGGTGCGAGCGCTCGACCGAAGTCGGCAGTGAAGATGATGCCAATCTATTTCCCCATGCAGGACAGTATGCATTTAGTATACATTTTGAGTCTAAGCCCCCATGTCAGCAAGCATAAGAAAACCCCTGCAGGCTTGGTGCTCGTAGGGGTTTCGTCTGGTGGGGCCTCAGGGGCTTGAACCCTGGACCGAACGATTATGAGTCGTTTGCTCTAACCGACTGAGCTAAGGCCCCACGCCGATCGTACCGGCCAGAGTCATGGTATCAAAACGACTCGTCATCAACCAGATCCGGGTTGTC
Organism: Bifidobacterium sp. ESL0819; assembly: GCF_052606245.1. Lineage (NCBI taxonomy): Bacteria > Bacillati > Actinomycetota > Actinomycetes > Bifidobacteriales > Bifidobacteriaceae > Bifidobacterium > Bifidobacterium sp. ESL0819. Next base: position 80,882 of record NZ_CP199587.1, read on the forward strand.
GAACCTATTTGGCGACCTGATTGTAGACAGGCAGACCCATGTACCCGAAAGGAGCCTGGCGGACCTGTTTGCCGGCCACTGCCGAGACCTTCCTGTACCAGAGCGGCAGCACTGGAAGATCCTTGAAGAGCACAGCCTCGGCCTGGCGGTAATCCTGCATGGCTTCGTCCTGGTCGGACTTGGAGGCAGCTCGAGAGAGGATGGCATCATATTCTGCACTTTTGTAATCCCCGTTGTTCAGCCCCTTGCCATCAGCCTGGCTGGAGGCATAACCCTGAACCAAGTAGCCCTCGGGATGGGGATAGTCCGAGGTGATGCCCGAATTGAAAATGCTGTTGATCTGACGGTTATGAACCGCCGTATTGAATTCCTTGCCGGTCGGGAAGATATTCGGTTCCGTCTTGATCCCCAGAACCTGGGCGTACTCATGCAGAACCGCATCTACCCAGTCCTTGTCGGTCCCGTCGGCGCTGTACGCGATGCGAAGCGTGCCCTTCCAGGAAGATATGGCGTCAGCCTCCTTCCAAAGTTTACGAGCCTGGTCCGGATCGTGGCTCAGCACCTCATTGCCTTTGAGGCCGGCGGCATTCCCCTTGATGGTGGGGGCAAGAAAATCAGTAGCCGGTGTCACCGAACCGGCGAAGACCTTGTCTGCTATTTCCGCGCGATCCAGGGCATATGACAGGGCCGCCCGGCGAAGGGCGCCTTCCTGCCCCTGGAAATGCTCCAAGCCTTGCGGGATGGTCAGGGATCGGAAGGCCGGCCCCGGCTTGATCAGGGGCTGCAGGTCCGAATCGGCACGGAAGGTTTTCAGGCGGGAGACCGGAACCGTATCGAGCACGTCCAGGTGGCCGGCTTCGACATCAGCATAGGCGGCATCAAGGCTCTGGTAGTCCCTGAACTCCAGGCTTCCGTTCCGAACCTTGCGCGGCCCTTTGTATGCAGGATCCTTCTCCAGCCTGATTGCCTGATTGGGCACCCATGATTTGAAGCGGTAGGGCCCATTCCCGATCGGTTTCTTGCCGAAGGCTTTGATGTCCTTGTAGGCGGACGCGGGCAGGGGAAGGAAGGCTACATCTCCCACCTTGTAGGGGAAGGAGGAATCCGGCTTGCTCATGGTCACCTCCAGAGTCAGGTCGTCAACCACCCGAAGACCAGACAGAGGGGTCTTGGGGTCGCCATGCTCATCCTGCACCTGCTCGTACCCGGCAATGGTCGAAAAAGCCGAGGCCCCCAGCTGCCCATTGGCTGCATTCGCGGCAAAAGACCACGAATCCGCGTAGGTCTTGGCGGTGATCTTCTCCCCATTGCTGAACGTGAGTCCTGGTTTGAGGACGATCGTGTACCGGCTTGCATCCTCATTGGGAGTAATCGATTCGGCCTCGACCAGGGTCATCCCGCCTTTGGCGTCGAAGGTGACCAACCCATCGAATAGCTGGGTCACCACCTTCCAGCCCGCGGTGTCGTTGGTGCTGGAGGGAATCAGAGGAGCCGCAGGTTCGGCATTGTTGACGCTGATGGCAGCATGGGGGTCGATTCTGTCTTCGTGGGAAGCCTGGGAGGTGCCGCAAGCGCCCGTTGCCAGGATAAGGGGCAACACCGCTGCTGCGAGGTAGGAACGAAGCTTGGTCATAGGAGGACCCTTCCTGCCCGGTACGGGCTGTCACAGCTGCACAACAAACCTATAGTCAATGCAGTCGGTTTGGCGAGGATGCCGATGTTCAGACCTGCCTGACATCCCGCCCGGATGCCAGCCGATCCAGCGCACCGGTGCTGCCGATGGCCCGGAAGAGGAACCAGCTGGTCAGTCCAGCCAGGACCACTCCGCTGATCAGTTCGCAGATGGTGCCGATGATCCCTCTCGGGCTGAGGAGGGAGACCCCCTGATAGTAGAAGGCCAGGAGAAAAGCGTTATACACCAGCGCTATCAGAATTCCACCCAGAACGGTAGTTCCCAGGGTCCACCGGCGGTAGCGGAATATTCCGAAGGCCAACTCCGCGCAGAGGGCCTCGACGATGGCCTCCACAAAAATCATCGGCACGTTATAGGCGTTGCCTGGCAAAATCTCGACCAGGACGCTGATGATGCCAACATAGACGGCCGCGCCAGGCTTGCGCAATATCAGCAGGGACAGAGTGCAGGGAAAATAGAAGATCCCATGCAAAAGGGCGGCCATACCGGGAAGAAGGGCCGTCATCAGCGGGAATATCCACGAGGCGAGCAGGCTGGCCAACCAGTAGATCAGCCCTGACACCGCGCCCAGTCCGGCGCCGACCGCAATGTCAAGCGGTCTCCAGCGCAACCGATGAGCTGCGGAAATCCGACCCTGCTGCTGTTTCGCCGTCATTGAGACTCCCTTACGGCCGTCATAGAGCGGACGGCCCGTTCCTCATGCGCACAGCGATATGACGCAGCCTGCCCATGCCGACAAAGGCCCGTCCGGCGTTCCTTGACCTGCGCATGCCGGGCGGGAACGTCGACTCAAGGCTACCCCGACCACAGCTGCAGAACCAGGGCCGGGTCATAGGTCTTGTTTATAAGCGGCCATCCGCCCACTCCACCTTGCTTATCAGCCCGGCGCATAAGTCAGAAGTTCCCACTACCATGAATGCAGTTTGCACTGTCTCTCTATGGTACTGTGAGGTAGCTTCTTGGCCGAATTCATTTATCAGATGATCAAGGCGCGCAAGTCCTTCGGCGACCGCGTCATCCTGGACGATGTAACCCTGAGTTTCCTGCCCGGCGCCAAGATTGGCGTGGTGGGCCCCAATGGCATGGGCAAATCCACCCTCCTGCGGATCATGGCCGGCCTGGACACGGTCAGCAACGGCGAAGCACAGCTCACCCCCGGCTATACGGTAGGCATTCTCCAGCAGGAGCCGCCCCTAGACGAGGACAAGACCGTGGGCGAGAATATTCGTATGGCCTTCGGCGACATCATGAGCAAGGTGGACCGATTCAATCAGATCGGCGAGCAGATGGCCGACCCCAACGCCGATTATGATGCTCTCATGACCGAGATGGGCCAGCTTCAGGAGCAGATCGATGCCGCCAATGGCTGGGATCTTGACTCCCAGCTGGATCAGGCCATGGATGCCCTGCAGTGCCCCGACCCGGACGCCCCGGTCTCGGTCATCTCTGGAGGCGAGCGCCGCCGGGTGGCTCTATGCCGCCTGCTGCTGGAAGCACCTGACCTGCTTCTGTTGGACGAGCCCACCAACCACCTGGATGCCGAGTCCATCCTCTGGCTGGAACAGTACCTGCACACCTACAAGGGCGCCGTCCTGGCCGTGACCCACGACCGGTACTTCCTGGACAACGTAGCTGAGTGGATCTGCGAGGTCGATCGCGGCCACCTCTACCCCTACCAGGGCAACTACTCCACATACTTGGAGACCAAGGCCAAGCGTCTGGAGGTCCAGGGGCAGAAGGATGCCAAGCTGGCCAAACGGCTCAATACCGAACTGGAATGGGTTCGTTCCTCGCCCAAGGCCCGTCAGGCCAAGAACAAGGCCCGTCTTGAGCGTTACGAGCAGATGGAGAACGAGGCCCGGAACAACAAGAAGCTGGACTTCTCCGAGATCCAGATTCCGCCGGGGCCCCGTCTGGGCTCCAAGGTGTTGGAGGCCGAGCACATCCATAAGGCCTTCGGCGACCGCGTTCTGATCGACGATCTGAGCTTCACTCTGCCCAGAAACGGCATAGTGGGCGTCATCGGCCCCAATGGCGTGGGCAAGTCCACGCTCTTCAAGACCATCGTGGGCCTGGAGCCGCTGACATCGGGCTCCTTGGAGGTCGGCGACACGGTCAAGATCTCCTATGCGGATCAGAACCGCGAGGGCATCGATCCCAACAAGAACCTCTGGGAGGTGGTATCCGGGGGGCTGGACTTCATTGAGGTCGGCGGCGTCGAGGTGCCCACCCGCGCCTACGTGGCATCCTTCGGCTTCAAAGGCTCGGATCAGCAGAAACCGGCCGGTGTCCTCTCCGGCGGCGAGCGCAACAGACTGAACCTGGCACTCACTCTCAAGCAGGGCGGCAACCTCCTTCTGCTGGACGAGCCAACCAACGACTTGGATGTGGAGACCCTGGAAAGTCTGGAAAACGCCCTGCTGGCCTTCCCCGGCTGCGCTGTGGTCATCTCGCACGACCGCTGGTTCCTGGACAGGATCGCCACCCATATCCTGGCCTGGGAAGGCACAGACGAAAACCCGGCCTCCTGGTACTGGTTCGAGGGCAACTTCCAGGCATATCAAGAGAACAAGGTCAAGCGTCTGGGTGAGGAGGCCTCCAGACCCCACCGCATCCACCGCAAGTTGACCCGCTGAGCAAGACATCACAAGAGAGGGAGGGCCAAGGAGAAGTATGAGCACGGCAGATGAATCACTGGTCCGAGCCATCGCTGCTCTGGATGTACAAGAACAGCAGCCTGTCGATGGCCGTTCCCGCTTTCGGGGCGAATCGCTGGACTTTCCCACTGGTCGCCTCTACGGGGGCCAGCTGCTGGGCCAGGCCATCATGGCCGGCGGACGGACTGTGCCCGGAGGTCGACTGCCCCACTCGATGCATGCCTATTACCTGCGTACGGGACTCCTGAAGCAGGACATCCAAGCGGAAGTTGAGACCATTCGCGACGGGCACTCCTTCTCCTCCAGGCGAGTTGATCTGCGTCAGGGGGAGCGGACCATCCTGGACGCCCTCCTCTCCTATCAGCAGGTCGGCCAGGAGGGTATCCACTATGGCGATCCCATGCCGACCGGTCTGCCAGATCCGGAGGATCTGCCTGGCTCCCGGGAACAGATGGAACCCTATGCCGACCAGTCCCCCTTCGCTGACTACTATGCTCATCAGAGCCCCTTCGACCTCCGTCATGTGGGCGGTACGGTCCTGTTGGACGATGCAGAAAACAGTGATTCCGGGGATGACGGCAGAAGTCGCCAGGCCGTTTGGAGCCGCACCCAGGGAAAAGCCGACCTGGACCCGCTGATGCGCCGGGCCCTGCTGGCCATGGAATGCGATCAGATCATGATGGAACCCGCCCTGCGTCGTGCTGGGCTGAGCATGACCACTCCGGGGATTTCCTTCGCCTCCATCGACCATGCTATGTGGTGGTATCAGGATCTGGACCCTTGTGACTGGCACTGCTTCATTCAGGAGTCCCCTGTGGCCGCCCACGGCCGCAGCCTGTGCATAGCCAAGGTCTACACCCGTCAGGGTGATCTAGCGGCCTTCATGGTTCAGGAAGCCATGATCAGGGTGCCTAGGGACTGATCTACTGATCCCTGGCTGAAGCTTTTGCCGCAGCAACAGGTAAAAGCTTCAGCGATAATTGTCCCGACGAACCAGGAAATTTCTCAGCACCGTCACCAGCTGGTTCAACTGCGCCGATCATCCACCGAGTCAGCCTGCTTCTCGGCAGCATCAGCCGCATCGGCCATGGGTCTGCGCGTGGACTTGCGTCCGTCAGGTTTTTCAGGACCGTCGTTCGGGGGCAACTGGCAGAGCCACTCCCCCACTGCTCCGGCCGCCACATCAAACAGACAGACCAGGGATGCGACCAGGCACTCCTGCATGACCCGCGCGTAATAAGGCGCGGCTGCATGGCCCATGCTGATCAGTGCCTGACTGCCATACCAGCCCAAAAGGGCAGCACAGGCAATTCCCAAGGCCTTGCTCATGATCAGCACGTTGACCGCGAAGCGCAAATCCATTTCCTTGCGGTCTCCCTTGGCGTAACGATGCACTTGGAAGGCCATGATCAGGATTGCCAACCCCAACAGGAAGAGCAACAGGATGACCAGCCAGGGAACCCCCATGAGGTCCGTCCTAGTGGACATGCCCAGTTCCGAGATTCCAGCGCCTCCCATCAGGCCTAGGACCAGGGCGACCAGATAGTGCACAAGCGGGGTGCGGCGGGCTTTCATGACAGTCCGTCCAGAATCCAGTCCTCCGAAACCATGCTGATGCGATCACGGTCAGGAGCACGGTTGGCCAGACTCGCCAGACAGGATCCGCCAGCTCCGGGCAGGCAATGCTCAGGCTCCAAATAAGCCCAAGGCACTAGAATGCGCGATGGGGCGTCAGAGGTCAGTAGAGGCGGGCGGACCTGAGCAGAGGGAAGCGAGCCGTCCGAGGTCTCCACCTCCACCACGTCTGCATCCAGTCCGCCAATCTTTCTGATAGGGGCGGCCACCATATCCAGAGCTGACCGCAGCCCCTCCAGATCCAGCGGCGTCTGCAGGATCACCACGGCCGATAGACGCTGGTCTCCCTGTTCATCCCGGTAGGAATACAGGGGCGAGATGCCAACCAGCTGGCTGCCAGGGATCCCATCCAGGGCTGCAAGAGCCCGAAGCATGACCAATCGGTCGGTTCCTGATGCCCCTTCCAGCGCAATCACATCACGCATCAGAAGACCCTGTGCTTTGGATTCCTCAGTAGCCAGCTGGCTGGAAGCTTCATCCTCATTTTCAGGATATGAGGACAGGACGTCCTGTCTGGACGCGGTAACAGGATGACGCAGCCGCGCCCGTGCCGCTTGACCTGGATCGTCCTGACCAGACAGCAGGAGCGAGGGGTGTCCTAGCACAGCATGCCCGTCGCCGTTTACGCGTCCAGACTCCATGCTGCCCGGATTGCCTTGTATCTGATCGGCAGCCGCCCGCTCCAGGGTGACAGCCACCTGAAAATCGACACCTGTTCCCTGATCAGCGCCCAAACGAGTGACTGTGACCCGGGTGCGGCGGATCTGGTGGGAGAGCAGGATGGCATCAGCCACCTTGGCGGTCAGGGATTCCAGAATCTCGTCAATCGGCTCCTTGCGAATCAGATTGACGATCCTGCGAACGATCTGCACATAGTCAACGGTCTGAGTGCCGTCGTTGAGTCTGCCTGCCTCACTCAAATCCAGGTAGAGCACGGCATCGACCTGGTAGCCGGATCCAGACCCTTGATCGTCATGCAGGGGTGCAGCCTTGATGGAGCTCAGACGGATGGAATCCATGTTGTACGCCCCTCCCTTGCCTTGGAACATTCACTGCAGAAAAGCCCGAAACCATATACAAGGCGCCGGGCCAGTTCCGAATTCAGCGCTGGTCTTCTGCAGACGACCCGTTTACGCTGCGTCTGAGCTCCTCAGGAATCTCCACAGGAGGCTGCTCAGAGTCCGGCCGATCCGGTGCGGACAGCCAGAGCTGACGCTCAGGAGCCTTGCGCAGACCAGCGAAGACAGCAGCCAGCTCATCCTTGTTCAGAGTCTCTTTGACCAGCAATTGTCGAACGAGCTCGTCGAGCACGTCACGGTTCTCGGTGATGATCCGCCAGGCCTCTTGGTGGGCCGTCTCGATAAGATCGTGGACTTCCTCATCGATGGCTTCGGCCGTTTTCTCCGAATAGTTGTGAGGCTTCAAAGCATCAAGCCCGGAATCCTGGTCGTTCTCATCGGCCCACTTGATGGCTCCCAGCTTGGATGAGAAGCCATACTGCAGCACCATCTGCCGGGCAATGCTGGTGGCCTTCTCGATGTCATTGGATGCGCCGGTAGTCGGGTCATGGAAGACCACCTCTTCTGCCACGCGGCCGCCCATGGCGTAGGCCATCTGATCCAGCAACTCGTTGCGAGACTGCGAATAGCGGTCTGTGGTGGGCATGACTGCGGTATAGCCCAGGGCCCGCCCGCGCGGCAAAATAGTCACCTTAGTGACCGGGTCTGTGTGGTGCAGGGCCGCCGCCACCATGGCGTGGCCGCCCTCATGGTAGGCAGTGTTGCGCATTTCAGCCAGAGCCATGCCCTTGGTCCGCCGACGAGGTCCGCTCAGCACACGGTCGATGGCCTCGTCGATGGCTCGGTTATCGATCAGCTGAGCATCGGAACGCGCAGTCAGCAGGGCCGCCTCGTTGAGCACGTTGGCCAGGTCGGCGCCGGTGAAGCCGGGCGTGCGCACGGCCACGGTATGCAGATCCACATCAGGCACGAAGGGCTTGCCCTTGGCATGGACCTTGAGGATGGCCTCACGCCCCTCCAGATCCGGAGCCTCCACGGCCACCTGGCGGTCGAACCGACCGGGCCTGAGCAGTGCAGGATCCAGAATATCAGGGCGGTTGGTGGCTGCGATGATGATCAGGTTGGTGTCGTTGTCGAAGCCGTCCATCTCGACCAGGAGCTGGTTCAGAGTCTGCTCGCGCTCATCGTGACCGCCGCTCATGCCGGATCCGCGCTTGCCGCCCACTGCGTCGATCTCGTCGATGAAGATGATGGCCGGGGCATTCTTCTTGGCCTCGTCGAACAGGTCACGCACTCGGGACGCTCCCAGACCAACAAACATCTCGACGAAGTCGGATCCTGCCATGGAGTAGAAGGGGACGCTTGCCTCGCCGGCGATGGCCCTGGCCAACAGGGTCTTGCCGGTTCCAGGCGGACCATAGAGCAGAACCCCTCGGGGTATGCGAGCACCCAAAGCCTTGTACTTGGACGGATCCTTAAGGAATTCCTTGATCTCCTCAACCTCCTGGACGGCGGCCTCCTCACCGGCCACGTCCGAGAACTTGGTCTTGGGGGTCTGCCCGTCGTTCAGCCTGGCGGAGTTCTTCTTGCCACCCATCCCGAACATGCCGCCGCCGGCCGCCGAGGACATGCGCGAGAGCAGGAACCAGAAGACTCCCAGAATGATCAGCATGGGAAGAATGGAGGAGATCAGGTAGCTCATCATGCTGGTCTGCGGCACCACCGAGTTGTACCCCTCGGAGGGCTTGGCCTTCTCGACGGCCTTGACCACCTGCTCCCCCTGAGCCTCCACGTAGTAGAACTGTACGTCCTTGCCGAAGTTCTTAGAGGTGCGGTTACCGCGGAAACCGGGCACATCCTTGACGAAGTCGGTATTGAGCTTGAGCTCGACAACCTGCATCTTCTCGGTGATCTCGGCCTTCCTGACCATGCTGCTGCGGTCGTTCAGCAGCTCCAGGCCGTCCTGCGTGTCGATGGTCTGGGCGCCGTTCTGACTGCTGAAGAAACCGAAGATGGCCAGAATGATGACCACGGCCAGGATTCCCCAAAGCCAAGGGGAATGCCAGAAGGAACGGTTGCCCCCGTTGGATCCAGAACCGTTGCTGCCCAAATTAAAGTTGAAGGGGTTGTTGCCCTTATCCCGGTTGTCCCTGTCTCCATTGGGCGGACCCTGCTGCGGTCCCTGCGAGTAGCTCATGACTGCCCCCTCTGATCCTGTTCCTGAGTCGGGTCCGCATATTCCTCGGACCTCAGTACGGCTATCGAGTCCAGATTACGGTACTGCTCGTCGTAATCCAGCCCGAAGCCGACAACGAATTCGTCGGGTATGGCGAATCCCGGATACTTGACATTCACCTCAACCTCGTGCCGAGAGGTCTTGTCCAGCAGGGTGAAGATCTCCACAGATGCAGCTCCTCGCTCCTTGAGACGCTCAACCAACCAGTGCAAGGTGTAGCCGGAATCGATAATATCCTCAACAATCAGAATATGCCGACCGCGCACATCACAGTCCAAATCCATCCTGATGTCCAAGTCGCCCTCGGAGACGCTGGTTTTGCCAGCCGGATAGCTGGAGATGCTCATGAACTCGATCTGAACCGGAATGGTAACAGCCTGTGAGAGGGCGGCAAGCGTGTTGAAGGCCCCCTTGAGCACGGCCAGCATGATCGGGTTCTTGTCCCGGTAATCCCGGCTGACCTGCTCGGCCGTCCGGTTGATCAGCTCCTTTATCCGTTCCTTGGACACCAGTTCATGGTCGATATGGGATTGAATATCAGCGATGCGCATGGTCCCCATCATTGCATATGAGAATGACTTGACCCTTGCGGATTGCTGTATGGGAGCTGGGAAATCGGGGACCCTGCTGGCCGTGCCATCGACAGACCAAGTCATCCAGAGCCCGAACCTGCACAGCTGTGAAACGAATGCCCAGCCTGGTCAGCACCTGAGCCAGCAGGCGGGTGCGCAGGGCCGGATGACAGTCGGACAACCCGCGGGCATCCAAGCGAGCCAGAACCCCTTTAGCCCTCTGATCCGAATCAGGGCGGGTAACCAGTCGCCGGAACAACTCATCCACCTGGGTATCCAAATACTCCTGATCCAGACGTGCCATGTCCGCCCCCAGGGCAAGACGGCGCACCATGTCCCGGCTAGCGAAGCGATTCAACTCGGGCAGCAGGTCGTGACGGATTCGCGAGCGCAGCGGCATCGTCTTGGGAAGCGTACGGTCAGCCGGCTGATCATCGCCGTTGGTGGGGTCGTCCCACCAGCTGATCCCCTGTTGGCGGCAAATGGCCGTGGTATCCTTCCGGTCCAGGTCAAGGAATGGGCGAAGGTAGCGCATCCCTCCACGCTCCACACGCCGAGCCATGCCAGTGATGGCCTCCAGCCCCTGGGAACGGATCAGGCCGATCAGCACCGTCTCGGCCTGATCGTCACGGGTGTGCGCCAGAAGGACGGCCCTGGCACCCAGTTCGAGGGCCTGCTCGGAGAGGGCCTGGTAGCGGACCACACGGGCATCGGCCTCAGTGCCAGCCGAAGTGACAGGCACATCCACTCTGGTGACGCGGACCGGATTCAACCCCAGCTTCCGGCAGGTTCCAGCCGCGCGCTCGGCGATCCGATCCGAATCAGGCGCCAGGCCGTGATCAATCAGCAGGGCACCGCACCGCAGCCCGTTCATATCGGCCGCCAGGTGGGCTACGCAGGCCAAGGCCAAGGAGTCCCGACCTCCTGAGCAGGCCACCAGAATCAGAGGAGCATCCGGATCAGGCTGATGCACCCCGTGATGGGCAAACCGTCGATCCTGCAAGCCCAGGCCCTCCCGGTCCAGGGTTGAGCGCAGGAGCCCCACCGCCTTTTTCATCTCCGCTGAATAGACCATAGTCCAAGCCGTTTCCCGCTCAGAGCCGATCCAAGGATCCGACCAGGGTGTCCACAGCATGCCTGGCAGCAGCCGCATCCTCGGGGTCGTTGACGACTACAGCAAAGACCAGAACGCCGCCGGAGCGTCGAATCACATTGCCTGCCAGCGAAGTCACATGATCCAAGGTGCCGGTCTTGGCCCGGATCAGCCCGTCGGCCTGATTGTCTATTTTCCGTCTGGCTGCCGTGCCGGTCAGCCCCACCACCGACAGACCCTTGACCAGAGGGGTCAGGCCCTTCTTGGACAGGGCCAGCTGCTGAATGTCCGCCAAGGTGCCCACCTTTAGGGTGGAACCAGGAGTCAGTCCAGAGCAATCGGCCATGTTGAGGCCCGCAGTGTCCACGCCCAGCTTGCTCAGCGTGCTGGTAACGGCTTTCACCGCCCCGGCTGGGCTGTTAGGCATGTCCAAGGCCAAGGCGGTCAGACGACCGAAAAGCTCAGCCAGGCTGTTATCCGAGTTGCGTAGCATCAGCGACATGACCTCGCTGAGCCGAGCCGAGCGGACACGGGCCAGAACCCTACCCTGAGCATGATCGATACGGTCTGGCGCCTGTGCATTATCCACATGGATTCCGGACTGCGTCAGGCTGTTGGCAAAGACAGCCGCAGCGGCTCCTGCCGGATTCTCGACCCTGGGAAGATAGACCCCGCCTGCGTCCGGATCAGCGTCAGGCTCGGTCCGTCCCTGCCGGGCCTCATCCACGGCCATGGAAACAGACTCCTGGAAGTAGATGCCATCAGGATTGTTGTCTTCGATGCCCTTAGGCATCCGATCATCGCCGAAGAGCGTATCCTGGTAGGCCAATGCCACGCGGTCGATCCCCTGCTTGTGCAGGGCCTGGGCCGTCCGCTCGGCCAGGGTTCCCAGCCCGGCCCGACCATTGACGTGCAGAGGATCATCCTTGCCGGCGCCTAGAAGCATGTCGCCATTGCCGCGCAGGGTCAGCGTTGCCGACGAGGAAGAAGAGGAATTCAGCAGCACCTCAGTATCCAGCTGGGACGACATGTCCAGAACTGAGGCGGCAGCGGCGGCGGTCAAGGTCTTCATGGTAGAGGCCGGCTGGCGCACCTGGTCGGCGTTCTTCTGAGCCAGCACCCGTCCATCAGCCTGCCGCACGACCAAGGAGTATGCATTGCCTAAGCCAGGCGTATCGGCGAAAGCATTGACCAGCTGCTGGACCTGGCCGACATCCACTGCGGGTCCAGGCCGGTCCACGGCTGCAGTTGACGACTCGCCCATCATGACCGCAGCGGGAATCGACGAATGTCTGGTCTTGGCCAAGGTCAGCGGACCGGGCGCCAAGTCAGCCAGGTCCATGCAGGCGTAGCTGACAACCAGCATGATCGCTGCAAGCGCAGTCAAGGCCACACGCCAGCGGCGCTTGGTCCGACGACGGCGCGTTATGCGCTGCTGATGTCTGTCACCCAATTGCTCTCTCCCGAACTTACGCCCGCCGACCGAATTCAACGGAGGCCCGGCGGCACTCATGGACTTCGGATCGGTCGACATCATCCCACTAGCCTAGTACTCGTCCCGAGACGACATCAGGACTGCAGGGAATCGTATTGATCCAGAGTCAGCAGAATGGCCGACTGTCGACGATCGAAGATCCGGGATCCCAAAACTATACCTACGGCAAGCACAATCAGACCGTTCGCCAATGCGACCGGCACAGGCAGCCAGAGCGGAAGAATCCCGCCCTTGGTCATAGTCGGCAATGCCACCAATATGGTGGGCAGCATAATCACCAGGCTAGCCAGCAATTGCAGCATTGGCAGGAAGCCCTGGGCAACAGCACGTCCCTGCGGCGATGTGAAGGGCCGGTCCATAGAGGGTACCGGATAGATCAGCAGGGCCGAAAAAATCTGGGCAACTCCCAGCCCAGACAGAAGCAATCCTATGGTCGCAGCCAGCAGATCCAGGGAGATGACCAAGTCTCGTCCGCCCTTCATTGCCCCGGAGAGCGCCAAAGTCACCAGCCCGAGGAGGAACATGCAGGGCATAGCCACAATCAGATGGCTGCGGACACGGGACAGCCGGTCCTCACGACCCTTTACTCCCGCAGCTATCTCCATGCGCAGGGCGAGCCCATCGTAGGCCAAGGCGTTGCCCTCGGGAATCTCCAGTATCAGGGCGCCCAAAGCCGGTCCCAGCCATATCAGCATGGGCATCTGACGGAAGAGTATTGCGTACAGAACCATCAGGACCAGCAAAAGCGGATAGATAGACAGCTTGCGGGAATCCTGACGCAGATAGATCAGCAGCCGTGCGGTCATTGCATCCACAGCGTTCCGGGACCGGCCCAGCATCCCCAGTCCCTTGGAGGCAGTCGACCGCTCAGCGCTCGCCCCAGTGTGCAAACGGTCATGACGCAGACACAGCATGCCGATCATGAAACAGAGAGTCAGCGTGGCCAGCTCCATACACAGACGTCCAGCCAGAGCCCACCATGATCCCGCAAGAAGATCCTCAGGCAGACGGACAGCGGCGCCCAGCGGCGTCCAAGCCAGCAAGTCGGCCACGGACTTCATGGAGTCGGCGTCCACTGCCATGCCATTCATAATCTCACTGCTCAACAGAGAGGGCAGCATGCACAAAACCATGATCACCATGGTGACCAGCAGATAGAGCCCGGATCGGGTGCGCCGAGCAACCATCAGCGTGCCGACCAGGTCCAAAACGGCACGGGACAAGGCCAGCATTACCATGACAGCCAGCAGAGCCGCAACCAAAGCCATGATCGCAGCTCCGACACCCATGCGGGCATAGATGGCCGTCAGAGCCAGAAAGCAGACAAGACCGGTCAATCCCGCAGGCCCGGTCAATCCGGCCAGGTAGAGCCCCAATTGCAACTGACCGTCAGGAATCCCGTAAAGAACGAATCGCGAAGGACTCAGGATCGACCCCTGGCCCAAAAAGATCAGTTGTATCAGGATCACTCCCAAGGTAAGCCCGACCAGGAACAGGATCAATACAGTCCCCATACGCCGGCGGTCGCTCGGACCGGCGCCGGGCAGCCAGCCCCCTAGCGTCAGCGCAGTCTGCCAAGAGGCCAGACAGATGCCTATGGCCATGAGCAAACTGACAATGGCACCGACCATCTGCCAGGAGGAGTGCTTGATCGTTCCCCAGGTAATGGACCAACGCATGGCGATGATGGTGGTTGTCGTGCTCATTCCGTCTCCTGGTCTTCCTCAGACCCGGAACCGTTCAGCCAAGCGATCCGGCGGGCCTGATGACGGCCGCCGACGAGATCCAGGAAACGATCCTCCAGGTCCTCCCCTGCTGCGACCTGAGCCACTGTGCCATCAGCCCGAACCAGACCATGATTGATGATGGCTACATGAGTGCACATCCGCTCCACCAGGGCCATGACATGCGAGGAAATGACCACGGTTCCTCCAGTATCGACATACTCGACAAGGATGTCCTTGAGATTGGCGCTGGAGACTGGGTCGACCGACTCGAAAGGCTCATCCAGTACCAGAAGTCTAGGGGAATGGATCATTGCAGTGGCCAGGCAGATCTTCTTGGCCATACCGGATGAATAATCACAGATCCGCTTGCCTGCGGCATCGGTCAGGTCGAAAGCCTCCAGCAGGTCCCTGGCCCTGCTCAGCGCCTCCTCGCGTGGCATTCGACGCAGCATGCCCGAGTAGACCAGCAATTGCAGACCGGTCAGCCTGTCAAAGATCTGGTCACCCTGGGGCATGACGCCGATGATTCGCTTGGCCGTATCCACGTCAGACCATACGTCCCTGCCCAGAATCATGACCTTGCCGGAGTCAGGCGCCAGGAGGCCGGTCACCATGTTCAGCGTGGTGGTCTTTCCCGCGCCGTTGGGGCCGACTATCCCATAGAAGGACCCCCTGGGAATGTCCAGAGAGAGGGCATTGACAGCAGGCCGGCCCTGGTAGCACTTGACCAGGGCGCGAATAGAGACCGCTGCCTGTGGATCGGGCGGAGGAGCCACTGCCGTCTGGGCGGTCATGCTGGCTGATCGGGCTTCATCGGACATGGCCTTAAGTCTATCCCATCACTATCCCGCTCCTGGCCGCCTCCATAATCTAGTTCGCATGTCGGCGGATGCCCGGTCTCAGTGCCCGGAGTGCTCGATGGGCTTCCATCCAGGATTGGCGAAAATAGCCTGGAAGGAGATGGGCAGGTAACTCAGCATGAAGATGGGGAAGCTCAGACAGTACGCGAAAAGCTCCTTGTTGGATGCGCCTATCTTGTCCCGCTCGGCCAGCACAGTCAAAGCAGCCAGGCCCATCAGGGCCAGGACACCAAGAACCCCGGCTGCGATGCCATCTACCAGTGCGGTTACCTGGCTGGTCCAGGTCACGAAACCCAGAGCCGGGAAGAGCAGGCCGAAGAAACAACGGACCAGGCCTAGGACGGTCAGCGGACAGATGAGAATGGTCAGGTCCACGGCCGAGAAGTCGCGTTCGCGGAAGGCCCGAGAGATCAGAGCAGGCCCGTAGTAGCGAAAGACCTGAAGAAAGCCCTTGCTCCAACGCAACCGTTGCCGCCAGCTCTGTTTGAAGGTGACGGGCTGCTCGTCATAAAGGATTGCCGTGCCGCAATAGCCGATGCGTTCGCCATGCAGGACGGAATCCATAGTGAACTCCAGGTCTTCGGTCAGCAGATGGAACTTCCAGCCGTTGTTGCGCTCCATGACTTCCCTAGAGAACATGAACCCGGTTCCTCCCACATGGCAGCTGGACCCGATGACCATCCTCGAGGTGTTGAGGAACCGGGATTCCCGGATGAACCATAGCGCCGAGCCGGAGGAAACCCAGTTGTCAGAGAAGTTGACTGAGTTGCGGTAGCTGGTCAGTATGCGGAAGCCGGACTGGAAGGCCTTGTTCATCTCTTCGATGTAATGGCGGTCCAGGAGATTGTCCGCATCGAAGACGAAGTAGGCATCGTAGCGGGAGGCAAGGCCCCGCTCAAGAATCCGGTCCAGCAGAAAGGTCAGAGCGTAGCCCTTGCCCACCTGGTTCGGGTCCTGCCGTTCGACCACATGACAGCCCAGGGATCTGGCTAGTCCGGCAGTGTCATCGGTGCAGTTGTCGGCCACCAGCCATATATCGATCATGGAGGATGGATAGGTCTGTTCCTTGATGGAGTTAATCAGATGACCGACCACCTGCTCCTCGTTGCGGGCGGAAATAAGGACGGCGAACCGCTTGTCGAAGGGAGCCTCAGGAAAGACCACCGGCTTGGAGACGAAGGAAATGACGATGCAGATGGCCTGGTAGACGATGCCCACCCCGCCCAGCAGCAGCATCAGGACGTCCAGCACTTTGAGCAGGGCCATCAGCGCCACTCCTTGCGAGGGTTGTCCTCCCCTTCTGAGGCCTCGTCGGATGTCTCAGCGCCTTTGAGCGGCCTGTGCCTTACGGGGGCCGAGGCGGACTTGGGTATGGGCATCGTGGCCGACTCGTCCAGATCCTTGGCCGTCGGCGAGGATGTCGGGTAGAGCTGGCTGGCAATGGTCATGACAGGATCGTCCATTCGGACCCTGGCACTGGTCCCCTTGGCGGACCGGCTGCCAACATGGCTGGCCATCGGCTGGACCACGTGCTCGTTGAAGGCCTCGACGCCCTCGACAACCTTGGACTTGCCGACCGGCTTGGGATCCTGCATGAGCGGGGAGTCGATCAGCTCGTAATGCTTGACCGAGGCCGAGAAGATGGCCTGGAAGCTGGCCGCCAGAGGCAGGGCCAGGAAGGCGCCCAGAGCTCCGAAGACTGCACCTAGTGCCAGTACGGAAAGGAAGGCGATGGCCGGGTTGAGGTCCATGGTCCGTTGGGAGATCTTGGGAGCCAGAATCATGTTTTCGATCTGCTGGTAGATGATGATGTAGACCAGCACGATCACAGCCATCAGCAGTCCGCGGCTCCCCCAGGCCACCACTATGGGAACGGCCCCGCCTATGTAGGTGCCGATCGTAGGCACGAACTGGGATACCAGCCCGCAGAAGAGGGCCAGCGGCAGCCAGTAGGGCACCTTGAGGATGACCAGGAAGACCGACATGCAGGCTGCGGAAATGAGCGCCAGAATGGTCCTGCTGAACAGGAAGCTGGAGATCTGGTCCTGGGCGATGGTCCAGACGAAGAGGAATCGGCGCTGGCTCCTGGGGGCCAGCCACTGGCAGAGGCTGCGGCGCAGCTTGGGGCCTGCCGCGGAGATGTAGTAGATGACCAGCAGGACAGTCATGATATTGATGAAGGACCCTGCCAGCCCCACGGTGGTGGTCAAGGCCTGCCCGGCGAAGTCCGTCACCCAGGAGGTCTGGATGTTCTTGACGATCTCCCCACCCAAATCCTGCATGGCCGGCAGGTGCCAGGGGGTGCGACTGGCGATGAATTCGGCCAACTGCTCATAGAAGGCCGGCAACCCGTTGGCCATGCCGATGACCTGCTGGACCAGCAGGTTGCCGAACAAGCCCATAAGGACGATCACAATGATGATCAGGCCTATCAGGGTGACCACCGATGCTGCGCCCCGCCGCCAACCATGCCTGACCAGCCTGAGCACCAGAGGCTCCATGGCCAGGGAGACGAAGATGGCGATCACCACGTCCAGCACCAGGAATTCGATCTTCCACCAGGAGGAGTAGGCGAACCAAGCCAGAAAGACGGCTATCACCACATAGAGAAGGGCGCGTCCGAACCATTCAGGAGGTCGGCGCGGATCCCCCTTGGGCGGGAAGACCGTCGCGAAATCGAAGCGCTGCTTTTGCTCGTTGGCCATATGTTCCATTATCGCAGGATGGCTGACATGGCGGGCTATGGAGCGCAGGTTGAGCCGACGGTGTATCCGGGCACACGTATCCTGATGGGTATGTTGACCGTTTCCATAGTCATACCCGCCTGGAATGAGGAAGAACGCATTGAGGACTGCCTCCTGAATGCCACTAGGCAGAGTCAGGCCCCCAAGGAGGTGCTGGTAGTCGACAACCACTCCACGGACGCGACGGCCTCCATCGTCCAGCACTTCATCGACGAGAATCCTGACCAGCATGTCAGACTCCTGCATCAGGACAGCGAACAGGGATTGATCCCCACCAGAAATTACGGACTTGACCGGGCAACTGGCGACGTGCTGGGCCGAATCGACGCCGACTGCATGCTCCGCCCCAACTGGGTCGAGGTGGTCTCCGGCATCTTCACCCGGGACCCGGAGGCCATGGGCGCCACTGGTCCCGTGGCATACTACGACATGCCGGGCAAGAGGATCGGACTCAAGGGGGACAACACCATCCGCCGTGCCATCTACCGGGCCGACGACGGGCAATATCTGCTCTATGGCTCGAACATGGCCCTGCGCGCCACGGCCTGGCAGGCCATACGCAACCAGGTCTGCAGGGATAAGGAAGACATCATGCACGAGGATGTCGATATCTCTCTGCATCTGATTGATCAAGGGTTCAAGACGGTCTACTGCAAGGACATGAACGCGGGCATCAGCGCCCGCCGGATGGACACCTCCTTCACATCCTTCCGCCATTACATGCAGCGCTTCAAGAACACTTTCGACGCTCACCCGCAGCACACCAGGGAGCAGAAGCCCGAGCACACCCTATACGCCATCTACCCCATACTCAGAGCCTTCTATCCTGTCTATCAGAAATACCTGGAATCCGCCGACATCAACCCCGCGGAACGCGTCTGGATCCAGGAGCAGATGGAGCTCTTCCACCGACGCGACCAGGAGCTGGACCAGGAGGTTCACTGAGGAGCAGACGGCACACCAGGCTTGCCTGGTCCATAGGGGGCGGGTATCATGGGCACGTTCGCCCCCGTCGTCTAACGGTTAGGACACCAGACTTTCAATCTGACAGCGAGAGTTCGACTCTCTCCGGGGGTACAAGACGCAAGGTGCAGGACGGATGCCAGACAGGGATATGCGGTAATTTCATATTTCTCGGCAAATCCTGAATACAGTTGCATCAATCTGTGCAGGATCCATGCCAGCACACGCCTGCAGATCATCGACAAGGAAAATCACTAGCATGGTAAAGACTCAGTCTTTCGAATTTCTGCAGCTTTGCATAGCACAGTCTGCGAGCGTGCGAAAGCAATCAAAACCTGTTGCTATTATTACGCCAGTCTGAATCGTCCCCATCAGCCATGAGGAACAACTGCATCCGAAGGACGCTTACTGGAGGGGGTCCAAAGCTGGATATAGCCGCCTGAATCGATTGTAACCGGCATCGTACACATGACGATTTGCGTCATCGGGAGAATAGACGCCTCCAGCGAGGTTCGCCTCCACCAGCTTCTCCAAGGCCTGCAGATCGGGCTGTGAAGAAGAGTTGGTCACCTTGCCGACAGAGACCAGTTCAGCCAGGGCCACCGCAGGCATGACATGGGCATCATCAAGCGCCTGAACGGGCGCGTCAAGTATATCTGCCAGCATTTGGCACCATTGAGGTTCGCGAGCGCCGCCACCAATCAGGGTGACCCGCTCGATAGGCGTACCCAGCAGGTCGAGCCCCTGGCGAATCGAATAGGACACGCCTTCCAGCGCGGCTCGGGCAAGGTCGCATGCCTCGGTCTCGGAAGAAATGCCGACATAGGCTCCACGAATTGAAGGGTTCATCATCGGGAAGCGCTCCCCCACCAGATAGGGCAGGCAAATTACGCCGCGTGCTCCTGCTGGACTGGATTCCACCAAGTGCCCCATGCGTTGATAAGGGTCGTCGTTCTCGGCCGGACTGCTCCCTGCAAAGACTCCGGTGGCCCAAGCATGCACATTGCCGGCATTGAGGAAGGGCACTGTATTGATGATGCTGCCGGCGCCCAGATAGGCCAGATTGATCATTCCAGGGCGGTCAGTTACAGCTCGATCTGTCACGGTGGCGATCCACCCGGATGTGCCCAAGTTGATATTGAACTGACCAGGGTGGAACACCCCGCCAGCCAGGGTAGATGCCCCGGCATCCCCCATTCCCGCATAGACTATGGTTCCCGGAGCAAACCCCGTGGCAGCGGATGCACCCGGCGTGCTGGTGCCGACGATATCCCATGGAAAATAGAGTTCCGGGAAGATCGCGGCATCCACGCCTGCAGCCTCCAGAATGTTTCTTCTCCACTTTCGCGAACGCAGATCCATGGCGCCTGCTGTGGAGCAGGCTGTCATATCGCCGCAGTAGGCACCAGTCAGCCACCAAATCAGATAATCCTTGGCATCGATGAGCACATGGCGGACCTGCGCATAACGGTCGGGCTGATGCCTGGACATCCACATCAGTTTGACCAGCGGCAGGGACCCATCGCACGGATTCCCCACTACGGTGCGGAAGGACTCATCCCCATAGGTTCCAGTCAGCTCAGCAGACTCGTCTTCGGCCCTGCCGTCCGCGTACAGGATCGCCGGTCCGACTGGCTGCCCCTGCGCATCCAAAGCAATCAGATCCTGCATCTGCCCGCTCATGATGATGCCTGTGATCTGGTCGCTCTTGAAGTGCTCAATGTCCCGCCCGGCCCTGGCCAAAAGGTCACGGGACACCTCGATGAAGGCCTGCAGCCAATCCTCGGGATTCTGCTCAATACGCCCGTCACCGGCGTCAATGGGCAGAAGACCACTGGATGCGCACACCCTGGCAGATCCCCCATCACCCACAAGAACGGCCTTGACCTGCGTGGTGCCCACGTCGAATGCGGCTGTATAGGTCATAGCGGTCATCCTAGGCCTTCCCAACTGCCCGGATGCCGACATAATCCCCTATGTGGACTGCCGCAGTCATCTCTGAGGTCCTGACCAGTCCACCACTGCTTCGACATTGTTCCCGTCCGGATCCAAGACGAAAGCCGAGTAGTACTTGGGATGGTAGTCACGCAGCCCCGGAGCACCGTTGTCACGGCCACCGGCAGCGAGCGCTTCCCTGTAGAAGGCATCCACCGTTGCTGCATCGGCGGCCCTGAAGGCTAGGTGCGTCACCGGTGAACCGGTCCCGTCCTCGCTCGGCGTCAGGTAGAAGTCCGAGTGGGCCCCATCGTTCTCTGCACCGAACCCAATGGTTGGCTCATGGCGGACCTTGGCCACGTATCCCAACGGCGCCAAGGCCTTGCTATAGAAATCGACGGAAGCGTGGATGTCCCTAACCTTCAGCGTCAGATGATCAATCATATCCGTAATTCTAAGTGAACCATCAACCAACAGTGGCCGACAGCACAGGATGATCTTTTCCGCATGCCACTCGATGCCAGCGACGAATCACACCCAATCCTCAGGACTGTGTCTCAGATGTACCGGCCGCCGGGCAGGTGCATGAAGTCCTCCACCTTATTCCATTTGACCGGATATCCAGCCCCATGGGCGCAAAAGACCGAGTCAGGGGTGTTCTCCGGATCGGACTGCGGATCGTATCCGATGGAATCCACAAGAGCATCCTGGTCCTGGCAGGGACGATATCCGCTGAAGAAGCATGTCAGATGTCCGCGGCCATGACTGTAGGCGCTGATCTCCATGGCGTAATCGCGCATCTGTGATACCGGAGCATCTCCCTCCAGCTCAACCGTGTCCCCGTCTGCTTGCGGTTCTGAGAAACGGCCCTTCATTCTGTAAATGTCAGACATGGCTCTGCCCAGATTCTCCTGTGGAAGTGCGAGCCTGAAGTGGTACCAGGGCTCCAGCAGGATATTGCTTGCCTTCATCAGCCCCTGCCGGACAGCCCGGTAGGTGGCCTGGCGGAAGTCTCCGCCTTCGGTGTGCTTGATATGACCGCGGCCGTCCAGCAGGGTGATGCGCATGTCAGTGATGGGCGAACCTGTCAGAACGCCCAGATGCTCCTTCTCCGCCAGATGGGTCATGATGAGCCGCTGCCAGTTGCCGTCCAAGCGGTCCAGGCTGCATGTCGACGCAAAACTGAGACCGCTGCCCGGCTCCGCAGGTTCCAGGAGCAGATGGACTTCGGCATAATGCCTGAGGGGCTCGAAATGTCCAACGCCTTCGACGGGGGCCGCGATGGTCTCCCTATACAGAATTCCGCCCTGACTGAAAGAGACCCGCATACCGAACCGCCGCTCCAGCTCCTCCTGAATTACCTCCAACTGAACCTGTCCCATCAGACGCAAGCGAATCTCCTGGAGCGGCTCCTGCCAGACCACATGCAACAGAGGATCCTCGTCCTCCATGATGCGTAAGGCCTTCAATACCTGGTGCGGATCCAGCCCCTCAGCAGTTACTGCGTAGGTCAACACCGGCTCCAGCACAGGCTCCAAGTCCTTCCGCTCGCAGCCAAGCCCCTGTCCTGGATGTGTCAGCTCCAGCCCGGTCGCAGCCACGACGATCCCGGCCTGGGCGCAGTCCGTCAGCCTATAAGCAGCTCCTGAATAGAGTCGAAGCTGGTCAATCGTCTCGCTGGTCTCCTTATATTCGGTCTTCCTGGAATCCGCTTGGCCTTCGGATCCATTCCGGGAATCGGTAACCACAGACGATTTGACTGGCAGTTCGCCGCCGGTCACCTTGAGCCAGGTCAACCTGACACCCTTGTCATCATGTGAAATCTTAAACACCCTTGCGCTGAACTGTTTGCCGTACGCAGGCGAAAGGGTGTATCGATCCAGCCCCTCCAGGAGGGCATCAACCCCATCCAAGCGCAGGGCAGACCCGAGGAAACAGGGGAAGAGACGACGATCAGCCACCAGCTTTGCCAGACTCTCATCCGATATGCCATCGGTCTTGAAATACTCATCCATGACGTTGTTGCCGAGCAGGGCCACATCCTCCATATCGCCATGCTCAAGTCCACGGCTCAGATTGAAGCAGCCCGAAGACCAGCGCTGCTTGCAGCTTTCAAAAAGGCGGGCGGCATCAGCTCCAGGGGAATCCAACTTGTTGATGAAAATGAAGGTGGGCACCCTGTAGCGTGCCAGAAGCCGCCAGAGCGTATCAGCATACCCTTCCAATTCAGCGGTTGCATCGACGACCAGAAGCGCATAATCCAAGACTGACAGGGCCCGCTCCATCTCGGCTGAGAAATCCACGTGGCCGGGTGTGTCGATGAGGGTCAGATCCACATCCCGATAAGTCAGCCGAGCTGGCTTGGAGAAGATGGTGATGCCACGCTGTCGCTCCAGTTCGTTGGTATCCAGATAGGCATCGCCATGATCCACCCTGCCCAGACGGCGAATTCCCCCGCCCCGGTAGAGCATGGCTTCCGAGAGCGTGGTCTTGCCGGCGTCCACATGGGCCAGCATCCCCACCACTATCCTCTTGACCATCACGGCCCCCTTGCTCTTCATGCCTACAGGGATCAGACGAATACCCTATCCGTGCACACTCTATGGTCAGTCTGCTGAAGCCTGATACGTCAGATCGTGGATGACCCGGCCGGCCTGGATCCCCTTGCGCTCGAAGTTCGTCACAATTCTGCCGCCAAACCGCTCAGACTCCATGAAAATGGCATGGGGCAGGGATTTGGCTTGATCAGCCGTTCCCTTGCCGACATGCTGAGTGGCCAGACTGACTCGCAGATTGCCCAGATTTTTGAATCTCGGATTCCCGTCCATCACCTCATGCACATGCAGAGCGTAATCCTCAATGTCGGTTGCAATTCGCCAGATACCGCCTGGCACCAGGCACCTCGCCAGATCTTCAGCCAGAGCCGGCTGGACCAGACGACGCTTGTGGTGCTTCATCTTAGGCCAGGGGTCGGGAAAGAAAGTCCAGACTTCCCTGATCAGTCCAGGATCCATACGGGCCAGGAGGTCCGGGGCGTTGACCTGGGCCAGACGCAGATTATTCAGGTCGGATTTACCGGCCATCAGCATGGTATGGGCCAACCCCGGCTGATAGACATCCACGGCCAGGTAGTTCCAATCAGGATGCTCCCGGGCCGAGGCCACGACATTCTCTCCCTGTCCGGATCCGATCTCGACAATCAGCGGGGCATCCCGCCCCCAGGCCGACCTGATCATTGCTGCATCGCAACGCAGATCCTCGGCAACAGTCAACGAACCCTCAACCTGACCTGCATTGAGCAGATATCTGGAGGAATACTGAGCCCATGCCCTCGCCAGCCGGTCACTGAGCTTCTCGGATCGCCTCACATAGGAGACGATGGACCGCATAGGGGCCTTGCTCTGTCTTTTTTCACTCATCACAGCTCATATATATCCTAGAAAGTAGATACAAGCGGGCATAGTGGGCACATGTGCCCGTGATATACTCAATCTAGAACAAAATACAACATATTATTGCAAAACCGAACAAGCTCCTACGTCCGGTTTTCGACAGGAAAGGCATGCAGATGTCAGTTTTGGTTACAGGCGGCTGCGGGTACATCGGTGCCCATGTGGTCCACGCTCTGCAGGAGGCCGGCAAGGAAGTCGTTGTAGTTGATGATCTCAGCTATGGCAAGCCCAGTCGAATCGGCAATGCTCGTCTTTACGGCGCTGACGTGGCCGCGCCAGGCGCTGATCAGCGCCTGGCTGAGATCATCAAGGAGAACAAGGTCGACTCGGTCATTCACTTCGCTGCCCGCAAGCAGGTGGGCGAGTCAGTGGAGAAGCCCATCTGGTACTACCAGCAGAACCTGAACGGCATGCTCAACGTCCTGTCCGCCATGGCAAGGACCGATGCCAAGAAGCTGGTCTTCTCCAGCTCGGCTGCAACATACGGCGAGCCTCCAGTCGACGTGGTCCCCGAGGACGTGCAGCCCATGGTCCCCATCAACCCCTACGGCCAGACCAAGCTGATCGGCGAGTGGATGGCCCGTGCTTGCGAGCAGCCCTACGACATCCGCTTCTGCGCCCTGCGCTACTTCAACGTGGCTGGCTGCGGACCAGTCAGCCTGGAGGACCCTGCGGTCCTTAATCTCATCCCTATGCTCTTTGACAGGCTGCGACAGGGCAAGGCACCCGCAATCTTCGGGGACGACTATCCCACCCCCGACGGCACCTGCGTGCGTGACTACATCCACGTCTCCGACCTGGCTGACGCCCACATCGCTGCCCTGGACTATCTGGATCGCGACCAGCGTCGCTATGATGCCTTCAATGTAGGCACCGGCCAGGGCACATCCGTTCGACAGATCGTGGACGAAGTCAAGAAGGTGACGGGCCTGCCCTTCACCGCAACCATCAAGCCCCGCCGCGCTGGAGACCCGCCGCACCTGATCGGCGACCCCACCCGGATCAACACTGAGATGGGCTGGCATGCCAAGTATGGCGTCGAGGAGATAGTCGAATCAGCCTGGAAGGCCTGGCAGGCCAACCCGACCCACCACATCGACACCGATGGCTGGCAACAGCAGGACTAAGCAACGACGCGCCGGAGCTTGCATTCCTCAGGCGCTCATGTAAACTTTCCTCTTGGCTGTTCGAGCAGCCTCGGCTCCGTAGCTCAGTTGGTTAGAGCGCCGCCCTGTCACGGCGGAGGTCACCGGTTCAAGTCCGGCCGGAGTCGCTGGGAATGGTCTGGCCCGGTTTTCCGGGTCTTTTTGACTGTTCATGGCTCTGTAGCTCAGTTGGTAGAGCGAGCGACTGAAAATCGCTAGGTCAACGGTTCGATCCCGCTCGGAGCCACCAGCCATTAAGCCCCTAAGATTCATGAGGAATCCAGGGGCTTAATTGATATTTACATGCTTCTATCGTTCAGGACAGCTGTCGCGCCACCCAGTCGACGATGTAGGGCGCGGTATGCTCGATCTGATTGATGGCCACATCGAACTCACGAGGGCCGCCATACCAGGGGTCTACCAGATCGATTTGGCTCTCCCGGCCCGGCGCTGGCTTAGGCAGATTCGGATCGAAGCTGCGGTACAGGTGAACGGCAGATCGCTTGCCTGAGGGCAGCAGACGCAACAGGGCGCGCATATGGTCAGCCGTCATAGGCAGGAGCAGGTCGGCGTCTTCGGCCTCCTCCCGGGTGATCCGGTGGGCGAAGTGATCGGACGGAACCTCGTAGCCCCGCTCGCGCAAAACCTTCTGAGCACGCCGATCTATGGGGTTGCCGAACTCTTCGTCGCTGACCCCGCTGGATTCCACTCTGACCTGGTCCTCATTCAGTCCGCGCTCTTGGAAGAACTTGCGCAGGATGATCTCAGCCATGGGCGATCGGCAGATGTTGCCGGTGCAGACGGTCATGACGCTGTAGGGGACCCGTGAAGCCTTTCCTCCAGAATTCTGGGCCATCAACGCACCTTCCCATAGGTGATATACCGAAAGCGCCGGATGGCATCCGCCTGGTCTGGTTTCGCAGGGGTCATCCATTGGCTCTTGTCCCGCACCTGCCAGAACCGCTTGCTGACCAGCTCCTCCATATCAGGCACGAAGACGTCGGCTGGAGTCTGCAGATCCAGGTCAGTCACATAGGCCGCATCAGCCAGCGGAAAGAAAGTACTGAAAACCCCTGCGCCGCCAATGATCCAGATTTCGCTGCGATCCATCCCATCATCAGGAATGGCTTCCTGTCTGGCCAGCTCCAGAGCATCGTCGGCCGCAGATACCACAGTGGCGCCTGGCGCATGGAACCCTGGGTCACCGGACAGAACGATGTTGTCCCTCTTGGGCAGGGGCCGCTCCCCCATGGAGACCCAGGTCCGCCGCCCCATGATGACAGGATGGGATACGGTCAGCTCCTTGAAGTGCCGCATATCCTCGCTCAGATGCCAAGGCAGCGCATTGTGGTAACCGATGGCGCCGCGCCGACCGTCCATGGCCTGCGCCTGCGCCCAGATCATATTGACCGATGAGCGGCGGCCTATCTCTTCTTCCTGATGCCGCCAATCCTCATCGCCTAGAAGCCCGGCCTGACCGGGCTCGGGTTCGTGATAGCCGCTTCGACTATTGTCATGCTCCATCTGTTGCGTTCACTCCTCATGGTGAGTAGATATACGAGTACATTCTAATCTTCGGATCCGACGGTGCCCGTATTCGGCTTAGCGCACCATCAGACCGCTACCGGGGCCTTGATGGCGGGGTGGCATTGGTAGTCCGCCACCTCGAAGTCTTCATACTGATAGGAGAAGATGGAGTCAGCCTTGCGGATGCGCATGGTCGGGTAGGGATAGGGTTTGCGCGACAGCTGCTCCAGAACCTGCTCCACGTGGTTGTCGTAGATGTGGCAGTCGCCGCCGGTCCATACGAACTCCCCTGGCTCAAGACCTGCCTGCTGGGCCATCATCATGGTCAGTAGAGCATAGGAGGCGATGTTGAAAGGCACCCCAAGGAACATGTCGCAGGAGCGCTGGTAGAGCTGGCAGCTCAGCCTGCCGTCGGCCACATAGAACTGGAAGAGCGCATGACAGGGGGGCAGAGCCATGCTGTCAACCTGAGCCGGATTCCAAGCGGTGACGATCATGCGACGGGAGTCCGGGTGGGTGCGTATCAGATCCAGCACCTTGGCGATCTGGTCGATGGTGCGGTGGGGGTCCTCTGGCGTCGGAGCGGGCCAGCTGCGCCACTGGACTCCATAGACCGGGCCCAGATCCCCGGTTTCCGGGTCGGCCCATTCGTCCCAAATATGCACGCGGTTCTCCTGCAGCCAGCGCACATTCTGCGATCCCTTCAGGAACCAAAGCAACTCATAGGCAATTCCACGGAAGTAGACCTTCTTGGTGGTGATCAGAGGGAAGGAATGCGACAGATCGAAGCGCATCTGCCGCCCGAACAGGGATATGGTGCCGGTGCCCGTCCTGTCGGATTTGAGAGTGCCTTCGCGCAGGATGGTGCGCACTAGATCCTCATAGGGGGTGGGAATATCCGAATCGGGACGCTCAGGGATACGTGTACGAATACGCTGCAGTTCTTCGCGAGTCAAGGCCATGCGGCCATACTATCAAGTCCGCCGCCAGCTGAGCGTGCCCCGGTGACGAATTGCACACTCCGGGTTAGATTGGAGGAGCAGGTCCGGCCACAGGCTCGGACCCGGATGACGCACCCGACGGGTGCCGGACAAGGAGGAACAGATGAGCAAGAGACTTTGGGTCGAACGCGACAAGGACGGCACCTGGAACGCCTACGGCGATAATGGAGCCCACATCACCTTCGGCAAGGGCGAGGATCAATTCAACCCAGGCGATCTGATGAAGATCGCTCTGGCCGCCTGCGGAGCGCTCTCCAGCCAGTTCGCCGTGGAAAGTGCCCTAGGCAAGGGCAAGGGGGCGAAAATCGTGGTGGACGGCGCTTATGACGCCGACGACGATGCCTACTTGAGCTTCGACGAACAGGTGGATGTCGATGCCACTTCGGCCAGGCTGGCCCAGGAGGATGCAGACAAGCTGGAGGAGCGGGTCCGCCGCCATATTGCCAAGTCATGCACCGTGGCCCACACCTATCAGCGGGAGACCCCAGTCAGGATCTCCGTCAAAGTTCGCCACTGACCTGACGGTGATAAAGGAGCGGGGATTCCCGGGTTCGCTGAACTTCGAGGGTCCCCGCTCTTCGTCGATGCGGTCGTTGAATCGAGCGCCTTACTCCTTGTGTTCGGGATCGATGGTCGACTCCAGGTCAGCCAGCTGCTCGGGCTTGGCCAAATCCACAGAGATCTGCTCCACTCCGGTGATCTCGGCCACATCCGTGCTTTCAGCCGCGTCGGCTGCGGCCTTGAGGCCGGACTCCTCGGCCTCCACGTACTTGCGCGGCACCACGTAAACAGGGCTGACTGCATGCTGCAGGAGACCCTGGCTGGTAGAGCCCAGCAAGAGTCCGGTGAAGCCACCGCGGCCGCGCGAGCCGACCACGACCACGTCATGGGTCTTGCTGGCCTGGGTCAAGGCCTCTACGGCAGACCCTGGCACCACGGTCTTATTGATGCGCAGATCCGGGTAGGTTTTCATGAGCGGAGCGATCCGGGTATTGAGGTCATCCAGATAGGAGTCCATGACGCTGCGCTCCTCAGCTGAACCTGTGCCAGTCAGTCCGGAGATGTTCGGCACTGCCGACATGACATCAAGTTCAGCATTCCAGCTGTCGGCGAAGGCGGCCGCGATCTGCAGGGCCTTAAGACCCCACTTGGACTCGTCGGAACCCACGGCTACCCGCTGAATATCGTTGCTCAGATGCATCAGATTGCCATCGTCGTCGGTGTAGGGAACAACCACGATAGGGCAGTAGGCATAGGCAGGCAGGCTGGAGCTGGTGGTTCCCAGCAGACGCTCGGCCAGGCCGCCCTTGCCCCGGTTGCCGATGACTATCAGCCGGTAATTGCGGCTCAGCTCCACGAAGACCGAAGAGGGATCCCCGGTCACGATCAGCGTGGCTGCACCGACACCCTGTTCATCGGCGATGGCCTTGGCCTTGGAAAGTATCTCCTGGGCATCGTTGTGAGCCGCTACGTCGTCCCCCATGGTCGTGTACGTCGCATCGAAGGAGACGGCCGCATATGAGGGAAGGGAATAGGCGCAGACAATCTGCAGGGTCAACCCTGCATGCTTAGCGTAGTTGGCGGCCCACCATGCCGCCTTGTAACTGGCGTCCGAGCCATCGACGCCTACCAGAACAGCCTTGTCGTTGCTCATCCGACGACCTCCTTTAAACTTGGCGGTGACAAACCGACACCGCTCCTTCTGTCAGAATATCGCATGCGGACCTGATCAATAAGCTGGCGGGGACCAACACGCGAGGAACATCAACTCTGAATATGCAAAACGCCCCCGTAGGGGCGTTAGGTCTGCTTGAGAACTATGCCTCAGACCAGACGACGATAGTAGAAAGTCTGATAGACCGCCTGAACCCTGACGCAGTTACCTGGAGACGGGGCGTGGATCATGCGTCCGCCACCGACGTAGATGCCCACATGGCTGCCATCGGGGGCCACCATCAGGTCGCCAGGCGCCGGATCCGTGACCGGCACGCCAGCCGAACCCTGGGCAGCGGCAATACGAGGAAGACTGATGCCGAAATTGGCGAACACATACTGGGTGAACCCAGAGCAATCGAAGCCCTTGGCAGGATCAGTCCCGCCAAGCACATAAGGAATCCCCTGGAACTGAAGAGCGTAGTTGACCACCTCTGCGCCCTTGCCAGTTGCCGGCACATCAGCGACTGTACCGCCGGTGCTACCGCGGGCAGCCGAACGGCTGACCTGGGCGGATTGACGCTGACTAGCCGCAGCCTGGGCCTGCTCGCGAGCCTGCTGGGCCCTGGCCTCGGCGTCCTTCTCGGACTGAGACTTGGTCGCAGGAACGTTTAAAGACTCAATGCCACCCCAATTGCTGTCCTTTTCGACGGTGGTCGCCGTCGACTCGGTCAGCAGATCGGCGCGCACCTTGCTGCCCGGGGTGAATGAACGAGACGAAGTGACTGCGGCTTCACTGCCTCCACTGGCTTGGGCCACGGCGGGTATACCGATGGAGAGCATGCCACAGATCGTGGCCGCTGCCATCAGGCTCACATACTTACGTGCGTTTTTCATCGTGCACAATTCTATCACGTGTCGAGAACAAGGTCTGACGAAAAGTGTGACACTATTCGCTCAGCCGAGAATCAGTAATGGATGTAGCTCAGCGCGTGCACGTTGGACAAGGTACGGGAGTAGGTCTTTCCATTCATGACAGCACCACACTCAGAAGTGACGATGGAGCCGTCGGGATTGATCTTCTCGACGATGGCCACATGGCCATAGGCGGAATCCGAACCCTCCTGGCCAGCCTGGAAGACCACGATGTCGCCGACATTGCGTGGCGTATTGTCCACCCAATAGCCCAAAGAGCGGGCTGAAACAGACCAGTCCTTGGCATTGCCCATCTGGGAGCCCACCGGCAGACCCAGCTGATGACGACGGACGTAGGCCCACCAGGTGCACTGGCTGAACTCGTAGGCGTTGCCCGCATCTCCAGTGGCATGGTTGGGATTGAACCCTGCCGGCAGAACCGATCGGTTGGCATCCATCAGCACAGCTACGACCGGGTTGTCGGCCGATGATTTAGACATCCGTCCGGCATCGAGCGCAGACTCGCCTAGCTCCCAACTGCCCTCATTGCGCTGTGACGCCGCAGTCAGGTGCTGACGGTAATCAGAACGAGAGACCCTTGCGCTTCCATTCGCTCCGGAGGGGCCAGCGGAGGGAGAGGGAGAGACCAAATCGATCGCAACGCTGTCAGCCAGAGGAAGGGACCAGTCGTCCCGAGCCTGGCAAACGGCCATGGAGGAAGCCGCGGCACCGACCAGGACAGTCAGGGCCGAGCCAGTCATGATATGGGAGCGACGGGCGGAGGCCTTGGCCGCCAACCGAATGGAGCGACGGGTTCGAGGAGCTACCTCGTTGAGCTTGGCCGCCAAGGCATCATCAATGCCTTCAATGCCCGCTGTCTGGGTTACGCCAGCCGATCGGCTGGTCGGCGAACTGCCGACACGTGCGCGCCGCGTGCCCGAAGCCCTGTGCGCAGCATGCTTCATCTAGAATCACTCCCGTTTATGTTCCGACGCGACTTTCGTGCCGTATCACGAACCATCACAAGGGAACACCATAACGCAAGCGAGAACCCAGGCCAAATGACCTGAATTGTCCATACTGGTGTACTCAAGCATGGCTGGTGGTCGCTCATCTTCGACAACCACGGAATACGCTAGGATTATACGGACATGAGGCCGACATGAGCAAACCAGCATGCGTGCCGCCCGCCACGGCGTGTCCCACGGTTTTGAACCCTGCCTGGTCCACCCTGAGCGAACCAGGCTCATATGAGGTCAAACCGGTGTCGAAGCCAGGAGGAAGGATCCGCCTATATCGTCGGAATCCTCGGGCATGGTGATGTCGACACGGCCATCCTCGGAGGGAATGAAGAGAGCCCGGCCCTGGCCCAGCACACAGGACTGGCCAGCGGCTGAGCAACGGATCCGGCCATCAGTGCAGACGATGATGCGCGGTCCGCTGCGGGGAATCATCAGATGACGAGGCCCCAGGCGCTCTATCAAATCCCCGTAGCGCTGCTGAAGCCTGTTGAGCAGGGGCCAAGTGGCTCCGCCCTCCTCCACATGTCCGTAGACCAGCATGTATTCGTTGATCTTGGGCCGGTAGGTCACCATATTGTGCATGATCAGGGTAGCAATCATGGAGCTGGATGGATCGATAGGAGCCGAAGGCTGGCAGTCCAGGCTGTGCAGCAGGTTGG
This sequence comes from Bifidobacterium sp. ESL0819, assembly GCF_052606245.1. Taxonomy (NCBI): domain Bacteria; kingdom Bacillati; phylum Actinomycetota; class Actinomycetes; order Bifidobacteriales; family Bifidobacteriaceae; genus Bifidobacterium; species Bifidobacterium sp. ESL0819. The sequence continues at coordinate 112,885 of NZ_CP199587.1, forward strand.
GAATATCTCGATGCTTGGGAGTCATGCCGGCCCTGAGCACGTTGTCGGAGTTGGTCATGATCTCTGCCGCAGTGCCGTGAATGTATGCGTGAGGAGTCCCGGCGGGGATATAGACCGAATCGCCCTCCTCCAGATCTACAGGATTGAGCATGAGCAGACAGAGCACGGCTGGGTCCCCCGGAAAGGCCCGCACAGCGCACAGGGCATGCCTCAGTATGGCTCCCGCCCGTTTCGACCGCAGCCGCCCAGCAGCAGCCTCCAAGGCTTCCTCCAGGCCTCGGGCCGCCTCTGGTTCAGCAGTCACGGCGGTGTGGAAAGCCCTGAAGATACGTCTGCGGGAGTCCGGCCAGATCAGCGAGGAGACCGGCATCATGGCATCGGCCGAAGCGAAGCGGGCAGGAGGAACTCCCAGGTGGAAGGTACGGGCGGTCAGCGCCTGGGTCATCAGCTCAGCCAGAGGATGATCCACGGCACGCAGAATGGTCAGCTGCGTGGAGATGGTTGCGAAGCCTACACAGGCCTGGAAGGGCTCCAGGGCAACCACCATCTCGTTCTTGGCCAGACTGTCATGAAAGGAGCGACTCGGATCGTCGTCGGGCACCCCCTGAGCATTCTCCCGGTTGAAGCCGGCACGAGCCTCGAAATCCAAGGGATGCACCTGCAAGGACAGAGGAATGCGGGCCGAGATGATTTTGAACAGGTAGGGCAGGGTGGGGCCGAAGAGACGGGAGTCGCGCTCCCCCAGCATGGCCATGGGGTTGCGGCGAATAGCCGCGGTCAGAGGCAGCCGCGACCCGTCGGGCAGGATCAGAGGCGAAGGTGATTCGGTGTGCCCACTGAACCACATCTCCGCCAAGGTATCCCCCTGGCGTCCGTCTGACTCATGCAGGTGAAACATGTGCTGCAGTCGGTCGTGCGAGCCCCAGGCGTAGTGCTTCTCCACAGCTTGGATCGGATACACGCACTCCCCTTTCCACGGGAAATCCCTCCATGGGCCGGTGCATACGAACCCACCAATCCCCGTCATGATAAGACAAGGGCCAAGTCCTGGGCAAGGCGTGGGGGTCCCCGCATGTCAGCTTCGGGTCTGCACGCCAGGTTGTCAGGCATGTCATTGCGAACGGTACAGTGGGGGTATGAAGCTGGCCCCCATTTTCGACCCGGACGCCCGCAGACCATCACCGCGGCCCATGCAGGTGGATCTGCGACGCATCTTCCTGCTCGGCACCGGTTTCTGGATTGTGGCCCTGGTCCTGGTGGGCATCCTGGCCCTAACCGGAATGACGGTCACCAAGCCTTTGATCGTATGCCTGTCCGGGGTTGGCGTCGGCATCCTGCTGATGATCTGGGAGTATTTCAATCGTTGGGATTATCGCCGTCTTGCCCAGCAACCGGATCCTGAGCCAGGGGAAGCATCAGCGTAAAGGTGCTTCCCTCTCCTGGTGCGCTCCAGACAGTGACCGAGCCGTGGTGGGTCAGAGCTACATGCTTGACGATGGCCAGACCCAGACCTATGCCTACTGCAGTCTCTTCATTCTGATTATCGGCGCGGTAGAAGCGCTCGAAGATCCTGTCCTGGTCCGCCTTGGATATGCCTCGGCCGTGATCGACCACCCTGATTTTTGCGTAGTGCCCGTCACCCGACGCCTCAGCCACCAGGGAGACAGTACAGCCAGGAGACGAGTAGGCGATAGCGTTCTCCACCAGCTTGGCCAGAGCAACTCTGATCTGCTGCCCGTCGCCATGAATCGTCAGCGGCTGGTCGCACCGCCATCGCAGGGTCACATGGGCCTGATCAGCCCCGTTCCGTTCATCCTGCACCACTGTCCTTATCTGCTCAGCCACGTCGAGCGTATTCTCCCTGCTGGGCTTGATCCGCTCCTGAGCCCGGATCAGCAGAAGGAGATCCTTGAGCACATGCCCCAGATAGGCGCTGTAGCGCTGGACCGAGGAAGTATCCTTGGAGATGCTGCGCAGATGGCTGCGAAGCAGGTCTGGGTCATCCCCCTCCAGATGGGAAGTGATCTTGAGTTGCGCCGCAAGCTCTTCCAGGGCCTGGACCGGCTTGAGCATCTGCTCGGATACATTGGTCATGAAGGCATCTCTGGTGCGAATGAACCTCACCGAATCGCTCACGTCATCGACGAGCACTACGACCAGGGACTTGCTAATACGTCCCAGAGTGACCTTGAGCCAGTTTCTCCTGGATACCGCCTGCGCCTGAGTGCGGGTTGCATCACCAGAATCCTCGGTCTCACCAATATCCCAGCCATCGGATTCAGAGCTCTCGGCTGCGGCATCCAGAGCGAATTCAGCAGGCGTTCGCGTAGTCAGACTGAAGCTTCGTCTGCCGCCTGAACGGCGCACCTGCGCAATGGCTTCAACAATCTTCGGATCCGCGATTTCGTCGTTGCTGACGATTCCCAGCCTGTAGGCATCCGGACTGGAGCGGACAACCTCGTCATCGCCACCGACCACAACCGTGGCGGCAGGGATGAGCGCCAGCAAGGCCTGAGCCGAGTCATCCAAAGCTTCGCCATCGGCATGTTCACCGTCCTTGCTCCAGTTGCCCATAAGGCTGCGCAGGCGGTCCACGAACCGTCTCATAAGGACTTCCCTCCAGTCCGGCGCCGACCCCGGACGCTGCGACATCAACCAAATCTCATCGGCTGTTCCGGCTTTATTCTCGCATATCCGACATTGGATTGCCGATACGATGGACCGACATTCTTCGAGTCTGGCTTTTTCTTGCCAACATGGTCACATAGACTGAAGTCATATCGTTGATCGAGGCCGAAAGGGAAGAGACATGCGCGTAATTTTCAACGAGGAGCTGGGACTGGTGGCCGACGATCTCGATCGGATGGCCGCCAAGGTTCGCGATGCCATCAAAAAAGCCGGAAGGTCCCTGATGGACTGCGACCTGGAAACGGCCCAGGAGGTCATCGACGGTGATGCCGATATAGACGACCTTCAGGCCAGCATCATCGATCAATGCATCAGGCTTCTGGCCAAGCAGAGCCCAGTGGCCACTGATCTGCGGGTGGTGGTCTCCACGCTGAGCCTGTCAGCCACCTTTGAACGCATGGGAGACCTGGCCAGGCACATTGCCGAGACGGCAAGACGCTCCTACCCCGAGCCGACCCTGCCTGCCGAGGTCATCCCCCTGTTCAAACAGATGCAGGACTTTCTGGATGTCATGGCCGATCGTCTGGTCGAGATGCTCTCCGACAGGGACACGACCATAGCCGAACAGATCATCGTCAGCGATGACCAGATGGACAAGCTCCACCAGCAGACATTTGGCTATGCTCTCTCAGACGACTGGACGGGAACCAGGCAGCAGCTGATCGACCTGGTCCTGGTGGCACGGTTCATGGAGCGACTGGGAGACCATGGCGTCTCTGCGGCCCGGCGCGTGGTCTACATCGTCTCGGGCTTCGACCCCTCTAAGGACCCCAAGGATCTGGATCTCGATCTGGACTGACCGGACGGCAAAGGGGCGGCCCATCACCTGACAGCTGGTCGGGTGACGAGCCGTTCTTGCTTTCCCAACCGCTAAGAACGCGAAAGGTGGTGCCCTCCACGAATAGAGAAGACACCACCTGAACAGCTTTGACTCTCTGCGCCCAAAAGCCGATTTCAGAGCATCAGATAGATCTGCCTGACGGAACTCACTTCTGGCCTTGGGCCGCAACAGCAGCAGCACCGGCTGCGGCCGCCTCCGGATCCAGGTACTCGCCGCGAGGCTTGATGGGCTTGAAGCTCTCATCCAGCTCGTAGACCAGGGGAATGGCCGTGGGGATGTTGACTTTGGCGATCTCGTCCTCAGTCAGGTTGTCGAGCATCTTGACAATGGCCCTCAGAGAGTTGCCATGGGCAGCGATCAGAACGGTCTTGCCGGTCTTGAGCTCAGGAACAATGTCGCTCTGCCAGTAGGGAGTGACGCGCTTGACCACGTTGGCCAGCGCCTCGGCGCGGGGCACGGGGGCTCCGGCATATCGAGGATCATGGGACTGCGAGTATTCGTCGTCAGGATCGATTTCAGGCGGCGGGGTGGCATAGGAGCGACGCCAGAGCATGAACTTCTCGTCACCGTACTTCTCGCGGATCTCGGTCTTGTTCTTGCCCTGCAGAGCTCCGTAGTGACGCTCGTTCAGCCTCCAGTCCCGCCTGACGGGGATCCAAAGGCGGTCGGCCTCGTCCAGGGCGATGTTGGCGGTGTTGATGGCACGGCGCAGCAGGGAGGTGAAGACGATGTCCGGCAGAACACCCTTATCCTTGAGCAGCTTGCCGCCCTTGCGGGCTTCCTGCTCGCCCTGCTCGGTCAGCGGGACGTCCACCCAGCCGGTGAACTGATTGGTGTTGTTCCATGCGCTCTGGCCGTGCCTGAGCAATACTAGTTTGTAGGTCATAGTGAAAATTCTAAAGCCTAAGAGGGACTGTTTGGCGGACCTCACTCGGCTTAAAGCAGGCAGACACCCAGCCAGCAGAACCCGGTCAGTAAATCGGTGTAGCCCGACAACGCGAAAGCTCTGCTGAACCGATTCCGACAGCTGGCCACCGTGGTGGCAACGGCCATCGCCAGAACAGGCAGCAGGCAGAGCAGGCGGGGCCAGGCGGCTGCAAGGGAGCCGCCGGACAGTGACCATGACTCGACGATGCCCAGGATCACAGCAAGGGCATAAGAGGATCCCATCAGCATCAGCGTGCCTCTGGCTCCGATGAAGGAAGACAGCGTGTACTTGCCAGCCAGAGGATCCGCATCGATGTCACGATAGTTGTTGATCTCCAGAACGGGAATGCAGACAAGACCGCCAACCAGGGCGCCGATGAACCCATGACAGTCGATGCTGCCAGTCTCCAGGTACTGGGTGGCCAGCACGCCCACCAGGCCGAAGAAGATCATGATGCTCAGCTCGCCCATGGCCATATAGCCGTAAGGGTGTTTGCCCCCCGTGTAAAACCAGGCTCCCAGCAGACAGAATATGCCTACCAGGATCATCCACCAATGGCCTGTAACCCAGCACAAAATCAGACCGGACAGGCAGGCCATAAGGATGTTGAGATAGGCGGACAGCAGGACCTTGCGAGGTTCCACGCCACCGGCCACTCCCCTTCTGGGCAGATCAGGCAACGAGCCGTCAGCGCCCGCGCCCGAAAGGCTGCTCCGACCTTCGTCAGTACCCCTGATGCCATCGAAGTAGTCATTGGCCAGATTGCAGGTACTGTGAACGAACACAGCCGTCAGACAGCAAAGAAGGACAATAACCCAGAAGCGCGCATCCGGCCCCAGTCCTTGGCTGAACCGCTGTCGGAGAGCCACCGCCGCGCCAATCAGAACCGGCGTGGGCGAGCAGAGCAAGGCCGAAGGTCGCAGTGCGTCCTTGTATTCCTGAAGTGTGATGAACATGATTGTCTGATTATCCACCAATCGCTTGAGAGTCGGAATGCCCGTCCATCAGAGTGCCGAGATCCTTACAGTTGCAGGAGCAGGCCCGCCGACCAGCATAGGGCAGAGACCAGAGTGCCTTTGCCAGCCATGCCGAAGGCCTTGGGCAGCTGGCCGCGGGCAAAGGCCCGACAGATCAATAGAAAGACGGCAGCCACCGGCACAAGGATCAACACCAGAGGGAAGCCTGGCAGGCCATGTCTCATGACAGCCGGAACGAACTGTATCAGGCTCAGGACCAGGCTCAGAATGTAGACCAGATAAATGGAGATGGCTGCTGCGCGCGCACCCACCAGAACCGCGTATGTGTGCTTGCCTGATAGGCGGTCGTCGTCCAAGTCCCGGTAATTGTTGAGCATGAGCAGGCCCACGGCATTGAGCCCGCAGACGCAAGCACCCAGAAGGCCGACGAAGTCGATCCTGTCAATCAAGAAGTATTCGGTGCCCAGGGTGGCCACCAGTCCGAAGAAGATGAAGACGCTGACCTCGCCCAGCCCGTGGTAGCCGTATGGATGAGGTCCACCCACGTAGCACCAGCCGGCAATCAGACAGCAGACCCCGACCAGGATCATCCACCAGTGACCGGTCAGCGCCATGACGGCCAGACCCATCAGACAGGTGAAGGCCGCCGAGATCATGGTGGCGTACAGCACCTGCCTGGGCGGTACGCCTGCGGCCACCAGACGTCTAGGCCTGCCGGATGCGGCCTCCTCGCATCCGCGGCCGGAATCGGTGCCGCGAACACCATCGGCATAGTCATTGGCAAAGTTGGCTGCGATCTGCATGGACAAAGCAAGCAAGACCAATAAGAGCACGATCAGGGCCAAGCGCCCCGGCGTGGCCGCTTTCAGAGCAGGATCGACGGGCGAGGGCGAGCAGGAGCTGGTGCATTGCTCCAAGAGCCGTGACCTCTTCAGGATCGCAGCCGAAGCGCCCACGCAGACAGGCGCCACCGAAGCAGGCAGCGTCCGGGGACGCATGCCGTCCATCCACAGTCTGATATTCATGACCGCTGCTCCTCTGTCATCATGTCAAACCAGCGGCTTGACCAGGGGGAAGGTGATGGTCTCTCGGATGGATGCGCCGGTAAGGGCGATCAACAGACGATCAATGCCCATGCCCATGCCGCCAGCGGGTGGCATACCCACGCCCAGGGCTTCCAGGAAGTCCTCGTCAATGTCCATGGCCTCGTCGTCGCCCCGGCTGGCCATCTTGGCCTGCTCGACGAACCGCTGCCGCTGGACCACTGGATCGTTGAGCTCCGAGTAACCCGTGGCCAACTCGAATCCGCGAACATAGAGGTCCCACTTCTCGACCACGCCCGGCTTGGTGCGATGAGCCTTGACCAGGGGGGATGTTTCAACCGGAAAATCACGCACGAAGGTCGGCTCATATAGCTTGTCCTGCCAGAAGTGCTCCCAGAGGTGCTCGATCAGCTTACCGTGGTTTTCGGCCGGCTCCTCCTCCAGACCCAGTTTGTCGGCGATGGTCCGCAGATGGCCAGCGCTGGTCTGCGGGGTAATCTCTTCGCCTAGGGACTCGGAAAGGGACTCGTACATGCTGATCTGATGCCAATCGCCGCCGAAGTCGTACTGGCTGCCATCCTGCAGGGTCACCTTCAGCGACCCCGACGTGGCCAGTGCTGCCTGCTGAATCAGCTCCTTGGTCAGCTCCCCGATGGTGTCGTAGGTGCCGTAAGCCTGATAGGCCTCCAGCATAGTGAACTCCGGCGCATGAGTGGCGTCCACACCCTCATTGCGGAAGTCTCGGTTGATCTCGAAGACCCGCTCAATGCCGCCGACCAGACAGCGCTTGAGGAAGAGCTCAGGGGCGATGCGCAGGTAGAGGTCGATGTCGAAGGCGTTCATATGCGTGGTGAATGGCCGGGCCGCAGCGCCGCCATGCACTGTCTGCAGCATAGGGGTCTCGACCTCCATGAAGTCGTGGTCCTCGAAGGTGCGTCTCAGCGAGGAGACGGCCTTGGAACGACGACGGACCATGGCCCGCACATCCTCATCGGCGATCATTGCCAGGTAGGGCTTGCGGGTGCGCTGCTCCTCGGTCAGCTCCTTATGAAGGGCCGGCAGCGGCTGCAAAGCTTTAGCCGCGATGTTCCACTCGGTAGCAAAGACGGAGAGCTCACCGGTCTTGGAGGCGACCACGCGGCCGCGCAGGTAGAGGTGATCACCCAAGTCGACCAGCTGCTTGAACCGCTTAAGGGAATCAGCGCCAATCTCACGCTTGGAGATCATGCCCTGGATGCGGGTGCCGTCGCCTGCCGCCAGCTGGACGAAGCAGAGGCCGCCGCCGTTGCGCAGGAAGAGGACCCTTCCGGCGATGCCGACCACATCCTCAGTCTCCTGGCCTGGCTCAAGGCGGTCCTGATATTTGCGGCGCACATCCTCGATGCGGTCGGTCACATCCAGATGAACCGGGTAGGGCTCAATGCCTTCCTTGAGCATGAGCGCCCTTTTGGCCACACGCATGCGCACCTGCTCAGGATGACTTTCAGGGCCATCCTCCAAGTTGCCAGGATCAATGGCGTCATCCAGCTGGGCGCCCTGATCAATCTTCTTCGTGATGGCCATATCCTGGTCAAGCAGTGCCTGAGCACGCTCGACCGGTGTCAGACGAGGGGTTTTTTCCGATGAGTCATTCATAAATCGCTATTTTACGCATGAGCCGGTACTAGGCGCCGGTTCCCCTAATGGCAAGTGGCTGAATGGCCGCGCCGCGCAGACGATGGCGTTTGGCCGACGGTACGTGTACTATATAGTACGTTGTCACGGGGTATAGCGCAGCTTGGTAGCGCGCTTCGTTCGGGACGAAGAGGCCGGGGGTTCAAATCCCCCTACCCCGACAAGCATTCCGGTCCATATGGATCGGGGTTTCTGTTTCCCACAGCTGTTGGATGGGAATGCATGTATCAAGAAGACCGGCACGACTGCTTTCAACGATTACATGATCCATGGCGATATCAATACTATGGTTTGGATAGCATGCGGAAACGATCCAGATCCGTGTTGCACATTCAAGCAATTACATTATCTACATTATCCAAAAGAGCCTGATGGAAAACTCGGCTTCGATACTCAACGATCTTCTATCGCAATAAATTGCACTATGCATGCCGCTGTTCTCCTGGCGATTCCATACCACAGGGCGTCAGCGCCAGCTTTCGACGCGCGGCCCAGAACTCTTGAGAAGCCTAACAGGGGTAGGCAATCGCTAAATTACTGTCAGATTTGACGATACTGAATCCTGATCCACGCAACTCCGATATTGCTCACCAGTGAAGAAGTCCTTCCCAAAGGCAATGACACTAGACGTGACCTAGATGACATCGCCGATCGGAATCCGTCAAAAGCCACCAGTCTAGACTGGTAATAGTAGCGACCTCGGCGCTAGGGCTCCATGAGGAACCCGCACCTTCAGATACTCTGACAGCAAGGGAGCCAAATGAGCCAGGACCAGACACCGATCACAGGCAGCAAGCAGAAAGAGCCTCAACAGTCCTATATGCAACCGGACGGCAGCTTCGACACCCAAGCCTTTCTGGATGGTCTGGATGCCATCTTCAGCGCCGGCAAGGCCCGCGACCAGGCCGAACTCTACCTGCAACAAGCACTGGTGGATGCGGAGAATGCAGGCGACGATGCCGGACTGTTGACCGTGCTCAACGAAGCCATGGGATTCTACCGGTCCCAGGGCCGCCATCAGGAGAACATGTGGATGATCCAGCGCGCCATCGAGCTGGCCTCACGCATGCGCATCGAGGGGTCCGAGGCCTGGACGACCACCCTGATCAATGCGGCCACAGGACTGCGAGCGGCCAAGAAGTACGACCAGGCCGAAGATCTCTACCGGCAGGCACTTGCCTCTGCAGCCAAAACCCTTGGCCCCAAGGACCGGCGGCTGGCGGCTCTGCACAACAACCTGTCCATGCTCTACAGCGAAACCGACCGGCACGACCAGGCCGAACAGGAGCTGCGCCAAGCCATGGACATCCTGGAAAATTCCAGCACCGATCCTTCGCGGGATCTGGATCTGGCCACCACCCATACCAACCTGGCGCTCCTGCTCATGCAGCGCAGCGACAGCCCGCAGACTCTGCAGGAGGCCTGGGATCAGGCTCGCACAGCCCTGGACATCTACCGAACCGGCCACCTGGAAAATAGCGCACACTACGCCTCAGCACTGGCAGGCTTTGCCCAGGTCTGCTATATAGCCGGGCGCTTCAGCCAATCGGCAGATACCTATCGCAAGGCCCTGGCCATCATTGAAGATCGATACGGCAAAGGCAGCGACTACTACCGGATCACCAAAGCCAATCTGGACCAGGCGCAGACTGCCGCCGTAGAAGCCAGGGACAGGGACAAATCCAACCAGAACGACGAAGCCGCATCCAGCCAGATGAAGACCAGCTCAGACCGGCCACCTGCCGAGAATCACAACAGTGACAATGATCCGCTTGATTCCCATCCGGATATTCAAGGACTGGACCTGGCCAAGGCTTACTGGGAGCAGGTGGGCCGCCCCATGCTTGAAGAACGTTATCCGCAGTATCGCGGTCGGATCGCCGCGGGATTGATGGGCCATGGCTCGGATTGCTACGGCTTTGACGACGCCATCTCCCGGGATCACGACTTCGGCCCCGGCTTCTGCCTATGGTTGACCAGCGAGGATTACCAGGCCATCGGCGACCAGCTGCAGAAGGACTATGAGGCCCTTCCCGCCGAATTCATGGGGTTCGGGTCACGAACCGACAGCGTCAGAGCCAAGGGGGCTAACCGACGTGTGGGCGTCTTCGAGATCGGCGCCTTCTTCGAAACCCTGACCGGCTACCGGCAGGCGCCCCCGGAAGATCACCCCCATGAGTGGCTGCTCCTGGACGAAGCCACGCTGGCGGCGGCCACCAATGGCAAGATTTTCGCAGATCCGCTGGGACGGATGCTGGCCACCCGGCAAGGGTTCAAGGCCATGCCCGACGATGTGCGCTTCTGTCTGATCTCCCGTCGCTTGGGCATGATCGCCCAGGCAGGCCAGTACAATCTGCCGCGGAGCCTGCAGCGGGGCGATGGGGCTGCGGCAATGCTGTCAATCAATGAATTCATCAAAGCCTGCGCCTCTCTGATCTTTCTGCTCAACAATCCTTTGACGGTCGGTTATCTGCCCTACTACAAGTGGACGTTCGCGGCCCTGCGGCGGCTGAGCGGACGAATGGCCACCAGACTGTCCGACCTGACCGAACAGCTGGAGAACATCCTGCGCCTGGCCTCGGCTGCCTGCTACGGGGGGCAGGGCTTTGGCGAAGGCGGCAAGGGAGCCCGACCGGCTGCCGAACGCATCACCAAACTTGTAGAGTCAATCTGCGCAAGAATCGTAGAAGAGCTGCAGGCGGAGGGATTGACCAACAGCCCCGAAACCTTCCTGGAGTGGCAGCGCCCCTATGTCGAGGCCCACATCTCCAGCAACGACCCGGTGCTTCACAGCATCTGAAAGGAGCCAAAGATGGCAAACGACGAGCAATGTCAGGATGAGGAATCCCTGCGCGAGCGGATCGTCCGCCACGAATGGAAGCAGTTTCAGCAGGTCAACAACGAGGGCGGCCCAGCCAACTGTCAGGGCAACTGGCCCATGTTTCACCAGATGCGCCTGAGCCAGTTTCTGACCTGGCCGCATCCCCTGTTGACCAGTTATGCGAATGACCTGGATCAGGCCGACAATGAGGGACGCAACCTGTTGACCGAGAAGTACGGGCGCATGATGGAGTCCACGGCGCCGGACCAGTACCACAGCAAGATCGCCCCATACCTGCCCAAGCTGGGCCTGGATCGACAAGAGCAGCAGGAACGCATCATCGACCGGCAGGTGGCCTGGGCCAAGGACTTCCGCGAGCGCTACCCCCGTTTAGGTCAGGAGATGCGGCTCCTGCGCACCAGCGAGGACACGCCGGAGGCTACCTCCTTTGAGACCTATCTGCGTGGCGAACTTGGCACCTATTCGGCCAGGACTCTGGATCTTTACCAGTTCATGGTGGACCAGATCGCGGCTCGGGGCGGCAACCTTACCGAGGAAACCATCCTGGCCACGGTGCAGATGAATGGCTTTGAGACCCTGGACGAAGCCGAGCAGGCCCAGGACCGACCACCTGAACCACAATCATGAGGTCGATCTCTGCAACCAGTCGAGCGGTCGGGTAGAGTTGACGGGTGCAAAAGCTGAAACGGGCGGGTCTCACCGCCTCCTCCTTTGTGGTCATCCTTCTGGTGATGCTCTTTTTGGGCCAGGCCATGACGCCGGACTGGCAGGTGGAACCCTACCGCGACCATCTGCAGGTTTCGACCCGGTCCACTGCCATCGCCACGAGTCTGGGAACCACCACCTCTGAGGGCACTCACCCGGTCAGGGAACAGAAAATCAGCATCACTCTGGATGGCGGAGTTCGCATCCAGGCCATTGTCAGAGAGCCAAGCGACCGAAAGGGCACTGGCCCAGCCTGCCTGTTCATTCATGGCGCCGGAACAGGCAAATCCGCAGAGGTATACGGCGATCTGGCTTCAGCTATGGCCTCGGCAGGCATCACCACCCTGGTGCCTGACAAGCGTTTGGACACTTACACCACCTTCCACCGCGACTATCAGGCCATGGCTGCCGACTATGGACGATCCCTTGATCGTCTGCGTTCCTGGCCGGGTGTGGATCCAACCAAAGTGGGTCTGTACGCCGAGTCCGAGGGCACCTGGATATCGACCATCATGACCGCCAAGGACCCCAGCATCGCCTTCTCCGTTCTGACGTCGCCTCCGGTCTACCCGGGACGACGGCAGATGGCCATGGCGGCCACCAGCTACTTGGATCTGATCGGCGCACCTAGGGGAATCCGCAACGTGATACCACGGCTCATGGGCATGGACCTGTCCATGCTGGGCCTGGAGTACGCCGACTTTCCCTCCCTGCCCTATCTGGATCAGCTGCGGATACCGGTCATGATCAACTTCGGCACCATGGATGTCTCCATGCCAGTCGAGCAGGGTGCGCGCGAGATCATCCGCAGAACTCATGCAATCGGCAACGACAACGTGACCCTGCGCTACTACCCCACCAACCATCAGATCCGCACCGGCAGTCGGCTGGCCAAGGCCGGGTTGCCCCTGGAACCCCGGTATACGCATAATTTGGAAGACTGGATCAACGCCGTAGCGCTGGACACCAAAGCCGATCAATGGTCAACCCCTATGATTGCCGGCAGCCAGCCCCACCAGCTCAATCAAGTGCCCGAGCACACGAATACCGGGTTGATACCTTCACTGACCGCCCTGTTGACCCTGATGGCCAGTGGCCCCATTCTGCTGGCTGCCGCCCTTCTATCTGCCCTGATTGGAGCCTTGAGCTCGCATCGGAGGACTCGAGGCAATGACCACCGACAGTCAGGTTTCAGCAAAGGCCTGACCGGACGGCTCTGGTCGCTAGGCCTGCTAGCCGCAGGACTTATGGCTGCCCTGCTGGCCTATGCCTTCACTGTGGTCCACCGGGCGCTTGGCCTTATGAATCTGTCCTCGATGATGGCATCATGCTGGTCCATGTTGTCCGTCCTGTGTCTGGTGCTCATCCTGCTCTTGGCGAGCACCCTGACCTCTATCTTCAGCCGATCTGACGGCAAGCCAGCTGTTGCCGGGGCTGGCCACTGGCTGACCCTGACCCTGACCCTGCTGGGGTCTCTGGCCATCCTTGGCAGCCTGATCTTCTGGAATATCCTGGTCTTTTGAGACAGATCGGATGCGCCTTGCTGATGCCAGCCAGGCTACTACAGACGCGCCAATCAGCACCACGCCCAGGCCGGCAAAAATCAATGGAATAATCCGCTGCCAGGGTATGACTATGGTCAGATCCGTACCGTAACGCAGGAAGACCAAGCCAAGAGCCAACATGGTCAGAGCCAAAAGTCCAACCAGGGCGCCAAAAATGATAGTAGGCAGGCTGGGGCCGCTAGGACGGACCGGCTCCGGCGGCTGCATCCGAACCTGGTATATCGGGGGTGCCTGTGATTCACGCGCCTCCGATGGAGCGGATCCGACCGGCATGACCTTGGTGGTGCGCTCCTGGCGATCCAGCGGCTGGCCTCCTTCTGGTTGCTGCATATCAGTCATCTTCCTGATCCTCCCCAAACTGCCATGGATTGTAGCTATAATCCCAATATTCATTGATCAAGCCGCTGTAGAGCTGCGCCCGCTTCGGCTGGGTGGCACTCCCCTGGGCTTGCACGGTGACCCGTGCACCGGCCATGAGATTGGCTTCGACGATCAATTCGGGATCGTCGGGCATATGCCACTGATCCTCCTTGGACGCTCGCAGGGCTTCCTCCCAATTGCGTCGTTCAGCTGATGACGACGTATTGCCCCACCACATCCGGTTTCCCTGTTCCGTCTCGGTTATCCAGTCAGCCGCGCCCGATCCCAAGACCCTGTAGAGGTCGGTGTGTTCCCTATAGGACAAACTGCATCCCTTGGGAATGAGCAGGCGAACGTCAGCATAGGCCACAGCCAGGCGGACGGTGCCCGTCGGGCAGCCTGAGACTGTGCTCACCGCATCATCCATAATCTGAACGCGATGGGTGCCGTGTTCCTGCTCATAACCAGTCAGGTCAATGACGGCACTTCCCCGATCCTGCGGATCTCCAACCAGCGCGGTGCCGCGGCGGTAACGCCTCATGTCTGCACTGTTCGCCCCCAACAAGCGCCCATAGTTGTTGCCGTTAACTTGAACTGTGGAGTAGTCGGCCAAGATCCTGCGGTTCTGGGTTTGCTCAATGCCTGGTATGGCCGAACCGGCAGCCAGAATCAGGACAGCCAGACAGGCCATCAAGGCAATGGGGGTCAATCCTCCTGACCTGCGGCCCATCAAGCCCAGGATCAGTATGACCACGCCAAGTATCAGCGTGACGCCTCCAGCCCAGACCAGAGCATAGGTCAAGGCCGCATTCAATCCGCGATAGGGGTTCGTGGCCATCCACCAGACCCCTGCTCCGGAGACCAGGATCAGTCCTGACAGAAGACTGACCAGCACAGGTCCGGCGGGGCGACGTCGCAGCCGGGGCGGAACCGACGGAGCCTTGCGGGCTATTCCCGGCACTGTCGAGAATGATCTGGCTGTGCCATAGCCCGGCCAGGCACTGAATCCATACGACTGATTCATGCTCCCAGCAGGTTCTGCAGGGCATTCTGCCTCCGTCCAGCCTCCGGGAGCTGCACCAGCGATGGGATTGCCCCCATCCTGCATATTATTCGAATCGCTGCCGGCGTTTGCCGAATACTCTGTCTTAGCGATGGGCCCGAGAGAGGTTACCTCCCCCTGTTGCTCCAAAGTTCCATACGAATCGGAATGCCCTGGCTGGTCCTTGTATCCCTCTGTGCTCGCATTGCTGTCTGTCTGCGTATTGCTTCGTGTCCCTGTGTAATCCTGGTACCCCTCATACCCCGAAAAACTTGGGTACCCAGGCTGATTCGGACGCCATTGCGAATCTGCGCCACTCGGCCGTTCCGAATACTGAGGTCCCATCACCCAAGGATCGCCCGAAACCGGCCTGCCTGCATCCGGCCCAGCCCAGTACCCTCTTTGGTACTCCAGGGCCTTATTGCGACTCCACCGGATGAAGAGATACAGGATCAGGGCACCGAAGGCCAGTGAAAAGATTCCGACTCCAGGAATCAGGATGGCCAGCAACCAGTAAATGATGATGCCCACCATGGAAGCGTGCCAAATCCCGTGAATCAGCTCCTGGGCGATAATGACTCCACGCCGGTCCGGCAAAACGAACCAGGCAAAACCGTAGAAGGCGGCACCGGTGCCGAAGAGAAAGACCGCCAAAATCATCAGCGCTCTGACCAGGGTCACGCTCCAGCCCAGCCGACGGGCCAAGGCTACGCAGACGCCTCCGATCCATCCTTGGTCGCGGATCAGGTAGGACTCCCTGCAGGCGCGGAAGAACTTGTCGGACTTCCGCTGCCAGCCGTTATCAGGGCCATTGCCGTTCATATCGCTGCTCATATCTTCATTACAACACCCTACGAGCGTAAATCTTATGGGGGAACACCCTGATTCGACCCTGATTTCTTCCGCTTATTGCCTTGTCGGCACCTTCCAAAAACGATAATGGAAACATGAACGCACCCATGCAGGAACAGCAAATGCTGAAGGAACCACCTCCTCTGCACCCTGCGCGAATGCCCCTGATGAGGCCGCACAAGGGCAGGATCCTGTGCGGAGTCTGCAAGGGCGTCAGCCTGCACCTGGGCATTCCCGTCTTCTGGATACGCCTGGTCATGGTGCTTATGGCTCCCAAAATGATCACCTGCGTGATCTACTGCTTTCTTTGGTTGACGCTCCCCCAGGGCGATCCCACCCAGGCAGTCCAACCGAATGACCCGAAGTCAGCTCCGCTGGCGCCCAGCATCCTTATTGAACAGCCAGATCAGAAGGAGGGCCACGGCATCAGTCCTGGGCGGATAACCAGACTGCTGGCTGGCCTGGGCATCATCCTCCTGCTGACTGCGGTCTTTCTGCTCAACAGCGGTATGCGTCCCGCCTTTGTCGTCCCCTGTCTGCTTTTCTGCGCAGGACTGGTTCTGGCCTGGCTGAGGCCGGAAAACCAAGGAACCGGCTATCACCTGCCGACCCTGATAGGCAGCCTGGCCCTGATCCTGTCTGCTGCGGTGATCTTCCTGCTCTCCACCCAGGAATTGCATTGGGCCCTGACCCTGATAGTCCTGGCCGGCCTGCTTCTTGTGGGCGTGACCGCAGTGGTCGTGCCCTGGGTAGGCTCGATCCTCAGCCAGCTGGGCGATGAACGAGCCATGAAGGAACGCGAGGAAGAGCGGGCCGATATGGCGGCCCATCTGCACGATGGCGTCCTGCAGACCCTGGCCCTGATCCAGTTGCATGCCGACGATTCGCATACCGTCTTCTCTCTGGCCCGATCCCAGGAGCGCGATCTGCGCAACTGGCTCTACCAGGAACGCACGCCCTCAGACCGATCCGTCAGCACCGGACTGAGCCAGATAGCCGCACAGGTGGAGGACGAATCCGGCAAGCCGATCGAGGTGGTCACCGTGGGCGACGCCATGCCCTGCGCCCAAACTGATGCCCTGCTCAACGCGGCCCGGCAGGCCCTGGTCAATGCCGTAACCCACGGTGGTGAACCCATATCCGTATATTGCGAGGCCCGCAGGAATCAGGTTGAAGTCTATGTGCGCGACCACGGTTCGGGCTTCGATATGAATGCAATTCCAGCTGATCGCCTGGGAATCCGCGAGTCCATCATGGGCCGGATTCAGCGGCGTGGCGGCAGGGTCGAGATCGTCTCCCGCCCTGGCTGGGGCACCGAAGTCAGGATGCACATGCCGCTGTCCGAGGCCAGCCAACACAAGGAGGGCAAGGTTGATCAGGCTGAAAAAGGGACCAAGGCTCAGCAATGATAGGATGCATGATGAACCATTCATTCACAGACGCATGCCGGTCCGATCCCAGCCACACCTGAGGACCCCACGTCGGGAAAGGCGGGCTGAACAACGCCCATGACCACGACTGCAAAAGAGCCCCATCAAGCCAAGGATGCCCCTGAATCCCGTGACAGTGGGTCTGCAATCATTCGCGTGGCCGTCGTCGACGACCATGAGATGTTCCGCACCGGCGTCATCACCACCCTGCAGCCGCATTTCCACGTCGTGGGACAAGCGGCAGACGTGGAGTCATCCATTCTCATGGTCAGGCAGACCCGTCCCGATGTGGTCCTGCTGGATGTGCACGTGCCCGGCGGCCAAGGCGGGGGAGGCGCAGAAATTCTCAGCCGCTCCCATCCCTTATCCCCCAGGTCGGTCTTTCTGGCTCTTTCCGTATCCGACTCGCCCAGGGATGTGGGTTCGGTCATCCGCGCCGGAGCCCGCGGTTACGTCACCAAGACCATCTCCGCCAAGGACCTGGTCTCCTCAATCCGCCAGGTTCACGAGGGGTACGCAGTCTTCTCCCCCAAGCTGGCAGGATTCGTGCTCTCCGCCTTCCAGGAGGACGAGGCAGCGGATGCCGGTCTGGCAGAAAACGACGAACTGGATCGGCTCTCCGCGCGCGAGCAGGAGGTCATGCGCCTGATCGCCCGCGGCTACACCTACCGCGAGGTAGCCTCCGAGCTGTTCATCTCCATCAAGACGGTTGAGACCCACGTCTCCAACGTCCTGCGTAAGCTCCAGCTATCCAACCGAACCGAACTGACCCGCTGGGCTGCCGACCGCCGCATCGTCTGAGAGTCCGCTCAACAGGCGATGCCGCGCTGACGAAGAAGCTGACGCAGACTGCTGATGTCACGGGCAACAATCCCCTCCATACCTAGTCTGTCTGCCATAGCCACATGCTCAGAGTCCATATCAACGAAGATCGTATGCCTAGGGCTGATGGCGAAACGACGCAGAGCCAGACGATAGAAGAGCGGATCGGAAAGATCCAGATGCTCCTGGGATGAGATCAGCGCACCTTTCAGAGCAGAGAGGGGCAAAAGGGCCTCTGACGCCGCTTCGGTCAGCTGACTGGTCGTTGCCGCCAAGCCCCAAAGGGTCAGGCCAGCTCGCCGCAGATTCTTCAGCAGATCCGATGCTCCAGGGAGCAGGCCCTTTACTGCTAAGGTGTAGTTTTCCAGACAGACGCGAACCACCCAAGCGACCGCAGGCCCGTGAGTTGTTTCATAATCGGCCAACGCCTGCTGCGGATCCACGCCCAGATTGATCTGTTTGCTGACACAGGCGAAGCCCCAAGGGTCATCCGGATCCAGCACCATATCGACCACCCCGTCAGGGTACTGCCCGATCAGGGCTCGGCGCAGGTCCCAGTCCACTAGGATCCCAGGCAGAGCGAAGAGAATGCTACCGCCTGGGGCCACTGGATCGGGACGGTCCTCGCTGAACAGCTCTTCACCTGGCAGGTCGCCCGATACGCCTTGGCTTAATCCCTGCTGGAACTCCTGATGCTGCCTTGCCATGCCCCCAGAATAAACATCTGGACCTACAGGCCTACGGCAGAATCCAGTCGGCACGTGGTCAATCACTAGGTGAAGGCCGCGGCTTGGATATATTGAAGTCAGCAATGGTCGAATTTTACATTTTGCGACCTGCCCAGGGGGAAGTCCCGCCTGGCACGAAAGGAGCCGTTATGCGTCGGCTGCTGCTCACATCCTCATTCTCCGCTACCGCAGGCAAGCTGCCCGCTTTCCTTGAGGGCTCGCCCAAGAATCATACGGTGGCCTTCATACCCACAGCCAGCCTTCCACAACGTTCAGATAGTTATGTCCAGGAGGCTCGTCAGGCTTTCACCGACATGGGCTGCCGGATCGACAACCTGGAAGTCTCGACCGCCGATCCGGAAACCATACGCCAGAGCCTGCAGGAGGACGACCTGATCTATCTGTCCGGCGGCAACACCTTCTTCCTGCTGCAGGAGCTGCGTCGCTCAGGTGCTGCTGATCTGATCAGGCAACAGGTGGATCAAGGCAAACCCTATATCGGTGAATCAGCAGGCGCTGTGGTAACCGGTCCCGATATCGGCTTCCTGGATGCCATGGATCCGCGCTCGGCCGCCCCGGATCTGGACTCAACCGCCGGGCTGGCCCTGGTGGACTTCCGCCTCCTGCCCCACCTTGATTCCGAGCCCTTCACCGAGGTGACCAGAAAAATTCTGAACCGCTACGGCGACGACAGGCCCATGGTGGCCATCGACAACACCCAGGCTGTGGCGGTCTGTGGGCAGTGCCTGACCATTCTTTAGAGAACGCCAATCAGCGGCAGAGGCCTTCCATGACCTGGCGGGCCTGATCCAGACGATCACCCGGACAGAGCAGGATGACACCGTCTCCGGCGAGCAGCCGCAGATCGCCAGCAGGAATCAACCTATGCTCGCCCCGACGAAGACCGATTACGGCGCATCCATGCGGCCAAGGGACCTGCCCCAACAGACGACCAGCCGCCGGACTGCCATGCTCTACGGGAAACTCCACAGTGACCCTGTCAGGAACCTGTGCGTCGGGAGCATGTCCGCGTCGATAACGCTCCAGCAGAGCCTCGTAAACAGGTTCGACACCCAGCAAATCGGACACCATCAGGGCAGTGAAGGCACATAGAGCCACGGGGAGCATATGAACCAGGGATCCAGACATCTCCACCGTCAGCAGGATGGAGGTTATGGGAGCCTTGACCGAAGCCGTCAGGGTGCCTGCCATGGCGCAGACCGCGCAGACCGGAATAATCCGGACGGGCATTCCCAGGGCGGCTGCGCCCATACCGCACAGGGACCCAGTCAGCGTGCCAACTGCCAGGATGGGCATGAAGATGCCACCGGGTGCGCCGCTGCCGAAGGAACTAGCCGTGAAGAGCATCTTGACCAGAAGCAGAATCAACAGGTTGACGGCCCCCGACCAGGCCAGCTCGCGAACGCCTTCCGCCCTGCCGATCAGGTCCTCGCCGCCACCCAGGACGGCAGGCAGCAACAATCCGACCGGCAGGGCGAGGAAGAGAGAGATCACTGATCCCAGCTTCGAGGGCAGGTGACCGTAAAGACTCTGCGCACCCAGCAGCAGGCGGTTCATGGCAGCTCCCACAAGGCCGGCCACCAGCCCAAGGGGGATCATCAGCAGATACTGGGCGATGGTCAGCTGTGGCATAGCAGTGAAGTCCAGGACAGGACGCAGACCGAAGCGGTTCTTGGCGATGAAATCGGCGCTCAGACAGGCCATGGCCGCCGAAAGGAGGATCATGGGAGAAAAAGACCTGTGAATCTCCTCCAGAGCGAAGACCATCCCCGAAAGCGGCGCATTGAATGCCGCAGACAGACCGGCAGCAGCGCCGGAGGTCACCAGGCAGGTCTCCTCCACATGGTCTCGGCGCAGTCCACGGGAAACCAGCTGGGAACCGGCCGCGCCGATCTGCACCGAGGGACCCTCCCGCCCCAGAGAAAGCCCGAACATGCCGCAGGCCAGACCACCCAGGAATCGCACACCCAGCACAGGCAGAGCAGGCATGCGCATGCCGCGGATGACCACTCCCTCCACCTGCGGAATACCGGAGCCCGAAGCCATGGGAACCCGCCTGACCATCCAGGCCAGAACCAGACCTACCAGCAGGGCGGCCAGCAGCCAAGGAAGAATCATCAGTGGCTGGTCATGCATCTGCGCATAGACCCATCGAGCGAACCTGGTGGCATAGCCGATGCCCTGCCGGTAGAGCACTACCAGCACTCCCACCAACAGTCCGCAACAAGCAGCCCTGAGTGCCACAAGCCACCGGCTTGCTCGACCCGGTCTGATCGCCTGCATCGGGTCGGCAGAGCCGGCTTGATCCGTCTTATCTGCCGATGGTCGTCTCCAAGACAGATTCAGCCTCACCGGCCTGCTCCTTCTCTCCTGCTCAAACAACGGTTCCAGCATCCCTCAGGGCAGAGACCAGAAGCAATGACTGAATAGGCGATTCCACCTCTCTGGCAATATGAACACCTGGGATACCAGCTTGCGGGCAAGATCCGGCAGACAGGAACCAGGCAGGCAGACTGACACGTCATCAGCGCCCAATGGCAGAGCCGTCTGTTCATCAGTTGCCGTCAGGCTGCCATCCAGGACGACAGTGTCCACCTGGCCGTGATGATCCACAAGATCCAGCAGCGAGACCCGGCCCGGCACTGTATCCAGACAGTCACGCAGGGTGGCAGCCGAAGCCATGTGCAGCCTCCGGCATCCGACCAGTGCTCGCACCTGGCGCAGATCAGGACGCGTTATGCCCTTGGCCACCAGGAGTATCAGCAAGCCTCCAGCATCCTCCAGCACCAGGAATTTGGACAGGTTTTCAACAGGCAGCCCCAGAATGTCGGCAATGCCCAGTTCCAAGCCCTGGTCGATGGTGTCCAAAGGCGGATGCTGAACGACGCGCCAGTTCGCTCCTACTCCGTCCAGAAGCTCTCGCACAGCCATGGGGGCAACCCGGTTCCCCGTGTCAATTGATCTTTTATCCCTATCGTCCGGAGCGCCAAGGGCTGCTCTGACTACCGATTCAGTACCGCCATTCCTGAAACTCATGGGCGCCTTTTCAGTCGTTGGCCACTTCCGAGTCGGGCTTCAGCTCCTCCTCCTTCTGGCCTATCCTCTTCCTGTCTATGCGATAGTAAGCATTGAAGAGGCCGCCGGAGGTCAGCAGGAAGACAAGGAGAACCAGCATCCATATATTCTCCGCGGCATCATATGTCTCAAGCAGTTCATAAGAGGATGAGATCATCTTCAGCCAACCTGCAACTGACACGAAGTACCAGGCAGTCGCCTGGTCAAGAAAGCTTAGCGCCCGTCGGCGCTCGGACCTGGTTCTCGTAGCCTGACGAAGGATTTCATGCCCGCGTTTGCGCTCCAAGTGGATCTTGACGATGGGGGCCAGCCACCACCAGGGCGAGACCTCATCCCAATTCTTGCTGAGCTGATCAAAGTCGTCCAGGAGCTCCTGATATTCCTGCAGTTCCATAAGCCCTTGGAAGAGTGGAAATGTGAAAAGCAACCAATCCCCGATCAGAGAGACAATGGCGATGAATTGATCCACGACCCGACCTTTCCCTTGCAGAGTCGGCACCCAAGGGTCGGCTCGCGTGATTAAGCATGGCTACCATGCATCATTGTAGGCACGAAGTTTCAGCCCAACCCGCTGTGCAACCGCTGACCTTAGGGCCGAGAGCATTAAGATTCAGCCAATACAAGAATGCCCCGGATACAGCTCCGGGGCACCAATCAGGCGGACAGGGCGGGATTCGAACCCGCGGTGGCTTGCGCCACAACGGTTTTCAAGACCGTCTCTTTCGGCCGCTCAGACACCTGTCCATAAGACGTGCCGAACAGGCACGCCACTCATCATACGACATCAAGGCTCGTCCAACCACCAGCGGAATGTCGGCCAAGCCTATCAGAGAAGGCTCAGGCCTCCCAGGTCTTAGGCTCGATGACCTCCTTGCCGCCTACATAGGAGCGCATGGCCTCGGGGATGACGATGGATCCGTCGGCGTTCTGATGGTTTTCCAGGATGGCGACCAGCCAGCGAGTGGTGGCCAGGGTACCATTCAGGGTGCTGACAGGACGGGTAGAGCCGTCATCCAGCCGTTCGCGCTCATTGAGGCGGCGGGCCTGGTACTCGGTGCAGTTGGAGGTTGACGTCAGCTCGCGGTAGCGACCCTGGGTGGGCACCCAGGCCTCGCAGTCGAACTTGCGCGCTGCCGAGGACCCCAAGTCTCCTGCAGCGGTGTCGATGATCCTGTAAGGCACGTCCACCTTGGCCAGCATCTCCTGCTCCATGGCCAGCAGCTGCTTGTGCTGGTCGCGGGAGTCTTCCTGCTTGCAGTAGACGAACATCTCCACCTTGTCGAACTGGTGGACGCGGATAATGCCCATGGTGTCCTTGCCGGCGGAGCCAGCCTCGCGCCGGTAGCAGCTGGACCAGCCGCAGTAGCGCAGCGGACCTTGGCTCAGGTCCAGAATCTCGTCCTCGTGCATGCCGGCCAGAGGGACCTCGGAGGTGCCCACCAGATACTGGTCGTCGGGCTCACGCAGACGATAGATCTCGTCGGCATGAGCGTTCAGGAAGCCGGTGCCAGCCATGACCTCGGGCCGGACCAAGGTGGGTGTAATGGTAGGAATGAATCCATGCTCCATGGCCTGGTCCACGGCCATGGTCAGCATGGCGATTTCCAGCCGGGCCACTTCCCCACGCAGGAAGTAGAAGCGGGAACCGGAAATCTTGACGCCCCTGCGCATGTCGATGCCAGCCACGCCCACGCCCAGGTCCAAGTGGTTCTTGGGTTCGAAACCCTCCTTGGCGAAGTCACGCGGAGTGCCGACCTTCTTGACCACCACGTAATCGTCCTCGCCGCCCTCGGGCGCTTCGGGCTCCACTACGTTGCTGAACTTCCACATCAAATCGGTGTACCTGGCGTTGGCCTCGTCGGAGGCTGACTTGCAGGCGTTCACCTTCTCGGACAGGTCCTTGGTCCGGGCCAGAAGGTCGGCTTTCTCATCAGGAGACGCCGAGCCCATGCGCTTGCCGAGCGACTTCTGCTCAGCCCTGCAGCTCTCGTAATCCTGGAGCGCAGCCCTGCGCTCGCTGTCCGCCTTCAGCACCTCGTCGACGAGTTCCACCGATTCGCCGCGTTTGCGCTGTGATTCACGGACAACATCCGGATGCTCCTGAATGAACCTGATATCTAACATATTTGAATTGTATGACTTTCAGGAGACACGGAAACCGGCCTCGCATACCTCTTTCCGAGCGTTATGGCCTCTGCCGCAACCAGCGCAGCCACTGCCCCGACCAGCCAGGAAGAGCAGCCGCGATGGAAGGCGACCAGGAACCATCCGTCCCTTATATGCGTCTGCCAGGCATCATTTGCCGAATACCGTCTTGCGGAACCGCTTGCCGGCGGGAGTGCCTGCAAGTCCGCCGATGCCGGTCTCCCTCAGTGCTGAGGGCATGCTTTCGCCTATGGATCTCATGGCTGCGATGACCTCATCCGGCGGAATCCTGCTGACGCCACCTGACAAAGCGATATCAGCAGCAATCAAAGCGTTGGCAGTACCGATGGCGTTGCGGTTTACGCAAGGGACCTCCACCAGGCCGGCCACAGGATCGCAGACAAGTCCTAGCAGATTGCTCATGGCTATGGCGAAGGCCTGGGCACTGGCATCAGGATCGCCTCCTGCACCTTCAACCGCTGCAGCAGCAGCCATGCCGGATGCGCTGCCCACTTCCGCCTGACAGCCTCCTGTAGCTCCGGAGATCATCGCCTTGTTGGCTGTAACCAGCCCGAAAGCGCCTGCCGTGAACAGGCAACGGATCAGCCCATCGTCATCCAGTCCCAGTCGGTTCTTGAGCACGGTCAGCACTCCGGGCAGAGTTCCCGAGGAGCCGGCTGTAGGCGTCGCGCAGATGATGCCCATGGCCGCGTTCACCTCATTGGTAGCCATGGCGGCCTCAACGGCCTGCAACATGGCATCGCCGCTCAGGCTGGTTCCTGTCTTCCGGTAATGCGCCAACTGAGCCGCCTGGCCACCGCTCAGCCCGGTCTTGGAAAACACGCCATCTCCCTGGGACCCCTTGGCCACGGCAGCCTGCATGACCTGAAGGTTCTTGGCCATTCTCGCCCAGATCTGCTCACGAGTCCGGCGGGAACTCCGCGCCTCCTCGTCGATGGCCACTTCAGATATCGACGAGCCGCGCTCTTCGGCCATACTCACGAGTTCAGCGATCGAAGCGAACATGCGCCATGCCTCCTAGTCGATATAAATCATGCGGGACGAGTGACCCGCGATCTGCTTCTGCCGCTGAGTAGACAGCGGGTTGTCCAAATCGAACTCGTAGACCGCCATGCCGGCCGGACCTTCAGGCTCGTATCTGGTCTCCTTGGTCACGCCCTCTTCGCGAAGCAGATCACGTATGCGCTCCAATCGCCGACCGGCGACGTTTTCGGATTCATCCGATTCCACCAGCAGGATGGGCAGAAGCCCTGGAGGAGTGATCAGACATCCATCCAAGTTGATGCGTCGCACCTCAATGGTCCCGCCCCCGATGGAACAAGCCGCATAGATCACTCGACCGGCTGGGCCCTGCAAATCCAGGACGGCGGTGTTCGGATGGTCGATGGGGCTGGGCTCATCCTCCTCGTGGAAGGTCAGATCCATGCCCTGCCTGCGGGCGATGCCGATAGCATCAGGCACCCGAGGGTCATCCGGGGCAAAACCTAGAAGGCCGCTGATGATGGCATAGTCGGTACCGTGGCCGCTGTGCGTGCGAGCGAAGGAATCATAATAATGAATATCAGCACGGCTTGGAACACCCCCGGCAAGGATGTGGCCAACCCTGCCAATGGCCACTGCCCCAGCCGTATGCGAGCTGGAGGGTCCAATCATGATGGGACCTATGATGTCGAACACGCTCTTGTACTTATCCATGCCTGCCTCCTCTTCCCATACCCCCGGGCTTTCCCAGGCTTCCAGCGCGCGAAGCCGTTGCAGCTCCAGACCGAAGGGACCACATGGACCGAATGACATCATAACGTTGCGGTTTCCCTAACTCAATCAGCTCATACTGTCAGCGTGATTGCTGTAGAGGGTTCGTTCACGTCGGACACACCCAGGAAAATCGGGTCGGCACCGCGCGCACAATGGAGGCATGCCAATTCCAGCGGTCGTCATCCTCGGCATCCTGGCGGTGGCGGCCATTGTCGTCACGGCGGTGGTGCTGATTGTCCGTGCCCAAAGGCGGCATAGGTTCGCCATGCAGATCCTGGCTCGGGACGACGACCAACTCAGCTATGCTTTCGTCATCAACCCCTCCAAACCTCAGGCCGCCGCTGCCCGCGAGCGCATCCAGCAATACTGCCACGACAAGGGCATCCGCGAATTCAGCTTCATCGAAACCCGGCTGGATAGGGACGGGAGAGCTTGCGCCCGCATGGCATTGGACCGTGGAGTCAACGTAGTCGTAGCCGTGGGCGGGGACGGAACCGTGCGCACAGTGGCCAGCGCCATGGCATCCAGCGACCATGTCATGGGCATCATCCCCATTGGGACCGGCAACCTCTTCGCACGTAACATGGGCATACCTGTGGGCGATCTGGACGCCGCCCTGGCCGTGGCTACCTCGCACGGATCCACTCAGGTCGACGTAGGCCGCATGGCCCTGCTGGACGAGAAGGATCAGGAGCGTCGGCGCGGCCATGCCTTCCTGATCATCGCCGGCATCGGCTTCGACGCCCTGATGATCGACGACACCGATCCCAATCTGAAGAAGACAGTCAGCTGGCTGGCCTACTTCATCAGCGGCGCCAAACATTTGTTCGCGCCCAAATACACGGCCGACATCACCATCACCCGACCCGATCAGGTCACACAGACCAACACCTCAGTGACCTTCCGCACCTTCATGGCCGGCAACTGCGGGGAGATCCCAGGATTCTCCCTGATGCCCGACGCCTCCTACAAAGACGGCATCCTGGACTTCGAGATCATCGACACCTCAGCAGGCCTGATCGGGTGGGCCAACCTCTTTGGTGATGTAATGCATCAGACCATCACCCGCAAGGCCAGCCAGAGCCCTTTGTCGACCAACTCCACCATCGTTCAGCTGCAGGGATCCAAGGCGGAGATCCGCCTGGAGAAGCCCGCCCTGGCCCAGGTGGACGGCGACATTCTGGGCGAGACCCGCCATCTGGCGATCAGCGTGGAGCACCGGGCCCTGAATGTTCGCGTGCCCCGATCAGACTGAAACCGGACGACCGCCTCCCCCCCCCCTCGCCTGTCATCTTTCTCATGCCGGGGTGGCATGATGGGAGCCATGACAGCACAGAACGCGGGCAGGCCCGCCAGCCCAGAAGATCTGATCAACGTCGACGATCTGATCGGCAAGTACTACGATCTCATCCCCGACCCTTCAACTCCCTCCCAGCGGGTGTCCTTCGGCACCTCCGGACATCGTGGCTCCGCTCTGACTACCTCCTTCAACGAGGCCCACATCGTGGCTATCAGCCAGGCCATAGCCGAACAGAGAACCAAGGATGGGGTCACTGGACCTCTCTATTTGGGCCGCGACACGCATGCCCTCTCCCTGCCGGCCTGGAAGACGGCCATCGAGGTCCTGACCGCAAACGGCGTACGGGTGCGCATCGACGCCAACGATGACTACACCCCCACGCCCACCGTCTCCCAGGCCATCCTGACACACAACCGGGCGGCCGATGGAACCCAGCGCTTCTCCGGCAAGGACCTGGCTGACGGCATTGTGGTCACCCCTTCCCACAACCCGCCCACCGATGGCGGGTTCAAGTACGACCCGCCCACTGGCGGTCCGGCTCCGGCCGAAACCACCAACGCCATAGCGCGACGGGCCAATGAGCTCCTGGGCAGCTATAGGCAGGTCAAGCGGATACCCTTCGAAGATGCCGTCAAGTCCGACCTTGTGGAGCGCTTCGACTACCGGGAACATTATGTGGCCGACCTGGGCAATGTCATCGACTTCGACCTGATCAGATCCTCGGGGGTCCGCCTGGGCATTGATCCTCTGGGCGGAGCCTCGGTCAATTACTGGCCGCTGATCAATGAAAAGTACGGTCTGAACATCGGTGTCATCAACCCTGAGGTGGATCCGACCTGGCGGTTCATGACCATCGACCACGATGGGAAGATCCGCATGGATCCCAGCTCCCCCTATGCCATGAAAGGCCTGGTGGATCGTCTCAATGCAGGAGCCTGGGGCTCCTATGACCTGGTCGGAGGCACGGATCCGGATGCTGACAGGCATGGCATCGTCTGCCCAGGAACCGGAGTCATGAATCCCAATCACTACATCGCCGTCTGCGTGGAATACCTCTTCTCGGGCAACCGACCCGGATGGCCCCAGGGCTCCGGCATAGGCAAGACCCTGGTGTCCTCCTCGCTGATCGACCGCGTGGCCGCTTCCATCGGCGCCAGGCTGATCGAGGTGCCTGTGGGCTTCAAATGGTTCGTCGACCCCCTCTTCAAGGGCGAAGTGGCCTTCGGCGGCGAGGAGAGTTCCGGGATGAGCTTTCTGCGCCGGGACGGCCATGTCTGGACGACGGACAAGGACGGGCTGATCCCGGACCTCTTGGCTGCCGAGATTACAGCCAAGACCGGAAAGAACCCGGCCCAGCTCCACCAGGAGCAGGTGGATCGCTTCGGCCAAAGCTGGTACAAGCGGGTGGACACCCCGACCACCTTGGAGCAGAAGCAGAAGTTCACCCAGCTGAACGGCGACGATGTGGCGGCCTCCACCCTGGCTGGCGAGCCCATCACTGCCAAGCTGACCGAAGCCCCGGGCAATGGCGCCAAAATCGGTGGCATCAAGGTAACCACCCAGAACAATTGGTTCGCTGCCCGCCCCTCCGGCACCGAGAACATATACAAGGTCTACGCCGAATCCTTCGTCTCCCCTGAGGCCCTGGACCAGGTCCTGGACGAGGCCGGCCAGGTGGTCGCCAAGGCCCTGGGCTGATCTGCAGACAAGACCGCCTGCCCTCCCTCCCCCGCATCAGTCATCACTGACGCGGGGGTTCTCTATCTCCCTGTCTAGGCTGGAAGCCATGACCAATGGCAAGAATCTGGTCGTCTCGACCGATGGCAGCGCACTGAGCAATCCCAACGGCCCCATGGGCTGGGCCTGGGCCGATCATGAGGACGGCGACGCGGATGCAGGAGGCGCGAGCAACGGCACAAATCAGATCGGCGAACTGTGCGCCGTGCTGCAGGCGCTGCGAGCCCACCCAGGCGAGCGCCCGCTGGT
The DNA here is from genome assembly GCF_052606245.1 of Bifidobacterium sp. ESL0819. Taxonomy (NCBI): domain Bacteria; kingdom Bacillati; phylum Actinomycetota; class Actinomycetes; order Bifidobacteriales; family Bifidobacteriaceae; genus Bifidobacterium; species Bifidobacterium sp. ESL0819. Next base: position 141,685 of record NZ_CP199587.1, read on the forward strand.
CATCGAAACCGACTCCCAGTACGCTATCAACTGCTCCACAACCTGGGTGCCCGGGTGGAAGAAGAAAGGCTGGAAGAACTCCCAGGGCAGGCCTGTCAAAAACAGGCCCCTGATCGAAGCCATCGACCGGGAGATCCAGACCCGGCCGGGATCAGTCAGGTTTGTCTGGGTCAAGGGTCATGCCGGCGACGTCTTCAACGAGAAAGTGGACACTCTGGCCCGTGGCTACGCTACGGCAGCAGGCAGGGGCGACCGAGAAGGATGTCTGCCCATCGAGGGCTGGCGCTCGCTGCTGGCCTCACCCTATGCCAAGGGCACGCAGGTGCCGTCCGCAGTCAAGGCTGAACTGGACGGAGGACCCCAAGTTCTGGACAAGTTGGGTCGCAAGAAGGCTGGCCTGGACCAGGAGGAGCAGAAAGACCTGGCCGAAACCGCCATCGAGTCCAAGGCTGTGGATGCCGATCAGGCCGAGTCGGTGAAAGAAACATTCCCAGGGTCGCCAAAGGCACAGGACGTCGAAGAGAGCCAAATCACAGCAGCGACAGGATCGGAGCCGTCGGATTACCAGCAGACAGCGGACGCAGAAGATGATGCGACACCTGAGGCAGTCGATGGCACACCCGCCCCTGATCTACCCGATGGTCAGGAGGACGAAGTCTCATCTGCTTTCGACAACATTTCGGACACCGACCCGGTTGAACGGGAGGCCAAAAATTCAGGCGCTCGAGGACTGAGAGCCAGCGGCCGCATCCGCATCACGCCGCCCCCGTCCGGCAGCAGCATGTTCACGGGGCACGACCTGCATATCGTCGGCAGCATCGATCTGGACGCGGCCATTGACCCTGACGGCTACGTGACCATACGGGAGGCGCCTTTCCGCCTGCACGCCATCGAAGTGGAGGATTGAGCGGCTCATGAACCGTCAGGGGCCATCATCTACACTGGAGTGAACCTGAACCAACAAGACCCGCAGACACCAGCGGTTAAACGCATGCGGGCATAAAGGAGCGTGTATGGACAAGACCGAGCAGGACAGACTGAAGAAAGCCGCCGGCATCGAGGCAGCCAAACTGGTCGAGAACGGCATGACCGCCGGGCTGGGCACCGGATCGACGGTCCGGTTCTTCGTCGATGAACTGGGACGGCGCGTCAAGGAAGAGGGTTTGGAGTTCACCGGGGTGACTACCTCACGGCGGACCAAGGAACAGGCCGAGAGCTATGGAATTCGCATCGTCGACATCGACCAGGCGGACCATATCGATGTCACCATCGATGGCGCCGACGAGGTTGACAAGGACTTCAACGGCATCAAGGGCGGAGGCGCAGCCCTGCTCTGGGAGAAAATCGTGGCCGTCAATTCTCAAAGGATCGTCTGGATCGTGGACGAGTCCAAGGTGGTCGACACCATCGGCCGCTTCCCCCTGCCAGTAGAGGTCATCCCCTTCGGCGAGCGCCACGTCCTGGACCGCTTCAAGGAGCGCGGCTATAACCCGGTACTGCGGCTGGACGGCCAGGGACATCCGGTTCTGACCGACGAGCACAACCACATCATCGATCTTCATTTGGACCGGATTGAACACCCGCAGGATCTGGCTCAGGACCTGATCACCACTGTGGGCGTCGTGGAACACGGCCTCTTCCTCAACATGGTTGACACGGTCATCGTGGGCGATCCCAATGGCCCCCGAGTCATGACCAACGCCAACAAGTGATGATCAGCGATCATCCAGCCTCTCAGCTGGCGGCACGCTAAAACAGGTCGAGAGCATTACTGGCCTCGATGACTGGCGATGATATATATGAAGCCTCCCGCATCCATCCGGTGCGGGAGGCTTCATCGGCCTTAGCAGGCCCATAAGTCATAAAGCTACTTGCGCTGGTGACGAGTCTTGCGCAGCAGCTTGCGGTGCTTCTTCTTGCTCATCCGCTTGCGGCGCTTCTTGATGACAGAACCCATCCGAGCCTCCGATCCTTAGTTACCTGGAAGTGTCCAACTTGCTTATCGTACACCGGTTGCGGGACGATCAGAGCGGGAAGGCCTTGTAGAAAGCCTCCAGCGCCGTCCGCTGACCTTGGGCGCGGAAAACCACCGTATCATTCTGCCAGATGACCAGGGCTGTGTGCGCATCGTCGCCGTCAGCCTTTTCCAAGTAGGATCCGGTGACCGTGCCGCCGCTGCGAACCTTGCCTGAGGCCAGCTCCTTGCCGGACATGCCCGTGGACAGACTGTCATAGAGCGCCTTGGCATCTTCACTCCTGGACCACTGAGCCAGGTGGAGGGTCACATCCCCGCCGGACTTGCCGGAAGAGTAGACCAGGTTGTACTCCTCGATAGGTGTATGGGTGCTCCACTCGCTGTCGGAATCCGCTTTGACACGGGCGAAATCGCCCACCGTATCAGGCATGGCCTTGAGCAGCTCGGAAGCCGAATCGGGCAAAGGAACGGCCGTGGCCTTGGGACTGGCTTGCGAGGGTCGGGAGGAAGCGGAGGCCGGAGTCTGAGCACCGGGCTCTTGGCTGCGCACCGCCCAGTGAGGCCAGACGAAGGCCGATAAGAGCACCAGGACCACCGCCGCCGCCAGGGCAATAACCAGACCGATCCGTTGACGACGCTTCCTGGCATGCGCGGAGGAGTCGGATGAAGAGGACAGGGGTGCAGAAGGATTCTCAGCCATGACCCCATTCTCTCATGAGCAGGGTGTCGGCACTGCGAAGATGGCGTAAAAGCCTGGCTTCTCGTCCCTGAATCCCGATAGCGTGCAGGTATGGCCAAGACGACAACGCAATACGTGTGCACGGAGTGCGGGTGGACCGGAGGCAAGTGGTTCGGACGCTGCCCGGAATGCGGCCAGTGGGGAACCATCGAGGAATTTCACGAAGCACGTGTCGTAGGTGCAGGCGGGGGTCTATCCTCCTCTGGCGGCAGCCATACGGCACCTGCGCCCCCGAAGACCGGGCTGGCCCGGCCCATCACCCGTGTAAGCACGGATCAGGTAAAGCGCATTCCCACAGGATTCGAGGAGTTCGACCGAGTCCTGGGCGGGGGGATCGTACCCGGGTCGGTCATCCTCTTGGCCGGCGAGCCAGGCATCGGCAAGTCCACCCTTCTGCTGGAGACCGCCGGCCGTGTGGCCGACCGGGGCGGCGAAAGAGGCAAGGTGCTCTACCTGTCGGGCGAGGAGTCCCAGGCCCAGGTGCGGATGAGGGCCAGCCGAGTGGATGCGCTCAAGGATTCACTGCTGCTGGCTTCAACTACCGACCTGGCCACGGTGCTGGGGCTGATTGAGCGCGAAAAGCCGGCACTGGCCATTGTGGACTCCGCCCAGACCATCGTCTCCAGCCAGGTCGACGGCATCGCCGGAGGCTCCACCCAGGTACGCGAGGTAGCCATCAGCCTGATCGACATGGCCAAGTCGCACGATATCCCCATCCTCTTGGTAGGCCACGTAACCAAGGACGGCTCCATAGCCGGGCCGCGGACCCTGGAGCATCTGGTTGATGTGGTCTGCCAGTTCGAGGGCGATCCCCAGACCGCCCTGCGCCTGCTGAGAGCCGTCAAGAATCGGTTCGGCCCCACCGACGAGGTGGGCTGCTTCGACATGAGCGAGCAGGGCATTGAGGAGGTCAGCGATCCCACCGGGCTCTTCCTGTCCACGGCTGGACAGGAGGTGGAGGGCACCTGCGTGACCTTTACATTGGACGGCCACCGCAGCCTGCCTATCGAAATCCAGGCTCTGGTCACCTCCTCTGTTCTGCCCACTCCCCGTCGCAACACCAACGGGATCGACGCCAACCGCCTGGCCATGCTGGCTGCGGTGCTCTATCGCCACGGCCGCGTCAACCTGCTGACAAAGGATCTGTATGTATCCACCATCGCCGGTGGGCTGGCCAAGGAGCCCGGATGTGATCTGGCCATCGTGGCCGCCCTGGCCAGTGCAGCCAAGTCCCGGCCCATCCTGCGCACGACCTGTGCCATGGGCGAGATATCTCTGACCGGGCAGGTCAGGCCGGTGCCGCAACTCAACCACCGGCTGCAGGAGGCGGCTCGGCTGGGATTCACCCGAGCGCTGATCCCGCCTGATCGGCGCTCAAGAGACCGAAAGCCCATCCAGGGCCTGGAAGTGGTCGAGGCCACCAATCTATCCGAGGCCCTGGCTGCTCTGGGACTGGGCTGAGCCCGGCGACGGCTCGTCCCGTGTCGCACAATACGGCGCCATCCTGCCGACTCGTTAACCTGCCGGACTAGGATGGAGTCGCCGGAAGACCGACACCCATCATCATCGCGAGGAGCAGATCAGCATGACCATCTTCACTAGGAAAACCATACGCCGGCTGACGGCGGCCGCACTCACAGCAGTCACGCTCATGGCCGGCGCAGCCTGCGGCTCCTCATCGAGCAGCGGCGGGCAGTCAGCAACCAAACAGGACATTACTCAGCAGACCATCCATCCCGGCACCCTGACCATTGCCACCGGAGACCCGGCTTACGCCCCCTACGTGGTGGGCAACAAGCCTGAATCCGGCAAGGGCTACGAGGCAGCCGTGGCCTACGCAGTGGCAGAGAAAATGGGCTTTGACAAGGCGCACATCACCTGGACCAGGACCACCTTCGATGCCGCCATCGCTCCGGGGAGCAAGGACTACGACCTGAACATCCAGCAGTTCTCCATCACCTCGGAGCGCCGACAGGCTGTGGACTTCACTCCCAGCTATTACAACTCCACCCAGTCGTTAGTCGTCAAAAGCAGCTCTCCATATGCTTCCGCAACCTCTCTGGCCCAGATCAAGGACGCCAAGATAGGAGCCATGGTCGGCTCCACCTCCTACGAGATGGCCCACAAGCTGGTCAAGCCTGACATCGACACCTTCAACGACGACGTGGCTTCATCCCAAGCCTTGGATGCCAATCAGATCGACGCGCTTGTCGTGGACACTCCCTCAGCCGTGACCATGGTCGATTCCGGGCAGGTCAAGAACGCCAAAATCCTCGGGCAGATCAAGGGTTCACAGGACCCGGAGGGCATGGGCATGGTCCTGCCCAAGGGATCCAAACTGACCCCGGCCGCTTCCAAGGCTGTCACGGCCCTGAAGAAGGATGGAACCTTGGACAAGCTGCAAAAGCAATGGCTGCACGTCTACACCTCTCTGCCTACGCTGGGCTGAGAAAAGAAAGGAAACCTTGTCGTTCATGGCCACCTCGGCACAGGACGCGGTCAGCGATATCCAACGGGAACGGGAACGCTACGGCCGTCGACAGAATCTGCGCTCCGTGGCGGTCAGCATCGCCAGCACGCTGGTGCTGGCCCTGCTGATCGCCCTGGGGCTGCACGCCTCACCTGGCTGGCCCCGAGTCAAGCAGTCGTTTTTCTCCGGTGCCTACTTCGCTCAATCCTTCCCCAAGGTCCTCCAGGGACTCTGGCTCAATCTGGAGGTCCTTTTCTTTGCAGTCATCGGCGTAGCGCTGCTGGGCACCCTCCTGGCCATGATCCGCACCAGCCGAAACCCGCTGTTCTTCCCCCTGCGGGTGCTGGCCCAGGTCTACACCACGATCATGAGAGGCATCCCCATGATTGTGGTTCTCTACCTGATCGGCTTCGGCATTCCCGGACTGGCTATCTTCAACCGGATTCCGGCAGCCCTGCTAGGCACTGTGGCGATCATCCTCTCCTATTCGGCCTACATCGCCGAGGTGCTGAGGGCAGGATTCCAGGACGTCGGCCCCTCTCAGAGGGCATCAGCACGCTCGCTTGGCCTGACCTCGGGGCAGACCATGCGTTTGGTCGTCATCCCTCAGGCTTTGCGCAAGGTGGCTCCGGCACTGATGAACGACTTCATCTCCATGCAGAAGGACGTAGGACTGATCTCGGTTCTGGGAGCCGTTGACGCTGTCAGAGCGGCCCAGATCATCGTGGCCACCTCCTACAACTTCACTCCATACGTGGTGGCCTCGGTGCTCTTCATCGCCACATCGGTCCCCTTCATTCTTCTCAACGACTGGTATTCCAACCGGCTGCGCAAGCGCGAACAGAGCGGAGGCATGGTATGAGCGAACATGCAGGGGCCGAACAGGACCAGCCGGTGCTCCGTCTGGAGAATGTTCGAAAGACCTACCCTGGGGGCAACCAGGTCCTGCGTGACATCTCCATGACCATCATGCCTCATGAGACCGTGGCCCTGCTGGGCCCATCCGGGTCGGGCAAATCCACTTTGATGAAGTGCATCAACCTGCTGGAGACCGTCAACGACGGAAGGATCTGGCTGGGCGGCACCGACATCACCGATCCCAGGATCAACCAGGATGTCTGCCGGGCCAGAATCGGCGTGGTCTTCCAGCAGTTCAACCTCTTCCCCCACATGAACGTCCTGAAAAACGTTACCCTGGGAGCCATCAAGGTCCACGGCATGCCCAAGGACCAGGCCAGGGAACGGGCCTTGGAACTGCTTGATCGAATCGGCATGAGGAAGAAGGCAGGAGCATACCCCGACCAGCTCTCCGGCGGCCAGCAGCAACGAGTGGCCATTGTGCGCGCCCTGATGACCGACCCGGAACTGCTCTTGCTGGATGAGATCACGTCAGCCTTGGACCCCATGCTGGTGGGCGAGGTCCTGGCCATGGTCTCCGAGCTGACCGCTGGAGGCACCACCATCCTCATGGCCACCCACGAAATGAGCTTCGCCCATCACGCAGCCAACCGGGTCGTCCTGCTGCTGGACGGCGTCATCGCCGAGAATGGAACGCCGCAAGAGGTTATGGACGAGTCGGAGAATCCGCGCACCAGGGAGTTCTTCAGCCACTTCCGAGGGCTGTGAGTTCCATAATCCCTACAAGCCTTCAGCTGACGAGGAGCCCTTTTCTGCGGCCTTGGTCAAATCCAGGGTTCGATCGGCATCCAGAGCCAGCTGTCGTTTGAGGGGTTCCTCGCCCGCATACCGCTTCTGACCGCGCAGACGGCTGAGAAACTCCACCCGGACCCGGTGACCGTACAGGTCCACCCAATCCTTCCGAACTGCATTGGCCTCCAGGACTTTGGGCATATGCTCGCCCGGGGCCAGGAAGGTCTCCTTGGTGCCTATGGAGATAGCAGCAGGCATCCGCCAGGGCGAACCCTGGGCCAGCCGACCCTCCTGTCCCTCCGGAGTCGCCATGGGATCCGTAGGCAGTCCCAGGTCGACCAGCCAGCCCGCATAGACTCCATCCGCAGGCATCATTCCCTGGCTGTCGGGCGCAAGATTGGCAGTCGGAAATCCCAAGCGGCGGCCCCGCTGCTCCCCATGAACCACTGTACCTTGAACCATATGCGGTCGGCCCAAAATATCCAGAGCCGCATCCACGTCACCGTCCTGGATCAGTTGTCGAAGATGAGAACTGCTCCAAACCCTTACCTGATGTCGCTCAAGGCCGTCAGCGTCAGGCAGCGTGCAGTCGCCGGGGCCCTGGTCATCTATTACTTCCAAATTGAACAATCCTGTGTCTGCCAGGTCGCCAATGGCTTCGATGTCGCCGATTCGCCCCGCACCCATCTGTGCATCGCGGCCCAAAACCAGAGTCCGCATGGCCAGCTGTTCGGTGAGCTGCTTGAGAAAGAACCGATAGGACTTGGCTGCAAAGGCCACTGTGTATCGGACCACCACAACCTGTTCCAGCCCCAGCTGGGCCATGAGCCGCAGGCGCTCCTCCAAGGGCATGATCTGATCAGGGTCATGGCGAATCAGATCCGAGGACGGTTCATCCATATCATGGCTGTCAGCGTAGCTGTGAACCAGTTTGGGGCTGGGGTCGAAAACCAGGGCCATAGGCCGGTCCTTGCCCTTGGAAGCAAGTGCGACCACCCGGTGCAGGAGAGCCTGATGACCCCGATGCATGCCATCGAAGACACCGACAGTGACCACGCTGGACCGGGCGCCCAAGGTTCCCGGCCACCTGACAATGCCCGACGCATTCGGGCTGACCTGACTGACCTTCATCCGCTTCCCATCACTTAGTCACGACTATCCCGAACCCGGGCGCCGAAAATTCCTTAAGCACTGTATTCCCCCCGTCGCACTCTGGCAAGACCCTCAGACTAAACCCGCACCTGCGCACTCAGTCCTCGGGGTGGAAGACCACATCCGGCTTGGCCCCGCCTCGTGGACCGGGCACTAGGATAGCAGCCAGACGCTGCTTGCCTGCAGGCCCAGCCAAAGCGGCTGTGGGCCTGACGACGGGCAGATCCAAGAATCCGCCGTTGGCCACTCTGGCGGCCTGGTCAGCATCCAGGCTCATGACAGGCATGGTCATGCGTGCTGCCTGCGCCAGGTCGAGAGAGGCGTCCAACATCCCCTGTCTGTCGCAGTCCAGGACCATACGACTGCGAACTACCGTCTGACCCTGACGGTTCCGGTAGGTATTAGGAACCACCTGGCCGCTCAAAGCTTTAGACGCCAAGTCAGGATTCTCCAAATCGAACGGGCCCACGCGAATCCGTCTTAAGGCAGTCAAGTGGCCGCCCAGATCCAGCTGCTCACCCAGATCGCGGGCCAGTGCCCGGATATAGGTGCCACTAGAGCAGGTCACCTCCACATCTGCATCGACCACCCTGATATCCTCGTCAGACAAAACCACGCGGCGAAAATCGAGCAGATGGAAAGATGCGATCCGTATTCGACGGGGCTCCAGCCTGACCTCCTGGCCTGCGCGAGCCAGGTCATAGGCTCGCCTGCCCTTGACCTTGATGGCAGAGAAAGCATCAGGCACCTGGTCGATCCAGCCGGTGAAGCAGCGATCGATCAAACCCTGCAGACCATGAGCCGTCAGCTCGTCCGCCCTCGGCGCAGCTCCGGGACGCACCGGCAGCAGATCCCCGTCCGCGTCGTCCGTGGTGGTGCCCAGCCCCAGACGCATGGTGGCGCGGTATGTTTTGTCATGACCGACGATGACCGTCAGCAGCCGTGTAGCCTGGCCGAAACCGATCACCAGCAGGCCGGTGGCCATGGGATCCAGAGTCCCGGCGTGGCCCACGCGTCGCATGCCGAGACTTGACCGAACAGCTGCCACCACGTCATGACTGGTCACACCGCTCGGCTTGTCAACAAGGATGATGCCCGAAGTCGGTTCACCATGACCAGAATCGATCATGTCCGACGGCTTAGAAGCCGCTGATTCACTGATGCCCTCAGCGCTCGGCTTCATCCGCATCCTCTGCTGCAGATTCATCAGGAACGGAGTCCGGCTCCTCGGGCTCCTCCTCGTCGTCATGCCTGTACGGATCGGGGTCGCCCGCATAGCTGGCATTGACCCGGGCCTTGGCCATAGCCTCGTCCCGGTGTCGGGCTGCGGTCAGTACATCCTCGATCTCGGTCGCCTCGGCAGGCACCTCATCGTAGATGAAGCGCAAGGTAGGCGTCAGCCGCAGACCGGCCCGAGCGCCGACCAGGCTGCGCAGCCGCCCGGATGCCTGTCGCAGGGCCTGCTGGGCCCGCTTGCGTTCCCCGGCCTCGTGTCCGGACCGGCCCAGCTGGGTCCAGTAGATCTTGGCTATCTGCAGGTCGTTGGTGACCCGAACCTCAGTGACGGTGACCCCTGCCAAGCGCTTGTCATGCATCTGGGACTCCAGAGCAGAGGCCACGACCCGCTGTATCAGGGCCGCTATGCGTACGGCGCGGGGATTTCCTGCCATCATGATTCCTTTCTCGAATCGCCCATGACCAATCTTCGCCTTCATGAACATCCGCCCCGGCCAGGGAGTACCCGGACCGGGGCGGATCGCCACAGGCCCTCTGACGGGCACTCAGGTGGCCTGCTGGCTTTACTTGCGTTCCACTTCCTGCATCTCGTAGGTCTCGATGATGTCGCCCACCTCGATGTCGTTGAAGGAGCCGAGATTGATGCCAGCCTCGTAGCCTTCGGACACCTCGTTGACATCGTCCTTGAACCGGCGCAGGGAGGAGATCTCCAGGTCGTTGACAGTGACCACCCCGTTGCGGGCGATGCGAGCCTTGGTGCCCCGCTTGACGGTGCCGTCCTGGACCATGACGCCCGCGATGTTGCCGAACTTGGAGGAGCGGAAGATCTCGCGGATCTCGGAGTGGGAGGTTGTGACCTCCTCGTACTCCGGCTTGAGCATTCCCTTGAGCGCGGCCTCAATATCCTCGATGGCGTTGTAGATGACCGAGTAGTACTTGATCTCTACACCCTCGCGGTCGGCCAGATCCTGGACCTGCCTGTTGGGCCGGACGTTGAAACCGATGATGACGGCCTTGTCGACCGTGGCCAGATTGACGTCGTTCTGGGTGATGGCGCCCACACCTCGGTGGATGACCTGAATTCCGACTTCGTCGGAGACTTCGATCTTCATCAAGGAGTCCTCCAGCGCCTCGACTGAACCTGAAGAGTCGCCCTTGATGACGATGTTGAGCATGTCCACCTCGGACTTGGCGAACTGCTCCTTCAGACTCTCCAGAGAGACCACCTTGCGGCGCTTGGCCAGCTGAGCGGCACGGGCCGAAGCCTCGCGCTTCTCGGCAATCTGTCGAGCGGTGCGATCGTCGGGCGCGACCAGGAAGAGGTCGCCAGCGGTGGGCACCGAGGTAAGCCCCAGCACCTGGACAGGCGTGGAAGGACCGGCGGCATCCATCTGCTGACCGTTCTCGTCAAGCATGGCGCGCACACGGCCATAAGCCGATCCAGCCACGATGGCATCGCCCACATGCAGGGTTCCCTGCTGGACCAGCACAGTGGCCACAGCTCCGCGTCCCTTGTCCAGACGGGCCTCAACCGTGGCGCCGCGAGCGTCCATGTCGGGGTTGGCCCGGAGGTCAAGATCAGCATCGGCAGTCAGCAGGACCGCCTCCAGGAGCTTGTCCACGTTGGTGCCCAGCTTGGCAGAGATATCGACGAACATGGTATCGCCGCCATACTCTTCTGAGACCAGGCCGAATTCGGTCAGCTGACCGCGCACCTTCTCGGGATTGGCTCCTTCCACGTCAATCTTGTTGACAGCCACCACGATGGGCACATGAGCGGCCTGCGCGTGGTTGATGGCCTCGACGGTCTGCGGCATGACGCCGTCATCCGCGGCCACTACCAGGATGGCCACATCGGTCAGCTCGGCGCCGCGGGCGCGCATGGCCGTAAAGGCCTCGTGGCCAGGGGTGTCCAGGAATGTGATCTTTCGATCTTCCCCGTCAAGGGTGACCGTGGCCTGGTAGGCACCGATGCGCTGGGTGATGCCGCCGGCCTCCTGGGTGGTCGTGTTGGTCTTGCGGATGGTGTCCAGCAAGCGGGTCTTGCCGTGGTCGACGTGTCCCATGACCGTGACCACCGGAGGCCTGGGCTGCAGGTTCTCGTCATCCTGGCCATTGCGTTCTTCATCCAGATTGATGTCGAACTGCTGTAGAAGCTCCTTGTCTTCCTCCTCGGCGGAGACGATGCGGATCTTCCACCCGATCTCGTCGCCCAGGATCTGGAAAGTGGCCTCATCCAGGGACTGAGTAGCCGTGGCCATCTCACCCAGGTGGAAGAGCACTGTGACCAGGGCGGCAGGGTTGACGTTGATCTTGTCAGCCAGATCAGCAAGGGTCGCGCCCTGACGAAGCTGAACGGTACGGCCGTTGCCTGCGGGGATGCGCACGCCGCCGATGACGGGTGCTTTCATCTCCTGGAATTCATGCCTCTTAGCCATCCGGTTCTTGCGAGCCTTGGAGGACTTGCCCCCCTGGCGGCCGAAAGCTCCAGCAGCACCGCCACGACCACGACCGCCGCGGCCCGAGCCGCTGCGGAAACCGCCTGAGGGTGCCGAGGTACCACCGAAACGGCTGCTGCCGCCCTGATGCGACTGCTGACCGGGGCGGCTATGGCCCCACTGTCCTGGACGAGCGGGCTGCCCGGAGCGACCGCCTCTGCCGTTGCGGAATCCGCCACGGCCTCTGCGTGAATCGTTGACAGTAGGCCTGGCCATGGGGTGCGGCCTGGGGATGTCTGAAGGCATGGGGGTCTTCATCCCCTGCTTGCGGTTGAAAGGATTGTTGCCTGGACGAGGCGTTGAAGCTCCCGACCGTGCTCCATGACGTGCCGCCGAAGCGCCGGAGCCTCCGGGACGACCGTTGTTGCGCGATGCCTGGGGGCCGGGCCTGCCCATGACTGAAGGCTTGGGCCCACGGGACTGGCTGCGCTGTGCATGTTCATTGCGGTTACCCTGGGAGGCACCGGGCTTGGGGAAGTGATTTGCGGGATGCTGCTGCCCCCGTGACACGTTGCCGCCGGCTGAGGGCCGAGGGCTCTGCCCGGGCTTGGGCCCAGACATGGATTTCTGTCTGCTACCGGACTGCGGGCGGTCATGCTGACCCTGGCCGCTTCCATGACTAGGGCTGCCAGGGCGTGCATTTCGTGCAGCGGCCTGACCAGCGTCACCCTGTCCAGTCTGGGGGAAAGCGCTCTTAAGTCGACGAACCACTGGGGCTTCGACAGTGGAAGATGCGGACTTGACGAACTCGCCCATGTCCTTCAATTTCGCCAGAACAGTCTTGCTGTCTACGCCAAATTCCTTGGCCAGCTCATACACGCGTGCTTTGGGCACTTACTTTCTCCTTACCGGACCGCGCATATGACCGGCGCGATCACTCTTTCATGACGGCGAACATATCCTGTCTCATCGTGCGACCATGATCGTGTTACCTCGTCTCTGTGCCGGGGCCGACGGCATAGACCACCGGACTCGGGATACCGGATTCAGCATACTCGCGTCGTCGGATGTTTGCTCTCAGTCGTCTTCACCAGCAGCCGAAGCAGATTGCGCCTGCAGCTCACGCAATTTCTGTTGATGCGCCTCCTCGGACTCAATGCCGATCTTCCAGCCCGTCAGCTTGGCGGCCAGACGGGCGTTCTGGCCCTCTTTGCCTATTGCCAAGGAGAGCTGAGCGTCCTTGATGAAGGCGATGGCCGTGCGGTTGGACTCGCTGACGATCTGCACCTGCCTGACCACGGCCGGTGACAGGGCTGCAGCCACGAATTCGGCAGGATCCTTGGACCAGTCCACAATGTCGATCTTCTCAGGCCCCAGATTTTCCATGACTGCACGAACGCGCGCGCCACCCGGACCGATCAGCGCACCCTTGGGATTGACCCCCTTGCTGTTGGCTCGGACCGCAATCTTGGTTCTGGCCCCGGCCTCACGGGCGATGGCCATGATGGACACTGCGCCCGAGACCAGCTCGGGCACCTCCCGCTCGAAGAGGCGGCGAACCAGCTCCGGATGAGAACGCGATACGATGATTTCCGGCCCCTTGAGCCCTCGGGAGACATTGACCACGTAGACGCGGATACGCTGACCGTGCCGGTAATGCTCTCCAGGAACCTGCTCGCGGCGCGGCAGAATGGCCTCGACATTATCTACGGCCACATGCACATTGCCTGGATCGCTGGCATCCTGCTGGACTACTCCGGTGATCAGATGGCCCTTCTGACCGGAGAAAGCTCCAAAGACGCGCTCATCGTCAGCCTGGCGGAAGAGCTGTCGAATGACCTGGCGGGCAGTGGAAGCCGCCAGCCGTCCGAAGTCCTTCGGTGTGTCGTCGTATTCCTCGCCCAGATCGTATCCCGGATTGGGCTCTTCAGGAGTGGGATCACGTGCGATCTCGTCCTGTGCCCAGATGGTAAAAGTGCCTGCTCGCTCGTCCAGCTCCACCCGTGCGTGTCTGGCTGCATGAGGTGACTTCTGATAGGCCAGAAGAAGAGCCTCGCTCAGTGCTTGATCCAAGGTCTCGGCATCAATCCCTTGTTCGTGTGCCAGCTGATGAATTTCAGCCAGGTCCAGTTCCATGTCAAGACCTCCTATGAAGTTATTCAGACCGCGCTTCTTTTGGTCTGCAATGCCTACTATTCTAGCCTTTCATGCAGACACAGCCGGTTCCTGAATACCAAATGCGGGCGCGTCGTCGACTGACGATCCTGGCACGACGTATGGTCGCCGGCATCGGGGCACTTCTGCTGGCCGTCTCCATGTCCGGATGCGCGCCTTCAGCGGTGCACGTCAGTCGGCACGACCCCGACAATCTCCGTTCCACCGCCTGCGAGCAGGCATGGACCCGAGCCCGGCGGTCGGATCAGCTCCAGCAGAAGGATCAGGCAGACAGCCGGGCCCAGGCCTGGATCCAAGCGGCTCGCGAGTGCCCTTCCCAGCTGGATGAAGCTACAGTACACGCAGCCCAGGCTTTATCGGCCTCCCAGGGCGGGCAGACCAATCGTCGAGCAGCTACGCTCAGACTGGTCCAGGCTGCGCAGCGGTTAGATCCGCTGTCCAGGATGCTGCCCACCGAACTGCACGATCAGGCAGTCACAGGCGAAGACCGTTCCGGGTTCTACTTATCGGTCCTCGCAGCCCGCAAAACTGATGCCACATGGATGCTGACCCTAGCCGATGCGCACACAACGGCCGCGCAGATTCTGGTCGGCCGCTCCAAACACGATCCCCGACAGGGAGTCTATCCCACCACTGATCTTCTGGCGCACCCCGATGATCGAGTCGACCCCGCCAACGGAATACAAATTCCTACTCCCGCTCTTATCGAGATGGACACGGCCCGGACTCTTCTGGATGTGGGGAGAAAACTGAACGGTTCCTCAGGCACGATACGCACCGACGCCAGCCAGAACGCAAAAAGCCGCCAGGAAGCCGCATCTGCCCTGGTCGACATGATCGTAGCCCACATATCCATGGCCATGAACCTTGGCTATCCAACCGCTTCATCAGCTCTGCTGCACACCTCCAAGCACTGACAGCTCACCTGAATCGTTTCTCACGACGTTATCTCTTTCTTATGCGCGAGCGTTCCCTGCCAGTGGATGCCCACAGCGTTAGCAAAGGTCAGCAGCAACGATCAGACATTATCAGTGATCAAACATTTCGAATTCATCGAAATCTTCAACCATAAGAGGACGTTGCGAGTGGCGATATAAGTACGGACAGTGCTACCATAGAACGTGTTCCACGGGATTATTTCCTTGGAACGCGGGGGGTATGAACCCGTGCAATGTAGGAGGCGACCTAGTGTTTGCCACTGCATCGCCTCCTGCATTGCACGGCATTTGCGTTTGCTCAGCATTAAGACACAGTGCCGTGTCAAACCCGTACAGCCAAAGAGGGCATAAGGGAATACTACATATAAAAAGCGGTCACGAAACCCAACTCAAGGGGTGAAGCGCTGCTACTTTGCAATGCCGCAACAGAATCAAATACAAGGGTCCCGACCGTCAGGCCGGGACCCTTAGGGCGGTTGAGGCGAGATTCGAACTCGCGGAGGGATTTGCCCTCACACGCTTTCGAGGCGTGCTCCTTAGACCGCTCGGACACTCAACCATGGTCGTTGCCCGACACTGCCGAACAACAACTTTTCTATTATGCCACAGAGTCCCTACCTGGCAAGCGGCGTGGCGCAACCGCAGCTGCTCCAAATAACCAGGGACCTTACAGGGTGCGGCGGGCACGGATGGCCTGCGCACGTTCTGCAAGCTGTTCATCAGGCGGATAGGCCACATGTTCCAGGGTCAGCCCATGGGCGGCTATGGGGCCTGTTGATCCTTCGCGCAAAGGATGGGCCACCTTGTCGGCAAACCATTGCACGGACCGACGGCCCAAGCCTACCTGGATGCAGGCCGCCACCAGGGAACGAACCATGCTATGGGCGAATGCGTCAGCCACAATACGAAAGACCGTCAGCCCGGACTCCATGAAGACCGGAATGTATCCGACTGAATTCTGCCCAGGCTGCACTCCCGGTAAACTCACGGTCGGAACCAGGTCCCAGTGCGCGGCCAGGACCTTTCGTATGGTGGTGCCGCCAGTGTTTGGCGTAGCAAAGGACCCGAAGTCATGCAAGCCGACGCACTGCGCCGCTGCCTCGTTCATGGCCTGCAGATTCAAGCTCCCCTCCAGATTCAGCACATAGCCTCGCATGCGCGGATCACCTGGCTGACCGCCCTGGCTGACCCGATAGACGTATGTCCGTTCCAGTGCTGAAAAACGTGCGTCAAAGCCTTCAGGCGCCGTGCTGAGTCTTTGCAGAACGATGTCGGAAGGCAACAGGTGTCGTAGGCGACGCTCCAGGGCCTGTACGCCATCCACACCCATGTGCCCCTTGCATGATTCGAGCACAGTCTCGGGAATATCCAAGTGAGTCACCTGATGGGACGCATGAACCCCGGTATCGGTTCTGCCGGCCACGGCCAGCCTGGGTCGCCAAGGACTCCTATCACCGTGGGCACAGCCAGCCTGTCCGTGACCTCCTGCGATCAGGGTCAGCGCATCTTCGATGCAGCCCTGGACCGTGCGCAGACCAGGCTGCCGGGCCCAGCCATGGAAGCCTCCACCATCATAGGCCAGGTCCATGCGCAGCCTGGTAAGGGACATCCTCCCCTCCTCTTCCTCCATCAAGGCCTCCCTGATGCAAATGAGTGACGGGGCCGGAGAGCCATGCTCCCCGACCCCGTCACTTGATGCAATGATCGATTACTCAGCGGCCTTCTCGGCATCCTCAGCCACGTCGGCATCTTCCTCAGCCTGGGCTTCGGCCTTATCCGCCTTGTCAGCGGTCTGCTCCAGATCCTCTGCAGCCTTGTCGGCCTGGGCCACGTCCTGATCGGCCTCATTGGCCTCGACGGCCTGGTCGACAGCATCCTCGGCAGCGCCTTCTGCGACAGCGGCATCAGTGGCTGCAGCCACTTCGGCGCTCTCGTCCTTGGCGGCCACCTTTGCTGCAGACTCAGCCTCCTTGACGACGGCCTTCTTGGCCGACAGAGGCTCGGTGACAAGCTCGATCACAGCCTGCGGTGAGTTGTCTCCGCGACGGGGTGCGATCTTGGTGATGCGGGTGTAGCCGCCTTCGCGCTGCTGCATCTGCTCGGCAATCTGCGTGAACAAAATGTGGACCACAGACTTGTCGCGGATGACGCGCATGACACGGCGACGGGCGGGCTGATCCCCTCGCTTGGCGAAGGTGATCAGCCGCTCAGCCAGCGGACGCAGACGCTTGGCCTTGGGCAGAGTGGTCGTAATACGGCCATTGGCGAAGAGGCTGGTGGCCATGTTGGCCAGCATCAACCGCTCGTGCGCCGGGCTGGAGGCCAGGCGTGGGCCCTTGCTAGGTTTTGGCATTGGATTATCTCCTTACGGCCCGGGAGGACAGGTGGGCATACGCCCGAACATCCGACTTCCCGGAATTGCTGTCAGCAAGCGAGGGAACCCTTCCCCTTCGCCCGCTCATACGAAGGCTGCGATCCTTCACTCGTCGTCGGGCGAGAAGAAGGTGCCTCCCTCGAGATTATTGGTGTCGAAGCCCAGCGGTGAGGCCTTCAGCGACAGCCCCATGCCCTCGAGCTTCTCCTTGACCTCGTCGATGGACTTCATGCCGAAGTTGCGAATATCCAGCAGATCCTGCTCAGTATGCGAGACCAGCTCACCGATAGTATGGATTCCTTCGCGCTTGAGGCAGTTATAGGAACGCTGCGTCAGGTTCAGATCCTCAATCGGCACGGACATCTGCGGATCGGTCTCTTCCGCCACAGGCTCTGGTCCGACCTCCACGCCCTCAGCCTGGGTGTTGAGCTCGCGGCAGAGGCCGAAGAGCTCAACCAGGGTCGACCCAGCTGACGCCACCGCGTCACGCGGTGAAATAGCCGGCTTGGTCTCCACGTCCAGGATCAGCTTGTCGAAATCCGTACGCTGTTCGACACGTGTGGCCTCGACCTTGTAGCTGACCTTGAGCACCGGAGAGTAGATGGAATCAACCGGGATACGCCCGATCTCATCGTTGTCCTGCTTGTTGAGCTGGGCCTGGACGTATCCACGACCACGCTCCACTGTAAACTCGATCTCCAGCTCGCCGTCCTCAGCCAGGGTCGCGATATGCAGATCAGGATTGGCCACGGTGACGCCAGCCGGCGGAGTGATATCTCCGGCGGTGGCCTCGCCCTTGCCGCTCTTGCGCAAATACATGACCACTGGCTCGTCGTATTCGCTGGTCAGCACGATGCCTTTGATGTTGAGCAGGATCTCAGTGACGTCCTCCTCCACACCAGGTAGCGTGGTGAACTCGTGCAGAGCTCCCGAGATGCGGACCGAGGTTACAGCCGCACCTGGTATGGAGCTCAGCAGGGTACGACGCAGGGAGTTACCCAGGGTGTACCCGAATCCGGGTTCCAAGGGCTCGATGGTGAAACGGGAGCGCTGGGCATTGACGACTTCTTCAGTAAGAGTCGGACGCTGTGCAATAAGCACTGTTGCTATCCTTTCAGCTCCGACCGGTGGTGCACTCACCGGTCTTCGCGGGTGGATTCATGGGTTTTCTAGTGCTCAGACGCGACGGCGCTTGGGAGGACGAACGCCATTGTGTGCCTGTGGGGTCACATCGGAGATGGAACCGACCTCCAGGCCTGCGGACTGCAGGGAACGGATAGCGGTCTCACGGCCCGAACCCGGGCCTTTGACGAAGACATCCACCTTCTTGACCCCATGCTCCATGGCCTTGCGGGCTGCGGATTCAGCAGCCATGCCCGCTGCGTAAGGAGTGGACTTGCGGGAGCCCTTGAAGCCTACGTCGCCGCCCGAAGCCCATGCCACTACAGCACCGGAGGGATCGGTGATGGAGATGATGGTGTTGTTGAATGTTGACTTGATATGCGCCTGCCCGACCGGAACCGACTTGCGGTCCCGACGACGAGGCTTGCGCGCGGCCTGCTTTGCTGCTGCCATTGATCCTCGTTTCCTTGTCACGAATAACTGATTGCTAGTGCGAACCATCGGAGACCCTCATCCCCGCTTCGCATTCGGCCTTACTTGGTCGCCTTCTTCTTTCCGGCGACGGTGCGCTTGGGTCCCTTGCGGGTGCGGGCGTTGGTCTTGGTCCGCTGGCCGCGCACGGGCAGGCCCCGGCGGTGGCGCTGGCCCTGGTAGCAATTGATTTGGATCTTACGGCGAATATCAGCGTCGATCTCACGACGCAGATCACCCTCGATCTTGTAGTTTCCCTCGAGGTAATCACGCAGCGTAATGAGCTGCTCGTCCGTGAGATCCTTGACGCGGGTGTCCGGATTCACTCCGGTCGCGGCAAGTGTTTCCTTGGCGCGAGTACGCCCTACACCGAAGATGTAGGTGAGGGCTATCTCTATGCGCTTCTCGTTGGGGATGTCGACTCCGGCAAGACGTGCCATTGCGATTCCTTTTTGCTCTACGCAGGTCGTGCACCGAGTCTTCCGGTCTCCCGGCCCGGGCCTGCGCACCCGGGGTTCAGCCTGTCGGCTGTGACTCAGCGCCTTTGGTGTTCGTTGCCGCTGGGAATCCGCTCAGCCCTGGCGCTGCTTGTGGCGTGGGTTTTTGCAGATCACCATGACGCGGCCGTGACGACGAATCACGCGGCAGTTCTCGCAGATTCTCTTCACACTAGGGCTGACCTTCATGGTTTTCCTTTGCTTGTGTACCTTGTTACTTATACCGGTACGTAATCCGTCCGCGGTTCAGATCATAGGGACTCATTTCGAGCACCACCCGATCCTGAGGCAGAATGCGGATGTAGTTCTTGCGCATCTTGCCGGAAATGGTGGCCAGCACCAGGTGCTTGTTCTCGAGCTCGACGCGGAACATCGCATTAGGGAGAGCCTCGACTACACGCCCTTCCACCTCGATCACACCATCTTTTGCCATAAACCTTCTATCCGATCCTCGGCCGGTTACACAGCGCGCCGAAAGACACGCCAAATGATAAGTATAGCATTGATGGACCCAAATTGGGCAATAGCGTGTTGATACGACAAAAGGGCCGTCTGAACGACTGTCGCTTTATCAGTATAGCAGTCGTGCAGGCGGTCTGAAAGAGGATAATAATCCGTCAGTCCTCAATGGCGATGGTCTGTGTATTGTCGGCCGGTTCGATGCTGGCCTTGGGCAGGGTCACCTCCAGGGTGCCGTTGGCATAGTGGGCATGAATGTCCTCCTGGCGGACCTTGTCGCCAACGTAGAAGCTGCGGGAGCAGGACCCGGTGTAGCGCTCACGCCGAATCCACCGGCCCTGGTCGTCCTTGTCGCCCTGATCGCTGTTCTTTTGGGCGGAAACAATCAGGTAGCCATCCTCCAGACGGAGACCGATGTCGTTCTTATCGAAGCCGGGCATATCAATGGAGAGCTGATACTGCCCGTCCTTCTCACGCACATCCGTGTTCATCAGCGGGCTGTTCAGCGCGTTCTTGGATCCCTGGACCTGCCGACGCCCATCACGCCAGTTGTTGAAGAAGGGATCATCAAAGAAGTCGCTGAAGATCGAATTGTTCATCAATGCGGGAAACATAGCCATAACGCATCTCCTGATTCTCTAAGTCAATAGTTTTCGTGGACCGGAACCCCAGGCGGACATCCTGACCTGTCCTCCCGGGCTTCCTGCCCTTCACTTTGTCCAAACCGCAGGCTCCGGGTTCCATGCCCAATGTTCACCCAAGGAATAAAAGTTGAGCCATAGCGACTCAACTTTGGTCAATAGGCATGCTATTCATCCTTGCTCTCTCATTCTTCGGGCCTTGAATGACCACATGGTAGACATTAAAAGCCAAAATTCTTGTGACACGACTTTGAAACATTTACCATAAGATGAGATTCCGCCAGCCCCGCAGGCACTTGAGGGCGGACCCAATCGCATTTGGACCGGACGGACCGGCCATCCCTAATCAAAGGAGCTCAGATGCTCACCAACGAATACATCAAGCGCGCATATCAGCAAGTTGAGAAGCGCGACGGCGACCAGCCGGAATTCCTGCAGGCTGTTCGAGAGGTTTTCTCCAGCCTGGAGCCCGTGGTGGAGCGGCATCCCGAGTATGAGGCCAACGGCGTACTGGAGCGTCTGGTCGAGCCCGAGCGTACAGTCAAGTTCCGCGTGGCCTGGACCGACGATCAGGGCCACGTGCAGGTCAACCGCGGCTACCGGATTCAGTTCAACTCGGCCATCGGCCCCTACAAGGGAGGCCTGCGTTTCCACCCGACCGTGACCGAGTCGGTTATCAAGTTCCTGGGCTTCGAGCAGATTCTGAAGAATTCGCTGACCGGACTGCCCATGGGAGGAGGCAAGGGCGGGTCCGACTTCGACCCCAAGGGCCGCTCGGATGCCGAGGTCATGCGCTTCTGCCAAGCCTTCATGACTGAACTGCAGCGCCACATCGGACAGTTCACCGATGTGCCCGCCGGCGATATCAATGTGGGGTCACGCGAGATCGGCTACCTGTTCGGTCAGTACAAGAGACTGCGGGACGAGTACTCGGGCGTTCTGACCGGCAAGGATCTGACCTTCGGCGGTTCCCTGGCCCGGACCGAGGCCACAGGATACGGCCTGTGCTACTACACTCAGGAGGCCCTGCAGACGCTGCGCAAGGACTCTTTCCAGGGCAAGACCGTCGTCATCTCCGGTTCGGGCAACGTGGCCATCTTCGCCACCGAAAAGGCCCAACAGCTGGGCGCCAAGGTGGTGACGGCATCCGACTCCGACGGATACATCTATGATCCCAACGGGATTGACCTCGATGTCGTCAAGGACATCAAACTGGGGCACCGTGGCCGAATTCGCGAGTATGCAGACCGCGTGGATTCCGCACAATACCACGAGGGCTGCAAGGGCGTCTGGACCGTGCCTTGCGATATCGCCCTGCCCTGCGCCACACAGAACGAAATCGATGAGGAGTCCGCCAGGACCCTGGTCGCCAACGGATGCACCGTAGTCTGCGAGGGCGCCAACATGCCTTCCACCCCCGAGGCCATTCAGGTCTACCAGGACAACAAGGTGCTCTATGGGCCCGCCAAGGCCGCCAATGCCGGCGGCGTAGCCGTCTCCGGACTGGAGATGAGCCAGAACTCCCTTCGCCTGCAGTGGACCTTTGACGAGGTGGACCAGCGGCTCAAGGACATCATGACTGGAATCTTCCAGAAGTCCTACCAGGCCTCCAAGGAATACGGGCATGAGGGCGACCTGATGCTGGGCGCCAACGTAGCCGGCTTCACCAAGGTGGCCGATGCCATGGTGGCCCAAGGCATCCTGTAAAGGAACCACCCTCCCGGTAATCCGCCGCAGGATATTGTCGCTATATATCCAACCATATTGAGGGAGCGCTCCATCATCGGCTCAGCGTCGTATCGGACCGATGATGGAGCGCTCCCTCTTTTGCAGCAATCGAACATCGATGCTGCCCGGCACCCGTGTGCAGTCGTGGCCCAGTGCCTGATGGGCTTGGATCGGCGCTTTCCCATAGTTGATCATCCAGGTGATTCCTGGCACTTGCGTATATGGCGGGCGGAGCTTTTGGTGATCTCATATATGCCGTTCGGCATTCACCCTGTTTGACGTCCTCCTTCCCTTATTTTCAAAGACCGTGGCAGTGTCGCCAAGGAGGGAAGCGATGAGATGATTTTCGCCTTCCACTCATGCCTGTCTTCTGCCGACACACCTTTTGTCCACCTTTGTTAGCATGGAATTCAGCGGGGGTAACTACACCTAGACGTAGAAATTGAGAGGGAGCAATTGCGAAAACCAATGAAAGCCGCGCTGGGACTTGCAGTAGCGGTGATTTTAGCCATGCCTACCACTGGCTATGCGCTTAGCCAGGGAGGAAAGCCTGAGACTGCTGCGGGAGCGAACGGGGCATACGGGCTGAATGCAGAGCCGTCAAACACTCCGTCCACACGGTCTGAACCTGCATCGATGCAGGGAATCACGGTGACTTCACTGTTCGATCAGGGCAGCAACATGTGGGGTCAGGTTCTGGCCTTCAATGTCAAGATCGACCAGAGCGCCTCAATCAAGAGCGGATCCACGCTCACTCTGACGTTCTCAAACCCTGATTCCCTGGATTGGAACAACATACAGCCCAACGGCGACGAACAATACGGCAAGTGGTCCTACGATGCCCAGAAAGGCACCGCCACCCTCACCTTCGCCATGGATATTTCCCAGGCTGACATCACATTCATCATCAATTTCCACCCCAGCGGCAACCCCAGCAAGAACAACAAGGTCAGCGCCACCTTCAACGGTCAGGATATAGAGCTGAAGGGCGCCAACCAATACGATTTGGACAAGCCCAGTCCTGACCCTGGCGGAGGCTATGGCGATAACCGCATGATCCCTTCATGGGGCAGCTATAGCATCAAAGGCTTGGGAGACAATTACATCGGCCCCATTCAGGGCAAGCAATGCTACCTGCCCGACAGAACGACTATGGATTTCAACATTGTGGTCGATCCGGGCTACCTGTCGAAGCCCGATCAGGAGAAGTCCCGCACCATTACGCTGAGCACGTCGGGAGAATCCTCATCCATCTCCCCCGATGACGTCATGCTGTCAGACACGGGCGGGTGGCCTAATACCTTCACACACTATGTGCCGCTTGCCGACCATGGCTGGACCACGCGCCAGATCGATCCCCAGACCCTTGAGGTGATCATCCCTGACGGATTCCAGATGAGCTGGTTCGTCATGGGCATCAAAGTCCAGGTACGCGATGCGACGGCTGCAGGGAAGCTGACCATGGTCTACAAGTCGTCTCAAATCCAGAAGCAGGTGAAGTACCTCGAGGGATATTACCAGAATCTTGGCAACCTCGGGTTCATACCCCAGCTGAATGCAGGCCCCGACCGCGCCCTCAAGCAGGGGGAAACCATGAACCTCACCCAGTGGCTTTTGGACCCGGTCACTGCCACTGATGTCGAGGACGGCGATCTGTCAGGCAAGGTCGTAGTCGACCAGGCAAGCCAGAAAGCCCTCATGGACAGGCTCAGCGAGCAAAAGAACGGCCCGGTCAAGGTCAAGTTCAGCGTCAAGGACTCGGACGGGAATTCACGCACTGCCGAGTACACCGTCACCGTCTACTCGGACGTCCTCGTGCACTACACTGACGAAAACGGCGAAAAAATCAAGGACGATGCCGTTCTTTCCGGCAAAGTCGGCACAGACTTCACCGTGGATCGCAGCGACGTAACGAAGGGCGACAGCCACTATTACTTCCTTTCCTCTCAGCCGGACGTGGCCAAGGGGACCTACGGGAGCGACGGGCAGCCGACCGATATCACGCTGACCTACAAGAAGGACCTGACCAGCCTGACCGCCGAGGACTACGCCATGTACGTGGGCGACCCCGAGCCGACCGCCGACAGCTTCAAGGCCAAGGCCACCGACCGGGACGGCAAGCCCGTCGCCACCAGCGTGGACCTGTCCAAGGCCGACCTGTCCAAGCCCGGCACCTACCAGGTCACCATCAAGACCGCCGACGGGCGTGAAACCCAGGCCAAGCTCACCGTCAAGGCCGATCAGCGCAGCCTGACCGCCGAGGACTACGCCATGTACGTGGGCGACCCCGAGCCGACCGCCGACAGCTTCAAGGCCAAGGCCACCGACCGGGACGGCAAGCCCGTCGCCACCAGCGTGGACCTGTCCAAGGCCGACCTGTCCAAGCCCGGCACCTACCAGGTCACCATCAAGACCGCCGACGGGCGTGAAACCCAGGCCAAGCTCACCGTCAAGGCCGATCAGCGCAGCCTGACCGCCGAGGACTACGCCATGTACGTGGGCGACCCCGAGCCGACCGCCGACAGCTTCAAGGCCAAGGCCACCGACCGGGACGGCAAGCCCGTCGCCACCAGCGTGGACCTGTCCAAGGCCGACCTGTCCAAGCCCGGCACCTACCAGGTCACCATCAAGACCGCCGACGGGCGTGAAACCCAGGCCAAGCTCACCGTCAAGGCCGATCAGCGCAGCCTGACCGCCGAGGACTACGCCATGTACGTGGGCGACCCCGAGCCGACCGCCGACAGCTTCAAGGCCAAGGCCACCGACCGGGACGGCAAGCCCGTCGCCACCAGCGTGGACCTGTCCAAGGCCGACCTGTCCAAGCCCGGCACCTACCAGGTCACCATCAAGACCGCCGACGGGCGTGAAACCCAGGCCAAGCTCACCGTCAAGGCCGATCAGCGCAGCCTGACCGCCGAGGACTACGCCATGTACGTGGGCGACCCCGAGCCGACCGCCGACAGCTTCAAGGCCAAGGCCACCGACCGGGACGGCAAGCCCGTCGCCACCAGCGTGGACCTGTCCAAGGCCGACCTGTCCAAGCCCGGCACCTACCAGGTCACCATCAAGACCGCCGACGGGCGTGAAACCCAGGCCAAGCTCACCGTCAAGGCCGATCAGCGCAGCCTGACCGCCGAGGACTACGCCATGTACGTGGGCGACCCCGAGCCGACCGCCGACAGCTTCAAGGCCAAGGCCACCGACCGGGACGGCAAGCCCGTCGCCACCAGCGTGGACCTGTCCAAGGCCGACCTGTCCAAGCCCGGCACCTACCAGGTCACCATCAAGACCGCCGACGGGCGTGAAACCCAGGCCAAGCTCACCGTCAAGGCCAAGCCTGCAAGCAATGGGTCAAGCAGCCACACGGTAAACAACCAGGACGGCAACAAGGATCCGGCCGACCTGTCAAGCACCGGCGCAAATTCCGCCTGGCCTATAGCCGCAGCCGCAATCGCTCTGGCAGCTGGAGTCATCCTCCTGCTGGTCGCGATCCGGCGCAGGGGAACCAACAAGCACTGACAGGAAGAACGGCCTGGCTGGCCAGTCACTGAAAAGACCAGCCAACCAGGCCATGAACACCAGCAACAACGCTGTTCCCGCAAATACATAAGAACCGGCCGAATCCCCCAACCAGGGATCCGGCCGATTCTTTTATCCCAGCTGCAAGGCACCCGCATAACGCTGGCGGCACTTACCGCGCCCACCAATCAATTCGCCGTAGGCGACCCGCTCGATGATCCGGCCATGATCCAGGACCATGAACAAGCGATGAGCAATCACGAAAACCTCTATCCCCTTCATCGGAGCATCCATGCCAGCCTTGTCGGCGTCATTATGAAGCGGCAGATCTGACAGGCAAAGCTTTTGTGACCTAATATACATTTTGTGACCTAATATACATTGATGGCGATCTGCCGTTCGGCATTCACCCTGTTTGACGTCCTCCTTCCCTTATTTTCAAAGGCACCGGCCGGGGTCGCCGAGAAGGGAAGCAATAAGATGATTTTCGCCTTCCACTCATGCCTGCCTGCCTTTTGCCGGCACATCGTTTATTTACCTTTGTTAGTATGGAAGCTCGCGGGGGCAAATACACACTGACACAGAATTGAGGGGAGCAATTGCGAAAACCAATGAAAGCCGCGCTGGGACTTGCGGTAGCGGTGATTTTGGCCATGCCTACCACTGGCTACGCGCTTAGCCAGGGAGGAAAGCCTGAGACTGCCGCGGGAGCGAACGGGGCATACGGGCTGAATGCAGAGCCGTCAAACACTCCGTCCACACGGTCTGAACCTGCATCGATGCAGGGAATCACGGTGACTTCACAGTTCAAGCAGGGCAGCAACATGTGGAATCAGGTTCTGGCCTTCGATGTCAAGATCGACCAGAGCGCCTCAATCAAGAGCGGATCCACGCTCACTCTGACGTTCTCCAATCCGAATTCCGTGGATTGGAAAAACATACAGCCCAACGGCGACGAGAGATACGGCAAGTGGTCCTACGATGCCCAGAAAGGCACCGCCACCCTCACCTTCGCTCTGGACATCTCCCAGGCCAACATCAACCTGATCATCAATTTCCATCCCATCGGTAACAACAGCAAGAACAACAAGGTCAGCGCCACCTTCAACGGTCAGGACATAGAGCTGAAGGGCGCCAACCAATACGATTTTGAGATGCCTCAAGACCCAGGCTATGGCGACAACCGCATGGTCCCTGGGTGGGGCAGCTACAGCGTCGCAGGCTTGGGAGACAATTACATCGGCGATATCCAGGGCAAGCATTACTACATGCCTGGCAGCACGTCCATGGACTTCAACATCGTGGTCGATCCGGGCTTCCTGTCGAAGCCCGATCAGGAGAAGTCCCGCACCATTACGCTGAGCACGTCGGGAGACTCCTCATCCATCTCCCCCGATGACGTCATGCTGTCAGAAGATGGCGGGTGGCCTAATAACTCCAAGCACTATGTGCCGCTTGCCAAGCACGGCTGGACCACGCGCCAGATCGATCCCCAGACCCTCGAGGTGATCATCCCTGACGGATTCCAGATGAGCTGGTACATCCTGGGCATCAAAGTCCAGGTACGCGATGCGACGGCTGCAGGGAAGCTGACCATGGTCTACAAGTCGTCTCAAATCCAGAAGCAGGAGAAGTACCTCGAAGGGTGCTTCCAGAATCTCGACAACCTCGGGTTCATACCCCAGCTGAATGCAGGCCCCGACCGCGCCCTCAAGCAGGGGGAAACCATGAACCTCACCCAGTGGCTTTTGGACCCGGTCACTGCCACTGATGTCGAGGACGGCGATCTGTCAGGCAAGGTCGTAGTCGACCAGGCAAGCCAGAAAGCCCTCATGGACAGGCTCAGCGAGCAAAAGAACGGCCCGGTCAAGGTCAAGTTCAGCGTCAAGGACTCGGACGGGAATTCACGCACTGCCGAGTACACCGTCACCGTCTACTCGGACGTCCTCGTGCACTACACTGACGAAAACGGCGAAAAAATCAAGGACGATGCCGTTCTTTCCGGCAAAGTCGGCACAGACTTCACCGTGGATCGCAGCGACGTAACGAAGGGCGACAGCCACTATTACTTCCTTTCCTCTCAGCCGGACGTGGCCAAGGGGACCTACGGGAGCGACGGGCAGCCGACCGATATCACGCTGACCTACAAGAAGGACCTGACCAGCCTGACCGCCGAGGACTACGCCATGTACGTGGGCGACCCCGAGCCGACCGCCGACAGCTTCAAGGCCAAGGCCACCGACCGGGACGGCAAGCCCGTCGCCACCAGCGTGGACCTGTCCAAGGCCGACCTGTCCAAGCCCGGCACCTACCAGGTCACCATCAAGACCGCCGACGGGCGTGAAACCCAGGCCAAGCTCACCGTCAAGGCCGATCAGCGCAGCCTGACCGCCGAGGACTACGCCATGTACGTGGGCGACCCCGAGCCGACCGCCGACAGCTTCAAGGCCAAGGCCACCGACCGGGACGGCAAGCCCGTCGCCACCAGCGTGGACCTGTCCAAGGCCGACCTGTCCAAGCCCGGCACCTACCAGGTCACCATCAAGACCGCCGACGGGCGTGAAACCCAGGCCAAGCTCACCGTCAAGGCCGATCAGCGCAGCCTGACCGCCGAGGACTACGCCATGTACGTGGGCGACCCCGAGCCGACCGCCGACAGCTTCAAGGCCAAGGCCACCGACCGGGACGGCAAGCCCGTCGCCACCAGCGTGGACCTGTCCAAGGCCGACCTGTCCAAGCCCGGCACCTACCAGGTCACCATCAAGACCGCCGACGGGCGTGAAACCCAGGCCAAGCTCACCGTCAAGGCCGATCAGCGCAGCCTGACCGCCGAGGACTACGCCATGTACGTGGGCGACCCCGAGCCGACCGCCGACAGCTTCAAGGCCAAGGCCACCGACCGGGACGGCAAGCCCGTCGCCACCAGCGTGGACCTGTCCAAGGCCGACCTGTCCAAGCCCGGCACCTACCAGGTCACCATCAAGACCGCCGACGGGCGTGAAACCCAGGCCAAGCTCACCGTCAAGGCCGATCAGCGCAGCCTGACCGCCGAGGACTACGCCATGTACGTGGGCGACCCCGAGCCGACCGCCGACAGCTTCAAGGCCAAGGCCACCGACCGGGACGGCAAGCCCGTCGCCACCAGCGTGGACCTGTCCAAGGCCGACCTGTCCAAGCCCGGCACCTACCAGGTCACCATCAAGACCGCCGACGGGCGTGAAACCCAGGCCAAGCTCACCGTCAAGGCCGATCAGCGCAGCCTGACCGCCGAGGACTACGCCATGTACGTGGGCGACCCCGAGCCGACCGCCGACAGCTTCAAGGCCAAGGCCACCGACCGGGACGGCAAGCCCGTCGCCACCAGCGTGGACCTGTCCAAGGCCGACCTGTCCAAGCCCGGCACCTACCAGGTCACCATCAAGACCGCCGACGGGCGTGAAACCCAGGCCAAGCTCACCGTCAAGGCCGATCAGCGCAGCCTGACCGCCGAGGACTACGCCATGTACGTGGGCGACCCCGAGCCGACCGCCGACAGCTTCAAGGCCAAGGCCACCGACCGGGACGGCAAGCCCGTCGCCACCAGCGTGGACCTGTCCAAGGCCGACCTGTCCAAGCCCGGCACCTACCAGGTCACCATCAAGACCGCCGACGGGCGTGAAACCCAGGCCAAGCTCACCGTCAAGGCCGATCAGCGCAGCCTGACCGCCGAGGACTACGCCATGTACGTGGGCGACCCCGAGCCGACCGCCGACAGCTTCAAGGCCAAGGCCACCGACCGGGACGGCAAGCCCGTCGCCACCAGCGTGGACCTGTCCAAGGCCGACCTGTCCAAGCCCGGCACCTACCAGGTCACCATCAAGACCGCCGACGGGCGTGAAACCCAGGCCAAGCTCACCGTCAAGGCCGATCAGCGCAGCCTGACCGCCGAGGACTACGCCATGTACGTGGGCGACCCCGAGCCGACCGCCGACAGCTTCAAGGCCAAGGCCACCGACCGGGACGGCAAGCCCGTCGCCACCAGCGTGGACCTGTCCAAGGCCGACCTGTCCAAGCCCGGCACCTACCAGGTCACCATCAAGACCGCCGACGGGCGTGAAACCCAGGCCAAGCTCACCGTCAAGGCCGATCAGCGCAGCCTGACCGCCGAGGACTACGCCATGTACGTGGGCGACCCCGAGCCGACCGCCGACAGCTTCAAGGCCAAGGCCACCGACCGGGACGGCAAGCCCGTCGCCACCAGCGTGGACCTGTCCAAGGCCGACCTGTCCAAGCCCGGCACCTACCAGGTCACCATCAAGACCGCCGACGGGCGTGAAACCCAGGCCAAGCTCACCGTCAAGGCCAAGCCTGCAAGCAATGGGTCAAGCAGCCACACGGTAAACAACCAGGACGGCAACAAGGATCCGGCCGACCTGTCAAGCACCGGCGCAAATTCCGCCTGGCCTATAGCCGCAGCCGCAATCGCTCTGGCAGCTGGAGTCATCCTCCTGCTGGTCGCGATCCGGCGCAGGGGAACCAACAAGCACTGACAGGAAGAACGGCCTGGCTGGCCAGTCACTGAAAAGACCAGCCAACCAGGCCATGAACACCAGCAACAACGCTGTTCCCGCAAATACATAAGAACCGGCCGAATCCCCCAACCAGGGATCCGGCCGATTCTTTTATTACCTCGGGATCGATTCTCTGGCACGTGTTGAAATCCTTGGAGCCCAGATACCGGTGGGTGCTGGCCTGAAGGGCCCGTGCCTCCGGATATTCGGTCAGATTCTGCAGATCCAAGAAGACGAGCAGGAGCCGCCGACCCTTCCCGCAACGGCATTCCAGCAGCTGCGTCATGGGTCGCAGGTAGGCGTAGCTGTCCGTCTTGGTGATGATGGACTGGTAGCGCTCGGACAGGACGATAGCCCGCTGGACAGCCATGGGCCACCATTGCCGGTCAGCGTACGAGTCAGTAGGAAAATCGGCGAAAACAGGTGATCGGCCTGAATGAACTACCCCATGGTGCCGCTCTGGTCCTTGAATGTCTCCACTGAACAGAAGTCCGTGGAGATCGGATTCTTGTCCGGTTTTTCAATCCCATGAGTTGGAATCGTAAGCTCTGTGCAACCTTTACTGTGCGCCCATAGTCATCAGCCACTTGTCGGCTCAGTAAAACTGTATATATTCGCTCTCGGTTCATAGGCGGAATCGGCCCTCAGAACTGTATGAATTATTTAAAAATACTAAAAATTGCTCCTAGGTCAGTACGTCTGACCAGCACTTGTTAGACTCGGGATGACTGGAGAAAATGGCCGAATACCTACCACGAAAGGGTCGGCCCATCGAAGGACCGACCCCTACACTGGCTTTCGCTTAATGCTGGATCATGCCTTCCTGCGTCTTCTTCCACCGTCAGGCATTCCTGGTGAGCCTATTCCAGTTCCAGGGCTCCGGTGTAGAGCTGGTAGTACTCACCATGCCTGGCTATCAGCTCATCATGGTTGCCGCGCTCGATGATCCGCCCATGATCCAGAACCATGATCACATCGGAGTTGCGGACCGTGGAGAGTCGGTGGGCGATGACGAAGACCGTTCGGCCGCGCATCAGTGCATCCATGCCTTGCTGGACCACTTCCTCGGTCCTGGTGTCGATCGAGGAAGTGGCTTCGTCCAGGATCATGGCCGGGGGATCCGCCACAGCCGCCCTGGCAATGGAAATCAGCTGGCGCTGACCCTGGGACAGTCCGCTTCCATCCCCCTCAAGAACCGTCTGGTAGCCCTGGGGAAGCATGCGGATGAAGCTGTCTGCGTTGGTCATCCTGGCCGCTTCGATGCACTCCTCGTCCGTGGCATCCAGGCGCCCATAGCGGATGTTGTCCAGGACGGTGCCGGTGAAGAGGTTGACATCCTGAAGGACGATGCCCAAGGAGCGGCGGAGGTCAGGCTTGCGGATGTTTTTCACATCGATACCGTCATAGAGGATCTGCCCCTGCTGGATGTCGTAGAAGCGGTTGATCAGGTTGGTGATCGTGGTCTTGCCGGCACCAGTGGCACCGACCAGCGCCACCTTCTGCCCGGGCTTGGCGAACCAGGTGATGTCGTGCAGAACAGGCTTGCTCGGATCATACCCGAAGCTGACGTCAGTGAATCGCGCATCCCCCTGGAGGAGGGTGTATCGCCCGTCAGGGGATGTGATGGCCTGATCCTTGGCCTTCAGAGCCACATCGCGCGCATCGCCTGGAAGCTTCATGGCGGCCTCCAGCGAGCGCCTGCCATCGTCATCGGCCTCGCGCTTCCAGGCCCAATGCCCTGTTTCATGGTCGACGGGGGTCATGGTCCGGCCGTCCGAGGCCAGTTTGACGCTGACCAATCTGACCGTGCCCTGGTCGGACTCGACAGGCTGGTCCATCAGGTCGAAGATCCGGGAGGCGCCGGCCAGGGCCATCATGACCATGTTGAACTGCATGGAGACCTGGCCGATCGGGTTGATGAAGGAGCGGGAAAGGGTCAGGAGGGAGACGATGGTTCCCAGGGTCAGCGGCCCTGCCCCGGTCAGTCCTACGTTGCCCATGCCCGCGATGCCGGCCAGACCGCCGACGATGGCCAGGATGACATAGAGCAGGTAGCCCATATTGCCCACGACCGGCATAGTGACGTTGCCGTAGGTGTTGGCCTGGGCCGAGGCCTGGAAGAGCTCCTCGTTCCTCTCCTCGAAGACTTTGGCAGTGGCATCCTCGTGGTTGAAGACCTTGATGATCTTCTGTCCGTTGACGGCCTCTTCCACGAAAGCGTTCACCTGGCCCAGATAGCGCTGCTGGTGAACGAAGTACCGGCCGCTTCGGGTGACCAGAACCCGGACCACCACAATCAGGACCGCCGCGAAAACCAGTGTCAGAACGGTGAAGGGGATGGAAAGCCAGAGCATGGAGATCAAAGCGGCCAAGGCGGACAGTACCGAGGAGACCATCTGCGGGAAGGACTGAGAGATGGCCTGACGGAGGGTATCCGTGTCATTGGTGTAGCGGCTCATGGTGTCGCCGTGCTCATGGGTGTCGAAGAAGCCGATGGGCAGCTCCTGCTGGTGGGCGAACATCTGGTCGCGGATGGTCTTCAGGGTGCCCTGTTCCACCTTGACAATCAGCCAGTTCCAGAACCAGGAGCAGAAGGTTCCCACCGCATAGAGGCAGCCCATCAGGATCAGCGTCCTCATCAACGGTCCCCAATCGGGGTCAGCGGCCCCAACCAGCGGCAGAATATAGTGATCGATCAGCGGCTGAAGGAAGAAGGCCGATGCGGCCTGGGCTCCGGCGCTGATGATGATGCAGACCACGATCACCGCCAGCTGCCAACGGTAGGCCAGCAAATAGCTCAGGATCCGACGGGTCGTTCCCGGAGCGGCCTTGTCCAGGCGGGGCTTGCGGTCCTTGAATGATCCGTCACTCATGGTCCTTGTCCTCCTCGCCCTGGTTCCTGGTCTGTGATTCGTAGATGGATCGGTACTCCTGACATGTTCGCAGGAGCTCCTGGTGCGTGCCCTGGTCGAGAATCCTGCCCTCCTCCAGGACCACTATCAGGTCGGCATCCTCCACAGAGGCCAGACGCTGGGAGATGATGATCTTGGTGGTGTCTGGGATTTCCTGGCTGAAAGCACGGCGGATCAGCTGGTCGGTCTTGGTATCCACGGCGCTGGTTGAGTCATCCAGAATCAGAATGTCGGGTTTCTTCAGAAGGGCCCGTGCTATGCATAGACGCTGTCGCTGGCCGCCAGAGAGGTTGGTGCCGCCCTCGTCCAGGTAGGTCTGATAGCCATCGGGAAACTCCCTGACAAAACCGTCGGCCTGAGCCAGGGTGCAGGCGCGCACCAGCTCTTTGTCCGTGGCTTGGGGATTGCCCCAGCGCAGGTTCTCGGCGATGGTGCCGGTGAAGAGGACATTCTTTTGGAGCACCATCGCCACCTGGTCGCGCAGGACGGTCAGGTCGTACTGGCGTACATCCACCCCGCCCACCTGGAGGGACCCCTCGGTCACGTCGTAGAGACGAGGGATGAGCTGGACCAGGCTGGACTTGGAGGAGCCGGTCCCGCCCACGATGCCCAGGGTGGAGCCCGAGGGAACGTCCAGATTGATATGGCTCAGAACGGGACGTTCGGACCCATTCGAGTAGCGGAAGGTCACATCCTGGAAGCTGATGGAGCCGTCGGCCACCTTCATCACCGGCTTGGCGGGATCATGCACGGTGCTGACCTCGTTCAGCACCTGGCAAATGCGCTCCGCCGAGGCCTGGGATATAACGACCATGACCACGATCATGGAGACCATGTTCATGGCCATCATGATCTGGATGGCATAGGTGACCAGGGCGGTCAGATCGCCTGTGGTCAGCCCCAGAGCGGCATTATTTCCTGATGCCACAATCTGGGAGGCGCCCATCCAGGATATGACCAGCAGAGAGGCGTAGATGCAGAAGTTCAACAGCGCCGGGTTCAGGCTCATGATCCGCTCGGCCTTGCAGAAGGCCCGGTAGATGGCCATGGAAATACCGTTGAATTTGTGCTCCTCGTAGTCCTCCCGGTTGTAGGACTTGACCACTCTGATGCCCTGAAGGTTCTCGTCCACCACGTTGTTGAGATGGTCGTAGGTGCGGAAGACGCGCTCGAAGATAGGGTGAACCAGCAGGGACAGACCAATCAGACCGAAGCCCAGGATGGGAATGGCGATCAGGAAGACCAGGGATATGGGCTTGGAGATCTTATAAGAAAAGAGCCAGGCCACGATGACCATGATCGGCGCCCTGACCCCGACCCTGATGACCATCTGATAGGCGTTCTGCAGGTTGGTCACATCGGTGGTCAGCCTGGTGATGATGGATCCGGTGGAGAAACGGTCGATGTTGGTGAAGCTGAAGGACTGCACCTTGGCGAACAGATCGCTGCGGACATTCTTGGCCAGTCCGGAAGAGGCGATAGCCGCATACCGACCGGACATGAACCCGGAGAACAGGGAGACGGCCGAGCAGGCCAGCAATATCAGCCCGAACTTGAAAATGGCCGGCATGGACCTCCCCGAGACTCCCTGGTCGATCAGGGATGCCATGATGGTCGGGATTACAATCTCAAGGACGCTCTCAAGAAAGACGAAGGCCGGAGCCAGAAAGCTGGCCTTCCGATATTCGCGCAAGGAGCGCAGAATGGTTCGGATGGTATGCTTCGAACGCGCTGGTTCCTGTTTATCCGATCTGACCACGGATGCCGTAGACCCCTTCAAATGGACCTCTTCTGTTTCTGAACTGATTGCTCTATCTTTTGCAGCCAATCACCGACATACAATACCCTCGAAAGAGGGTCTGAATGCACCTAGGCTATCATCCTGTCCGCCAGGGATGGGCGGACGCGCGGGGATTTCCGCCCTGCACAAAAAGAAGCTGTCACGCCCCTTGGGGTCATGCAGCTTCTATGCTCCTGCGAGTCTTACCAGCGAGTCTTACCAGCGAGTCTTATCAGTGTGTTGCGAACAAGGCATTCACAGTCCTGCTCATTGCCTGGCATCGGTTGATTGAGCCAGCGGCAGGCATCTTATCTGACAGGCTGTAAATTAGCGCTCGTCCAACTTGCTGATGATCTCCTTGGAGATCTGGTCGACCTCGCCCTGGCCATCCACTGCTACTAGAAGGCCGCGGGACTTATAGGTGTTCAACAGGGGGGCAGTCTCCTTGGCATAGATATCCAGACGCTTGGCAATCGCCTCGGGGGTATCGTCTGCCCGCCCCTCTTCCTTGGCCCGCTTGGCGATGCGCTGCATGAGCACGTCATGGTCAGCATCCAGGGCCACCACCGCCGTCAGCGGAGTGTCCAGCTCCTGGAGCATCTGGTCCAGCGCCTCGACCTGAGAGGCCGAACGGGGGTAGCCGTCCAGAATCCAGCCCTGGGCGACATCATCCATACCCAGGCGATCCTTGACGATCTTGTTGGTCAGCTCGTCTGGCACCAGCTCACCCTTGTCGGTGTAGGCTTTGGCCTGTTTGCCCAGCTCGGTTCCGTTCTTCAAGTTGTAGCGGAAAATGTCGCCGGTGGAGATGGCCGGAATCCCGTAATGCTTGCTGAGCAAGGCCGCCTGAGTGCCCTTGCCAACACCTTGAGGTCCCATGATCAACAGTCGCTGTGCCATTCCCGATCCTTTGTTCAATGTTTGATGCTCTTGACTCTCCGGTCCCGGACGGCCTTAGCTGTCTTAGCCGCGCAGAACCCTCATTTATGTATGCTAGCGGCTACCTGACCCAATACAGCCTCCACTCGCTAAACCCATGCAAGCTGTCTTTCCGAGACAAAAAGAATCCGGCTCCATGCCGCCAAGGACCAGGGCCGGACCTTCATCTGTTTTAGGCTGACACCACTTGCAGATGTTTGAGCGCAGTGTCCTCAGCCTTCCTTGTGGTCGCCCTCCAGAAGAAAGCCGGCGTATTGGAACTGCTCGGTCTGCGCCCTGGCCTGGCGCAGAGTATCCAGGCCGACGCCGGCGATGATCAGGATAGTGGTGCCGCCGAAGGGCAGTTTGGAGTTGATCTTCAGCAGCATGATCAGCACCGTGGGGATCAGAGCTACAAAGAGCAGGTAGATGGCGCCCACCGTGTTCAGCCGGTTCATTACGTAGGACAGATACCGACTGGTGGCACGCCCCGCCCTGATGCTCGGAATGAAGCCGCCATACTGCTTCATGTTGTCAGCCGTCTCATCAGGATTGAAGGTGATCGAAGTGTAGAAGAAGCAGAAGAAGACGATCATGACCGAGTAGAGCACGATGTACCAGACCGAGGTCGTGTTGGCCATGTTGTCATTGATCCACTTGACCCAGCCCTGATCGGGCTTGCCGAACTGGGCAATAAGTGTAGGGATAGCCAGAATGGAGGAGGCGAAGATTGGTGGAATCACGCCTGACATATTGATCTTGAGCGGCAGATAAGTGGAGGATCCACCGTACATCTTGCGACCGATCATCCTACGGGTGTACTGGACAGGAATGCGGCGCTGGGCCAGCTCCACGTAGTCGACCAGAATCAGAATGACCACCAGGACGGTCACGACAATGCCGAATTTGACCCAGTCGCCGTTCTTGCCGTTAGTCCCCCAGCCGATGTTCCAGAGCTGGGGCAGGAAGCCGGAGCAGATGGAGGTGAAGATCAGGACGGACATGCCGTTGCCGATCCCCTTGTCGGTGATCAGCTCGGCCATCCACATAATCAGACCGGTGCCGCCGGTCATGATCAGAACCATGACCACCAGATTCCAAACGGAGCTGTCAGGAATGACCTGCTGCTGGCACGCCCCATTGAAGAGCGCCCCGTTGCGGGCCGTGACCAGAATAGTCGTGGACTGCAGCACGGCCAGGCCGATGGTCAAATACCTGGTGTACTCAGTCAGCTTGGCCTCGCCGGACTGGCCTTCCTTGTGCAGGGCCTCGAAGCGGGGAATGACCACGCGCAGCAGCTGTACCACGATGGATGCGGTGATGTAGGGCATGATGCCCAGCGCGAAGATGGACAGCTGCAGCAGAGCACCGCCTGAGAATAGATTGACCAGGCCGATGAAGTCCTCATTGCCGGCCGTAGTGATGCACTTCTGTACGGAAGGATAATCCACGCCTGGGGTAGGTATGAACGACCCGATGCGATAGATGATGATGATACCAAGAACGAAGAGGATTTTCTTCCTCAGCTCCTTGGTCTTGAAGGCCTGGATTAACGTCCTCACCTAAGTTCCCTCCCTACGCGCCCGCGCGTTGGTCCCGGTGCATCGCACCTTCTTGCTCCGACCAGCTTAACCGATGGCTCCGTCAAATTCCGACGGCACCCGAGTCGGAAACGAATTCCGGCCCCGCCCGCTTGGAGCGGGGAGGGCCGGAATCATCTGCCTTGCGGTCTGTCCCCTCTGAGCATCAGTCTTCGGAAACGGATCCGCCTGCGGCTTCTATCTTGCTTTTTGCCGATGCCGAGGCCTTGACGCCCTTAAGGGTGAAAGCAGCCTTGACGTCGCCGTCACCCAGGATCTTGACAGGATGGCCCTTGCGGACCGCTCCCCTGTTGACCAGATCCTCGACGGTAACCTCGCCGCCCTTGGGGAAGAGCCCTTCCAGAGCGCCCAGGTTGACCACCTGGTACTCCTTCTTGAAGGGGCTCCTGAACCCGCGCAGCTTGGGCAGCCTCATGTACAGGGGCAGCTGGCCGCCTTCAAAGCCCGGGCGGACCTGGTAGCGGGCCTTGGTGCCCTTGGTGCCACGACCGGAGGTCTTGCCCTTGGACCCCTCGCCACGACCCACACGGATGCGGTCGCGCTTGGCGCCCGGAGCCGGACGCAGGTCATGCATCTGCAGGATGGTGGGCTCTTGCTTGTCGCTGGCCATAATCAGTCTGCCTCCTCTACGTTCACCAGGTGGCGGACCTTGTCGGCCATCCCCCGGTAGACGGGGGTGTCCTCACGCAGGACTGTCTGGCCGATTTTGTGAAGGCCCAGAGACCTGACGTTCTCCTTCTGGCGCTCGGTGGCATGAGCCACGCCCTTGACCAGGGTGATCTTGATCTGCTTGGTCATCACTCACCTGCCTTCGACTGCTCGTCAGCCTTGGCCTTGGCCTCTTCGCGCTCCTTGCGCTCGTCGGCAATGCCGGCTGCACGTGCACGCAGGAGGGAGTCAGGGGCGACCTCCTCCAAAGGCAGACCGCGGCGTGCTGCGATCTCCTCGGGCTCCTCAAGTTGCTTCAGAGCAGCCACAGTGGCCCGCACCATGTTGACGGCCGTGGCCGACCCCATGGACTTGCTGAGAATATCGGTGATGCCAGCGCACTCCAGGACTGCGCGAACCGGACCACCGGCGATAACACCGG
The DNA here is from genome assembly GCF_052606245.1 of Bifidobacterium sp. ESL0819. Taxonomy (NCBI): domain Bacteria; kingdom Bacillati; phylum Actinomycetota; class Actinomycetes; order Bifidobacteriales; family Bifidobacteriaceae; genus Bifidobacterium; species Bifidobacterium sp. ESL0819. Next base: position 180,120 of record NZ_CP199587.1, read on the forward strand.
TGCCTGGTGCTGCAGGCCGCAGGAGAACAGTTCCCGCCGCATCGTGGCCGATCACCGGATGGGTGACAGTGCCACGGATCCGGGGAACAGTGAACATGTGCTTCTTGGCGTCCAGCTGACCCTTGGAGATGGCTGCGGGAACCTCGCGGGACTTGCCGTAGCCAACGCCCACGGTGCCTTTGCCGTCGCCCACGACCACCAGGGCCGCGAAGCTGAAGGTTCGCCCGCCCTTGTGAACCTTGGACACACGGTTGATGGTCACGACCCTGTCGAGCATGTCGTCACGGTCATCGCGGTCACGACGACCACGACGGCCATCCCTGCGGCCGTCACGGGAACCGCCGCGACGACCACCGCGGCGATCATCGTTCCGGTCGTTCCGGTCCCTTCTGCCACCCTGGCTGGACTGAGCGTTTGTTGAATCTTCAGTCACCTGGGTTGTTTCCTTTGTCGTTACGTTGTCGCTCACAGTGCCAAACCTCCCTCACGGGCGCCTTCCGCAACCGCTGCGACCCTTCCGTGGTACTTGTTGCCACCACGGTCGAAGACCACGGTGGTGATGCCAGCCTTCTTGGCCTTGGCCGCGATCTGCTCGCCCACCTTGCGGGCGGCTTCGGTCTTGGTGCCCTTGAAGGAGCCATAGTCCGAAGCCATAGTCGACTCGCTGACCAGGGTGACGCCCCTGGTGTCGTCGACGATCTGGGCGATCATATTGCGGTTGGTCCGAGTGACCACCAGACGGGGACGCTCTGCCGTGCCGGAGACGTGCTTGCGCAGACGGGCATGGCGGCGCAGACGGGCGATCTTCTTGCCTTTGCCTAGTATCGAGACCGTCATATCACTTACCAGCCTTTCCAGCCTTGCGCAGGATGTGCTCATCGGCGTACTTGATGCCCTTGCCCTTGTAAGGCTCGGGAGCACGCAGGGCGCGGATATTGGCCGCAGCCTGGCCGACAGCCTGCTTGTCGATGCCGGAGACGACCACTTCGTTGGCGTTCGGCGTCTCGAAGGTGATGCCCTCCGGGGGGTCGACAGTGATGGTGTGCGAGTAGCCCAGCGAGAACTCAAGGGACTTGCCCTTGGCAACCACGCGGTAGCCGGTGCCGACGATCAGCAGGTGCTTGCTATAGCCCTTGGAGACGCCTTCGACCATGGAAGCCACAATGGAGCGGCTCAGTCCGTGCTTGGCCTTGGTAGGGCGGTCCTCGTCGGCGGGGGTCATGATGATCTCATTGCCCTCGACCTTGCCGGTGATGCCCTCAGGCAGCGTGTACTCGTCGGAGCCCTTGGGACCCTTGGCGGTGAATTCCTGGCCCTTGAAGGCCACCTCCACACCTGCCGGAACGGCGATGGGGAGCTTACCAATATGCGATGCCATGTTCAGCTCTCCTTTCTCACCATACGTAGGCGACGATTTCGCCGCCGATGCCCCTATCGAGGCATTCCTTCTGGGTCATCAGTCCCGAGCTGGTCGAGATGATGGCAATTCCCAGCCCGCCCAGGGGCATAGGCAGGGAATCCGACTTGGCGTAGCGGCGCAGGCCGGGCTTGGAGACGCGCTTGATTCCCTGAATGGACTGGCGTCCATCGGGACCGTACTTGAGCGTGATCTCCAGATCCTGCCCGACGCGCGCCTCCTTGGCGCGGTAATCGGCGATGAAACCTTCGCGCTTGAGAATCTGCGCGATGTTCGCCTTGAACTTGGAGTACGGCATGTCGACTGTTTCATGCTTGGCCGCACTCGCATTACGCAGACGCGTCAGCATGTCTGCGATGGGATCTGTCATTGTCATGTGGGCTTATGCCCTTCCTCGCCGTGGTTTCCGCCGCCGGGCAGCAATCTGCCCCGGCCGCGGACCTTCAGCGTCGATCTTTACCAACTGGACTTCGTCACACCCGGCAGCTCGCCGCGATGGGCCTTCTCGCGAAGGCAGATGCGGCACAGGCCGAACTTGCGATAGACGGAATGAGGACGACCGCAGACCTGGCAGCGCGTGTAGCCACGCACCTTGAACTTCGGCTTGCGTGCCGCCTTGTTTCTCAGAGCGGTTTTTGCCATATCAGTTCTCCTTGAAGGGGAAGCCCAGCTGCTTGAGCAGCGCCCGGGCCTCCTGATCGTTCTTGGTGGAGGTCACCACGGTGATATCCATACCACGCTGGTGATCGATCTGATCAGGATCGATCTCGTGGAACATGGACTGCTCCGTGAGACCGAAATTGTAGTTGCCCTGGCCATCAAACTGACGGTCGCTGATGCCGCGGAAATCGCGGATGCGGGGCAGAGCCAGGGTCAGCAGTCGATCCAGGAACTCCCACATGCGCACGCCGCGCAAGGTAGCGAAGGCGCCGATGGCCTGTCCCTCGCGCAGATGGAACTGCGCCACGGACTTCTTGGCCTTGGTGATCTTGGGCTTCTGGCCAGTGATGGCCGTCAGGTCCTTGACCGCACCCTCGATCAGCTTGGAGTCGCGTGCAGCGGCTCCTACGCCCATGGAGACCACGACCTTCTCGATCCTGGGCACCTGCATGGGGTTGGAGAACTTGAACTCCTTCTCCAGCTCGGGCACAATGCTCTCGCGATACTGCTGCAGCAAACGAGGGACTGCCGGTGCTTCAACGGTGGTATCGCTCATGACAGCTCCTTGCCTGACTTCTTGGCGAAGCGGGTGCGCACGACCTTGACCCTGCCGTCACGCGCCTCCTCCTTGATGTTCACGCCGATGCGGGTCGGCTTCTTGGTCTCCGGGTCGATGACCATCACATTGGAGCGATGGATAGGCGCCTCGGTCGGGACGATGCCCGACTCCTGACCCTGCTGGGTTGCCCGCACATGCTTCTTGACGATCTGTATACCCTCGACGATCAGACGATCCTTGGGCAGAATCCGCAGGACCTTGCCCTCCTTGCCGCGATCCTTGCCGCGGATGACCTTGACCTGGTCGCCTGTCTTGATCTTGGCTACCACTTCAGATCACCTCCGGTGCCAGGGACACGATCTTCATGAAGCGCTTGTCGCGCAGCTCACGACCGACCGGTCCGAAGATACGAGTGCCGCGGGGCTCACGACCGGTGCCGAGGATGACTGCCGCGTTCTCGTCGAACTTGATGTAGGAGCCATCGTGACGACGATGCTCCTTGACCGTACGGACGACGACCGCCTTGACGACCTCGCCCTTCTTGACCGACCCGCCGGGAATGGCATCCTTGACGGTGGCGACGATCACATCGCCAATGCCGGCATAGCGTCGCTTCGACCCGCCGAGCACGCGGATGGCCAGGATCTCCTTGGCACCCGTGTTGTCGGCGACCTGAAGCCGCGATTCCTGCTGAATCATTGATTCTCCTTAGCCGCGCTGGTTCTCCGCAGACACCCCACGCCAGGGCGGGATGAAATGCGGAGCCTGGCCGAACTTGTTACTTGGCGCGCTCGACGATGGAGTCGAGACGCCAGCGCTTGGTCTTGCTCAGAGGACGGGTCTCCATGATACTCACGAAGTCGCCCACATGGGCCTCGCTCTTCTCATCATGGGCCTTGACCTTGCGGTTGCTGCGGACGACCTTGCCGTACAGGGGATGGGTCGAACGCTGCTCCAGCTCTACGGTGATGGTCTTGTCCATCTTGTCGGACACGACATAGCCGCTGCGAACCTTGCGGAAGTTGCGCTCCTGCTTGTCAGCCATGCTTACTTCTCCTCAGCTTTGCTCTCGGCCTTTGCTTCGGCGGGCTCCTGGCTGATGCCCAGCTCGCGCTCGCGCAGGACGGTGTACATCCTGGCAATGTCGTGCTTGACGGCCTTGAGGCGGGAGGTGTTCTCCAGCTGACCGGTGGCCGACTGGAAGCGCAGGTTGAACAGCTCTTCCTTGGACTTCTTCAGGAAATCCTCGATCTCCGCATTGGTCTTTTCATTCAGATTCTTGATGGAATACTCGGCTGTTCCGACTGACATCAGATGTCACCGCCTTCACGTGCAATAATCCGGCACTTCATGGGAAGCTTGTCAGTAGCGCGGCGAAGGGCCTCACGGGCCACATCCTCGCTCACGCCGCCGATTTCGAAGAGCACCCGGCCGGGACGGACATTGGCCACCCAGAACTCCGGCGCACCCTTGCCGGACCCCATTCGGGATCCCAGGGCATGCTTGGTCAGGGGGCGATCCGGGAAGACCGTGATCCAGACGCGGCCACCACGCTTGATGTACCGGGTCATAGCGATACGGGCCGCCTCGATCTGCCGGTTGGTCAGGTAGGCCGGAGCCAAGGCCTGGATGCCGTAGTCGCCGAAAGCGATCTGGTTGCCGCCCTTGGACATGCCCGAACGGCCTGGACGATGCTGCTTGCGGTATTTAGTCCTCTTTGGGATAAGCACGGCTCACTCCTTTGCTTCGGTTGCGACGGGGGCCGAGGCGGTCTGCTCCTGAGCCGCCGCCGGCGGCACGGCCACACCGCTGTTCTGCTTGGCTGCATCCTGCTCGCGGCGGGTGCGTCCCTCGGAGGGACGGACGCCACGACGTGGACGACGATCGCCGCGCCGACCGGGACGGTTGTTCTGCTGAGCCTGCTGCTCCTCGAACTGACGCTCGGTCATATCGCCCTTGTAGATCCAGACCTTGACGCCGATGCGGCCGTAGGTGGTCCTGGCCTCAAAGAAGCCATAGTCGATCAGGGCGCGCAGAGTCTGCAGGGGCACACGGCCCTCGCGGTAGAACTCCGACCGGCTCATCTCGGCTCCGCCCAGACGGCCGGACAGCTTGATCCTGATGCCCTTGGCACCGGCCCGCATGGCGTCCTGCTGAGCCTTTCGCATAGCTCGGCGGAAGGTGACGCGGTTGGTCAGCTGCTCGGCAATGCCCTGAGCCACCAGCTGGGCATCGATGGAGGCGTTCTTGACCTCGAAGATGTTCAGCTGGACCTGCTTGCCGGTGATCTTCTCCAGCTTGGCGCGCACGCGCTCGGCCTCGGCTCCGCGACGACCGATGACAATGCCCGGCCGGGCGGTGTGGATGTCGACGCGCACACGGTCACGGGTCCGCTCGATGACGATCTTGGAGACGCCTGCGCGCTCCAGATCCTTGTTCATCTCCTTGCGGATCTTGTCGTCCTCAAGTACGAAGTCGCTATAGCGCTCCCCCGCCTTGTTGGAGTCGGAGTACCACTTGCTGCGGTGCTCCTCGGTGATGCCGAGTCGGTACCCAAACGGGTTGATCTTCTGCCCCATTATCGGGCTCCTTCCTTGTCGGCCACCACGACGGTGATGTGGCTGGTCCGCTTGTTGATGCGGGCCGCACGACCCTGGGCGCGGGCGCGGAACCGCTTCAGGGTGGTGCCCTCATCCACGTAGGTCTCCCGAACCACCAGCTCATGCTCGCGGAAGGGCTGGTTGGCCTTGTCCGCCTTGACACGCGCGTTGGCGATGGCGCTCTCCAGGCACTTGCGGACCGGAACGGCCGCGTCCTGGGGGGCGAATTTCAGAATAGTCACGGCCTCGGTCGCCTGCTTGCCTCGGATGAGGTCGACGACGCGGCGAGCCTTGCGAGGCGTCACGCGAACGTGACGTGCAATTGCCTTAGCTTCCATGTGTCTCTACTCTCCCTCGCCTCAGCGGCGTGCTTTCTTGTCGTCCTTCACGTGACCCCTGAAGGTCCGGGTGGGGGCGAACTCGCCGAGCTTGTGGCCGACCATGGCCTCGGTGACGAAGACCGGGACATGCTTGCGACCATCGTGCACAGCAAACGTGTGCCCGATGAAGTCCGGGGTGATCATGGAACGACGGGACCAGGTCTTGATGACGTTCTTGGTGCCCTTCTCGTTCTGCTCGTCGACTTTCTTCTGCAAGTGGGCGTCGACGAATGGGCCCTTCTTGATGCTACGAGTCATCTTTCCGACACTCCCTTACTTGCGGTTCTTACCATTTGGACGACGACGCACAATCATCTTGTTGGAGGCCTTCTTGGGCCTGCGGGTGCGGACCTCGCCCTTGCCCCAGGGAGACACTGGCGGCTTGCCGCCGCGAGTGCGTCCGCCATGCGGGTGGTCGACCGGGTTCATGGATTCACCACGGGTGATGGGTCTGCGTCCCTTCCAGCGAGCACGTCCAGCCTTGCCTAGCTGGATGTTGGCGTGATCGTTGTTGCCGACCTCGCCCACCGTTGCACGGCAGCGGGAATCGACGTTGCGAATCTCACCGGAGGGCATACGCAGCTGGGCGTACGCCCCGTCCTTGGCCACCAGCTGGACGGCAGCACCGGCCGAGCGGGCGATCTTGGCGCCGCCCAGGGGCCGCAGCTCGATGGCGTGGACGATGGTACCGGTGGGGATGTTGCGCAGAGGCAGGTTGTTGCCAGGCTTGATGTCGGCCTGAGGGCCGGTCTCGATGACATCACCCTGCTTGATGCCCTGCGGCGCAATGATGTAGCGCTTCTCGCCATCTGCAAAGTGCAGAAGGGCAATGCGGGCCGAGCGGTTGGGATCGTATTCGATCTCAGCCACCTTGGCGGGCACGCCGTCCTTGTCCCAGCGGCGGAAGTCGATGAGGCGGTACTGGCGCTTGTGCCCGCCGCCGCGGTGACGGCTGGTGACGCGACCATAGGAGTTGCGTCCGCCGGTCTTGCTCAGCTTGCGAACCAGCGACTTCTCGGGCTTGGAGCGCGTGATTTCGGCGAAGTCCGAAACCGAGGCGTTGCGACGGCCCGCGGTCGTCGGCTTGTATGTACGGATAGCCATAATCTAGTTCTTCCTTAACTTTTCTCGGCTAGCCTTCAGTTGTTGGTACCGAAGACATCGATCGACTGGCCCTCGGCCACCTTGACGATGGCGCGCTTCTCGGCGTTGCGACGACCCCAGCCCGTACGGGTCCGGGTTCGCTTGCCTTGCCGATTCAGGGTGTTGACCGATGTGACCTTCACATTGAAGATCTGCTCGATGGCCTGCTTGATGGCGACCTTGTTGGCATCAGGGTCCACCACGAATGTGTACTGGCCGCGATCCGAGTTGGCGTAGCTCTTCTCGGAGACGACCGGACGCAGAATGATGTCGTGCGCTGGCTTGTGAATAGCTGCCATGAAATTCAGGCCTCCTTGACGGTCTCGGACTTGGCGCCGCCCTTGACGGCCAGGAAGGCATCGAAGCCATCCTTGCTGAAGACGACGTCCTCGGCAGTGACCACATCGTAGGTATTGAGCTGATCGGCGAAGAGAACGTGGACGGTGGGCAGGTTCCTCACGGAGAGCCACTCGTTGATGTTCTCACGGGACAGCACGACGGTGGTGAATCTGTTGTCGACCAGAGGCAGCAGGGCTGCCTTGGCGGCCTTGGTGGACGGGGTCTCGCCAATGCCGAAGTCGACCACGTGCACACGTCCGGCGTTGACCCGGTCGGACAGGACGTAGCGCAGGGCTGCAGCCTTCATCTTCTTGGGGGTGCGCTGGGAGTAGTCACGCGGCTGCGGACCGTGGACAATGGCGCCGCCGGTCCACTGGGGAGCGCGGATGGAGCCCTGACGAGCACGACCGGTGCCCTTCTGCTTCCAAGGCTTGCGGCCGCCGCCGGAGACGGTGGACCGGGTCTTGACCGAATGCGTGCCCTGGCGGGCTGCAGCCAGCTGGGCGACGACCACCTGGTGGATCAGCGGCACATGCGAGCGGACATCCTCCTCGGCGATGCCGAAGATCTGCTCGGGTGCATCCACGGTCCCGGTGTTCTTGCCCTGGGCGTCGGTGATGTTCAGAGTCAACTTAGCCATGGTTTCAGGCTCCCTTCACTGCCGAACGAACCAGGACGATGGCGCCGCGGGGCCCGGGCAGGGCACCCTTGATGGCGATGACGCCCTTCTCGGCATCTGCGGAGACGATGGTCAGATTCTGGACGGTCGAAGTGTCGTGACCCATGCGGCCAGCCATCCGCTTGCCCTTGAGGATGCGGCTGGGCGTGGCGCAGGCGCCCACTGAACCGGGACGACGCTCGTTCTTGTGCGAGCCGTGGGTGCGGCGGTAGGACTTGAAGCCCCAGCGCTTGATGGTGCCAGCGAAGCCCTTGCCCTTGGTGGTGCCGGTCACGTCGACCTCGCTGCCCTCAGGCAGCAGGTCCAGGCCCAGCTCCTGGCCGGGCTGATAGCTGTCGGCATCGGCGGTGCGGACCTCGACCAGGTGACGACGCGGGGTCACTCCGGCCTTGGCGAAGTGCCCAGCCAGCGGCTTGGTCACCTTGGTGGGGTCGATCTGCCCGTAGCCGATCTGGATGGCCTGGTAGCCGTCCTTCTCCTGGTTCTTGACCGCGGTCACCACGTTGGTGGACACGTCCACCAAGGTCACCGGGACGAAGAAGCCGTTCTCGTCCCAGACCTGGGACATGCCCAGCTTGCGGCCCAGGAGAGCCTTGCGGTTCCTCTGCTCTTCAGCCATGCGGTTTCCTCCTCCCCTACAGCTTGATCTCGATATTGACGTCCGCCGGCAGATCGATATGCATCAGCGAATCCACAGCCTTGGGCGTGGGATCCACGATGTCAATCAGGCGCTTGTGGGTGCGCATCTCGAAGTGCTCGCGGGAGTCCTTGTACTTATGAGGAGAACGGATGACGACATACACGTTCTTCTCAGTCGGCAGCGGAACGGGGCCAACCACAGTTGCGCCCGCGTTCGTCACCGTCTCGACGATTTTCTTCGCCGATTGGTCGATGACCTCATGGTCATAGGACTTTAGCCTGATGCGGATTTTCTGTCCCGCCATTGCCGTCCGCCCTTTCTAGCGATCTATGAACTGATTACCCAGTCTGTTTCGAGGGCACGGAACGACGGCCACGAGGAGACATTTCTCCCGACAGGCCTCAGCCGGATCCATGCGCAGCCGTGGAGAATCCCGTGGGGATGGGACTCCTCGCTGCACCCGCTATTGTGATTGACAAAATGCGAGCCCAAAACAGGCAACTTTCTTATTAAAGCACGAGGGTTCCCCTAGAAGAATCCGGGCGTGTCGCACCACTTCCAGGTAGACCCTCGGCGTAATTATGCCCCCTTCAGGCCCGCTGCGAGGCCTCCTGGACTACTTCCTCGCCCTGTCGGGAAACCCTCAACCGGCGGCCCTCCTCCTGGCTTACCCCATAGTAGGCGGCCACGGCAATGTCCTTCATGTCCTCAATCAGCGGAATGCGGGGGTTGGCGGGCGTGCACTGGTCCTCATAGGCGCGCATGCCGATCTGATCCAGGGACTGCCAGTAGAGGTCCTCGTCCACTCCGGCAGCCTGGAAGGAGGAATCCATGCCCAGGCGTTCGTCCCTGTATGATTCCACGGCACTGGCCAGGAGCTCCACGCCATCCTCGGGAGTAGCGGATTCGATGCCCAGCACATGGGCCATCTGCCTGTAGCGCTCCGGGGCCATATACTCGCTGTACTTGGGCCAGCTGGTCGGCTCGTCCGGGATCCGTCCATTATAGCGGATCACATAGGGCAGGAGGATGGAGTTGGCCCGCCCATGAGCCACATGGCAGAGGGCTCCGATGGTATGCGCCATGCCGTGGCACATGCCCAGGAAAGCCGACCCGAAGGCCATGCCGGCCATGGTTGCCGCATTGTGCATCTTCTCCTGGGCGCGTACCTTGGCCTCGCCGCCGGCAGTGCCCACGGCAGGCTCCAGGTTGTCCCAGATCAGCTTGGCTGCGTGCAGGGCCATGGCGTCGGTGTAGTCATTGGCATAGACCGAGACGAAGGCCTCCATGCAATGCGTCAGGGCGTCAAAGCCCGAGTCACAGGCCAGCCGCTTGGGCTGGGTATGGGCCAGAACCGGGTCCACGATGGCCACGCTAGGGGTCAGGGCGTAGTCGGTGATGGGGTACTTGTATCCGGTCTTATGGTCGGTGATGACCGCGAATGGCGTGACCTCCGACCCCGTGCCCGAGGAGGTGGGAATGCAGACCAGCCTGGCCTTGGTGCCCAGGGGCGGAATCTTGAAGGCCCGCTTGCGGATGTCGAAGAACTTCTCCCGAACATCGGCAAAGGAGATCTCCGGATGCTCATAGAGCAGCCACATGATCTTGGCTGCGTCCATGGGGCTGCCGCCGCCCACGGCAATGATGGTGTCAGGGCCGAACTCATCACGCATCATGGCTGCGCCGCGCTCCACCGTCTCGACGCTGGGCTCCGGCTCTACGTAGTCGATGATGCGGAAGGTGACCGGCTCGGGCCGGGACCGCAGCTGATCGATGACCTTGTCGACGATCCCCAGCTGCTCCATGACCTTGTCGCAGACGATGACGGCCCGGCGGATGCCGAACATGTCGCGCAGGTAGCGGACGGAATCGGGCTCGAAGTAGGTCTTGGCCGGCACCTTGAACCACTGCATGTTATTGTTCCTCCGCGCGATCCGCTTGATGTTGATCAGATTGACCGCCTGGACGTTGCCCGAGACCGAATTGCCCCCGTAGGAGCCGCAGCCCAGGGTCAGAGAAGGGGCGATGGCATTGTAGATGTCGCCGATGCCGCCCAGGGAGCTGGGCTGATTCCAGATGATCCGGCAGGCGTGCATGCGCTGGCCATACTCGCGCACCAGCCTCTCATCATCGGTGTGGATGGCTGCCGTATGCCCGGCGCCGTAGCGCAGCATCTGCTCGCAGAGGGTGAAACCCTCTTCCTTGTTGCGAGCCTTGAGCACGGCCTGCACCGGAGCCAGCTTCTCCAAGGTCAGGGGTTCCATGGGGCCGACCTGGTCACATTGGGCTGCCAGGATGGTCGCATCCTCAGGTATCTCGAAGCCGGCCTGACGGGCGATGAACTGGGGGGACTTGCCCGGAACCTCGGAGTTGAGCCTTGGAGCGGGAGCGTCGGCACCGGCATGGGCCCGCACGCCGAACATGTACTCCTCCAGCCTGGCCTTCTCCTCAGGGTTGACGAAGTAAGCCTTGCGCCGCTTCATCTCCTCGATCACCCGGTCATGCACATCCTGATGGGCGATGATGGCCTGCTCCGTGGCGCAGATCATGCCATAGTCGAAATGCTTGGACAGGATCAGGTCGTTGACGGCCCGAGGCACGTTGACCCTGCGGTCCACATATGCAGGGGCATTGCCGGCTCCTACACCCAAGGCAGGCTTGCCCGAGGAGTAAGCGGCCTTGACCATGCCGGGACCGCCGGTGGCCAGTATGGTGGCCACGCCTGGGTGCTGCATCAGGGCGCCGGTGGCCTCCACTGAAGGGTGCTCGATCCACTGGATGCAATCCTGCGGAGCGCCTGCCTCGATGGCTGCGTCGCGGACAATACGGGCCGCCTCCACCGAGCAGCGCTGAGCATAGGGATGGAATCCGAAAACGATGGGACAGCGGGTCTTCAGAGCCAGGAGCGATTTGAAGATGGCAGTCGAGGTGGGGTTGGTCACCGGAGTCACGCCAGCCACGACTCCTACCGGCTCGGCTACCTCGATGATGCCATCCACGTCGTTCTCCCTGATGATGCCCACAGTGCGCTGCCTGGCCAGGTAGTTGGTTACGTGCTCGCAGGCGAAGATGTTCTTGGTAGCCTTGTCTTCCACCAGGCCGCGTCCGGTCTCCTCCACGGCCATCTGCGCCAGGGACAGGTGCTTGTTCAGGGCTGCGATCGAGGCCTTGGCCACGATCCGATCCACTTGGCCCTGGTCGAGCTTTTCAAAGGCGCGTAAAGCCGTCTGCGCTCGGACGACCAGGGCGTCCACCTCCATCCGGGCTAGTTCACCGCTGTCGGCCCGGCCGCCTCCCCTGCTAGCCTCCGACTCTTTCACTTGATATTGATGCTTCTGCTTCTGCGTTCCAGCCAAGATACTGGCCCTCCTCATGTTCAGCGGATTCCGATGAGGACCAGCAGACGGTCTCAGACCATGATGGTCCACAAAGGACATCCGTCATAACGTGACGAAAATCACAATATAGACCGGAGGGGGCACCATTGAGCTCCAGGATGAGCGAACGTTCGCTTGTCGCGTGTCGTGTGGGAATTCGTGGTTTTTCTGGTCATTTTGCGCACTCCAACGTGCGCTTTGCCGTTCGCTTCGGACGAGGGCGTCAAGACATGAAAAATCCCCGAGGTCCATGAGAGCCTCGGGGATATAGAAACTGCGAGCGTCAGCGCTTGGAGAACTGCGGGGCGCGACGGGCCTTGTGCAGACCGGCCTTCTTGCGCTCCACGACGCGGGCGTCACGGGTCAGGAATCCGGCCTTCTTCAAGGCGGGGCGGTTGGCGTCCCGGTCAATGGCGTTCAAGGCACGTGCAACGCCCAGACGGACTGCACCGGCCTGGCCGGTCACGCCGCCGCCCTCGACGCGCACAACCACGTCGAACTTGTCCTCGAGCTTGAGCAGCACGATGGGCGAGTTGACCTCGCGCTGGTGTAGCTTGCTGGGGAAGTACTCCTCCAGCGTGTGCCCGTTGATGCTCCACTTGCCAGAGCCCGGAATCAGACGAACGCGAGCGACTGCCTCCTTGCGGCGACCGGTGCCGTAGCCCGGCTCGATAGCGGAGGTGCCGGTGCCTGCACCGGCGTTGGTTTCGGAAGTGTAGGAAGCGCTGGTCTCCTCGGCATCAAGAACCGCGGAGCTGTTGTTGTTGTCAGCCATGGTGATTATCTCCTCTGGTCCTACTTGGCCTGCTGGGCGACCTGATGGATCTTGTACTCAATGGGCTGCTGCGAGGTGTGGGGATGCTCCTCGCCTGCGAAGACCCGCAGCCTGGTCAGCTGGACCTTGGCCAGCTTGTTCTTGGGCAGCATGCCCTTGACCGCCGTCATGATGATGCGCTCGGGATTGTGCTCCATCAACTGTCCGTAGGAATCGCGACGCAGACCGCCAGGACGGCCTGAGTGGGTGTAGAGCACCTTGTCGTTCTTGTTGCCCGTCAGCACCATCTTGGATGCGTTGATGACGATGACGTTGTTGCCGGAGTCGGCGTAGGGCGCATAGGTGGGCTTGTTCTTGCCGCGCAGCAGATCGGCCACCTGGGCTGCCAGACGCCCCAGCACCACACCGGAGGCGTCGACGATATACCAGTCATGTGTCAGATCGGCTGGTTTCGGGGTGAAAGTCTTCACGATTCAACCTTTTCCTTGCATTGTGTTTCGGGCTCTCCGCGCCGCATGCTGCCATGCTGGCTGAAAGCCGTGTATTCCGTGGGCTCCCTGAAAGTCCTAGACGGCGAGTGGGAAAAGCGCTTTGAGGACCCCTTAGGGAAACACAACAATCCATTATTGTAACGCCTGAGTGCTGTTCGTCAAAATTCGCGTCGGCCCCAGTCTCAGCGGGAGTCGGCTGCCCGTGCCACCTGTCCGTCCGGGTCCTTGCGCAGAGCCTCAAGAGTCGCCTGCCCGGTATTGGGATTCAGGGCCACGGCCCGGCGAACCATGGCGGCCAGCACATGGGGGGCGTCCTGCTCATCACGAGTGCCCAAAGCTGCCAGAAAATCCAGGGTATCGGCATCGGTGCGCTCGTCCTGGGCGCCCTCCAGACGCATCTTCCAGGAGGTCATGGGATTGGTCAGCGCGGCAGCTCTGACACCGGCGTCCTCGTCCTTGGTGAGCAGACCGGCCAGCCAGTTCTTGTCGTCCTTGTTGGCGGCCACCGCCCGGCGGACCTCCGGGCTGGAATCCTGGGAGAGCTTGACCAGAATGTTGGGGAAAGGCATGGTCTGCGCCAGATATACCCTGTCTTCCACCGGCGTGTGCTCGTTGCCGGCTACAGCTTCCAGCAGTGCCGTGAAACGGGAGAAGGCAGCCTGGTCGGACCTGTCAGGCAGGGGGCTGCGGGCGAATTCGTGCAGCTCGGCCGTATCCGTGGAATGCCTGAGCCTTTCATAGAAAACGGTCAGGGCCTCGTGGGGCTTGCCGGATGGCTGGGATTCGGTTTCCGGTTGGTCCTGGGGATTGGTCATGCGGCCAGCTTAGGTCGCCTCCTTGATATCAGACTCAGCCCAGGACCCCCTCTAGCATGGAGACAGCGCAGGGCACTGAGGAAACGATAGGCATAGGAGGCAAGCCGATTGCTCACCATACTGGATACGCCGCAGAAACCGGCCGCAGGCTCCCTGGCCGAGAGGAAGTCGGAGTTCATCGGTCAGGCATGCCATGTGGAGGAGCAGGAGGCAGCCATGGCCTTCGTCCAAGAGGTCCGCTTGCAGAACCCAAAGGCCCGCCACGTCTGCTACTGCGCGATCTGGGGACCGGAGGGCCGCACCAGCGAACGCATGAGCGATGACGGAGAGCCCTCCGGGACGGCCGGCAAGCCCATACTTGAGGTCATGCGTCGGCAGGGGCTGACCGACTGCGTTCTGACTGTGACCCGATACTTCGGAGGGGTCCTTCTAGGGTCGGGTGGATTGATCCGGGCCTATTCCTCAGCAGCTTCACTGGCGCTCAAGACGGCAAGATCTGCACGCGTGCTCCCGACCCAGCGATTCACGATCACCGTGGACTATCCCGAGTACGATCCCCTGCGCCGTCTGATCCGGACCTCTGGAGGACATGTGGAGACCGAGGACTTCACTGATCGGGTCCAGCTGACTTACGACCTGGAGCCAGCAGCGGTGTCGGTCTTTCATAGTCGGCTGGACGACCTTCTGCAGGGCCGGGCCCAACCGAGTGCACTGGGCGAAGGCCGCAGACTGATCCCCCTGTCTAAGGACCAGGCTTTGTCTGCTTCGTGACCTCCCGGACGGTCCATGCAGCCCTTGCTCAGCTGCGGCTTTCCCTGCCAGGCAGACTCATGCCGCACGCCGTCGGTCCACCGCCAAGCGGACTGGTATCGTTCCAGGACTGAACTCCGCAAAGGATATAAGAGTAAACACCTTTAGTAATGAATCCCGTAATAATGGATAAGACCGATGATCGTGTGAAATCAGCGATCATCGGCCATCTGGCGGAGACGAGGAGATTCGAACTCCTGGACCGCTTGCGCAGTCAACACCTTAGCAGGGTGCCCCTTTCGGCCACTCAGGCACGTCTCCATGCTGGCTCTCAAACTAGGGACCTGACCCCAAAGTTATGAGAACAAAACAATAGGATACCATGATTGACTGATCTGACTCGCCGGAACGGGAGGATACGATGCGGCAGGGAACAGACTCGTTCATTTCCGTGGATAAAAACCAGGAAGATGACTCTTGCTCCGGAAGCCGCATTCGAGAATAATGTATTGCACTTTCCTCCGGGGCCACCTTATATCATGGAGCTATGAGTACAGCACCAAGGCTTGCGGCCGCCAAGAGGGACTGGGGGCATGACGAGACCGGCTGCACAGTGCTGCATATTGACATGGACGCCTTCTACGCCTCCTGCGAAGTCGCCCGAAACCCCCGACTACAAGGCCGACCGGTCATCATCGGCACCGGACGACGATCAGTGGTCTCCGCGGCCAGCTATGAGGCCAGGGCTTTCGGCATCAACTCGGCCATGCCCCTGGCACGCGCCAGAAGACTGTGCCCACAAGGAGTCTTCCTCCCGGTTGACATGGCCTATTACCGAAATATCTCACGACGAATTTTTGATGTGATTTTCTCACAAATCACCGATCAGATCGAGCAAGTCTCAGTGGATGAATGCTACATGGATGTGTCAGGGGCGCTCATACGCTGGGGCAAGCCCACCGCCATAGCCCGGTGGATCCGAGCCAGCGTGGCACGTCAGTTCCACGTGACCTGCTCAGTGGGCATCGCTACCAACAAGCTGGTGGCCAAGATGGCCTCGACCAACGCCAAGCCCGACGGCATGCTGCTGATTCCCAAGGCCCGGCAGGCCGAGTTCGTCCAGCTGATGCCCCTGCGCGGCATTCCCGGCATCGGCCCTGCTCTGGAGAAGCGGCTCAACGCCTGGGCCATCAAGAATGTGGCCGACCTGGCTAGCATGAGCGAGCGGGATCTGACCCGGGCCACAGGCTCGAACGTTACAGCCAGGAAGCTGACACAGGCCTCCCACGGGCTGGACGACGATCCGGTTCAGCCGCGAGCACCTGAAAAATCCTTGGGCGCGGAACGCACCTTCCTGCACGATACCACCAGCATGAAGCAGGTCTGCGACCTCCTGCACGTCTGCAGCAACGAGGTGGCCACCGGGCTGCGAGCGCATGACCTGATCGCTCGGACCATTACCGTCAAACTGCGCTTTGATGATCTGCGCTACATGACCAAGGCCCACACCTTGGAAACGCCGGTCAACTCGGCCAATCGCATTTATCCCCAGGCCGTCTCACTGCTCAAGGCCATGCTAGGGCTGCCCGAGGGCGTGCCCATGGACACCTCGCTGCCTCGGCTGATCCGCCTTGCCGGTGTCAGCGCATCCGGTCTGAGCAGGGTGGAGGATACCCCTATCCAGCCATCCTTGGATGACATCATGCGCGAGAGCAAACGTCGCACCGGCAGCGAGTCCCAGCGCCTGGATCAGGCAGAGGCCACCATGGACTCCATCAGGAACCGCTACGGCAAGGGTTCAGTCAGCATGGGTCTTTAGCCGCAGTACGCAAACGCGCCAGAGCCAGCTCCAGCTGCTCGTCAGATATGGTGGATGAAAATCGCAAACGGCGACCATCCCCGTAGAACTCCCCAGGACTGGCCAGGATCCCCATACGGGACAGGTCAGCCATATCGGCCCAGCAATCGCCCGAACGGGCTTGCGCCCAGATATAAAGGCCGCCCTGAGGCATGGCGGCATCGTACCCGTAAGTTGTCAGAGCTTGGGCCAAGGCTCGCAGGCGACGGGCGTAGACCTCGCGCTGGGCCACCACGGCCTCCCTGTCCTCCAGAGCGGCCCGCATGGCCCGCTGCACCGGGCCTGGCACAATCAGTCCCACCTGTTTGCGGCAGGCGGTCATGGCCTTCACCAGGTGAGCGTCTCCGGCCAGGATGGCTGCCCTGTAGCCGGCCATATTGGACTGCTTGCTCAGCGAGTACAGGCAGAGTATCCCGCTGGCATCGCCACCACAGACTTGAGGCTCCAGGATGCAGGGCGAGGCCGGGATCGGCGCATTCTGCCCGGCTTGTGTGGGGCTTGACCAATCCAGCATGGCATAGCACTCGTCACTCAGAACCGTAGCCCCTATCGAACGGGCCGCCCGCACGATCTTAGCCAACGCGGCTCGGTCTATGACCTGACCACTGGGGTTGCCTGGCGAATTGATCCATATTGCTCGCACGCCAGGCAGATCCACCCATGAGTCCGTATCAGCCGGATCATCCACGGTCGTCACCTGGGCCCCGGCCAGCTGGGTTCCGATGGCATAGGTGGGATAGGATACCGCTGGTTGCACCACCCGGTCCCCCGGGCCCAGATGCAGGAGGGAGGCCATGAGCGCCACCGCCTCCTTGGACCCTACTGTGGGCACCAGGTCCGCACCCAGAGCATCAAGATCGACCCCACGGCAACGACGGAACCATTCGGCGGCAGCCCGCCTCAGGAGACCATCACCGGTGGTTTTCGGATAGCCTCGGGCCTGGTCATCATCGGCAGCAGCCGCCAAAGCCTCCCTGACCGATCTGGGCACCGGGTCCACCGGCGAACCCACCGAGAGGTCGACCAGACCGCCGAGGCACTGCTCAGCACGCCGCCTATAGGGATCAACTCTTGACCAGTCGTAGGGGGATTCAAAAGAGTGAAAACCCATGACCCGTCCTTCTCTTATGAATAGGCCGCGGCGGGATGACTCCCATCCGCGGCTGGTCAGCCTTATTCAGCTACTTGTTGGGCGGCAGGGCCGCCACACCCTCCGGATCGTGATCGTAGGGGCCGACCGCAGCAGCGCCGCCGGCATCGCCCACCTGGGCGAAGAAGTCCGTCGCAGCGTCCTTGTACCAGGCCCACTCTTCAGGCAGGTCATCCTCGTAGAAAATGGCCTCCACCGGGCAGACCGGCTCGCAGGCACCGCAGTCCACGCACTCGTTGGGGTTGATGTAGAGTGAACGGACGCCCTCGTAGATGCAGTCCACCGGGCATTCGTCCACGCAGGCCTTGTCCTTGACGTCCACGCAGGGCTGAGCGATGACGTAGGTCATGGGTTACCTCCTGAGTATGCGAATATTCACTCTACACTGCCGCACAGACGCTCATGTCAGTCAAGACCGGCCTTGGTGGCCTTGGATATCTTGTCGCTAAGCTGATGACGTCCGAGCATGGAATGCCGGTAGGAATAGCCGAAGTAGATGGCCAGACCTGCAGCCAGCCAGACCACGAACCGGATCCAGGTCAGCACAGTCAGGTTGAGCATGAGCCAGAGGCAGGCCAAGGCGATCAGAATGGGGACCCAAGGATTGCCGGGCATCTTGAAGGACCGAGGCAGATCCGGCCGACGCTTGCGCATGACGGGCAGGGAGATAGCCACCAGCAGGAAGGCCGAAAGCGTACCGATGTTGACCATGTCGGACAAGACGTCTATGGGGAAGCAGGAGGCCACCACGGCCACCACGATGCCGCCCAGGATCTGAATGCGGGCGGGGGTGCCATGACGGCCTGTGCGGGACAGGGAACGTGGAAGAAGCCCGTCGCGGCTCATGGCGAAGACGATGCGGGTCAGCCCCAGCAGGAGCACCATGACCACGGTGGTCAGCCCCACCACGATGCCGAAGGAGATGATCTTGGCGGCCCAGGGAGCTCCGACCATCTCGAAGCCGGTGGCCAGGGAGGGATTCTTGGCCTTGGCCAGATCCTTGTAGGAGACCATGCCGGTGGTGACGATGGCGACCAGGATGTACAGGGTGATGACGATCAGCATGCCCAGGCCGATTCCACGAGGAATGGTCTTATGAGGCTCCTTGGCCTCCTCGGAGGTGGTGGCGACGATATCGAAGCCCACGAAGGCGAAGAAGACCAGGGCAGCGCCTGAGAGGATGCCAGGGACACCGTAGATGGTGGGCTGCATGCCTGAAACCCACTGCCAGAGAGGCTGTCCCATGATGCCTGGCACGCTGGCCCCCGGGACCGCCGAAGCCGGCTCGGAAGGCGGGATGAAAGGCCTGTAGTTGTCCATCTTGACGTAGAAGAAGCCCACCACGATGACGAAGACCACGATGCCGATCTTGAGAACGGTCAAGGCGCCGTCGAACCGGGCTGAAAGCTTGGTGCCCAGGACCAGAAGGACCGTGAAGAGGGCAACGACCACCAGCGGGGCCAGGTCCACATCCAGGCCGCCTACATGGAAGCTGGAGCTGAAAGAGGTGCCGCCCATCAGATGGATGAAGTCGTTCAGGTAGACGCCCCAGTACTTGGAGATGACCGAGGCGGCCATGAGCATCTCCAGAATCAGGTCCCATCCGATGATCCAGGCCACCAGTTCGCCCATGGTGTTGTAAGTGAAGGTGTAGGCCGAGCCTGAAACCGGGATCATGGATGCGAACTCCGCGTAGCACATGACGGCTGCCGCGCAGACGATGCCTGCGATGACGAAGGAGATGATGACGGCCGGACCCGCATGGAAGGCCGCTGCCTGGGCGCCCACCGAGAAGATGCCGGCGCCCACGGCCACTGCGACGGCCATGATGGCCAGGTCCCAGGTAGTCAGCGTCCGCTTGAGCGACCTGCCCTCTTCCCCGGTCTCTGCCAGAGTCTGTTCAACAGATTTCTTCCTGAATAATTCCATCCTGCTCCCAATCGAGACTCATCGTGTCACAAACCTCTCCGGCCCATAACTATAGGAGATGAGGGCGCACAACTTCGCACTTTGCTCATTTCGGGATATTGCCCGCTGGAAAACCTTCCGGGATCGGCGACTCGAATATGGCGCGACAATCCGCTAACACACAGGAAAACACCCCAGCCGTTACGACCAGGGTACCCACTGGATGCAGCCAGACTCTATTCAGTCGGACCATCCTTGAATATGGCGTGTCCTGCATGCCGTTACCCTCATTGCGGGTCTGCTCGCCGTTGACCGCTGCAAGGACCTTCTTGCGAAAATCATGGAAAACCTGCTCTCCGGGCTCATCCAGAGGACGGCCGGCGTCAAAGTCAATCCAAGGATGTTCTCAAGCTATGTGATAGAGAAATGGCCGAGGAATATGTTGCCGGTTGTTGCTTGTCCTGGCATTTTGATGACATTTTTAAAAAACAGACCCTCGGATCCTTGCATTGATCCGAGGGTCGGAAGAAACGGAGCTTGAAGCAGGGGCTACCAGGCCAAATCAATACCTGGGGTGACAGGTTCGGGAGTCAGACGGATGCCGAAAGTGGAATCCACGCCTTTCTGGATGGCACGGGCCAGGGCCACCATGTCGTCCGAACCGGCACCTCCCCGGTTGGTCAAGGCCAGTGTGTGCACGTCAGACAGAGCGGCAGCCGACCCTTCCTCCAAAGCAAACCCCTTGTGGAAGCCTGAATGATCGATCAGCCAAGCCGCTGAGGTCTTGATCAATGACGCACCAGGAACTGGATAGCGAGGAGCATCCGTCGGCAGGGCATCTGAGGCCTCAGGGCTGATTACCGGATTGGTGAAGAAGCTCCCGCAGCTGTGGCGGTCAAGCAGCACCCGTTCGCCTCTGGGCCCATGAAGGTCATCCTGAACCGCAGCCAAGGCCTCTTCCAGGTCGGGGGTCCGGCGGCAGGATCCCATCCAATCGGTCAGGTACCGGTAGGGATCCTCCAGCATCCCCTTGCCTGCTCTGACGGTCAGAACCGCCTGACGGATCCGCTCAAGGGGAAGGGTTGCCCCGGGCTCCACGCCCAGCACCCTGGCCAGCTGGGCGGAACCCACCTGAGCGGCGGACCCGTGTCGCAGAACCAGGGTGACAGAAAGAACCGCGTAACGAGGCGACGGGAAGAACCGCGCATCGGGCACGGCAGGTGCCTGGTACATGGTCTGCTTGAGCAGGGAGGTCCTGTACCCGAAAGCGAGATCAGAGGCTCTCAGATAGGCAGTGACCTTGTCCTGGCGGTCCCAGACCTCGACCGAGTCGACAAGGCTTCCGACTTCCTGGCCGTAAGCGCCAATATTCTGCACCACCGAGGCCCCGACAGTCCCGGGGATGCCGGATAGACCCTCTACCCCGATCAGATGCATACGCACGCAGTAGGAGACCAGATCATCCCAGTTGGTCCCAGCCGTGGCATTGACGTGAACGACGGGAACGCCGCCATCAGGCGGAGCCACTTCGTCGGGGACGCTGATGTCCTGACGGGCGTCACGCACAACCACGCCGGGAAAGTCCTGGTCAGAGGCCAGCAGGTTGGATCCCCCGCCGATCAGGCAGAGGGGCAACCCCTTGGAATCCGCGCCCTCTACAGCCTCGATCATGCCCACACGGCTTCGGGTCTGAACGAAAGCGGCCATGCTCCCGCCAACACCCACAGTGGTGATATCGGCAAAGGTCGGGGTGCTGTCTCTGGAGGATACATCGGACATGCAGTTCACTGTATCATCGTCCCCTTAGAAGACCCTCAGCTGAACCGATGCCAGGACTGCAATGCTCCCTGTCGCCCTTGGCGAGAATCGATCGGCCATGAAGACCTGATCTCGCCCGTCCTTATCAAGTTTTCCTATACCTTTTGCAAGACTCGCGCAGGTTCAGGGAACGATTGGCGGCGATAGATATTACCTATATGCCGGATCGTTGACCAGCCTGCTACCTGGAGGTTTTATGTGACAAGGCTTTGGGAAGGGGAATCGCCAAAGCCCGGTTTCCGGACGAAGCACCGGGAATATGTGGGCGCCTGACCGGGCGTCCGTAAGACACAAACCAGGAAATGAGAAAGAAATGACAGAAGACAGACGAGCCCAGTTCCATCAGATAGCCCGTGGTCCGGGGAACCAAGCCTGGCTGACCTCCGCTTGGCAGCACCACGTCGGACACGAGTACGGTGCCGAGAATTTTGCCGCAGCCACCTTGGATTTCGTCCGCAAGTGGGATTGGGACTGGGTCAAGATCAACCCGAGGGCCATATATTACGCCGAGGTCTGGGACGCAGTCTACGACAAGGATCACTATGATTGGCTGATCCCGCGCACCGTCCGTACCGCCATCCAGGAGACAGGGGATATCGCCCGCATCGACTACCGCGACCCTGAAACCAACAAGGTGCTCCAAGAACAGATCCAGGCCGCCAGGGCCATCCGAGAAGGCCTGGAGGACCGAGCAGTCATCGACACGGTCTTCTCCCCGCTCTCAGTCCTTCTTCAATTAGCTGATCTTCCCCTCTATCCCGAGGGGCAGGGCTCCGCGCAGGAGGACGACAGGAATCTGAACAGGCAGACGCTGATCTTCGACCAGCCCGAGGCGGCCAAGCGGGCGCTGGACAACATCGCCCGAACCCTTGCCGACTATGCAACCGTGCTGGTCAGCCCCAAGGAGCAGGGCGGGGCCGGCCTGGACGGCATCTTCTTCGCCGAGACCGGTCTGGCCAGCCATGGCTACTTCAACCAGGCGCAACTGGAGGAATGGGCCAAGCCCTATGACCGGATCGTGATCCAGGCGGTCAGACAGGCCAATCCGGAAGCCCTGGTCCTGGTGCATACCTGCCGGGAGGATGCCCATCCCGAAGAATTCACCGATCTGAATCCCGATTTTCTCCACTGGGACCAGTTCCGTTCAGGCAATCCTGAAATCAGCACCGACTTTCCTGCCGTGCCCGTTGGCGGAGCCGACTTCGAACTCTTCAACCCAGGCGGCGATGTGAACCAGATCCGCGAGGAATTGGACCAGACCATCCAGGCTCGTCAAGGCCATCCCTTCCTCCTGGCACCCTCATGCACCATTCCCACGCCCGCCGACGAGCAGGCCCTGCGCGTTCTGAGCGGAACCCGGGCCCCCAAGGAACTCTGAAACCGCAAACAACCACCGACATCAACCGTAAAACTCCAAGGGAGACATCATGGTCATCACATCAAAACAGCACCGGCGGCATCGTGGCACCATCAGGGCAATGGTTGCCCTCATGATCACCATGGCCATGGCCGGGGCGCTGTCATCCTGCGGATTGGGAGGCGACCAGGGCTCCTCTGCAGGATCGTCGGATCATGTGACCGTCGCTGCCATTTACCCTAAGACCGGTCTCTACGCCGAGTACGGAAAGATGTTCCAGCAGGGCTTTGACCTAGCCAAGGACCAGGTCAACAAGAAGGGCGGAATACAGGGCAAGCGCTTGGACATCGACTACTACGACACCCAATCAGATGCCAAACAGGATGCCGCCGTCGCCCCAAAGATCGCCTCCGACAAGTCAGTCATCGCCGTTGTGGGCGACTACTCCTCACCGGCCTCCTCAGCCGCATCGCCCATCTTCCAGCAGGCTGGACTGGTCCATTACGGCTTCAACAACTCCTCGCCGACCTTCACGAATTCTGGTGACCATGTATGGACACCTCAGATATCGCAGAAGACCTACCAGGAAGTGAATGCTGAAGCGGTGTCCAAACGAGCCAAGAAGATCTCCGTCGTCTATATAGAGAACGACTGGGGGAAGGAATCCTTCCAATACTTCAAGGAGGCTGCGGAACGGCTCGGGGTGCAGATCGTCTACCAGTCCTCCTATCTGCCCGATTCCACGGACCTGACTCCGATACTGATCCCGGCCAAGAATGCCGCCCCCGAGGCCGTGGTGGACATCGGTTACGGACCAGATGGGGCGCTGATCGCCAACACCCTGCGGGACAAACTGGACTATAAGGGACCCTTCTTCGGCGGTCAGGAGACCAAGGAGTTCCTCTCCCTGACCGGAGCGAACGCCCAAGGGGCCATTATCACCGGCGTCTTTTCGGCAACAGGCACCAAGGATGCGAAGGCCAAAGCCTTCGTCAAGAGCTTTGAGGACCGGTATCACACCGTCCCCGGCAACTTCGAAATCACTGCCTACCAGGCCATCAAGGACCTGGCCTACGCGGGCGAGAAGACCAGCCCCACCAGGGAGGGCATCCAGGAGGCCCTAAGCAAGGTCAAGGACTTCCCGCTCTACCAAGGCCAGGGAGGGACTTTCCGGTTCAACACCCAGACTCGACGGGCGGATACGATCAAGCCCATCCTCCTTCAGGTGGATCAGGGCAAATTCAAACAGATCGAGGAGTGAGCAGCGATCATGGTCGAGACGCTCTTTTCCGGACTCATTCACGGCGGCGTATACGCCCTGGCCGCCGTGGGTATGTCCCTGGTCTTCGGAGTGACCAATGTGGCCAACTTCGCACAAGGGTCGCTGGTAGCGGTCGGCATGATGACAGGATGGTGGGTGGGCTCTACCCTAGGCTGGGGGCTCATCCCCACCATTCTGGCTGTCGTCCTGGTCACAGGCCTGGTCGGTCTGGTCACCAACCTTCTGGTCATCATCCCCCTGGAGGGCCGGCAGCCAATTGCAGCCCTCCTGGGCACCGTTGGCCTGGGACAGGTCCTGGATAACGGGATGCAGCTGATCTTCGGCTTTCAGACCAGGGCCTTCCCCCAGCTGCTGCCCACCCACAACCTGCATGCGCTAGGCATCAGCTTCGGCACCTCCGACCTGGTCATGGGTCTGGTCGCCCTGGCCAGCATGGCTGCGCTCTGGGCCTTCTTAACCTACGGCAGGACCGGACAGGCCATCAGGGCCACCTCCCAGGATCCCCAGGCCGCATTGCAGATGGGAGTACCTGTCACCTCCATTCGCACCATAGCCTTCGTTATCGGCTCGGTCCTGGCTGGTATCGCCGGAATTTTCATCGGTCTGTTCAAGACGAACATCAACCCTATGGACGGCAACGCCATCGGCATGACGGCCTTCGTGGCCGCCGCTATCGGCGGGCTGGGCTCCATCCCCGGAGCCATTATCGGCGGCCTGGTACTGGGTTTGGCCGAGGCCGTAGGCGTAGGACTCTTTGGCGATGGCGTGCATGATCTGATCACCTTCGGCACCCTCCTGCTGGTCCTGATCCTCAAGCCTTCCGGCTTCCTGGGTCGCAAAGCAGACATGGGCAAGGAGCCCATGACCGGAACCCTCCCGGAAGCCGCCAGACCCATCCGACTGCCGCTTTGGGCCAATCTCGGCCTTGCAGCAGCCGCTCTGGCTACCCCCTTCATGTTCTCCGACCATCTGGCTGGCATCGGGACTCAGGTTGCCATATACGCCATTGCCGCAGTAGGCCTGACGCTGATCTCGGGCTCGGCCGGGCAGACCATCCTGGGCTTGGCGGGACCTGTGGCCGTAGGGGCCTACACCTCGGCTCTCTTGACCATGCGCCTGCATTGGCCCTTCACGCTCTCCCTGCTGGGTGCGGCCGTCATCGCCGCTCTGGCTGCGTCCCTGCTGACATTCCCAGTTTGGAAACTTAGCGGCCACTATGTGGCTATCGCCACCATAGGGGTGGGAGCAGTCATGGTCGCCATCATCCGCATCTGGGAACCTCTGACCAGGGGATCGCTAGGTCTGCAAGGCATTCCCCTGCCAACATTCCTGGGCAAGCCGCTCTACACCCAGCAGATGCAGTACCTCCTGGATCTGGTCATCCTTCTTCTGGTCCTTGCAGTGACCTCCCGGATCCGGTCCTCACATCTGGGCCACGTCTTCGAAGCCATCGGCGAGGACGGGCAAGCGGCCTGGTCCCTGGGAATCAGGACCGGGGCCTACAAGGCACTGGCCTACGCCCTGGCATGCGGTGCGGCGGGTATAGCAGGCGCTCTGCTGGCGCACCAGTACACCTATATCGACCCGACCCTCTTCAACCCGACCATGTCGACCCTGATTCTGACCATCATCGTCCTGGGTGGCATGAAGTCCCCGACCGGAGCCGTGATCGGCTCCCTGATCCTGGTAGGGGCTCCCGAACTGCTGCGCATCCTGCCCGAGGTGAGAATCATGGCCTACGGACTCGTCCTGATCATCTTTATCATCTGCAGGCCACAGGGTCTGTTCTCAACCAAAAGGAGGGCATGATGACGGGCAGCCGGCGCATTCCCGAACCTGCAAGCGACAATCCTGATCAACCCCTGCTCAGCGTGCGCAATCTAGGCAAGAGCTTCCAGGGGCTGCAAGCTGTGGCCAATGTGAACATGGACCTGGCATCCGGCCAGGTGATAGGCATTATCGGCCCCAACGGATCAGGAAAGTCCACGACCATCAACCTGATCTGCGGCTTTCTCAAGCCTGACTCGGGCCAGATCAGTCTGAGGGGACGCACCGTGACCGGCCTGCCCGCCACAGCCATAGCCGAGCAGGGGGTGTCCCGAACCTTCCAGAACGGCAGGGTCTTTCCGACCATGAGCGTTGAGGAGAACGTGGCCGTAGGATTCCATAGGCGCCTGGAAGCTCGCAGGCCCTTTCGCCGTCTGGAGAAGTGGCCCATCCTGCGATGGATCCCAATGCTGGCGCAGACCTGGCTGACGCTGGTGCCCGGTCCCGCCTGCCGCAGGGAGACGGTCCTCGAGCGCAAGGCCGTTCAGTCCGAGATCGACAGATTCAGCGAGCGCCTGGAAGAGCATCGGACGCAGGCCGCCTACACGCTCTCCTACGCGAACCGGCGACGCACCGAGATAGCCAGAGCCCATGTCAGCTCCCCCAGCATCCTGGTTTTGGACGAGCCCACCGCAGGGATGAACCAGTCGGAGACGGCCGAAGTGCTGCAACAGCTCCTGGAACTCAAGGCCCAGGGTCAGACCATGCTTCTGGTTGAGCACAAGATCGACCTGATCGAAGCGCTTTGCGACCGGGTCATCGCCATGGACGGCGGTCGGATCATCGCCTCCGGCCCTCCCAGACAGGTCAGCGCCGATCCCCGCGTCATTACCGCATACCTGGGCGACCGCAGACCCCGCAACGATGCCCCTATGAACGGGCAGGCAGATGTTCTGGCCCGGCAGAATGCCCTGACTCCCGCCACCGTTGCAGAACAAGCCAATGGTCGAGATCATGACGGCGCGGAAACCAGTATGAAGGCCAAGGCAGGGGCATCCGGCAATAATGAGGAAAAGCCATCAGCCGATAGGGACCGGGCCTTGCTTTCACTGGATGCCATCGATGTGAGCTATGGCCCGGTCAAGGCCCTGGATCATGTCAGTCTTCGCGTTCCCCAGGGGGGCATCGTCTCCCTTCTGGGCGGGAATGCTTCGGGCAAGTCCACAACCATGAAGACCATCCTGGGCCTGCTGGCTCCAAAGGAGGGAACCATCCGTTTGGATGGACAGGAAATCACCCACATCCCCACCAAGGATCGGGTCCGCTCCGGAATCGCCTCGGTCCCTGAGGCCAGAAGAGTCTTTGCAGCCATGAGCGTGGAGGAGAACCTGCGCATGGGTGCCTACACCCAAAGGAAGCGCAATCAGATCGATCAGGATCTGGATGTCATCTATCAGCGATTCCCACGCCTGGCCGAACGCCGTGGACAGCAAGCCGGCACTCTTTCAGGAGGCGAGCAGCAGATGCTGGCCTTCGGCAGGGCCCTGATGAGCCATCCCCGGCTGATATGCATGGATGAGCCGACCATGGGCCTCTCGCCCAAGCTGGTCGACCAGGTGCTTGAACAGATCGCCTCCCTTCGTGACCAGCTGGGCATCTCCATCCTTCTGGTCGAGCAGCAGGCCGAGCTGGCCCTGTCCATTGCCGACTACGGGTACGTGCTGCAGAACGGTCTGATCCGTCTGGAGGGGCCCGCCCGACAGCTCTTGACTGACGAGCGTGTCCGCCAGGCATACCTCGGCAAGGCCTCCAATAACTGAAACCGGTTCGGAGGAGACCTCCCGATAGCAGGCGATAAGGAACGCCTATGAGCAGAGCCTTGCCTGCGACCTAGAAAAAAGTTTCGATAGTGGGCTATAGAGGGATTTGCAACCGGATACAAGCAGAGGAACACACCCGCATGAGCAAAGGATTCGCAACAAAAGCCGTCCATGACGGCTATGACTGTCAAAGCCTGGGCGGAGGCGCGGCCAGCATCCCCATCTACCAGTCGGCCGCCTTTGACATGGTCACCGCTGACCGGGGAGATGCCCTGGCCGCTGGCAAAATTCAAGGATTCTCATACTCCCGCCTGGCCAATCCCACGGTCAAGGTCCTGGAGGACCGCCTGGCCAGCCTGGAGGGAGGCAAGGGGGCTGTGGCCATGGCCTCAGGGATGGCTGCCGTCTCATCGGCCCTCATGTGTGCAGCCGAAGGCGGCGGGAGGCTGATCTCCCCTGTCGATCTTTATGGAACCTCCGTGGACGCCATGAAGACTTTCTTCCCCAACTTCGGCATTGAAACGGATTTTGTAGACGACATCAATGACCTTGACGCGGTGGAATCCCTGATCCAGGACAACACCAGGGCTATCTTCGCTGAGTCCGTGGCCAATCCGTCCACAGCCATCGCTGACATCCCCGGCCTGGCCGACCTGGCCCATCGGCATGGGCTGGCCCTGATCATCGACAATACGGTGCCCACGCCGTATCTGCTCAACCCGATCGACTTCGGTGCCGACATCGTCGTCCATTCGACCACCAAGGGGATCAGCGGCCACGGCAATGCCCTGGGCGGGATCATCGTGGATGCAGGGCGATTCGATTGGGGCAACGGCCGCTTCCCGCAGATGAGCCAGCCCGAACTGATCATCAGCGACGAGCGACACGGATCCATGGTCAGCTTTCTGGATGCCTTCGGCAAGATGGCCTTCCTCCACAGGGTCCATACCAAGTACCTGCACACCTTCGGGGCTGTCATGAGTCCCTTCACCGCCTACCTGCAGCTGACCGGCCTTGAGACCCTGCCCCAGCGGGTCGCCGCCGAGGTGAAGACGGCGACAGCTCTGGCCCGCCACCTGCTGACCATCCCCCAGGTGGAGCAGGTCAACTATTCGGGAATTCCCGAGGGTCGGCACCAGGGCGTTGCCACCTTGCAGGACCGCCTGGCCTCGACTCTGCTGCCTAAGGGCGTGGGCACGATCCTCTCCTTCAAGGTCCAAGGTGGCTACGGGCAGGTGAAGCGCATCGTAGACTCAGTGCGTCTCATGAGCTACATGCCCAACATCGGCGACTGCCGCACACTGATTGTGGACCCGGCCAGGATCACCCACAGAGAGGTTCCGGGTTCCTACCGCCTGAGTGCCGGCGTGGGCGACGACCTGATTCGAATCTCCGCAGGCCTGGAGAACCCGGATGACCTGGTCGCCGACTTGGATCAGGCCTTTGCAGCCGCCTACCAGAATAATCTCTGAAGCTGCGTCCCCCTACATCGCCAAAACCCGTTCTGCTCCCAAGGCCATCCTTGGACAATGCGGAGCGGGCATATATGCAGATTTGCATAAAGAAGAACCCGACCGTTTGGTCGGGTTCCTATGAAGCCAAAAGACGGAAAGAACTCAGCGGGTCTCCCGATGCAGGGTATGCTTGCCGCAACGGGGGCAGAACTTCTTGAGCTCCAGACGGTCAGGAGTGTTACGACGGTTCTTGGTCGTAATGTAATTACGCTCCTTGCACACGGTGCACGCCAGCGTAATGCCAGGACGAATATCTGCGGCTTTTGCCATGGTTCACCTCTATAGTCGTTGCACGACCGACGTATGTCGGCCACAGTAGCGAGGAAGAGACTCGAACTCTTGACCTTACGATTATGAGTCGTACGCTCTAGCCAGCTGAGCTACCCCGCCAGAGAGCCTCGGGTGAGAATCGGACTCACGACCTCTTCCTTACCAAGGAAGTGCTCTGCCACTGAGCTACCGAGGCGTGGCGGATAGAGGATTCGAACCTCTGAAGCATTACGCGGCTGATTTACAGTCAGCTCCCTTTGACCGCTTGGGAAATCCGCCATGCCGCACTAGAACCGGAGCTCCGTACGGCAACTTGCCTATGATGACATGTTTTTTTGTTTTTCGCAAGTCCCGCTCCGACGTCGTGTCCCTGGCGTCAGAGCGGGGCGGGCAGGTCAGAAATCCCAGTCGTCGTCGTCCGTCTCCACGGCCTTGCCCATGACATAGGAGGAGCCCGAGCCGGAGAAGAAGTCGTGGTTTTCGTCCGCATTAGGGCTCAGCGAGGCAATGATGGCCGGATTCACATCAGTGGTGTCTGAGGGGAAGAGTGCCGGATAGCCCAGGTTCATCAGTGCCTTGTTGCCGTTGTAGCGCAGGAACTTGGTGACGTCCTCCACCAGGCCCACCCCGGAATACAGGCTCTCGGTGTATTCAACCTCGTTGTCGTACAGGTCTCCCAGGAGCTCGTAGGTATAGTCGCTCATGGCCTGACGCTCGGAGTCGGAGACCTTGGCCAGCCCCTTCTGGTACTTGTAGCCGATGTAGTAGCCGTGAACGGCCTCATCGCGGATGATCAGGCGGATCAGATCAGCCGTGTTGGTCAGCTTGGCATGGCTGGAGAAGTACATGGGCAGGTAGAAGCCCGAGTAGAAGAGGAAGGACTCAAGCAGGGTGGAGGCCACCTTGCGCTTCAGGGGATTGTCGCCCTCATAGTAGTCCAGGACGATCTGGGCCTTGCGCTGGAGGAACTCATTGTGCTCGCTCCACTCGAAGGCGGCGTCTATCTGGGGCGTGGAGGCCAGGGTGGAGAAAATGGAGGAGTAGGACTTGGCATGGACCGACTCCATGAAGGCGATGTTGGTGTAGACCGCCTCCTCATGGGGAGTCAACGCGTCCGGGATCAGGCTGACAGCACCCACGGTCCCCTGGATGGTGTCCAGAAGAGTCAGCCCGGTGAAGACCCGCATGGTCAGGGTGTGCTCCTCCTCGCTCATGGCCTGCCAGGAGGGCAGATCATTGCTGACGGGAACCTTCTCGGGCAGCCAGAAGTTGCCGGTCAGACGGTCCCAGACCTCCAGGTCCTTCTCGTCCTCCAGACGGTTCCAGTTGATGGCGGAGACCCGGTCGATCAGCTTCAGCGGCTGCCGGGGAATGGAAATGGGTGGGACCATGGTTGATTTGCTCCTTGCTGGATGGATGTGGACAGTGCGACGCGGATCGTGACCGGACCGTCAGTCTACCGCATGGACGGACCCGAGCTGTGGACGCGGACCCGAAAGGGCCGGCACCGTTGCGAGAGACGGTGCCGGCCAGGTTCTCCAATGCTTCAGGACATGCTCCTTAGAGCATGCAGCTGACGCAGCCTTCGACCTCGGTACCCTCCAGGGCCTGCTGGCGGATCCTGATGTAGTAGAGGGTCTTGATTCCCTTGCGCCAGGCGTAGATCTGGGCCTTGTTCAGGTCGCGGGTGGTGGCCGTGTCGGGGAAGAACAGGGTCAGAGAAAGCCCCTGATCCACATGCTGGGTGGCCTCGGCATAAGTGTCCACGATCTTCTTCCAGCCGATCTCGTAGGCATCCTCGAAGTAGTCCAGGTTCTCGTTGGTCATGTAGGGGGCCGGGTAGTAGACGCGCCCGATCTTGCCTTCCTTACGAATCTCGATCTTGGAGGCAATCGGGTGGATGGAGCTGGTGGAGTGGTTGATGTAGGAGATGGACCCGGTCGGGGGGACGGCCTGGAGGTTCTGGTTGTAGATGCCGTCCTTGAGGATGGCCGCCTGAAGCTCCTTCCAGTCCTCAACCGTGGGGATATGGACCTGGTACTGGTCGAAGAGGTCCTTGATCCGCTGGGTCCTGGGCTCCAGGGAACGGCTGCCATCGGTGTACTTGTCGAAGTAGTTCCCCTGGCCTGCCGGCTTGGCGTAGTCGGACTTGGCGAAGGAGGCGAAGGCCTTCCCCCGCTCGACGGCCAGGGCGTGGGAGGCCCTGTAGGCGTGGTAGGCCACGGTCATGAAATACATGTCCGTGAAGTCCAGCCCCTCTTCGGATCCGTAGTGGATGCCCTCGCGGGCCAGGAAGCCGTGGAGGTTCATCTGACCCAGGCCGATGGCATGGCCTTCGTCATTGCCCCGCTTGATGGAGGGGACGGCCTCGATGTTGGTGTGGTCGGAGACGGAGGTCAGGGCCCGCACCGAGGTCTCGACCGTATCGGCCAGGCCGCCGTCCATGGCCTTGGCGATGTTAAGGGATCCCAGGTTGCATGAGATGTCGCGACCGATATGGTCGTAGTTCAGGTTCTCAGAGTAGGTGCTGGGCTCCTGGACCTGCAGGATCTCCGAGCAGAGGTTGGACATGGTGATCCGGCCGTCGATGGGGTTGGCCTTGTTGACCGTGTCCTCGAAGAGGATGTAGGGATAGCCGGACTCGAACTGGATCTCGGCCAAGGTCATGAAGAAGTCACGGGCATCGATGTACTTCTTGTGGATCCGCTTGTCCTTGACCATCTCCTCATAGTGCTCGGTGATGGGAATGTCCGCGAAGGGCTTGCCGTAGACCCGCTCCACATCGTAGGGCGAGAAGAGGGCCATGGGCTCCTTGCGCTTGGCCAGCTCGAAGGTGATGTCGGGGATGACCACGCCCAGAGCCAGGGATTTGATGCGGATCTTCTCGTCCGCGTTCTCCCGCTTGGTATCCAGGAAGCGCATGATGTCGGGGTGATGGGCCGACAGATAGACGGCACCGGCACCCTGGCGGGCACCCAGCTGGTTGGCGTAGGAGAAAGAGTCCTCCAGGAGCTTCATGACCGGGACCACGCCGCTGGACTGGTTCTCGATATGCTTGATGGGCGCGCCCATCTCACGCAGATTGCTGAGCAGAAGAGCCACGCCTCCGCCCCTCTTGGACAGCTGCAGGGCGGCGTTGACGCCGCGGGAGATGGATTCCATGTTGTCTTCGATGCGCACCAGGAAGCAGGAGACCGGCTCGCCGCGCTGGGCCTTGCCCAAGTTCAGGAAGGTAGGGGTAGCGGGCTGGAAGCGCCCGGAGATGATCTCATCCGTGTACTTCATGGCGGCCTGCTCGTCCCCGTCGGCCAGCTCGAGAGCCACGGCCACGCAGCGCTGCGGGAAGTCCTCCAGGTAGCGCTTGCCGTCGAAGGTCTTCAGCGCATAGGAAGTGTAGAACTTGAAGGCGCCCAGGAAGGTCTCGAATTCGAAGCCGCTCTCGGCAGCATGCTGATAGATCCTGTCCAGGAACTCCGGGGTGTAGCGCTCGAAGACCTTCCGGTCGTAGTACTCGTGGTCCAGAAGATAGGCGATCCTCTCGGCCGTGGAGGGAAAGGTCATGGTGTTGGTCCGCACGTGCGTGTCCATATACTGACGCTCGGCCTCGCGGTCCTTGTCGAACTGGATCCTGCCGTCCTTGTCATACAGGTTCAGCATGGCATTCAGGGCATGGTAGTCGTGAGCCGGATCGAAGGTCTCCTCATCCTCGGATGCGGTCCTATCCAGGGCCAGGGACGTGTCCTCATTTGCTCCCATCAGGTGTCCTTTCATGAGTATTGCGGTGATAGTGCGTGTAATGAAATTGGCTCAGGACTCTGGGTGGTTGCGGAAGAAATCCACAACCCCGCGGCGAACCTTCTCCTGGTCCTCCTTGGTGCCCATGAGCTCGAAATAGTAGAGGAAAGGCACATTGCACTTGCGGGAGATGATGTCCCCCGCCATGCAGAAGGCCTCTCCAAAGTTGGTGTTGCCCGAGGCGATGACCCCGCGGATGCCGGCCCGGTTGGCCGGATCGTTCAGGAAGCGCTTGATCTGCGGCATGACAGCCTTCTTGGCTGATCCGCCCCCATAGGTGGGGACGATCAGGATGTAGGGCTGTCGAATGTTGAGCGGCGGGTCCTTGGGCCTCAGAGGGATGCGGAAGACGTCTATCCCCTCGTCATCCAAATGGCAGTTGGCGATGAACCGGGCGGTGTTGCGTGAGGCCGACGAGAAGTAGACCACAGCCCCCAGTCGCTGACCCTGGGCGGCGAACTCTGGAACGCTGAGCTCCGAATCAGTTCCGGCGGTCTGCTGTTGCTCCATGCTTCCTCCTGATCAGGCATCCAGAACCTGTCTTGACGGTGGTGCCCGCCTCGAAGACGGACCTGTCAGGACCCGCCCAGCGCGAGCCTGAACTACTATATGTGCTATTGATATTGAAAACGGTGAGCATATATAGGGTTTTCTGTGCCCAATATCACAACGGTTCCAACTCGCCTAGAAGTCCCAGTCGTCGTCGTCCGTGGACTCGGAGTGCCCCATGACGTAGGAGGAGCCCGAACCCGAGAAGAAATCATGGTTCTCGTTGGCCGAGGGCGACAGGGCCGCCAGAATCTCCGAACTGACATCGGTCTGGTCGGCCGCGAACCGGGCCGGGTAGCCCAGGTTCATCAGCGCCTTGTTGGCATTGTAGCGAACGAAGGCGAAGACGTCGTCTACGAAGGGGAAGCCCTGATAGATCTGCCCGGAATAAACCATCTCCAGATCGTAGAGCTTGTCCAGCAAATCATTGGTGAACTTCTCCAGCATGGCCTGGTCGGCCTGCGTCCTCTCCTCCAGACCCCGCTGATACTTGTAGCCCGAATAATAGCCATGGATGGCCTTGTCGCGCAGGATCAGCCGGATCATGTCGGCCGTGTTCATCAGCTTGGCATGACTGGAGAAGTAGAGGGGAAGGTAGAAACCAGCATAGAGCATGAGCGAAGAGAGCATGGTGGAGGCCACCTTGCGCTTCAGGGGGTCCTCGCTGACATACTCATGCAGGACCGTGTGGACGCGCTCCTGGAGGACGTCGTTGGCCACAGCCCAGCGATAGGCCTTGTCTATCTCCTCACTGGAGCAGAGGGTGGAGAAGACCGAGGAATAGGAGCGGGCGTGAACCGACTGCATGAAGGCGATATTGGTGTATATGGCCTGCTCCTGCTCGGTGCGGGCATGATCGATCTGCACCAGCTCTCCGATGGTGGCCTGGGTGGTGTCCAGCATGGTCAGTCCGGTGAAGACTCGGACCGTAGTCTGGCGCTCATGATCGGTCAGGGTGTTCCAGGATGGGATGTCGTTGGACAGCGGCACTTTCTCAGGCAGCCAGAAGTTGGAGACCAGACGGTTCCAGACCTCCAGATCCTTCTCATCGGTGATCTTGTTCCAATTGACCGGACGAATCCTGGCCTCGGGGCTGACCCGGTATTGGGGCGGGGTGATGGACTTGCGCATCATCTCGTCGTCGGCATAGACACCGACCTCTGACTTGGCGCTCTTTCGGGTACCTTCCTGCTGGCTCATGACAAAACCGCCTTTCGTGAATCAGTCGACTGCCGCTGAAGCTGCACTCCCATTCCTGCCAGGATGGCCCTGACTGCTTGAACATCCTCCGAGGTGCCCAGTAGCTCGAAGCGGTAGAGCTCAGGGACGCCGCATCGGCGGGCTATCAGCGGACCGGCCGCGCAATAGGCGCTGCCGAAGTTTCGGTTGCCCGAGGTGACGACCCCGCGGATCAGCCCGCGGTTGATCGGATTGTTCAGGAAGTGGATGACCTGCTTGGGCACGGCCCCCTTAGCTGACCCGCCGCCATAGGTGGGCACCAGCAGAAGGTAAGGCGCATCCATGACGAGCATCGGCTGGCGCCGCTCGTACAGGGGGATGCGGAGAGGCTCCTCCACGCCCAACCGCTGCACAAAACGGTGGGTGTTATTGGAGACGCTGGAGAAATACACCAGCCTGGAGGCGCCATCGGGAGGATCGTGCCGATCCACATCTGCTAAGGACATAGGGACTGCTGCTCCTTGGTAAACACTATATATTGGATTGGTTTGGCCAGCCAACCACAATATATAGGTTTATCCAAGACGACACAAGCTCATCCAAGCAAAACCGCCTCCGCTGTGACATTCCATACAACAGCGAAGGCGGCAATCAAATGCATTTACGTTCGAGCCGATGCAACATTCAATCGGGGATCGGATCTTGCGACAGACCCTCTCGGCGCAGGTCGGCGCAGACCTTCAAAACCCGATCGTTCGCTTCCCGCTCCCCCACGGTGATGCGGATGCCCTCGCCTGGGAATGTTCTGACCGACAGGCCGGCATCTCGGAAACGCTGATCAGCCTGCGCGGCGGCCTGGCCCAGAGGCAGCCAGTAGTAGTTCGCCCGAGGTTCAGGGATATTCCACCCCTGATCCTGCAAACCAGCCAGTATTCTGGCCCGCTCCTGCTTGAGCGCCTGGACCCGTTCGGACAGACGGCCTTGTGCGTCCAGGCTGGCCATTGCCGCCGTCTGGGCCACGTCGCTGACGCCGAAGGGCAGGGCCACCTTGTTCATGCCGGCAATGATCGGCTCGGCAGCCACGGCATATCCGATTCGCAGACCTGCCAGTCCGTAGGCCTTGGAGAAGGTCCGGGCCACTATCACATTCGGATGCTCGCGCATGAGCGCCAATCCGTCGGCTCGATCGGGGTCGTCGTTGAACTGTACATAAGCCTCGTCGAAGAGCACCGGCAGGTCTGCAGGCAGCGCTTGCAGCAGACGCTCAGCCTGGTCATGATCGACATTGGTCGCAGTCGGATTATTGGGATTGTTGACAATGACCAGTCTGGTGTGGTCGTTGACTGCGGCAATCATGGCCTCGATGTCATGCCGTCCCTGCTTATCCAGGGGCACGGGTACCCCGGTGGCGCCGGCCATGGTGACGATGATGGGATAGGCTTCGAAACTGCGCCACGGATAAACCACCTGATCGCCATGACCGGCCACCAGGTCAACCAGCTGGGTGATGACCTCAGTGGATCCGCATCCCAGCTGAATGCATGCGGAATCCACTCCATGCAGATGGGCCAGACGCTCTACCAGAAGGGTGCCACGCATGTCCGGATAGCGGTTCAGGTGACCCAGAGCCTGCTCGGAGACAGTCTGGAGCACGCCGGGCAGGGGCGGGTATGGGTTCTCGTTGCTGGAGATCTTGTAGCTGGTCAACCCGGGAATGGCAGGTGCCGGACTCCCCTGCCGGTAACCGGGCAGGGCATCAATGCTGGCGCGATGACGATAGTACATGGACACCATGCTAGCGGCCGCCGTATGCCCCTGAGGCATCTGGTCCGCTGCACGGTCCTCCTGAGACATGCGAACGGCCCCCAGTCCTGCTAAAGGACCAGGGGCCGCCATCACCACCGCGTGCGGCGGCGCAAAGCCAATGTCTTACTTGAGGATGGCCAGAACGTCGCGCGCGGACACGATCAGGTAGTCCTCGCCGCCGTAGTTGACCTCGGTGCCGCCGTACTTGGAGTACAGAACCTTGTCGCCGACCTTGACATCCATGGGGATGCGCTCGCCCTTGTCATCACGACGGCCGGGACCTGCTGCCAGCACCTCGCCCTGCTGGGGCTTCTCCTTGGCGGTATCGGGAATGACCAGCCCGGAAGCGGTCTTGGTCTCCGCCTCAGCCTGCTTGATGACGATCTTGTCTTCCAACGGTGTGAGTGAAATCGACACTGTGGACCTCCTACATCTTGTGAGAACAGCCAATGAACCCACGCCGGAACGTCGATGAGAGGCTGACGAACACTCACCACGCATTCCTTTGCGCTACATGTCATAGTAGCGCGAAATTAGCACTCTGCCAACTTGAGTGCTAACGCTGGTGGTGAAAGAATGCTCGACGATAGATTCAGGACTTGGCTGCCGGACGACGCCGGGCCAATATGGCATCCACACCGATGGACAGGGAGTCCTCGCTGCGGTCAGGCGCCTCGACCTGGGCCTGCATCTCCTGCTTGTGAAAGTTATCAGGACGCCCGTCGGCCTTGGTCCGATCGGACTGCCGCTTTTCGGGGGGACGAGCAACGGAGACCTGCCTGGTTGACTTGATCTCCAGGCTGTGAGGACCCTCGTCCTCGTTATTCCTGCCGTCCCTGTCCGATCCCTCGCCACCGGCCGATCCCAGGGAGAAGGAGATCAGATCCTGGCTCGCCGCCATGCCGAAGGCATCCAAGGCCGGAGAAGGATTGATTCGTTCGAGTTCATTGGTGGCATCCTGCTGGGTACTCGCTGAGGACGACGCCGCAGATTGGGAGGTCGGAGCCGACGAGACTGGGTGCTCACTGCCAGCAGATGCCGGGGCTGATTTTGATTTACCTGAGGGGGCTGCAGATTGCACAACTGCCGGCTGCGGTGAAATCGGCCGGGCGGCGGACTTGGAAGCAGCGGACCTGTCGATCGAAGACTTGAGCGCTGCAGGCTTGGAGGCTGCCATTGAGGCCTTTGCGGTTTTAGCAGTAGCCGGTTTGGAAGCCGTCTGTTGGGAGACTGCTTGCTTGGCGGAACCAGCGGAGCCCTTAGCCTTGCTACTGCTGACTACCGGCTTTGCAGCCTCGGCGAAATTGTGCTGCCTGGCCTTGAGGGCTGCTCGCTGATCGGCTTTGGCCTGGACCAGCGTTCGACGAATCTCGCCCTGATCCATTACATCCGTAGCCGTTTCAGTGCGGGCTTCGCGCTCGGCCTGTCCAGACCTGCCGGGAGTCTTGTCCGCAGTCAGGCTGGCTGCCTGCTGACGACGCCGACGATTGCGCCGCTGGGCCAAATTACGTTCCCAGGCTCGTGCCTGGGCCGAGGCATGCGCGCCAGCAGCCAACACCGCTATCAACAACGCCACGGGAATCAGAGTGAACCATGCGCTGTAGTCCATAGGGAGGGAGAAACCGGCCACCAGCATGGTGACAATTAACAGAGCAGCAACCAGGATGCGGCGACGGCGTATGGCTGCACGGCGCAGCTGTCTGATCTGCCTGATCCGCTGGACCTGACTTCGTCGGTTGCCATCCTGCTGCCCTTGCTGCATGACCAACCCTTTCACTGTCCTCGACTGCCTGTCGCAGAACCTCATGCCGTCTTCTCCACCCACCATATGCAAGGAGGTGGAAAGCCTGTCCTGGCGATGCTCCGAGGCCCGCTTCATGCCCTTGCTGGTGCG
The DNA here is from genome assembly GCF_052606245.1 of Bifidobacterium sp. ESL0819. Classification (NCBI taxonomy): domain Bacteria; kingdom Bacillati; phylum Actinomycetota; class Actinomycetes; order Bifidobacteriales; family Bifidobacteriaceae; genus Bifidobacterium; species Bifidobacterium sp. ESL0819. The sequence continues at coordinate 218,712 of NZ_CP199587.1, forward strand.
AAACGGCAGCCAACCCAGCACCAGAATCACCGCAATCACCAAAACCACGATGCTGCTGAGTGATTCATAAGCCATCATAGGTACTACGTTAGTTGACGGTATGCCCCAAGCGGCAAGTCAAGCCCAGCGTGTCGGCCATGTCCGCCGCTCGGGTTCACACTCTGGCAAGCAGATCCGGATCGAATTGGTCGCTGATCAAGGCAAAGGTCAAGTGGTCCCGCCACTGTCCATTGACGTACATGTAGCTGCGGCGCAGCCCCTCAGATTCCATATTCAGTTTTTGGACTACGCGCAGGGACCGCTTGTTTTCGGGCAGAATCGCCACCTCTATCCGGTGCAGATGGGGCCCGCTCCCATTCCGGAAAGCCCAGTCAGCAAGCATGGCCAGGGCCAGGGGTGCGAAACCATGGCCAGTCCAGTCCTGATCCACCCAGTAGCCCGCCGTCGCCATGCGCATGGATCCGTAGCGGATGGCGCCCAAGGAGATCTGCCCCACAATGCTCTGATGGAACTCCATCAGGAAGACCGCTTCGGTGCCCTCCTGCCGTGCACGCTCCAGCTCCTGCATCCACTGGGTGTAGGTCATGCCGGGTCCGTGGCGAGGATCCCCGGATTCCCACGGGGCCAGCCACTCCCTGTTCTTCCATCGAACCGCATTCCAAGCCGCCTGGTCGTCCTCGCGGATGGGCCTCAGCAGAAAGTCCCCATGTCCTGGGGGCGAATCCAGACGATCAGGCAGATCCAGGGCATGCTCCGAACGTGTCCGGGAACCTTGCCATACCTGACGGAAAGCGTGCAGAACCGACATGACTCCATATTCTCACTGAACGACGATCGAAACAGACAGGCGTCCATGAGAGAGGGCTCATGCTGGTAGAACTGAGGACATGAACGAGCAGGAAATCATCGACATGGACAAGCAGGATCAGCGTAACCGTCTGCTTGGAGCCCGCAGGCGCATCAACCGGGGTCAATGCATGGACGCAGGTCGCAAGCTGGCCGATCTTCTGGCTAGCCAGGTGCTGCCCAAGGTCGAACGCCCCCGGTGCCGCCAGCCTTTGACAGTGGCTGCCTTTTCCTCAATTCGAGGGGAGATAGCCATGGATCCCAGCCTGGACCTCCTGCTGCGCCGGGACCATCAGGTGCTCATCCCCATGCTGGGCACGGGCATGCAGGTGGGCTGGGGACGTCTGCGATCACGACAGGATCTGGATGACATGAAGCGGATTCCGGGCTGGCGGCCGGATGAGCCAGATACATCGGCCCAACCGGCGCAAGCCCTGAATCAGGCCGATCTAATCCTGGTTCCGGCGCTGGCCATTGACCATGCCGGCATTCGTTTGGGACGAGGCGGCGGCTGGTATGACCGAGCCCTGACCCTGCGTGCGGATCGAACTCCAGTGGTAGGCATCTGCTGGCCGGACGAATTCGTGGAGGCCCCACTGCCGCGCATGGACCATGATCTTCCCGTGGATGCCGTTCTGACGCCCGAAGGCTTCACGCCTACAGCCACAGGCCTGTCTCGAAGCCCCAAGGCAGACCATAATGGGGATGAGCAAGGCTGACGAAAGGCCCGGCCCCGATCCTTCTGGTCGAAGCCAGCACTAGGATATTGGGTGTTGAACCAATCGTCGAGCGAACCGACCATCAGCGGAGGGAAAGAACGGTGCCCACCTATCACTATCGTTGCAAGAGCTGCGGATACGACTTCACCAAGGAGCAGTCCTTCAACGACGAACCCATCACCATCTGCCCCAATTGCGGGCAGCAGCAGGTCCGCAAGATCTTCTCCGCAGTGCCCATTGAGTTCAAAGGTCATGGTTTCTACCGAACCGACGGAGCCTCATCCTCCTCTTCAAGCTCCGACAAGTAGCCAGTAGACCGAAAGGCACATTCGACCACATCGACCATGCCGATCCATATGCAGGCCGGCATCCTGGCAGGCTGGGAGCATGGTCGATTTTTCTATTTTCACCCGCAAAGGCACACCCTCATCCGCCGCCGGATCCCTTAACCGTCGGCGGCGAATTTTTCGACTGCGGCACATGGGAGCCGCCCTGGCATTAGGACTGGCGGTCTTCTGCACCCTGCAGATCCTGATCCAGGCCCAAGGCCGCCTGCCTGTACTGGTCGCCGCGCAGCCTATTGCGCGCGGTTCGGTCATGGAACCTGCCATGGTTGAGACGCGGATCCTGCACAGCAGGGAGCAACTGCCCGGCCTGATCTCCTCGTTTGGACAAGTACGCGGGCAGCGGCTGACCATTAGCGTTCATAAAGGGCAGCCGCTGACGACAAGCATGGTCAGCGGACGACCAGCACAGCCGCCCGGGACCACCCCGGTGACCGTCCTCCTGGCCGACGATCCGGGTGACCTGCAGGCTGGCGACCAGGTGAGTCTGCTAGCCTCGGGGGACTGCCCGGCTGGCGCCGACCCGCATCCTGCCCAGCCGAGTTCTCAGCCACAATCCTCCGCGCAAGACCGACAGGGTTCTGACGAGAAGCCAAGACTTCACCAAGTCCAGCAAGTCTACGACGCACGCACGCAGACATCCGGGCAGACCTCAGGCGGCGGGCGCTGCATGATAGCTGAAAAGGCACTGACTCTGCAACCGGCTCAGGCCATCGACAAGGATCGAACCGACCTAGCAGGACGGGAGAGCAACCAAGTCCGGCAAGGATCCCAGTCCGTCTTCGCCCTGGATCCCAGTCAGGCTCTGCTCTTGCTATCACTGGATCCATCTACACCAGTCATTGCCATCCGCCCCGACAGAACCTCTGCACCGACACCCTCCAATCATGTCGGAAAACCGAAACCATCCTGGGCCCGCGATAATGGAGGAAGAAGGCGGCATGGGGTCTCCATGCCTTACCACAGCTACGGAAGGATGCAGGATGGCCTCGATCAATCAAGCGGCGGCCAAGGATACCGCCGAAGCAGTCCACAAAATCTCGCAGATCAGCAACAAGGGCGTGCTGGGCGAATTCAAACAGTTCATCTCGCGTGGGTCCATGGTGGATATGGCCGTGGGCGTGGTCATGGGTTCAGCGGTGACCAGCGTGGTCAACGCCATCGTCAACAATCTGATCAGCCCCCTGATCGCCATGATCTTCGGCAAACCAGACCTGTCGGGGCTCCTGACCATCAGCTACCGGAACGCCACCATCTCCTTCGGCGCCATTCTGACGGCCCTGCTCAACTTCCTCTTGATCGCCATCGCCGTTTACTTCTGCATCATCATGCCCATCAACAAGCTGCGACAGCTGAGCCGGGCGGCCTCCGGCATCAAGGACCAGCCCAACGCACCCAGCCCTCAGGACCAGAGTCTGCAGCTGCTGCGTCAGATCGCCGACGACATCCACCAGTCGACGGGTGCAGACAGCCAACAGCCTGGAAGCGGACTGCCCAAGGGCCAGAACTAGAACCGGCAGTCAGTCATCACGCTCGTTGGGGAAGAGTCCCCAGTGCGGCGGCAGCTCGCCCAGGATTCGCCGGTCATCCCCATCAATACGATCCTGCGCACAAACCCGGTCCTGGGGATCCTCCTCGACGCCGTCAACATCGAACCGTTCCCTGCCAGGGCGAACCACCCGACGATGCCGACGCGCAGGCGGAGATGCGGATTCGTCGACCTGATTACCACGGTCTTGCCAAGCTTGTGCCATCAACGCGCCTGCTGATAGATATCGGCAAGTCGGGCAACGATCCTGTCAGCCTCCTTGTCAGGATTGACAAATGCCGAGACGCTCCAGACCGTCATGACCGACCACCCAAGATACTGCAGATCTTCGGTGGTGAACCGATGGCGCTCCCGGGTGGACTGGGTATGCATGAACTCGGCATCGTCAGTCAGCACAGCCAAAGCATAGGGCTTGTTCTTGAGCCCGACCACCAGCGGGATTCGGGGCGCCTGGTCGTACCCATAGCCCAGGGCTACATCCAGCCCCCGGGTCCGCAGCCGCTGGGCCAGATCCCGGAAGAGCACGTTGGTGGACTGTTCGTCCTGCTCGGGCCGTACCGATTCAGCGTCGGGATGCTCGGCCCAGATCAATAGCTCCTTGAGCAGACGCGGCCCAGGCTGATGGAGACGATCATCCTCCAGATCTTCAGCAGAGAACGCCGCAACGATGTCCAGATTCCGATCCGGCAGCGCAAGGGAATCCAGCAGCATGCCCTTGCCCCCTTCGCCTTCCAGATCGCCGAATTGCTGCAGGAGGCGGCCGTGGGCGGTCTTGGCAAAGCCTAAGGTCAGGATCGCGTCCGTTGCCCGCGCGCCGCAGACCTCGTCAATGCCGACGATGCGCACATGCCGCAGGAACTTGGCGAAAGCCCTGTCCTTGGCTGCTGCAGACTTGAGCTCGGCTCCCAGCCGAGAGCGATGGGTTGCGGACAGCGTGATCACAGTCAGCAGATAACTGCTAGGAACCAGAGAGAAGGATCTCGCCTTGCGTCTGAGCATGTCGACAACAGCAGTGACCTCCTGTTGGCTGGACTCGACCAGCCCGGTGGCCATGACCGGGACACCAGCGCCATCCACCCTGGTCAGGGTTACCCTGCCAGGCTCACGGCAATCGGGCACAGGTGCCGACAGATCCCCATATCCGTGATCCTTCAGGAAGGATTCCAATTGAATGGAGCGGCGCGAAGGACGAGCTTTGACGGTGACCGGGACCAGATGATCGACCAGCTGCAAGAGGCCATCTGATGTGACCGTAGGTCGGTGAGCGATGACGGCCGCCTGCCGGGCGCGAGCCAGCACGGTCAGCACCTGAATGGAAGGCATATGGGCCCCGGCGTCGATGATAACCGTATCGGCCAGCTGTGTCGGGTTGGTCTTGGTCGCCAGCGTGGCAGGGGTCGCGATGATGATGGGCTTGGCCGCCGAAAGTATGCCAGGTTGGGCCTGTTGGAAGACCGCAAGGGAGGCACCGGGGTTTCCGGCCAGCATGGTATGCAGCTGGTTGGCCTCCTGGGTGCGCGAGAAGAGCAGCTCGGACAGGCGCTTTTCGCTCTCTTGGGCAACCATAGGTCCTATGCTGGCCACATGCTGGGCATCCACCTGGCTGAAGCGGTCGGCTGCGTTGGATAGGGCGGAACCATCCTGGTTGGAGATGATCTGCGAAGAACGCATGATGTCGTCAAAGACGGTGGTCCACCAGGCCAGCTGCAGCTCGGCCCGCACCGCCTTGCCCTCCACCTGGCGATTGCGCAGATCCTGGACCAGGTCCGCCAGCCCCGCCTTGCTGAATTCGCCCTCCAAAGTGCAACGCTCAGGCAAGGTATCCAGGGCTGTATGGTCGTCGAAGAGGGCCTTGAGCCGTTCCTCCGCCTTGTTGAAGTCCATGGTCTCCAGATCGCCGCCTGCCGGAGTCGAAGCCAGAACGGTATCCAGAGCCGTCATATCACGGATCAGGGATTCCTGTGTGTCGATGATGACATCCAGCTTAGGCGGCAGAACCGGCCAGCCGCCATGGGGTACAAAGGTCCGCCACTGCTCGGCCTGCTTGGAGACCACCACCAGCGACTTATGCAGATCCTCGACCTGAGCACCAGGCCTGAGCAGTCTCTTGGCTTCCTTGACCAGACGTCGACGTTCCCAGAATCCCAGATTGGATCCGTTGGCCTTGCGATCATCCTTGGACTTGGTGGCTTCAATCATTGCAGGAATATCGCGTTCGAAGATAGAAGGCTGGAAAACATCCAGCACCCGGCGCAGGTTCTTGAGAACCACCACCTGCCGCCCCCAATCCTTGACGGTTGCCGGCACAGGGAACCCACAGGTCTCTACAGTTGATTTGACCTGCTCACGGGTTTCCGGCAGAAGCCGCTGCAGAAGACGAACCACACGAGAGTACGCGTCCACAGCCTCGTTCTCGTTGATCAAGGTGGCACCGAACCAAGGAGTGTCCTGGGGGCCAATAACGAATTCGCCCAGCTTGGCAGCCCTCTCCAGCTTGTCTGCCCAGGTATCCAACTCGGGCTGCAGGTTGTGGGCCGTGGCTGCGCCCAGACGGACACGGGTGGCAGGATGCGTAGGCATATTGGCAATGTTGGCCAGATTCTGAATGGTCTGATAGGCCGAAACCCCCCAGCTCGAATCCACCCCGTGCAGGTCCCCCAAGTAACGGGCCAACCTGGAACGGACACCAACAAGTTCGTCAGCCACCTGGTCGAAGTGTTCGCTGGCCTTGCCGGGTTTGAACCCCACCGCATCGATCAGCCGCTGATCCAGGCTCCTGCCCAGCTGGTCGTCGGTCAGGTCAAGGGCCATGCTGGCCATTCCCGCAGCATCCAGACAATGTTGGAAGCGCCGCTTCTCCTCCACCACGCAGGGCACATAGAGCACGGTTCTGCCAGCTGCAACACAGCGCGAGGCAATGGCCAAGGCATCCTCAGCGCTGTGGCGGCCGGTCTGCTCATCCACAAGCACGCTGTGCCCGGTCGCCACCAACTGGGCGGCATAACGGACCTGGTTGTCCACATCTCCTGCCTCGAACTCGCTGTGAGGGTCGGCATCAAAGGGGCTATAGCCGGGCACAGGTCCGCCCTTGATCCGCTCGGAGGCTAGCTGGTCGCCAGCCAAGGCATCCAGCAGGTCGTTGCCGGTGGACCCCGCGGTCATCCGGTCCAGAATCCGAAGGCTTTCACCCAACAGCTGGGCCGATGGCTCGATAAAGCATCCCAGAACGATTTTCCGTTCGATGATGAAGTCGCTGATATGCGGCGTGATCAAGGCCGTCATATCCTTGAACAGCGATGAAGTTTCAGGTGTGCCGCCCTGATAGTGGGAGGCGGAAAACAGGCGGTCCGGATCCAAGGTGATGCCCCGCTCGCGCATGGCAGAGATCAAGGCAGGATTAAGGCCCACTTTACCAGTGAATCTGATGGAGGCTCTGGATGCCCCCTGCGTGCTCTCGTCAATACTCACGGGATAGAGCAGCACAGGCATGTCGCACCCCTGCCAGGCAGCAACCCCCACCACCATGGAGAGCTGTGCAAAACCGCTTGCACGTTCCTTGGCGGCCTGATCATCCAGAACCCGCTCCATGCGCCGATGGGCGGCACGCAGCATGCCGCGGTCTCGGAAGAGCGCATCCAGATGGACCTGGCCGCTAGCGAAGAGCTGGGCAATTCCTGAAGGATGCGCATGCGTCAGGTCCATCTGCGCGGCCAGCTGCGACACATTCTCCAAAGGTGTCAGTCCCACTTGGTTCTGATAGTCCTGGCGCCATCCTCGAATTCGCTCCAGAGGAGTCAACGGAGCCTTGACCTGTTCGGCTGCGCGATCGGACAAAGAGCCGGCCGTTGATGCTTGTGCATCTTCAGCCGCTGTGCTCTGTTCCGATATCCCGGTGCTCATTACCGTATCGCTCATCCCTTCACTCACTCCCGCACCGTGTTCAGATATTTGTGGTACCCGTCATTGTTGCGCAGGGCCGCGTCGATGTCGCGATCGCCCTGAGCCTCCAGCCAAGCGTAAAGATCATCATAAAGAGACGGGTTCATAGCCAGGAAAGGCAGCAGCTGCCGATGCTTGGCCATGGCGAACTGCAGAGCGAAGTCCCCTGTGCGCTTGGCATCATCGGAGCTCATCCCGTCTACTTCGATGGTTTCCCGGTCATGGTCATAGTCACCCTTGGAGATCCGCTCGAAGACGGATCCGGGCTCAAAGGCCGGCTGATAACGCTGGGCGTCTTCATCCGGCTTATCCGCTGGCTCAGGACGCCGGGCCTGCTCCGATGCCTTCTTGGACAGGCGGGCCAGCTCCACAGCCCCTAGCGGAGTGAACCCCTGGACCGAGTCAGTTTCACCCCATCGGCCTTGTCTGGACTGGCCGGCTGCATAGCCCTTACGGCCTGAAGCCGAGCGACCATCGCGATCAGTGTTGTCATCGCCGCCTTGTTCAGTGGTGGGCTCAGCTGAACGGGAATGACGAGCATCAGCGAAAAGGTTGCGGTCGGCCGGCTGGCTGTTCTCCTCTTGCGTACCGACCAGCGGCAGATCCTGCTTGGATTCGTGCTCCTGCGATGGCAGAGATCGGCCGACTTCGGCACGAGAGCCCTGGGCCTGGGAGTACTTTCCAGGCCGGTCAACCCCACGATCTTCGAATTCCCTGCCATCCGGCTGAGCGGCATGAGCACCGTGATGGCCTGATGCCTGAGCGTCTGCCACGCCGGTATCAACAGGTCTTTCGGCGCTCTGACCCTGCTGGGCTGAATCGGGATGCTGCGCTTGTGAGCCTTGCGAATCTGCGGGTGCTGATTTATCAGTCAAAGGCGACGACGAATTATCCTCCAAACTGCGAGCGACGTGCGCAGGCTCTGAATGATCTTGCGAAATTCTGCTGGCCTCCTGGGACGAATCGTTTGCCTTGGCGGCCCCCAAGGCCATGTCGTGCAAAGCAGCGACCCGGTTGCGGACCCCATCAGCCTTGAAGATGCCAGTAGGCTCACCGGCGCGCATATCCAGAATATCGTCGACGGACATGTCAGCGGCATCAGGCTCCACCATGCCACGGGGCTGTGCGGAGTATGAAAAGAGGTCAGACACATGGAACGAGGAATTGGTCTGATCCTCTTCGGGATTGCTGATTCGCACGAAATCGACAGGAACATCGCCGAACTGGAATCGAGCCGAGCTGCCGGACAAGGGGAAGGCGGCATCCACAGGCAGCCTGACCAAGGATCCATCGGGCTGGACCAGATAGGAGCCGTTGGTGGAACCCATGTCGCGCAAGGTAGCCAGACCGTCCTGATCTATGGCGAAAACGGCATGCCGTTTGGACATGGATTTGGTGCTATCGGACACCTCCAGACGACGCCGACCGTCATCAGCCAGCGGACGCAGAGGCTTACGGCCAATCTCGACGGTCTCGCCGGGCTTGAGCCTGGTTTCTTCCGCCCCATGTAACTTGATTATCCACACCTGCCCCGGTCGCCGATCGTCACTCACGTTTTCGACCTCCCAAATCTGCAGCCGACTTCACTCGGTACTATCGCCTATTCTGTCATGAAACCCAGAGATAGAGTTGATTGCGTGCCGAATTGACTGATAACGGACACATGAGAGGCTTGCAGACATCACAGCGCAGCGAATTCTCCCCGCTGGGCCAGAGTCCAGGTCATGGCCGGCCAGGAGGGGCGTTGGAGGGTTCGTTCTGCACCGTAACAGCCCGGATAGGGATGCCTATGGCTTCCATCTCTTTGATATAGCGGGCGAAATAACGAGCATGGACCCCCTCTATGGCTCCTCAAGTGGATCATAGCCGTTGCCGGTCCACTCGTTGAAGCGCAGATGGCCACCCTTTGTCAGGGTTGAACATGTCGTCCAGAAGGGCGTGTCTTTGCTGTACGGTCTGACCGCCCCCAGATCAGCGAGGCCGCGACATCGCTGATGGCGGCCACGGCCCTGATTCAGTGCTGATGACGCTGGCAGGGATCAATGACGATGGGCTCGGCGCTCATGGGCTTCTCCCCATTGGAGGGGCTTGCAGGGGCCGGCGTCGATCGGTCAGATCTTCCGGAGGCCACGATCCTGAGTAAAAGTTATGGTCATGATCGCCCTATCGCTGTCATACCTGGGCATCGGCGTCACGGTCGATAGGGCAGGGGCTTAGCTTAGCAGCGGTTCCAAACATGAACACACTGTCTGGATCAACTTCGATCATCGCAATTGGATAGTTGCTTCTATGCTCCTGAGCGGCCGAAACCACGATCGCTGCAACTGGGGCAGACCCGCCCATGCACACCTGTGTGGATCAGCTCTGCGCTGGGCAGCACAACCATTCCTGCGCGCACGTCCACACAGGATTATGGAAAGCCCCGCACCGTCAGTGACAGTGCAGGGCTTTCCCGGATGCAAAGGCTCAGAAGAGCCGATGACTACTTGAGCTCGACAGTGGCGCCGGCCTCTTCCAGCTGGGCCTTGGCCTTGTCGGCGTCTTCCTTCTTGGCGCCTTCCAGGACGGCCTTGGGGGCACCGTCAACCAGAGCCTTGGCATCGGCCAGACCGAGGTTGGTGATGGCCTTGACGGCCTTGATGACCTGGATCTTCTTGTCGCCGACGGCGGAGAGGACGACATCGAACTCGGTCTTCTCCTCCTCAGCCGGAGCAGCAGCACCGGGGGCGGCAGCGGCCACGGCCACGGGGGCGGAGGCCTCGACGTCGAACTCGTCCTCGAACTTCTTGACAAAGTCGGACAGCTCGACCAGAGTCATTTCCTTGAACGCGTCGATGAGCTCGTCAGCGGAGAGCTTGGCCATAATGGCTTCCTTTCATTTGTGGCAACCGGCATTGACTGGTAGGCCGGTCACCGAACATCTTCTTGTATTTGCCGTATGAATCCAGGGGCGAAACCTTGGAATCAGGCGGCCTTTTCCTGCTTCTCGCGCAGGGCGTCGAACGTGCGCACAGCCTTGGTAGGCACAGCGACGAACAGGTTGGCGGCCTTGGACATGGTGCCCTTGAGCGCGCCGGCCATCCGGGAGAGCAGAACATCGCGGGATTCCAGATCCGCGATCTTCTCCATGGCATCTGCGTCGGCAACGGCTCCATCGATGAAGCCGCCTTTGACGATCAGTGCCGGATTGTCCTTGGCGAAATCACGCAGCGTCTTGGCGGCATTGACGTAATCACCCTTGACGAAGGTGATGGCGCAGGGACCGGCAAGCATCTCATCGAGACCCTCGACTCCGGCCTCTTTGGCCGCAATCCGGGCAAGCGTGTTCTTCGCCACGTTGTAGGAAGTATCGCGGCCTAGCTTGTTTCGCAGATCGGCGACCTGCGGAACACTGAGCCCGCGGTACTCGGTGAGGATGATGGCGTCGGCGTCACGGAACTTGTCCGTCAGCCTGGCGACAGCCTCTTCCTTTTCGGGCCTTTTCATGGCGTTCCTTCCTAGACAGACCTATGGAGGGAGCCGGACGACCGAGCATGGCAGGCAAAAAGAAAGCCCTGCCGACAACAGGCAGAGCAAAAATAGGTCATAAGGACCGGCTTAAAACTCAACCTGTGCTGGCTCGATCAACCGAACTTAGGAGACCCAAGGGTCCCGACCAACGGTCTTTGGTATGCAAACGCTTATAGTACACAGATCCATAAGGACCGTCAAGTCTACAAATCTATAAGTCTGTGAGTACGGCACCATTAGATGGTGATGGCCGCAGAGCAGCGCATCCATAACCGGGGATCCTGCTCTGCAACGAATGCCGGCTACCCGACTCTCGGCGTCCAAGGCCTTCAGCATGATTGGCGACCCGTCCAGCAAGGCTTCGACCCGGCCCCTAATCTGACGCCGAGCACAGGAGGGATGACCAGATGACCCCGTCAGCCCTGGAGCACCCACCAATTCCAGATCGATGCCCGGCAGAAGAGCGTACCCGGGCCTGGCATCCGCGCTTGCCTTGAAACTGTAGGACAGGTGGATGTCTCCAGTGGACACGGGCATGGTCGACTCGGCCTGGGCCAGACCTCCAGGCTGAGAGGCCGCAACGACGATATCCGGGCTTCAATGGCCGCAGCCCCATCAGCCCGCTGGGAATCAGCCAGACAGGCGAGGCTGCTAGGGGTGCGAATAAGCGGTGTTGGATTTGGTCGATGGGTCCCAGGCCTTCATGGTGTCTCCAGCGCCCTGGTCCAGCATGTACTTCAAGGTGCCCCAGCCCTCCCCTGCCGAGAACAGAGCCGGAACACCAGTCCCTCGGCCTGATCGATAAAGCCCACCCAGAAGCACAGCGGCCGTATAGGCGCTGCAGGCCATCCCGTTAGGCGCCGACCACTGGATCGTAGAGCCGCTCATCCAAGGCAAGCTGCATTTTCCGGGACGCCTCTGCCAGATGGGCGGATCGGCTGTGACGGCCAAACGCCCATAGGAGACGAGCCATGGCTTTATAGGCAGCACTGACCAGTGCGCTGATGACCGTGCCGACACGACCGAAGACATATCCATCGCGTTCAACGGGCGGCCAGTCGACCAGGTCGCCGTCCATCTGGCTGGGAGTCTTGAACTCAGGGGTCATATCCAAAGACCATCCTGCAAAGGTGATAATCGTTGTGGTCTTGCTGTCGAATCCATCGCTGCCTGAAGAGGCCGGACAAGGCGACCCTTCTCGCCTTCCGGATTCATCACAGTCCCTAGGTAAACCCTTGCTGGCTTACCTGCCCATGATGGTTCCAAGCGACCAAGCCGGTCGACACGGTGAACAAGCAAGAACCAGCTGCAGCGGAAGCGCCAAGGGCAAAACCAGCGCCGGCTTGCCAAGCCTTGCCATGGATCAATCCTCCAGCCAGGATAAAGCAGGTGTCGTTCGTAGAAGCCGGATCGGGATCCCTGCCTGAACCCAGCTTCATCTGACCCTCAGCGACCGATGCCATCAGACGTATGGCGGCCGAAAAATTCGGCATGAAGATCATTGCTCAGGAAACCTCTTATGAAACCCTTCCCGAGGCAGATATCCTGGATGATCTGGCTGGCGATCCACAGATGCTTGGACTGATCATGGCCCCCACATCGAACCGAATGTCGCGCCGGAAACCTGGCAATGGCTGACCGAGGACCAACTGCCAGGTACCATTCTGGAGTGTCATCAGCCCCAATGGCTGACCGGATTCTTCGACTCGGTTCATGTCGGCCACCCAAATCGGGGTTCGTCGAGGACTGCAACGCTTCCCGTCAGCACGGCCATTATCGGGTGGGAATGGCTCTGGGCAGCACCCCCCCCACCGCAGGCGATATCAAGCTAGGCTGGCATCTGATGATGAACGAGGGAGGCAGACCTGAACAGACCTTCCTGCTCAAGGGCAAGCAGCCATATGCCGCCGAGGATGCAGAACAGATCGTCCAGACGGTTCTGAAGACGCACACCACGCCTGTCCTGGTCCATCCTGACTACCTTCCATCGCCCTGGTCCAGACCCTGGAAAGACAGGGCTGCCGCATCCCCAACGATCTATTCATGACCACGATTGCGGCTGCACCGGACGCCCGACTGCACTGCAATCCTCGGCCCGGGCCCTGGCGATCGCCGCCCTGCGCCTGCAGGTGCAGCGGGTACAAGACCCGAACTAGCGCATCGAGCACGTCTGCATAGAGCCCGCGCTCATTGACAGGGGATCAGCTGTCGATATGACTGACGAGTAGGCAGCGTCTGCTCAGAGTCTGCATGGTGCAACTGACATCTGGCTGATCCAAGAGCCGGTCAAGGCCAAAGTGGCCGCAATAAGCAGGCCGCCAATGAATCATTAGCCAATGAGTGCGCAAGCGAAGGCCGCCAACCCACGGTCAACGGCCTTCCAGGCATAAAGGCGCTCAAACAAGAAATCCTTGCCGGTCAGCGCTTAAAGTTCGCGTACGATACCCAGCACCAGTCTGGCGGCGGTATCGGCATATTCGGAGATGTCGAACTCTCGGAAGACCTCGTAGTCGGTATCGGCGTTGTCGCTCAGAGCGCGGATCACCAGGGCCGGGACCTTGTTGCGCGCCGCCACGTGGCAGACTGCCGCCCCCTCCATCTCGACCGCATCTGCTCCGGTCTGCTTCTTGACCTGGGCGGTCTTTTCCTGGCTGTCCACAAAGTAGTTGCCTGTCGCAATAGTGCCGACGATATGTTTGATCCCCATGGAGTCCAAGGTTCGGCCGGCAAGATCCAGAAGGCGGGGGTCCGAGTGGAATTCCTCAGTGCCGGGAGCCGACTGGGCCACCAATCGCATGTCGGTGTCCAGATAGCGCAGGGTGCCTCCAAGAACCACATCGTTGATGTGCAGGTCCTTATTCAGATTCCCTGCAATGCCGGAGAAGATGACAGCCCTGGGGTGGAAGGCATCAATCAGATACTGCGTGGTGGCTGCAATGTTGACGGTGCCCATGCCGCCTACAGTGGCAGCTAGCCGCACAGGACCGTGTGCTCCATCAAGGGTGCCGCATATGACCTTCAGCCCGGCATCGCCGGCATGGGGATCCTGATCCGCCTGATCCAGACCTCGACCGATCAGGGCCACCTCTTCTTCCATAGCTCCGATGACAGCAATGGGGCGTCGATTTTCGGCATCAAGAGGATCATCCGTTTCGCTCATGCATGACTCCTTATCCATGATTTCATCCGCAACTGCGGCCCGACCAGCCTACTGCAGACCTCGCATCAACGAGCCGAGCTTCGGCGACGGTCCACTGCGCTTGCCAGCTCCTCCAGCAGCTCCTGAGTGTCCGGCCAGGAGATACAGCGGTCGGTGATCGAACACCCATAGACCAGTTGATCCAGCGGAGCCGGTTTTTGATTGCCTCCACGTATGAAGCTCTCCATCATCAGGCCGGTGACGCCCTCCTCGCCGTCGCCTATTCGCTGGGCAAGTTCGCGAACGACTTGGATCTGGCGCCTCTCGTCCTTGCCTGAATTGCCATGCGAGGCATCGATGATCAGTCCGTGGGCAGCCGCGCTATCCATGGGCATACGCTGGCGCAGCACGGCCAGAGCCGCCCGCACTGAATCCTGATCATAGTTGGGTCCGGACTTGGAGCCGCGAAGAACCAGATGGCAGTCGGGATTGCCCATGGTCGCTACGGCTGCGGCCTGGCCCTCATGGTCTATCCCGAAGAAGGTGTGGCGCTGAGATGCCGCGTAGCAGGAATCAATGGAAACATCCACACTGCCATCCGTAGCGTTCTTGAAGCCGATGGGCATGGACATGCCGCTGGCCAGCTGCCGATGCACTTGGCTCTCCGTGTTTCTGGCCCCGATGGCCCCCCAACTGACCGCGTCGGAGATGTACTGGGGCGATGTAGGCTCCAGAAATTCCGTGGCCGCCGGAAGTCCGGTTTCCAATACGCCCAGCAGGATGCGCCGTGCCAGGACCAGGCCCTTCTGGATATTATGGCTGCCGTCCAGGTCGGGATCATTGATCAGGCCCTTCCAGCCGACCGTGGTCCTGGGCTTCTCAAAGTAGACCCGCATGACGATCAGCAGCCGATCCTTCAACCGCTCATTGACAGCCGCTAGACGACGGGCATAGTCCAGTGCAGCCTCCGGGTCATGAATGGAGCAGGGGCCCACAATGACTAGCAACCGGTCATCCCGGCCATGCAGACAGCCCACAATCTCCTGCCGGGAGCGAATGACCAGATCCTTGGCCGATCCATTCAGAGGGTATCGGGTCAGCATCTGCGCGGGCGAAGGCAAGCGGTCAAGCTCAAAGACCCGTCTATTGACGATCCGGCCTATGCCTACCTCGTCCTCCCACCTGGACAAGTTCCCAGTCTGCAAGGGATTGACTCCGGCCGCCAGCGCCTTGTGCACCAGTTCAACCTCGTAGGCCTTGCTGGGTCGGGGCAGAGGCTCCTGTGGCTCATCCTTCATCCGACTCATGCCTTCTCCTTGTCCACCCATCAGGACCGGACCTCCCGACGAGCCTGGACGGCATCGGCCAGGATCTGCAGCAGTTCCTCGGTCCTGTCCCAGGAGATGCAGGCATCTGTGACGGATCTGCCGAAGACCAGCTGATCCAGTGGGGCCGGTTTCTGGTGGCCGCCCTCAAGAAAGCTCTCCATCATGATGCCCGACAGGCCCTGCTCGCCGTTGGCGAGACGGTCTGCCAACTCCTCGACCACCTGGGCTTCACGTACGGGGTCCTTGCCGCAGTTGCCGTGGGCGGCATCAACGATCAGACCCCGACAGGCGCCAGGGCCCAGCGGCGCCTGGTGGATGGCCTCCAGGGCGGACCGGACGGATTCGGGATCGTAGTTGGGACCGTGACTGGAACCACGCAGAATCAGGTGGCAGTCCGGGTTGCCCCTAGTCTCAGCAGCGATGACATGACCATCCAGGTTGATGGACAGGAAGTGATGCTCAGAGGATGCAGCCAAGCAGGAATCGACCGCAGCCTCTACGCTGCCCTCGGTCGAGTTTTTGAAGCCCATGGGCATGGACATGCCGCTGGCCAGCTCCCTGTGAACCTGACTCTCCGTGTTCCGAGCGCCGATGGCCCCCCAGCTGACCGCATCAGAAAGATACTGGGGAGTGATAGGATCCAGCCATTCCGTGGCCGCCGGAATCCCCTGGCCCAGGACCTGCCAGAGCACTTGACGGGCCAGGCGAATCCCCTTGCGAATGTTGAATGATCCATCCAGGTCGGGGTCATTGATCAACCCCTTCCAGCCGACCGTGGTCCTGGGCTTCTCAAAGTAGACCCGCATGACGATCAGCAGCCGATCCTTCAACCGCTCATTGACAGCCGCTAGACGACGAGCGTACTCCAGCGCAGCCTCCGGGTCATGGATGGAGCAGGGCCCGGTGATGACCAGAAGCCGGTCATCGCGTCCATGCAGAACTTCCCGGATGGCCTGGCGGGAATCACGGACAAGCCCCATTCGCTCTTGGTCCAATGGGCGCGAACGCAAAAAGACCCTGGGCGCTGGGATGGGATCCAACTGACGGATGTTGACATCCACCGTTTCGGGAAAGACGGCCGTATCGGCAAAATACTGCCGCTCCTCTTCCGGGATGATATCCGGTCCCTTGACGAATGCCACGGTCGCTCTCCTCTCTGTCATACTTCAACGATCATGCCCGAATTCCTTATGACCGCCCACATCCGGGCCACTGCAGACGGTCCGTTCCCGCGACCCTTAGAGACCCACGGGAACGAACAGTTATATAGATAAATAGATTACAGTTGCTCAGGCCAAGGCACCCATGGGATCCCAGGCAGGCAGCATGATGGCCTCTTGGTCGAAGGCCTGACGATACTGGTCAGACAGCATGGACTTGGGCACGGCCACCTCGTAGACATACTGGCTGAACCAGTCGTCGCTCATGGTGAAGTAGCCCTTGTTGGCGATGTCGCTCCCCCAGGAGTTCTCAACGCGCCAACGGTTGGTGGTACGGCCGTCGTCGGCCACATCCACTCCCACGAATGCCATGGCATGGTTTTGGGCCGAATCGCCGAAGCGCACCCGCTGCTCCTTGTCCATGTCAAAGTCCACACCGTAAACCCGGCCATACTCGAACAGGTCGGTGGCCCACTGACCGGCCTTGCGGTCCATCATGGGATGGCAATCGGCGCCGAACCAGACCGGCAGGCCCTGCTCGCTCATCAGACGACGGGCACAGTCCTTCATGACCTCCACAGGAACGTTCAGATATTCGGTGGGATCGCCGCCAGCCACGTTGCCCAGGTGCTCGATGCCGATCTTGCGACCCTTGGGATGCTCAGGACGCGGATCATCAACCAGGCAGACATAGTCCTCAAGTCCGGCATCCACGTAGCGCTTCCAGAACTCCTGCGGAGTGATCCGCCCATCCCGGTGGAAGACGCCGTCCTTGTCGGTCCACTCCCAGTCGAAACTGGTGGGCGGGGTGCCCAGATGAATAGTCAGCATACGGTGACCAGCCTCCAGGGTCCGATCAATGATCTCGTCGATGCCGTCCGGGTTGGCCACCATGTGAGCCGTAGCCTGATGCAGGAGACGACGCAGCTGATCGTTCATCTGGCTGGTGTTCTGGGAGGAGGCGGTCTCGGGATAGAACTGCTTGGGCACCGCACCGTACTTCTTGTAGATGTTCATGGCCATGATCCACTGGCCGCCATCGCCCATGACATCGCTCATCAGGAAGCGCATGAGCTGGGAGTCGACTGGCTCGCCGGCACGCACCAGGGCAGCCACGTCGCGCAGGAAGTAGTTGACGCGCTCAAGCTTGTCATAGTACATGGCGTAGTTCTGGGACAGCTCGAAGTCGCCCATAGGATTGGCAGTGCTTTCGCCATCAATGTTCAGAGCCTTGCGAGCCACGAACCGGGCCACGTTCAGCGAGCTGAAGAGCCAGCAGCGACCGGAATGAGCCTGCGATGTGACCGTGCCGTTATCGATGCTGACCGAAAATCGGTGCTGGAGCAGGCGGGAGCGATTATAGTTGTGAGCCACTTCGTCGATGCCTACCTGAGTGACGGCGTTCATGGCGACGTGATTGGCCTCTCGACCATCGAAAGCGGAGCGCAGGCCCTCCAAACGGGTCTGATCCAGTGGTGTCAGTACTGATGTCATACGGTCTGTCCTTGTTTCCTTTCATGCGGATGTATCTGCATCCCTGCATCCAGCATAGCGGGAATCGGTCATCGGGGATTCGCCTAGTGGAGGATGTGGACAGCTGTACCTATGTCAAGCCAAGGAAAAGCGCTGGGCCGCATTGATCGCGGCCAGAACGACCAGGACGGCCAACCCTAGGGAGATCCAACCCCGATAGGTGCCGGAGCGTGAACGATTGGCGCGCAGATGGTCTGCCAGGCGTCCCCGAATCAGCCAGAGGACCGCCAGTCCTCCAACCAGGCCCAGAAGGGTCATTCCCTGGTTGATCATCATGGCGGTGCGGGCAGGCACCGTCTGGGTCAGCCACATCATGGCATCAGCCAGAACCAGGTTGTTGAAGATATGCAGAGCCATGGACCAGAGGATGGAGTATTCCATGGCGACGACGCCCAGAACCAGACCCAACAGGAAGGTGAACAGACTCTGGGTGATGTCTCCGTGCAGACAGGCGAAGATAAAGGAGGAGGTGACGATGGCGAAGGTCCGTCCGTAGGGCCGCAGTCGGCCCATGACCACGCCGCGCAGCAGGAGCTCTTCGACGATGGGCACCAGAACAGCCGTATCAAGGGGCGACAGGAACCCATGCTGGCCCGCCGCTATCTGGGAAGTGGTGGAATGGTAGACCAGCCCCAGAGCCTGGGATCCCTGGTTGACCACCCAGGTAAAGCCGATCTCGATGCTGCTGGCCAGCATGATCAGCAGGATGGCCCCGATCAGCACGGCCGGTCCTGGATTGGTCTGAGCCTTGTACTGGACAGGGTGGGAGCCGCGGCCAAGCAGATCCTGGCCACAGGTGCCGAAAAGAAAGACCAACATGACCAGATCGCCCAGCAGATCGCCCAGCCCCGGCTGGCGGGCGATGCCCAGGGCTGCAGCCACTGAGGGCAGATTCAGAACCCCGGCAATCAGGTTGGCGACCACCAAATACACTATGGCGTAGAGGGATTGCAGGTCCACCCCGCGACGCACCTGGGCGCCCCATGAGGATGGGGACCACGGGGCTGTGCTCGGTCCTCCTTGCCTGTCAGCGCCCGTCTCGATCGACTCCGTGGCAGGTGAATCTGATGATGACTGATTCGGCTGCTGCATGATGTCCCCCCAACCCTGTGACCTTTGGCCTGCACCCCTTTGCCACCGACTCTAGGCCACAGCAAGGGCTTGGATCGAGATTGACACCCGTGCCTGTTTCGGCCTGCGGCCAGGCAGCTTTCAGGCAGGATAAAGGCCGGGTCGCAGATCATGCCTGCGACCCGGCCTTGAAGAATAATGACGTCTGCTGATCAGTCCCCATCTGTCGGGGTAGCGTTACTCTTGATGCGCGGAATGATCGTGGTCTCCTGGTCCGCGACCGACTTCTCCACCCGTCCGTCTTTAGCCTGAGCCGGCGCATCATCAGTCTTGGCGGGTGCTTTGGGCAATATGCTCGGCGCCGGAGAGGGCAGGACCTGCGTCGGCATATTGGCCGAAGGTCGGGCGGTCGCAGCCGTACTGGCCTCATTCGCTGAATCGCCGTCGGAATCACTCGCTACGTCATCAGCAGGCTGGTTCGCCGCCACGGAATCGACCGATGACTGGGGGTCTTCTTTCTGCGCGTCTGCAACTGACTGGTCGGCGGTCTGATCCTCACTTTCAGCCTTCGAAGAAGCCACCGAAGCCGAAGAAGCAGGAGCCGGAAGCGGAACTGCAGCAGGCACGGCGTTGACCACGGGCATGCTAGGCGCTTGCCCCTCGTCCTGGTCCTTGACCACAGCCTCTTCGTGGAAGCCGTCGAAGTTGCCAAAGGACTTGGAGAAGATGTTCCTCAGCTCGTCGACCCGAGCGGTGATGGTGGCTTCGCGGTGCTGCAGCATGGCGATATTGTCTTTAAGCCCGTCCAGCTCAGCCTGGGCAGCCTTGCGATGGGCGTCGACTTCGGCCTGAGCGCGCTGCTTGGCCTCCTCCAGCAGCTGGCTGGCCTTGCGCTCGGACTCCTCCCGCTTGAAGGATGCGAACGAATCAGCATCCTTGCGGGTGACCTTGGCCTGTTCGATCAGCTCCTGCGTCTCCTTCTCGGTCTTGACTCGCCGTTCCTCCAGGCTCTTGAGGAGTTCGCTCACCTTCTTGGTGGCATCCTCCTGCTGGGCGGCGATGTCGGAGCGGATCTGCTCAGCCTCGGCGTTGACCTTGGCCATGGTCTGAGCACTGGTGACCTTGGACTCGTCCACAATCTGCTGAGCCTCCGACTGAGCCTTGTCGGTGATCTCCGAGGCCTGACGACGGGCGTCATTCAGGCTCTTGGAGACCTGCTCACGCACATCGGCAAGCTTCTTGTTGGCCTCCGCCAGGGCCTTCTGGATCTGATCGTTGGCATCCTTCTTGAGCTTGGCGATCTCCTCGTCGTTCTTGCGGCGCTTGTCAGCGATCTCCTTGGCGACCTTGGCCTTCTGTTCGGACAGCTCCTTGTCCTGGGTGGCCTTGCTGGTAGCCAGCCGCTTCTCATGCTCCTCGCGGGAGTTCTGCAGCTCCAGATCCAAAGCCTGGCGGCGTTCGGCCACGACCTTATCGGCTGCGGTCTTGCTCTGTTCGCTCTGCTGCTTGGCGGTTGTGGTGACGGTCTTGGCTTCGTCATTGGCGGCTTCAACGATCGACTTGGCCTTGGCGCTGGCTTCGTCCACGATGCGCTTGGCTTCAAGGCGAGCCTCGTTGACCAGGGTAGTCGCCTTCTCCTGGGCGGAGGTCTTAGCGGATGCTGCATCCTGCTTGGCGCGGTTGAGCAGCTCAGTGCTGGTCTGCTCGGCAGAAGCCAGCAGCTGCTGGGCATTGGCCCCCAGGGAAGCGAAGGAGTTGCGAGGCTGTTCAACCTTGCGGGATTTGACCTCCTGCAGCTCTGCCTCCAGCTTCAGGATGCGATCATCATCGGTCTTGATCTGCTGACGCAGCCGGGCCAGATTGCTCCGCGAGGCCGCCAGGGCCTGGTCGACCCGCTCCTTGTCATAGCCTCGCAGGACAACGGGAAATTGATCTTCGGCCATGAAAATGCTCCTCTTCGTCACCAGGACATGCCGGCCCGAGACAAGGGTGTCTTCGGCCCGGTGTTTTACCTTGAACTCTACCCTATGATCTGTCGAAACTCGCTGTCGGACGTATCGCCGACACATTGACCTTACATACCGGTCTTAGGCAATAAGAATGGGGCTGGAGGAGGGTCTCCGGTAGTAGCGGATGGTCTCATTGGCCACCTCGCGCACAGCCTGTATCTGCTGGTTCAGAGGCAGACCCCACTCCTGGCCGCCGCCTTCGTTGACCAGGGGCAGGCTGACGAACCCCGCCAGGACATCAGTATGACCAGCAGCCCATGCCAGCAGATTATAAAAGAGCGCGTTACAGACATAGGTGCCCGCGTCCGAGCTCAGCGTGGCGGGGATGCCGCAGGCGCCGAAGTCATGCAGGATGGCTCTCAAGGGCAGGCGAGTCCAGTAGGCGGCTGGACCCTGGGGGTCGATAGGCTGGCGGCCGGTCTCGCAGACGATACCCCGAGGCTCCTGCTTCCCGGAATTCTGACGGTCATCCGCATCGTCAGCGTCATCCTCCTTGAGGTTGACGGCGCAACGCTCCATGGCGATTCCACGAGCCCGACGCTTGAGCCCTGTGGCGATGATGATGTCGGGCTGCACCCGCTCTATGGCCTCGTGTAGTATGGGCCAGGCCTTGGCGAAGCTGACGGGCATGGTGACGGAGGAAATCGCCAAGTCCACGCCCTCCAGAGGATCCTCCTCGGTGGGACCGACTGGCCGCATGCCCTCCATGCCATGATCGGCCAGAGCCCGTGAGACCTGATATGAGGGGTTGACATCAACACCCTCGTAATGGTCGTATCCGGCGACGATGACCTTGATCTGCTCCATGTGCCCCATGGTACACAGGGCTTCACCCGGCCAGGGAGCCTGCAATCAATTCAGCCATGGGTACGTCCGAGGGCAGGGTGATCTTCATGTTGTTCACGCTGCCGGCCACAATGGCCACCGGCTCGTCGGGCAGGCGGTCCACCACCACCCGGGTGTCATCGGTGGGATGGAAGTCGGGATCTGCAGCGGCCAGGTCATAGGCCTTGCGGAGGGTACCAAAACGGAAGGCCTGCGGGGTCTGGGCCCGGAACATATTGTCACGATCAGGCACCTGACGCACCACCTTGCGCTCGCCCAGGTCGCCGGCCATCAGCATGGTATCGGTCGAGGCCACGGCCACGGTCGCGGCATTGAACGTATCCAGGGCATCGATGCAGCCATCGATGGACTCTTGGGCGACGAAGGGTCGTACCGCATCGTGGATAAGCAACTTGGCATCCTGCGGAATCTCCGCCTCGGCCAGGACCTGCAGAGCCGCTTCGGTGCTGTCCATTCGCTCGACGCCGCCCTTGATAACCATGCGAACCTTGTCGTAGGTGTCATCGCCCACAATGGTTTCGACAGCATCTCGCACCCGATCGTTGACCACGACCAGGATGTCGGTGACGCGGGCATTAGCCTGGAAGGCCTCGATGGACCAGGCAATGATGGGCTTGCCGCCTACCTGCACCAGCTGCTTGGGATTGTTCTGGTCGAAACGAACGCCCAGCCCGGCCGCCAGAATCACCGCCACAACAGGCTTGCGCTGCTCCTCCGGCTCCTCGTTGTCCTGATCCGCCTCGGACGGGGCTGCTGACGCTCTGCTCTCACTCATAGGTTCAACGGTACTCACGCCGCAGAGAAAAGTGGCGCAGACCCGGCGCTATCTGCACCGAAAATCTGCACCAGACACCTGCCCAAGTTGCCAGCGGCAGGATCAATCAACCCTGCATCTTCAGGCATCGGCCAAAATAAGGGCCAACATGCGGCCCTCCCCCGCCTTGCCGGCCAGCGAGGCCCGGCGGTGGGAGTACCAGAGCGGGTTCTCCAAGGTGCACAGCGGTCGACGCAGATCCTCAAGACGCTTCGACAGGGAGGGACCTTCGCGATCCTGGTCGCACAATTCTCCCATGTCCGGATCCTGACGCAGATAGCTGGTGGCAGCCCCAACCCGGGGGGCGGAGTCAACGATCCGCGTCACTCCCGCCGCTTTCAGCTCCATCCTGGCTGCGGAAGCGATGTCAATGGCGATTCCGCCGAATCGACAGGGGCCGGATGCGCCGGGGAAACGCTGCTCGAAGTCATCAGCCAGGTCCGTGCCCACCTGATAGCAGGCAGCGCAGATCCGAGGCCCCAGGGTTGCCACGATCCGGGAAGGGTCAGCGCCCTTGCCGGCCATGGCCCGGACTATGGCCGGAATGACTCCGGCAACCAAACCACGACGGCCGCAGTGGGCCGCCCCCATCACGCCGGCCTTGGAGTCGGTCAAAAGCACAGGGAGGCAATCGGCAGCGAAGATGCCCAGGGCCAGGTCACGACGGGTGGTCACCTGTGCATCAGCCTCGCAGCGCCCAAGGGGCTGAGCCTGATCGGCATCCCAGACTCGGGCCGAGTGAACCTGGTCCACCAGAACTATGGCGCGGCCCAACTGACGACCCAGGGCCTGACGGTTAGCAGCCACTGCCTGTGGGTCATCGCCGCCCTTGCCGCCCAGATTCAGCTGAGCATAATCGCCCGAGGAGACCCCGCCCAGCCTGGTGGTGTAGACCACCTTGACTCCTGGCGCCAAGGCTATGGGAATGGTGACGGGTATCGGACGGCCTTGATCGTCCAGCGCCGCCAGGGGACTGCTGTCCAGCAAGGTCCGTTCCCGATCCCAGGATTCACCGCTCTGAACGCTCTGAGCATCCTGCTCTCCTGGCTGGGACTCGAGACTCATGCAGTCGCCGCCCGGTTCAGACGGTCCATCTCCGCGTTGCTCAGCTCCATGTCGACCGCCTGCAGGGAGTCCAGAATGGTGGCCGCCCTGTGAGCCCCGGGAACCACAAAGACGTTGCGGTTCTGCGACAGCTCCCAGGCCAGGACCACACGCTGGTGGGAAACCCCGCGCTCCTGGGCCACCTGCCGGAAGGCATCATAACGGGTTTCATCCTTGGGCGCTCGGAAGCCTCCCAGGGGGCTCCAGCAGACGAAGGCCAGCCCCAGTTCGGCAGCATGGTCCAACTCCTGGCAGGAGCTGGTGAAAGTAGGCGAGAACTGGTTCTGCACGGCTACGAGGTCATCGCCCAGAATCTGATGGGCCAGGTCCATCCGCTCAATGTCTACGTTGGAGACGCCCAGGGTCCGAGTCACGCCCTGTTTAGCCAGCTCGGCCATGGCCTCCAGTGATTCCTGGTAGGGCACCTGCGGATCGGGCCGGTGCAGGTAGAGCAGGTCGATGGTGTCCACGCCTAGGGCCTGGGCAGACTCCTTGGCGTGCTGGATCAGGCTCTCCGGCCGACCATCCACAGCCCAGGTGGGCCGACCATCGGTGAAGTTACGGTAGTGTCCCACCTTGGTGGCCACCAGCACATCCTGACGAGGTCCCTGCCAGGAGTCCAAAGCCTGGCGAACCAGTCGTTCATTGGTCTGCTCAGGGCCGCCTGATTCGTAGTAGGACCAGGCAGTATCCAGATGCCGACAACCGGCATCCAGAGCCTGATGGATGACGTCGACGGCCGTTGCCTGGTCCGGCTTGCCCTCGATGGACAATCCCATGCAGCCCAGTCCGACCGCTGTCGTAGTAAAGGGCCCCAAGGCCCGCATCGACGATGTCATGCACGTACTCCCGTCTTGTAGATTGAGGCTGGCTCCGATGCCGCCGGCCTCCCATCGAGCTTAGCTGGCGGCCCGGTCTCAGCGGCCGCCGAAGGAACCACCACCGGAACCACCGCCAGAACCACCGAAGGAACCACCGCCGCTGCCAAACCCACCAACACCACTGCCTAAGCCATTGCCGCTGGCCTGGCCGATCAGACCGCCGATCTGTTCGAGTCCCTGAGTCAATTGAGTGCCCAGATCAATAACGCCGCCTTGGCCGAGCAGCGAATTGGCACCCAATACTTCAGAGCCACCCAGAGAGGAAGCCACCGGAACATTCTGACTGTAAGGCAGGAAGGTCCAGTAGAGCAGGCTGCCGCGGGCATTGTCAGTCAGCCAGGCATAGTCGGTCAGTTCAGGGCTGGACTGGGCCAGCTGAGTGACGACTCGGTCGCTGATGCCGAAGGCCGCAGCGTAAACCAGGTAACGGTCCCAGAGCACCAGATCCTCCACGCCCCGATGGCTGAAATCACTGAAGTCCAGCAGGTAGCGCCGAAGCCCTGACACCTGGCCGGCCATGAGCTGCCCATTCCTGCTGAGCACTTGCGAACAGCCATAGCGCACGGAGAATGCTGCCACGGCCACCAGAAGCACGGCCAAGGGCGCACGCACCAGCACAGTGCCCGGCAGGAATCCGGCCAGCAGAATGAAGGCAGCCAAGAGCACGGCCAGGAAGGCCAGGACCCCTATACCATGGCGGTAGGCGCGCAGGTCGGCATTGTTGGTCTCATACTTGACAGCCTTATCGAAAGTCTCCAGGTAGCGCTTGCCAGGACCGGCTTCGGTACTGGAAAAGAGCGCGATCATCTCATATAGGTCGAAGCGCTTATCCTCGGAGCCCATCATGGCGCAGGCACCCTCCAGCATGGTCAGGCAGGCTTCCTCGCTGAAGGACAGAGCCAGGGAGGCTCGATCCTGACTGCAGACCGGATTGATGACCACCTCCATGGACTGCTTCTTGCCTTTATGGAGCAGCGAGCGCATCGCCTTAGTCACGGATCCTCCGCCGGAATTCGCTCGGCCCTCATGCTTGACCGGGATCAGAGCAATGGCACGCTTGGAAGCGAGCGAGAGAATGGTGGCTGACAGTTGTCTGCCGATAGGGGATTCTCGGGTCAGCATCAGATCATTGACAACGGCGGCCACGGCCGGTGACAGATCAGGAGGCTGACGGTAGTAGATAATATCGCCTCGGTACTGGGAGTCCCCATAGGTGCGGAAGGCCTGCCAGAGCATCACTGCAATCAGCGCGATAGCAGCCAGCACGGCCAGGACGCCAGCCAAAAGTCCGATCCGCGCCCGTCTGGTCTGCTCAGCGTGCCAGCGCTCGTACTGCTGGCGCTCATGCTCGACAATGCGGTCACGTGCCGGCTGAGAGTCGGTCCTGACCACCGAGGAAGTCCTCCCCGCATCGAAGAGCACCACCAAATCCAGATGCTGGCCCGGCTCGATGCGGTCTGCGGAGAATTGGACGCGGCTGTCATCCCCCACCTGGTAGGAACCCCTGCCAGCGAAGTGCAGCCAGGCCTTGGCGTCCTTGCCTTTCTCCGTTCCTATCTGCTTGGGAAGCTTGACGTTGGCGCTCATATGCTCAACGGGAATCTGGTTGGTGCCGCCTACAGGCTCCCATTGGAATTCAGCCACATCGGGATGGGCAGTGGTGACCCCGTGGAAGGTCATGTCAATGCGGAAGCGCCGCCCTGAATCCTTGGCGGTCTGTGGAATGTTCCAGCCCAGCTCCACCTGGCACTGGTTTCCTTGATCGCCGCAGGCGGAGCCTTGGCCCGCATCGCCCGGATTGTAGGATTCCAGCCCCGAATCCGAGACCGTGCCCATATACCAGGTGCCAGCCATGGTCTTGTCCCAGTCGGGAACTTGATCGAGGTTATCAGGATCCTTCGGCGGGTCGGCCTGCCTATATGCGGAGCCGTTGGTCAGATCACTCACGCTTATGTCGCTTATGCCGGTCAGCCGGTCAGGCTTGATCTGATAGCGCTGGTAGAGCTCCCGCCAAGGACGTTCATCGCCATTGCCATCCTCACGGGAATTCATAGTGACGGTAAGGTTCTGGCTGATACGCAAATCGCCATTGTTCAGGACCTGGACATCGTAATCGACTGAATCGTATACCAGGTCGGGCTGATTCCTATTGAAGACCAGCAGGGCAGTGGCTAGACACGTCACCAAGGCTGCCGCCAGAGCCAGCGCCAAGGCTCGGAAAAAGCGGGAGGTGCTCCAGAAGGGATGGCCTGCGACCGGCTTGCTGGAGGACGCTGCTGGTGCGTTCACTGTCCGAAGTCCACAACGGGCGCCTGGCGGCTGCCCTCGTCAGTCTGGAAGTACTGAGCCTGACGGAAGTGGAAAAGCGAGGCGATGATGTTGGAGGGAACCGTCTCAATGCGGGTGTTGAACTTCTGGACAACGTCATTGTAGAACTGCCTGGCGTAGGCGATCTTGTCCTCCAGATCCTTGAGTTGGCGTTGTAGATCCATGAAGTTCTGGTTGGCCTTGAGCTCCGGGTAGGCCTCCGTCCGAGCTATCAGAGTGACCAGAGATTGGCCCAGCCGCTGCTCGGCATCGGCACGTGCCTGCATCTGGTCCCCACCAGCTGTCTGGGCCTGGGCCACATCGGCGCGGGCCTTGGTCACCTCCTCCAGAACAGTGGACTCGTGCGAGGCGTAGCCCTTGACCGTCTGGACCAGATTGGGCACCAGATCGGCACGCTGCTTGAGCTGAACGTCGATCTGCGACCAGCCATTGGCCACGCGATTACGCAGGTTAACCAGGCCGTTGTAAATGCTGATGCCCCAGATGACCAGCAGCACGATCAGCAGGACGATAACGATAAGCACAATCAGCGATACGGACATGTTCCCTATTCTCTCATGGAAGGGTCTGCATACAAAACAGGACCCCGCCCATTGGAACGGGGTCCCGGCATCAGCAGGAATCAGTCCTCACTGTCGAAGGGATCGAAGTCCCTGCGCACGCGGCGACGGGGACGCTCTGATCGCTCCTCCCGGTCGGCCCGGTACTCGTCGTAGTGCTCGTCGGCGGCATAGCGCGGATTCTCCCTGCGGCCACGGTAGCCGCCACGTCCGGTAGAGCGACGCTCATGACGGCCACGGCGCTCGCCTCGATCATCCCGCTCGGTGCGGATGCTGCGGCCTCGGTGCTCGCCACGACCACGGCCGTTACGATCCTCGTCATCATCGCGGGAGACCCGGCGATGATCGCGGCGGGAGCTACGGTCCTCGTCCTCGAACCAGTCTCCGCCGTCCTCATAGTCGCGGTCGCGGCTCTGACGACGGTGCCGGGGACGATCCTCCTGGTCCTCGTCGTCGTAGTAGCGATCATCACGCTCGGAGCGGGAACGGCGTGGCGCCTCATACCGGTCCTCGCGCTCGGAGGAACGGCTGCGGCGATCACGACGATCACGGTCGCCACGGCCACCGCGATCACGACGGTCACTGCCACGGTCACGACGGTCGCCACGGCCACGGCCTCCTGCGGACTCCTGGTCCTCGAAGCCGGGGATGGCCAAGGAGATCTTGCCGCGGTCGTCCACACCCTGGACGATGACCTCGACGGTGTCGCCCTCCTTGAGGACGTCCTCCACAGAGTCGATGCGTTCGCCGTTGGCCAGGTTACGGATCTGCGAGATGTGCAGAAGTCCATCGGTGCCGGGGGTCAGGTTGACGAAGGCGCCGAAGCTGGTGATCTTGACCACCTTGCCGTTGAAGGTCTCCCCCGCCTCGGGCACGTGCGGGTTGGCGATCTGGTCGATGACCTCCTTGGCCTTGGCTGCAGCCTCGCCGCCCTCGGAGGCGATGTAGACCGTGCCGTCGTCCTCGATGGAGACATCAGCGCCGGTGTCCTCCTGGATCTGGTTGATCATCTTGCCCTTGGGGCCGATGACCTCGCCGATCTTGTCGACAGGAACCTGGGTGGTGATGATGCGCGGCGCATAGGGGCTCATCTCGGCAGGCCCGTCGATGCACTCGTTGATCACGTCCAGGATGGTGGCCCGGGCTTCCTTGGCCTGCTGCAGGGCGGCGGCCAGGATGTCGGCGGGGATGCCGTCCAGCTTGGTGTCCAGCTGCAGAGAGGTGATGAACTCGGAGGTGCCGGCCACCTTGAAGTCCATGTCGCCAAAGGCATCCTCGGCGCCCAGAATGTCGGTCAGGGTCTTGTAGGTGGGCCGACCGTCGACCTCGCCTGTGACCAGGCCCATGGCGATGCCCGCCACCGGGGCCTTCAGGGGCACGCCGGCAGCCAGCAGAGACAGGGTGGATGCGCAGACGGAGCCCATGGAGGTGGACCCGTTGGAGCCGATGGCCTCGGAGACCTGACGGATGGCGTAGGGGAACTCCTCGCGGCTGGGCAGAACCGGGATCAGTGCACGTTCGGCCAGGTTGCCATGGCCCACCTCGCGGCGCTTGGGCGAACCCACGCGGCCGGTCTCGCCGGTCGAATAAGGCGGCATCTCGTAGTTGTGCATGTAGCGCTTGGTGGTGGGGCCAGACAGAGCATCAATAGTCTGCTCCATCTTCAGCATGTTCAGGGTGGTGACGCCCAGCACCTGGGTCTCGCCGCGCTGGAAGAGGGCGGAGCCGTGCACACGGGGCACCACGTCCACCTCGGCGGACAGGGTACGGATGTCGCGCAGACCACGACCGTCGATGCGGTAGTCCTGGGTCAGGATGCGGCGACGGACGATCTGGCGTTGAAGCTCCTTGAAGGCGTTGCCCAGCTCCTTGTCCTTCTCGGCCTCGTCCATGTCGGTGAACTCGTCAGCCAGAGTCTCGCGGACCTTCTCCTTGATCTCGTGGATTCGATCCTGACGAGGCAGCTTCTCCGCGATGGACAGAGCCAAGTCCAGGTCAGCGTGAGCCACCTGGTCGATGCGCTCATAGAGCTCGTCAGTGTACTCGGGGAAGAGCTGGAAGTCCTTGGTGGGCTTGGCGGCCTTGGCCTTGAGCTCGCTCTGCGCCTCGCACAGAACCTTGATGAAGGGCTTAGCAGCCTCAAGACCCTGGGCGACCACCTCTTCGTCGGGCTTGATCTGGCCCTCGTCATAAATAAGACTCCAAGCGTTCTTGCCGGCGCCTGCCTCGATCATGGCGATGGCGACATCCCCGCTCTCGACCACACGGCCGGCTACGACCAGCTCGAAGACGGCGCGCTCACGCTCGCTCCAACGGGGGAAAGCCACCCACTGGCCATCAATCAGGGCCAGGCGCAGACCCGAGACCGGGCCCTCGAAGGGCAGACCGGAGATCAGGGTGGAGGCGGAGGCCGCATTCAGGGCCAGCACATCGTAGGCATCCTCCGGGTTGACAGCCAGGATGGTCTCCACAACCTGAACCTCGTTGCGCAGCGTATGCGGGAAGAGAGGGCGCAGGGGGCGGTCAATCAGCCGGCAGGCCAGGATGGCCTCGTTGGAAGGCCGACCCTCGCGACGGAAGAAGGAGCCGGGGATCTTGCCCGCGGCGTACATCTTCTCTTCCACATCTACGGTCAGCGGGAAGAAATCGTAGTTCTCCTTGGGGCTGGACCCAGCGGTGGTGGTGGACAGCACCATGGAATCGTCATCAAGATAGGCGGCTACTGCCCCATCCGCCTGCTGGGCGAGACGACCCGTCTCGAAGCGCACAGTGCGCCTGCCATATGATCCGTTGTCGATCGTGGCTTCTACAGCCGTGATTTCGGGACCCTCCATAGGGTTCCTCCTTTTGTTTACTGCTTGTTTACTACCTGATGTCAGGATGCTCGGCATCAATTGACTGTCGGAGATCCTTGTACTCCGGTCTGGTCCAGCCGAACCCCATGTCCGGCTATCTTCATGCCTTGCGGACCAGCCTTGCATTTGAACTCGGCACCATCTTCTGCTTCTGCAACCCCATCCAGGGGTTAACGGTGCCTGGTTCAGTCATGCAAAAGCGCCCGAGCGCTAGGCCCGGGCGAAAGCATGCATATTAGTGGCGCAGTCCAAGACGCTCCACCAGGGAACGGTAGCGGTTGATGTCCACCTTCTTGAGGTAATCCAGCAACCGACGACGATGGCCGACCATGAGCAGCAGACCGCGACGCGAATGATGGTCGTGCTGGTGCTGCTTGAGGTGCTCGGTCAGGTCGGAGATGCGCTTGCTCAGCAGAGCCACCTGGACCTCGGGGGAGCCGGTGTCACCCTCGTGGGTCGCGTATTCCTTGACGATTGCCTGCTTCTGCTCACTCGTAAGAGCCACGGCTCCTCCTCTTGCATTCTTCCGTTACGCGGTGCACCAGCCCTATGCTGAAGCGCTCTCAATCCGCGGGCGAAACACGCCAAAGAATCATTATACACATTTTGCGGACCAAGCAAACAGTGACGGGATCAACAAAGCACGGCGAGGAAAAGGCGAAAGCTATACTACGTGAATACACATGTGCCCCTTATCTCAGCTCCACCAATTTCCCTGCTCGACCATGACGAACCAACACAATCGATTCCTTTCCCCCAACTATGGCACTGCTGCTGTGAACGTGGTTATCGCTTGCACCGTAGCGAAAATTGGATTGGCGCCAATGAGAAATGAGCCATTTCACTCCGATGCAGCGAAGATGTCGTACTGTGCTGCATGAGTCGACCGCGATTTACCGTGTAGTATCATCATAGGTTGTTAGAGAAGTTGAAGGAGTGTAACTTCATTCATCCATCAAAGAGGAGCACGCAATGAAGCAACCCGAGCAGGACTCCGTCAAACCAGAAGATACCATTCTTCCTTTGGGATCCGTGGTGAAAACCGGAAGAGACCCAGGTACCCTGCTTGTTATCATCGCCCGCGCTCCGTTGACAGTCATGAATGGAACAACGGGCTACTTTGACTATGGTGCCGTACAATTCCCGTACGGCATGACGGATCCGGCCAAGACCATCTTCTTCAACCGTCCAGACGTCACGGAAATAGTGTTCATGGGATATATCAACGCCGAGGAACAATCCTATGAACGAACATTTGATGAAGTCACCAAATCAACCGACTACCCCCACCTTCATCTCTGATTCAGCTACCGGCCACATAGGACATACTCGATAAAAGGAATAGACGGGAGAAGACCATGGTGGACTTTTCCGTGGATTACGGCCAGCTTGGCGACATGAGCAGAACCCTGAACCAGGCCGACAAAAACTGGGACTCCGAAGTACAAAACATTGACGTCGATAGCGCCCAGGGTGAAAACGGATTAGGGGACGACTCAGTAGCCGACAGCACGAATCGGGTCAATGACAACCTAAAACAGCGTTTGTCGAACCTTCAGCAATCTGTTCACGTTCTTAATCGGTTCATTGAGTCGGTAACCATGCAGACAAGCAAAGTCGATGACAAGCTGAGCGTTGAAATCGAAAAACGCCAATAAAAAAATCACAACTTTTCGTATTTGCATTGACGGGGATGACTCCACTTAAGGATACGACATCATGGGCACTTCAGATTTGGATTGGTCGGCTCTTGACCTATCAAAGAACCCTGTACCAGGAGAGAAGAGCGCAATCGACAGACTGGCCTCACAGTTTTCCGCGAACGGTGACCGCTGCTACGACGTGAGTCACTCCATTACCAGCGCTTGCGGAAAGGCACCTGATTTCAAAGGCGATTCAGCAAAACAGCTCCAACAGTCCCTTTCTCAGGTGGCACAGTTTGCCGGACGCCTTTCGGATGTCTGCGAGGACATCGAGCAAGCATTAAGAAGCTGGGGGTCTGCAGTTGATACGAGCCAACAAACCGCATACAAAGATTGCCAAAGGGCAATGGACCTTCGCGACTCAATCGCGCAGAATCAGAAGAAACTCGACCAAGCGAAACAGACGTTGAAAACAAACAGCGACAACCTGAAAAAGGTCAGGCAAACCAACGGGGATAGCATGTCGCGGGAGACCAATCGTCTGCTTGGTGTCATTAATTCGACAACCGAGAGCATAACTCATTACCAAGGGCTCGTTACTGGCGACAAGGCCGAAATCAAGCGGTTGAAGGGCGAAGTCAGCTGGGTCAGGGAACAATATAAGAACGCTGCCAAGCAAACCACACACGACCTTGACGAATGCGTTGATAAAGCAACAGCCAAGGCTATGCAACTCGACATATTGAACCACGCTTTCACGGTCGGCGGTAATCTTTCTGGCGTTTTTGAAGCATTGAGCGGCATCGCTTTACTTATGACAGCCGATCCTGCCCTTATTGAGGGGTTGAAGCTAGCAGGCCTCATTGGGGATGGGTTGTCGGGAAACTGGCTGGGACCAATCGTTGAAGGGCTCATTGAGGTGGGAAACCTGGTTGCACCGGCAATCAAAACCAGCGGGCGTTTTGCTCAAGTTGCCACCATGGTTGCCGGCACGGCTACAACAGCTATTGCCGTTAATGCCTTTGGCTGCATAGTTGGCGGAATTGCTGATTCCTTCGACACATACTATTCACGTAAGGAAGCCTACGGAGAACAGGCAGCTACCCAAGATGCTATAGCTCATGGCCTAATCGCTGCCTCTAGTGCTGCAGAAGGAGCAGTCGCTGGAGCAATTATAGGATCAATCGCCCCTGGACCAGGTACGATTGTGGGAGCTGGAATTGGTCTTGTCGTAGGATTACTCGGTGCAGCAGTCCCCAACGCTCTTTACGACGATTCCGTCAATCGCGGGGACGGAGATGACCTGCGAGGCCACTTGGAGGACAATCTATGATAGCTTTCCCGCTGTCTCCTGCATTGCCATGTGCGCGGCTCGGATTGAAACCAGGAATAATATTAGAGGATGCGTACTGATGCTGTACCTATAGGTAGATGTCCTATTAGGCGCTCCGGCGATGCTGATCTGGTTGTTTGCGGTGATGTCGTTCAATGCGTGGAGGTCAAGGCGGCTGATGGATCGCGGCCTGGAGCCCTACCTCTTGGCGCGGGGCCTGTGCCTGCCGACCTTCCAGGGGCATGTGTGGCGGCGGCGCGGCAGGATCGGTCGGCCCCGGCCCGGGCAGATCCTGCACCTGGGCTCGTTGGTCGTCCTGGCCGACGGACCCGCCACGGTATCCGGAGCCTACAGAGGCATCGGACGGTTCGACGGGCTGGGAGGGGACGGGCTGGTGGTCCACCTGGTCGGCCTGTGCGTGCAGCCACTCGCACAGGCCACCGGGTCATCCGGCCCATGGTACGCGGGCAGGATCTGCTCCGTGGGCGGCGTTGCCTGCGGACCCCGGAAGCCAGGGAATACAACAGAAGACACTACTCCGTCCCCTTATACGTCACCGCGCTGATCATCATCATCTTCATATCCGCCTTGAAAATAGCCCGCGCATGGCACCGCTCCAGGCCGCACCGCCCCCTCCAGGGCGGCGAGGTACTCCTGGACATGCCCCCGCTGACCTCGGCGATCGTCAGCTGCGACCTGGGCCTCGCCATCGGCATCGGCACATGGGCCTGGGCCACCCACCGGCAATTCCCCCAACACCACATGACCCCGGCCAGCAGCCGCGAACTCCAAACCGCCCTCGACAACGACTTGATCGGCATGCGATACATCACCGGAACCACCATCCCCTACACCATGCACGTCCTCGGCTACACCGCACTCGTCCTGGTGCCGCTCAGGTTCATCATTGATTTCTTCACCCTTCCCGAATGGGCTAATATTTGCCTGCGCTGGCCCTTCGTCGTTCTGTTTACGACCAGCTATGTCCTATCCCTCATAGATATCTTCTACGGTGGTTCGATAGCCAACCGCCTGGATCGGGAATTAGCGGAGTAAAGCCCATATGCATTAACCCCATCCCGCGCTCAATAGCACTACAGCTATCTATGGAAGGCAGCATCCTGGTCTTACGCTCGCACCACTTGACAGCATGCGGACAGGAATCAACCCAAAACCACAACCGGCCAGCTACCGGCACCCATCGCCCAGCATATTCTGGTAAATCCAGCGATCCTATGACTCAAACCGCGGTGATCAGGCCTCCGAAAAGGACGATGGCGATAGCAATCAGTTCAATGATGAAGAACATGGACAGGGCCGACCAGCTGTGAGTCAGCGTGTTCCAGGGGGAATCCTTGCGCACACAGACCAGGATGGCCACAAAGAGGATGGCGAAGACCGCCACGCCCAGCCCGGCCGCGATGATGCCCAGGTTAGCCGCGTTGGCCAGGATGGCCTGATGCTGATAGACCACGAAAGTGCTGTACCAGAAGTCCATCTTGAGCAGACAGAGGCCGGCGATCAGCTGTTCGGCGGCCAAGCCCAGCACGAAGACCACCCGCCAGAACCAAGAGGACGACTCGATGATGGACATGCCGATGCCCACAAAGGTCAGCACGGTCACCGTCCAGGCAATCAGAGCTATGCCGCGCGGGTCCAGGATTGAAGCATAGCGGAGCACGCCCTGAGTGTGGTTGATGGCCAACGAGCGCCCGTATCCATAAGGAATGACGATTGCCAAAAGAATCGCCAGCGCCAAGACCACCCAGCGGACCGGGCGGGCGCGGCGCTGCTCAATCTCGGCCAGCGAGTATTCCGAATCCGGAATGGTCGCCTCAGGATGAGCCGAAACCTTGTTCACCGAAGTCACTTCATCAGGGTGCGATGGCACAGCCACATAACCCGCCGCATCGCTTCTGCCGGATTCCGCGCCATCCGCATCGTCGAATTGCTCCATCGGCGACCACACCTCCAAGTCCGCTACTCGTGGACACATCGCCTACAAGCTTATACCGGGGGGCACGCCCGGGCCTAGGGACGAGAAAGGACGTGGAAACAAACACTCGGTATCCAGGCGAGAGAGGATAAAATGAGCATCCTGCAAGCGATATAGTTCATCCCCGCGGACGCGAGGAATACTTAATCTCTACGGCCGAAAACGCGTCAGACAAAGGATCATCCCCACGGATGCGGGGAGCACAACGCCAAGCCCACAAACTCGCAGGTGATCTCCGGATCATCCCCGCGGATGCGGGGAACACCGCTCCGCAGCGTGCTTTCCGCGTACTGCGCGCCGGTGGCGAATAGTTCCAGGGGCTGGAAGACGCTGCCCCCGCCTTTGCTCATGTCGATGGTGCGGATCTGCCCCGCCCACTCGTACACATCCTGGAACAGGAAATGATGGATCCGCTGCAGCTGCTCGACGGTCCCCTCGGCAGTGAGCGGCATCGCCCGCAATTGCAGGAATCGGAACGTCACCCAGTCATTCTCAGCGGCGCTCAGCGCCTGCTCGCTTTGAGCATTGACCAGGTTGCGCTGCACGTTGGTGCCGGGTATCAGATACGGGTCGATGACACTCATAGGCTGCTATGCATGGCATACCGTTGGTTCAGCCGGTCGAGCAGACCCTGCAAGTCGATGGATCCATCCACATAGTCCTGTGCGTCTCGACGGAAGGCGTCAGTGACGCGCCCGCCTTCAAGCTCGGCGGAATGCATGCCATCGCGCAGCGCTATTGCTCGTCGTGTCCGCTCATCCATTGCGGCCTCCCTTGCTTGTGCCTTCCATCATTCCACAATCGCCAGAACGGCGGCGCCTACTGGTCAGCCTGCGCATCCTGACGGATGTGATCTCAGGGATCATCCCCGCGGATGCGGGGAGCACACGCTCATGATTAGGCTGGCCGCCGAATGCGGGGGATCATCCCCGCGGATGCGGGGAGCACGGCGGTTTTGTCTACCCAGCGACCGGCTACGGGGGATCATCCCCGCGGATGCGGGGAGCACCCCACCGACCGGCTGGTCACCGTGCGCTTCACGGGATCATCCCCGCGGATGCGGGGAGCACCCACCGGTTGGTGCCCGGGTAGGCGTAAGACCAGGATCATCCCCGCGGATGCGGGGAGCACGTGAGTGTCCTCGCCAGTCAGCGCGAGACCGTAGGATCATCCCCGCGGATGCGGGGAGCACCTCCGGTGACCTTTTTCTTCTAGTCCCTCACGGGGATCATCCCCGCGGATGCGGGGAGCACATGTAGCCAGACGTGGCCGCTAAGCTCGGCAGAGGATCATCCCCGCGGATGCGGGGAGCACTGATGATGGATACCAGATTAGTCTTGGTCATGGGGATCATCCCCGCGGATGCGGGGAGCACTCTTTGCCGTTCCATAGCTGGATGCCGGTCACGGGATCATCCCCGCGGATGCGTGGAGCACGAGGACCAGTTCTTCAGGGACCTTCATGCGGAAGGATCATCCCCGCGGATGCGGGGAGCACTAGTAAAGAAGCTAGGCGCATTATGGAACACGAGGATCATCCCCGCGGATGCGGGGAGCACGCTCATCTGGTGTGATGCCCCAGGCATTGCAGAGGATCATCCCCACCAATGCGGGGAACACGTCTCAAGAAGAGGCTGTAAACAGTCTACACAGCAGCCGTGGCCAATTCTCAGAACCACGCCTATAGCCTGTACTGCACACCGCTAGCTATGTGTAAAACCTTGAGTACTTGAAACGACTTCAACGAAATCGAAGCCTCATCCCTTCTGCAAACTGCTCTTTGGATAGGCTAACAAGCCAGTTAGGAATTCATCCAGACTCCCCACGTCTCAGCCTAGTTCCAGACACACCTGCACAGAAGCACAACCGCCGAGGCAACCGGCCCATCATGGCTGAGAGCAATATGCCAGCACAACTGCACTCGGTCGAACTGACCACCGGTCAGAGTCATGGAGTCATAGAGCCTGGCTTCTACGTTGGATTCTAGGTGAACGCTCGGCCGACCCCGGCCGTCATCCAGGACCTCGACCCCGCTCCAGGGGAAATCATCCAGACCATAGGGCGAGGGCTCAGGTCCCAGCGCCTGAGACCAGGCCTTGAGCACCGACTCCTTGCCAGCCCAGCGCACCGCCAAGTGCGCCGCCATATCGTCATGCTTGAGCAAGGCCCGCTGCTCAGCCTGCCGCCGCTCCCGTGCCGAGAACAAGCCTGTCATGCGCGTGCCGGGCATAGCCAGCTGCCGACCGAACTCCTTCAGGTCGACCAGGTCATGCCCCAACCCCAGCACCTGTCCAAAGCCGGCATCTTCCATATGCCCGAGTATGCCCCTCATCGGCCCCTGCAGCAAATCATCCAGGCAGAACAGACCATGCACAATCCAGGGGCCTGATCAACGATCACCGCGTCTTGCACAAATAGCCCTAGGAGGAGATAAAACAACAAAGGAACAGAGCTGAGCAAGGAGGGAAGGCATGAATGAGGAAAGGAGTAGTGAGACCCTGCCATATCTCATGGAGCGCAGTCAGTGCCCTTCCATTGAGTCCGTAAAAGAACTTGTATCAACACTATCTCCATTGTCATTGAAGAACACCGCCCCAGTCATCTCAGGAACAACTGCATTCCCGGTCTGATGCCCTGGTAATGGTTTGGGGCGGACAGAATGTGAGAAGTTTTCTCCAACTTTCATCTTGCTGGATTGCTCGGCTGGTCGAATCCGATCACTGTGACTTGGTTCAGATGCCAGTTCTTCTGCAGGACGAGCAGAACGCATCCTCTCCTCTGTCCAGTATCCTGCCGCGTCAATGTCTTGAGGCGACGATCGTGAAGAAGAAATGGTCGGTGCATCCATTGAGACTGGCTGGTCCGCTGCAGTGTCTCCCAGTGCAGGCTGCACGGATACCTGAGCTGGGGAGATTACGAAACCCAGCAGCATCACGCCCAAGAACATCATGAAGGTTCCTATGGTTAATGATCGCTTCATCATGGCACTCATCCTTGAGTAGCTCATTGAGATCTTCTCCGATTTTAACATGTAAGTCACGCCTCCAAAAGAGGCTTTAGCAAACGGTATCTGCCATATCTCCGACCTGCTGGAAGATCAGCGGGCGGAGCCCACCGTACGCAACAACCGAATCAATCCAAAACATGCAATGCATTAAGGGAAGATGCGGAACAGGCCAACGTAACATTCCAACACGCTAACGCAGCAGATCTTCTACATCACTTTCGGGCGTACCCGCTAACGCAAACGCCGACTTATCAAATCCTGCGTCCAAGTGGAGCGGGCGACGGGGATCGAACCCGCGTACTCAGTTTGGAAGACTGACTACATACTGCACCTCACGCATTGCAAGGCAAATCATAACTCATGCTCATGTGCCCCAAATATACCCTTAACGGTATCTGTGCTCTATATCTCTTACAGTCTTCTCGGTGGCCCCGTATCGTATTGCGGCAAGATCAACTCTGATCTGCTTATGCATGACGGCCGGGCGCTCGCGATCCTGTCGGCTGAGACCGGCTTGCTGCTCCTGTTCGATGACCTGGTCGAGGCGCTTGAGCAAAAGGAAAGTCAGTCGCTCCCGCTCGCCCTCCGAAGCGGGTGTGTAGCCAAGGTGGTTGTCGAGGATCTGGGAGATGTCATCGGGAATGTAGGCCATACCTGGATGATATGGCTGATTGGCTTGTGACATGAGTATGGCTGTGAGGTTGCCCCGGCGCAAAATACTCGGACACCTCCACTTTGCATCACATCGTTAGAGATGTAATATGGGCGTCGGCAAGGGGTACACACAATCGAGGAGGACAAGATGGCACTTTGCCGCATCACCTACAGGTGCGGGCATACGGACACGGTGGAGATCAAGGGCATCAACTTGTTCGGGAGACGCAAGAAGAAGATCGCCCGGTACAGGACCATCGACTGCCCAGCCTGCTGGGCGGCGAAGGTCCGCTGGGAGCTTGATGGCCTGCCCGCGCTTGAAGGCAGCGACGAGCAGGTGTTTCGCGCCGCCGACATACGCGAGAAGATCGTGGAGATGCTGATGAGGATGGAGGACGAGGCGCAGAAGGACCACGACGCCCGGGACAAGCACAGGGCCACCGAAGAGCAGACAGCATTGGCCGCCCGCAGAATCGCCTGGCTCAAGGCCCAGGCATCCGCATCATGGTGGATCGACCACCAGGAGCCCCTCCGTGCCGTCATAGCCGCTCGGGATGCGCTGCCCGGGCAGGGGGACTGACATGGCCATGATCCCCATCACACAGTATGCGGCCATGCACGGCAAGGCTGAGGTCACCGCCAGGCAGATGGCCCGCAGGGGCGGCCTGCGCACCGCCCGCAAACAGGGACGCGACTGGATAGTCGACTCCCACGAGCCCTACCCCGACCATCGCCGGCGCATGAGCGAGGCCCCCACCAGGGAGGGCCTGGACGCGCAGCAGCGTCGGCACGAGCTCACAATCACCCAAGCCCAGCAATACAGCAGAGCCGGCGAATCCGGCGGGGCTTTCGCCGCCAACTGGAATCGGATCCCGGCAGAGCTTGCCGTCCAGCTCACCCCCGAGCAGCTTGGCTGGATAGTGGACCTGCTGGCTGATGCCTACACGGACGGGCAACGGCACCCCGACTAGGAGTGCCTCCAGGCCGACGGCGACTGACGGCCCGGAGGCAACCAGGAGACCAGCTTCCACCCTTGTGGAAGCTGACCTGGTCTCGCTTGTCCATGCTCCGCTTGACCGCAGCAATGCCGGAGGACGCTTGAATCGCGCCATGCTCCCCATCCTCCAGGCCGAACAGGTGCGCATGCGAGCGGCCCCAGCCGCGTAGGTCATGCACCCGCCAGATTCGCCCGTCCGGGTAGCGCAGCACCCAGTCGGAAGCAACTCTGTTGAGCGAACCACGTTGGCTGGCAGGGTCGGCCATGACCAGCCTGCGATTGGCCCGGACTCTCCCCCACGCAGTCGTCTGAGGTTACGCTCCACAGCCCGTTTATTCTGCTGCCAGGAGCCGTGGATGATCGAGCCCGCCTGGTACCGCTGCAGCTCGTGCATGACCATGATGCTGTGGACGCCGTTGCGGGTCACCAGCTCTGACGAGGTGAGGGCGAAACGCTCGGCCTGCCACATGAGCGTCCGCGAGCGCGCTGCGCAGGCGGATGTAGGCGTTCAGGGCGGTCTTGCCGCTACGGTCCCGCATGATCTTGTTGCCCATCTCCCTGACGCGCCAGGGCACGAGGTCTTCGAGTTGCACGCTGCCGATGACGGCAATGATGTTCCGGCAGTCGCTCCGGCAGGTTTCGTAGACGCGGGTCTTTACCATGGGTCGCTTGTACCCGTTGAACCATCGGCCGAGCCGGTCGCGCAGCAGCGCCGATTTGCAGGTCTTGATCTTTCCCGTCCGCCGGTATTCGGCCAGCGCGTCCTCGAATTTCTCCCGCGCCTTGCTCCTGATCCGGTCGCTTTTGTCGAACCTGCGGCGCTTGCCAGTGGCTGGGTCGCGGGGCAGTTCGCGGCACAATGCCAGCAGCCTTTCCCGTCCTGTTACGACCGTTATACCCATGCGATGCCTGCAGGCCTTGTCGCTGTAGTCATCCGAGCACCTCCGTATGTACCCTAGCGTGTACCCATTTAGCCCGTAAAGTGCCGGATACTGGGGAAAATCTCGCTCAGTCAGGCCCGATCCTGACCGCTCCAAATTGGTAGGGAACCTGCTAAGAATGACGGGATATCAACGATAATCGTGGAGCGGGCGACGGGAATCGAACCCGCGTAATCAGTTTGGAAGACTGAGGCTCTACCATTGAGCTACGCCCGCAAAGCCGTCGGCTCGGTACAGAGCATAGCACATAGGCCAGCCGAAACATGCAGCAAATTGATCATTGCGCGGTTTCACTCAGCAATAAACCTATGCAGACATCACTGGGCAGAACCTTGGCGCAACACGGAAACCCACGCTGATTGGCCCTTCCCACAAACTGACTTTGAAGATCGGTACAGAAATCCTGGCCGTTCGCCGACCAGGCCCGACCCGGGCAGTTCATTCACCTTAAATAAGGAATCGTGCCGTCACCAGCATCGATTCGATGAGTATTTATGGATTCACCCCCAAGCACACGCCGGTTATGACGACAGTCGCCAGCCGCTGGACCCTCGATTCGATTGCCTGAACTGACGATATCAACATCCAGTACATGTTCCAGCCTGTAAGAGTCACGCCCACAGCAGAAGAGGAAAAGTACCGGCGTGGCTATGGCGTTCAGGCTTCTTGCCATGGGTATTATTGCAGCAAAACGCAGCCGCAGGATTTTCATAAGAGCGGCCACTGATACTTAGCGCGAGTAAGGGGCCGGACCACTCCCGCAAGATAAGTCCGGCCATTCGGGTGGCCCAGCAATAACCCCAAGTAAAACCTGGGCCACCTATTTACTTTTATACCATTTTGTTAACAGGGTCCAATCACGGTCAGAATGTAAGAACCGCCTGCCCCTCAAGCAGCACTGAAGCAACCCCATTTACAGACAGCAGACAAAACCCTAATGCGCAGCACGTTTTCATCGCTCCGATGCCGATATAGCTCATATGCCTGTAAGGAACCCTCTACGCATAGGTCATAGGGCACGGCAAAGGCTAATCATAGCCAAGCCCGTCGTACCTAGGGACACAACAAAAGGAAGATAAGCCACCAAGAGCCCCAGCAAAGAGGGAGGTGAGCCATCTGGCCCACCTCCCCCTGATCAGTGCGGTGATTGAACTCTCACCGATTTCCCATCCTCCACTGCGGAGGACGGAGAATTGACCAATTCAGGATGCTCTCAGCTCCGGTCATAGTAGCCGTCAGCACCCAGACGGGCCTGGGGATCCAACAGCATGGCCTTCTCGACCTCATGACCCACATACCCGTGACCGTCCTCATGGAAGCGACGATTGTCGATGGGCTCGTAGAGCGGGGCCCGACCCATGCGACCCTCCTCCAGACGGCGCTGACCGGCAGCCAGACGGTCATTAGCACGGCGACGCCACTCGTCCAGAGCCTCTTGGCCGGAGGTTTTGAGCACAGCCGCTTCAAAGGCTCCGGGGCTGACGATGACCCCGATGCCGGAGACATGGCCGAAGCCCAGAGAGGTGACCAGTCCGGCCTTGACCCTGCCCACCTTCAGAGGCTGCTCCAGCCAGACCAGATGATCGTCGCGCCTTAAGACCGGATCCACGCAATCCAGGGAAGCATTGGCCGGGATGACTCCGGACCGGAAGAGCTGGGTGAGCCCGTTGATCTGGAAGATGCAGGCGCCGCCCTTGGCATGGCCGGTCAGGCTCTTCTGGGAGATGACGTAGAGCGGGTTGCCGTCCGTCCGACCGATGGCGTGAGCCAGAGTGTTATGCAGCTCGGACTCGTTGGGATCGTTGGCGTTGGTGGAGGTGTCATGCTTGGAGACCACGGCGATGTCGTCGGGGTCCACGCCCAGCTTGGCCAGCGAGCGCACCATATCCGAGTCCCTGCCGCCCATGCCGGCGGCCAGCGCCCCCAGCCCAGGAGCTGGGATGGAGGTGTGAGCACCGTCCGCGAAGGAGTGGATGTACCCGACCACGCCAGCCACTGGCAGACCCATGCGCAGGGCGATGTCGCCGCGGGTGAGCAGGATGGTTCCGCCGCCCTGGGACTCCAGGAAGCCCCCGCGCCGACGGTCGTTGGCCCGGGAGAAGAACCGGGGCTGGATACCCTTGGCGTACATCTCGGCGGAATCGGCGGTGGCATTCATGTTGCCGAAGCCGATGACCGACTCCACGCCGATGTCGTCAATGGCGCCTGTGACCACGAAGTCCGCCTTGCCCAGGGCGATCTTGTCAGCGCCCTCCTCCAGGGAAACAGCAGCCGTAGCGCAGGCCGAGACCGGTTGGACCATGTTGCCGTATCCGCCGATGTAGGACTGCATGACATGTGCGGCCACCACATTGGGCAGAGCCTCCTGGAGGATGTCCGTGGGGATTTCCTTGCCCAGGAAGCGGTCCAGGTAGAGCTTGCGCATGGAGGCCATGCCGCCGAAGCCGGTCCCCTGGGTGGAGGCCACCTTGGAGGGGTGCACGGCCTGGAGGATCTCCACCGGGGTGAATCCGGCCGAAAGGTAGGCATCCACGGTGGTCACGATGTTCCAGAGGGCGATCTGATCCACGTCCCCGACCATGGAGGCTGGAATGCCCCACTTGACCGGGTCGAAGCCCTTGGGGAACTGGCCGCCTACGGTCCTGGACATGGTAGCCCGGCGCGGCACGCGGATACGAGAGCCGGGCCGACGTGTGACCGTCCACTCGCCGGACTGGTCATCGCGGGCGACGCTGGTG
This sequence comes from Bifidobacterium sp. ESL0819, assembly GCF_052606245.1. Lineage (NCBI taxonomy): Bacteria > Bacillati > Actinomycetota > Actinomycetes > Bifidobacteriales > Bifidobacteriaceae > Bifidobacterium > Bifidobacterium sp. ESL0819. The sequence goes on from NZ_CP199587.1 coordinate 262,555, forward strand.
TGGTCCGGATCCTGAGCCACGTACTCCTCGGCCATATCCCTGGTAGGCACCGAGAAGGCCACGTCGTGATCCAGGAAGACGTCGACCTCCTCTTCGTTGGTGCCCTGGCGGTAGTCGGAGCCCATGCCGTCATCGAAGGGACGAATGCCGGAGCGGGCCACCACCTGGTCGTGGTAGCGCTCGGCGATGTCCTGCTCGGGCACCAGCTCGCCGTCGGTGTCGTACCAGCCCGGCTTGGGGCTGTCCTGCCATTCGACCAGACCCATGTTCCAGGCCAGTTCGAGGACGGCGGCGGCGCTCAGGTCTACCTGACCATCCGAGTGGATGCCCATCTCGGCCTCGAAGCGTGTGCGGCCGGAACCCCAAGGGCCCATCTCGCCGATGGAGACGATGACGATCTGATCCTCGGGTCTGGCGGTCACGTCCTGCCAATCCTGCATATCCACCAGTGCCTGGGCAGGCACCTGGGGAGTGGGCAGAGCCTTGATGATCCGGCCTGGATCCCTGCCGCCAGCTTCGGACGCGTCCCCGGTCTGCTCCGGCGGAGCCGGTATCGACGAATCGTCAGTCCGGGCGGCCTCGGCCTTCAGAGCCTTGAGGTCCAGCGGGCTGGAGCCCAGACCGCCGGTCAGATCAGCCCGGAGTGGGGCCTGGAGAGCCTGCTGACGAGCCTGAACGGTGCACAGCTCCAGCAGGGAATCGGCCATCTGCTCAGTGGAGTAGGTGTGGATGCCGTGGCGCTCCACCACCCGGACCAGCGGATCGTTGCCGCCCATGAGCCCGGTGCCCCGGACCCAGCCGATAAGCGGATGGGCGAAGGTGACCCGGCCGGACCAGTCCTGCTCGGGGCGGGAACGGTTGACGATGGCATCCAGGGCGGCCTTGACCTCCCCGTATGCCCCATCGCCCCCGAACATGCCGCGGTTGGGCGATCCAGGCAGGACCACATGCAGACGGTGATCCACGTCAGTGTCTGCCCCGATGCCGGCAAACCCGGCGATCTGGCGTTCCAGGCTCCAGAGCATGAGCCGGGCCTGGGACTCGAAGAGCCGGCCCGAGTCAGCCATGGTCCCGTGCATGGCGGGGGCTGCGAAGGGCAGCAGGAGGGTGGGCTCGTAGGCTGGTTTGAGCACGGTGGTCGTAGCTCCCGTGGTCTTGCGCTGCTCATTGCCGACCCAGTCGACCAGGGCATCCACATCCCGGTAGCTGGACAGGTTGGCGGACACGATCCAGAGACGGGCGCCGCCCACGGCATGGCGGCGGTAGAGGTCGCGGGCCCAGATGACGGTCTTCGGCTTCAGGGAGTGGCAGACGGCGATGACCGTCGCTCCTCCCTCCAACAGGCCGGCGGTCACAGATCCCGCGATGGACTTGGCAGCCACACCGGTGACCACGGCCACGTCCTTGGCAAATCGCGTGGCGGTCTGGTCCAAGTCGGCAGGAGTCATGGCCTGGTCGGCGATGCCGCTGAAGACTCGGGCCAGATCCTGCTCACCGCGTTTGCGCGCCTGCTCGGCGTACCAGAAAGCCTGATCGCGCACCTCGCGTCCGGCTCCGACGAAGCTCAGGCGGCTGCGATCATCATCGTGCTCGTGGTAGATGTGAGCCAGATCCTCGCGGGCGCTGGCCCAGCGATCGTCGAAGAGGACGGCGCGTGAGGACTCGAACCGTGGCGCCACCTGATCGGGCCAATCGCTGCCCAGCTCGGCATCGACAGCGGCAACGACGGCCGCGTCCTCATTCTCGCCAGGCTGGACGGCCGGTGGTTCAAGCCCCAGCTTGTCAAGCAGGAATCGGGCAGTGGAGGCCAGCACGCCGTCAGAACCGGTCACCTGGGCTGCGAAGGCATCCAGGGCGGCGGAGTCAACCACGGCACCGCCAGCGGCACCGCCTGCAGAGGGCATGGAGACCGTAACGCCATGACGCTGGGCCACCTGCTGAACGGCCTGGTCGATCAGAGCATTGGCAGCGGCTGCAGTGGAGACTGCCTCGGTGGGCAGGAGCGCCAGGTCACCGCCACGCGAGGATGCGCCCTCGCGCGTGTCCAGGACCAGGCTGGCCACAGTGGCCGAGACCCAGCCAGCACCCAGCTGCCAGACGTCGGAGACCCGCTGCTCAACCTGCTGCAGCTTGAGACCGGAGGGGCCGAAGAGGTCGCGGATGCGCTCACGCACGATGTCGGAGAGCACCGGGCCGAAGGGCCGATAGTTCGGGGCCACCTTGTTCACCAAGGCACTCAGGTCGGTCATGCTGGCCTCGGCTGCGCCGTCCACGCTGGCCACGCCAAGCTCGGAGCTGATGTCCATCAGCAGCTGGTTGCGCCTGGAAGAGACGCCATTGGTCAGCGTGTCGGTGGTATCGGTCTGCCCGATCTGCTCGGGACGGATCTTGGTGGCGTAGGCCAGCAGGACGGCGATGGCGTCCGAAGCCTTGAAAGGCAGGTCGGCTACATCGGCACCCGATGGACCGCCGGTCGCCGGAGCCGGAACCGGAACCGAGTCGTCGGCTGCTGCAGGGGCAGAAGCCGGAGCCGGAGCCGGATCTGGTACGGGGGCTGCCGCGGCAGTCTGAGCTGAATCACGGCTGGAGTCCTGGACCAGAGCTGCGGGCTCCTCCACCGGGGCCATGGGATCGGTGTCGGTCAGATAGACCCGGCTCTCATCCCTGCCCAGGTTGTAAACGTTCACGTGACGCTCGCGGAAGTCAGGCAGTTTCAGGGTCTTGGTGCCCAGATTGGCCAGAGTGGGCGAATGGCCCAGCCCTACCTCGATCAGCTGCTCCACGCCCAGGCCGCCCTGTTCGGGGGCGTCGAACATGATCGCCTGGGTCTCGATCCAGCGCACAGGAGAGGCGAACTGCCAGGAGAGCAGCTCGGTCAGCAGCAGACGGCCCAGCTTCTGGTCGTCGGCCGCATACTGGTCCCAGACCTGAGGATCGTCCAGAGCCTGCTTGATGCGTTCGGAAGGAACCACCTCCAGGATGGAGGCGGCGAACTCCTTGCTCATCTGGAAGGGCCGCGCAACCAGGTTGGGGATGTAGCGGCCCTCCAGGCGGGAGTAGTCGATGTGCGCAGGCAGCAGGGCATCCAAGGTATCGCGGAACTCGGGCACCCCCTTGCGCAGCAGAGTGGAGTGGAAGGGCACGTCAATGCCGGGCACGTACATGAAGGCCGGCTTGCCGCCCGCCTCCTTGGCCCGACGGTTGGCGTCGGCTCGCAGATACTCCAGACCGGCGATGGTCCCGGCCACGGCGTACTGCTGGCCAGCCAGGTTATAGTTGACGATCTCCAGGAATTCGCCGCACTCCTTGGACACGGACTCCACGTACTGCTTGACGCCGGAGTCGCCCACGCCGAACTGGTTGGGGCGAAGAGCGCCCATCCGGTAGTTGCTGCGCCCCTGCTCATCACGTTCGATCAGGGAGTGCATGGTGGACCCGCGATGGAAGACCAGCTCCAGAACCGTCTCCAGGGACATGACCCCGGCAAAAGAGCTCAGGGCGTTGTACTCGCCCAGGGAGTGCCCGGCAAAGTAGGCGGGCCAGATGTCCATGCCGGACTCGCGCAGGCGGGCGGTCTGGGCGAAGGCAACGGTGGCCAGCGCCACCTGGGTGAACTGGGTCAGGTTGAGCAGACCCTCCGGATGATGGTAGGTGACCCCTTTGGCGGTCAGGGTGTGCGGGTTGTCACGTACCACGGCCAGGATGGAGAACCCCAGCTTGCTGCGTGTCAGGGCGTCGGCCCGCTCCCAGGTCTCGCGGGCGGCCGGTGACTTGGACCGCTCGTCCAGGACCATGCCTTGCTGCTGAATCCCCTGACCGGGATAAACGTAGGCGGTCCTGGGGGCGCGGGCGATTGCTGTGCCTCGGGAGACCAGCTGGCCGTCGATCCTGCAGGTGACCTCCAGGACCAGGCCGCCGTGGCGGACCTTGCCCACGCGCTCCAGGCTGATCTCCACCTTGTCGCCCAGCTGGACCATGCCATACATGTTGTAGGTCCATCCGGCGATCTCGTAGTGGACGCCCTGCTCGTCAGTGGCCTGAGCTGCATATTGGGCGGTGGCAGACAGCCACATGCCGTGCACCAGCGGCGCAGACAGGCCGGAGACCGCCGCTCCTCGCTTGGAGGTGTGGATGGGATTGAAGTCCCCGGAGGTGCGGGCGAAGGCGGTCATGTCCTTGGGAGCGGTGACGGTGACGCGACGCAGCAGCCTGCGGGGTGTGTCCACCGTGTCGGCGCGGATGCCGCCGTACTCGGGGGCCTCCAGGGGCAGCTGGTCGCTGTAGGCGCGGCCACGGATAGCGAAACGCTCGACTTCGCGAGCCAGCACGGTCCCGTCCTGCGCGGAGTGGACCACGTGGATGGTCACCACCCGGCCGGAGGCTGACTCCTGATAAGGTTCGGCCCAGCTGGTCAGTTCGATCCGCTGGCCGGTATGCTTCAGCAAGCGTTCCTCGCTGACCTCCAGCTCGATCAGGTGGTCCAGATGGACCGCGTTGAGCAGTCCCTCGATGATGGGGAAGCCATCCACATAGACGGATCCCAAGGCTGCGTAGATGGCAGGCCAGGCCGGACCCACCAAGGCGTCAGGGGCGAAGCCGGAAGGGATCAACGCATCGGGCAGGGCGCCTCCGGTGGCCGCCTCATGGTCGAAGCCCAGGTTGGCCGCCAGAGTGTAGCTGGTGCGGGCCAGGCCGAAGGGATGGTCAGGGTCGTCATCGTCCTTTTCGATGACAGGCATGGCCTTCAGCTTGTCGCCGGTGATGGAGGTGTTGCCGATGCCGGCTGTATCGGCCAGCATGGCGTAGACATCCTTGGGCAGGCGGCTGCGGTCGACCACCGGGAAGAGACCGACCTGGTCGCTCTTGAGGGTCAGCGGCACGACGATGTCGCGCACCGCATGCCGGTCCAGGCCGCCATCAGGGTCATCGTCCCAGTAAGTGTCCAAGTGGATGTCCAGATCGTAGTGCTCGCCCTGATCGTCATAACCGGTGGCAGTGATGGTGTAGTTGGGGTCGTCCAGGGCTGTCCCGTAGGCCGGATTGGCCATCAGATGGCCTACCCAGGAGATGTTGGGGCTGCGGCGGATGAACTCCTGCGCATCAGAGGCGCCCGCCAGTTGGCTGTAGGCCTTGACGGGACCGCTGCACAGATCGCGTACCCGGTCTATGGCCGCCTGCTCGAACCGTCCCAGAATGGAGGCCACCGGCTCGTCCACCGTGGTGATGCCAGCCACGGAGATGGGTCCAGGGATGGCCCTGACCGAGTCGGCCCCGTAACGAGGATCCTCTGACTGCCAGAGCTGATCCTGACCCCACCATCGCAGCAGATCATTGTCGATGACCGGCACGAAGGGCATGGGCTTGGGGTACTCGCGCACTAGAACGGGGAACCAGGCCACATCGGTAGGCACCACCTTGAGCTCGGCTGCCTGGGGATAGGCCTCGTGCAGTCGGCGAAGCGCCTGCTCGGGCTCAGCCACATCCTGCCTGGAGGCGAAGATGGAGTCGAACTCGCCGCTCTGACGCTCGCAGACACGGGCTTCGATGCGCCGCAGCAGGTGCAGGAAGCGGTCGATGTAGGTGTCGTCGGCCCAGGGGTATGACAGGTCGGCGAAGCGCTCGGCCCAGTCCTGGTAGGTCATGGTCTCCAGATCGCCGAAGTAGGGCTTGGCGGTCCTGTTCAGGGCCTCGATGATCTCTGCCCGACGGGTCTCCAGCTCCTCCGGGTGCTTCATGACCCGGACCAGCAGACGGCCGCACTCGGCAGAGGAGTTCTCCATCTCGTAGATGTCGGCATGCAGATGGCTCAGGCCGGAGCCCACGCCCCCCACAGACTTGCCGCTGGACACCCACTTCTCGCCCATGGGGGCGAAGGGATCCGGATCAGGAGTGGAGGAGTCGATGCCGGGAGTGGCCACCAGGGCCCGCTTGATCTCAGGATTGGTGTGGGCCTCCTTGGCGGTCATGGCAGCCGTGCCGATCATGACGCCGTCCACGGGCATGTCCGGCAGATGATAGGCACGGGACCACTGGCCGCTGATGTAGTCGGCCGCCCGCGCAGGGGTGCCGATGCCGCCACCGGCCACCAGGACGATGTTGGGGCAGGCGCGGACCTCGGCGTAGGTGGTCGAAAGCAGATCGTCCAGGGACTCCCAGGAGTGGTGGCCTCCAGCAGCGCCGCCCTCGACCTCCATCAGAATGTTGGTGGGGGCGACCTTGCGGGCGATGGCCACGACCTGGCGGATCTGGTCCACCGTACCGGGCTTGAAGGCCACGTAGGGAAAGCCCTCTTCGTTGAGCTGACGGATCAGGGTCACAGCCTCATCCAGCTCGGGGATGCCGGCAGAGATGACCACACCGTCGATGGGAGTGCCCGAGGCGCGCTTCTTGGGCACGATATGCTGGCTGCCGAACTGGAGGTTCCACAGGTAGCGGTCCATGAACATGGCGTTGAACTCGACCGTGCGGCCCTCCTGCAGCTGGTCCTCCAGCTGGGACACATGGCGGTCGAAGACCTCAGCGGTCACCTGGCCGCCGCCGGCCAGCTCGGCCCAGTAGCCGGCGTTGGCGGCCGCGGCCACGATCTCGGGCTCCACGGTGGTCGGGGTCATGCCGGCCAGCATGACCGGAGGCTTGCCGGTCAACCGGCTGAAGGCCGTCTCCACCCGGGGGCCAGCAGGAGTCTCAAGCAGACGGGGCGCCAGCTTGGACCAGTCCTGTGTCCGGCCAGGATCCTCCTCCATGGTGGACAGCTGCGCGCGCCGGGCCTGGTTGGAGGCCTCGACCACACCCACGCCGGTGCCCTGGACCAGGTTGTCCACCAGCTTGCCCAAGGTCTCGCCCGGGCCCAGATCCACCAGCCAGAGGGAGGCAGCGTCCTGCTGGTTCATGACCTCGGCGATTCGGCCGGCCCAGTCGGCATGGTTGAGCAGGACCTCCTCGGCCAGAATCCGGGCGCGCTCGGTGTCCAGACCGCAGCGGGAGGCCCAGTCCACACTCAGATCCACGGCCTCCTTCATGAGCGGGGAATGGAAGGGCAGGGTCACATCCAGATACTCCAGAACCGGCGAGAAGGCGGTTCCGCCACGGACCTTGTCCTCGCGCAGTTGCCGCTGATGATCGCTCTCCTTGCCTGCCTCGATGGCGAAGGCAGCCAGATCCTCCGGATAGCCGGACAGGACCAGGTTGCGGTCCGAGTTGGTCACGGCCACGCTGATGGGGCCGCGAGCGCCAGGCACCCGGTCGACCAGGACCTCCACCTGATGGCGGGTGGCGCCACGCACCGAAAGCATGGGTGTGGCCTCACCCTGGCGATGGATGCCCAATCGACGGGCCTGACGAGTGCCAGCCGCGCCAATCAGCATGGCGGTAGCCAGAATCTGGTCGATGGCGCCCTGGGCGGCCTTCATGGATCCGGCCGACTGGATCTCTTGGACCATGTGAACCCCGATGATGCCCTGGGAGTGCCCCAGCAGGGCTACCGGACGGGCTTGGGCCGCGTCGTAGCCCAGCTGATTCATGTCCATGAGGGCACCCAGCTGCACCAGGGCGATGCCGGGCACGCTGACAGCCGCGTCAGCAGCCGGACCCAGCCTGACCGGGTCAGGCTTGTAGCCGAATAGATCCAGCTGACGGCCGTTAGTGGCCAACAGGTCGGGCTTGACCGCCCTGAGCAGGTCGGTGGCCGCCGCCATCCGCTCCCTCAGGGCCCTGTCGATGTCGGGATCACCCTGCAGGTCTGCCAGGGCCACGGTCCAGGGGTTGGACTGGCCGGCGAACATGAGCGCGTGCGGCTGCTCGGCGAGACGGTTGATGAAGAATGTACTGGTCATGATGTCCTATTCGTAGAGGTTTGGGGATTGCTGATAATGACGAGGAGAAGCTCATAGAGGCTGATTGCCATGGTGCTTGTCGTTGACCCTGACATGCTGCTTGTCTGCCAAGAGGTCCATGGCGTGGATCAGGACCGGTCTGGTCTGCTCCGGGTCGATCATGCCGTCCAGCTCGCCCATTTCCAGGGAGAGGTTGGCGTTGACGGTGCTGTTTTCGTACTCCTGGGCCAGCCGGTTGCGCAGTTCGTCCACGTCCCGGCCGGCCTCCTTGGCCTCCTGCAGGTCGCGTCGGTGGATGATGTTGACCGCGCCTTGGGCTCCCAGCACGGCGATCTGCGAGGAGGGCCAGGCGTAGTTGAGGTCTGCGCCGATGGCCTTGGAGCCCATGACGATGTAGGAGCCGCCGAAGGCCTTGCGCAGAACAATGGTGACCATGGGCACCTGAGCGTTGGCGTAGGCGTAGATGACCTTGGCCCCCCGGCGGATGATGCCGGCGTGCTCCTGATCCGAGCCGGGCTTGTAGCCGGGGGTGTCCACCAGAGTGATGACCGGCAGATTGAAGGCGTCGCAGAGGCGAACGAATCGGGCCAGCTTCTCGGAGGATTCCACATCCAGGCTGCCCGCGTCCACCATGGGCTGGTTGGCAACGATTCCCACTGGCCGGCCCTCCAGGCAGGCGAATCCGACCACGATGGACCGGGCGTAGAGCTCCTGGACCTGGACCAGCTCGCCATAGTCGACTATGGCATGGATGACGTCCAGCACGTCGTAGGGCTGCCGGTCGCTCTCGGGGATGACCGTGGCCAGGCGCTTGGCGGCCTGACGCTCGGCATGGCCGGAGATGAAGGCGTATCGGGGAGGCTCCAGGCCGCTGTTGGCAGGCAGGTAGGCCAGCACGGTCCTGGCGTAGTCGATGGCGTCGGCCTCGTCCTCGCCCAGGTAGTGGGCCACGCCGGAACGAGTGTTGTGCACGTAGCCGCCGCCCAGCTGGTCCATGCTGATGGTCTCGCCCGTGGCCGCCTTGACCACGTCGGGGCCAGTGACGAACATGTCCGAGTTCTCCTTGGTCATGATGATCAGGTCGGTCAGGGCCGGGCAGTAGACGGCACCGCCTGCGCAGGGCCCCAGGATCAGAGAGATCTGCGGGACGAATCCGCTGGCCTGGCAGGTCTTGCGGAAGATTCGGCCATACTGGGTCAGGGCGGCCACGCCCTCCTGGATGCGGGCGCCGCCCGAGTCGATCATGGCTACGATGGGGACCTTGATCCGCAGGGCCATGTCCATGAGACGACAGATCTTCTCGCCTTCGGCCTGGCCCAGGGTGCCGCCTCTAACGGAGAAGTCCTGGGCGTAGACGCCGACCTTGCGTCCGTAGACCAGGCCGAAGCCGGTGATGACCGCAGATCCCGCCCGGTCCCCGGCAATGTCACCGCCGGCGAATCGGCCCACCTCCTCGAAGGTGTCCTTGTCGAAGAGCAGATCCAGGCGCTCCCGGGCGGTCTGCTTGCCCTTGGCATGCTGACGGTCGCGGGCGTGCTCCTCGGCCTGCTTGGCCAAGGCGGCGGCCCGATGGATGCCCTGGCGCACCGGCTGGGAGCCCAAGGTGGATTCGGTGACGCTCATGCCTGCTCCTTCTCGCCCAGATCCAGGGTGACCAGGGTCTGGCCCGGATCCACCCCTTGTGCCACGGCCACATCAATGGTCTTCACACGGCCCTTGGCCGGGGCATAGACGTAGTTCTCCATCTTCATGGACTCCAGAACCACCAGCAGGTCGCCCTTGTCAACGTCCTGATCGGGGGCGACGTTGATGCGGGTGACCACCGCCTGCATGGTGGCCACGATGACCCCGGACCGGGCCGCATCCTGCCGGGGTGCGCCAGGCTCCTGATCCCGCAGCCCACGCCCGCGCAGGGGCTGCCGGGGCCGGGAAATGCCGCCGTGACCGCTGATGCCGCCCATGCCTCCCAGCAGCGACTGGGGCAGGGCCAGCCTGACCCGCTTGTCGTCGATCTCCACGTTATAGGTCTCCATGGGATCGCTGTCCCGCTCCTGTTCCTGGGCGGATGCGCCGGAGACCGAGGCGGGCTGGCCGCTGCCGTTGGAGGCAGGCTCCACGTTCAGATAGACCCGTTCAAGCCACTTGGTGGACACTTCGAAGGAGTGCCCGTCCTCGGCAGTGAACTCGGGGTTGGTGAAGATCTTCTGGAAGAGTCCGGCCGGAGTAGGGACCCCGCCGATGCTCATCTCGCGCAGGGCCCGGCGAACCCTGGCCACAGCTGCCGGGCGGTCCTGAGCAGTCACGATCAGCTTGCCCATCATGGAATCGTCCCTGGGCGAGACCGTGTCGCCCACTTCGACGCCCGAATCCACGCGAATGCCGGGGCCGGAGGGCCACTGAATCGACTCGATGGTCCCTGAGCTGGGAGTCAGGTTGGTGGCCGGGTCCTCGCTGGTGATGCGCAGCTCGAAGCTGTGGCCTCGGGGCGAAGGCGCCACGTTCAGGGAGCCGCCGTCGGCGATCCGCAGCTGTTCGCGGACCAGGTCCAGTCCGCAGACCTGCTCGCTGACCGTATGCTCCACCTGCAGCCGGGGGTTGACCTCCATGAAGTAGACGTCTTCCCGAGGGGTGACCAGAAACTCGCAGGTACCTAGACCTACGTAGCCCACCGTATCGAACAGGCGGCGGGAGAATCCCTCCAGCTGGGCGATCACATCGTCGGACAGGAAGGGGGCCGGGGCCTCCTCCACCAGCTTCTGGTTGCGACGCTGGACCGAACAGTCTCTTGTGGAGTAGACGGTGAACTGGCCGTGGCTGTCCCTGCCGGACTGGGTCTCCACGTGCCGGGCCCGGTCCACGAACTTCTCGATGAAGTAGTCGCCCAGGTCGCCGCCCTGAAGGGCATCATGGTTCATATAGAAGGTGCGCAGCTCGTCGCTGTCGTTGATCAGGGTGATCCCACGGCCGCCGCCGCCGTCAGCCTTCTTCATCATGACCGGATAGCCGTGCTCGTCGGCGAAGTCCAGCAGGGGGCGCATGTCGGTGACGGGCTCGCTCAGTCCGGGCACCACCGGCACCCGTGCTCGCTCGGCCACCTTGCAGGCGGTGATCTTGTCGCCGAGCTCATCCAGAACATCCGGATCCGGACCCACCCAGGTGATGCCCGCCTCGAGCACCTTTCGCGCGAAGGAGGAGAACTCGGACAGGAAGCCGTAGCCCGGGTGAAGGGCGTCAGCGCCTGACCTGCGGGCGATGGAGACGATCAGATCCTCGTTCAGATAGGTCTCCATATTGGTATCCCCAGGCAGCAGGTAGGCCTCGTCCGCCATCTGGGCATAGGGGGCGTCCCGATCCTGATCGGCATAGACGGCCACGGTGGCGATGCCCATCTCCTGGGCGGTGCGCACAACCCGCAATGCTATCTCGCCGCGGTTGGCAATCAGCAGTTTTTTCATTCCCCTCTCCTCACTGGTTGATCAAGGGCGATTGGACTGACAGAAAGGCATGAGCATGGCAGGATTAGGCCCTCACAGCGGCCACTTCGGGCAGGATGCCCACGTCGGCCGTGGACACATCAACTTGGTCTCCATCCGACAGCCGCACCCGCAGGGAGGCATCGGGGTTGATCTCCAGGGCACGACCCTCCACGGGAGCTCCGGACACGGGAACGACCCTGACCCGCCGACCGAGCGTCCAGCTGAGCGCGGTGATCCTCGAACGCAGGCCCTTGGGCCCGTTCAAGGCTCTTTCCAGCGAACCGTCAAGGCCAAGGGGAGCCATTTGCCCGCTCAGGTGCCAGCTGATGGCGTCGACCAGATCGTCGCGCAGGGTCTGGTAGTCGGGCAGGCTGAGGTAATGGAGCTGCAGGGAGGTGGAATCAGCAATAGGCAGCGCCTGTCGAGGCAGAAAAAGGTTGATCCCGATGCCGACGGCCAGAGCCGACCAGTCCTGATCCACCCGGACCAGTTCGCACAGGATGCCCCCCAGCTTGGACCCGCGGCAGAACAGATCGTTAGGCCATTTGAGAGTCAGAATTCGTTCAGGCTCGCCGCCGTCGGCCAGCTGGCAGCCATGGTACTCAAGCACGTCCTGAAGACCTTCCAGAGCAGCCAGTCCCGCCACCATAGGCATCCACCCGCTAAGCGGCCCGGTAAGCAAGCTGGTGGGCAGCGGCAGGGCCCAAGTAGCCAGCAGGGAGCATCGAGGCTGGTTGACCCAGGTTCGGCCAAGACGACCGCGGCACCGGGACTGCGCATCAGCAACCGCTACGCTGAGCGGCATGGTGCGCCCCCCGGCGCCCGGCCATCGCCGAAGACCTTTACTTGCGACTCTTCCCTCGTAGTTTCTAGTCGTAGAAACACCCTGACGGGCATTTTTTCGAGGCGTACCTTCGGCTTTCCCCTTAGTGCCAGAGACCAGTACTTTCACAGCCCCCGTGCTCGTTGTCGATTCACTGCCCCCGAATAGTCGCTCGACCCGGTCGCGCGCATCCGAATAGGACGAGGCTTCCAGAGCATGAGCCACGAGCGTATTGGTCGAATCGACGGTGTCGAACACCACGATCGAGGAGACCACGCCACTGTCCAGCGATGCCGATGGTTGCCACTTGATATTCTGATGAGGCACGCGTTCCACTATACGGCACAAGGGGTCAGCCCTGGTAGCGAACCATCCACAAAAGCGGCGGCCGATTTTTGTATCTTTTCACAGGATGCTCCTGAACAGCTCATAACGCATCCTCGGATGGACACTGGATAAAATAGGAAAATCATGCAATAAACACAATCTGCGAAAGGGGTTCTTTTGAGCGCAGACGGTCGTAGGGTGCAGCCAAGAGAGGAGGTCGAGCGACCTGTGTCGACCTCGGTCCTGAAGACCAAGAGGCCTCGGCCTGGTGCATCCCGGACCGTCGGCCTGACTCTGGCCCTGCTGGCCTGCCTCTGGATCGCCTGGTGCACCGGACTGGGTCCCATCTACCGTCTGCAGGGTTCTCTGACGCAGATAGGCCTGGCCCAAATGCTGATCATGCTGGGAACCCTGGCCGTCTGCACGGCTCTGGTCCTGGCCTGCCGCCGGATTCTGCTAGGCGGCGCACCACTGCGAATGCCGCAGCGGCTGACCGCCCTGGCACAGCGCCCACGGATGCGTGCCTACGCGGCCTTCATCAACCGGCAAACCAGCGGCTGGCGGTCCATTATGCGTCTGCTCCTGCTAGGCTGGGCCTGGGCCTTTCTTACCCTGCTGGCCGCCTACGGGGCCGACCTGTACGCACAGGCCCAGGAATGCGCCAATTTCCTGGCCCAGCTGCAGGGCGATCAGCCCCCTTACGGCGGCAATGCCTTCACCCAGATGGACGTCTACCCCATCGGCCACTACCTGTGGCCGGGGCACCCAGCCTTCCTGACGGATCAGCACAACATAGTGCTGACCCTAGCCTATGGGATGACCATCATGGCCTCCAACCACCTGACCGGATCCTATGACGCGGGCATCGTGCTCCTGGCAGGGCTGCAGGTGGTCTTTGCGGCCTTCTGCTGCGCCGTCACCGCTGACCGCTTCCTGCGCGGCAGGGGAACCGAACAGGTCGGCGCCCTGGCCCGCACCCTGGTCATGCTTTTCTTCCTGCTCTGCCCCTTCGTGGTTTTCAGCACCTTCAGCCTGACCAAGTCCCCCCTTTTCGCCTTCGCCTTCATCTGGTGGTTCGGCATCTGGCACCAGCTGGAAGCGGAGAATAGGAACTCGCCGCCTTCCGCCAGCCAAGCGACCCGACTGCGACCTGCCCTTGCGCTGAGCACCCTGATCATGCTGATCAGCGCCAAGTACGCCCTTTACATCGTCCTGGCCCAGCTGGTCCTGGCTCTGATCATCCACCGTCGTCAGTGGGTCACCATCCTGAGCGGACTCCTGCTGCCCCTGGTCCTGTTCACAGGGGCGACCGGGGCCCTGACGGCCACAGGGACGGTCATCCAGGGCGATCCCGTGGAAAGCCGCAGCATCCAGCTGCAGCAGATCGCCCGAGTGGCCCAGCTCAACCCCCATGGGATTCCTGCCCAGGCGAGGGCCGACCTTGAGCCCATCATGGACCTGGACAATGCCGCCATCCAGTACACCCCCTGGGAGGCCGACCGGGTCAAGTCCTCGGGCAACCAGCCCAAACTGATCGTCTACCGCTGGAGGACCGTGACGCCCGAGCAGATGTCCCGGCTGAATCGGGCCTGGCTCCGGGTGGGACTGCACAACCCGGTGATCTACCTGGATGCCTTCATGGCCGAGTCCTACGGCTACTTCGACCCCGGCGACCCTGCCTACGTGGCTATGTCCTACTACCTCAACAATGGTTACGTGCAAAATTCCGGCTCCTGGCTGGCGGCCTGGTGCCACGACTGGCGTAACGGGGTGACCGGATTCGTCAGAGCCTGGGCCGATACACCCCTGCTGGGCCTGGTGGCAAGGGCCAACTTCTGGGTGGTGGCCGCTCTGCTGCTGATCGTCGCCCGACTGGCAGCCGGCCACTGGCGCGGAGCCCTGTGCTGGTTCCCCCTTCTGCTGATCATGGGGGTCATGATCACCGCCCCAGCCAACAACTTCGAACGGCACATGCTTCCGGTGGACATGGCAGTGCCCTTCCTGATCCTGGATATGGTCCGGCAGAGCCGCCGTGCCCGAACTGGTGACATGATGGACCGCCTGACATGATCGGCCAGTCGAGGAGCCCCGGATCGCGGGCCAACCGCCCCGCCAAGACACAGCAAGCCCACCAGGTATCTGCCGCATCCAAAACAACCATGGAGCAGATTCTCCGGAAGACGCTGGATCATCTGGAGGAGGCGCTGCCATGGGCCAGGTCCTTGCCCCTCGATGGACGCAGAACCTTGGAGGGGGCCATTCGAACAGCTCTGGACGACCTGCTGTCCCGACTTGACGCCCAAGGCAGGCAGGACAGCAAAGTCCCCTCCCCTGTACCAGCAAAGCTCTCCCGGAGCCTGGGCCCGCACCGAGCCATGGAGCTGACCGAAGTCATTCTGGACATGCTTGAGGAGGCTGGCCGGACTTTAGGGGGCGAAGGGGAACGGTCCACGCTGATCTACACCCGCCATGCAGCCACTGCGGCAGCCAGTCTCTACGCCGACCTGGCCGAGGCAAGGAACGGACGCAAGGCCGCAGCGGAGTCGAGAATCATTCGGCATTTGATTGAGAAAACGGCAGACACACGGACTGTTGACGATCTGGCCAGGCTAGGCTGGCCGACCGAATTCGACAGCTTCGCCGTCGTTGGCGAAGCCCGAGGCAACGATGACGGGCAGGGAATGGAGAACGCCCGCCAGCCGATCCATACCACTGTTGCCCATCTAGGCGGCAGAGCCCTGGTAGGGGAAAACGAGGGGCTCATGGTCGTCCTGATCGACCCCGACCGGTCGGGCACTCCAGTTGACTTCTGCGCATCCATCCTGCGTTTCTTCGCCGACCGGTCCGCTGTCTGTCTGGGGCCTCTCCGCCATGGGACCTTCGGTGCTGGGACCTCCATCCGAGCCGCCCTGAGCACCCAGGCTGCAGCCCCGGCAATAGCTGATCCCATCACAGCCGCCCTGCCCAGGCCCCTGCACGCCGACGATCTGCTGCCAGAACGAGCCTTGAACGGAGATAAGGAGGCCTGCGATCAGCTCTACCAGGAGGTCTATCTAAGCCTGGCCGGACAGGACCCGGACGGCCCTCTGCCGACCACTCTGCTTACCTTTCTGCGCTCGGGCAGCTCGCTGGAGGCCACCGCCAAGAAGCTGGGCATCCATCCCAACACCGTGCGCTACCGGCTCAAGCGCTGCGTAGAGGTAACCGGCTGGGATGCCATGGATCCGCGAGAATCCTTCGTTCTTCAGGCAGCCCTGATCATTGGCAGAATCCGCAGATCGCATCCGTGCGCAGACTGACTGGCGCCGGTTCAAAAAGAGCGATCAAAATATAAAAAGGGCGGGAACCCGAAGGTCTCCCGCCCTGGAAGTATACGACGAACCGACTCAGAGCACCGCGATGTCCAGGGGAACGCCCGGACCCATGGTGGTGGTGACGGTGGCCTTGGTGATGTAACGGCCCTTGACCGTGGCCGGCTTCAGGCGCTTGATCTCCTCGTCAACTGCGTGGAAGTTCTCCTCCAGTGCCTGCTGCTCGAAGGAGACCTTGCCCACGGGGAAGCTCAGGTTGCCGTTCTTGTCGACACGGAACTCGATACGTCCAGCCTTGATCTCAGTGACCGCCTTGGCCACGTCCATGGTCACGGTACCGGTCTTGGGATTAGGCATGAGGCCACGGGGACCCAGCACACGGCCCAGACGGCCGACCTTGCCCATCATGTCGGGTGTGGCCACCACGGCATCGAAGTCCAGGTAGCCGCCGGCAACCTTGGTCACCAGCTCGTCGTCGCCCACCTCGTCAGCTCCGGCCTCGGCGGCTGCAGTCGCCTGGGGGCCACGAGCGAAGAC
Organism: Bifidobacterium sp. ESL0819; assembly: GCF_052606245.1. NCBI lineage: Bacteria > Bacillati > Actinomycetota > Actinomycetes > Bifidobacteriales > Bifidobacteriaceae > Bifidobacterium > Bifidobacterium sp. ESL0819. The sequence continues at coordinate 278,861 of NZ_CP199587.1, forward strand.
CAGGACGCGCACGGTCTTGCCGGTGCCGTTGGGCAGGCTTACGGTGCCACGGACCAGCTGATCAGCCTTGCGGGGATCCACGTTCAGGCGGTAGACAGCCTCCACGGTCTCGTCAAACCCGCGCTTGGGCATGCTCTTGAGCAGGGCGATGCCCTCCTCGGGGGTGTACAGGTTGGTGCGATCGACCTTCTCGGCCGCCTCGCGATACTTCTTGGAACGCTTGGTCATCTGCTTCTCCTATCAGCAGTTGCGGTGCGGGCAAGCGTATGCCCTACCGCTCACAACGAAAATTTCAGTCGGTGACGGTGATGCCCATGGAACGGGCGGTGCCTTCGATGATCTTCATCCCGGCCTCGACGTCACGGGCCGACAGATCCTCCATCTTAGTCTGGGCGATCTCGCGGACCTGGGCCTTGGTGACGGATCCCACCTTGGTGGTCAGCGGGTTGCCTGCACCCTTGGAGACGCCGGCCGCCTTGCGCAGCAGGTCGGCTGCCGGCGGAGTCTTGGTGATGAAGGTGAAGGAACGATCCTCGTAGACGGTGATGATGCAGGGGATGACCTGTCCCATCTTGTCCTTGGTGGCATCGTTGTACTGCTTGCAGAAGTCCATGATGTTCACGCCATGGGAGCCCAGTGCGGGACCCAGCGGGGGTGCGGGGTTGGCCTTGCCGGCCTCTATCTGCACCTTGATCAGCGCGGTGACTTTCTTCTTTGCAGCCATATGCTGGTTCTTCTTTCTACGAAGCGGTGATGTCGGAGACCGTAGGTCCCCTCCCGCAACCTGTTCTTTCCAAATGCGCTCCACAGGGAAGCACAAGCTTGACGATTATCGCAGCGACCGAGGACGGCCGAGGACTTTCAGACGATCTTTTCGACCTGATCGAATCCCAGCTCCACAGGCGTGTCCCTGCCGAAGATGGAGACCAGGACGGTCAATTTCTGCGTGGTGGGCTCCACATCGGAGACCACGGCGGCCATGGTGGCGAAAGGCCCTTCGGTGACAGTGACCTGATCGCCAACGGCGTAGGAGACCTCCACAGTGCGCTTCTTGGCGGCCTCAGGCTTGTCCCCAGCGGCCTTCAGGGCCTCGGAGGCAATCATGGGGGCCATCATCTGGACGACCTCCTTGCGGCTCAGCGGAGCCGGCTCCTTGTTGGGACCCACGAATCCGGTGACGCCCTCGGTATCGCGGACGATGCGGCGGGCGTTCTCGTCCGGCCACATGCGAATCAGCACGTAACCGGGAACCCGCACTCGGGTGACGATCTTCTTGCCCTTGTCGGTGTGCTTCTCGACCTCCTCCATGGGGATCTCCACCTGGAAGACCTTGTCCTCCAAGCCAAAGGATGCCACGCGGGACTCCACGTTGGCCTTGACGCGCTTCTCATAGCCGGAGTAGGTGTGCAGAACATACCACTTGCCCTCAAGGGTACGCAGCTTCTTGGAGAACTCATCCACGGCACGCTGACCAGGATCCTCCTGGTCGACCTGGTCAGTGCTCTCCCCGTCATCAGAGGAGTTGCCAGAATCGGAGGAATCGTCCTTGCCCAGCCCGGCCTGCTCCGGAGAGGACGCGAGCGACTGATCCTGGACCTGGGCATCCTCCTGCGTGGGGGCATCGACGGACGCCGACGGGACCGATTCAGCGGCCTGATCGGGGTCCAGTCCCTCTCTGGTCAGATCATCACTCATGGATCACTCCACCTTCTACCTTGTCACAGCTCAGCCAAATATCAGGAAGGCCAGTTTGCCCAGTCCAAAGTCCATCACGGTCACAAGGACCATGAGCAGCAGCACAAAGATGAAGACTGCCACGGACCAGCCCACCAGCTCCTTGCCCGTGGGGGTCACGACCTTGCGAATCTCATCAATAACCTGCTTGATGAAGAGTCCGATACGCATGAAGAAGTTCGGCCTGGCTTCCTCAGCCCCATCCTTCTGTGCCATGGTCATCCGTCCTTCGTTTGTTCTGCATCATCTGCTGCAAGCCCTGGCAGGGAAGGCGGGACTCGAACCCACAACCTACGGTTTTGGAGACCGTTGCGCTACCAATTGCGCCACTTCCCTATCGGAACTTCCCACCAGCCTACTCGACAGGGAGGAAAAACCGCCAAATCGCAAGTTTAGCCTAAAGGGTGGATTGCGTCCAACCGTGTTGCCTCGGCAGCATTTCGGCCAGGAGCCGGATCAGGCTCTGACCCAGTCCCCAAGGCGTTGCATGCCCTCGGCCAGGTCGTCGTCGGCAAGCGCGTAGGAAAAGCGCAGACAGCCGGGCGCGCCGAAGGCCTCACCCGGCACGGCCGCCACCTGGATCTGCTCCAGGATGACCTCGGCCAGCTCACTCGATGTAGCGCAGACCGTGCCTTGCGGACCCACTGGCCGATCCAGCAGACCGGACACGTCGGCAAAGGCGTAGAAGGCACCCAGGGGTTCAGGGCATGTCACACCCTCCATGGCGTTCAAGGCATCCACGATGGCCCGTCGGCGCAGGGCGAAAGCCGACCGCATGGCATCCACGTCCTCCAGGCCACCGGTCAGTGCAGCCAGCGCTGCCTGCTGGGAAACGTTGGCCACGTTAGAGGTCATATGCCCCTGAAGCTTGGCGGCCGCCTGGGCCACCGGCAGGGGGGCAGCCAGCCAGCCCACCCGCCAGCCGGTCATGGCATAGGTCTTAGCCACACCGTTGACCACGATCAGCTGATCGCGTACCTGGGGCAGCAGAGCGCCTGGATAGGGCGTACGCGCCCCCTGGTAGGTCAAGTGCTCATAGATTTCGTCGCTGATCACCCAGATCTGGCGGTCCATGGCCCAGCGGTCCACGGCAGCCACCAAGTCGGCGTCCCAGATCGCCCCGGTGGGATTGGCAGGCAGGTTGAGGATAATGGCACGGGTGTGCTCGGTTCGGGCTGCCTCCAGCTGCTCCAGACTGGGAATATAACCCTGGTCGGCTCCGCTGAGAACCGGGACCGGCCGGCCGCCAGCCAACAGAGCCATCTGGGGATAGCTGGTCCAGTACGGTGCCGGAATGATGACCTCATCGCCTGGGTTCAGCAGGATTTGGAAGGCCTCGTAGACGGCCTGCTTGCCGCCGTTGGTGACCACCACCTGATCCGGGTCGATCTGATAGCCCGAATCACGCAGGGTCTTGTCGGCGATGGCCTGCTTCAGTTGGGGCAGACCCGCCGTGGGCGTATAGCGATGGTTGCGCGGATCCAGGCAGGCGCGGGCCGCTGCCTGCACGATGTGGTCAGGCGTAGGAAAGTTGGGTTCGCCCGCACCGAAGCTGATCACATTCATGCCCTGGGCCTTCATGGCCTTGGCCTTTGAATCCACAGCTAGAGTGGCACTGGGGGCCACCGCATCAATGCGTCTGCTCAGGGTCTGCCATTGCGCCATAGTCATGCTGTCATGCTACCGCTCGGCACCCCCAGTGCTGCGCTCAGACCAGGACCAGAGAGTCCCGATGCACCAGTGGGTGGGCATAGTGAGCGCCCAGTCGGCGGCGGAGCTCCTGGGTGTTCAGGCCCAGCATGTCTTGAGCCTCCTCGGAATCGTAGCCTGACAGGCCCTTGGCCACCTCTTGACCAGACTCATCGTGGATCCAGACCGGGTCCCCGGCCGAGAACTCACCTTGGACCGATCTGGCACCGGCCGCCAGCAGACTGGCACGACCGCCACGCAAAGCTTTGACAGCCCCCTGATCCACCAGATAGCCACCCCGGGGACGGGAGGCGAACTTGATCCAGAGCCGGTGTGAGGATCCCCTCGGACGGATTGGCGCGAATAGAGTGCCCGCCCTGTCGCCGGCCAGGGCAGGACCCGCAAGGTCGGCGCGTGTCAGGACCACAGGCATGCCGGAGGCCGCAGCAATCCGCGCCGCCTCCAGCTTGGTAGACATGCCCCCTGTCCCCAGACCGGAGACGGACCCTTGGGCATCCACCTGGTCCATGATGGCCGCCACATCGGGCACGAAATCAATCCTGCGGGCCCCTGGCCTGGATGGGGGTTCAGTGTAGAGCGCATCCACATCAGTCAGCAGGACCAAGGCATCGGCGCTGACAATATTGGCAATCAGGGCCGAAAGGTGGTCGTTGTCGCCGAAGCGGATCTCGTTGCTGGCCAGGGCATCGTTCTCATTGACGATGGGGATGACCCCCAGATCCAGCAGACGGCAGAGGGTGCGCCGGGCGTTACGGTACTGGATGGCGTGGGTGGTGTCACGGGCGGTGATCAGGATCTGACCAACCCGTAGGCCATAACGGGCGAAGGCAGTCTCGTACTGGGCCATAAGCAGACCCTGGCCCACTGAGGCCGTAGCCTGCTGGGTAGCCACGTCATCAGGACGTTGGTCGAACCCCAGGGTGCCGAAGCCGGCTGCGATGGCCCCGGAGGTGACCAGGACCAGGCGTGCGCCGTCTACGGCCGCCGAGGCCAGGGCCCCCACCAACGAACGCAGACGGCCAAGGTCCAAGCGTCCATGGGGATCAGTCAGGGAGCTGGAACCTACTTTGACCACCATGGTCCGGGCCTGGGCCACCCGAGAGCGGACCTCAGCCTCGTCGGATCCCTCCCGTCCGCTCATTGCCCAGCCTCCTCCGAACTGGCAGCATCCGTATCCCCGCGCCCTAGCAGGCCCTGCCTGTCATGGGGATCGTCGTCCACGGAAGGGTCGGCCCAGTGCCCCTGGCGCCGCTCCTGCTCCATGACCTGACGCACCGCCTGCCGGGCATCCATCATCTGGTGGTACTGGCGGCGACGCTCGCTGTTGGTGCGGCGGCGATTGAGCCCCTGGCTCTCCTCCAGACGCAGATCACGACCCCGCGCCACCTGGGGGGTGCCGTCCAGCATTTCGGCACCGGCCGCCACGCTCGGATCCCAGTCGAAGGCCACCGCATCGTCGCCAGGGCCGATGCGGACTTCATCTCCAGGCCTGGCTCCGGCCTTTCGCAGAGCATCCTCTACGCCCATTCGGGCCAGGCAGTCGGCCAGGTAGCCTACGGCCTCTTCGTTGTCGAAGTTGGTCTGGCGAACCCAACGCTCGGGCTTGGCTCCGCAGACTCTGAACCAGGTCTGACCGGACCGTGTCTGATGCCGCTCAAGAGTGAAGTCGCCGGTCTGGTCTGCATTCCTGCGCCGCCGCTCCAGGGGGCGGATGACCACGCGTTCCTCCTGCCTGGCCTCCTGCTGCTTCTGCAGCTGCCTACGCAGGCGATCCACCAGACCGCCCAGGTAGTAGCCCAGTTCCTTGAGTCCCTGATGCGAGGCTGTGGAGACCACGAAGACCTTAAGCCCCAGGGCCTCGAAGTCAGGCCGGACAAATTCAGCCAGTTCGCGAGCCTCCGGCAGATCGGCCTTATTGAGGATGATCACCCTGGGCCGCTCGGCCATGGGGATGACTCCCAGCGGAAGCTCCAGTCGGTCGGCATAGCGGGCAAGCTCCTCCTCCAAGGCCCGATAGTCGCTCATCGGGTCTCGATCAGGCTCCAGGGTGGCGCAATCAATGACATGGGCGATGATCTCGGTGCGCTCGATGTGCCTCAGAAACTCCAACCCAAGGCCTTTGCCCTGGGAGGCGCCCGGGATTAGCCCTGGCACATCGGCCATGGTGAAGCGGCTCTCCCCTGCCTGGACCACGCCCAGGTTGGGCACCAGAGTAGTGAATGGGTAGTCGGCAATCTTGGGCTTGGCCGCGCTCATGGCCGCCACCAGACTGGACTTGCCTGCACTGGGGAAACCCACCAGGGCCACGTCGGCGATGGATTTGAGCTCCAGCACCAGGTCACGCTCCTGACCGGGGTCCCCCAGCAGTGCAAAGCCGGGAGCCCGCCTGGCCTTGGTGGCCAGGGAGCGGTTGCCCAGTCCACCCACGCCGCCTTGGGCCGCCACGAACCGGTCCCCCGCATGAGCCAGGTCAGCCAAGCGCTCGCCCGGCTGCTTGCGCTCGCCTTGGCCTCCCTTGGCGGTGAAGACTACAGTGCCCACCGGCACTGGCAGGATCAGATCCTGGCCACGGCTGCCGTCCTTGTCGCCGCCCAGACCCATGGTGCCCGATTCAGCCTGGCGGTGCGGCAGAAAACGGTAGTCCAGCAGACTGGTCGCGTTGGCGTCTGCTTGAAGAATGACCGAGCCGCCCTGGCCTCCGTCGCCCCCGTCGGGCCCAGCCAGGGGCTTGTACTTCTCGCGGCGGATAGAGGAAGCCCCATTGCCGCCGTCGCCACCCTTGACATGGACGGTGACCTGATCCACAAATGCGCTCATAGGGGCCCATGGTACTCAATCCGGCCTGACATGCGGCCCCTGAGAGCTGAATGCCCGGCATCTCCATACATAAATGCAAAAAGGCCATCCCATGACAGGGATGGCCTTCGACTGATGCCAATAAAAGGCAATCAGGCGGTAAGCACGTCAACGACCTTGCGGTCACGCCGGCTGGCGAACCGAACCGTTCCGTCCGTCAGAGCGAAGAGGGTGTGGTCCTTGCCCAGACCGACGTTCTGTCCGGGATGGAACTTGGTGCCACGCTGGCGAACGATGATGTTGCCAGCCACCACGGCCTCGCCACCGAACTTCTTGACGCCCAGGTACTGTGCATTCGAATCGCGCCCGTTGCGTGAACTGGACGCGCCCTTCTTATGTGCCATGTCTGGTTCCTTTCCTACCTCGACCTAGGCCCTCAGGCGATGGCCGTGATCCTGACCACGGTCTGCTTCTGGCGGTGGCCCTTGCGGCGCGCCACACCGGTCTTGTTCTTGAACTTCTGGATGTTGATCTTGGGGCCCTTGGCCTCGTCGTCCACGACCTCGCCCTTGACGGAGATCTTGGCCAGATCCTTGGCGGCCATGGTCACCTTGGATCCATCGACGACCAGCGCGACCGGAAACTCGACCGACTCGCCCTTCCTGGCAGCCAGACGGTTGACCGTGATCTGGTCACCGACTTCGACCTTCTCCTGATGGCCTCCGGCCTTCACAATCGCGTACATAGCCCTACCTTGCCTGTTGTCCAAAGCTGTATGCGCCCGGCATTCGAATCCCGCCATGCGATTGACGGACCCGTCCAGACACCAGCTAACCAGTATAGAAGCAAACACACCGCGTCGTCAAATGTGCCCGCCCCGTCGACAAAACGAAATTTAGTTTATGACTCCTTGGCGACATCCGCCGTCTCAGCCTGGGCATCGTCCTCGTCCGACGCCGCCTGGGCCGCCGCAGCGATCCTGGCCAGCTTGGCCTTGACCGCAGGTGTCGAGCCGGTGGACAAGGTCTCCTTGGATGAGGAGCCATGCCCATGCTTGTTGGTCTTGACGAAGGGGTCGCCGCCTTTGACCGCATATGGGTCGGCATAGGAGGCGGAGATGGTCGGCTTGTCGTGGAGGATGAAGCCTCGACCATGACAGGTGGGGCACTCCTCGGAGAAGGCCTCGACCAGACCCTGGCCCACCCGCTTGCGGGTCATCTGCACCAGGCCCAGAGAGGTGACCTCGGCCACCTGATGCTTCGTGCGGTCCCGGGCCAGACACTCGACCAAGCGGCGCAGGACCAGATCGCGATTGGCCGGCATGACCATATCCACATAATCGATCATGATCATGCCGCCGATGTCGCGCAGACGCAGCTGCCGGGCGATCTCCTCGGAAGCCTCCAGGTTGCAGCGGGTCACCGTCTCCTCCAAGGACTTGCCCTTGCCGATGAAGCGTCCCGTGTTCACGTCGATGGTGGTCATGGCCTCGGTGCGGTCGATGACCAGGGAGCCGCCGGAGGGCAGGTAGACCTGACGCTCCATGCCCTTGCGCAGCTGGCTGTCGATGCTCCAGCGGTCGAAGACGTCCTTGCCCTGATGCTCGGCAGGATCCCAGTGCTCAAGCTTCTCCTCCAGATCGGGGGCCATGGTCTCCAAGTAATTGCGGACCCTCTCATAGACCCCCTGGCCCTGGACCACCAGCTTGGCGAAGTCGTCATTGAAAATGTCACGGACCACGCGGATGGCCACGTCCGGCTCGCCCTGCAGGAGCTTAGGACGCTTCCCGTGCAAGAACTCCTTGTGCTTGTCCTCGATCCTGCTCCACTGGCGCTGCAGGTTCTCCAGGTCCTTGGTCAGAGCCTCCTCGCTGGCTCCCTCGGCCGCGGTGCGGATGATGACGCCCATATCCTTGGGAGCCACCCTGGAGACGATGCTCTTGAGGCGGGAACGCTCACGGTCGGGCAGCTTGCGGCTGACGCCGGTCATCCCGCCCGAGGGCACCAGGACGAGGAAGCGGCCGGCCAGCGTAACCTGCGAGGTCAGCCGGGCGCCCTTGTGGCCGATGGGATCCTTGGTGACCTGAACCAGCACGGGGTCGCCGGACTTGAAGGCCAGCTCGATCCGCCTGGGCTGCCCCTCCAGACGGGTGGAATCCCAGTTGACCTCGCCAGCGTAGAGCACGCCGTTGCGGGCCTGGCCGATATCCACAAAGGCGGCCTCCATGCTGGGCAGGACGTTCTGGACCCGGCCCAGATAGATATTGCCGACAGTGGAGACCTCCTGGATATCGGAGACGTAGTGCTCGACCAGGATGTCGTCCTCAATGACCGAGATCTGAGTGTGATGTTCCTTCTCACGCACCACCATCAGGCGGTTGACGTTCTCACGGCGGGCCAGGAAGTCCTGTTCGACCAGCTGGGACTGACGGGAGCGCTCGCGGCGATTGTCCCGCCGACGCTGCTTCTTGGCCTCCAGGCGGGTGGAGCCCTCCACGTCGGTGATCTCGTCAATATATTGCTGCTTGCGTGAGCGGCGGCTGCCAGACTCCTCTGACTCGCCCTCAGCGGACTTGGAACCCCTGCGACGGCGACGACGACGGGTCAGCGGGGCCTCGTCCTCCTCATCCTTGTCTTTTTCCTGCTCGTGCCCGCGACGGCGACGACGACTGGAAGCGGACTTCTCGGACTCCTCATCATCGCTCTTCGAACGGCGACGACGGCGGGTGCGGGTCCCGGACTCCTGCAGATCCTCGTCCCGCTCCTGATCCTCGTCTGCTACGAAGGTGATGCCCTCGTGATCCAGATCCTCCTCGATGCGCTCCACCTCGTCGGCGGCTCTGCGCTCCTCTGCATTGAGCCTGCGGGAACGGCGCGAACCGCCCTCCGAAGCGTTCCTGGATTTGCTCCGGCGGGAGGGCTTGGGTGATGGCTCGACATCCTCATCCTCATCATCGCGCTCATCATGCTCAGGTCGCGAAACGGGTATGACGGGCTCCTGGAAGAGCAGCGATGTCATAGGGCGGGGACGGGAGGCGTGGGCTGCGCGCGGACGCTCAACCTGCTCCTCATCCTTTCGACCGGACCCCTGTCCGCGAACCGCAGTCAAAGACTCCACGGCTTCAAGAGCCCTCTCCTGACGATCCTGGTCAGGTTCGCCCTCCTGGGCATGCTCTTCAGTCCGTCGATGAGCGGCGGTTCGGGTGCGGCGGCGGGCGGCGGTCCTGGTTGGCTTGGACTCGCCCTCATCCTCCTGGACGTCCTGGCCGGAGTGGTCCTGCAAGTTCTGATCAGCCGACTGATCCTCCTTGGGCTTGCGGGCGCGACGACGACGGGCGGCAGAGGGCTTCGACTCGTCCTCCTCCTTGGCCTTGCGGGAGGTCTTGCGCTTCTCGGCTTCGACCTTCACAGGCACATCGGCACCAGCAGCGCCGGCCACCCTGACCACACGCCGTCCAGAGCGGCGGCGGGTGCCGGAACCAGGGGCCCCCTCGACCTGCCGTTCCTGCCCGCCGCTGATGGCGGACCTGCTATCCTTGGCATCCTCATTATTCGTTTTTTCGGGCACAATGCTCCTTGCGGCACGCCGCCTCGTGCCGCTCTCACGGTTCCGATCCGTCCTCACGCTGCACTCTCACTGCAGCCGCGCACCTGCGTACGCCCGATCGAAACGCCTTGGCAAAAAGTCTTCCTGACGCAGGCGGACACCGACGCCCGAACGGATTATTGGGTCTCCGTCCAGGGGGATCAACGCCTACGCTGCAAGTGGTCAGGCAGAACCACCGTCCTCTAGTATGGCACAGATCAGCAGCGGTCAGGTCCATTGAGCCAGTTGACCAGTATTGCTTCCAACCGGACCAGGTCATCCAGGGGCACCTGCTCATCGGCCTTGTGGGCCAGCAGAGGGTTCCCTGCGCCCAGGTTGACAGCTGGTAGGCCGAGGGCTGAAAATCGCGCCACATCAGTCCACCCCAGCTTGGCGCGAGGCTGCTGGCCTGTGGTCTGAGCAACCAGGTGCGCCAGCGAACGAGCCCAAGGCGAATCCAGACCCGGACGAGCCGCGGGCGATTCGTCGCACATGCGCACCGAAAATCCCTTGAAGACCCCACCCCGGGCCACATGCTCGCCATTGCCCAGCTCGGCGCCCGTACCCTGGCCCATCATCAGCTCCTTGGCCTGGGACAGGCTCTTGTCAGGGGCGAATCGGTAATTGACGTGCACCCGGCAGCGGTCAGGAATGACGTTGGTGCCCAGACCTCCCTCGATCATGGTGGCGTTGAGCCCCTCCCGGTAGTCCAGACCGTCCACCCGCACGGTAGCTGGGCGGTACTGCTCCAGTCGATTTAGAATAGGCGCCGCCGCGTGGATGGCGTTGCTGCCCATCCAGGCCCGGGCGGAGTGGGCCGTCGTGCCGTGGGTGATCAGATCGAAGCGCATGGTTCCGTTGCAGCCAGCCTCGATGGCGCAGTCGGTGGGCTCGCCGATGATGGCGAAGTCCCCCCGAACCCAGTCGGGATGGGCGGTCACCACTCGGCCCAGCCCGTTCAGATCGGCCTGGACCTCCTCATGGTCGTAGAAGACGAAGGTCAAGTCATAGACCGGCTTCCGCAAAGTGAGCGCCAGGTGGAGAAAGACGGCATCCGAGGCCTTCATGTCGGCGGTGCCCCTGCCATGCAGCACCCGGGAACCGGGGTGGGCGGCGGCCAGGTCGGCGCGGATGGCCGGGTCGCCGGGCTCCAGCCAGCGCGGGGGCAGGTTCCCATCAACCGGCACAGTGTCCAGATGACCGGCAAGGACGATGCGGTGGGGACGATCCAGCTGAGTGGAGGCCACGACCGTGTCGCCGAGCCGTCGGACCAAGAGGTCAGCGCGTGAGGATAGGGCCTTTTGAACGGCATCGGCCAAGGCGGTCTCCTGACCGCTGACCGAGAGCATAGAGGTCATGGACTCAAGCATCCTTGCCAGGGCCTGGGCTGGTTCAACCCCTTGGATGCCAGCGAGAAGATCGATATCCGTCTGCGTGTTCTTGACCATAGTGCCATGCTAGCGGGCCAAGGGGGCACGGATGGACCTGTAGCCCCATGAGCAAGGCCCAGGTGGCACAATGGGGGCGACGGAGGCGGCGGCACTCGGCTTGGAAGGCAGTCGTCCACCATGCGAGATGAGGAGGATGCCGGAGTGACTGGACTGCTCAGTGCCATGGAGGGATTTTTCATCATCGGCGTGGTCATCGCCGTGGGCTATGTGGCCGCCCGCTTCCATGTAGGCGGTCCCACGGCCCAGCTGGTGCTCAACAAATACTCCTTTTTTGTGTCAACGCCCTGCCTGATGTTCGCCATCCTTTCCAAGCAGAAGCTGTCAGTCATCTTCCACCCCAGCATCATTGTGGCCTTCCTGTCGGCGGCGGCCGTAGGCCTGCTCTTCGTAGCTATGAACGCCGTCAGCTTCCATCTGCCTGCTGCCGAAGCCACCATCGGCGCTCTCGACTCTCTCTATTTGAACTCCAATAACATCGGGCTGCCCGTGGCCGCATACATTCTGGGCGACCCCACTCTGGTGGCGCCTATCCTGGTCATGCAGCAGGCCCTGTTCACCCCCATCGGATTGACCGTCCTGGACGCGACCACCAGTGGCAGGCTCTCGGTCAGAACCATTCTCAAACAGCCCCTGAAGCAACCCATTCTCATCGGCTCCCTGGGCGGCATAGTGATTTCGGCCATCAGCGCCCAGACCGGCCATTTCGTCATTCCCGACTTCGTCTACAAACCCATCGACATGATCGGGCAGTCTGCTGTGCCCATGATCCTCATGGCCTTCGGCATGTCCCTGCGGGGTTCGCAACCCATGAGCCAGGGCACCAACCGTCGGGCCACCCTATGCACCGTGATCCTGAAGAATCTGATCATGCCCATAATCGCCTATCTGCTGGCCCGGTTCATGATGGGCTTCAGCGGAGCGGAGCTGTACGGGTGCGTGGTTCTGGCCGCTCTGCCTACCGGTCAGAACGTCTACAACTACGCGGCCCGTTACGAGGTGGGAACCACCTTCGCCAGGGACAGCATACTGCTGAGCACGATCAGCTCGCCTGTGGTCATCGCCCTGGTCGCTGTGCTTCTGAGCTGATGGGCGCGGTCAGGCCTCGAGCTTCTGCATAGGTCTTGTTCAGGCAGACTTCCGACGCCCTTCGGCCGCGAGAGCCTCCAAACGTTGCCGAAAATGCGGCCAGTCCTGGCCGAAGGCCTTCAGAAGGGGCAGATCCGCGACCTTGTTCATATCCACCCATTCCAAGGCGATGCTCTCATCGTCATTCATGTGCGGATCGACATGGTGGCCGGGACGCTCGAAGGCCAGGATGGTCGTGTAGCCCCAGGGACCATGGTCCTCCAGGTAGGAGCCCACAACCTGAATGTCCTCAGGGCGAATGTTGGCCTCCTCATAGCTCTCGCGCAGACCGCCCTCCAGGGGGTTCTCCCCATCGGAGATGGCGCCGCCCGGCACACCCCAGGTGCCCCCCTCGGCGCTCCAGCGTGCCCGGTGCTGCAGAAGCACGCTGACCGGTGCGCCCGTGCGGGCATCGCGCCGGGCCAGCAAGACGCCTGCAGCCCCGTTGAGTCCCCAATGTCGTTTGCCGCAGGCGCAGTCCACCCACCCGTCGCCAGGCTGATGAACGTTCTCCTCGGGGGCGACCAATCCTTCAGGACCCTGCAGCGATCCGTCAACGCGTCGCCTCTCAGGCAGAACCCGTTCGGCCCATAGGTCAGCCCAGGATATGCCCAGCTCCTGGGCCAGGGCACGCAGGGTGGGCATGCTCAATCCCATCACCCCGCTGGGATCGCCCTCGATGCTCTGAATGAAGGCGCTGCCCAACCCCTCCAAGGTGAAGGCCCCGGCCACCTCCAAGGGTTCTCCGGTGGCTACATAGGCCTGCATGGATGATTGATCGTAGTCCCCGAAGGTCACTTGAGCGCTGCTGACCGCTCGGACCCGACGGCCAGTGGCCAAATCAATCAGACAGTGGCCTGTGACCAAGGTGCCGGTCCGGCCGCGTATGGACATCAGCCGCTCCATAGCACGCTCCGGCTTGTGAGGCTTGCCCATGACGGCCCCGTCCACGCAGAACAGAGAGTCGCATCCCAGCAGAAGGGGCCCGCGCCCGGCGCCGATCATCCCGCCCCAGGTCCCGATGACCTGGCTCATGGGATTCCGGGTGGATGCACTCGAATCGTCCTGGCTCAAAGGCTTGAACGTGACCAGATCGCCCCGAGAGCGCCTTTCGGCATCCTTGACAGCGTCCATGGTCGCTTGTACAGACGATGCCTTGGCTTCGGCCAAGACACTGACGCGTTCGCGCGCATCCAGATCCTCCAGATGACAACCCAGTTTACGGGCCTGTTCAGCCAGCACAGCCGGTTCATTCACCCTGGAGGGTCGAATGATGGGGTCGATGCCAGCCTGGGAAAGAAGCCTACGTCTGGATGGAGAGGATGAGGCCAGGATAAGCGGGATATGCCTGTCTTCAGTGTTCACGATTGCCTTCCTGGTCCCGGTCCACCTGGACCCCCTTGCGATCCACGTCCAGCGACAGAATCCGCCAGCGGCCGGAATCCAGATAGTCCTTGGCGAGGGCCCGCAGCTCCTTTTCGGCATCCCCGTAGTGCAGGACGATAATGCAGGGGCCGGCTCCTGAGACGGCCGCAGCGTAACCGTGACGGCGCAGGAGCTGCAGAAGCTTGGTGGAGGAGGGCATGAGTCCGGCCCGGTATGGCTGATGGAGTCGATCCTGAGTTGCCACGAAGAGCCGGGCATTGGCCCCGGCAGCCTGCTCAGTCGCCTCGACCCCCTGGTCATCCAGTGACCCGGGGTTCAGAGCACCGGGAATCAGGGCTGCCCGTGACAGATTATGAACGGCATCCGCGTAAGGCACCCGGCCCGGCAGAGCCTGCCGGGCCTTCTGCGTGGACAGGTGAGCGCCGGGAACGAAGACCGTTGCTCTGATGGCCGGATCCACCTTGTAGCGCAGGGTGTGGTAGCCGCCCTCCAAGGGCACGCCCCCGGCTATGGGCAGGGAGCCCACCCCCTCGTCGGTAGCCAGATCGTATGAGACGGTCAGCCCCCCGTAGACGGCAGGCGCCACATTATCCGGATGTCCCTCAATCTGGGCGGCCAGTGCGAAGACGGCATCGCGGCGCAGGGGACCGGCATGTGCGAAGGCTGCAGCCGCCGCGATCCCGGCCACTATGGCCTCGGCGCTGGAACCCAGCCCCCTGGCCTGGGGTATGCGGTTGACGGCGCGCATGATGAACCCGAACCTCGGCAGTCCAAAGACCTGGCAGGCCAGCCTGAAAGTGGAGACGACCAGATGGGTCTCATCTCGAGGCAGGGTTCGTTCCCCCTCGCCCTTGATGACGACATAGGCGCTGGTGTCGCCCGGGTCCACGGAACGGGTGAAGACGATGTCGTCATGGTAGTCCAGCGCCAGGCCGACCGCATCGAAACCTGAACCCAGGTTGGCGCTGGTGGCTGGCACATGCACCCGAACAGTTGCCGGACCCTCTGTCACAGCGGCCATTATTGAGCCTGCCGATCAAAGACGCGCAGGATGGAAGCCTGCCCAGTGACCGAGTCGAAGGTGGAGATCCGCTCAACCACCTGTCGGAGGGCCACCTCATCGCACAGGTGGGTGACCACGCGCAGCTGCTGGATCTCGCCGCTGTAGCCCGGGTCGTGCAGGGTGGGCTTGATGTCCTGGTTGACTCCGTTGATGGAAATGCCTGCCTCGGAAAAGACCTGGGCGATGGCCGCCAGCACGCCAGGCTTGTCGTGGATCAGGAAGCGGACGGCAAAGGCGGCCCGGGATGAATCCAGAGGAGCCATGGGGATGTTGGCGTACATGGGGATCCCCGGCCCCATGCCATGCTGGACAATGTGGCGGGCTTCGGTGACCACATCACCTACAACGGCTGATGCGGTGGGCGCTCCGCCTGCACCCCGGCCATAGAACATGAGGTCGTCGGCGGCCTTGGCGGTGACGAAGACAGCATTGAAGCTGCCATGGACCGAGGCCAGAGGGTGGCTGTCCGGGATCAGCGCCGGGTAGACCCTGGCGGAGATGCCCTGTTCGCCGCATTCAGCCACGGCCAGAAGCTTGATGACACGGTGCTCGGTTCGCGCAGCCGCGATATCGTCGGCGGTGATGGCGCGGATTCCCTCCACTGGCACATCGTCCAGCCGCACATCGGTGTGGAATGCCAGCGTAGCCATGATGGCGGCCTTGGCAGCTGCGTCCAGCCCGTCCACATCGGCAGTCGGATCCGCCTCAGCAAAGCCCTTGTCCTGGGCATCGCGCAGAGCCTGGTCGAATTGAAGACCCTTGGTGGTCATCTCATCCAGAATGTAGTTGGTAGTCCCGTTGACGATGCCCACCAGACTGGTGATGCCGTCGCCCACCAAGGACTCCCGCAGAGGCCGCACGATGGGGATGGCACCGCCCACGGCCGCCTCGAAGTAGATGTCGACGCCCCGCTCTTCAGCAGCGCGGTAGAGCTCTGGGCCGTGCTGGGCCAGGAGGGCCTTGTTGGCGGTGACTACGCTGGCGCCGGATCCGATGGCCTTGAGCAGCAGGGTGCGGGCTGGCTCGATGCCGCCAATCAACTCGATGACGATGTCCGCCCGGGTGACCAGATCGGCCGAGTCGGTAGTCAGCAAGGATGGATCGATCCAATCATCCTTGGCCTTGTCAGGATTGAGGACGGCGATGCCCACCAACTCCAGGGGGCGGCCCACTCGACTGGCCAGATCCCGGCTCTGCTCCACCAGGAGGCGGGCGGTCTGAGAGCCCACGGTCCCGGCCCCCAGAAGCGCTATGCGTATGGGCCTGACGGCCTCCTGCTGCTGCATATTCTTGGGCATATGGATCCTCCATCCGCCCCAACGGGGCCGGTCACCGGGTGTTGCTTCATCTTAGAGAGCCAATTCGACACCCGCATTGACGCCATGAGCTGGTTCCACCGGGGCGCTGCTCATCCCTGATCCAAGGCCAGCAGGTCGTCAATGGTCTGTCGCCGCAGCATCAGATGGGCGCCGGACTGGTCCAGACCGACCACAGGAGGGATCAGGGCCTGGTTATAGTTGCTGGCCATGGTCCGTCCGTAGGCACCAGTCACCGGCACCAAAAGCAGGTCACCTCGGCGGATGTCCGCAGGCAGAAGCACCTTCTGCACCAGAATATCCCCCGATTCACAGTGCTTGCCCACCACACGGCCCTGAACCCTGTCCGCGCTGCCGTGCCGGTTGGCCAGAACAGCCGTGTATTCGGCCCCGTAGAGGGCCGGACGGATGTTGTCGCTCATGCCGCCATCAACCGAAACGTAGGTGCGCACGCTTCCGTCAGACAGGAAGACTGGCTTGACGGTGCCCACCCGATACAGGCTCATGCCGCAGGGAGCCACGATCCAGCGGCCGGGCTCGAAGGCGATGACTGGCATTGGTATGCCCAGTCGACGGTTGACGGCTGTCATGTCGGCCCCCAGACTGGTCAGGGTCTGATCCAGATCCATCCGATCCTCATCCGGAGTGTAGGGCACGGAAAAACCGCCGCCCAGATCCACCTCGGGCATCAAATATCCGTCGGTGGCCCAGAAGGTGTGCCTCAGCAGCATCATGCGTCGGGCGGCCTCGATGAAGGCCGAGGAATCATGGATCTGGGAGCCGATATGGGTATGGATGCCTACCAGTTCCAGTTCCTGCTCATGGGAGCGAATCTCCTTGAGCAGGGCGATAGCCGGTCCGTCAGCTAAAGCGGACATGGCTTTGATTCGGGCAGGATCAGCTGGTTCGTCGGATCCGTTGGCAGTCGAATACAGGGCCGAAGAGAACGGTGATACCACGGAATCGCCAGGAGCAGAGGACCGATCTTTCTTCGCGGCCGCCGAAGCATCTGCCCCGGCCTGTCCAGAGGCTCCAGGCTCAGGGCCAAGGTCCAGCAGGCCCACATCGGTGCCCTGGGGCAGCAGGGGGATGCCGAACTTCTGATCCTCATGGGCAGTCGAGATGTACTCGTGTCCGCCGGCATGCACGCCTACAGTCACCCGGAGCATGACCCTGGCACGACGCCCCTGCGCCCTTGCAGCAGCGGCGATTCGGGCAGGCTCATCAGGCGCATCGACGACGATGGCCCTATAGCCCTCCCTGACAGCCAGATCGATCTCCTGGTCGGACTTGTTGTTGCCGTGCAGAACCAGACGACGGCCAGGGGCGCCAGCAGCCTGGGCGATCAGCATCTCGCCCAGGGAACAGGTGTCGATATCCAGCCCTTCGCGCAGCATGATCCGCACGGTCTCCTTGCTGAGAAAGGCCTTGCCGGCATAGCTGACCCTGGTGGTCGCACCACCCAGGTCTCGCAGAGCAGCTTGGCGGAAGGCCGAGGCCCGTTCCGCCATCATCGCCGTATCCATCAGATACAAGGGGGTGCCGTAACGCTTGGCCAGGTCCTCCATTGAGCACCCATGCATGGTCAGCATGCCCCGGCTGTCCCGCTGCAGAGCGCCAGGCCAGAACCCGTCGGACCCCAGCCCGCACATCCGTGTTTCCATCAACGACCTCCCGGCGACTCTGAGGATTACATACGGTCCGGGGCCTGGACGCCCAGCAGTTCCAGGCCGTTGGCGATGACCTGCTGCACAGCGTCATTGAGACGCAGACGCGCCGCCGCACGGGCTGGCTGTGGATTCCTGTCCTCGTCCTGGTCCAGATCCGCTCGGCCGGTCGGCTCCATGGGCACCACGCGCTCCAGGTTGTACCAGCGGTGATAGACCCCGGCTAGCTGCTCCAGGTAGTGGGCCACCCGGTGTGGGGCCTTCTGGTCGCCGGCAGTCTGAACCACATTGGGGTAGAGGGCCAGAACGCCCAGAATATCGTTGTCAGCAGCAGTGTCCAGCAGGGACAGATCAGCTCCGGAACGGTCGATACCTGCCTGGGCTGCGTTTCGATCCACGTTTTTAGAACGGGCGTGCGCGTACTGCACGTAGTAGACGGGATTGTCGTTGGTATGCGAGGCCAGCAGGTCCAGGTCGATGTCCACGCTCTGGTTGTAGTCGGTGCGGGCCAGGGAGTACCGGGCAGCGTCCACGCCTACGGCATCCACCAGATCGTCAATGGTGACCACGTTGCCTGCCCGCTTGCTCATGCGCACGGCCTGGCCATCCTTGATGACATTGACCAGCTGGCCGATCAGGATCTGCATGTTCACCCCGGGAGTATCCCCGAAGGCCGCACAGATGGCCATCATCCGGCCGATGTAGCCGTGATGGTCGGCGCCCAGCATATAGATGGCCTCGTCGCAGGGGTCCTTGGCCCTGCGTCTCTTGTTCAGGTAGTAGGCGATGTCTGCCGCCACGTAGGCTGCGTGACCGTCGGATTTGATGATCACCCGGTCCTTGTCGTCGCCGTAGGTGGTGGAGCGGAACCAGGTAGCCCCGTCCTTCTCGAAGATGTCGCCCTTGGCCCGCAGCTCCTCAATGGCCCGGTCCACCTGGCCGGACTCATACAGACTGTTCTCATGGAACCAGACATCGAAATTGACCCGGAAGTCACGCATGGACTGCTGAATCTCTGCGAACATCATGGGCACGGCCCGGGTGCGGAAGGCCTCGCGCTGGGGGCTGTCACCCTCGGCGCCGTCCTCGTCGCGCACCCTGGGCATGGCCAGGATGTCCTGCCCCTCGTCGGCGGCTTCCTTGACCACCCGCGAGGCGATCTCATCAATATAGGAGCCCTTGTAGCCGTCAGCGGGCACGGGCTCGCCGTGCGCCGCCGCTACCAGCGAGCGGGAGAAGCGGTCAATCTGCGTGCCATGATCATTGAAGTAGTACTCCCTGACCACCTTGGCGCCGTTGGCCTCCAGGACACGGGCCATGGAATCGCCCACGGCCGCCCAGCGCGTGCCGCCGATATGGATGGGGCCCGTGGGATTGGCCGAGACGAATTCCAGATTGAGCGTGCGCCCGCTTAGGTGATCATTGCTTCCGAAAGAGGATCCCGCTTTCAGGACGGCATCGACAACGGCAGCCGCCGAGGCCGAGTCCAAGGCGATATTGATGAAGCCAGGACCTGCCACATCCACCTGCGCGATTCCATCGACCTTTCGCAGAGCCTCAGCCAAGGTCTGGCCCAGCTCGGCAGGCCTCATGCCGGCCTTCTTGGCCAACTGCATGGCGATGTTGGTGGACCAGTCCCCGTGTGAACGGTCCTTGGGACGCATGACCGCCAGATGGTCGTCATCAGGAACCATGCCGGGCTCCAGGCTTCCCAGGTGGCCTGACTGGGCCATCTGAACAGCGGTCGAAGAGATGATACGGGCAAGTGCTTCAGGACTCATGCCCTCAAGTCTAGCGACGGCGGGGACCAGCAACCGGCCTGTCTCAGGCCAGTGCCACAACCTCAATCTCGACCAGAGCCCCCTTGGGGATGTCCGCACCGCCAAAAGCCACGCGGGCCGGCCGCACAGAGCCAATGAAAACCTGGGAGTAGGCCTGATCTACCTGGGTGAAATCCTCCACCCGCCGCATAAGAATAGTGGCCTTGACCACCTTCTCCATACCGGTTCCAGCTGCATCCAGAATGCTCTTGATGTTCTTCAGGGCCTGAGTGGCCTGGTCAGCCGCAGTGCCATCCACAAGATCGCCAGTATCCGGGTCTATGCCCAGCTGTCCGGAGACGAAGACAAAGCCCCCGGCCTTCACGGCCTGGCTGTAGGCCCCCAAGGCCTGGGGCGCATATGGCGTGCCGATCTCTTCCGGTCCATCTTCCATGGATTCGTCCTTTCCTCAGGTCCGCCGCACCCACGCCGGGCCGAAGCCCCGGGCGGACACCGTCCACTATAGGAGTGTCCGTCCGGCAGAAGCGGTACCAGTCTCAGCCCTTGCTAGCCTCCTGGCCCATCCAGTAGGCTAGCGAGCGCAGATCGCCGGCCTCGTAGGTCTTGACGAAGTTCTTGACCTGGTCCGGATCCGAGCAGGTCTCCGGGAACCGCATGTAGCGAGTATCCAGAGGACTGGCTCCTGTCAGCTTGATGTCGATGACCGAAGACCTGTCGGCCTTGCGGGCCTCGGAGAAGGCGTGGCGGGCATCGGCCACCGTGCGCACGGTGAAGCCCAAGGCACCCATGCCCTCGCCGATCTTGGCCCAGTCAGTGTCGGGCAGGTCCACTCCGCTCAGAGGCTGATGGCTGTCATCGCGCTGCTCGGCCTCGATGTAGCCCAGGGAGCGGTTGGAGAAGACCACGTTGATGACTGGGGCATGGTACTTGAGCTGTGCCATCACCTCCTCGCCGAGCATGGCGAATCCGCCGTCTCCGCTCAGGGAGTAGACGGTCGATTCCGGATGCTCCAGCTTGGCGGCCAATGCGGCCGGCACGGCGTAGCCCATGGTGGCATGCTTGCCAGAAACGGTCCAGCGGTTGGTAGGCTTCAGATGCAGCAGACGCAGGAAATCGATATCCACATTGCCCACGTCTGGAATAACGATGTCATTGTCCTCAAGCTGCTGATCGATGATGTGGTAGACGGGCTCGGGCCTCAGAGGCGTGCGAGTGTCCTCGGCGAAGGAGGCCAGCCACTGATCCCAGTTCTCCTTGCTGCGCAGGCAGGCCCTGTAGAAGACGGACTCCTCCTGGTCCTGACCAGCGGCGGTTATCGCCTTGAGGGCCTCGCGGGCATCGGCCTGGATGGCCAAGACCACATTGGCCTGGAAGCGCTTGCCCAGCTTGACCGGATCCAGATCGATCTGAATGACCTTGGTGTTGGGAGTGACGAACATGGACCCGAAGGGGTTGTCCGAACCCACCCAGACTGTCAGATCCGAAGTATAGATGGCCTCCGTGGCGGTCTTGGTGGCTACACGTCCGGCCGACTGCAGGTAGGCAGGATAGGTGTCCTCCACGATCCCCTTGGCCGGGAAAGTGGAGACCATGGGCATCTTGAAGCGCTGGGACATGGCGACCAGCTCATCGCGGGCTCCGGCAGCGCCCTGGCCGAAGTACAGCAGCGGCGCTTTGGCGGACTGAATGATCTCCACTGCCTTGCTCACCTGGTCAGCCGCAGGCTTCAGAGGCTCCGGCTTGCGGAAGTTGGCCGCAGATGCCACTGGGCGGTCGTCAATCTCGGCCCAGGCCAGGTCCTTGGGAATAATGACCACGGAGACCCCATGGTTGGCGTAGGCCCGGCGAATGGCCTCGTCCACCAGGGCCGGCAGCCCTTGGGCATTAGTGGCGGCCCGGGCGAATACGGCCACATCGGTAAAGATTGGCACCTCGTCCATGGCCTGGAAGAAGTCGATGTTCATAAAGGCCTGGGGCACCTCGCCCACCAGAGCCAGCACCGGCACGCCGTCCTCACGAGCATCGTAGAGGCCGTTGAGCAGGTGGACCGCCCCGGGGCCCGACGAGCCGAAGCATACACCGATCCGGCCGGTCAGCTTGGCCTCTCCGGCGGCAGCCAGGGCTCCGGCCTCCTCATGACGGACCTGGATGAAGTCGATGCGCTCGCGCTCGTTGTGGATGGCATTCATCATGGAGTCGAAGGAGCCGCCGGGCAGACCGTAGATGCGCGGCACCCCCCACTGCTCCAGGACGTGAAGGACGGCATCCCCAGCATTGATTCGATTGGCCATGTGATCTCCTTTGCTTCACCGCGGAAAGGAGGCTCCGCCACAACACGGAAACGTCTGTCCTCCCCGACGTTCGGTCTTACCCTTTCACTATGGCACCTGAAAACGAGGATACAAGCGGGCCAGGGGCCATATTCCTCAAAAGCTTAGTGATTCACCACACATATGGCGCACGCATTTGATTATTCACCTGACTTGATGAGTGGCATTGCGAAAGGGAAAATCATCTCAAAGAAACCCCCTACGTGCTTGGTGCTCACAGAGGTTTGTTTTGGTGGGCTCGAAGGGATTCGAACCCTCGACCTTCTGTTCCGGAGACAGACGCTCTATCCGCTGAGCTACGAACCCGACAGCCACTTTCCAGTGGACAACAGAAACCATACTAGGACACTTTGCGCATTTTCGCACCCATGCGCGTCCTGACGTGTTGGCCTAGCTCCTGCCATTTTCGGCGTGTTACCGTAAAATTGCGCGTACCTGATAGGTATTGTGATGGCAAGGCCTCGTGTCACCGCCCCGGTTGCGCCATTGCATCCTCATGCGGTGGCACGAAGCCGCCAACATTCCCGGATGATCTTCTCTCGGGATAATTCACACAGTAGTTCCTTCACCCGGCCATCACAAGCGACCTTCACATACTTGGACTCTAAGGTGTGCTTTGGACAGTGAATGGTGGCCGCGCCCGGCCTACCGTACCATGGGATACATGGCCATTGATGAGGACGAGGACGATTTCGAATTCGAGCGCAGATTCTTTTGCCGAAACCTTCCTCGGGAGCTGCTCGGGGAGAGCCGGCCGACCCTGATCGTGCAGAGCTACTACGTTCATGAGGACAACTTCGCCCTTAGGGTGCGTCTGCAGGGCCAGGTGAACCCGGTGGTGCCCATGACGGCCCGAACCGATGCCCTGCACACTCTGCTTGAGGAAGGCGATCATTTCGATGCCGCCTCCATGACAGCCAAGGGTCCCTCCGTCGGCGGCACCCGCTACGAAGCCGAACGAGCCATCGATCCGGGAATCGCCCTGGAACTGATCCTGCGCGGCGGCATTCCCATCGTCAAGAACCGATATGGAGTCTGGCTGGACGAGGACTGGTGGAACCTGGATGTCTTCGGGGACGGCAACGCTCCCCTGGTGGTGGCGGAAGTGGAGCGGACCGGGCCAGTGACTGACCTGACCATCCCTGATTTCTGCGCCACGGAGATCACGGACGACGCTCGATTTTCCAACGACGGGCTGGCCGACCACCCCTTTGGCGAATGGGCGGCAGACTTCGACCAGGAACTCAAAGCCGAAGGGCCGCGCTTCCTGACCAACTTTGACGGGAACCGCGAGTCCTGACTCAGAAACCGGCCAACGTCGGCAACTGATCAGTACAACAACGTGGACAGACGGCGACGGGCCTTGGCCAGCCGAGGATCCGTCGGTTCAGGAATGACGAAGTACTCCAGCAGACGACGGCGGATAGGATCGGTCTGATCCCGGTGCCCGGCCAGAAAGTCCAACAGGCGATCAAAAGCATCCTGGATCTGGCCGCCGATCATGTCCACGTCAGCCACATCCAACTGGGCCTGCAGATCGTCAGGAGCATCGGCAGCCGCCTGACGGACCTTGCGGACATCGGCTTGGGCTGAACGGGCCATCAGCAGGCACTTGGCCTGTTCACGCTTGGCCAGATCGTCAGTCGAATCAGCCTGGACCACTTTGCCGTAAGCCTCGGCTGCAGCTGCGTAGTCGCCCTCTTGGGCCAGTCGGTGGGCCTCCTGATGGGCAGGTGGAACAGCATCAGCCGCTGCCTGGCCAGCCTGGTCGTCCTCCTGCGGATCGTTGGTCTCCTGGTAGGGGGCGCTCCCAGTGATGCCGGCCTTCTGCGCCATCTGGACCACCTGGGGAATGAGCTGCTCGGTGATCTGGTTCAACTCCTCATCGGTGGGCAGCCCCTGCAGGATTGGCATGGGCCGGCCGGCCAGCAGGGCAAACAGGGCCGGAGCTCCCTGCACCTGGAAGGTCTGGGCGATCTGCGGATAAGATGCAATGTCGATGCGGGAGAGCTGAATGCGCCCCTCCTGACCTTTGACGGCTTGGGCCAAACGGGTAGCCAGGGGGAAGAGTCGGTCGTCGGTGGGCACCCAAAGCAGGATCAGAATAGGGAAGGTGGCTGAGGTCTGGACCATAGCCTGGAAGCTGGATTCTGTGGTATCGATCACATAGCCGCCTGCAGCGGGCGCACCGCCCTGCTGGCCTGGCTCGGCATCGACCTGGTGTTTGAGCGCGCCCAGGTCGACCGCTCCTGCCAGAGAGAGGCCCGGCTGTCCCTGCCCGTCCTTGTTCGCCATGTCAGTCCTCCTTAACCATGCGGTTGCCGACTGCAGCTTCGGCCCGCTCTGGATTGCATACTCCTGGAAGCCAATCTAGTCCGAGGCGCGGGCGTTCACCTAGCGCAATCCCGCCACTCAGACTGCTTCCACCTTGATGGGCTCACGCTCGGCACCCACAGCCCTGATGGGCTCATGCGAGTCTGCCGAAGGCACGTAGAGGGCGATCACGTTGACATAGGTGACCTTCATGGTGCTGGTGGGCTTGCCCTGCCCGAATAGGGCCGTCTCGGCATCCGAGGCCGGCGAGGACTCACGGCCTTCACCCGCCTGCCGAGTCCAGACAGAATCGATGCGAGCCACGATCAGGTCTCCCCCATCGGAAGAGTGCATGACCCGCAGTTGCCCCTGTGCCGGAGCGAAGGTCTGCGACTGACTGCCCTTGTTGGCCTCGATTCCCTGCTGAACCACCTGAGTCAGCGTGCCAAGAGAAGTGCGGAAGTCATCCTGGGCGAACTCCTTGGCATACTTGCTGCTCTGGGGGTTCTGTAAAAGGTCGGCATAGCGGCGCACGGCCTCCACTGGCGTAGCCTTGAGCCCCTGATCGTCGCCCTGTCCCATCCTGGCGCCGATGGTGGCCACCGGGAACTTAGGCAACTGAGCTCCTTGGAAGAGTCGGGCCACCCCCCAGAGCTTGTAATTCTCATGGGCGGACTCCTGGTCCAGAACCAAGAGGCGCTTGGACTGCTGATCCTGTGTTGTGGTGGTAATCGAGAAAACCGAGCGCGGCCAGCCTGGATCACCGGGGATGACCGTCTGAGCGATGGTGGCAGGAATGGTCGTCTTGGGGTCCAGCTGCCCTGTGGCCTGAGCGATGGTCAGCTCGCTGGTGCGTATCTCCAGCTGAGGGCCGCTGACTCGCTGGGCCAGCCCGGCTGGGTCCTTGGACGCGTTCGCCTGATCCAGAACTGCCCCGATGCTCTTACGGATACGGGCCTCCTGGGCCGGAGTCAGGTTGGGCGCAGGAGCGGTGGTCGCGGTGCTCTGAAGCTCGGCTTGGCGGGCCTGGGGAACCTGCCCTTCGCAGCCGGACAACCCGGGCAGAAGGGCAAGAGACAAGGCCAGCGCCGCTGCAACCCCCACCCTGTTCATCTGCTTGTTCCCGCTCATCGGTCTTCCTCCTCCTCGTGAGCCAACCTGGCCAAGTAGGAAGCCATCTCCTGGTCGCTGATGACCGCAGTGGATGACGCATCGTCGGCTCCCCGATCGCCGCTGACAGTGCGGCCGCCGCCATTCTCCTGGCGATCGGCGACCAGGTTCCTGTTGCGCGGATCGATCACCGTCGGCGACTTGAGCGGGGATTCCGGATCTCCCTGCCGCTCTTGGCCACGAGCGTGACGCCGACCTGAAGCTGAGTAGCGCCACTGCCCCAGATTAGGCAGAATGGCCTTGCGCAGCGCCTGGGCCACACTGATCTCGGGAGATTCCTTAGCCTCCTGTTCAGGTTCGGCCTGCTTGCGGCGTTTGGCCGGATCCATGGCGAATACCGTGGCCGAAAGAACGGCCAGCAGGGCCAGCAGCCCACCGGCGAAGTAGAAAGGCATGGCGAAGTTGGGCAGCTTGTCCCGCTGCCAGAGCATCTCCAGCCCCAGGGAATGACCCTGAGGAGCCGCCACCAGCAGAACGGCCTGCGGATCGTCGGTTTTCAGGGACATGGACACGCCGCTCTCTTCACAGGTGACCCGTTTCCACATATCAGAATCCTTAAATGCCACTCCCTGATCATTTTTGACGGCCTTGCCGGGGCTGGTGTCCTTGCCGACGGACAGGGTCTGCCAATTATCCAGACCGCGCACCCGAGCCACGCCATGTCCGGCCGTCCAGCCAGATGCATCCTTTGCCGTAGTCAGAGCCATGCAGACGGTGGGCTTCTGTGATTTGCCATCCGCGGACCCGGAATTCCCAGTCGGCACCGCATCCACACGCATGGTCACTCTGCTGTCCACCAGGGGAAGCACACCTGGATCGGTCACTGCATAGGCGGCGTTCGTGCGCGCATGCGCATCCACATGAGCCGAAGGCTTCCAGACCGTGGCGTTGAGAATACCCAGCACAATGGACGCTACAGCCAGCAGGCCGAAGATGGGGGTGACGATGCCGCGCATGATGGTGCTATGGCGCGAAGGCTTGTCAGGCCGCGTCATCTCATAGGTTCCTTCGGGTACTTGCTTCATAGTATCGACATTCTACCTTCGGCTCCCTAATATCTGGTTGCTAGCACAGGGAAATCACCCATAAGCCCTAAACTGGTCTTCTATGAGCATCATCGCAAGGAAATCAGGCAGCAAACGTCTGCTGAGCATCATGACCGCTCTGGCTCTATGTCTTGGGCTGTCGGCCTGCGGCGGGAGATCTGACGGGGGCGGCCACTCGGGCGACACCATGCAGGGCGTATCAGCCAAAGGCAAACTTGGCAGCAAGCCCGACATCAGCTTCAAGACCCCCTTCAAGGTCAAGAACCAGACCCATCAAGTCATCCAGGAGGGCGACGGCGAGGTCATCCGCGACGGGGATCGCGTATGCGCAAGAAGCCTGGCCTTGGATGCCAAGACCGGCAAGGTGATCAACTCCACCTGGGACAAGAGCAGCCCGGAGTGCTCCATTGTCATCAGCAGGAAATCTATCCCGGCATTCTATGACACCTTCAAGGGCCTTAAGGTCAACTCCACCGTGGCCGTAGGCATCGAAGAGTCAGGCTCCGGCAGCAGCCAGGCAACCGACTCCTATATCATGGCCCTGACCTTCGTCTCCCGGTCCAGGAACCTGACCCGCGCCCAGGGCCAGAAGGTGACCAACCTGCCGAGCGACCTGCCCAAGATCAGTCTGGACGACAAGGGCAAGCCCTCCCTGGATCTCAACAGCTACCAACCCAAGGGAGGGCTGGTGGTCCAGCCCCTGATCAAGGGCAGCGGAGCCAAGGTCGGCCAGCATCAGAGCGTCAGCGCCAACTACACCGGCTGGCTGGCCTCCGACGGCAAGCAGTTCGACTCCTCCTGGGACCGGGGTCAGGCCAGCGACTTCAGTCTGGACCAAGTGATCAAAGGCTGGCAGCAAGGTCTGGCCGGCCAGACGGTGGGCTCCCAGGTCCTTCTGGTCATTCCGCCCGACCTGGGCTATGGCAGCCAGAAGCAGCAGAGCATCCCGGCCAATTCGACCCTGATCTTCGTGGTCGACATCCTGGCCGCCTACTGACCAGTCAATCCACTAACTCAGACAGACAGGGCCCGCTCCCATCCAGTCGCATTCGGATGGGAGCGGGCCCTGTCATAAACCAGACGGCCAGGTCAGTCCTTGCCGCCCTCGACCACAATCTCGTCGGGGTTGGCTGCGCTGCCGTAGACCGGCTCAAGGGTCTTGCGGTAATCCTCATGGAAGAACCGCTCCTGGCCCAGTTTCTCCAGCTCCTTATTGATGTAGTCCAGCAAGGGCTTATTCCCCTTGCGCACAGCCGGAGCGATGACCGCCTCGTCCCCAAGCTTGGTGATGCCGACCGAGAAGCCCTTGTTGGCCTTGGCCCAGGCCAGCACCTCGGTGTTGTCGGTGCTCATGGCATCGCCGCGATGGTCCAGCAGGGCGTTGTAGGCATCGGCGTACTGGTCGTACTTCTGCAGCTTGACTTCCGGATAGTGCTGCTCGAAATAGGGCTCAGCCGTAGTCCCCTTGGCGATGATCAGAGTCTTGCCATTCAGCTCCTTCACGTCTTTGATCGGCGCCGAATCCGGGGAGACCACGCCCAGGTAGACCTTCATATAGGGCTTGGCGAAGTCCACCTTGCGAGCGCGATCATCAGTAACGGTGAAATTGGCCAGGACCACGTCCACCTTGTTGCTTGACAGCACATCCACGCGAGCGGCCGGGTCCACCGAAGTGTATTCGGGCTTGACGCCCAGGTCCTTGGCCAGTCGCTCGGCCAGGACCACATCGTAGCCCTGGTTCCTGCCGTCCTTGTCCACGTAGCCGAAGGGGGCCTTGTCGGTGAAGACCGCCACCCTGAGCTTGCCGGACTTAGTGATCTGCTCCGGAGTGCGTGCAGACCCGGATGCTGCTGTGGAGCCGGAGCTGCTGCCCGAACCGCTTCCAGCGTCACTGGGGGTGGCGGCCGAAGGGCCGCAGGCAGCCATGGAAGCCATCATCGCGATCGTCGCCCCTGCGGCCAGCGTCGCCCGTATCAATCGGTTCACTACCCTTGCGGTCATGATCCCTCTTTTCCTGTTCTTTTTCCTATGGCCGCCCCTGGGGCGGTTCCGGCGAAGGCCGCCGGACGAATATGCGAAGTCCTCATCGGGACTTCAGATCCTGGTCCTGATCCCGCCTGCGCTCATAGGTGAAGGTGGACAGGAAGCGTTGCGCCCGGTCAGTGGCCGGGTGGGTGAAGAAGGCCTCCGGATCGTCGGACTGTTCGACCAGAGAGCCTCCATCCAGGAGGACGATGTGGTCGGCTATACCCCTGGCAAAGGCCATCTCGTGGGTGACGATCATCATAGTCAGCCCCTGGTCGGCCAGCTCCAGAATGACCTGGAGGACCTCGCGAACCATCTCCGGATCCAGAGCAGCGGTCACCTCGTCGAAGAGCATGATCTCGGGATGGAGGATGAGCGCCCGGCAAATGGCCACCCTCTGCCGTTGGCCGCCAGAGAGCTGGCTGGGCCAGGCATCCCTGCGGTCGGCCAGACCCACTCGGTCCAGCAGCTCCAGAGCCTCCTGACGTGCCTGGTCCCGCTTGCGCTTCTGGACCAGGACGGGCGCCAGGGTCACGTTGTCCAGAACGGTCCTGTTGGGGAAGAGGTCGTAGCTCTGAAAGACCATGCCGATCCTGGTGCGCAAGTCGGAGCTGCGACTGCCCGACATAAGGCCGCCAGGACCTCCGCTGCGCTTGCCCAGGGGGTGACCGGTCTCCACCACCTGACCGTCCAGAAGGATGCGGCCGCCCTGTATGGGCTCCAGCCCGGCTATGGTCCGCAGCAGGGTGGACTTGCCTGAGCCCGATGGGCCCAGGACCACAAAGACCTTGCCCTTGGGCACCTGGAAGGAGATGTCATTGAGCACAGGGCTCTGCGCCTGCGGATACTGCTTGACCAGATGCTCCACGGTCAGCACCGCCCGTTCCTCCTGGTCATCCTGTTGCCGGTTCGCCGTCGTTTGCCCCTCAGTCATGAGCCCACCTCTTTTCCAGATGCCGGGCCGCCAAAGACAGGGGCCAGCAGATGAAGAAATACATAAAGAAGATCACCCCGTAGATCCACAGGGTCGCCTGCGGATAAGCGAATCGGTTGGCATCGATGATCTGCTGGCCGACCTTGATGACTTCAATGACCCCCAGCAGGGCGGCCAGGGAGGTGGTCTTGACGATCCTGGTGGCCAGGTTGACACTCGCCGGCAGCAGTCGGCGCAGGGCCTGCGGAAGGATGATCCTGGAGAAGGTCTGCCAGGACCCTAGTCCCAGCACGTAGGCCGACTCCATCTGCGTGCGGGGGATGGACTCCAGAGCCCCTCGAACCAGGTCGCCCAGCTCTGCTCCGCCCCAGAGCACAAAAACCAGCAGGCAGGCGCCGGTGGCGTCAAGATTCAGGTTCCATGCCCTGGACAGCCCGTAGAAGGCGATGAAGAGCAGAGCCAGCTGGGGCATGATGCGGATGAAGTCCAGGTAGATCCTCATCAGGAAGCGAATCAGACGGTTGCGCAGGGTCATCAGCCATCCGGTCACCAACCCCAAGGGCAGGGAGAGCAGGACCGAGACGCCGGCTATCCAGACGGTCACCCAGAGCCCCTGGAAGAGTCTGGGCATGACCCCTGGCTGGAAAAGCACATCAACGCCGTGCATAGTCGAACCTCCGCTCAAGAACGGTCCCGATGACGGAGATGGGCAGCAGGATGACCAGATATGTGACGATGAGCAGAGTCAACGACTCGTAGGTGTCGTAGGAGGTACCCATCAGGTCCTTGGTGACATACATGACGTCGGCCAGAGCGATGGCTGAGACCACCGAGGATTCCTTAACCAGGAAGATGATGTTGGCCACCACGCCCGGTATGGCGCTACTCAGGGCCTGGGGCAGCACGATCCTTGACAGGGTCTGGCCTCGTGTGAATCCCAGGACGCGGGCTGACTCGATCTGCACCCGAGGCACCGCTTCCAGTCCGCCACGCATGGCTTCGGCCATGTAGGAGCCGCCCAGGAAGGCCAGCCCTACGATGGCGCAGGTCTGAGCGCTCCAGTTGACCCCAAGCTTAGGCAACCCGAAGTAGAGGAAGTAGAGCTGCACCAGGAGCGGGGTGTTTCTTGACAGCTCGATGTATACCCTGGCCACCTGCGAGAGCAAAGGGATCCTGAAGACCTCCAGCCCGGCGCAGACCAGTCCGAACAGCATGGAAAACACCACGCCGAAGAAGGAGATGAAGACCGTTACATAGGCCGCATTGACGAAAAAGTGCAGATTCTGCGCCATGAAGGTCCAATTCATGCCCTCGCCCCCTTACTCGTTTGCGTCCTGTTCATCGTCTCCTCTTCACTGCTTCCCGCACTCTTCCCGCTGACTGCCGCTGTCCGTCCCTCCCCCGCACGATTGCCGAATAACCCGAATAACTAGGCCACCGTCTGAGGCATACAATCGACAATCCTAGAGAATGCGAGCTGCTTTCCTCTGCTTTTCGATATACGAATACCGGATACCGCGTTATCATCCGCTCTCACGGGTGCCTGGACGGCCATCCATAATCATGCTGAGCCCATCAACCAAGCAGTGCCGAACCAAGGAATGCCGATTCACCAGGCACTTGCAGAACAATATTCAGTTAATTACCTGCCAACCTGACATTTATCAGCCCGACAGCTCACCAAGCTATCAAAAAAGCCCGGTCCACATATTCGTGAACCGGGCTCCGAGTCCTTTGATCAGGCGAAGACCTTGGCGCTCTGTGCTGCCTTCCTGATCAGATCGGGGCGATACCCGCTCCACGTCTCCTGGTCAGTGACTACGATGGGGGTCTGCTTGAATCCCTGGGCGATGAACCGGTCGATCAAGGTCTGATCCTCGGTCAAATCCACCTGCTCGAACTCCAGCCCCTGCTTGGTCAGCTGACGCTTGGTGGCATCACACTGGGGACAGTGCGCCTTGGTGTAGACCGTAATGGACATGTCCGCATCTCCCTTAGATATAGCCAATGACATCCCAAGCTCTATAGCCGTCTGCTTAGGACCTGATGTTTGCACTCTACACATTCCTAGGCGCCAGCACAATACCATCCGTAGTGGCGTGTCAGGCCATAAACCCCAACATCTAGTAGCCTTTGAGGTCTTGACCAGCCAAGGAAGGATCTATGTGAGATGCATGACATACTTGCCATCCACGACAGGAACCCCCCCCCTCAGAAGAGGGTCAGTTCGTTACTGTCGACACCCTTCATGGCCTCATAGTCCAGTATCAGGCACTCGAATCCCCTGTCCTCTGCGAGAACTCTGGCCTGGGGGGTGATGGTCTGGGCGGCGAAAATCCCACGGACAGGAGCCAGCAGAGGATCGCGGTTGAGCAGCCGGCAGTAGCGGGTCAGCTGTTCCACACCGTCGATGCCGCCATGCCGCTTGATCTCGATGGCCACATGCTGCCCCTGGCCGTCCACGGCCATGATGTCTACTGGGCCGATGGGCGTGGGGTACTCCCGGCGCACCAGCGTGGCTCCCGGGCCGATGCGGTCGATCTGTTCGGCCAGGTAACGCTGCAGATGTGCTTCCACACCGTCCTTGACCAACCCCGGATCCGTCCCCAGGTCATAGCTGTCGTCGGCATAGATCTGATAGAGCCTGATGGTGAGCACATCGCTGGATTTCACGGCCGAAACGCGCAGAACCTTACGAACAGGCCGACACTGGTCCTGATTCTGCTCCTGCTCCTGGGCGATCAGCGCATCGGGCGCAGCGGCTTCGACGACCTCGTCCGGCTCGGCCCCAGCCACGGAATCAGCCTTGATGCCTGCGCCGTCTTTGCCTGTCTCCTCGGGTTCGATCTCCCTGATGGTGCAGGGGGCGCACATCCAGTTCAGGGGTTTGTAGGAACCCAGCTCAGAAAAGATCAGACAGCTCATGTCGGCCTTGATCAGCAGGACGCGTCTGGCCGGCGGCAGGCTGGCATTGAGACGCCCGGAATATTCGGCGGAGCAGTCGGCAACAATGATTCGCACAGATGCCAATATATCAGTCGCCGTTCCGGGCGAAGAAGAAAAAGCCCGGCCGATGCAGGAGCACCAGCCGGGCGGAAAGGAAAGAAGTCAGGAGCGTTGTCCCTGAGCAGCATCCTCCAGGTAGTGGTCCACGGCCACAGTCAGCTTGTTGCTGTCGAAGGAGGCGAATCCGCCGTCCACATGGAAGGACTGACGACCGCCATCAGTGGCCTGAACCCGGATATTGCCCTCCTGCAGCAGGGTCAGCACCGGCTCATGGTCAGACATGATGCCCATGGACCCTTGGGTGCCGGGCACGGTGACCGACCGCGCCTGACCCGACCAAATGGGCCTGTCTGCCGAGACGATGTTGACCTGCATGGAGGCCTTGCCCGTGTCCGCCATGACTACCGGTATTCCTTCTGCATATCGTGCCACTTGTGCTCAAGGTCGTCGATGCCGCCGATGCCGGAGAATGCCTGCTCGGGCACGTCGTCGTAGGCGCCATCGCAGATGCGGGTGAAGGCCTCGATGGTCTCGTCCGCAGGCACGTAGGAACCCTTGCGGCCGGTGAATTTCTCGGCCACGTAGAAGTTTTGGCCCAGGAACTGCTCGATCTTGCGGGCGCGGTTGACAGTGGTCTTGTCCTCCTCGCCCAGCTCGTCGATGCCGATCAGAGCGATGATGTCCTGGAGCTCCTTGTTCCTCTGCAGAATAGCCTTGACTCGGTTGGCGCAGTCATAATGGGCCTGCCCCACATAGCGCGGATCCAGAATCCTGGAGGTGGATGCCAGTGGATCCACAGCCGGGTAGATGCCTTGGGAAGCGATGTCACGGCTGAGCTCAGTCGTGGCGTCCAAGTGGGCGAAGGTGGTCGCAGGGGCCGGGTCGGTGTAGTCGTCCGCTGGCACGTAGATGGCCTGCAGGGAGGTAATGGAGTGGCCCCTGGTGGAGGTGATCCTCTCCTGCAGAGCGCCCATCTCGTCTGCCAGGTTGGGCTGGTAGCCCACGGCCGAGGGCATGCGGCCCAGCAGGGTGGAAACCTCGGAGCCGGCCTGGGTGAACCGGAAGATGTTGTCGATGAAGAGCAGCACATCCTGGTTCTCCACATCACGGAAGTACTCCGACATGGTCAGGGCGGTCAGAGGGACGCGCAGACGGGTCCCCGGGGGCTCGTCCATCTGGCCGAAGACCAGTGCAGTCTTCTCCAGCACCCCGGCATCGTCCATCTCCCCGATCAGATCGTTGCCCTCACGGGTGCGTTCGCCCACGCCTGCGAAGACGGAAACGCCGCCGTGGTTCTGCGCCACGCGCTGGATCATCTCCTGAATGAGCACGGTCTTGCCCACGCCTGCGCCGCCGAACAGGCCGATCTTGCCGCCCTCCACGTAGGGGGTCAGCAGGTCGATGACCTTGATGCCGGTTTCGAACATCTGGGTCTTGGATTCCAGTTGATCGAAGGCAGGTGGATTCCGATGGATGGGCCACCGCTCGGTGACCTTGACCTGCTCACCCTCCTTCTTGTTGAGGATGTTGCCGGCCACGTCAAAGACGTGTCCCTTGGTCACGTCGCCCACGGGCACCATGATAGGCCCGCCCGTATCGGTGACAGTGGCGCCGCGGACCAGGCCGTCGGTGGGCTTCAGGGCCACGGTGCGGACCGTGGAATCGCCCAGATGCTGCTCCACCTCCAGCATGATGGTGGTCAGCGACTCGCCCTCGGTATTCGAGGACTTGCTCAGATTCACGGTCAGGGCATTGTAGATGTCCGGCAGGTGACCTGCCGGGAACTCCACATCGATGACCGAACCCTGGACTCGGGTGACGCGCCCCTTGGAGGCCGAATCCGGCTTGCGGCTCGCTGTGGTCGGCTGTTCTTGCTGTGCAACCATTGGCGTTCCTACTCTTCCTCTTTGTTGAGCGCATCGGCGCTGCCGACGATCTCGGTAAGTTCCTGCGTTATGGCCGCCTGACGAGTGGCATTGAGCTCGCGAGTCAGGTCGTCGATCAGCCCTTTGGCGTTATCAGTGGCGGTATGCATGGCATTCTGTCTGCTGGCGGTCTCCGAGGCAGCCGACGTGAGCAGGCATTCATGGATGCGCGACTGAATGTACTTGGGCAGAACGGCATCCAGCACCTCCTGTGAGCTGGGCTCAAAGTCGTAGATGGCCGCATGGCGGTTGCCTTTGGGCCCATGCTCATCCTCCGGCACGGGGGCATCGATAGCCTCCTCAGGCTGCTCCTGGTCAGGCCTGATCAGCTCCAGGGGCAGCATGCGCAGCACCCGAACCTTCTGCACCACCATGTTAATGAATTCAGTGAAGACGATGTAGAGCTCAGAGACGCCGCCCTTGGCCGCTGGAGTCATATACGTATCCAGCAGTGCCTGGGAGATCTCCCTGGCTACATCCACACCAGGCCGATCGCTTTCGCCCTCCCAGGTCTTGACGATGCTGCGGTTGCGGTAGCGGTAATAGGAGACGCCCCGACGTCCGTAGACGAAGAGCTGGGGCTGTCGGCCCTGCTGGTCCAGACGGGCCAGCAGAGACTCCGTTTCGCGGATGACCGAGGAGGTGTAGGCCCCGGCCATGCCACGGTCGGCCGTCAGCGCCAGCACGGCCACGCGCGGGTTCTTCTCGTCCTTCCTGACAATGGGGTGGCGAATGTCGTCCGTGTGGGTCACCAGAGCCTGAACTGCATCGAAGATCGCATCGGAGTAAGGCTTCGCCTCCAGAGCCACAGTCCTGGCCTTGGCGATATGCGAGGAGGCTATCATCTCCTGGGCATTGAAGATCTTCTCCAGCGCCGACGTGGAGGCGATCCTTGACTTGAATGCGAGTTGTGAGGCCATGGTCTACCGCTTCCCGGCCTTGCTGCCGCTCTTGCCATCGGCCACCAGCTTCTCCTGCTGGACGGCTACCGGCTGCTCCTGCTCCTGGTCGGCTTTGCGCCCGTCCAAGGTCTGGCCCTTGTGGGTCACGAAAGTCTTGGCGAACTCGTCCACGGCCTTGTCCAAGGCCTTTTCCGTATCGTCGGTGAAGTCCTCCGTGTCACGAATGGTCTTGAGGACGTCGGTGTTGTGGTCCAGATAGTCCAAGAGTCCCGACTCAAAGGGCAGCACATCCTCCAGGTCCAGGTCATCCAGCTTGCCATGGGTGCCCACCCAGACGGAAACGACCTGCTTCTCCATGGAGTAGGGCGTGAACTGGGGCTGCTTGAGCAACTCGGTCAGTCTAGCGCCACGGGTCAGCTGAGCCTTGGAGGCCGAATCCAGATCCGAGGCAAACATGGCGAAGGACTGCAGGGAGCGGTACTGAGCCAAGGAGATCTTCAGGGTCGAGGAGACCTTCTTCAGAGCCTTGGTCTGTGCGGCGCCGCCCACGCGGGAGACGGAGATGCCCACGTCCACGGCAGGACGCTGGTTGGCATTGAACAGATCGGACTGCAGGAAGATCTGCCCGTCGGTGATGGAGATCACGTTGGTCGGAATGTAAGCCGAGACGTCGTTGGCCTTGGTCTCGATGATGGGCAGGCCGGTCATGGATCCGCCGCCCAGATCATCGGAGAGCTTCGCGCAGCGCTCCAACAAACGCGAATGCAGGTAGAAGACGTCGCCAGGGTAAGCCTCACGCCCCGGCGGACGACGCAGCAGCAGGGAGATTGACCGGTAGGCCTCGGCCTGCTTGCTCAGGTCGTCGAAGACGATCAGGACGTGCTTGCCGCCGTACATCCAGTGCTGGCCGATGGCCGAACCGGTGTAAGGGGCTATGTACTTGAAGCCTGCCGAGTCGGAAGCCGGGGAGGCCACGATGGTGGTGTACTCCATGGCGCCGGCCTCTTCCAGGGAGGAACGGACCGAGGCAATGGTGGTGCCCTTCTGGCCGATGGCCACATAGATGCACCGCACCTGCTTCTTGGGATCTCCGGACTCCCAGTTGCGCTTCTGATTGATGATGGTGTCGATGGCGATGGCCGTCTTGCCGGTCTGCCGGTCGCCAATGATCAGCTGGCGCTGACCGCGGCCGATGGGTGTCATGGCGTCGATGGCCTTGATGCCGGTGGCCAGGGGCTCGTCGACGGGATGCCGGTGCATGACGTCGGGGGCCTGAGCCTCCAGAATTCTGCGACCCTCGCTCTTGATTTCGCCCAGCCCGTCAATGGGCTCGCCTAGGGGGTTGACCGTACGCCCCAGATAGCCGTCGCCGACGGGCACCGAAAGCACCTCGCCGGTCCTGTGGACTTCCTGGCCCTCTTCGACGCCTGCGAAGTCGCCCAGGATGACCACGCCGATCTCGCGGGCGTCCAGGTTGAAGGCCAGACCCAGCGTGCCGTCCTCAAAGGTCAGCAGCTCGTTGGCCATGCAACCAGGCAGTCCCTCCACATGCGCAATGCCGTCACCAGCGGTACGGACGTATCCCACCTCCTGGGTGGGGGTGTCCGTCGGCTTGTAAGACTCGACGAACTGGTCGAGCGCCTTGCGCACCACGGCGGGATCAATGGTCATTTCTGCCATGATCACTCCTTATTTCTGTTCTTGTTCAAGTCTTTAGGCTCCCTGCTCATCCTGCCACGGCCATCCGCCGGTTCAGGTGCTTCAGCTGGGTGGCCACCGTGCCGTCTGTGGAGACCGAGCCGTACTGGACTTTCATGCCGCCCAGTACTGAGGGGTCGACCACCGAGTTGATGTGAACCGGCTTACCCAGCTTGCGCCCGTAGACCTCCTGCAGGCGGCTGATCTGCTCGTCCTTCATGGAGATCGCCGTAGTGACGGTGACCATGACCTGGTCCATGTGCTCAGAGAAGCGATCCACCAGCCAGACAATGGTGTCCGGAAAACGCCGTCCGCGCAGATCGATTGTGGCGTTCAGAGCCATCTGCTCGGTGACCTCATGCAAATGCTGCCCGTCCAGGAGCGCCCTGAGCAGATCGGCTCGGGCCGTGGAATCACTGTACTCGTCCGAGAGCCGGAAGAGCACCAGGGGCATGCCAAGCAGAGCCGAATGAATTTCAGCCAATTCTCCGGCCACCTGGTTGGTAATGCCGAGAGCATCAGTGTAATAGCTGGCTGCGTCCACCGCCATGTCCTCAGCCGCGTTGGCGATGTGCACGACACGACTCCACTGACGATCAGCCAGGTCATGGAGAATATCCACAGTCAGCGGATCGGCCTTGTCAGTCAGGATGGTGTCGATTACGCGCCACTTGTCCTCTGACGGACGGGAGGGATCGGTCAGTGCACGCTCCAGAGGCCTGTTGGCATCGAGCAGAGTCACGAAAGCATAGAGCTCCGTAGCCACACGGAGGGCATCTTTCCCCTTGCTCTTGAGCAAAGGAGCATACTTGGCCCTGGTCTCCTTGTCGGAGCTCAGCGAAGTCTCTCCCCGCATGTCACCTCCCCTTTCGCGGAACGGTCGTTCCCGTCATTCGCCGATCCGTCATCATGCCTGCCGCTTGTCCGAGGACTGTCCATCCTGGTCCGCGATGATCGAGTCGATCATGGAGGACTGCACGGCACCATCCTGAAGCTGCGAGCCCAGGATCTTTCCGGCAAGAGCCGTAGCCAGCGTACCCACCTCGCCCTTGAGCGAGACCAGCGCCTGCTGCTGCTGGGACTGGATGGAGCGCTGGGCGTTCTCAGTGATCTGGTTGGCCTCGGTCTCGGCGCGGGACCTGGCATCAGCCACGATCCTGGAAGCCTCGGCCCGGGCGTCATCCCGAATTTGGGAAGCCTCAACACGAGCCTTGCTCAGCTGATCCTGATACTGCTTACGGGCCTGATCCGCTTCCTCACGAGCCTTGGCGGCCTTCTGGATGTTGCCCTCGATCTTAGTCGAGCGCTCATCGAAGATGGCCTGGAACTTGGGCATGAAGAACTTATAGAAGAAGACGGCCAAGATGACCAGGATGACCAGCGACCAGAAGATATCGTAAATCGGAGGAATAAACAGCTTGATCCCTTCGCCTGCCGCTAGAGCATACATTGGCTCCTCCTTTCCTTTATCGAAGCCGGATCATGCAAGAATCGCACGGCTCAGGCAATGAAGAGCGCTACGAATCCCAGCAGGGCCAGCACCTCGATCAGAGCCAGGCCGATGAACATGGTGGTGCGCAGCTGTCCGCTGATCTCAGGCTGGCGAGCCATGCTCTCGACGGTCTTGCCGACGGCGATGCCCAGACCCAGCGCGGGGCCGAGAGCTGCGATGCCGTATCCCAGGATGCTCAGATTGCCGGAGACCTCAGCAAGTGTGATGATGTCCATTTATTTTCCTTTCCTCCACCGTTGCCGGTTCTTGTATTGTGGTTCGGCCCCGACCCCCGTCTACTGGTCGGAACCAACGAATATGTAGACTGCGACCGCTTAAAACGCCGACCGCGGCTTGTTCTTTTCGCTCAACCTTCTTCAGGGTAACTCATGGAGATGTAAACCGTGGTCAGGATGGCGAAGATGTAGGCCTGAAGGGCCGCCACGAAGATTTCAAAGGCCGTCAGGGCGAAGCCCAGAACGAACCAGCCCACGCCAGCCAGGGCCAACACCTTATTGCTGGCCTCAACAATGTAGAACTGGGTAAAGGCTAGAGTAACCGCCACCAGCAGATGACCGGCGATCATGTTGGCGAAGAGTCGGATGGTCAGAGAGGCCGGCTTGACGATGACCATCTCCAGAAGCTGGATGGGCGTCAGGATGATATAGAGGGGCCAGGGCACACCCGCTGGGAAGAGCTCCGACTTGAAATAGCCCCAGACGCCCTGCTCACGGAATCCCGCTGCCATGTACTGGCAGAAAGTCCAGATGGCGAAAACCAGAGGCATGGTGATAGTGGCCGTGGCCGCTATGTTCATGCCTGGCACGATGCCGCAGAGGTTGAAGACCAAGATGGTCAAGAAGATGGTCGTGATCATGGGCACGTAGCGCTTGCCACGAATTTCGCCCAAGGTGTCATAGACGACCGAGTCACGGATGAACTCGATGACCCACTCAATGGCCCCCTGCCAGCGGGAAGGGATCAGCTTGGCCCTTGCGGCAGTGATTCCAAGCACCAGAAGAATGATGACCATGGCCACGAACCTGATCAGGATGATCCGGTTCATGGCAAAGGGCGTTCCCTGGAAAAGAATCTCAGGAGGCAGGAAATCTTCGATGGAAGGCAGCTCGCTCGGCTTGGCCATGGCCAGACTGAAAGCTTCACTTCCCATTGCCTCTAGCATCTATCGCCTCCTGAACGACACAGTGAACACTATAGCGCGCATGCGACTCATGGCTGCACCGTATGGGTAGTGTAGCCCACACCAAGAGCCACGGTAACCATACATTCATCCAGTGTGCCACAGATGGTGCCCGAAGGTCGAATCCGCCCCGCGGTGCAGACAGGCTGATGACGAATGAGATTCAATTGTCATCAACTATCAACAGCTCCAGGAATAAGCCCGTACCCGTCACCAGCCAAGGGACGATACCCGTCAGCACGTGGGCGTCCAGGAGCGTGCCTGATGGATCTGTCGGTGCCTAGTCGACCCGCCGCCCGCAGGGTCGGCACCTGGTCCAAGTCATAGGGGGTGGTCTCGTATACCCAGTTCAGCCAGTTGCGCCAGAGCAGGTTGGCATGTGCCCGCCAGGAAAAGACCGGCTCCAGTCTGGGATTGTCATGGGGGTAGTAGTTGACCGGGAAAGGCACCTGGTCCAGACCCTTGGCCATGTCGCGCTGGTACTCATGGGCCAAAGTGCCACGGTCGTACTCCCAGTGGCCCAGCACGAAGATCTCTGAGAAATCCTGGGTGCTGATAAGCCCGGGACCAGACTGGGGACCCCAGGTCAGCACCTGCAGATCCGGGCAGGCCCGCACCTGGTCCTCATCCACCCCGGCCCAGCGGGAGTGGGGCTGCAGGGCGATCTCGTCGAAGCCATTGGTAATGAA
Organism: Bifidobacterium sp. ESL0819; assembly: GCF_052606245.1. Classification (NCBI taxonomy): domain Bacteria; kingdom Bacillati; phylum Actinomycetota; class Actinomycetes; order Bifidobacteriales; family Bifidobacteriaceae; genus Bifidobacterium; species Bifidobacterium sp. ESL0819. The sequence goes on from NZ_CP199587.1 coordinate 319,206, forward strand.
GCAGTACTCGTCTTGCAGGTACTGGGGGAAGACCCCGAAGACCTTGCGATCCAGGTTGCGCTTGGCAATGCCATGGCGGTAGTAGAGCCCGGCCATGGCCCCCCAGCACAAGTACATAGTGGAGAAAACATGGGTGGATGCCCAGTCCAGAATATGGGTCAGCTCATCCCAGTAGTCGACCTGCTCGAAGTCCATCTGCTCCACCGGGGCGCCCGTCACGACCAGACCGTCATAGCAGTTGTCCCGGAATGAGTCCAGATTCTCGTAGAACTTGACCAAGTGATCCATGCTGGTGTGCATGGCCTGATGGGTGGAGGTCTTCATGAAGTCGATCTCCACCTGAAGCGGCGATTTGGAGATCAGCCGCAGCAGCTGGGTCTCGGTCTGCACCTTGGTAGGCATCAGGTTGAGGATGACCAGCTTGAGCGGACGCATCTCCTGGCGCTCCGCCTCGTGGCTTTCCAGGGCGAAGATGCGCTCCGAATCCAGGATGGATCTGGCCGGCAATCCGGTGGGGATGGTGATAGGCATGGCTCCATTATCTCCCAAGTAAAGCCTGCCCACACACGGACTTGACAAGTGCGTTGGAATCCGTAACATAGATAACTGCTGTGTCGCACAGCCGACGCGGGGTGGAGCAGTTCGGTAGCTCGCTGGGCTCATAACCCAGAGGTCTCAGGTTCAAATCCTGACCCCGCTACCAGTAAGGCTCGGATTCATCTGGATTCCGAGCCTTTGTTGCTGTCTTGGCGTGCCTGTCGCCGATCAGAACAGTTGCCGACATGGTGCAGCCAGTCATAGCTGAACGACTCGACCGTAAAAGTCAGAGACAGCTGTCTGCATTCAACTCCTCACTTGGCTGCACCATTCACGTTCTCAGGCTCCTATGGCTTTGGACTTCTTTACTTCGTCGAACTTGGCCTTCATGGTCTCATTGTTTCTGGTCAGTCTTCGTATGGTCACGTCCTGCGCCTTGTTGTTGGCCAGACGAAGCTGGTTCTCAGAGCCCAGCAGGGCATCCTTGATCTTGTTCAGGTGGTTGATGGATTTATCGATCTCCTCTACTGCATTCTTGAACTTTTTCGAGGCGATTTCGTAATTGCGGCCAAAAGCGTTCTTGAAGGAGTCCAGCTCTTCCTCAAAATGCGTTATATCGATGTTCTGCGCCCTCTCCTCTTCAAGTTCATTCTTGTATTGCAGAGAGTTCTTGGCGGCATCCCGGAGCAGGGTGATTATCGGAATGAAGAACTGGGGACGGACAACATACATTTTCGGGTAGCGATAAGAGACATCCACGATACCCGTGTTGTACAGGTCGCTGTCAGGCTCCAGCAGGGAGACCATGATGGCATATTCGCAGTCCTTCTCTCGCCTGTCCTTGTCGAGCTCCTTGAAGAAGTCCTCGTTCTTGTGCTTGGTGGAGGTGGTGTCCATCTCGTTTTTCATTTCGAACATGATGGACACGATCTCCGTGCCGGAATCGTCCCAGTCGCGGAAGATGAAGTCGCCCTTGCTGCCCGTCCTGGCATCGTTGTCCTTCTCGAAGTAGGCATGAGGAAAGGCCGTGGACCGCAGCTTGTTGAACTCGATCTGGCAATGCTGCTCAAGCGTCTCCCCCACCATCTTGGTAGACAGCTTCGCCTTCAGATCACGCAGCCGCTCAATCTGATCGTCACGGTCCTGGATCTGGACCTCGTAACGATCCTTGAGCGACTTGGCCTCGACCTTGCTCTGCAGCTCGACCTTGTCCAGACTGCTTTTCAGCTCAGCTATCTCGGAATCCTTATCTGCAGCAACCGCCTGCAGCTGCGACTTCAGCTGCTCCTTGGAGAGCCTCTCCTCCGACTCCTTCTCAAGCTGCAGCCTCTCAAGCCTGCCCTTGAAATCGTCCCGCTCCTTCTCCACCGGACTCAGAGCCTGAGCAAGCTCCTGCTTCTTCTGCAACTCAAAAGCATCCAGCCGATTCTGCAATTTGACGATCTGGGCGTCTTTGTCCGCTGCCGCCTTCTGCAGCTCACTCTTGGAATTAGCCTCTGCCAGATCAAGCGCCTGCTGCTTCTCCGACTCTGCCTTGTCCAGCTTGGCGCTCAGATCGTCCTTCTCCTTTTCGACCTTCCTCAAGGCTTCTGAAACAGCCAGTTCCTTAGCGGCTTGCTCGGACTTCAGCTTTGCCTGCAACTCCTGTATCTGGGCATCCTTTGCGCTTTTGGTCTTCTGCAGCGTCTGCTCGGCCTGCGCCTGATCCAGTTCGCGGATCTTGCTATTCTCGCGTTCAGCCTGCTCAAGCCGTTCATGAAGCTGCCTGTCAAAATCCTTGTCACGTACCTGCTTCAGAATATCGGCGTATCCGGCCTCATCGATGGTGAACGCGGTTCCGCATTTGGGGCAAATAATCTCGGGCATCTGCACCTTTCCTTCTAAGCCTCTCTTAAAACCTATCTTTGCTTCAATCAGTTTGTACTGAAAACTGAGCGACTACGACACTTGATAAACAACTATATTTGACCTATGCCGATGCCATCACAAGGATTCGATAATCATGGACCAGGTGATGATCTGCCGAATCGCGCCACAGGCGCGGCGATAGTCTCCTGCCTGCCTTGCAGCATCGAAAGCTGCTGCCACGATCGGCTCTTCAACGCCAGCCGCCTCTGCAATCCACAGTAGCGATGCCGCGTTCTCCAATTTGTTGAAACAATCTTTCGCGCTGTTATTCGGCTTCCGCCGCGAATAGGCACCTGATCCGTAGGTTGCGTTATCTGCAAACCACTGCACCATATGCTGTTTTTCTGTTCTTGAACGTACATCCGGCGAATTGCCCACCTCGCGAATGTACTTATCGGAATACGGGTAATGCGAGCGCTTGAAACGCAATAAATGCGAAAAAGCAACGCAGCTCATATCATTTCCACTTGCCACGTCAGCCTTCTTCATTAAAGGTTAGCTTCAACTTTTCATTAATTGTATCAACTGAGAAAGAGAGCATGTCCAGTTGGAAACCAGCTCAGTCGCAATGCTCAGAACACGTCCATTTTCCAAAGACAGGGAATACGAAAAGGGAATACCGCATATGAACGTGTCAATAAACATCAATCATTACCCCTACGGCGGGTATATTCGAAATCCGGTCTCACCACAGCTCAGACTCAGGACTTCAAGATTGAGAACCGGCTGATCCAAACCGCTCTCGCAGAATCAAACCATCCTTATCAGCAATTCCAGAGTACCGGATCATAGCAACCAGACATACCATAAAAGACTCTTGTCGTTGACAAAGGGCGATAAGAAGACATTGCCTCTATAAATATTACAAATATTATTGTGTTTTCCAAATACAGAAAGAGCCAAAGCACATACCAATCGCGATAAGCTATAAAGTGGTACATTCGATTTTTTGAATCCACTGGCCGTCGGTCAGCAATGCTGCCTATATCAGCTCTGAAGGACAGAGGGAACAGCGGAGTCCAGGAAAGCATCTACGCGCTTTTGCTTGCTCAAAAGCTGCTGCGCAAATCCGACTTGGTAAGCCTCAACCCCAAATCCCAACCCTTGCTATCAATGAAGACCGCATTCACTCATATTCAAGCTTGTACTGCTTATATTCCTAGTCACAGCTCATAAATGGTAAGCAATAAAATGCCTTGGATGCCCCTTTGCCTAGTACCCTTTGCGTAGTACTTGTGCGCTCCCAAGCCAAAGAAGTAGACTTCCACCGACTCGAACTTGCTAGCATGATTGCATCTGCACCAAGGAAGGCCAAGGGGGTTCAAATGCAGTACACACAACTGGGCAAGACAGGCATCAACATATCGAAGATCTGCGTGGGGTGCATGAGCTTCGGCAAACCGGGCACCATGCATGACTGGACATTGGATGAGGAAGGGACTGACGCGGTCGTTGCGCACGCACTGGATCTGGGCATCACCTTTTTCGATACAGCCAACGGCTACTCGGCCGGGACCAGTGAAGAGTATCTGGGGAAGGCACTCAAAAGGCATTCAAGCCGCGATCAGGTGGTCATCGCTTCCAAGGTCTACTTCAACGAAGGGCGGCTCTCTTCCAAGGCCATCCATCGGGAGATCGAGGGGACGCTCAAGCGGCTGGGCACCGACTACCTGGATCTTTATATCATCCACAGGTTTGACTATGGAACGCCCATCGAGGAGACCATGGAAGCGCTGAACGACCTGGTCAGCGCAGGCAAGGTGCGAGCACTGGGGGCCTCAGCCATGTATGCCAGCCAGTTTCAGGACATGCAAAAAGTCGCCCAGGACAACGGCTGGACCCCTTTCAGCGCCATGGAGAACCACTACAACCTGCTCTACCGGGAGGACGAGAAGGACCTGATTCCCTTTTGCAGAAAGACGGACGTCTCACTCATGCCCTACAGCCCTCTGGCTGCCGGCCATCTGACACGTCCCACCTGGACCGCCGACACCCTGCGCAGCGCCACTGACAAGGTCTCGCGCGGCAAATACGACCGGGCCGAAGACAACGATCTGACCATCATCGACCGTGTGCAAAAAGTGGCCGAGCGACATGGCGTACCCATGGCCCAGGTAGCCATCGCCTGGCAGTGGGCCAAAGGCGTCGCCTCACCGATTATCGGCGCCACCAAGGCCCGCCATCTCGACGATGCCGTGGCTGCGCTGGATTTGGAGCTCACGCCTGAAGAGATCGCCTCCATGGAGGAGCCCTACCTGCCGCACGAGACAGTAGGAGCCATCGACAGCAACCCTCCTGAAGGCGTGGTGCTACTGGACGCGGAGGAGAATTAAGGCAATCCCCTGGCCTGAAGCGTGGGTGTTGGATCTAATGACTCATGATCTAATGCCGGGTCATACCTTTATCGCTGTGTCAGACCAAGGAAACAGCTGAAGGACAAGCCCTCATGGGCTCAGGCCAGCCTATACCCATCAGACCTGTCCGCATTCGCCAGATCCGCTGAATCATCCGAATTCTCGACTGCTCCCGGAACAGTCAGGGCATCGAAGCTCTCAGCATCTTCAGAAGCTGTCAGCGTATTCGACGTTCCCGATGCCTGCTGATTCTCGGATGTCTGCGAATTGACCATGTCTAAATCCAGTACCGTTTTATAATCACGATCCGCGTCAGACTGCGAATAGCCAAAGTGAGCCTCGTCCATAACGGAAATCAGGTGCATGCCCATAGGGCGCATGGTCGTCCAGGTAATCCCTCCCGACAACGCTCCACCAATGATCGGCACAGCCTTGGAAACCCCTGTGGCAAAGACTTTCTTAGTCATCTTTACGGACATAGTCTTGGCCACCGATTTGACGATCGGATAGATCACTCCCTTTGTCAAGGCCTTCTGCGGCAGACGCTTCAACACGGATTTCCCCAGTTGCGTAGAGATCAAACGCACCGCCGAACTGGCACCAGTAAGGCCAAGCATGACGCCGAGGTACAAAAGCAATTGATTCCCGATCACGCCATCATCCGGCAGGACGGCTTCCCAGAAATCCTCCTCTCCATACAGATAGGCGATCTCTTGCGCCGTTATCAAAACAAAAGCATAGAACTGGGCCACATCTGCTGGAATTGTGGCAGCCATGGTAAACCCACCCGGCACTCCAGCCAAGAAAGATGCACCGGCGGATTGCCCCGTTCGTTTCAGCACGATTTGCCGTGCCATCTTAAGAAGAATCTTCCGATCGCAACCGGCGGCCACTGGGCCCCTCTTCACTATGTCGTCAATGACCTGCCGTGGAGCACTGGCGAACTGCTCACGCAGAAACCGCTCACGATCCACTTTCATCCCTGGAATTCGCACAGCCTGATTCAGCACCACCATCAAAGCTTTTCTGCCATCTTTAGAGCTTTCGGTGTTTTCCTTCGCCATTGCTAACCTTCTCCGCCGCCATCCTTGGCCGATATTTCACGAGGTCGATTGTATCCAAGAAACCAGACGATCACATCCATAACTGCTCTGATAACGTGATCAGACGGGACATCGACGCTGAAGATTAGCTGCAAGATGCAGGAAAGCCATCTTCAGTACAGTCGCTGAACTCAAGCATGAGGCTGACAATCCATCAAGCAGCTGACCGGGCGGCCGCCTGCGGCACTGACCAAGGCCAGATATCGCGCGGCGTGGCCACCACCTTGACCAGATCTGCCGGGGCTTCGGTCATCGTGAACAGGGGACCGCCATGGATATCCGAACCAGCCATGATCCGTCCATGCTGAATCAGGATGCGCCCATTCTTTTCCAGAGCCCGGTAGCGGAATCACGCAGATCCAGGATTTGCCGGTTCTGGGCTTCGATGTAGGAGTGCGGCGATCGAGGGCCGACTGACTGGTCAACTTGACAAACGGTGCCCTTCCAGAGGACTTTTCCACAGTCCAGGATGATCCCAAACTCCGGCTGCTCGACAGTCACTACCAGCTGCCATGCCCAGCGATGCTCCTCAGGCAGAGCCCCGCTCTTCCAGATGGCTCTAGCCCTATTGCCGGAATGTGCCGCGGGACGGTTATGCTGTGTATGAGACATTCCTATGCTGTCCAGACCGAGAAGGAGACAGGACAATGGCAGAGACATTCGACGTGCTGGTCGAGATTCCCCGGGGCTCCCGCAACAAGTATGAGATGGACCACGACAGCGGCCATATCAGGCTGGACCGCACCCTCTTCACCTCCATGGGCTACCCCGACGACTACGGCTACATCGACGGGACCCTGGGCGAGGACGGCGATCCCCTGGATGCCCTGGTCATGATTCCCGATTCGGTCTTCCCGGGCTGCATCGTCGAATGCCGCGCCGTAGGTCTCTACCACATGGTCGACGAGGCCGGCGGGGACGACAAGGTCCTCTGCGTGCCTGCTGACGTCCGCTACGATGCCATCAAGGACATCGATGACGTCTCCGACTTCCACAAGCAGGAGATCAAGCACTTCTTCGAACAGTACAAGGCTCTGGAACCAGGCAAGGAGGTCATGCCCGGCGACTACTGGACCAATGCCGAGGCTGCCGAGACCCAGATCAAGGCTGCACGCAAGCGCCTGGCAGCGCAGCACTGACTTTTCAAGGCCGACCAGTCGGCGCAACCACCCCGGCAAGGGCCCAACCACCGCCCGAACCGGGGTTTTGCATGCTCAAATCCTCCCAAAACGCGTCCGGCCGTCTACGATTGCCAATTGCTGGTGCGCGCGCAACGGCAGGAGCGGCTATGACTTTCTATACGTACCAATACCTCAAGGGCGGTCAGACCAACTGGACCATGATCAGGATCATCGTGGTCGTCGTTCTGGCCCTGGCCTTCCTCTTCTTCCTGTTCATGTACTCCCGCCACCGCTGGAACCATAAGTACAAGGATCTGTCCATCATCCTGGCCACCCTGCTACTGCTGGCGGCGGCCATCCAGTACAGCGACTACACCAATCTGCGCACAGCCAGTCTGCAGAGCGGACAGCTGACCACGGTCATCGACAAGTCCGCAGCCAAGCTCAAGGTCAAACCTGAGCAAATCAGCATCAACGACACCTCGCGCAACAACGACATGATCATCAAGACTCCCAAGGGCTACTACACCCTGGTATTCAACAGCTCAGGCTCCGAATTCCTGCTGCAGCGCGCCTACCTGTACCGCCCAGACATCACCGTGATCGGAGAGTGACCCATGGATATCAATTTCTACGTCAACGTGGCCCTGAAGCTGATCGTCGGTCTGCTCTTCATCACCCTGCTCATCAATGTGACCGGCAAGGGGAATCTGGCGCCCACCTCGCCCATGGACCAGTTGCAGAACTACGTCCTGGGCGGCATCATCGGCGGGGTCATATACAGCGACAGCATCTCCATGGCCCAGTACATCGTCATCCTGCTGATATGGGCGGCACTGATCCTCATCACTCGATACGCCAAGACCCACATCCATGCAGTGGGCAAGTACATCGACGGCGAACCGGTCACCATCATCAAAAACGGCAAGCTGCTGGTCCAAAACTGTCTCAAGGTCAATCTGACGGCCAAGGAGGTGGACTTCAAGCTGCGAACCAAAGGCATCAACGACATCCGCGACGTCAAGCGGGGCATTGTCGAGCAGAACGGCAGCCTGACCATCATCTCCGAGGGCGACAAGGACGTGCGCTATCCGGTGGTCATGGATGGGCGGGTCAATCCCGATGTACTTGACGCCATGGGACGGGACGAGCACTGGCTTGACGAGCAGCTGGCCAAGCAGGGCATACGCAAGATCAGCGATGTGTACATGGCACGCTTCCAGAACGGCGAGTTCTACGCCGTCACCTACCAGGACAAGTAGCGCCGTCCACGCGGCAGAGAGCAGCCTGATTGTGACCCATGGCACATTAAAAGGCCGATTCGATATCCTGTCATGCTTGATCGTTCCAGCGCTGACAGGTAAAATCTAAGCCTATATTGTCATGGCGTAGCATGTGAACGGCATTCAACGAATTCAAAGCCGACTCCAATCGGCAGTTCCGCGCTGGACGCTCCCGAGGCGTAGGCGGGTTTGAGGAGACCTGGTCGAGGCCCATCCCTCCAGGGATGAACCCTTTCAAGGAATGCCGTGTTCTTCAGATTGCTGTTTATTGCCTTAGGTGTATCTTCTGACGCTTTTGCGGTCTCCATCAGCAAAGGACTGTCCGTGGACCGACTGCGGGCCCGCCATCATTGGCTGGTCGGACTTTGGTTCGGCGGGTTCCAGACTCTGCTGCCCCTGCTTGGCTACTTCGCAGCCTCCATGCTGCAGGACTCCCTGGCCGCCGTGGATCATTGGATTATCTTCGGCATCCTGTCGGCAATCGGGGTCAATATGATTCGCGAGGGCGTCTACGGCAAGGAAGAGGAAGCGAACGAAGAAGAGAGCTTCTCTTGGCGGCGAATGCTTCCTGCGGCCATAGCCACCAGCATCGATTCATTCGGCGTGGGTGCGGGCCTGGCCCTGCTGGGCATCAACGTCTGGCTGTCCGCGCTGGTCATCGGGCTGGTGACTGCTGCGGCCTCCGTAGTGGGGCTGCGCATCGGATACGCCGTCGGCTCACGCTGGCGCAAGCCGGCCAGAATCGCCGGCGGCATCATGCTAATAGTCATGGGTATCCAGATCCTTCTGGATCACCTGATGAATGCCTAGCTCAGATCGTCGTCTGGAGGACCAAGGCGGCCAGCACCACGCCGGCTCCAGCCAGAAGGATCGACATCAGCGCCAGACCAATGGCCCCACGCCGATCAGCTGCTTCCTGGGCCCAGCGATGGCCCGCAGTCATGAGCCCGAGCAGCAGCAACAAGGCCACAAGCACCACCAGGATCGATATCGGGTCAGATTGCAATCCCCTGATCAGCTCTGGCAGGAAGATCCATCCCGATGCGGCGACAGCAGTGACCCCGCCCATGGCGGTTGCAGAAATGCCTCGGATGACCATCCGCCTGTCCCGCCGCAGCATCTGCCGAACGAACATGAAAACAGCCAGGAGAGCCAGCAGGAATGCCGCAGTCGACAGCCAGACAGCGAAGGCGCCAGGTCCCTGCACGACCAAGGCCGGCACTAGGCAGATCAAGGTCAGCAGACCGAACATGGCCCGGTCGGGAGCGGGTCGAATGCCCCGGCCCACCAGGGGCCAGGAGGCCACCAGGGCCAATGCCAGCACCAAAACCAGGACGGCCTGCACCCATCGACCGATCCGAGGCTCCGCCAGCAAGCCCGCCGCTGTGCCCGGCAGAATCAAGGCCGCCAAGGCCAGCATCTGCGTCAGCGCGGGCGCGCGCCCATCCCGTGTTTCTTGTGCGGTCTGCGCCATGGGTCCTCCTGCCTGTCCCCGTCGGGGAGCCATACGTCACATCCTAGGCCAAGGCCATCCTGTGAACTCAGAGCCCCGGTGACGGGCCGATTGTACAATGATGACGACTGTTCAACGAATCCACTCCCGGTATGGATGAACGGACAGGGAAGAAGGTACCCCCGTGACGGATCTGACCTTGATGACCTGCGCCGAGGACCCGGCATCGGTTCTGCCAGCCTTGGCCCTGCTCTCCCATCGAGTGCGCGTTCTGCCCCTGGACGCCGCCTCTCTGGTAAGGATGCCCGAGGACACGGTGCTGCTGATCGATGCCAGCGACGACCTGGCCGAGGCCAAGACCCTCTGCAACCTAACCCGAGCCTCCGGTCTGTCCACGCCCATCATCCTGATTCTGAGCGAAGGCGGCTTCACTGTGGTCAATGCCAGCTGGGGCGTGGCTGACGTAATCATTCAGTCCGCATCTCCAGCCGAGGTCGAGGCCCGGCTGCGTCTGATCTGCCAGCGCGCGACCCCGACACGCAAGCCGGATGCCCATCCAGAGGAAGCCGAGGACCAGGTGCCCAGCGGTCAGGTTCGCTCGGGCGATCTGGTCGTGGATACCGAAAGCTACACAGCCCGAATCCATGGTCGTCCCATCAACCTGGCTTACAAGGAGTTCGAGCTGCTCAAATACCTTGTTCTGCATCCCGGCAGGGTCTTCACCAGGGCGCAGCTCCTCCAGGAAGTCTGGGGCTATGACTATTACGGCGGCACTAGAACTGTGGACGTGCATGTGCGGCGGCTCAGGGCCAAGCTGGGCAGTGAGCACGAGCACCTGATCGGCACGGTCCGCAATGTGGGCTACCGGTTCGACCCGCCCTCCCCGGCAAGGACAACCTCCGTCCCCAAGCCCACGCCGGATGCCGGGACCGACCCAGACCCAGCCGAGCAAGAGAACAGCCAGGCCGAGCGACCCAAGGAACCTACGAAGAAGAAAACCGATCATAGTGACTGATGCATCATCAAACCGAAAGCGCCCCCAGGGCAGGGAAAGCAGGGCCCGGCGTCTGGCCCGCATGCACGAGGAGTACCGCATCCTCTGCCAGGTCTTTCCCGAGGCAGTATGTGCCCTGCACTTCCGCAACCCCTTCGAGCTACTAGTGGCCACGGTTCTGAGCGCCCAGACCACCGATAAGCGGGTCAACTCGGTGACCCCCGAACTCTTTGAGCGCTACCCTGATCCCGCAGCCATGGCCCAGGCCCAGCCGACCGATCTGGAGGCCATAATCCACCCGGTGGGCTTCTACCACGCCAAAGCCCGCCACCTGTCAGGACTCTCCCTGATGCTGACAGAAGACTACGGCGGCGAGGTACCCCAGACCATGGAGGAGCTGACCAGTCTGCCCGGCGTAGGGCGCAAGACCGCCAACGTGGTCCTCGGCAACGCTTTCAATATCCCCGGATTCCCGGTGGACACCCACGTCACTCGGGTCACCGGCCGACTGCGCTGGCGGACCGACTGGCGCAGCACCCACCCCGATCCGGTCAAGATCGAGCATGAGATCTGCGACTGCTTCCCGCCCGAGGACTGGACCAATCTGTCGCACAGGCTGATCCTCCACGGCCGAGCCACCTGCCACGCCCGCAAGCCCGACTGCCTCCACTGCCCCCTGGCCGAAACATGTCCCAGCGCCGAGCTTCTGTCCGGACCAGCCTCCCGGTAGAATCAAAACCATGGCACGCGGCAGACACAAGCAAATCAGATCCGGAATCGTATTTCTCCTGGTACTGGCAGTGCTGACCGCAGGCACCTACATGGCCTGGCCCCTGGTGACAGGCCAAGGAGGGTGGCGGCTGCCGTGGAACCAGGAAGGTCCGGGCCAGGTCGTACGCATCCGGGCCCGTCAGGCCCCCGTCTCACTGGATATCCGCACCGAACCCGGACGATCCACTGACCAGGCCCTGATGAGCAACGTCTATCAGACCCTGACCAGGCCCGATGCACAGGGTCGGCCGACGCCCGGCCTAGCTCAGAACTGGGAAGTCTCCGCAAACGGACTGCTCTATACCTTCCATCTGCGCAAGGATGCCCGCTTCGCCGATGGACGCCGCCTGACCTCGGAGGACGCCCTCTGGTCCTTGCATCAGATCATCGACCACCAGTACCAGGGTTATCGTGACCTGGACGGACTGGCCAAAGTAACCGACCCCGATGAGGCGACACTGGTAATCGGATTGAAGAGCCCGAACGTCAGGTTGCTGACTGCCCTGAGCGGTCGTGCAGGCATTGTCTACGACCGCCAGGCGAGGGTCAACTACTCTACTCAATCAGCCGGTTCCGGCCCCTACCAAGTTGCTGATTGGCAGCCGGGCGCCAGTCTGACCCTGACTGCCAACCAGTCCTATCGAGGCCCGGACAAGGCTGCCATTCGCAAGGTGATCTTCAGCTATACCGGCAGCCCGCAGCAAACCGTCAAGGATCTGGACCAGGGACGCCTGGACGCTGTAGTGGACATGGATCCGGACACCGCCAGGCAGGCTGGCAAGGCATCAACCGCCACACCCAGCACAGACAATGTGGTCTTGATCTTCAACAACAAGGCATCCAGCGCACTGTCCGACCAGCATGTACGCGAGGCAGTCCGCTATGCCCTGGACCGTGAAGCACTGGCCAGGCTGGAAGGAGGCGCAGCCAAAGCGCTGGGCGGGCCGCTCAATCAGCTGAGCCCCGGCTATGATCCTGGTCTGCAGGCCTTCCCCTTCGACCAGGCCCAGGCGGTTCATCGGTCCTCCTATTACCGTCCGTCCTTCTTCCATGGCGGTCTGCGTCTGGTCTATTCCCGCGAATTCGGCAGCCAGGTGGGCGAGCTGATTCGTACGCAGCTCAAGGCAGTAGGCCTCCCCAGCCAGGTCTCCATGGTGGACCAGCCCGCCTTCCGCGACCAAGTGCTCAACCGCCGCGACTACGACATGACCCTGCTGGTCATGGACAATGACGAAATCGACCGCTTCGCCGACCCCGACTCCATCATGCTCTTTGACAACGTCGATATTCAGAACTCCTGGAAGCAGGTGACGGCCAGCACCGACCAGAACGTCTATGCCGAGCGACTGCGGGCCTTCGCCCGACAGGTCAGCGACCTCTCCCCCAGCGACTGGCTCTATCAGCGTACGCCCCTGGTCCTTAAGGCCCCCCGACTCCAAGGCATGCCCAGCTCTCTGCTGGACCGCTATCTGCCCCTGTGGAACCTGCGCGTCCAGGGGTGAAAAGGCCGGAGCCCCTTGTCACTGTTCGTCCATAAAATGCTGGTATGTCTGCTGAACACCAAGGAATCGTCAATGCCCATCTGACCCCCCTGCCTGACAGGGTGGGCGTGGATGGCCTGGAGGAAAAGTGGTGCCGCGACTGGGACGAGTCCGGCGTCTACCGCTTCCGTAATACCCGCGAGCGCTCCGGCGTCTACTCCATCGACACCCCACCGCCCACGGTTTCGGGACACTTGCATGTGGGGCACGTCTTCTCGTACACCCATACCGACGTGATCGCCCGGTTCAAGCGGATGCAGGGATACGACGTCTTCTACCCCATGGGCTGGGACGACAACGGTCTGCCTACCGAGCGGCGGGTCCAGAACTACTACGGGGTTCGCGTAGACACCTCGCTCAAGTACGATCCGGACTTCAAGCCCCCCTTCCACGGGACCAAGGGCAAGAAGATCAGCGCCAAGGACCAGGTGCCCGTCTCCCGGCAGAACTTCATCGAGCTATGTGAGGAGCTGACCGCTGAGGACGAGAAGCTCTTCGAGCGGCTCTGGCGGTCGCTGGGGCTGTCGGTGGACTGGTCGCAGACCTACCACACCATCGGCGAGCATCCCCGCCGTGTAGCGCAGAAGGCCTTCCTGCGGAACCTGGCCCGGGGCGAGGCCTATCAGAAGGAGGCCCCCGGGCTCTGGGACGTGACCTTCCAGACCGCCGTGGCCCAGGCTGAACTGGAGTCGCGCGAGTACGACGGCTTCTACCATCGGGTGGCCTTCCGATTCGCGGACGGCAGCCCTATCTACATCGAGACCACCAGGCCTGAGCTGCTGGCGGCCTGTGGCGCCCTGATCGCCCATCCAGACGACAAGCGCTACCAAAAGTACTTCGGTCAGAAGGTCTACTCCCCTCTGTTCAAGGTGGAGGTGCCCATTCTGGCCCATCCAGCCGCTGAGATGGACAAGGGCGCCGGCATTGCCATGTGCTGCACCTTCGGCGACGTGACCGACGTGCAGTGGTGGCGGGATCTGAACCTGCCCACCAGGTCCATCATCCAGCGCAATGGACGAATCGTCATGGACGTGCCGGATTGGATCACCGATGAAGGCGGACGGGAAATCTTCGAGCAGACCGAGGGCAAGACCACCTTCTCAGCCCGTAAGGTCATCGTGGACGCACTGCGCGAGTCCGGCGACCTGGACGGAGAGCCCAAGCCCACCAAGCGCATGACCAACTTCTACGAGAAGGGCGACAAGCCACTGGAGATCGTCACCTCCCGTCAGTGGTACCTGCGCAATGGCGGCACCGACCAGAAACTCAACAAGGAGCTGCTGGGGCGGGGCGAGGAGCTCAACTTCCATCCGGACTTCATGCGGGTGCGCTACAACAACTGGGTCGAGGGGCTGAACGGCGACTGGCTGATCTCCCGGCAACGCTTCTTCGGCGTCCCCTTCCCCCTCTGGTACCCGGTCAGGGAGAACGGCGAGACCGACTACGCCCATCCCATCACCCCGGCCGAGGACAGGCTCCCCATTGATCCCAGCACTGACGTGCCCGAGGGCTTCGAGGAATCCCAGCGTGACCAGCCCGGCGGATTCACAGCCGAAAAGGACATCATGGACACCTGGGCCACCAGCTCCCTGACTCCTCAAATCGTAACCCACTGGGCCGAACCGAGCGAGGAGGATCAGGCCCTCTTCAAGGCCACCTTCCCCATGGATCTGCGTCCCCAGGGGCAGGACATCATCCGCACATGGCTCTTCAGCTCCATAGACCGAGCCCACCTTGAGAATGGCTGCCTGCCCTGGAGCGACGCCACCTTGTCCGGATGGATCCTGGACCCGGACCACAAGAAGATGAGCAAATCCAAGGGCAACGTGGTAGTGCCCGACGAACCCATCAAGAAGTATGGTGCCGATGCCGTGCGCTACTGGGCATCCTGCGCACGGCTGGGTCTGGATGCCACCTACGACGAGGGACAGATGAAGATCGGTCGCCGTCTGGCCGTCAAGCTCCTCAACGCTGCCAAGTTCGCCCTGGCCATCGGGCGGGAGGACGAGAGCCATAAGGTCGCCCTGGCAGCAGAGGTCACCTGGGACCCCGCTGACGTAACGGTCCCGCTGGATCGCGCGGTCCTGGCCAACCTTGCACAGGTGATCGACCAGGCAACCAAGGCCCTCGAAGCCTACGAGCACTCCAAGGCCCTGGAGGCGACCGAATCCTTCTTCTGGGACTTCTGCGACAACTACATTGAGCTGGCTAAGAACCGTGCTTACGGAACTGCGGATGCCACCGGCAGGACCCCTGACCAGGCCCAGGTGCTCAGCGCCCGCACGACCCTGGGACTGGTCCTGGACGCTCTCGATCGTCTCCTGGCCCCCTTCCTGCCCTTCGCCACTGAGGAGGCATGGCAGTGGATGCACCAGGGGGAAGGGTCGGTTCACCGGGCCTCCTGGCCTCGTTCGGAAGACTACCAGGCAGCTGCCCAGGGCCAGGATCCGGATCTTCTAACCTGGGCAGGCAGAGCCTTGGCCTCACTGCGCCGCATCAAGTCCGAGGCCAAGGTCTCCATGAAGACCCCCATCCTCTCCGCCTCCCTCAGCGTGGCGCCGGAGGGCCTGGAAACCGTGAAGGCTGCTCTGGACGATATAGCAGAAGCAGGCAGGGTCACCGGGGATCTGAATTTGGTCGAGGAAGCAGCAGAGCCCGAGTCACCTGGGGCGACCGACGATGAGTACGGCATCCGGGTAGCCGCTAGCCAACTGGGCGAGCCCCCTGCCAAAAAGCCTCGCAAGTAAGATTCACAATCTCCAATACAGCCGGGGTGGACCAGCGATAAGGGCCACCCCGGTTATTTATCCGTAAGGCCGATTGCACTGCCATAATCAGCACAATCGTCTAATAGGCGGTGACTGCTGACCCAGCCGATAACCCATCTGCGGGCGGATACCAGGTCACCATCTCCGCGACTTCTCTAGAGCGCAGTATCATCAGACGGCAGGCACGACTCTGCCCGACGCTTTACAGAGGAGGATTCCTAGGTATTTACAGACAGGGCGGTCTCTCCTCATCGTCAATATTGTAGCCAGCGGTATAAGAAGCCAACCATGCCGTTGACCATTATCCCTGATGCGACTCTCAGCAGGAGCTGGCCTGACTGGCCAGTCGCTCGTGACCACGCTTGGCGGCATCGGCCACCAAATGCAAATAAGCCTCAGCCAGGTCAGGATCCAGCCCGCAATCCTCTGCCTTGCCCCGCAAGGTCGCCACCTGGGCAGCCTCCCGCTGCAAATCCGCCGAGGCGAATCCCGCTCGAGCCTTGAGCAGACCGATGCGGCGCGTAACCCGGAACCGCTCCGCCAGCATGGTGACAATGGCGGCATCAATGGTGTCTACATCAGTACGCAGCTCTGCCACCTGACGGGCAGCGTCTGCCTGGGGACCATCGCCCTGCACCTGGTCATCGATTACCGTTTCCTCTATGTTCGTTTTGCCCATGGAGAACCAGTTTAATCCGGCCCTTACAGCTTCGACGACCTGGCCCATGATGGAGTTCGACATTGTGTGCTCGAGTGAATACCGGCATCAGAGGGAGTCTTGTCGATGCGGATCGGAAAAGCAGACCCTGCCTTACTCACAACTAGTTAGCCATCCACTCCTTGACAGGCAGCACAGGCATGATTCAGCTGGTTATAGTCGGTCTGCCGGCCACGGATCCGCCATTGGTTGCATGAGAAAGCTGCAAGGTCCAGATGGATCCAATGCACCAAGGTGGCTGTCACGCACCACCGCATATGCATTGGGCCCCATCCACGAACCGAATCGCGAATGGGGTCCAATAAACGTATCAGGCCTCAGACCCGAGTCACTTCTGAGCAAGCATGGACTGGTTGATGGCCGCCAGGAAGTCTCGGTTGGTTGCGGTCTTCTTCAGCCTAGGCACCAGGGTCTGGTAAGCCTGCTCGGTTTCCATGCCGCCCAGGAGGCGACGCAGACGATAGACCACAGCCAGCTCCTCGGGTGCGGTGATCAGCTCCTCGCGTCTGGTTCCGGATGCATTGATGTCGATGGCGGGGAACATGCGCTTATCAGCCAGATCCCTGGTCAACCTCAGCTCCATATTGCCGGTGCCCTTGAATTCCTCGAAGATGACCTCGTCCATCTTGGACCCGGTCTCCACCAGGGCCGATGAGATGATGGTCAGGGACCCGCCGTTCTCGATGTTGCGTGCAGCGCCGAAGAAGCGCTTGGGCGGATAGAGGGCCTGCGCGTCCACGCCGCCGGAAAGGATGCGTCCGGAGGCAGGAGCCGAGATGTTGTAGGCGCGAGCCAGACGGGTCATGGAGTCCAGCAGGACCACTACATCCTGCCCCAGCTCCACCAGGCGCTTGGCCCGTTCGATGGCCAGCTCAGCCACAGTGGTGTGATCGCTCGCGGGCCGGTCGAAGGTGGAGGAAATGACCTCGCCTTGGACAGTGCGCTCCATGTCAGTGACCTCTTCAGGCCGCTCATCCACTAGAACTACCATCAGATGCACCTCGGGGTTGTTAGCGGTGATGGAGTTGGCGATGGACTGCAGGGTCAGGGTCTTGCCGGCCTTGGGCGGCGAAACGATCAGACCGCGCTGACCCTTGCCAATGGGAGCGACAATGTCGATCAGACGACCAGTGATGTTCTTGGGCTGGGTCTCCATCCGCATGCGCTCCTGCGGATAGAGAGGGGTCAGCTTATTGAAATGGGGCCGACCGGCAGCTTCTTCAACACTAAAGCCATTGATGGTGTCGATGGCTTGAAGAGGAACGAACTTCTGCCGCTGATTGCGGTGCTCGCCCTCCCGCGGCGGACGAATGGAGCCATGCACGGCATCGCCCTTACGCAGGCCGTACTTCTTGACCTGGCCCATGGAGATATAGACGTCGTTGGGTCCTGGCAGGTAGCCTGAGGTGCGCACGAAGGCGTAGGAATCCAGCACATCCACGATGCCGGCTACGGGGACCAGATCCTCGGGCTTGAAGCTCTCCCTAGGCTCATAGTCACGATCCCGGACGCTATTGCGGTGGTTGTTGCGGTTGCGCCGGTCGTTACGATCGTTGCGGTCATTGTGATCGCCCCGGTTTCGGCGATCATAGCCGTTATGGCGGTAGTCGCGCCCATCCTCGCCGCGATCCTCGTAGCTCCGACGGCGGGGCCGGTCATTCCGTGAGGGCAGAGCCGCCAGAATGTCGTCCAAATTGCGCACTGAACCGGAACCAGAGCCGCCGCGCTCTTCACTACGCTCACGCTCACTCCGGCCATGACTGGCGTGGGAGCTGCGGGATGAATCCATGCTGCGGTGACGACGACGGGATATGACCACGTTCTCGTCGTCGGCTACAGTACGGGGGAATCGGTTCCGACGCTCTGAGCGGTCGTTCTTGTGGTCGTCAATGCCCAGAACTTCAAAAAGATCTCCAACGGGACGCTCATCCTCGGACCCAGTGGTTGTGGACTTCTGTGCGTCTTGAGCGGAGGGTTTCGTATCCTGCCCGGCCTGGCCCCTGTCAGCTCCTGTCGGTTGCTGATCGGTGGTCTGGCTCCTCTTAGCCACGGCGGTTGCAGCCTTTGGCTTGCCTACGGTCACGCCCTCGGGTGCCTCGCCGCCTGAACGGGCCGCCTCGATCGTTTCGATCAGAACCGGCTTGCGCATGCCGGAAATGCCACGCAACCCCAGCTGCCGGGCCAATTCCTTGAGTTCGGGCAGCTTCATGGAATGAATATCTTGGCTTGTTGCCACTGTTATAATGCCTTTCCTTCGCTATGCCCAATTAGGCTAGGCAAATAGCTTGAGAATTTTGCGGGGGTGCCGCTCATGAAAATCCGATGCCGACTCGGCTTATCGAACTTCCACAAGCCTACAACGAGCGCACGACCGGTGCAAGAACCGGCCTGCGTGTCCAAAATTCATAGGCAAACCTCTACACTGGGCGTATGAATGACCGATCATCTCTGCGTGAACAACGACGGAGCGAATTCGTGACTACGGCCATGCGGGTCTTCGACCGGAAAGGCGCCGCAAAAACCTCCCTACGCGACGTGATCCACGCCATGAACCACGGCAGGGGCGTAGGAATGAGCGTTTTTTATTACTATTTCAACTCTAAAGACGATCTGATAGACGCCTGCGTACGCACCTACCTAGCCTCCTATGTGGACCATGTGGTCGACATTCTGCAGAACCCTGAGCTAAGTGTTCAAGAGGCGCTGAATGAGATATGCCCGCATCTGATAAGGGCCATCTGGAAGATGGATGTCATCTTTGCGGACAAGGCCAACTGGTACAACTACCTGAGCACCAACAGCAGTGTGATGGAGGGCTTCGTCAAGCAGATCATCGATCCTCTGACCAAGGCCCTGGATCGCTGGCTGGATCGGGGCGACCTGCCGCAGACCACGCTGACACGGACAGCAGACACCCGTACCGTAGCCTGGCTGATGGCCGACGGTCTTTCATCCATCGTCAGCAACGGCAGAGGAGCCGCCGGCCACCCGCAGATCAGAGAGATCGTCCGCCAACGTGTCCGCGAAAGCGTGGCCTTCTTCTCGCAGCTTCTCGGCCTGCCCCTGAAAGCGCCGGCCATCGCCCTGTCGTAAAGGCAAAGCCCCCGAACCACATGGCCGAGGGCTTGAAATCAAATGAAGACTTGGGCCCCGGCTACTTCTCCTCGTGATAGGACTTCTCGGTGTTGACGTTCCAGACATTGGTCTTATCGGCACGCCCCGATTTGATGTTGGCCACGGCTTCCATGGACGTGGCCATGGAGTGGTCCTGGTTGTTGTAATGGTGCTGCCCGTTGCGGCCTACGCAGTAGAGGTTGCCGAAGGAGTCCAGCCATTTGACCAGCTCCGGCATTTGGGCGTAGGTGTCGAAGTAGGCCGGGTAGGCCTTGACCACCCGCTCTCGGTGCGAGTCCAGCACATCGGCAGGACCGTTGATGATACCCATCCTCGTGAGCTCCTTGATGGCGAATTCAGTGGTCTGCTCATCGCTCATGCTCCAGAAGTCATCGCCTTCCTCGCAGAAGTACTCCAGACCGATCCAAACGGTGCCATCCACGTTCTTGACCATATAGGGACTCCAGTTGTTGAAGATCTGGATACGGCCCATCTTGTAGCCGGGGTCCTGCACATAGATCCAGCAGTCGGGCACAATGGGCGGATCGCCCAGGGTCTTGATCGAGGTGGTGTTGCGGATGCGCAGGTGGCGGACCAGCAGGCCAACGGTCACGAAGTCTCGGTAGGGCAGGCCCTGAGCCACCCTGACCATTTCCTTATCGGTGGAAGGCTCCTCATGGGCGATGGCCTCCACCAGATCCTTGATGGGCATGGAGGAGATGATCTGATCGGCCTGCAAGGTCACCTCCCTGCCATCGGCGTTGCGGTAGATCACGCCGGTCATGCGGCCATCGCTCTGGGTCAGCCCGACCACGCGGGCATCAGTGATCACATGGACTCCATGCTCCACATTGCGACGCTCCACAGTCTCCCAGAGCTGCCCTGGACCCAGCTTGGGATACCAGAACTCTTCAATAAGGCTGGTCTCGACCTGATGAGCGTCGCGCTTCTTGGGCAGAAGCTTTTGGAAGGCGTTCTTGAGCACGCCCATGATGCTGAGCCCCTTGACCCGCTGGGCACCCCAGTCAGCACTGATCTCGCGAGGATGGCGCCCCCAGAGCTTTTCGGTGTAGCCCTCGAAGAACATGGAGTAGAGCTTGCGGCCGAAGCGGTTGATATAGAAGTTCTCCAGATTGTCTTCAGGCAGCTTGTGGACGACGGACTTCAGATAGCTGAACCCGGCCTGCATAGTCAGCTTGAAGCCCAGGGCCCTGAGGGTGTTGACCGTCAAAGAGATGGGATAGTCGAAGAAGTGGTGGTTCCAGTAGATTCTGGAGACGCGGTGCCGTTTGAGCATGACCCTGTCGGTCTTCTCCGGGTCGGGGCCGCCGGGCTCCAGATCGTGATGGCGACCGAGTTTTTTATCGTCATAGGAGGGCGCTCCCTGCAGAGGCAGGACCTCCTTCCACCAGTCCATGATCCGGTCATCCTTGGAGAAGAACCGGTGGCCGCCGATGTCCATGCGGTTGCCGTTGTGCCGAACCGTGCGGGAAATGCCGCCAAAGGCATCAGTGGCCTCCAGCACGGTGACGTCATAATGCTCGTCGCCGCCGTCCTTGACCAGTTCCCATGCCGCCGTCAAGCCGGCGGGCCCTCCGCCGATGACGATCACGGACTGCTTGCGCTCCATGCCAACCTCCTGAAAACCGTATGAAATCATCACCACTGTACCCGGATCGTCCCCGGCCGGAGACTGACGAGGAACTTCCCACACGAATTCCCGCCATTGCGTGGAATAAACGTGATGATGCTGGCCCTTGCGCGCTGTTTAGCCCAGCGAGTCAGGGATGTCGATGTCTGTCTTTTGCACTTCCTCCACATTGACGTCCTTGAAGGTGACGATGCGGACGTTCTTGACGAACCTGCTGGACCGGTAGACGTCCCAGACCCAGGCATCGGTCAGCCGAACGTCAAAGTAGACGTCCTGCCCAGCGGATCGGACATTGAAATCCACCTTATTGGCCAGGTAGAACCGCCGCTCGGTTTCGACCACGTAGGTGAACAGCTTGATTACATCCCGGTACTCGCGGTACAGAGCCAGTTCGGCATTGGTCTCGTAGTTGTCGAGATCCTCGGCACTCATCAGCTACCTCCATTCGCGCGATCACGGCCATGGCCAAGCGTACGCCACCAGGCGCGCTTGGAACGCTTGGACTCAGCCGACCCATAGGCCCAATCCGACGCTGTATGCTCCTCGCCAGACTGCTCAACAACCGATCCTGCAGAGCCTGATTCCTCCTGCGCTGTCTCAGAGTCCGTCTGACCAAGGCCCGCCTTCCCATGATTATTGCTGTCGGACCCCGCCTGCTCTTCAGCAGATTTTCCTGAACGCGAACCGCCATCCCTGTCTGGATTGGCCTGGTCGCCTGGCACCTGCGTGTCCTGCAATGCCGGGACGGACCCCCCAGGTTCGGATTCGCTTATGACGCCTTCCCCATCCGCAGCGTAGCCGTGTGCGACAAGGGCCTCAGCCACGCCGGGATTGTCGCGGATGACATGCATGCCGAAGGCATTCAAAGAGCGTATGGGATCATATTCATCGACCAGTGCGTCCATGACGATCTGATCCTGATACTTGCCATTCTCGGCATCCCAGAGCGCATCACGGGAGGTTCCCGAGATCATGAAGCCCAGGGACTGGTAGACGGAGATTGACCGTGTGTTTTTCTCTGGCACAGCCACCCAGATCCGATGCAGGCCCAAGCCCGTAGGAGCAGCAGCGTACCCATAAGTCATAATTCTGGGCATGGCGTCGCGGGAGTACCCCCGCCCCCGGAAGTGCCGCCCCAGGACCACCTGGATCCTGGCCGAGCGAGACCAGCCGTCCACGTCGATCAGGAAGATCATGCCGATGACCCCCTTAGTGGCATCAGCGTCAGGCGAGCCGTCCTGGTCGGTGTCAGCATCAGTGACCATGGCCCAGGCCAGTGTGCGGCGGGACTCGGGATCGCCCACGCCCGAATCGCGGGCAGCCAAACCCTTGGACCAGGCCACTGACCGTCGTACCCAGGCGTTGACCACGGCCCGTTCGGCATTAGGCCCCTTGCCGGTGATGCCGGTGGAATTGTAGAAGGCCTCCAGCTGGTCCATTGCCGTCAGATCGGCGATGACCGCCGGACGCAGGTGCAACATCTCGCCCCGGATATAGGGGATCTCGATCCTGTCGGGCAGCTGTCCGTCCGCCATGTCGTCTGATCCATCGGTATGCGTTTGCGGTCGGTCGTTGCCCCTGCCGCTCATAGACATCACGTCACCTCCATGATCGCCACCCTGCGATGGCAATCAATTGTAATCCCTTGCCCCTGGGAAAATCATGAGAGGCTGGGCGGGTCCGCCTGCCCGACCCCGAGGCGATCAGGCCGACGGACCGGGCGCGCTCAGGACCGGGCTATGCGCTCCATAACGATCTTGCTGACCGCCTTGGCATCGGCTTGGCCCTTGGTGGCCCGCATGACCGCTCCGATAATAGCGCCCATGGGCTTCATATTGCCGCCTTTGAGCTTGGCCACAATGTCCGGGTTGTCCTTGAGGGCCTGATCGACAGCGGCATCCAGAGCCCCATCGTCGGAAACCACCTGGTAGCCGTGCTTCTTGACGACCTCGCTGGGCGTGCCTTCACCGGCCAGTACGCCGGAGACGGTTTGCTTGGCCAGCTTGTCATTGAGCTTTCCGTCTACAATCAGCTGTTCCACATCGGCGACATCCTGAGCCGAAATGGGCAACTCCTGCAGGCTGACCCCACGGGCATTGGCCTCGCGGGAGATCTCGCCCAGCCACCACTTGCGAGCACCGGTAGCCGTGGCACCGGATTTGACCGTATCCTCAATCAGATCCACAGCATCGGCGTTGACCGCGTCCTGCATCTGCCGGTCGGTGAAGTCCCACTCCTTCTTGAGACGGGCGCGACGTTCGCGCGGCATCTCAGGCATCTGGGCCTTGAGCTCTTCAATATGGTCCTTGGTCACATGGACCATGACCAGGTCGGGGTCGGGGAAGTACCGGTAATCGTTGGCATCGGTCTTGACACGGCCGCCTGCCGTAGTCTGTGTGGACTCGTCCCAATGGCGGGTCTCCTGCAGCACCTCGCCGCCGGACTCCAGCAGAGCCGCCTGACGGCGAATCTCGTAGGTCAGGGTCTTCTCGATGCCCTTGAAGGTGTTGACGTTCTTGGTCTCTGACCGAGTTCCCAGAGGGGCATCCGGTCCGGCATGCAGGGAGACGTTGACATCGGCGCGCATGTTGCCCTGCTCCATGCGGGCGTGGGAGATGCCCAGGGCCCGGACGATGTCGCGGATGGCCCGGACATAGGCCCCGGCCACCTCGGGGGTGCGTGCCCCGGCGCCCTCTATGGGCTTGGTCACAATCTCGACCAGTGGCACACCAGCACGGTTGTAGTCCACTAGGGAGTGGTCTGCACCTTCGATGCGGCCATCGGCCCCGCCCACATGGGTGTTCTTGCCCGCGTCATCCTCAACATGGGCCCGCTCGATGGGCACACGGAAGATGCTGCCGTCATCCAGCTCCACGTCCAGATAGCCTTCGCCGTTCAGAGGCTTGTCATACTGGGAGATCTGGTAGTCGCGGGGCATGTCCGGGTAGAAGTAGTTCTTCCTGGCGAACTGGCTCCACTCGTTGACCTTGCAATGCAGAGCCAGGCCAAGCTTGACCGCATAGTCGATGGCGGTCTTGTTGACCACCGGCAGGCTGCCGGGCAGGCCCAGGGAGACCGGAGTCAGCTGGGTGTTGGGCTCGCCGCCGAACTCGATATGGGCCGGGCAGAAGAGCTTGGTGTTGGTGCAGAGCTCCACATGGACCTCCAGGCCGAACACCGGGTCGTACTTGGCCACGGCATCGGCGTACTTCATAAGTTTCTCAGCCATTGTGATTCCGCTTCCTTCCGATGCCTACTTGGTCGAATCCTGAGCCAGGCCATCCAGCCAGGGGGTGGACAGCTTCCGGGAGATGGGCCCGCCCCACTGTTCCTCCAAGGCCGCCTCAAGAGCGGCGGCAGGCCGGTACATGACCTCGTCGCGCATCTGGGGGGCGAAGAACTGGAAGCCGACAGGCAGTCCATCATCGCTGAGCCCGGCAGGGATCGACATGGCCGGGGTGCCGGCCAGGTTGGCTGGAATGGTAGCCACGTCGTTCAGGTACATGGCCAGCGGGTCGTCCACCTTCTCGCCAAAGCGGAAGGCCGTGGTCGGCGAAGTGGGCGATACCAGGACATCGGCCTGCTCGAAAGCCTTCTCGAAGTCACGGATGACCAGGGTGCGGACCTTCTGGGCCGAACCGTACCAGGCATCGTAATAGCCAGCGGACAGGGCGTAGATACCCAGGATGATCCTGCGCTTGACCTCGTCGCCGAACCCGGCCTCACGAGTGGCGGACATCATGTTGGCAGCCGTCTGGGGGACGCCTTCAGGAGGCATGACCCGCAGACCATAACGCATGCCGTCATAACGGGCAAGGTTTGAAGAAACCTCGGAGGGCATGATGATGTAGTAAGCAGCAAGCGCGTAGGGGAAGTGCGGGCAGGAAACCTGAACCACCTCGGCGCCCATGGACTCCAGCAGGGAAACGGCCTCGTTGAAGCGGGCCTCCACGCCGGGCTGGTAGCCCTCGCCGCCCAGCTCCTTGACCAGCCCCACCTTGAGGCCTTTCAAATCGCGCCGCTGACCCTGGCGAGCAGCCTGGGCCAGAGGAGGAACCGGCTTGGGAATGGAAGTGGAGTCGCGCTTGTCATGGCCGCCGATGACCTGCTGCAGCAGAGCCGCATCCAGCACGGATCGGGAAACCGGACCAATCTGATCCAGGGAGGAGGCCATGGCGATGGCCCCGAACCTGGAGACGCCACCGTAGGTGGGTTTGACGCCCACAGTGCCAGTCAGGGATCCAGGCTGGCGAATGGACCCGCCAGTGTCGGTGCCCAAGGCCAGCGGAGCTTCGAAAGCGCCTACGGCCGAGGCCGAGCCGCCGCCTGAGCCTCCCGGGACACGCTCGGTATCCCAGGGGTTGTGCGTGGGCTTGAAGGCCGAGTGCTCGGTGGAGGACCCTTGGGCGAACTCATCCAGGTTGGTCTTGCCCAGAATGGGCATGCCTGCGGCCTTGAGCTTCTTGATGACGGTGGCGTCGTAAGGCGGCACCCAGCCCTCGAGGATCCTGGAGGCGGCCGTAGTGGGAATGCCCTTGGTAACGATCATGTCCTTTATGGCGATGGGAACGCCCGCCAGTTCCGGCAACCCCTCGGCACCTTCGCGGGCCAGGCGCTTGTCGAAAGCGTCGGCCTGCTCCAGGGCCTGATCGGCGCTGACCTGCAGAAATGCATCAATGCTGGGCTCAGCAGCCTCGATCACATCCAGATGAGCCTGAACCAATTCACGGCTGGAAACCTGTCCCGACCGCAACTGCGCGGCCATGTCGGAGGCGGATTGCTTAACCAATTCTTCCTGTGCGCTCATCGTCTCACTCCTCGCCCAGAATGCGCGGAGCCACGAACATGCCTGACTCGGTGACCGGCGCCCCTGAGAGCGCAGCCTCCTGGGTCAATGGCTCTTCGGCCTCATCGGGACGCAGATAGGCCTCCAGGGGGATGGGGTTGGCAGTGGGAGGCACGTCATCACCAGCCACCTCCTGGACCTTGGTGATGGAATCGGCGATCACGTTGAGCTCGCCCTTGAGGCGGTCAGCCTCCTGATCAGTCAAGGCAATACGGGCCAGATCGCCCAAATGCTTGATCTCTTCACGTGTAAAAGTTGGCATACCACTTATCATATGGGTGCTCTATGACACGCAGAAGGCAAAGTCAGTTGATGTCGGCCCGCCTGAAAACCAGGGTTCCTAGAGCGCAGCAGAGGGCAGTCCAAGCCGCCATGATCAGACCAGCCTGCCACCATGTGGGCCACCATCCGCCGCCTGCCTCTGTCGCCCGGTTCAGGCCTGAAAGAAAAGTGCCCAGAAGGCTGGCCGGCATCAGCCTCAGGAGGATCTGCAGTCCTGCGGCATGAGCGCCCGGACCCCACAGCAATCCCAGAATCAGTGGCAGGATCAAGGTCAGCCCCAGAACCAAGCTGATCCCGCCGACCTTGGATCGGCTCAAGGCTCCAAGACCCAGGCCCATCAAAGCGAAAAGGGCCAGCATGAGCGGGCCGCCCAGCAGATCAATCAGGACAAGCCCGGACTTGTCAGCAGGCAAGGGGCCAGATCTACCTGATGGAAGCAGGGTCTCAAGGATCCAGCTGAACAGCAGGCCCACCTGCGCCGCCAACCAGATCAGCAAGGCCAAGGCAAGACCCTTAGCCATCAGAACCATGCCTCGACGAGGATTGGCCATCAGCGTGCTCTCAATGGCGGCATCCGAAAACTCACGTGTAACGGCCAAAACACCCAGAATCCCGGCAACGATCATGCCCGGGAACAGACCTGAAGCGCCAGCCAGCCAATTCACGGCCATGGGTGTATGCAGGAGGTTGGCCAGTAGGCAGCCAGACCCCCGGTCGAGTCCAACCATGCCTCGAGCCGACCTGACGGCCAGGATGGTGCTCAACGGCTGCAAGAGCATGACGATCAGAAGCAGAACCCAGGTCGAGCGCTGGAAGCGCATCTTGCGCAGCTCCGCCCGGACCGCTCCAGAAAGTGTCAGCCGATTGGACTGACGGCACGCACCCAGAAAGGTCGAACATGGAGTCTGACGCAGCCAGACAAAGGCGGAACCATGCCGTGGGATCGCGTCATCAGGGTTCGCAGCTATGTTTCGCCTACTGCGGCGGGCTCGACGATCGCCGTCGGCACTCATAGCCTTGCCTCCGGCCTGCGCTGCAGCTCTCCCCTTCCTCCATGGACGACATCCTTATAAGCCTGTTCCAAGGAGATCTGCTCCTGCTGGAATTCATAGAGCACCACTCCCTCCTGGGCCAGGATAGAGGCCGTTGAGGCCAGAGGCGCGCCCTGGATGCGGAAGCGGGCGGCATCGGGCGGGCAATTCTCGTCTGGCGGCAGGCGGGTGATGCGTATTCCGGCAGCTGTTGCCAGAGCGGCTTTCAATTGGTCGGGCTGCGGCGTCACTGCATAGATGGACTCATGGGAGTGCTCGCCAATGAACCGGGCCACGGTCGTCCTCTCCAAGATCCGTCCTCTGGCAATGATGACCAAATCGTCGGCAATTCGAGCCATTTCACTCATCATATGGGAACTTAGGAGAACGGCCCTGCCTTGCGAGGCAAAGCTGCGGCAGAGGTCTTTCACTAGTTTGATTCCTGCAGAATCCAGGCTCTTAAGCGGCTCATCCAGAACCAGGTTATGCGGATCGCCTAGTAGCGCTGCGGCGATGGCCAGCCGCCTGCCCATCTCAAGAGAAAGGGAGCCCGTGCGTCTGTCGGTGACCGATTGCAGACCGACCATATCCAAAACCTGACCCACCCGTTGACGATCCAAGCCGTTGGTCGCTGCCAGGGCCAGCAGATAATCCTTGACCCTGCAGAAAGAGTGGGCGCTATGTGGGTTCAGCACTGCGCCCGCCGTACGCATGGGCGATGCGAGCCGAACGAAGGGCTGGCCGTCGAACAGGACCCTGCCTGCATCAGGGCGCACCAGTCCCAGAGCGATGCGGAGAGCGGTCGACTTACCGGCGCCTTTAGGCCCCAGCAACCCCGTCACCTGGCCGTCCTCGGCCGTGAAGGAGACGTGGCTCAGCGCCTTGCGGGACCCGAAGCGCTTGGTCAGTGAGTCGATGACGATCATGGCTGAGTTCCCTGGCCTGACCGACCCGCCACCCCGGCATGCTGACAGATCCAGGAATGCATGGCCACGGCGGCGGCAGCCCCGGCGTTGATGGAACGCACGGACCCGAACTGGGAGATGTAGACCACATCGTCGGCCAGCTCCAAGGCCTTCTCGGACAGGCCCGGCCCCTCAGCGCCGAACATGAGCAGGCACCGACGAGGGAAGCTATAGGTCTCCATGGGAACAGCCCCGGGGACGTTGTCAATAGCGATCATACGGGGCATGGATTCCCCCTGCCTGGCTGCCTCTTCCTGCAGTGTGACCGCCATGGTTGCTATGTCGGGATCATGTACCACGTGCTGGTAGAGCTCGGTCATCAGCGAGCCCTTGCGATTCCATTTGTGAGGACCCACTATATGGACGCGACGGACAGCAAAGGCGTTGGCCGTTCGGACCATGGAGCCGATGTTGAAGTCGTGGGTCCAGTTCTCCACAGCCACCTCAAGATCATGACGGCCCCGGCGATCCAGGTCGTTCCGAATGGCCTCGACCTTCCAGTAGCGATACCTGTCCAGGACGTTGCGGCGATCCCCCTGATCCAGCAGTTCAGGGTCATAGCGCGAATCCATTGGCAATGGCCTGTCGGGGTGTTCCTGGTTCCAGGGGCCAACCCCCACCTGCCGGAAGATCGGCTCATCTGACGCCATGGCCGCTCGGGTCACTGGATCGGGCTCCCTCATGAACGCTCCGAGGAACCTTCGGCCGCTTCGGCGAATTGATCCTCTTGGTAGGCGTAGATGAAAGGCAGCCGCCGCCGGGATCCGTCCACCGGATCGACCACCTGAATGCTGCCGTCAGTCCGGCCTCCCACCAATGAAGCGATGGCCAGCGTCTTCGCTCCCTGACGCTGGATGATCCCGCAGTCAAGATTGAGCTCGTTGTCCTTGTCCAAGGTGACCAGGGATGAGGTCTGCACATAGGATTTCCGGCCCAGCCAGGCGTCCAGCAGGATGACACGTCTGCCCTTGATGGACGGGCCTTTGATGGAGGGGTAGACGAAGTCCATAACGAAAGCGTCCAGATCCTGCCCACGCGAGGCTGCAGCATGAAGCATGGCATCGGCCAGTGGCACAGCAGCGGCGGTCAAGGCTCCAACTGCATCGAAGTCGTCGACTGAATAGCCGGCATCTTCCAGGGTGTCCAGAAGAACATGCCCGGCCAGTTCGGCCCCACGGTGATGGAAAGTGACCCCGCTCAGCTCAGTGAAGGGACGCCCGCCAATCTCCTCGGCCAGGAGTTCACGCAACTGGTCAACCGGCCCAGGCAGCTCCGTGTCCGATTCACGCCCGACCAGACCAGGCGACCCCGTGGGCCTGAAGGATGAACCCTCTTGTCTCTTCGTTGCCTCGTTCATGCTTATCAGATTAGCGCCGGAGGCCCCTAAGCGGCGCTCACTGCTCCTGGTCGGGCAGGACCTCCGGGGCGGTCAGCTCTTTGATGTTGCCCCTGTCCGAATCGATCACGCCGACCGATTCGATCACCTTGGAGGGGTCCATCTGCTGCAGCTTGCGGGCGGTGACCAGTACTCGCGACTCCAGGGAGGAGGCAAACCTGTTGTAGGCGGTAACCGTGGCAGTGATGGAGCGGCCTAGCTTGTTGGCCCGCTCGCCCAGAACCACAAAGCGGTCATAGAGCTCATGGGTAAGCGTAAAGAGAGTGCGGGCATCCTCGGACAGGTTCTGCTGTTGCCAGGCGTAGGCCACCGACTTGAGCACTGCCCAAAGGGTCACGGGCGAGGTCAGGGCCACTTTCTGCGCAAAGGCATCGTCCATCAGCGTGGGGTCCACCTCCAGGGCGGCCTGCAGAAGGGAGTCGTTGGGAATGAAAGCCACCACGAAATCTGGAGCCGTTTCGAAGGCGTTCCAGTACTCCTTGTCAGCTAGGACCTTGACGTGCTCGCGCAGGGCCCGGGCATGTGCCTGGAGCAGCTCGTCCCGGCGGCGCAGCTCGTCATCCGAGGCTGTGTCAGGGATCTCGCAGGCCCGCTGGTAGTCGGAATAGGGGGCCTTGGCATCAATGGGAATAGTTTTGCCGCCGGGCAAGTGGACTACCATATCGGGACGCAGGACGCGACCGTCCGAGGCTGTGACCACCACCTGGGTATCAAAGTCCACATGCTCCATAAGCCCTGCCGACTCGACGATATTCCTGAGCTGGGCTTCGCCCCAGGCGCCGCGCACCTTGTTGTTGCGCAGGGCCGAAGCCAGGGAGCTGGTCTCCTTGTCCAGCCGCCCCTGCTGCTCGCCCAGACTCTTGAGCTGCTGTCCCAGGGAGCCCATCTCCTGTTTGCGGCCCTCCTCGATCTGGGCCACCTTGTGTTGGAGGGCGTCCAGGTTCTTCTGCACGGGGGCCAGCGCCGAGAGCACCTTGCTCTCCTCCTCAAGGTTCTGAGCCTGCCTGCGTCGCTTCTCCTCTTCCTGAGCCTGAGCACGGCGACGCTCCTGCTCGATCCTGATCTGCTCGGCCTGCTGGGACTGGGCCAGCTGGGACTTGACAAAGGAGAGCTCGCGGTTCAGGCCATCCACCTTGGTCCGCGCCTCCACCAGAGCCGCCTCGGATCCGCGAAGCCGGTCCTGGGCCTGATCCAACTGCGAGCGCAGCTCATCCACTTGAACATCAGACCCCATGCTGACGGCCCTGCGGCCCTGGGCACGCCCCAGCACATATCCGGCTAACCCTCCCAGGACCATACCGATCAGCAGAAGAAGCACCACCATGACCACTGACGACGTAGAATCGAACATATGTTCTAGTTAACCCCGAGCGCTGGACCCGGAAGCCGGGTCGTTACGGCAGGCTGTCGACGATAATTCGAGAATTCGTTTTTTCCGCAAGGAATCGGCCTTAAGACCGGCGTCGGGCCGCAATGCAGGGCAGAATAGGGAACATCGAGGGGTTGTAGCAAGACCGAAGGAGATCCGTGGGTATCGATATCTTCCTGGCGATAGCCGATCTGGTCGTGGCCTGTGCGGTCACCTGGCTGATCCTCTGGTACTTCCTTATGCCGTCGGCTCATGTCAGCGGTCAGGGTGCAGGCGCAGGCTTTGCCGCGAACTTTCCTTGGCGCGATCCCGAGAATTGGGGCCAATGGGGGGCCGATCTGGACTCCCGCAGCCACCGCCTGATCAGGCCGACCATCGTCAGCGCCCTGCTGACTGCGCCTGTGCTGGCTCTGGATCTGTTCGATCGTTTCGGACCCGACATGATCCCTTCATGGCTGGCCAGCCCTTGGGTGCAGGCTATTCTGATAACCCCAGTCATCTTCTACTGCGGCCGCGAAATACTCATGGACGGATGGAAGGCCATGACCGAGCATCGCTGCACCCCTGACCTCCTGGCCATGCTGGCCACCAGTCTGGCCTACCTGTATAGCCTGGCCACATGCTTGGCCGGATCTCTGTTGCCGGAGGGCTCACGGTCCCCGTACTTTGATCTGATCGGCGTGGTCATCACCCTCCTGCTGCTGGCCAGAGTCATGAGTACCAGAATAGAAGCCTCCCTGGTGGCATCCTTGAACCATCTGATGCAGATCCAACCAGCTTCAGGCCTGGTGGCTGATCCCAAGCACCCGCAGACAGTTCCTGACCAGGTCCTTGAACGTGATCGAATCCGCCCAGGCGATCTGCTCCTGGTGCGCACAGGCGAGCGTCCAGCCGCTGATGGGGTTGTGGAGTCGGGGTCGGCCCTGGTTGACGAAAGCGAGCTGACCGGCGGCGACCGCCCCAGGGCATGCGGACCTGGCGACCGAATTCTGGCCTCAAGCAAGATTCTGGAAGGGCGACTGTCCATCCGTGTGGACGCCGCAGGCGACAACACCTATGCAGCCAAGCTCGTGAAGATCATCCCCCGGGCCCTGGTCGAGCGCTCCCCCGGCATGCGCAGGATGGACCGGATTGTCCACACCGCCATCGCCCTGATCATGATCCTGGCTGTCTGGACCTTCATGCTCTGGCTTATGCTGGGGCCGCAGCCCCATCTGGCCCACGCTGTAGGCAATGCCGTCTGCGTACTGACCATCGCCTGCCCCGCCGTCGCATCCATGACCATCCCCATGGCTTTCCGGACCAGCTTGGAGACAGGTCTGGCCCACGGTCTGCTCTTCACCTCGCCACGAGCCATGAACCACCTGGGCCAAGTACGCACGCTGATTCTGGACGATTCATCCCTACTTGATCCCAGCAACCCGGAAGACCAGGGAGTCCACGCGGAATCGCTCACTCGGGCCGCGACCCATCTGCGCTCCTTGCGGGTGGGCAGTCTGATCCTGGACGGAAGTCCCCAACCGGACGACAGGATTGAGCGGGCAGCACGTCAAGCGGGCGTAGATATGCTGATTACCCGGCTGACCCCCGAGCGCAAGCGCGAGTGCCTGGACCGGCTCAATCACGACCTGACCCGAACCAGCAGGGGCGTTCCGGCGGATCCAGCCGGTCAAGACGCCGCCTCCTCTGGGCGGCAGAGCCAGACCAGGCTGGTGGCCCTGGCAACTGCAGCAGCCGCTGATCATGAGCTGACAGCCAAAGCCCGGGTAAGCATCGCTTTAGGGCCCCAAGTTCAAACTGGCGCAGACGGCACAGACCTGCTGCAACCGGATCTTATTCTGCACCAGGGCGACTTGGACGGAACGGGCAGGGCCATCGAGCTGAGCCGAGCCACCGCCCAGGTCATCAGACAGAACCTGGTCTGGTCCACTGTCTACAACCTCGTCACCCTGGTCCTTGCCACTGGAATCTGCCAACCCCTCCTGGGCTGGATGCTCAACCCTATGATCGCAGCAGTAGCGGGGGCCATGTCCACCATCCTGGCCATGCTCAACGTTCGTCGCCTGCATCGGCTGCGACACCTGCGCCGCCGCTGGCTGCACCTGGCCCTGGTTGACACTGACCAGCTTCCGACGGTGGCGGCACGACGCCCCCAAGTCATTGTCGACAGCCAGTGGGAGTCCATGCAAGAGGGCAGAGATCCGGCGACCGCTATGGACTGAATCCACAGAGAACAGTCTGCGGCACAGAAAGGGGTCGGCACCCGGGGATGATCCCGGCGCCGACCCCAATTCATGAGTCATGAATGCTGATTGCAGCCTGGCCTCAGTGAGACTGGCCCTGGCCTTGATCATCGCCACGCGCGGCATGACGGCCTCGATCATCATCACGTCCGCCATCGCTTTGATCGCCAGCAGCCTGCTCGGCGTCACCTGTTTCGGCGTCACCATCAGCAGTCACACCGTCGACCGTGACCGAGTCGTCTACCAGATTCTCGGTAGGCCAGGCAGTCAGCTCCAGGTGGTCGCCTCCGGTCTGGTCCACCAAGACCGTATCGCCGTCGTGGACCTTGCCAGCCAGCAGCATCCTGGCCAGCTGATCGCCCACCTCGGTCTGCACCAGCCGACGCAAGGGTCGGGCACCGAATGCCGGATCGTAGCCCATGTTGGCCAACCACTCCCTCGCGGAGTCGGTGACGTCCAGGGTGATGCGCCGATCGGTCAGCCGCTGGGCCACCTGACGGACCTGAATGTCCACAATGGAACCCAGCTCGTCGCGGGTCAGGGGGTGGAAGATGACCAGATCATCCAGACGGTTGATGAACTCGGGCTTGAAGTTGGCCTGCACGGCATCCATGACGGCCTTGCGCTTGCCCTCCTCGTCCAGGTCGTCCCGGACCAGGAACTGCGAGCCCAGGTTGGAGGTCATGATCAGGATGGTGTTCTTGAAGTCCACCGTCCTGCCCTGACCGTCAGTCAGCCTGCCGTCGTCCAGGACCTGCAGAAGCAGGTCAAAGACCTCTGGGTTGGCCTTCTCCACCTCGTCAAAGAGGACCACCGAGTATGGCCGCCGACGCACAGCTTCGGTCAGCTGGCCGCCCTCCTCATAGCCGACATAGCCGGGGGCAGCGCCGATCAGCCGTGAGACCGAAGCCTTCTCCATGTACTCTGACATGTCGATGCGGACCATAGCCTTCTCGTCATCGAAGAGGAAGTCAGCCAGAGCCTTGGCCAGCTCTGTCTTGCCCACTCCGGTGGGACCCAGGAACATGAAGGATCCAGTGGGCCGGTCGGGATCGGCGATACCGGCACGCGAGCGCCGGACCGCGTCGGATACCGCATGGATGGCCTCCTGCTGGCCGACCACCCGCTTGCCCAGGTAGTCCTCCATATGCAGAAGCTTCTCGTTTTCGCCCTCCATGAGTCGTCCCACAGGGATGCCGGTCCAGTCAGCAACAATCTCTGCCACGGAATCCGCATCCACATGATCAGGGACCATGGGCTCCTGTGCGGGGCCTCCAGCGATGTCAGCTCCCTCGGGACCTGCTTCATTGGCGGCATTCTTAGCCTGCTCGGCGGCATTCTCCGCTTGGGCCAGCTGCTTGCGAATGCCAGGGATCTCTCCGTAGAGAATGCGGGAAGCCTTCTCCAGGTCGCCCTCACGGGTGGCCTTGTCGGCCTCGACCCGCTTGGCATCCAGCTGAGCGCGCAGGTCGCCGACCTTGTTGTGGCCAGCCTTCTCGTTCTCCCAACGGGCCTTGAGGCCGCCCAGCTTCTCGCGGGAATCCGCCAGCTCGGCCTGCAGCTTGCTCAGACGGTCCTTGGAGGCAGGGTCATCAGCTTTCTTCAGCTGCATCTCCTCCATCTCCAGACGGGTGACGCGGCGTTGAAGCTCGTCAATCTCCTCAGGCTGGGAGTCCAGCTCCATCCGCAGATGGGCAGCGGCCTCGTCAACCAGGTCAATGGCCTTATCGGGCAGCTGGCGACCAGAGATGTACCGGTTGGACAGCGTAGCTGCCGCCACCAGGGCGTCATCCCCGATGGTCACCTTGTGGTGAGCCTCGTAACGCTGCTTGAGACCACGCAGGATGGCCACGGTATCCTCCACGGAGGGCTCGCCCACGAAGACCTGCTGGAAGCGGCGCTCCAGAGCCGGATCCTTCTCGATGTTCTCCCGATATTCGTCCAAGGTGGTGGCGCCGATCAGACGCAGTTCTCCTCTGGCCAGCATGGGTTTAAGCATGTTGCCCGCGTCCATGGACCCTTCGACGGCACCCGCCCCGACGATGGTGTGGATCTCATCGATGAAGGTGATGACCTGACCGTTGGCGCTCTTGATCTCATTGAGAACGGCCTTGAGACGCTCCTCGAATTCGCCACGGTATTTGCTGCCAGCCACCATAGAGCTCAGATCGAGGGAGATCAGTCTCTTCCCCTGCAGGGTGGTGGGCACGTCGCCGGCCACGATACGCTCAGCCAGGCCCTCGACCACGGCCGTCTTGCCCACGCCGGGCTCGCCGATAAGGACCGGGTTGTTCTTGGTCCGCCGGGACAGGATCTGCATGACACGGCGAATCTCCTGGTCCCTGCCGATGACCGGGTCCAGCTTGCCCTCCTTGGCCTGTGCAGTCAGATCGGTGGAGTACTTCTCCAGAGCCTTATAGGTGCCCTCGGCATCTGGGCTGGTCACCTTGGCACCGCCGCGCACTTGTGGCACGGCCTTGCGCAGGGTATCGGCCTGCAGACCGCTTCGGTTCAGAATATCGGCAGCCTGCGAGGGACCTTGGGCGATGGCGATGAGCAGGTGCTCGGTGGAGACGTACTCGTCACCCATGGCCTGCATTTCCTTCTCCGCCTGGGCAAGGGCCATGCTGAGCTGACGGCTGGCCTGGGGCTGCGAGGCCGTGGAACCACTGGCCGACGGAAGGGCCACCAAGGCCTGACGGACCTCGGCTCCGACCCGCTGGCTGTCGCCGCCGGCCGCCTGGATCAGTCCAGGAACCACGCCGGACTGCTGACGCAGCAGCGAGTCCAGCAGATGGAGCACATCCACCTGGGGGTTGCCAGCCGCCGAGGCCGACTGGATAGCATCGCCTATGGCCTGCTGAGCCATGGTGGTGAAGTTTTCGTTCATAGAGCATCCTCCAACATTCTTCGGCGGGGCCAGCCGAGCCAGTCGGATAGTCCCCGTCACGGGTTCATCTGTCTTCTACAACAGCGAAAGAAGGATGCCTATTCCCAAACTTGAGTCCAATAGGCTCAAGTTTTTTAAGTTCCGTGTTTCTACCGCTTGCTATTCGTCGATGACCACATTGCGCAGGTACCCAATCCCCTCCACGCAGACCGTGGCCTCATCACGGTTTTTCAGCGAACCAGAGGCGTGCGGGGTCCCGGTCATGATGACGTCGCCGGGCAGCAGGGTGGCGAAGCTGGAGATGAAAGCGATCTGTTCAGGAATGGAGTGGATCAGGTTAGCGGTGGTGCCGCTGGCTTCGGGAACCTCTTCCCCATTGAGCTTGAAGGAGATCCTCGCATCTCGATAATCCAGGTCGGTCTCGATCCAAGGCCCGAGAGGGCAGGCGGTGTCAAAGCCCTTGCAACGGGTCCACATAGGATCGTCCTTCTGCAGGTCACGCAGGGTCACGTCATTGACGCAGGTGTAGCCCAGCACATAGTCCATGGCCTTGTTGGCGCTCACCTTCCGAGCCATCCTGCCCATGACGACGGCTACCTCTGGCTCATAGTTCATGTCTTTGCTGTACGAGGGCTTGACGATGGGATCGTCAGGGCCGATAACCGAGGTGGAGGGCTTCATGAAGAGCATGAGCTTCTCTGGAGGCTCCGGATTCGAGGACTGGCCGCGCTCGGCCATGTAGGCGGCATGAGCACGGTAGTTCTTGGCCGCCCCGTAGATCTTGGAAGGAATGACCGGGGCCAGAAGCCGCACATCCTCGTCGTCCAAGGGGTAGCGCTGGCCGGTGGGCTCGACCTGCTGGCCGGTCAGGGGGTAGCCGCTCAACTCGACCAGATAGTCCTTGCCGTCCTGCTTGTCAGTTTGAACAAAGGCGTATCGTGGGGTGTCCTTGTAGGAAAAGCGTGCGATTCTCATAGGGCACAGTCTAGCCCCAGGCGGGGCCTCCTGACAGGTTCAGGCTCCGAAACAGACAGCGGCCGGTCAGATAAAAGCCCGTGGGCCGAAGATGGCTGTGCCTACACGGACCTCGGTCGATCCCTCTGCCACCGCATAATCCATGTCTCCGGTCATGCCCATGGACAGCATAGTGCAGGCGTCGGTGCCCGGCTCCCCCGAATCCCTGATGCGATCGCGCAGGCCGCGCAAATGTGCGAATCCGCTTCTGATGACCGCCTCATCATCCACATGTGCGCCGACGGTCATCAGCCCCTTAAGCTGGATCCCCTCCATAGCGGCCAGCTCGTATGCCAGATCCAGAGCCTGATCGGGGGTGCATCCCGACTTGGCCTGCTCGCCGGACTCGTTGACCTCGAGGAGTATGCCCGCAGTTGTGCCCGCAGCCAGTGCCCGCGTGGCCAGCTTTCGAGCCAGCGAGGGCCCGTCGACTGACTCGACCGTGTCGACATATGGCAGGATCTTATTGATCTTGTTGGATTGGAGCTGCCCGATAAGATGGAAGCCCACGCTGGATGAATCACTGTCTGCAGCGTCAGCGCCAAGAGCCAGCCCCCTCTGCCGACAGAGCTCCAGCAATCCCTGGGCCTTGGCAGTGACCTCCTGGGGGCGGTTCTCGCCGATTCGACGCACCCCGGCATCAATGGCTGCCATGATCTCGCCTACATCGCGGGTCTTAGTGGCCGCCAGCAGCATCACCGAGCCTTCTTCTCGGCCGACGGAGTCCTCAGCTTTGGCGATCCTTTCAGCCACACGCTTGACCCCTTCCGCAATCTGCCTGGCTCGCTCCTGGCTGATCTGCCGATTGCCCAGATCCTTGTGGTCCATATAGGCGACCATGACCCGCTACCTCCTTAGAAATCCGGAAGCCTTGACTGAGGCCATGGTAGCCAGTGGCTCATACTGGAATTCACTCGAATCTCGGGCATCAAACAGCAAGACTGATGAACCGGAATCCATGAGTCACCTTACAAGGTCACGAATATTGCTCTTCAGCAGTCGCTCAACAAGAATTCCCGCAAGCCTGAAAGTCATCAGGCAAGCACTTTCGGCAAATCATCAGCGCAGCTCAGGGCCGGAGAACTCAAAGATTCGGCTTTGCGCCAGAAACGTTCAGCTTGCTCAGATCCAGCATTCGATCCTTGCGGTCAGCAGCCAGTGTGTTCCACGTGAAACCATCCAGCAGCTCCTGCGCACTCGCAGGTCTGGGCTGATCCAGGAGTCCCAGGAGCCATCCACAGACCCCCAGCACCTGCCTGGCTGACCAGCCGTCTTTTCTGAGCGAGCCCAGGTCCGGCGATCCGAAACGCTTGGACATCCTCCTGCCGTCCACGCCATCGATCAGCGGCAAATGAGCGTACTGAACACGAGGAGCCTGCGGCTGAAGATGATTCCTGATCCACATCTGAATGGCTGTGGACCTCAGCAGGTCTCTTCCCCGCACAATCTGATTGACACCCATGGCCAGGTCATCCACCGTCACCGCCAGCTGGTAGGAAACCAAGCCGTCCGCGCGCCGAACAACAACATCGCCGACCTGCTTGGGCAAGTTGAAGGACTGCAACCCGAAGACCAGATCGTCGAAGCGACAGACTGCATCCGACTCATCGGGCTGATCCGGGACTGCAATCCGGAGGCTGTGCCTCCGCCCCTGGGTCAGCCTTTCACCGACTACCTGACGGGAAAGTCCTCGGCAGGTGCCTGGGTAGACAATGAACCCGTCGCCTTCATTAGGCGCCGATGCCGCGCGGATGTCTGCACGGGAGCAGAAGCAGGGGTAAATCAAAGGCTGCCTGTCGATCAATTGCTGCGATTCCAGCTGCTGCAATGCCTTGCCGTAAGCATCGGCGCGCTGGGACTGGTAGACCACCTCGCCATCCCAATCCAATCCCAGCCATGCCAGGTCATCCATGATCCAGCGATCGGCATCCTTGACCACACGCGGCGTATCTATGTCTTCGATTCGAAGCCGCAGAACCCCGTCAGACCCTTGCGACCTGACACCCAGCCAGGCCGCCAGGCATGCATAGATATTGCCTAGATGCATCCGCCCAGTCGGCGAAGGCGCCAACCTTCCTACGACCTTGGTCTGGTCTGTCCGGTCCGCTCTCGGCTCTCCCATTTGCATACCGACATGCTTGCATACCACCCGGTCATCGGGAAACCATCAGTCGGTCACACTATTGCATGCCTCTGGATGGCCACAAAGCAAATGATCAGAAGCTGTCGAGCAGGCGGTCAATCTCCTCGAAGTGCTTGACCTCAGGCCGCCATACCGGCTTGCCGCGGACGATGACCAGCTTGGGATCAGCCAGCGTGCGCACATCCTCAGCGGGGTCCTTGTCCAGAACGATCAAATCCGCATCTTTGCCCGTGTCAACAGAGCCTGTGATATTGTCGAAGCCCAGGTTTCGCGCATTGACCTGGGTAGCGGCGTGGAAGGCCTGCGCCGGGGTGAAGTCGGCATACCGCACCAGATAGTCAAGCTCTCGCCAGGTACCGTACTGGGGCACGAAGGTCATGCCTGTGTCGGTTCCTACACCAACGGCAATGCCATGCTCATGAGCCTGCTTGGCGCTCTTGATCATGCCGTCGACGACCAGCTCGGAATTGCCGCGAACTATATCGCTGATCCCCAGCTCTTGCTGACTGATCTTGACCAGAGGCAGTCCGGCGGACAGGGTGGGGTCCAGAGCAGAGAAGCCACGAAGCGAGCGCGGATTGTCAAGGAAGAGCCCGATCATCTCGTCATCAAGAGCACTGCCATGCTCGATGGTGTCCACGCCAGCCTTGAGAGCGGCCTTGACCCCCTCTGGGCTCTGGGCATGCGCCGCAACCAGCACGCCAAACTCATGGGCCTCATCGCAGACTGCAGCCATTTCCTCCTCAGTCATCTGCGGGCTGCCGGCCTCGCCAAGCTTGGTGGCGTCGGTGACGCCACCTGTTGCGGCCACCTTGATGGCATTGACCCCATGGTCCAGATTCTCCCTGGTCCGGCGCCTGGCCTCTTCGGGGGAGGAACAGGACAGAGCAATGAAAGGATCGCCGTGCCCTCCGGGAATCGCC
This sequence comes from Bifidobacterium sp. ESL0819, assembly GCF_052606245.1. Classification (NCBI taxonomy): domain Bacteria; kingdom Bacillati; phylum Actinomycetota; class Actinomycetes; order Bifidobacteriales; family Bifidobacteriaceae; genus Bifidobacterium; species Bifidobacterium sp. ESL0819. Next base: position 359,624 of record NZ_CP199587.1, read on the forward strand.
AGGAGAGGGCCGGCAGCCAGCATGCGTGGACCAGTCAGCTCATCAGCATCAATCCGGTCGCGCAGACGAACAGCCTCATAGCCCACATCGCCCAGGGTACGAATGGTCGTGACGCCCGAGTTCAACAGCGTAGAAACGTTGCCTTTGATCCTGGCGTCCATGAGGACTCTGCCGGCAGGGCTGTGCACCACCTTCAAGCCGGCACTGACCACACGCGGAGACAGGTCGGTTCCCCCAGACAGCGGCTTGCCGTCAGCAAAGAGATGGGTATGCGCATTGATAAGCCCAGGCGCCACAAACTTGCCCGTAGCGTTGACCCGGCGGTATCCGGAAGGCACATAGGCCAGCGGCGTGGGACAGACCTGCTCTATCCGGCCATCCGTGGACACGAGAACAGACATATCCTTCTGAACCGTGCCTTGTTCATCCCCAGTCGCGATATTGGCATGCTCCAGCACAAACGGTTCGCGCTTCGTCCTGCCTAGAAGACGCCCCATGGTCGTACCTGCCTTCCCATCTCCGATGCACTCTGCGAGGAATCAAGCGTATATTCTCAATACTATCCACTGCAGGACGAACCATTCAAGCATGACAAGCCTGACGCACAAGCAAAGGATGCCATTCCAGAAGCAGCCCGACAGCGGACTTTCAAAGTCATCGCCACAGATCGTTGACAACCTCTTTGAACGGGGAGCGTCACCCGGAGTCCGGATGCTGTTGATGACGAACTCTATTTCGGAATACGAAGGCGGTTGAAGAGCCACGCCGAATGCCACCACCGAACCAAATCCGTCGAAGACGGTGGAATCCATGGCCAGCAAGAGCCAGCCCAAATCCATATGAAAGTATCCAGCGACCGTGAATCGGTATTCTCGATGCGGACTACGGCCTCGTTTCTGGCGAGCCTGACGTCGTATTGTTCCTCAATGAAGCTATAGCGGGATCCATCGGAGAAATCATGCTCGAGTATTTCCGGAAACCGGGCAACCGACGGGTATGCGCAGATATAATTATGCAGATTGCCGCCGACACGGCGCAGTCGTTCCAGCTCGATCAGGTCTGCCTGAGCATCGATACCCAGCCTGGATGCAAAATCGGCATTCTCGACAATCCTGTTGCCAAGTACTCGCGCCTTGACTGTTCGGCCTAGGTCACGCTGCTGGCGCCAGAATCCCTCAATGTGGCCGTTGATCACCTCGCGAGAGGACGAGGACGACTTCAACCTGAAGGTACCCTTGCCCTGGCTGCGAACAATCAATCCCCCACGAATCAAATATTCTCTGGCATGGCGAACTCTAATGCGACTGACATTGCAGCGTGTGCAGAGTCCGGACTCCGTGGGCAACTGCGCCCCATCCCTTCATCCGTTTGACGCTTCCGCACCAATGGTCTCGCACGGACACACGCTTGGAAATTCCATCTACAATCGCAAAACCGACCCACCTGATTTCATGGCCTTCGTGAATTGAAATCCCACGACCTGCGCAAATCGGAGACTCGCTGTCCTCAATGATCGTAAAAGACCCTACCCGTTTCTGCCGGCAAATGGGCCAAGCAGCAATATTCTCCAGCTACGGATGGGCTACGGAACTAATATTCAAAATCAGTTAGTCCCATGACCCTTCCTCATCGCCGCCTCTGCCAACTTCAGATAGGACAAAGGCTTCAGATCCAGGCGACGGCTTCAGCCTTGTCAGTTGAGTCAGCTGCAGCGGCAATGGTCTTCTTGCGCTTGTTTATGAAGCAGGAAACCACATAGGCCAGGATCAGCACGACGATGATTCCCAAATCAGAACGGCGTTAGGAGCGAAGGTGAAGGTGACCGGGAAGTCCAGTGCAGGCTTGGCGTTCTTGACCAGGTGCCCGCTGATGCCCTTGAGGGCAGGAACGCTCTCGCCTAGGACCACACGAACATCCGCCAGGATGATGTAGACGCCGACAGAGAAAGTCGTAGCCTGCAGGACCACATAGACGATGAAGTCCTGTCCGTCGCTGAGCTTGCTCTCGATATAGCCGGGACCAGCGAAAAGCGCCACGATGACATAGATCACAGCCATGGACAGGGCCACGATGACTGTTGTATCGCGCAGGAAGCCCCGGTTCTTTGGGAAGCTGATATCCTCAGTTGATTTGGAAGGATGCTTCCTGCTGCGCGTGAGCGTAGCCACAAGGCCACCGTGGGCGATGCACGAGCCGCCGGTGTGCCCAGGGCCACATCGTCGGCATCAGTCACCTTTTTCATGAAAGGCTGCGGACTGCGGGCGAAAAGGTCGCAACCAGGCCCTGAGCGATTGAGCTACAGAGCAGGGTCTGCCAGGTGGAGAACCCGGCCGCCGCGAAGATGACGGTTATCACGTGGCCATATAGAAGGCCACGTATCCTGACAAGTACACATATTTGAAATATGAAGTTGCCGAAAGAAGGACATTGACAATCATTGCGAAGAAGAAGAGCGCAGCTACGGATCCGTACCTGACCAGAGCCGTGCCGACTATGGCCTCGTTATTGGGAACAACGCCCTGGAGATGGAAGGCATGCTGGAACATATTCCCAAGGGGGGTCAATGCATTGGTCACCACGCCAACGCCAGAGGCAAGGACCAGAAAGCCCGCGAAGGTCCGTATGGTCCCCTTCATGACATCCGTGGCAGACTTGCGCTGCAGAATCAGGCCGATCAGGGAGATCAGCGCAACGATGACGGATGCCGTCGGAAATGTCCAAAACCGGTGACCACGTCCGCTGCCTCCTCCCAATCGGCTACTCCCTTCCTATACATGACGGTGCCTTCTGCGAAACGCTGGTCCAGCAATTTGCCTCCTCGCATACGATGAAGCCCATCTGCTCCCTAGCGAATGATCGCGGAAGGATGGATACCTCCCTTGGAATCTTCGACCTCGAATTCCGCAAACGTTATAACAACATGACAATATGATGTCTACAGTTGTGTGTTCAAACGCCATATCGTTCAAGCACCATATTCCAAGCTTGCTAATAAGACCCGGGACGGTAGGATCGCCAGATAGGTGACCGGCCTCCACCCGCCAGGTCGATAACGCTGGAGTGGACAGCCAATCCCTTGCCCCTTTCCCCTGAAGACAGCAGAGGACTCCTAGGATCAGCACAAGGCTCGCAAAGAACCCGCTGATGAAGTAGTTGACCAGAGAGCCCGAAGCGTTGACAGTACAGAAGTGTTCGAAATCGGCGCGAACTCATTGGTCATGCGGTAGTTCGTGAGGTAGCAGGCATAGACGACCAGGTGGCCTGGGGCCGCTCAGACCAATTGCGGCAGCTTATGAGGCAGGACCCGACTCTGGGGAAAGATGCCGATAACAGTCGGTCCCAAAATCTTGGCCGGCTGATGCGGGCTCCTGATCCCGCGTCGAATATGAGCGCGACGAACATGACCTCGAACCCCTATCCCACTGCAATAGGGAGCCGACCAGTATGGTGACCCGTCAAACAATCTTTGACAAGCCTTGTACTAGCTCGCGTCCTACGATTGCTAACACGGAAGAGATCGGCCGCTTTTAACGCGTTGGTTACATCTCGTGTTCGCCACACCTGAACATTCAGGTACCTTCCAGCTGACTATGCCGTGCTCAGCTCCTGCTAGGCTTCTAGCAGCACTGACGACGAAGGAGTTCTATGCTGCAGATGGGGAAGGACTGGCGTGCTCTCATAGGGAATGCCTGCTGGTCATGGATCCTGGGGTACATACCGATGATCTTCAAGGCCATCTCCATTGCCACAACGAACTACAGTTTCGACGGCACATACATACTCAGCCAGGAAACCGGCCTAATCACGAAGAAGACGACGAACGTTGACCTGCGTCGCGCAAAGATGATCAACGCCACGGACAGTCCCTTCTCAGGCGGGTCGATAACCATCATGGAGAACAATGGCCGCTCCTACCAATTCCCGTACATCAAGCACGCCAGAGAAGTCGCTCAGGACCTAAGATCAGTGGCCGAGGAAAGCAGCAGACAGGCTGGCGACGTGAGAAACGTGATCATTGCCTAAGAAATGATCTTCAGTCCCCGCTTCGGCGGGGCTTTTCTTTTACGAAGATTTTGTCACACAAATGTCACACAGAATCGTGTTTCAGGCGAACTCCACGACCAATAGAAAAGCCCCGCAGCCTTTGCGGCTGTAGGCTTTTGACTCCGTGTCCCCACGGGGGCTCGAACCCCGGACACGCTGTTAAGAGTCAGCTCATCTACTGCCGGAAACGCTGCACCCTCGTCCACGAGCTCATCCGCTGTCAGCACGCCGACGCCACCAGGGACGGCGTTTACGGCCCGCGTCTGGAACGCCGGACGCGACGCGAAACCGCATTGAAGCTTGTCAACCCGATCGAATACCAGACAGCCGAAGTCATGCACGAAGGCGACCACTACCGGATCGCCTGCGAACTCGACGTCACCCTCCAAATCATCCAGGACCACCAGCGCATACTCGATTCGAGCCGCATGCATTGCAAAGCACAGAGCCAATCCCCATAAGCATGACCATCGTACAGAACAACTGGTAGCCTGCTGGTAGTCATAGAGGATGAAGAAAGAGGGATAAATAAGTCATGTCCAACGCCGAACAGACCCCACAGACCCCACAGACCCCACAGACACCCGTGCCCCCGTGGATGCAGCCGCCGGAGGAAAAGCCGATTTACAAGAGGGTCTGGTTCTGGGTCGTCATCGCCGTGGTCGCCATTCTTGCTTTTGCCGTAACCGCGGGATCAGACATCAAGCTGACCATCAGCGCCCCCAAGATCGAGACAGCCGGCATATCACAGCAGCTGAACAAGATGAAGAAAACCCCAAAGGACCCTGAAACCCCTGCCAACCCTAACCCTGACGATCACCAGGCGGCTCTGGCCAAGGCGCAAGACTACTCTGAGATTCTGCACAAGAGCAAACAGGGCATCTACGATGAGCTCACCAGCGAGGATAAATACACGCCCGAGGCCGCCCAGTACGCCATAGACCATCTCAAAGCCGACTACAACGCCAATGCCCTTGCCGAAGCCAAACACTACCAGAAAAGAATGCACATGAGCAAGCGGGGCATCTACGATGAGCTCACCAGCGAGGATAAATTCACGCCAGAGGCCGCCCAGTACGCCGTAGACAACCTCAAAGCCGACGACAACGCCGCTGCTCACGCCAGAGCCAAATATTGCCTGGAAATAAGACACGAGAGCAAGGAGGGCATCTACTACGACCTCACCACCGAGGATAAATTCACGCCCAATGTCGCCCAGCACGCCGTAGATAATCTCAAAGCCGACTACAAGGCCACTGCTCTCGCCGCAGCCAAAGACTACAAGAAGTACACGAACATGAGCCCAGCAGAAATCCGGCATCAGCTCGCCAGCCAGTACGGAGGTAAGTTCACCCCCGAAGAAGCGGCTTACGCCGTCCAGCACCTCAATCAGTAACCAGATCCCAACAAATCAGCCCCGCTCCGTCGGGGCTTTTCCTTTGCGAAGACTTTGTCACTTAAATGTCACACAAAATCGTGTTTCAGACGAATCCCCCAAATAAAGAAAAAGCCCCGCAGCCTTTGCGGCTGTAGGGCTTTGACTCTGTGCCCCCACGGGGGCTCGAACCCCGGACACGCTGATTAAGAGTCAGCTGCTATGCTATAATTCCCTTGTTGGCATTCCAACGATTTATCTCCAGAAATGGCTTGATTACAACGATTAACACCATGAACAGTATCCAATCGGTACCCGATCAGTACCCGAACGGATAGTATACATATAGTATACATTCGCAAAAATCAGGAGGTCCGATGGGCAGGAGCTCGACAGGCGTATACCGTCCTCGCGCGTACACGACAGCATCAGGAGAGACCCGATACCGGGCCATGGTCCCGATAGGCTACTACCCGTCAGGGGCACCCAAGCGCAAGACCGTCACCGCTGCCAGCTATCGCGCCTGCCTGCAGAAGCTCACCGACCTGCTCAAGGACATCCAGCAGCACGGCACCCCCAAGGAGCTCTCCTCGACTTTCGGCGGCTATGCCGAAACGTGGCTTGAAAACAAGAAGAAGGAAGTAAGACCCAAGACATACACGATGTACAAGACCATCTTGGACGTGCATCTGCACGAGTACGCCGGCTACCCCATCGCCAAGATCAAGCCCAGCATCATCCGCAGCCTCATCAACAACGCGCAATCCTACGACAAGCACGGAAACCCGAGCGGCCCGGCAGGACTCAGCCTGCAGAAGCAAATCCACACCTGCCTCAACCAGATCATGAGCGCAGCGCTCGCAGACGGGATGATAGACAGCAATCCCGTGCTTACCGTGCCTGTCCCCCACCGGGTCGGTGCCGAGAAAGAGCGGAAGGCCTTCAGTGTGCCTGAGATGAAGGCCATGTTGCGAGCAGCCAGCGACCCTGACCTGATGGACCCAGCCATCGGCGTGCGCATGTGGTTCCGTCTGCTTACCGGCATGCGACAGGGCGAAATACTGGGGGCCGAATGGGCCTCCTATAATTCTCGGAAATCCACCTACACCGTCGACTGGAAGCTCCAGGAAGTGCCCAAGGAGCACGGGTGCGGCACTCCGCACGACGGAGTCTACCCGTGCGGCAAAAAGAAAGCCGGCCTATGTCCGGAAGCCACATGGCGCATCCCCGCCAACTATGACCTGCGCCCTCTCGTAGGACTGTGCGCACTCACAAGGCCAAAAAGCCAGTCAGGCCGCGTCATCCCCATCATCCCTCCACTCAAGGCACTCCTCGCCCGCTACCGTAAAGCCGCAGGCAAGCAAGTGGTCAACGACCTGATCTTCCGTCACGAGGACGGCAGCCCCATCAAAGGCAAGGAAGATACTGAAGACTTTGATCATCTCATGAGGCTGGCCGGCATCAACCCCGCCGAACACACAGGCCATGAGACCAGGCACAGCGTCGTCACCCTGCTGGCAGCCCAAGGAGTCGACTTTCAACTCATTCGCGAGATCGTCGGTCACTCCTCAGATGCCATGGTGGAGCACTACCGTCACGCCGACGACAGCGAACGACTCAAAGCCATGGAGACGCTGGATGAGAGCCTGGGTCTGGAGCAGATCGGCTGGGCCAGCAAGTAGCCCACTCCTCTATATATGACTGTATCTGCGCTCTATCTCTCTGACTGTCTTCTCTGTGGCCCCGTATCGGATATCTGCGAGGTCTGCTCTGATCTGCTGGTGGATGGTTTCCAGGCGCTCGCGGTCCTGTCGGCTGATTCTGGCCTGCTGCTCCTGGTCGATGATCTGGTCGAGTCTCTTGTGCAGGAGGATGGTCAGCTGCTTCCGCTCGTCATCGGAGGCGGGTGTGTAGCCGGGATGGTTGTCGGGGATCTGGGAGATGTCATCAGGGATATAGGCCATACCTGGATGATAGGCCGGTATTGGCAGAATCATGCGGAAAGCAGATGCTCAGTTATTGCTACATGCACCACCACGCCATGGAAGGCAAAGCAGCCATCACCCTCAGCCAATACCTCGAATAATATCCGCCATCTGAGTGCGAAGGTAAAACAGCATGAGATACTGAAGATATGAGCTTCGATATGACCACATGGGTACAGATCGCAACCCTGATAATCACGTTTTCTACTCTGTTTTATGCGATCCACAAATACAATGACTCTCGCAGACCGCTCCTGTTCGTCTATACTTCGCTCGATACCATACACGAGAGCATTAGCACCTCTGGACCAGAAACAGTCGACACGAAAGCAGTCGTCTACTCCGTGAAGAACATCGGCAAACGCCCGGCCAAGAACATCACCATACGCATAAGCCCGCCGTTCCTGTCCGGGGAGACGGAATATTACGGCGACAGGATCAGCATACTTCTGCCGGATGAACAGCATGACATCTACAGGGATTTCCAACCCGAGTATCCTGACACGAGTCCGGAAAGCCCACTCAACAAGACCCGAACATTCTTTCTGCGATATAAAGCACCGGGTAAGTGGTTCATCCCATACCGGAATTTCCAGCGGATTCTCCCTGCTGACGCCTACTCCCTAAGCACCCAACGGCTGCAGTCCGCCGGAATATCGCGAACCATCCAGTCAAGAAGCATGCACAAAAGCTAACTCTTTGGTTTAAGCGCCATGCCGTCCGTATTGAATCGAGAGAGAACGACGGCATGGCAATTCCAGCCTACACGGCAACGACGGCACAGGATGGGCTGGTCGGAAAATGTGGATAAGTCGGATTCGGTATAACATTCAGTCGTAAATTTTTCCACAGTGCACTAAATGCCGCATTTCGGGAGAAAGGGGAGACAATTTTGTTACCAGATAGACAAGTGCTGGTGTTGGGGAACGGGTTCGACCTCCAATGCGGGCTGAAGACAAGGTTTGAAGACTTCATGCAGCCCCGGATCGCCAGGGTGAAAAAAATGGAGGATATACTGTCGTCTTCCGAAGATCTCCCGTTGATCACGGTCCGTGGGCCAGACGGCCATGAATTACACGGGAATAATCTATCCTATCTGCTTTGGGAAAAAGACCTTACCGTATGGGATTTCATACTTCTCGAAGATAAACAGAAACGCGCCTGGTATGATGTCGAAGAGTGCATTAAGGACTGGGTGAACTATAGCTCACCATCAGCCTCAAGCAAGCCGCACCTACGACAAATTTGCGACACCTTCGGGAAACCCGACAAAGATCATTGGCCTGATCTGCAGGGCCCAATAAAAGCAGACCAGTGTGTCCTGGCTTATGCAACGGATTTCTACAGATGGGACGGGCAGTATAGTACTCTTCTCGATATCCTGTCAGACCAGTTGCGTTACTTCGAGGGTTCGTTCGCGGCCTATATACTCGATCAAATCACGTTCAACAATCGTTATGCATCTTATGTAGATACTCTGATAGGTTGCCTGGCCAACGATGAAATGCCGGAACAGGTCCTCGACATAAATTACACCAAGGGCCGGTATTCAGCGAGTAGTAAATCCACTAACATACTGGACTTCAATTACACGGACCCGGTCAAACTAATGTGGGAAAACAGCCCGACCTGCTTAAACGTCCATGGTTTGGCCAGGGAAAACGACATCATCTTCGGCATAGACGGGACGAACGTGAACCCAGAACAGGAATCCTATGCGAACATCGTCAAATTCACGAAAACCTACCGTATCATGGCGCTCAACAATGTCCCCCACCGATCATTGGTCCGCCCCTATCTGTCCAGCGACCCGGACAACGCGACAAGCACAATCAAGTTCTTCGGGCATTCGTTGGCGGAAGCCGATTACTCATACTTCCAAGCTATCTTTGATGAGGTCAGCCTGTACGAAAGCAACACCCGTTTGATTTTCTACTACAACAGGAAACGACCGGATGGGGGAAACGCAAAGGAGGAGATGTTCGAGAAAGTCAACCACCTAATCACTACGTACGGGCAGACTCTCGACAACAAAGACCACGGCAAAAACCTGCTGCACAAGCTGCTTTTGGAAGGCAGACTGATTATCAAGCAGGTACCCTTAAATTCACGTGAAGTCTATATAGCAAACGATTAAACACAAAAAACGCCCCCGCTCCGGTTTCCCGAAGCGAGGGCGATTGTGTTATGGACAGGCCGCTACTTGCTGAGCGATGCTTTGGCCTCGCTACCTGCAATGCAGCCTGCGATGAGCACTCCCAGCGCGTAAATCGTAGTCACGATGGCGTCCGTGTGGGGCAGACCCCAGATGGGGCCGACGCTGTGGACGAAGGCACCCAGCAAAGGCAAGAACGCAAGTCCTACCCATTTGAGGATCTGGTAGAGCCAGTCGGGCAGCCAGTAGGGCCTGCCCTCGTCCTCGGAGTTCGTATCGGTCATATGTATCACCTCCTTAGTAGTGGAGTACTTCTCCGGCGTAGATCAGGCCTGGGTTGCCGGACCGGTAGCCGTGGAGCTGGCTTTGGGGGATGCCGAGTCTGGCGGCGATCCCGGAGAGCGTGTCACCGCGGCGCACAGTCACGGTCCGTCCTCCGCCTCCACCACCATTGCCAGTGGCGAGACGCTGACCGGGATGGATGATGTAGGGCGAGCTGATACCGTTAAGTCTGGCGACAGTGGGCCAGGAGCCGCCGAAGACGGCGCTCAGGCAGTCGCCGGGACGCACCACATAGATGCCGGACCCTGTACCTCCGCCCGTGTTGCCTCGCAGCCGCTCGTTGACTACGGCCATGACCTCGCTGTACCTGTTGCCCAGCAAGGCTCGCCTCTGCGGATCGTTGCCGTACTCGCCCCGGATCACTGCCGTGGCGAGACTGCCCACGTCACCGACAGGCGCACCCTGGGAGGGCGTAGGAGCCGGTGTGACGGGATTGGGCTGCGTGCCGACCGGGGCGTTGGCATACTTGGCCCAGGTCAAAGCATCGCCGTAGAACCAATTGACGTCCACGGCATTCCCCACACCGGGCACATGCCCCGTGGAGGAGTACTGCCAGGCGGCAGCGAAAGGCCAGGGTGCCACCGAGTAAGGCGGTGCCCCAGGGTCTCTCAAACGCTCACCCGTGTAGCCTCTCGGGTAGCCGGCCACCCAGAGCCCGTAGTCGGCTCCTGCCACGGCCCGCCAGTCGCCCGCGCTGATCGTGGACGCCGACATGTAGATGATCGGCTTGGTACCCCAGTATGAGGCCACCCGGTCAAGCCACCTCTTGGCCCACTGGGTGTCACCCCTGTGGGAGGCTGGTGGCTCCCAGTCGAGGAAGGGGATCACGCCCGCATGGACCAGGCCTCTGGCGTTGGATTGGGCGTTGAAGTGGTCGGCCTCTGCCTCCGGACTGTTGCCGTACTCGGGGCGCGCATAACCGTAAGCGCCTATCCTCAAGCCCGCAGCACGGTTTGCGGCAAGCTGGCAGTCCGCGGCGGGATTGACGTAGCCGGTCCCCTCCGTGATCTTCGTGATCGAGAACGAGGCTCCCGAGTCTCGGGCCGCCTGCGCGTTGTAGCAGCCCTGATAGGAAGCGTTATCGAAGCCCGCGTCGGCGTTTGCGATCCCGGGGCTGAGCATCGCCAGGACGGCGAGCGCCCCCACCATGATCCGCCCGTATCCGGGCTTGGCGCGGGCGTGCCGCGCATGAGACCATCGCATGCATATCCTCCTAATTTTTGGCATGAAAAAAGCCGCCCGGATGGGCGGCAGGACAGGTGATAGAGGTCAGTCGACGGTGGGCAGGGCCTTGATCTCCTCGTAGATCTTGGTCCCCGTCCCGTTGCCGCCTAGGCTGTGGTAGGCGCGGTAGACGCGGTCGGCCTCGTCCATGACCGCCACCGGGATATGCCCCAGGGGCACGTACTTGGCGTGGATCTCCAGCAGCTCGGCTCTCAGGAGGGTGCGCAGGCCCGTCTCCATGGCCTGATCACGCGCCTCCTCCTTACGGTGGCTTTTCAGCAGCCAGCCGCACAGACCGCCCACGCCCGTCAGGAGCATGGGCACGATGGATTCCAGCAGGGTCATCATCACGTCAGGCATCCACAGGCCTCCTAGTCAAGCTGACCGGCGTAGGGGAAGATGAACTGGGCAACAGCCCATGAGCGCGGGTCCCCTGAGTGGTTCATGAAATTGATCACCTGCGGGTCCGGATCCGTATCAGAGCCGATGAAAGCGCCAGCCGCGTAGGCGTACTGCATGGTGCACACCACGTTCATCCCGGCATGAGGATAGACCTTGCGGATATGTGCGACCTGCGTGTACTGGTTGTCGGGCAGGCTGCCTTGCACGGCCACGGTCATATAGCACATGCCGCCCGCGATATCCAGACGCGTGCGGTTCACGTAATTGCTGAAACCCGGGTAGAAGTCGATCCACTGGTCTAGAGGCACGTTAATATGCGGCGTGTAAAACTCGGAATTGACACGTATGCTTCCGTTATCCGTAATTGAATTAATAGCAATATGCTTAGCAGTTAAAGCAACGCTAGTCTCTCCATTATTGTCGTGGTCTACTGCAATTTCCGGCTGTTGCGTAGTGGTGCCCATAAAAAGCTTGCTGGACAGCCCGTCATGGTCTCCCCAGATCAGCCAGTACGGGTGCGTCGGGTCATCCCCGATGCCCTGCAGGCCGCCCAGGGTGGTCCCTTGGATCAGGGTCTGGCTCAGCTGGATGCGGTCGCCGCTGGAGGCGGTCTGAAAACCTCCCACGGCCTGCACCCCGTCCCCGGAGGCGCGGAAAAGATACTTGCCGTCCCTGCCCTTGGCCCAGAAACCCGACGAATCGAAACCCACCAGGCCGTCGGGAGTGGAAAACAGGCCCGACCTGACGATGGCGGCCGTCAGCATCCCCACATCGATCTCGTCGGCCTTGATCTTGCGCACGAGCAGCTTCTCCAGCAGCGCCTCGGACGCGGTCACCTTGTCAGCCACGACGGCACCGTCCGCCAGGCTGATGGTGCCCACGCTGCCAGCCACCAGCACCTGCTGCGCCATGAGCACATAGTCGGTGAAAGCCTGGCCGTTCCACACCTGGATGCCGGTCACATTATTGGCCTGGTCCAGCTGCATCCACAGGTCACCCAGGGCCAGCCCGTCGTGCGCAGGTTCGGATGCCGCGGCGATGATCCGGTTCTTCCCGTCGGCTATGGTCTTGGCCTGGCTGGCCTTGCGGCCGGCGTCTGCCGCAGCCTTGCCCGCGTCGGCGGCCACCTGGCTGGCGCTGGCTGCGGTCTGCTTGACCCCGGCGACCTCGTTGATGGCCTTCTGCGCCTTATCCTGCGCAGCCTGGATCTCGTCGGCACCAGCTACGCTCTTGACCGTCACGCTGATAGGCGCAGTCGGACCGGACCCGTTGGGTGCCGGGCTGCCGTCCTCCGCATGCGCATCATCCCAGGCTCGGGCTGTCACCTGATGGACGCTGCCAGCCTCATACGGGCCCAGCGGGACGGTGCCCTGGACCCGCAGCTGGCCAGCCTCCGTGCCGTCCACCAGGATCTGGACGTGGTCGAAGTCGGCAGGCACACCATCCCGAAGAGTGCCGTCCCAGGTGACCAGGATCATGCCTGCAGCCGAGTCCACACTCACGCCGGTGGGCATTCCCGGAGGGGTCGTATCCCCCACCCAGGGGGCGATGCCCTGCTCGCCTGCCATCTCGCCGGCTATCAGCTTGGTGCCGTTCGCCGTGGGGATGGTGACGCTGCCGATGTTGCCTGTCTGCTGCCGGCTGGCCATGTCCAGGGCTCCCGCAGCCAGGGCGGCCAGCTGCTCCCCCGGGGATTGCGGCGCGATCAGCGGATGCTGCACGATGCGCTCCTTACTGGTACGGATCTTCCAAAATATCGAAGGTCACTTTGGCCGTGTCGGTCTGGTCTCCGCTCAGGAGCATGACCGCAGTCCGATACTCTCCGTCCGGCAGACTCGGATAGCCTTGAATGCTCAGCGTGACCGGCATGCCAGGCCGCAAAGAGGCCGGTGACAGGGCCACATTGTCGGCGGTCTGGTCGCCGAAATGCACCTGCGCGGTGATCTGGATGAGCTTGCGCCGACCTGCCTGCAGCTGCGCCTGCGCGTGGGATTCGAGCACGGCCAGATTGTCGGTGTCCGTGTCCGAGTAGGTGGACTCACGCAGGATCTGCGGGTCCGGGCCGCTGGTGATACCCGACAGGTCCTGGGCCAGAGCCGTGAGCACGCTCTCATCGCTCCCAGCACCCGTCGCATACACCCGCTGGACCGGGGCGGCATGCGCCACCTGCAGGTCATCCAGCAGCGATGCACCCGGATGATAAGCCAAGACGACCGGAGGCGTAGACGCAAACAGCCTACGGTCCCCGTCGCTGCCGGCCTCGAAACGGATGCGCACATGCGACCCGTCCCCAGTCAGGTACGGGATGAAAGCGAAGTCCGGCCCGTCCTGCAGGTCGGCGATATCGCACAAGAGCTTCTTGCACCCGTTGTTCTGGATGTTCCAGGCTTTCCATGAGGTCTTCTGGCGTGTGCCTTTTTCGCCTTGGTAGGGCCAGTCGACGGGCAGGGTGCCGCCTTGCTTGCGGCTGGTGGCGTACAGGCCGGCCTCGCACATAATGCCCCGGTAGGACAGGCCGTCCACGCCGATCACATCCGTGCTCTTGCCGTCCTGGTAAGCGCCTTCCCGGACTACAAGCCGCTGGGAGAGCAGCTCCAAGGGCGAGGAGATGGGGAAGGATGTGTCCTGCTGCGTGTCCTGCCGCTCCCCTATCACGCCCCAGATGGCCGGGTCGCCGAAGTCGTCGCCCGCCATCGAGCCCGACCAGGTCAGACACAGGGCCCGCCTGGTCGAATCCAGCAGTAGGCTCCGCTGGTCAGGCGAGGAGGCCGGCAGGGCCGACCAGGGCAGCGTCAAATTGGAGGCGCTCCGGTCGCCGGGCTCCCGCGCCGTGGTCGTGAAAGACGCATCCCGGATGCCCACCTGCCATTGGAAGCTGGGCACGTCCACGGGGGCGATGACCTGCCCGTCGCGCGCGTCAGTCAGCCAGGTCCGCCAGCTCACTGGGCCACGCCCTCGTCGATGACCTCCACCGTGCGCAGCCCACGCCACGTGAACCTTGGCCGTCCCAGGTTCGGCCTGGCCAGTACATCCACCGTATGCGGCCTGCCGCCCTTGAGGACCAGGCTCCACTCCACATGCTGACGCGCCCACACATGCGACACCAGGCACTCGTCCAGGCCGTCGCCCATATCCTGATCGTCGACCACGGGCATCGCATAGAAGCTGCCCACCTGCTCCCCGTCCACGCTCGCTCGGAACGTGAAGCGCACGGTGACCATCCGGTCGGTGGGCATCATCCGCGTCACTGTCGGAGCCTGCGGCCACCATCTGGTGGACCAGTCCTGAAGGTTCGTTCCTGTATTACTCCCGTAGCCGATGCGGCCCATCCGAGCCCCATACGGGATCGCATAATCCACATCCCCATGCTCCATGGCCGACGCGGTGCTCATCGCACCGGCAGGCATCATCCGGTAGCCGACCACCAGGCCCCCGGCCTCCACCTCCGGCTCCACCGGGGACGCGGACGGCGTGCCCTGCTGCACCTTCACATGCACCTTGTTGTCAGGCTGGCCCGTGCAGGAGACGATATAGATCGCATCAATACGCGGGTAGGCAGAGTCCCCCGCATCAACCGTGTTCTCCGTGACCGGAGACCCTGCACCATCCCACCAGGCGATGCTCATGCCGTCCGCATCCCCCATGGAGCACACAGCCACCCCCGGGCTCACCCCGTAGCGCAGATCCTGACGGCCCGACACCACCAGGCCCGACACCACGCCAGGGCTCTCCCACTGGGCGGCGATCACCCGCCGGTGAGTCAGCGCATCACAACCCTGCCCCTCACTGTCCGGGGCCACACCCAAAGCTGTAGACATCAAAACCTCCTCTATAAGTACGTGTCACGGACGCCGACCGTCACCCAGCCCGATCCAGGCGACAGCAGCTGCACCGACAAAGACCCCATCGGCGGGATCGCAGGGAAGCCGCGTCGGGTGAGCCGCCTGCTCACATCCACGCCCCCCATGGACGCCGTCTGCGTCCGACAGTCCAAAACCAGTGGCACGCGGCCCACGCTCCCCGACCACTGCACCGATCTGCCATCCGAGCCCGCCAGTAGCACCCCGTCAGGCATCGGACCAGTCACCGTGATCACCGGATACGCCGTAGCGCTCCCCACATTGCGCAGCAGGGCCACGCTCTGCGGGCTCCCAGCATCAGCCCCATACGAGAGCGGATATGCCAGACCGAGGCCCTTATTCCCGTATGACAGGCCGCCGGACAAGGACGCTGTAGGGAAAAGCTGCACGTCCATCGACCGCCAGGACAGGCGCTCGGGACGACGGCACAGGACGGTGATCAGGCCCGTATCGGTCTGCATGGCGATGTTTTGTGGTGCCTTGTCGGGGAGCACCTGGAGCACCTCGCCCACCTGGTAGGTGTCCTCGGGAGGGTCCACGACCCGCAGGCGGACCAGCCGGTGCGTCAAAGCGCCCAGCAGGCCGCGCAGCTGCTCCAGCCTGCCCCGGTCGCCGGCCAGCAGCCGGTAGGAGATGGATACGGTGCGCGCCCCGTAAGCGATGTCCGCCTCGCCCACGTCATGGTCGCCGTCGCCCCACTTGCGGGGCGTGGCCTCAGTCCGCGACTCAGGAGTGCCATGCCAGCCGTCGATCTCCCGCAGGATCATCTCCCTGTCCCCGTCATCCCCGTACAGGCGGCACAGCTCCCGGTCCCCGCTCTGCGGGTAGAAGACCACCGTGCTCACAGCATGCCCCCTTTCCGCAGCAAGCCAGCGGTGAGATGCCGCACCTTGGCCGCGTCCAAAGCCGACTGCGCGTAAGGATCCTGCACCACATGCTGCTCGAAGGTGACCGGCTGCTCATACACGATCCGCGGCTCCTGACTGGCTGGCAGAGGCAGATTCGGGGTGATCGGCGTGGCCTCGTACTTCTGCACGTAGCCGCCTTCCGCGTACCTCTTGTAGGCACCCGAGTTGATTGCGTCGAAGAACCGCACCCCGAGGGCGCGGACCTGCGACTCCTTGATGACGTACTCGCCGTTGGACAGACGTGCCGCCACATCGTCGCTTGTCCCCGTGCCTGGCCCCACTACGAGGCCTCCGGTAGCCATGGGAGGCCCTCCCGGCATTCCTGGCAGCGGGCTGTGATAGTTGCCGGTGTTGATGTACTTGTCAATGAAGTTGCGCTCGAAGTTGATGGTCTTCGTCTGCACGGCAGGCATGCTGTCCACATACGCCCTGGCAGCCCTGAAGCTGCTATCGTTGGCGTTGATTATGCCAGTCTTGGGGTCGATGGTCCAGCCCTGCACCGCAGCCAGCGTCTGCCAGAAGGGATCCCCGTTGGCTTTCAGCTCGCCCGTCTTAGGCAGGATCTCCGCGCCGTTGGCGAGCGCCAGGGCGATGTCGAACTGCTTCTTGTCGAGGTCCAGCGTGCCGGTCTTGTGGTTGATCTTCACGCCGTTGACATCGGCCACCTTCTCAAGGAAGGCCTTGTCGTCCCCCTTGATCTGGATGGTCTTGCCGTCGTCAAGTGCTTTGGCCTTGGCTTTCACCTGCTCCAGCACGGAGCTGGCCTCGTCCTTGACCTTGAGGGGCTTGGCGTTGGCTTTCTCTATCTGGTCCATCAGGTCCTTGACCCGTCCCGAGGACAGGCCAACCGAGTCGGCGAAAGCGGCGGCATCGCCGTCGCTCATGCCCATGGCTTTCGCATAATCAATGACCTTCTGCCGACCCTGCTCCATGACCTGGGTAACCTTGTCAATGCCTTCGCCGTCACGGGCATGAGCCTCGGCGGATTGCTGAGCAGCTTCCACAAGGCCTCTCAGAGCATCCCTGTTGGCCTGCCCTTTTGCGGTGTTCTGATCCAGCGTCGCACCGTTCTTCTTCACCGCCTCATCAGCCGTCGTCAACGCTTTGCCCCACTTGGTATCCGCATCAAAGGCGCTCAGTTTGAAGCCGTAATACTGTTTCAGCGCGTCCACGGCCTCGCCCAGCGCAGAGGACTCCTCGTCCAGCCCTTTGCTGGATGCATTCAGCTGGTTTGACAGGATGGAGGAAGCGTCGGCGGCTTTCTGGGTCTGCTCGGCTGACTGGCCCTGCGCCTGAGCGTGCTGGCCGGCCGCGTCGGCTGCTTTCTTTTCACTCGAAGCCAGCTCGTCCTTGCCCTCCTTGTTGCGTTTCGTCTCTTCCGTGGAGTTCTTGTACTCCCTGGTCAGCTGGGAGAGCTTGGTCTGGCCCTCGGTGATGACCCCGTAGTACTGGCTGCCGGACTGCTTGTTGGCCTCTAAAGCCTTGTTGACCTCGTGGATGGCGTCCTTGTCGCCCTGTACGGCGCGGGCGAAGGTGCCTGCGCTGATGCCGCAGGCCTGGAGCATGTCGTCGAGAGTGTGGAAGCCTGTGTCGACGTATTGCACCCAGCCCCAGTCGACGTTGTTGTTACTGGTGATCATGTCGACGAGCTTTTCGCTGGCGTCTCCGCCTTCGGCCATGGCCTGGGTCAGCTCGTCTTGCGCGGCCTTGGCCTGTGCCGCATGGTCGGAAAAAGCCGTTAGCGCTGCTCCTGCCAAGCCTAGAGCGATCCCCCACGGACCGCCCAGCAGGTCGACGATGCCAGCGCCGGCGCTTTTGAGCGCGCCCATGCGCAAGGATGACCCGCTGGTGGCAGTGCCCACGCGGCGCATCTGCTCCTCGTAGGTAGCAGCTGACAGCTTGACCTGCTCCACCGCTGCACCGAAATGCCCCATCGCGGCCTGCACGCGCTGCACCGGGTCGACGACCAGGCCGAAGCTGCGGCTCAGCGCGCTGGTGCTCTGCGCCGTCTGTCCGAAGACCTTATGCAGGCCTACGCCGGCTCCGGCTGCCAGGCCGAGCATGACGACCGTCTGCTGCACCGGGGCAGGCAGGTCGCCGAAGGCTGTCACCAGCCTGGTGACCGACTGCAGGACGCTGCGGATGGGCCCGTTGGCACCGGACCCGATCTTGATAAGGGAAGTCTCCACCGCGCCGCTGAACTGCTCGATGTCGCCTTTCAGATTGTCGGTCAAGGCTGCGGCCTGCTTGGCGGCGAAGCCCTGCTGGTTGACCTGCTTGGTGTATTTGTTGACGCCTTCCGCGCCCTGCTCGTACAACGTGTTGCCCACGCTCATGGCCGCGTTGGAAAACAGGACGCCCATGGCGTTGGCCCGCTGCTCCGGGGTGAGGGCCGACAGCTTCTCCTTGAGCTGGCCTGCAAAATTCGCCAGGCCGACAAAATTCCCCTGGCTGTCATACATGCTGATGCCCAGCTGCTGCATCTCCGCCTTAGCGGGGCCAGAGGCACTGGTCAGGCCGATCAACGCGGACCTGAGCTGCGTGCCAGCATCGGAGCCGACGATGCCCTGGGAGGCCATCATGGTGATGGCTCCGGTAGTGTCCTCGATGCTCATGCCCAGCTGGCTGGCGGTCGTGCCCACCATTTTCAGAGCCTCGCCCATGTCGGAGACCCCGCCCTGGGCCGTGTTCGCGCCTGCTGCCAGCAGGTCGGCCACATGGCTGGCCTGGTTTCCCTGCAAGCCGAACTCGTTCAATGCGGATGCGGTAAGTTCGGCGGCGTCGGCGACACCCATCTGCCCGGAGGCCGCCAGGTCGAGGGCCCCGTCCAGTCCGCCCTGGAGGATGTCCGTCGTGGATACTCCGGCTTTGGCCAGCTCGTTGATGGCATCGGCGGACTCGGTGGCGCTGTACACGGTGCGCGCCCCGGCCTCCAAAGCCGCATCCCTGAGCCGCCCCATAGTATCGGCGGAAGCGCCGGTGTTGGCTTCGACCGCGCTCATCGAAGCGTCGAAATCCATGAAGGCCTTGACGGCTGCAACGCCCACGGCGGCACTCAGGGCACCCACGCCCAGGGCCACCTTCTGGCCCATGGCGGAGAACCGCTCGCCTTTGCTCATGGGGCGTTCCAGGGCTGTGGACAGCTCCGTGGCGGAGGCTGAGGCGGCCTGCATCTTGGCGGTGTAGTCCGTCGAGTCGGCCATGAGCCTGATGACGATGTTCTGGTTGAGCGCCAAAATGCACCTCCACGGTTATCTGGGGTTGAGTCTGGTGGTCTGCGAGTTGGGGGCTTCCACGATGCCGGATTCCTGGAAGCTGGCCATGGCTTTTTCGCGCATCTCGCTGACGAAGCAGGTTTCGACGGCAGCGCCGCTGAATGCTGCTCTCACGGCGTGCCTGTCGTGGCAGAAGCTGATGTCCATGCCGCAGACAGGGCACTTGTGGGCCCGTTCGTAGGTGTCCAGGGCCATCATCCAGTCGCGTTCGTATTCGTCCCATTCGATGGGATCGTCGGGGGTGGGCTGCCAGCCGAGCCAGCGCTTGTAGGAGATGCCCAGGCTGCGGGCCACGCGCAGCTGGGCCAGAACGTCGGGATGATGCGCGAGCCAGTCCGCTAGCCGATCAGGTCGCGCACCGCTTTTGGGAGCGCGTCGATGGGCGTGTTCAAAGTCTGGATGGTCTGGATCAGGTCGGCCACCTGGATGTCGGTCAGCGAGCCCATCAGCCCGGCCAGGTTCTCCCCTTCCAGGTCGATGTCCTCGCCGTCCTTGTAGCGGGCTTTGACCAGCATGCGGGGCACCGCGTCGGCGACCATGCCCTGCAAGTCCTTGACGGCCCTGTCGCCCTTGACCTGCGTATGGTCGATGACGATCGCGTTCCAGGGGCTGGAGGGCAGGCCCCGGAGGGTGAGCACCAGAGTGCTTTTGTCCAGGTCCCTGACCATGCCGGCCAGCCTCTCCTTGTCCTTTTGGCTTGGCTTGTCCTGGGCGGTGACCCGGTTGCTCAGGTCGATGATGTCGCTCATCAGCTGCAGGTCGGTGACGATCTCCACGTCCCTGGTGATGGGCTTGACGGCGATAGGCATGCGTGCTCCTTAAAAGTATGTGTGCTCCTGAAACGGGGGGGAAGGTCCCCGCATGGCCGGAGCACAGGGTCATGCGGGGAAGCAATGAATCAGGCCGCGACGGTGGCGGTCTCGTCATAGGAGCCGGGGGCCACTGAAAAACTGGTCTGGCTCTTCGTCAGGTTATTTTCCGCGTGGGCTACGGGTACGGTGATGCCGATCGTGACCTTGAAGACTGAGACGGTCTGTCCCTCCTCGAAAGCGAGCTGGGTCTTGTTGCGGCGGCGGACGAAGTAGCCCTGCACCCCCTTGCGCAGCGTCTCGAAGGCCTCGTTCGGCTCGTCCGTGTTCACGTTGTTGACGATCTGGAGGGAGCCGCCGTCGAACTTCTCCGCGCCGGGTATTTCACCGGACTGAGCGGAGGCCTCGCGGTCGTCCTTGATCATCTCCTGCGTGTGGTTCAGTTTCCACCCGGTACTGTCCAGGTATTGGGACAGGTTCAGATTCCCTTCTTTGTTCAGTTCGGCCACGGTCGGCTTGGACATGTCCTTGATGCCGTCGAAGCCGGGCACGAAGATTGTCAGAATGTTGCCATCCTCGATGGTCGCCGTGGGCAGTCCCGTCGCGACGGCGGGAGCGGTGGGGTTGGTCGTATCAGCCATTGGTTTCCTCCAATTGATTGGTTCCGGATATGCAAAGACCCCGCACGATGGCGGGGTCCATTGGTTCAGGTTTGGTTTGGTCAGGAGCTCCAGGCGAAGCGCCAGGTGAGCACGCGCATCAGGAAGGGGGCGGATGTTTTCGGGTCGGTCAGTTCGGCCGCGTACAGGCCGGAGTCCTGGTCGGGGATCAGCCTGCTGATCCTCCGGTCGGCGGGCTTGGCACCGTCCAGGGCGGCTTTGAGCCGGTCCATGGCGATGCTGATCCCGTCGCCCTGGCGGCCGACGACGCGGATGTCGAGCACCCCGTCATGGGAGACGGCATGCAGGTCCTCCGCCCCGCTGCGACCGGTCTCGGAGACGCGCACCACCACCCAGGGCGGGCTCTGCCCGGTGGCCACATCCTCATACACCGTCCAGCCGGGCATGGGGGGCACCAGGGCCATGACGGCTTTCCTCACCTCCACGGTCCGGCTCATAGCTTGGACGCCGCCTCTCTGACATACCGGGCGGTCGGCTCCAGCTCGGCCTCGCCGTGCTCATAAAACTTATGATGGCCGCCTCCACGGCTGGTGCCGAAGAAAGCCAAGTTGGCCAGGCTGGATGCGCCGCCCTGCTCGGGTCCGATATCCGCCTCAACGACCGGACCCCGCTCCTGCATGTCGTAATGGATGCGGATGCGGCGGAAGGCGTGGTTGCTGGAGGATTGCAGGTCCTCGCTCACGCTCTGCTTGATGTTCTGCGCCCCGTGCTTGACCGCAGCAGCGACCAGCGACTGGTTGCGCAGGGGCACGGCGGCGAGCGCCTTGGCCAGGTCCTTGACCTGGCTCACATCGATGGTCGGCATGTCAGTCCTCCTCGGGTATCTCCTGCACGTTCCACCGTCTGGCGGTCGCCAGCGTCTTCTCGCTCTGCATGTTGACCAGGCGCATGCACCTGCCCTTCAGGTCCGGGTCCTTGGAGTCGACCACTAGGGCCACGTCCTTCTCGCGCAGGCCCGTGGCGCTGATGGGCAGGTGCAGGTAGAGGCTCCATTCGGGCACGAGGCCGCCAATGTTGGAGGAGTCGCCGGACGCGGTGCTCACCTGTGAGGCCATGCCCCCGGAGGTCTGCACCTTGCCAGGCCCCTCGTACATGACCTCGCCGGTGGGCGTTTCAGCGCCCGTGACGGGGTCGACGGCTGGCTTTCCGGGCCGGCTGATGCGGATGGTGTCGGTCATGCGGCTTTCGGCGTAGGCGCGCAGCTTGGCCATGTCGGGCTGCCTAAACCGTCTTCTGGTCATGCTTCACCCCGTGATTCTGGCCATGAGAAACGGGTCACCATCAAACCATTCGCGGCGCATGTCGCTGCTGGCGGCTTCGCTTCGGGTGGTGCCGATGACGCCGATGCCGGCGATGACCGGGGACTGTCTGGCGGTGAGCCTGGACAGGGTGGCTTTCTCGGTGGCGGTCAGGTACAGGCCCGACTCCTCCACTTTCCGGCTGCCCCCGTCCATGCCGTCGTCCGCCTGCAGGTTCCATTGGGTCTCAGCATTCGGATTGGTGTACATGCGTCCGGCGCAGGCCAGGCACACGTCTTGCAGCTCCTCGGGCAGATCGTCGGGCAGTTTGCCTTCCTCGCCGGTCCAGTCGCGGCCGGTCTGGCTGCGGATCAGGTTGGATGCCGCCCGCAGGCACCGTTGGGCGCGTTTGCGGTCGGCATCCTCCTTGTCGGCGGGTATGTCCTCGCCCAGCCATTCGGCCAGGTCTTCAGGCTCGGCGAAGGCCGGGCGGGTGCTCACTTCGCGTCCTGGTCGCCGCTAGAGGCCTTCTTCGTGCCGGGCGCTGCCGGGGCTGCTGGGGTGACGAAGCCGGCGGGGTACTGCTTGCCCTTCTCCTTGACTCGGGTCAGCGGGTTGGCGACGGCGAAGCCGACGCGCATGACCACGCGCAGTGCCTGGGAGTCCTGCTGCATCAGGTTGTACACGACCTTGCCGTTCTCGTCGGAGATGACGCCCTGGTCGAAGACCTGGTAGCGGATGTCCTGGCGGACGCCGTACACGAATTTGGTCCAGTCGGCTCCCAGCAGGACGGCCTTGTCAGTGGTCCATGCGCCGTTCATGACCTCGTTGAGCGGGTACCCGTACAGGGTGGACGGCTTGCCTTGTGCAAGGGAGGGCACGTAGATGGGGGTGCCGTTCGCGTTGCGCAGGCCGGCCAGCCGCCAGCCGAAGCCGGGCATGGTGGCGAAGCCGTTGAGTGCGAACCCGGCCTCGCTGAGCTTGCGGCCCAGCTTGGTGACATCGTCGGCGAGGTCCTTGCCGGTTCCTTCAGGGACATTGTTGTCTGCGGCTGTGGCTCCGGCGAGGATGTCGGTGCCCCAAGAGGAAGGCTTGTCGATGCCGAAGATGGCGGCCTGGTCGACCTTCTTGCCCATGGCTTCAGCGATGAGCGGCTTGATGGTGTCCCATAGGTTGATCTGGCTGTCGTCCACGACGCTGTCGGGGATGGGCACGATGACGGCCATCTCCTCGGCGGTCATGGTCACGTCCTCCCACCCGGTCTTGGCAGTCTGCTTGAGGCCACCCTCACTTACCCAGTAAGCGTCGGGCAGGGATGCCAGGACGGGCTGTTTGTCCTTCTTGGCGCTCATGGGCACTCTCCTTGCCCGCGTCATGATGACGGAGCTCTGCGGCATGGCCTGGATGATCTCCTTGCTCACCTGGTCGGGGATCAGGGAGCCGGACAGGTCGTCGCGGGTGATTACGTTTGGTTCGCTCATGGTTGTCTCCTAGCGGTTGCTTTCCAGTGCGTCGCGCACCCAGTCCTTGGACTTGGAGGCTGTCGGATCGTTGCCTCCTGTCGGGTTGGCGCGCAGCACCGGGTTGGTTGGTTTCCTTCCCGCATCAGAGGCGGCCTGCGCTTCGATGCGTGCCGCGAGCTTCGCGGCCTTGTCGGCGATCTGCTCGGGGGTTCCTGCCCCGATCAGGTCATAGTCTTCCTCGCTCAGGCAGGGGTGCTTGGCGCGGGCTTCGGCCCATGCGGCCTTGGCCTGCACTTGGGCGAGCCTGTCTTGCGCCTCTTTCAGGTCGCGGTCGGCCTTCTGCCTGGCGGTGAGCTTCTCGTCCTCGTAGGCGCGGTTCTTCTGGGCGAGGTCCTCCTTCTCGTGGCGGAGGTTCTCGATCAGGTGCCAGGCCTTCTCCGGGTTGAAGTCCTCGCCGTTCCGCTCCCAAGGGGGTTGCTGCTTGGCCTCATCGTGCCCGCCCTGCTGATCCTCCTGCTGGGTCTGTTGCGTCTGGTCCTGTTCTGCGTCCTGTTGGGCGCTGCTCTTGACGGGGTCGGCTTCGTCGGCCATGGCTGCTCCTTTTCCGCCCGTCCTGCGGGCATGAAAAAAGCCACCGGGAACTTCCCGATGGCTGATAGGTGTGGTTGGTCTAGTTGACGGTCATGTGGACAGGTACTCTCTGAATGGCTCCAGCTCGATGAACTCGGGGTTTTCGGACATCCGTCTGACCTGGTCGGGGAAGCGTGTCTTCAGTTCAGGATGGCTTCCTGCAGCGTCGAGCGCGCTTTCGATGGCCGCCAGCGGTTCGCCTGCCGTTATGGCGTCCTCAGTGTCGCCCTCGCCGAACTCGTCGATGCCGCGGATCGCATCCAGGCACTGCCGGGCCAGGCCCATCATCTCCTCGAAGCTGATGTCGGTCATTTTTGCGCCTCCCTCCAGAATTTCCCTCGGCTGGGTCCTGCCGCCATTCTACCGTTCTCGGTCACTCTGGTGACCCCCTTGCCTCCGGCCGGGTAGGCGTGGTCGATGAAGAACCGTCCGCCGCGCCGGTAGGCCCTGACTTCGATCTGGACTCCGTCGACGGTTTTGCCGAACCGCCATAGGGACCGGCTGGTTTCGCCTTTCTTTGCCCAGTCGGGGTCGGCCATCACCCTGCCGATCCCGGCGATGATGCGCTGCCCGTCCCATTCCTTGGGGAATTCGGTTTTGCCGTTGATGCCGCTCCCGTACTGGTGTCCGCCTTTCTTGTGGACGGGGTCGCCGTGCAGGATGTGGTCCTGGGACTGTCTGCTCAGCGGTGCAGTGTTGCCCGGCCAGCTGCGGGGCATGGGCCGTGAGCCGCCGTCCAGGCTTCTGATCTTGCGCATCCACCCGTTCTCGGCCCGGCGTTGCATCGCTTGGCTGGTGCCGGTGCTGCTGGGGCTGTCCCGGTATGCGCCCTGCCGGCGCATGATGGGCAGGATCCTGTCGTAGGTCCTGGGCTCGCCCTTGGGCAGGCTTTCAGCGGCCCGGTAGTAGTCGTCCACGAACCTGCGTTCCTGCCTGTCCGGCTTCCAGTCGCCGTAGACGACTTCGACGGTGCACCCGCAGTGCGGATGGTAGGCTCCGCCTCCCCGCTGGGAGAGGGCCTTGCGTTCGCTGGTGTATACGGGGCCTCTGCCGACGAGCATGGCGCAGAAGGTGCAGGGGTTGCCGTCAGCGACCCTCCGGTAGCCGATGGCCCTGGGGTCCTTCCGCGCCCACTCCTGGACCGTGCCCCGCCCGCCGGCGAGGACGGCCTCATGGAACGCGCCGAGGAAGATCCGTCTGGCGGCCTCGTACGCGTCCTGCTGGGTCTGGCCCATGCTCATGTGCCATTTGACGTTCGTGGAGCCCATCCACTCTAGCTGGTCTCCGACCGCGTCCCTGTCGAATCGGGGCACGTCCACGCGGATGCCGCTCCCGCCTTCAAGCTCGGCCTGCCGGAATTGCGGCAGGTAGAGGAGCGCCTCCTGCTGGCTGATGTGGTACCAGGTCTCCAGAAGGTTGAGCATGGTCTGCTTCCAGACGGGCTGGCTGGCGTCCAGGTCGGCCAGGTTCAGGCTGGAGTCCCAGAGCCTCCTGGCCTGGCTGTCGGCGGTGATGGCGAGCCTGACCTGGCTGCGCCGGTGCTGGTCCGTGAGCACGGCCCCCTCGCTGGTGAGCGCCATGGCCTACTCCCCTGTGTCTGGATGCAGCTGCGCCGTATAGGCTTTCACGGCCATGTCGTCCGGGGTGGGATGGGCCTGCTGGTAGTCGCGCCAGGAGTCGGCCATGGTCTTGGTCACGCCGGGGATCATGTCCCACAGCTCCTGCTGGGGCACGCCCAGCATCTGCGCGGCCTTGCCGAGTGCGTCCACGGCCTGGCTCATGGTCCTGGTGTCCGTGTCCTTCCATATGGGGGTCATCCTGAAACAGGAGGCATCCTCGTCCCGGCCTTCCACGGCGGCGCACAGGCGCAGCGTGTCCAGGTGGCTGATGCCGAAGGACGCCCGGCGTTCGTTGCGTTTGGCATAGAAGCCCGCCCGGCTTTCCTCGATGCCCGCGTCGCCCACGTTGACCATCTTGCCGAAGGCGGTGGTGGGGGTCTGGCTGACTGCGGCCAGCTCCTCCACGTCGGACTGCTTGGACTCCACCAAGTTGCCCAGGTCCGTCTCCGCCAGAGTGCCGAAGCTGACGCCCTCGCCGCCGGCCAGCATGTCGTCCTGGCCCATCTGGACCTTCTTCGCGGCCCGCTGCTGGTCGGTCAGTTGCCCCATGTCCAGGCCGGTGGCGGTGCGCACCTTCCAGGAGTTGTAATGCTGAGCCAACAGCTTGTCGTAGTTGTCCTTGTTCAGTCTGGACGCGAGGGGGATGTAAGGCTCTACCTCGCCAGGGGTGCGCCCTTCCAGGTCCTGCTGGTTGGTGTAGCGCACCACGGGGCATACGGGGCTGCCGTGCGGGTCGGTCGCCAGGTGGGGCGTGCAGGAGACGAACGTGTAGGAGCCCTCCACCCGGGTCCACAGCCACACGTTCCAGCTGTCCCACAGCTCGAAGCTCTCCTGAGTGGGGCTGATCCTGCGCACCCGGAGGAAGATCTGCGGGAAGGTGTCGCTTGCCGGGTCGTCGTACAGGGCGATGGCCTCCCTGGGCGAATAGCAGTCGATGCGCGACTCCACGCCCCCGTCCGGCGCGTCCACGGCCCTGACCGCCGTGTAGGCGGTCCCATAGGCGAGGGCGGACTGGTGCAGGGCGATCTGCCGGCGTCCCATGCGGCTGCGCTCCCACGGCTGCCAGAAGTCGGCCTCCCGCTGCTGGTTGTCGGCCCCCTGGATGTCCACGCCCTCCAGGTAGAGGGTCTGGGCGAGGGTGGTGACCACCAGGCGCAGCCATGGGGTCTGACCCATGTCCCTGAGCATCCGATGCTCCTGGGTGGCTTTCTTGAGCCTGATGGGCTTGGGGTTCCACCGCCACCACCGGTCGATCCGGTTCATGGCGTTCAGCTCGGAGCCCCAGGCGGGCAGGAGCAGGCCTCGGAGGGCGTTCCGCGCCTCCTGCTCGGTGGAGTATTCGGTGGTCACCATACCTGTCCGCCTCCCTGCTTGCGGGTGTTGAGGTACTCGCGTCTGATCATGCGTGCGCCGATGGCGCATATGGCCAGGTCGATCTTTCGTCTGGACTCGCGCCCTTCCTTGGCGATGCTCATGCCCGCCCTGGTGGGCTGCCTGCGCGCGTTGAGCATGTGCTGGCGCAGCCGGGCGTCCCCGTCATGCGGGAAATCCCCCGCCGTGATGTCCGAGTAGGCCTGGTCGACTGCCGTGACGAAGCGTTTCTGCACGTCCATGCGCACCATGTCGAACATGACCGCATGCTTGTCCCGGCCTTGTGGCTGCGCCCAGACCTTCAGCCTCCTGCCGTAGTCCCTGTGCCAGGCATCGAAGAGCGAATCCCAGTAGCGCAGGCCGGTCTCATCATCCAATACATGGCTGGGGTCGCCCCAGAAGCCGACCACCCGGTAGTCGTTCATGGCCTTGCGGATCGCGTCGTCGACGCTCTCCCTGGGCACGCGCCACCCGTCGCCCCGCTTGCCTGCGGGCCGCTGCCACATGCCCAGCGGCTTCACGAACCCGTCGCTGACCCGGCAGGCGACCAGGCCGGTGGCGTCATCGTTCAGCGAGCAGTCCAGGAAGAGGGTGATCCGTTCGCCATGCTCCAGCATGAGGTCGGGCCGTTCGTTCGCATCCCATTCCTGGGCTGTCACGTAGGCGTCCTCCGGTGCCATGCACTGGTTGTACCATTTGCGCCTCGATTCGCTGACCGGGTTCTTGGGGTTGATGATCTCCTTGACGATGCGCTTGGTGGACAGCCAGACGGAGTCGCCTCGGATGTCCTCGATGACCCTGGGAATCGTCTCCTCGCTCATGGGCGTGTCAGGAGCGGCCTCAATGCTGTCGTACAGGAGCCCGAAATCCATGTATTTGGGCCGTTTGCCCAGGTCGTCGCTGTCCGGGTCGCCCTGCGTGCCCTCCCAGGCCTCCCTGACCCGCTGGGCGACTGAGTCCTCCCCGTCCCGGTAGGCGTTGCAGATGTCCAGCATCTTCACGCTCACGCTGTCCTCGCGCTTGGCCGTGTTGCCCGAGAGCACCCCGTCCATGTCCAGGCCGCCGTTCGAACTGTTCCAGTTCTGCGTCTCGTTGCGCACCAGGAAGGTGGGCCTGCCTCCCTCCAGAGCCAGGGGGCTGCTGGTGACGGCCTCGATCTGCCGGCTGTCGCCCATCGCGTACATGTTCAGCTTGCCCAGCTGGATGCCGTAGTAGCGTCTGGTCTCTGCCGGGATCAGGCCGGGCAGGAGCTTCATCGTGTTCTTCGTCTGCTCCTGGGAGACCGCGCACACCTGCACCCAGGCGTTCGGCTCGTCCCGGCCCACCGGGTCGCCGTTCGTCTGATCCCAATGGTCGAACGTCAAAGGAGCGAAGCAGCTGGTGACCGCGCCGCCTGCGGCCATCGGGTCCTTGCCCCAGCCTTTCAGCCGCTGGAGCACCGCATTGTCATGCAGTGGGTGCCCGGTGTCGTCAAGCGCGTAGTACCACAGCCAGAATCTGGCCTGCTCCGGTGTCCACTTCCACGGCGCTCCGGCTTTCGAGTCGCGCAGCCAGTAGCCGCTCCAGGCCAGGAAATCCCATCCTAGGGTGATCCTGGGCAGCAGCCAGCCGTCCTTGTCGCGTTTCCAGGTGGGGCCGATGCACACCGGTGCGGTATGCCATTGGGGTGCAGGCTCCGAGGCGAGCGACTCACGGTACCATGCCTTGATCTCCTCAAGCTCCCCGGAGCGGTCCGGGACGACCGACACCCGTTTGAGGAGTCTTGCCATCAGCCAGCCCCGTAAGCCTTCCCCCACCTGCTCTGCGCCACCGACCGCATTGTGGAGGAGCGGGAGCCGACGGAATCCATGCCCTCCTGCTCGTCGGGGATGTCGATCTGCTTCATCAGCGCCGCGAAATGCGCTTCGTCCTGTCGAAGGTTCACCAGCAGCGGGTGGGCTACGATCTGCCCCTGGCTGCCCTTCACCGTCAGATGGTCGCCGATGGCCCGACGCTCCTTGGCTATCCGGTCCTCCGTGTAGCAGGCGTTCTCCAGGATGCGCAGCTCCACGTCCGTGAACTCGATATATGCTGTCAGGTCCTTCCACAGGCGCTGACCCTTGCCGCCCTTGACCAGCCCCTGGGGCATGCGCTGAGTCTTCCTCGCCACAACGCACCCCCTAAGATGCTCACACGGCCAGTCTCCCGATGATGTCGAAAAGAAAAGTAAGATCCGCGAGCCTGGCCGGGCTGTCCCGCCAGGCGTGGCCCGTGTAGGTCATATACCGGCCCTGCGAGTAGGCTTCCGCGTCCATCAGACCGCGCACCTTGATGCCTTTGCGTTCGGAGCACCGGCCCCAGATGTGCAGGCCCTGTCCGGAGGGGCTGATCTCAATCCAGGTCCTGCCGGCCACGGGGGCGAGCAGCATCTTGGCCCAGTCGGCCAGGTGGCCCCGGGAATCGTAGCAGTGGTCCAGGTCGATGCAGGCGAACCCGCCGCCCAGGGCGAAGCCCAGGCCGTCCCCGACCGTGGACTGCTCTGCCGTGGGCAGGCTGGTCCAGGTGGACGGGTCGGTACTGGAGGCCGGGGACTCGTCGAAGCGGACCGGACGTTTGCTGGTGCCGTCGCCCCGGTGGACCAGTTGCCAGCGCAGCCACCGGTCGGCCATGGCCATGTCCGGGGGCACCGGCATCGTCCTGCCCGCCCGGTGGGCCCGCTGACGGCAGGCGTCCGAGCAGAATCTGCGCCGGCGACCCCTCCCCGCATGCTCGGAGAGCGGCTTGCCGCAGAACTCGCATCGTGTCATGCTTTAATTATATCGTGACATGGCTCTGAAAACAAGAAAACCAAGCGATATCAGGTATTGAATTCATTACGTGACAACAGTAAAAACATGGTTTCTGTCACGGAATGCAGAGCCTGGCGCATTGCCAGGATGCCCCTGCAAGCCACGGAAGCAGGCCTCAGAACAGCCAGCGCCATGTGACCCAGGAAAGACGGAATCCGGGCGAAAAACGAGTGGAAAGGCGCACGCATAATCGGAGGTGCTATCCGGCGGTTAATCCACGGTGCCCGGGGAGGTGCCCCCCACCCCGGGTGGAATCGATCCCGGATTTTTTTCGACGGGATGAAGCCTGGTTTTACGATACCATGAATTGCGCGCTGCGGTTTCCCTTGCTGTTTTGGCTTTGTGGCAAGCGCTTGAAAGCCATTGCAGGTTGTCCAGGCTGTTGTCGTCGCCTGGGATGATGTGGTCGCAGTCTGTTCCGATGCCGTTGCAGCCTTTGGCATGATGCTTGGCTTGGCATTGGCCGTTTGCTCTGGCTTTGACTTCGGCTCTGATCCGCTGCCAGTCTGGGGGAAGCCGGTCATGCCTGTGCGATGTGTTCCATCTGCTGCGCTTGCTTGGCATGGCCGCTCCTGGGTAGGTATAGGGATAGGGTGCCTGGCTCGCGTCCAGTGGTTGGGTTTGTGGCGTGGCCAGGCAAGTAGATGCCCGCAGGCGGAAGGAAATGGGAAAACCTGCGGGCAAGTGTGTTATTTGGCGATGGCTTTTCCTGTGGCGTCGCATAGCTGCCAGTCGTTGGACAGGAGCTCGATCTGGGTGGGGATCCAGGGGATGTATCCGTATCGGGATGCGGCGGTCAGGTAGTCGTGGGTGGGCTGTCCTGCTGCCCTGGTCGGGTAGTCGTCCTGCGCTTTGCGCAGCATGATGCCCACGTCCTGCTTCCAATGCGGAAGGCGTATAACGACGACCTCATCGCGATGGTCCTTGAGGTATTTGAGCGCCTGGTCGAATCCAGTCATGAGGCCTCCTTCGGTCAAGTGGTTCGGCTTATGCTGGTGTCATGTGTCAATATGATCCGGAGTGTCCGGTGCATCGTCATCGTCCTGGGACGACGTGCCCTGTGGTGTATCGCAAACAGCGTGCTGCAATCAAGGCCAAGCAGCGGAGGAAAGCCATGTGCATCACCATTATCTTGTATGCGATCATCATCGCATTTTTTATTGCAATACATATGCATCCGGAGATGATTCATGCGATTGGCGGCTGGATAGCGGGCATTGCTTGACTTATCCACAACCGTCTGATGCTGCCGTCAACACCTCTTATACTTGACTGTATGACGCATCCTCCACTTGGGTTGTATGAAGACGCGGAAGTCTTGATCATGGCCAAGACGTACCCTGTGCAATCACACGAGTACAACGAATTGGTCTGCACTGCAGGGCTGCGCGTCGATACCAACCCGTATACCCTGATCAGGCTGTATCCGATACCGTTCAGGCAGCTCGACCGTAAATCCCAGTACAGCAAATGGGAGGTGATCAAGGTCAAGATCCGCAAAAGAAAGAAAGACCATCGGCCGGAAAGCTATGGAGTAGACAGCGATACTATTCAACGGACCGGAATAAGAATCGGTACCCGACACGGGTGGAGCGAAAGATGCTCATACCTAAGCTCCTACTTGGATCAGACGGATGCCTGCACTCTCCTAGGCAACGCGAAAGCACACAAAACCGATGCCCAGTCGCTGGCTTTGGTCAAGCCGAGAGAGGTAATCACCACATCTCTAGACATCAACCCCGAATACGTGCAAGCGCGCAAGGAGAAGCCTAAAAGAGAGCAGGTTGAGACTCTGTTCGGGCAAACGCTTCAATCAGTCTGGCCGTCACCTGTGATACTTAAGTACACCTACCTGTGCCAAAGCAAACATTGCCGATCTCATACACAGTCGGTGATCGATTGGGAAGTACAAGCGGCAGCATATAACCAATGGGAGAAATACGGTCCCGATGAAGCAGTGAATTTCATCCGTAAAAAATTCATCACTGATGTCTGCTCTAGCAAGAAAGATCTGTGGTTTTTTGTCGGGAACGTGCATAAGCGCCCTGCCGACTTCATGATCCTCTCGTTCTTCTATCCTGATCGCGGCGTGGCGGATATAAGACAGCCTACCCTATGCGCCTAAGCAGTTCCTTTATCACGGAACGGTGGCATTGGCCCTCGTTCTTTTCGAAGCACAAGAGCAGTATGCGTTCCTGCGATGAGAGATCAGCCAGGTATTGCAGCGCATCCCTGGATTGTTCGTTGTTCATGGCCTTCTCGTAAAGCTGCTTGGCGTTTATCTGTTCCGACAGTGAAGATGAGGTAAATCCGGCCCTGTTGAACTTCGGGTTTCCGAGAGCCTTGAGATGAACGTAGTTGATCCCCTCCATGCCGAGCCACTGGCTGAGGTGGGCTTTGGTGAACCCGGGCTTATGCGACCATGGGGTGAGCCGTACATCCACCACGGTGGTGATTTCCCAGTCCGTGCAGTCCTTGACCAGGTCAGGAAATTCCTTGCCCTCATAGCCCCATCCCATGACCCGGCTCTTACGCCGGCTTAAGGTCTGCGGTCTGCTTTCCATCGTCAACACGCCAGTTCCATTCATCATCACAACCATTGTAGCTAAATGCAACATCAATGACAAAGGGCCGGACATCTCTGCCCGACCCTTACAATAAAACCAACTGTAGTTAAGTATCGCACTCAAGGTGCAATTTGTCAAGTGGCTAGGCGCATGTGTTCCGCGCATGCCAGCAGCTCAGGCTTGGCCCATTGCCATATGCCGCTGACATCCGTCTCCACTGGGTGCAGCAGGCCTCGGCTGTGCCAGTTGCTCACGTCTCCCCGCTTGATCTCGATGCCGGTCTCCTGGCTGATCCACTGTGCCGCGAGCTTGGGCTTGCCGGTGATGTACTGGCCGGTCATGCGCTCGCGCCTTGCCCGTCTGACTTCGGCCACCGCCCAGGTGCTGCCGCACTCCTGGCAGGTGACCATCGTGTCATCGGGCAGGCCGACGAGTTGGGCCCCGCATTCGGGGTTGAGGCAGCGTCCGTGGATGATCCGGTCCTGTGGCGGCGTGGTGCGCATCCTAACCCGGTGGAGCGCTCGGGTCATGCACTTGTAGTCTCGGCCTGAGTTTGGCGCGTCGGCGAGCCTGCCCATCCTGGCTGCCAGTTTGGAGAGCAGCTGTGGGGCTTTGCCGCCCCATAGTCCGATGTCTCCGGCCACGTCCTGGATGGTGTCCTCCACCTGGTCGTACAGGTCGGCGGCGCTGATGTCGATGGGTGCAGGTGCGAAGGCCGGGTGTGCGGCTCCCCCGCCGTGCGAGGCAAAACGGATCTCCCTCCGCTCCACCTGCTTGAGATCCCGCATGCCGAGCCTGAGCCCGTGGATGGTCTTGGCGAGCTCCTGCCGGTGGGTCTTGCAGAGAGGACCTCGTGGCAGGCCCTCGCAGATCGGACATTTAGCTTGGCTCACCGGTCGCTCCCCGCCTCGATTTTGTCCCGGCATTCGCGAAAGCCTCGGAAGAACTCGCTGATGCCATTGAACAGCATGCCTACCTCGTATCCACGTTTGCGCTGATGCCTGTAGTATTCCCGTTCCAAGTTCAACGCCTCCTGTATGACATCGGCCGGCAGGGTCTTGGGCACAGTCTTGGCGTGCTCCCATCGGCTTTCGTCTGGTTTGCTGACATGGTCGATGTGGTCGTCATCTGGTGCCCATGGGTTGAGCGGCGGATTGCTGATGTTCGTCGCTTTGTAACTCAAAATTCTGGTCCTTCCATGTCCAAATTCAGATTATCGGCTTGCTGATGTAACTCACGCGAGACCATCTCCCGCATGGCTTGGATGACGGCTGGCGAGTATCCGTATTTGCGTTGCAGCTCCTCGTCGGATGCATGCCTGCGGATGTCCTGCAGAGCCTTTTTCTGCTGGCTGGCGCGGGTCATGACTGCGGCCATATCGTCGAGATGACACATCCAGACGCGAAAAATGCCACGAACGCGAACAGGAAGGCCAGACCTATGAAACCGCTTGAGATAACGTACTTCTCCCGACCATGAAAAACCTGTGAAATGATGAGGCTCGCCACAGTGAGCACTATGTCCACTGCGAATATGATGATCGCCTGAAGTTCGTTGTTCATGACTCCTCCCTGAGCGTGGTGGCTTTCGTGTTCGGGCCCACGTCTGCAGGTACTCCGATGGTGGTGACGTAGCTGCCGGCGATGCATGCCACGATGATCCCGCACATGGCGGCACCGAAGCATAGCCCCGTGATTACAGTCAGCCATTCGTGCGTGCTGATGGCCAGCCCGATGCTGATGCCTTCGAGCATCATCATCATTGCCTGCAGTACGATCATCCAGTACTGAGGTCGGTATTTGATGATTCTCATGCTTTCTCCTCTAAATTTTTTGAATCTTCCGCGTCGGGTCCTGGGACCTGCTGCCACTCCTCGTCCAGATGCCAGTGCTTTGGGCAGTAGTCGCGTCCGTCCTTGTGCAGCCAGACGTCGTCATCCGTACCTACGAAGACCGCCACGGCGACTGCATAGCTTTCGCAGGAGCCGTATCTGCCATAGCTGGCGATCCGGTCGCATCCGGGCCAGTCGCAGGCCAGTGTGTGCGCAGGAAAGGCCATGTCGCTCATGACTGCTCCTTCGGGTCGGGGCCGGGCACTCGGTGGGGCCACTCGTAGTGCCAGTGTTCCGGGCAGTAGTCCTTGCCTGTAGCCGGATCGTGGAGGAAGTCCTTGTCCAGGAAGTCGTTGTACTCCTCGTCAGGCAGGTAGGCCCACTCGCTGACGGCCTGCTCGTAGGTGGCGTTGCCGCCCCAAGTGTCGTCCTGCGCGGTCTCCTTGCAGCCCGGCCAGTCGCAGGCGAGGCGATGATAGGTTAGCACGCGGTCGCTCATGATTCATCCCCAGTATGCTCTGAAACTGATTCTTTGCCGTCTTCCTGCCGTTTTCCCGTGCTGTCCGCACTCGGATTAGGGTTTGCGGCTGAACGGGGCTTGTAGGCCTGTTTAAATGCTTCGGCGTAACTGCGCGCGTAGTGACCGCCGTAAAAGCCATCAGTGGTGGCTGCCTGCGGGTCCTCTCCCTTGTCGATAGCCTCGCGCATGCGCCGCTGCATGGGTGTATCTGTCACCGGTGGTCGGTACGACAGGGCTCTCAGGCTGACGGCGATGTCCACCAGGGCCATCGAGGCCACGTCCAGAGCCCGGTAACCGTTGTTTCCCTCGCACTGCGACCAGTCGATGGCATCAGCCAACGTGTCGACCGGCATCGTTAATTCACTCATGTTTCTCCGCTTGCTCATGCTGCTCCTCCTAGGGTGTCTTTGAGGCTCATGGCCCCGATCTGCGTCTGGCCACGGCCCGCGAAGTGATAGCGCTTCGGGCGGTGCTTGGCGGGCTTGGGCGCTTCGATGGCCTGCCTGTGCGCGGCTTCCACGGCCAGTGCGTGCGCTTGCTTGACTGGCTGGTCTAGGCTGATCGCGTGGATCAGCTGCCTGCGGTAGGCGAGGGCATGCTCCGAGTCGATGCCCGCCTGGTCCATGAGCCGGCCGATCTCCGCCTGCTCGGGAATGCGTGCGGCTCGCATTCGTCTGGTGAGGATGTTCACGTCGCCGGAGCGCATCCAGTCGGTGCCCGGGTGGGAGCCGTAGAACTCCTCCACGGCGGCATTCGCATCACGCAAGGTCACCAGATCATCCAGTTCATGCCAAAACTGCTGAGCGTCCGAGTCTTCGAATGGTGCGTTGCCGTGGTGGGTCATGATCTTCGCGTACACCAGCGCAGCCTCGGAGTATTTGATCTGCTTGCTCATGCCGTCAGCTCCTTTCTCGTCTGCCGCTTTCGTTCCTGCTCTTGCTCTTGGGCTATCGCCCTCTCGACGACCTGCCGGTTATGGTTCAGATTCTGCTGGGAGCGGCTGGCTGCCGGTGCCCGCTGCTGGGCTCGAGGCTTGGGCTTGTTCTTCCAGCCCCCGTCGTGCAGCCACTTGCTGGCGGAGGGGATGTACTTGGGGTCCCGGTGCTCGTCGCGGAGCATCTGAGCCCCCTGCAGGAGGGCCACCAGGGTCACCCGCTCCGTGCCCGTCCGTCTGAGCACGCGCTTGAATTCCCTGACGGCAGCATCGGGGTAGTCGTGGTTCGGGTACAGGCTCCAGAACTGTTCGAAGCTTCTTGTCGGCTCCGAGGTGGGTTCATGGGTTTCGGGTTCGGATTCGCTCCGCCCCCCTTGGGGGGCTATAGGGGGTATCTGTTCCCCTGTTCCCCTGTTCCCCTGTTCCCCTGTTCCAGTGCGTAGACTCTCGTTGGGTCTAATTAGACTCTCATTAAACAGGTAGAGAGGGGTCTCGGAATCGGCGGAAGGACGCGGATATCTCGGCTTGTTCGGGTTCGGCACCCTCTGGTGCTTCCCCCAGTTCGTGATCGCCAGATAGGTGTTCCCATCCTGAGAATAAATCTCAATAAGACCACGCTCAAAAAGCGCCTTTAAACCCTCCTTGACTCTAATTAGAGTCTCATTAGAGTCTCGTAACATGTCCCCTGCGAACAGATCACCGACGATGTCCTTGAGGCTGAAAAGCCCTACGCCGTTGTCGTCCACATAGGACCACAAGCCGATGAAAAGCAGCCGGTCGGGGATGGACAGTGCGTCGATGTCGTCGCTGCGCCAGAACTCAGGCTTTATGCTCCTGATCCGCATTTTTCCTTCCTTTCACTGCTCGTTGGCATCCGCAGGACTGTGCGCGCCCTGAGACCATGTCCTTGCCCGCGTGGACTCCTATCCGCCCGCAGTCGCACAGGCAGGTCCACATGACCACCCCGTGCCTGTTGCCCGCATAGGAGAGCACAGTCAGCATCCCGTAACGGTCGCCCCGCAAGTCCTTGATGCGTTTTTGACAGCCGGGGAAACGGACCAGGGGCTTCGGGGTTCTGTGCAGGGCGGGCATGTCCTGCTTGGATGCACGCCCATCATGCTCGGGGTCGACCTGGTGCAAGCGGCGCGTATACCCTCGCCTGCCCGCGGTCGGCTCGCGCAGCATGCGGGCGATCTTGAGAGTCCGCTCGTCAAGCCACGTCATGACGCCCTCCCAACCAGGCAAGCAGGACAGCCGCCGCCAGCAGGGCCAGCGCACCCAGATCATCCGTACTCATGACGCGGCCTCCGGGTAGATCCTGGTCTCGATGCCGGCAGCCACAGCACGCCGGATCATGTCCCAAGTGCCCAGGCTCGGCCCATCGGCAGGAGCGTTGGGAAAGGCCAGGCACAGGTACGCACCATGGTCGACCATGGTCTGATTGCTGACCTCCACAGCGTCCTTGGGGTGCTGCTTGAAGTCAGCCGGGTACGTCTCCACCGCGGCACCCCTGTCACGTGCCAGTCGACGGGCCATGGCATCCACGCCGTCCGGGCACCCGCCTTGGATGATGACGAAATTCATGCCACGGCATATCTCGTGAATATCATCCAGCCTTTCACCCAACAATGCGTAGTCGTCCTGGGAGTCCCGTTTGCGTCCGCCAGTGACGATGATTCGCAGGTCACTCATGGTCAGCCTCCTCGTCGGGTGCTCCTGCGAGCCTTGCCAGGGTGTCCAGGTCCATGAGCACGTACTGGTCGCGCATCCGCTTGCCGCCCCTGCCGGGACGGTGGAAGACCACCATCCCGTAGTCGGCTCCCGCGTTCGCCGCCTCATCCTGCGCCTGCCCGAGCCAGATGGAGAGTTCAAATTTATTCCAATCTTTGCACTCCAGGATCAGGCTCTTTTTGTGGATGTACAGGCCCTTGATGTCGCCCTCGTCAGCTTTCCCGTGCAGGGCCTCCCGGTGGATCATGCCCTCCGGGTCGCCGATACGGGAACGCAGATAGTCCAGGACGGCAGTCTCGAACCTGGTGCCTTTCTCTTTCTGCCGGCTCATATCAGGCCCTCCATGTATCTCCTGTCACGCTCCAATTCGGCCTTCCGCTCGGCAGTCTCCTCGCGTCTGAGCTCGGCAGCCTCCACCGCATCCCAGTCGACCGGCTGCTCAATACCCGCAAAGGGATCAAAAGACCGGATCGTCATTGCCGGCACCTCCCCACGGGTCCTGCTGCTGGGCGGCGGGAGTCTGAGCCTGCTGGCCAACCCACTGCTGGGGTCCGCTACCCCACTGCTGAGACTGTTGGGGAGCCCGCTGCTGTCCGTTGCCGTTCCTGGTCACCTGGGCCGTGTTCCGTGTCAATGCGGGCCCGATCTCGTCCAGGCGCAGCTCCACGACTGTCCGGTTGTTGCCCTCACGATCCTGATAGGAGCGCTGCACCAGACGACCCTGGGCGATCACCCTCATGCCCTTGGCCAGGCTGGCCTGAATGTTGGAAGCCATGGGGCTGTATGTGGAATCCCAGGCTGAGCAGCGCATGAACAGCGTCTCCCCGTCCTCCCACTGGCCCGAGTTCCTATTGAACTGTCTTGGCGTGGATGCGATGGTCAGATTTGCAACCATTCCCCCGTTGGACGTGGTGCGCACCTCCGGGTCCGCCGTCAGATTGCCCACCACCGTGATATACGTGTCGCCAGCCATTAGTCTTCACCTCTAAAAACTTTGAAATTGATTGGATTGTCCTGAGTCTGAAAGCGACGGGTCGTACGATGCCGCTCCTCGGCCTCCTGATTGCACATGAAGCCATGCCACTGGGCACGGGCGCAGAAGGAGGAGTGGCACTTGTCGCATACGCCCGTCGCGGCGTGCGTGCAGTAGATGCACTTGCAACTGGGACTCGTCTGCAAGCTCATCAGCGGTCACCCCGATCCAGACACCAGCCCCAGCCCGCCAAGGCAGCCAGGTCGACAAGACCCAGCTGCGGGTGGACAAACGTCCAGATCGTCGAGAAGAAAGCCACTGTGCCGCATACGGCTGCGGCACACAGCCATAAAAGGTCAATGGGAGGCATCAGGAGCCTCCTGCTGGTCGAAGCTGGGCTGTGCAGGCTCCAGCTCGTGGGCCGTGGAAGCCTGCTCGATGACTGGATGGAACACGTCCCTGTAGTCGGGTGTGCTCTCATCGGCCGCCACGGCCGTTGCAGCGTTCACGCTCACCGGCAGGTAGGGGAAGACACGGCGAATGACGGTCTTCTTGGCCATCGCCTCATAGTCGGTCACCCAGGGGCCGCTCCCGGAGGCCTTCGACCTGTGGCGGATCTGATCGACCTCGTTTTTAGTCATGTGCTCGAACACGAACCCGCCCGTCATCAGCTGCGCGTCCACGAACACGTCGGTCAGAGTACTCTCCGAGTGCGGGGCGTCCCTGTTCTGCTCGAACGTGAAATGCTGCCCCGTCTCGTCCTCCCAGCTGCGGAACTTGTCGCCCTGGTAGACGGCCTGCGCGTGGATGCTTTTGATCTGCCCGCTGCGCCTGGCCAGGTCGATGATCCCCTTGTACCCAAGGATGAAGGTCGCCTGCTTGCCGTAAGGCAGGATGTACGCCCTGCCCAGCCCGTCCACGTCGGAAGGCTCCAGGCCCAGCGCCGAGCATTTCATGAAGCAGCTGAGCACGCTCTCCGGCTGGCATTCCGCCAGCTTCGGGTTCTTGTTGATCGTGGACACGCACAGCTGGTACAAGCGTTCACCACTCATGTTGTTGCCGATCACCGCCTGGATGCGCGGCCAGCTCTGCTCCAGCATCTCCCGCAGCCTCTTCTGCGGCTTCGCCGTCTGCAGTTGCTGCCCCTGCGTCCTTGTCGCCAGTTCACCCATCACTTGTCTCCTTTGATCTCTCGCACGTCCAGCTGCCGGTAGGAGGATGCCGCCACCATGTGCGCCGGCTTGCTCCTATGCCTGTACGTGACCCTGTACCTGCCGTCCGTCAGCCCCTCGCGGGAGCCGACCATCACCTTCAGCCGGTCTGCCAGGTCCTCCTTATGCTTTTTCGCGTCCTGCTCCTCGCTGCGCCAGTCCAGATAGTCGGACACCAGCGTTGAGAACGCCTCATCCGGCGCAGGCTCCACGCCCTGTTCAGGGTCGGGCCACATCTTGTCCACGTCTCCTCCAGTCAGCTCCGGCATCACACCCTTGAGCACAAACTCGTCCCAGAAGGACTCGCACGCCCGGGTGACCGCCCGGATGTCCTCCTCATCCCGGTCGACCGTGAACTCCAGGAACTCCCGGTTGCCCACCAGGGCGAACACGAACGCCCTCCGCCAGCCGGTCACTGCCAGATAATGCGTCACCTGCGTCAGGTAGTAGGCGGGCACGCCATCCTCCCAGTCACGGGCCCTGGATTCGCCCACCGTCTTGATCTCCAGCACGCTGCGCACGCCAGGACCGTCAGCAGGATCATGCACCACGCCATCCAGGCTCGCCTGCATGCAGGGATGCCCGCGGCTGCGAAACATGGCGTGAGGCTCCACCACACGCCAGCCGGGGTGCCGGGCACGGAACTCGCGACGCAGCTGCGGCTCCAGCCAGTTGCCCACCTTGATGGCAGGCTTGCCGCTGATATCCTCCGGCTGGCTGCGACCCGTCTTCTCCAGCCACACATCCAAAGGCGTCCGATACTTGTTCAGACCCATGATCGCCGCCACATCACTGCCGCCAACACCCTTGGCACGCTGCGCATGCCACTTCGCATCAACCTCGGCAGGAGAGCCCTTGAAACGGATCACATCAAACCCGTCACTCATCGTCGGCCCCCTTCCCGGAGATGCACTTGAGCGGCAAATGCTCCGCCATGTCCTCGTCGGTGACGAACTCACTCATCCAGGAGCGGTCAATCGGTGTCGGATGCCACGGGGTCAGATGCAGCCACTTGTCTTTGCCATCCTGGAATCGGACCCAGAGGTCGCCGTCCTCGTCCTCATACACGCCCACAGCATCAGGTATCTGCGTCATCACGCGGCCTCCGTGGTAAAAGTGGCTCCCTTGGAGGTAATCCTCAGGACCGATGCCAGCTCATCGCCGGGCTCAGGCGCTCTCCCAGTCACAAAATGCACGGGAGTCAAAGGCATCAGATTGGCCATATACTTATCGCTCTTGGCTGGCTGGTCGAGAGCATCAGGCTCCACAGACCGCCAAGGCCCGTCACCCGTCGACTTCGCAGACCTAGCCCAAAACTCACCCAAACCGTCCTTGTAAAAACCAGGCTTCACAGGGACCTTCACCTTGCGCCGCAAAGCAAAGGGAATCAGGTACAGGTCAATGAGCATGCGGCTGGGAGTATCCGTGACAACCTGCGGATGGTAATCATCCGGCCAAGTCTTATCCACGGTGTAGAGTCGGCCATTGACCACCACAGCGTCGCCATGGATCACATCCTTGACATCGATCCGGTCCCAGTCGCGCTCATCCCACACCAGGTCCAGGCTCTTCACGCCTCCCGTCAGCTGGAAAGAGCCGTCCTTAGAGCACAGCACTGTGTACCCTTCATCGCCCCTTTCATCGGAGCTGGCCATGCAGATCGCGACCTTTTCATCGAACCATAGGCCAAGCCGGCCTTCAACCACGGCACCGCTGTCCATGACAGCCCGCACATGCTTGCCCTCGTACTCATCGCGGCGCAAGTCCTCATACCATTGTTTTTCACTCATTTTCTTCCCTTACGTTTGATTGATTTGATAGCCATCCGTCGTCTCTTCAGCGAGCGCCGACGGTGTTTATGGCGACTGCTTATTGCGTGCATCCTGGAGTGGGTGATCAGCGCCCACCGGCTCACCTGCTCCAGACTGTCCGCCGCATCATCCAGCAGAGCATCCACCTCATCAGCGTCATAACCCTGATGCAGCCAGCCGCGCGTAGTAAACAGCCGGCACCGGATGTCACGGGGTGTGATCAGAGTCATCAGACCCACCCCCCAGCCCATACAAAGCACGAGTCGCAGGATCAAGACGCTCCAGCTCCAGCTGAGCCAGCTCAGATGGAGTCATGACGCCTGCTCCCGTTTTTTGCGGTCCGCTCGGAAGGGCCATGTCTCAACCTCGGCCTGCAGATCTGTAGCCAGGAAACCTCCGTTCTTGCCCGGCTTGGGCTCCCGGTACAAGTGGCCGAACCGTTCTTCGAAAACATCCTTGCCATACGGGGTGCGGCCCCTGGCCTGCTCCTTGTCCAGAAGCTCGAAAATCACCGGCGAATCCTGCGCCGCATTCCTGCTCATGCCGCCCTCCTCAGATCCTTGCTTTGGACGGCATCAAGCCGGTCCTGGCTGACATGCCTGGCGATCAGGCTCAAACCCTTGGCGGTCACCCTCACCTGCGGGGCAAACGCAAACGAGGAGCCATCCTTGAGCCGGCCGGTACTCTGATAGGCGCGCATCATCAGATGACCCGCATTCACCCGCTCCTGGGAGGCGACCCAATGACCGTCACGCCGATACACCCATCCATGTGAGGACAGCCAGTCCGCCAGGTCCCTGACGCGCATCGCGCAGCCGGCCCCGCTGAGCATCTTCGCCGCCTCAGCCACCGAGTAGGAGCCGGAAGCGTCAGCCAGCAGGTCCAAAGCCTTGGCCTTGGGCTGCAATTCGCCCACCCGCTTCTCAGCCACAGCCCTGGCCGCACGCTCATCCTTAAGAGCGGTAGCCAGACGGATCAGATAATCAGGGTCAGACAGGGTACGCTCGACCACATCCTCCGACATGTACGCACCATGCCTGCGGATAGAAGGCAGCACATCATGGGTCACCCAACGCTGGAACTCGCTAGCCTCCGGCTTGTCCGAGCGAAGCACGATCTTGTACAGGCCTGACTCGTTGACGATCCAGCCCTCGCCCTGACGACCTAGATTGAATCTAGACCGTTCATCCTGGTCAAGCCGCTTGGCCAGATCGGAGGCATTCTGGACCCCGAGCACTTTCGCCACATCGGAAAGCACCCACCAGGTCTGCCCCGTCTCAAACGTAAGAGTCCTTACTCGATGGCCCTTAAAATCAAAGGGCTGTATAATGTCAGTTGACATTGGATATTTACCTACTTTCTTTGTCATCGCCGCAGTTGCCGCTGCGGCATTCTTCTTTTGTGAGAGAATTTTTGATATGCACGATCTTGTGGACGCGGCAACGATTCTCGGAACGCTCGTCTCCATTGCCACGTTCGTCTTTGTCCTGGCCGACTGGGTCAAGAGTCTTCGTTCCGTAGTCGACTTCGCATGGAGTGCGTACGCCTGGGGTACGACCCCATACGAAGACGGACACACCACACGCCAGGTGTCCATAACCAATCTTGGCAAGGGCACCGCCCTCCTTGTCTTCATAGTTTTCGTTCATGCGACCGTGGTCCCCAAAGGCGAGCCACTGGTCCCGTCGTGGGTCGTGCGGCAGGGGACCGTCCTCAACTTCGACCTGGAGGACTATGACCCCGACCAGACCTGGATCCTCATCGGCTGGATATCAGCGGAAAACCGCGAGAAAGTATTCACCGAATGGACTTGCGCCAGCGAATCGTCTCCACTGGCCAACGCAGAAAGAGCATCAGCAGAAAAGCAGCGAACCAGAATTCGGAAGCGCATACGAGCACGACGCAACAAGCCACTGGGCCCAGGAAAGTGGAAGCGGTCATATTGCCTAGCAAAAGATTTAGAAACAGGAGGATATGAAGCAGCATTGCAACAAATGCACATATCACCGCCGTTTGATGCCATTTCT
The DNA here is from genome assembly GCF_052606245.1 of Bifidobacterium sp. ESL0819. Lineage (NCBI taxonomy): Bacteria > Bacillati > Actinomycetota > Actinomycetes > Bifidobacteriales > Bifidobacteriaceae > Bifidobacterium > Bifidobacterium sp. ESL0819. The sequence continues at coordinate 403,437 of NZ_CP199587.1, forward strand.
CCTTCGGGGATTCTCCGATGTACATAGAACGCAGAACAGCATCCGAATGCGCCCGTAGAACAGCCCCCAGCTGATCATCAGTGACGTATTCAATATTGTTCCTCGCCCCCATCGCCTCGGCTTCCGATAGCCTCCGACCCGTCTGTCCACGCACCGGACTTTGGCCCGTCTCGATTTGTGTTGTCATCTCACGCCGCCAGCTCGCTGTCAGCAAGACGCTGCCTGATCCAAGACTCGACAGGCAAGCCATGACCATTAAGGTGATAGGACACCGTACTGGTGGATACGCCCAGCAGAGCCGCCCAAGCACGCAGATTGCCTTCCACCCCATCCACCGAGATGATCTGCTCAAGCGACTTTGACGTGTTGTCGGCAAGAGTGATCCACTGGCAGTTTTCAGGGCAATAGTCGCCATCATTGTCGATGCGGTCTATGCTCAGCCCGTCACGGTAGCCGTTGCTTAACGCCCACTGCTCGAAGGCCTTGAAGTCATGCCATTGTGGGCATACCTTGATGCCGCGGGCACCATACCGGTCGTAATGCTGGTTGTTCGGCTTCTCGCAACGCCGCTTCATGCTGTCCCAAATGCAATACAAATGAGTGCGATCCATATCACGCCGCCTTACCTATAGGCAACAAGCAGAACTGTGCAGACGTGAACGAACTAGGGTCGTACCCAGCCAGGTTTGCAAAACGGTCAATATCTGTTAAAGAAAAGTCGACTCTTCCTGAAAGTCGACTTGACAAGGCATATCGAGAAATGCCCAGTGATTCGGCAACGGCGGTAGTTGTGAGCTTTTGAGCCGCCATGACTGCGCGAATCCTCGCAGCCACTATCTGATTGATGTTGGTAATGCTCATGGCTACATGATGACACTATTTACTGTCATTAGCAAGTCAGAATTGTGAAGATTTGTTTATTCGATGTCACTTGACATTATTTTTCCCTTGATTCGTGTACCATAGCACCTATGGGAATGAAAAAGATAGGTATGAGCGACTTCGGCTACCAGGTCAGCAAGGCTGTTAGAGCAGGCATGGGCGTACGCCGTCTTTCTGGAAGGGCGCTGGGCTCGCAGATAGGTAGGAGTTACACCTATGTGCAAGCCCGCATCAAAGACGAGAAGGAATGGGCACTTTCAGATATCGAGCGAATCTGCAACGCCTGGGGCATCACACCAGATGAGCTCCTTAATCAACACTGATTCAGTTTTCCCCATTGCCAGCGCCAGCTGCTCAATCTCCCCCATCACTAAGCGTCCAGGGTTTTTCTTTACCACCCGCGCTTTCGGGATAGATACCCCGAGACAGTCGGCAATATCCGACGCTGACATATCACACCAACGTATAACTACATGAGCTTCTTTAGCGGTGTACAACATACTCCAATCTAGTGTTTTGGCTTCTTTGCTTTACGTGCATCAGACACACTGACGCTCCATTACGTGTACACTGCTACTAGCACCTCCTTTCAGGTGTACATGATCGAAGGGGTCCAGCTTCTTGGCGGGAGAGGGCCCCTTTTTCCATGCCACCGGCGCTCCGTCTCCACATAGAGACCATGCAAACCAAGCGTCTTCACCAAACCAACATACTTTGTTCGAATAAAACCCGAGTTTGTTCGAATGGTGATTCAAAGATATGACTTCGCCGACCGGGTGTCAATTTGGTCTGGGTATGCCTTCGCTGGTCGCATTTTGTCGAGTCTGCGGTAGTGCACCGAGATTTGGCTCCTAGGTCATGCCGTCTGCGAGGCGGCGTCTTGTTTTGTGACTTGCACCACTGTACCTGACACACGAGAGATGACAAAACGTTACATCAACTGGTATTATTGAGGTTTCGACCCATAAAACAATCTTTGTCAAACGTTGTGTTTGCTTATGTCAAACGATTGCCAAATACGTCAAGAATCGTCGTATTTCACACCATTGTCACACTTCGTGTTCGCTACACCTGAAAATTCAGGATACTCACAGCTTGACATGCCCGGATGGTAGCCTCGTATCACCAACGTCGGTGAAAGGCATGACAGTGAGAGATTCAATCGGGAAGAATCTGAAGAAAAAAGCAACTGTGCTTGCGACCATTCTAGCGCTTGGGCTTTCTCTTGGAGCCTGCGGCGCTCAAAATGGGTCGGCGCAAGGGGCCGAAGGGCAGCAAAAGGCATCGCAAAGCAGCGGTACAAATTCGCAGAAGAAAGTGAGAACTTACACGGATGAGGACGTGGAGAACACCAAGGCTGAGTGTTCGAAGTTTAACCATCCGGGCGGCGATCTCATAGATACCGTGGCAGACACCAAGAACGTCCTGGACTACACCTCGCTGGGAGGGGTGATGAGCGAAGGCCTTGAGTCGGATGTATTCCAATGCGTCGTCAAACATCTGGATATCCCTCACGACGTTGTCAAAGAAATCAACATGAAGTCGGACGCCGCGCAGACTGACACTGTCGGGAACCTGAACATCAAATGGACCCATGAGGACGATGGGCTCATCGGCATCTACATGTCCACGCATAGCTTGGATCAATAGCAAAATAGGTACCCTGTACGCCATCTATGGACAGGCCCCGCTTCGGCGGGGCTTTTCTATATGCGCGCCGGAAGCGTTTTCCACGAAGTCTGAGGTGAGCCTATTTTTTCATTAAACAATTCTAATGAAACCGCGCATTGCCTAAGAAGTCTAGGCGCGTCGTAGACTCAAGCGAAGATCGTAGATCATCTTTTTACGGTCTGACGGCAAGGACCTGAAGCCCTGGCGCTCATACCAGCCGACGAGAGCATCATCCTTTGCCTGCACATATAAAAACCTTGTTGCACTGATTTTGGACACATTTAATGCTAATTGCTTCGCCTGTTCGACAAGCCAAGTCCCCAGCCCGCAGTGCTGCTTGCTAGAGCTCACGCCCAGTCTTCCCAGCAAGGCGACCGGAATATTGCTGCCTGACAAATCAGAGGACTTTGGCAAGTTGCTCTTCCTAAGATAATGAGACGTCAAAGTAAAGAATCCCGACACGTTTCCATCCGCATCGAGACAGACATGGACAACCGCCGACCCTGCTGTGTGAAATCGCAATGCCTGACTATGGAACCAGTCATCAATCTCGATTCGACCACAGCTGAACGAATCCACTTGCACAGCTTCAGTCAGTGTGGTCAGACTCCAACCAGATTGCAGCTGTGCCATGAGAGATGATCCTCCTAAGCGAACGTCTTTTCAATCCACTCCATGTCTTCTTCTGTTATGAATGTCTGAGTGGAGAGATCAGCCATGTATGGGATGAACTTCTTTTGACTCTCAGGCGGATCGACCTCGAGCATTTCGAAATACTTGCTGATACTCTCATCGGTGATGATTTCATCGGATGAGAGTCTGGCGTTTTTCCAAGGATCTTGCTCATGACTCATTTTTTCGAGCATGTCGCCTAGCGCATTATCATTAACATCGTCGACGCAGTCCAGAACCCTATCAATTCGGCACTTCTGAATAACACTGAGCTCAGTGTCCTCAGTCGCCTTTTCTTTGGGTGTCGGAATATGCCAGGACTTGATATATCGCTTACCGCGACAATACGGCCATATGCTGTCAACAACCGGGCCATGAGACCATGCGCTGACAACGTCATCGAAAAGTGGATCATCTGCCGCCGCAAGCGACCAACCCTTGCAAAGGTACATCAACTTTTGCAAAGCGTAAGTAGTAGTAGAATGCCCTCTTTCCTCACGCTTCGCTAAAATATAGCGTGCAACGCTACGAGCATCAACCATGGCAGAACACCTCCTCTTGACGATCACAAATTATGCGGACAAATACTATTCGTTCGTACCGCGGAATCACCCTCAACAGTCAAACGGATGCATTTGAGTTGAACACCGGCACAATCGCTGGTATTAACTTAACATACATTGCTGTGGATAACTAGATTTTGCTGTGGACAACCATGTGCATAAATGAAACTTTCACAAACCCGTTAAGCTGCAATCCAAATCCCACAATCAGATCATGCAACCTTCTATAGTGCCATATTTTCTACTAGAACTCCTCAATCATCGGCCCGCTTCGGCGGGGCTTTTTCTATGCTCCGGGAGTGTCGGAATAATCGGATGCAATTTAGTATACATTTAGTATACATTTTGAGACCTGCGGGCCTTGGCCCGAATAAAGGAAAAGCCCTACAGCCTTTGCGGCTGTAGGGCTTTGACTCTGTGCCCCCACGGGGGCTCGAACCCCGGACACGCTGATTAAGAGTCAGCTGCTCTAGCCAACTGAGCTATAGGGGCAGGGCACTTTCCAGAGCCATGTAGATACTATACACGGTTTCGACAGACCTGCAACACGGCGCGTCACAGGCCTACCGAATCCTGCCGTTGCTGGCTCAAACGATCTTGGGCATAGGTGTTGTCAGTGAGGTGGTCAGGTTCACCTGCAGAAGACCGGCCCCCGTATGGGCTTCGACCTTCTTCAGGGTGACTGTGCGTTTGTCCTCATCTGCCCGGTCATCGTCGGTCATAGTAGCCGGCGATTTGACCGCCACCACCGTCAGATCCTCGATGGGGATGCCTGCCTTGTTGCACAGCTCGGAGGCCGCCTGGAGACTGTCCTGGAAGCCCTCACGCTCAATAACGCGATCGGCCGGCACCCCGTAGGCGCTCCGGGCGATCCACCGAATTCGATCCGGCACGGACATGCCATGCAGGCTGGCTGTATCCGCCCGGGCGTTCGTGGGCTCCTGCAGGGCCTTGATCAGATCGTCCAGCTGAGGCTCAAGGGCCTTGCCCCCGTCACGGAAGAGATTGCCCGCAATGGGCTTGCGGAAGCCCAGACCGTCGGCGGTCTGTCGCAGGGAATCCACCTGGTCGTCCTCGCCCTCCCAGAGGTTGATCAGCGGGAAGGTGGAGATGCCCAGTCCCTCCAGACGGTGCACGTGGAAGGGATAGCGCCAGCTCAGCTTGGGATCGTCCTGCCATGTGGTGGCACGGGTGACGACCACGGCGGCGGCCGGCCACTGGGCGCCGTACTCACGGGCGGCGATGTCCAGCCACTTCTGGGCACCGGCATCAGCTCCATAGCCCGCCTCGACGACGACCACGTCGTGCCGGGCGCAGGCCATCTGCACGGACACCAGGCTGGGAATGCCGATAGAGACGTTGGCGAACGGTCCGCCATGCACATAGACTGGAGAACCCTCCAGAGTCTGAGTGAAGGCGGGTTTGACCGCGTCGGTCAGAATTCCGGTGATCCGCCACAGATCCACAAACTGCCCGAAGGTGACCGGAGAACCATCCAGGGTCCCCGCGACCATGGCAGCCACGCGCTGTTCGATCTCCTCCATGCTCCGGGAGAGCACCACAATCTGCATGAGCTCACAGGTGGGCGTCAGCACGGTCCGCTCAGGCAGGTCGCCCTTGCCGCGATCCACCGTGATCTGCCTCAGGGACCGGGAGGGGACCTCACTGACCCTGGGCACCAGAACAGTGTCCAACCGACCCTCGTCCACAGCCTTCTCCGCAAAGGAGACCAGCAGGTTCTGGGCGGATTCGATGGCCGCCATCTCCCCGCACAGACCCCAGTCCACCAGCTCAGGATGCGTCAGGGAGGACTTGCCGCCACCGGAGGCGCCGCCTTTGGACCCGGCTGCGGTAATGCCCATGCTGGGTTGGCGCAGGACAGCCGCGGCATCCACTCCCCGGGCGCGCAGGGCATCGATCAGGGCAATGGTGGTTGTTGTCTTGCCCTCGCCCCGCGAGGCCTTGAGCGGCGTGTCTGCGGTGACCAGCAGCACCCGTCCATGCTTGCGCGGCATGTCCGGATGCTCCCGCAAGTCCTTCAGGTAGCCAAAGGCGTCGATCTTGCCAAACAGGCCGTATGGCCTGACATAATCGTCGAAGTCGGTCATGGGGCTCTCCTTCTTTGTGGTCCTTGTCGATTCAGATGGCTCAGTTGTCTGACAGGTGGTATCCGTTGCGCATGCCCATGCTGACCGTATAAAGCACCTGGCCCAGCAGGTCATCGGTCTCCTTGCGCAGACGGTCGGCCATGTCCTGGTTTGCAGCCTCCAGAACCTGGCGGACCTTAGGGTTGTCCGTGCCCTTATCGGCGCCCTCCAGCCTGGTCACCTGTTCGTCAGCAGCGGCGATCAGACGATGGCCCTCGCCTCCAACGCTCTGCTGGTAGCGTTCGACTGCAGATGAAGTGCCGGCGAAGGCCGAGTCGCACAGTGCAGCAATCAGCCGGTCGGACCAATAGAGGCTGTCGGTGGAGACACGATCCGTAGCGTTAGCGAGATAATCAGGCGTACGTTCCACATTGGCATAGAAGGGAACCAGGGCGTTGAAAGCGTTGGACCCGTAGGACATCCACTGGATGGCCCGGCAGGATTCAGGCCGGTAGGGGCGCAGCTGGATCAGGGCCAGCTGGTCGTTGCGATTGATGCCAATGGGCCGGTAGAGCCCCTTGGTGTGCTCGTCGCCGGTCCGCCCATAAGGATCATATGGCGTGCCCTGATAGTGGGAGCTGAGCAAGTATTTGACATCCTCCACCGTGATCAGACGCTCGGGCTGGCGGCACCAGGGGATGTTGTCGCTGGTGGGAGCATGATCAGCATCCGGCCCGTCCCAGATCTCGTCATAGGGATTGAGGAAACGCTGCATGTACCAGGCGCGAGGCGTGTTGTACACATGGTCTGAATCGCTATGGGAACCAAAGGCATCACGGGGATTGAAGGGCGAGGCCGACTCCACAGCCAGATCCAGATGGTTGTCAGCAATGAACTCCCGCAGGTCGGCTGAGCAGAGGTGGTCGGTTTGATCCCCGAAAGCATCGTCCAGATCGAACTCGTCGATGCCCAGCTGATTGGGCATGGTCACATAGGAGTCATCGGGCACACGCTTGGCTATCCAATGGTGGCCGCCCACGGTCTCCATCCACCAGATCTCGTCCACGTCGCTGAAGGCGATGCCGTTCATCTCATAGGTGCCGTAACGCTCCAGCAGGGAGCCCAACCGCTGGACGCCATCCCGTGCCGAGTGGATATAAGGCAGGACGATGGTGACCAGATCCTCCTCGCCGATGCCTCCGGGCACCTCGGCCAGGTAGCCCTCATCGCCGGGATGGCCCTGGGCAGGGGTGAGCTCCACCAGCGGATCGGCACCCAGAACACGCTCGTTGGTAGTGATGGTCTCGGTGGCTGACATGGCCACGTTGTCGCTGTTGACGCCCGCTTCGGCCCAGAGCCCCTGATCAAGCACGGCGTTGGGCACCGAGGTGTAACGCATGGGATCCTTGGGCAGATCCATCTCCAGGTGGCTGATCACGCTGCGGTAGTGCCGAGGCTGCTGGTCGGGAGCGACCAGGACGAAACGCTTGGGACGGAACTCCCCGTTGGCTGAATCCTCATTCCGAGCAATAATGGTGGATCCTTCGTAACTGGCGTGTTTACCTATCAGAAGCGTGGTGCAGGGCATATAAACGTCTTCCTTTTATCTGGTCACGGTCAACTGTCATCACCAGCCTGGAGGTCGGGGAATACCTGTCCGCCCGACTGCGTGTGCAGACAGGGATGACGGCCGTCTGCGCACTTGGGGCATGGCCTCACTCTAGTGCCAGACCGCCCCAATATCAGTCCCAATATCAGGGGATGTGCGCTAAATCAAATTCTCATGCCTCGGCTGGCAGCCAGACCCGAGCCGCAGCCGCCGCAGGCTGAGCGGAATGAATGGCATGGACCAGGGCGTTCAGCCAGAATCCCTCTTCCAAACCAGCAAGAGCCTCCTGCGTGGCCCAGACCGAGAGCACATAGTCATGGGCCTGGTCTGGAGGGGTGGGACCGTTGTAGCGCATGAGCACAGCGGGATCGTCGGCGATCTCCTCCTCCATGACCAGCGGCGAGGCGGCCGAAGTCCGGCCCTGAGGCACGCCAGGAATCAGATTGGGCAGGTTTCTGGAGAAGTCCTCGGGAATGGACAGGACGGAGCCACCGTCCTCATCAGGCTGCAGGGCAGCCAGAGCTTCTACAGGCAGATTGGCCACGGACCAGTGGATCCAAGGGAAGCCGCAGACCGGCACGGAATCAGGATCCACCAACATCCAGTGCAGATATCGGGCCTCCTGGGGCACCCCTTCAAGCCGGAAGGGGAAAGAGACTACAGGACGTCCCTTGCGCGTGAGGGACTGAGGGGCGCGCTTGGCATACCGATCGGGAATGGTGCCGAAATCAGTGTTAATCCTCATGTCTCGATTCTCGCCCGCACAAGCGACGGGGTCAAGTGCATCCGCTAAAGAAGCTTGGCGCAATTAAGCCCAACGCACTGGTTCAAGAGTGCTAGAGCCGCCCGTTTCCTTTCCGCATGAAAGGAAACGGGCGGCTCTATCTTGTATTGGAGAAAGGAATCAGCCGAACCCTTCCTCCTGGCGCCTATAAGACGCGCTTGCGCATGCCTATTCGGCTTTCGCAGCCTCGGCGGCCTTGGTCTTGGCACGAGCGGCCTTGGCGGCTGCACGAGCCTGAGCCTTGGCCTCCTTCTCTTCAGCCTCGACACTGGCGATGAACTCAGCATGCTTGGCGGCAGGCATCCATCCGGTGTTGACCACCTTGACCTGCCAGATCCAGGCCAGGGCGAAGATCACCACAGCCATGACCACCAAGGCCACGGCCCCGACAGGGATGCCCAGCTGGGCCAGCTTGCCGACCACGGTGCCGTACCAGGCAAAGTCCGCATCGCCGAAGGTGGCGTTGGACAGGCCAAAGCTGCCCAGAACCGTCATCAGGATGGCCGGCAGGAAAGTGATCAGGAGACCATTGATGAAGCCGCCGACCACGGCCCCGATGCGGCCGCCGGTCGCATTGCCGAAGACGCCGGCACCGCCGCCATCGAAGAAGTGGGGCACCATGCCCGGCAGGATCAGGGCCAGACCCCAGACGGGCCCGAGCCAGACGGCGATGATGACCAGGGCCACCAGACCGCCGGCGAAGGAGGCCAGGAAGCCGATCAGGGACGCGTTGGCACCGTAGGGGAAGACAATGGGGATATCCAGGGCAGGACGGGCACCGGGGACCACCTTGTTGGCGATGCCCTGGAAGGCGGGCACCAGCTCGCCCAGGATGATGCGAACGCCGTAGAGGATGATGCTCACGCCGATGCCGAACTGCAGAGCCTGAGCGAAGGCGGCCATGAAGAAGGCTCCCCAGTTGGCCGGATGGGAGGGGAAGACGGCGAAGGCGACCTTGGCAGGCTTAAAGGCGGTCCAGACAGCGAAGACCAGGTAGAGGACGACCATGAGCAGGGTGGTGGAAACCATGGAATCACGCAGGAAGCTCAGCCCCTTGGGGAAGTCGATGTCCTCAGTGGATCGCGACTTCTTGCCCACAGCGCTGCCGACTGCGCCTGAGACCACATAGCCCAAGGTGTTGAAGTGGCCGATGGACAGCTTGTCGCTGCCGGTCACCCGGTTCATGTATGGCTGGGCAAAGGCGGGCATGGCCACCATGATCACGCCCATGAGCAGGGAGCCGATCAGCACGATGAGCAGGTTGTTGCCCTTGCCGAACCCAATCGAAAGGACCAGAGCCAGCAGGGTGGACATGAAGACCATATGGTGGCCGGTCAGGAAGACGTACTTGAGCGGGGTGAACCGTGCCAGCAGAATCATGATGATGAAGCTGAGCACGATGATGTAGGCGGAGGCTGCACCGAACTGGCTGGAGGCCTGAGCCACGATAACCTCGTTGGTGGGGACGACCCCGTGGGCGCCAGTGGCCTTGAAGACCAGCTTGCCGAAGGGATCCAAGGCGTTGGTCACCACGGTGGCGCCGGCGCCCAGAATCAGATAGCCCATGGCCGCCTTAAGGGCGCCAGAAATGACCTGGCCCGCGCTCCGTTTCAGAGCGATCAGGCCGATGGCCGCCACGATGCCAATCAGATAGGCGGGCACATTCAGAATCTCCTGGCTGATGAAGTTCAGCACCGCAAGGAAGACATTCATTGTTTGTCCTTACTATTTCTCTCTTGTTCTCAAACTTAAAAGAGCGAGCATTCCATCGGTCTGACGATGAAGGATGCCCGCCGGGCGCATCAGTCGGCGTACTGCTCCAGAATGCCCTTGATCTCGTCCTTGTCCATGAAGTTCTGGACAGTCTCGACCGGGGTGGTGGTCCCCTCCAGCTCGGGCGCCAGCTGGGGCGAAGTCAGCACCAGGTCGTTCATGTTGGCGGTGCCCTTGGCGCTGCCTGCGTCAGAGGTGGTCACAGTCACGTCCATGCCCAGCTCCGATGCCACCTGCTCCACGTTGACCTTGAGCAGAACTGAAGTGCCGATGCCGTTGCCGCATACGCAGAGAATATCCATGAGTTGCTCCTTTGTTCCTTGTTTGCTTCTACTGCTTCTTGTGTTTGCCATGCTGGAATCCGCAAAAGCGGGTCCCGCTCACGATTCGAGAATGGCGCGGACCTCGCCAGGAGTGCCGGCCTTGGCCAGCTGCTCGGTCTTCTTCGTGTCCGTCAGAGCACCGGCGATGGCGGACATCACCTGCAGGTGCTCCTGCTCATCCCGGCCGGCCAGACCGATCACTAGGGAGACCGGATCGTTGGCCTTGTTGCCGAACTCCACGGGCGTGGACAGCCTTACCCAGCTCAGGCCGGTTCCCAGAACCGCCTCGCTGGGCCGGGAATGAGCCAGAGCCAGACCGGGAGCGATAACGATGTAGGGACCCATCTTCTCGACAGTCTCGATCATCTGGTCCGTGTAGGCATCGGTGGTGAACCCCGAGGCCGCCAGCCTGTCGCCCGCCTTGCGGATGGCATCCCGCCAGTCAGTCGCCGGTACATCCAAGGCGAAGGATGTGTCGGGAAGGAAGGCTTGGAAATCCGTCATGTCTGCTCCTTGCTCGTGCTGTTTGACTTGATCGACTGCACCGGATCTGATGGGTCTGCACAAATCCGGTCGCCTGCTCACCACCCCTGGGGATGGTAGAACTCTCCGTCCAGAGCCTTGGCGGCGAGCGCCTTGGCCTCATCCATGGTGTGCTTGGCCAGTTCGGCGCGAACATCATCCAGGGCGACCGGAGTCATGGACAGGCTGGTCACGCCGATTCCAGCCAAAACCACGGCCAGGTCCGGATCGGCAGCAGCCTCGCCGCAGACTCCGACAGGCATGTTATCGGCCTGACCGGCATCAGCGATGAGCTTGATGGCCCTGAGGACGGCAGGATGCCAGGCGGTCTGATAGGAGGCGACCGAACCCAGCGTGCGATCTGCGGCCAGCGTGTACTGGGTCAGATCGTTAGTGCCAATGCTGACGAAATCGGCCACCTTGGCCACCTTGTCGGCCATCAGCGCAATTGAAGGAACTTCGGCCATGACGCCCACGCGCTTGAGCCCCTTGCTCTTGCCCAGACGGACGAAATAGTCAGCCTCATGTTCGTCGGCGACCATTGGCGCCATGACCCATAGGTCAGCATCCGTCTCGGCATCGGCCCGGGCCAGAGCCTCCAGCTGATCCTCCAGGACCCGGCTGTGGACCTTAAGCGTGCGCAGACCGCGCAGCCCCAGGGCCGGATTGGGCTCGTCGGCCTGGGTCAGGAAGGGCAGAGGCTTGTCAGCGCCGGCATCCAGCAGACGAATGACCACCTTGCGACCGGGGAAGCGTTCAAGGAGAGCCTGGTAGGCCTTGGCCTGCTCCTCGACGCCGGGTGCCTGCTCGTTGCCCAGGAAGAGGAACTCCGAACGGAAGAGTCCAACACCTTCGGCTCCATACTCCAAGGCCGGATCGGCATCCGCAGGCTTGCCGACATTGGCCAGGAGGGGAATCCTGGTTCCGTCCTTGAGCTGGCCTGGGCGGCCTCGCAAGGCCTTGGCCTGATCCGCTTCGCGACGGGCCTGCTCAGCTTTTTCAATCTGTTCCTGGGTGGGTTCAGCCGTCACCTTGCCGGCAGCGGCATCGACGATGACCGTCTGTCCGTCGGACAGCCCTGCCGCGTCCAGAGCGCCTACGACAGCGACGATCCCCCTGGACCGGGCCAGAATGGCGGTATGGCTGGTTGGGCCGCCCTCAATGGTGACAATGGCCAGAACCTTGGTCATGTCCAAGCTGGAGGTGTCGGCCGGAGACAGGTCAGGGGCGACCAGAACGAATGGCTTGTCGCTTTCCGGCACGCCCGGTGCCGGGACACCGAGCAGATGGGCGATGACACGCTGCCCAACATCATGCAGATCGTTGGCCCGCTCCCCCATGTATCCGCCGATGGCCTGGAGCTTTTCCTCAAAGTCGGCAAAGGCCTCATAGACGGATCGCTCGGCGGTCTTGCCACCGTCCAGCAGGGATCGGATCGAGGTCTTCAGGGCCGGGTCCTGAGCCATCTGAGCCAGGGCGGTCAGAATCGGAGCAGCATCCTTGGCCCCCTGCCCATCCTGGGCGGCCTTGGCGCGCGCAAGCAGGTCCTTGTTGACAGATGCCAGAGCGGATTCGACCCTGCTGAATTCAGCATCCGCCGTCAGGTTGTCAGGCCTCGCCTCATCGCCGGGCACGTCCAGTCCGGCCGCCATATGGATAACCGGACCAACGGCAACGCCGCGGCCAATGCCCACGCCTTGGATCTCCATGTCGCACTCCTTAGTGCCTGGCCACTGCACGAGAGCCGCCCTGAGGCAAACTGAACAACGGCAGTGGAAACGTTCTTCATGCAACGATGTTCAGTATACACATATTCATTCGTTTTTCAACGGTAATCGTTTTCTGTAATTCCTCTTTTGCAGTGGTAAGATAACCAGCGTATCCACCACCAGACTTGCCGGTGCGACAGGACCGGCCATATATTCAGGAGAGATGATCACCATGGCAACAGCACAACGTTCCACTGTCATCACCGACCCGGTGGGCATTCATGCCAGGCCCGCTTCGGAATTCTCGCAGGCCGCCGCCTCCAGCGGATGCAAGGTTACCATAGCCAAGGGCGACGGCAATCCTGTAGACGCCGGCAGCATTCTGATGGTCATGAGCCTGGGAATCGCCAAGGGCGACAAGGTCACCGTGACCGTCGAGGGCGACGAGGCCGAGACCGTGGCGGACTCCCTGGTCACCAAGCTGACCCAGGCCGAATAACTCCGTCACCAGAGGCAGCCGACATCAGCGGAAAGGATCTTCGAGGGAGCCAATGGGACAGACAGCGGACAACAAGCCTTCCATTGCCAACGTCGCAGCCCTGGCCGGAGTTTCGACGGCGACTGTGTCCCGTGTCCTTTCCGGTCATAGGCGCAAGAACGATGACATCAGTCGCAGGGTTAGAGCTGCGGCTGAGAAGCTTAATTACTCAGCTAACTTCGCTGCTAGCGCGCTCCGCTCGGATCGCAGCAGAACCATGGGGCTGATCCTATGCGGGGTCCCCACGGGCATGGCAGGGTCCATCCTGGATATGCTCAGCAGGAGACTGACCGAGCAGGGGCGCTATCTGCTGGTCATATCTGCCAGGGACGACCAACAGCGCGAAGCTGCCATCAGGTCCATGGCGGCCCGGCAGGTCGAAGGAATCATCGTCGTCCCTTCGCCGGATGACGACCCGGATGGCATGCCTGCCGATCTGCCATCCGGGCTGCCCATCGTCCAGGTCGGGGGCAGACCGCTCTCCTACCACACCAGCTGGGTCGGCATGGACCAGGCGGCCTCAATGCGGCTCATCATCGCCCACCTGGCCGAGCAGAACGCACACGCAGTGGCCTATCTGAGCCGTGAGTTGGACACCAGCGCGGCCACCGAGCTCTTCACGACTTTCTCCACCTTGACCAACACCCTGGGCATGACGCCTCAGCCGGACTGGGTCCAGTTCGGTCCCTGCAGCATGCGCCGCGGTTACGATGCCGTCATGACCATGCTCACTGAGGGAAACGACCATCCCGACGCCATCATCTGCGGGGACGACTCGTTGGCTCTGGGCGCTCTGATGGCCTGCAGCCAACTGGGCTTCCAGGTTCCCGACCAGGTTAAGGTGGCCGCCTTCGTGGACAGCCCGGCCTGCCAGATCAGCAGCCCGACCTTGACTGCAGTCAAGACCCCCATAGAAAGCATTGTCCAAGAGGTGCTGCGGCTGGTCGATGCCAAGGGACAGTCCATTCTCCCCTCCCATGTGGCTCTACCACCGGCGCTGGAGTGCAGGGAATCGACCTGGTCGCCAAGGATCGGCAGCAGTGATATGACCTTGCCGGGCACTTTTGCCTGATGAACCCTTGGTTTGGGCTTAGACCAGCAGGGTGCAGAAGAGGGCTTCGAAGACGAGGAGCGGCGAGCCGTTGGCGGCCAGCCTCCTGCGAGCTCGGGCAATCAGCTGAATGCGGTCGATGGCCCCCTGCCTGGAAAGCCTGACGGACAGATCGGCAATTGCTGCTCGATTCTCCAAATTGACCAAGCCAGCCTCCTCCTCGGCGCCGTTCTGCAGGACACCCACATCCCGGTAGACGCTGGCCAGAGTGCTCAAGTTGCGGTCCAGCACATCCCGGGTCAATCTGGTGACCCGTCGGCGAACCTGATCCTTGCCGCCCAAGGCATGATAGGCCCCACGAAGCTGACGGGGAATGCGTTCCTTGTCCTTAAGCCCATTGATCTGCCGAAACTCCCGCTCGTCCCTGGACACCTCATCGTCCACGGTGGCAGTAGCCTGATCCCGGGCCGCATCGACCACCCGACCAGCCAGAACAACGGCATCCGAAGCGCGCCGCAGGCCCAGCAGGCCCACCACCAGCTCATCACGGTCGGCCAGGACCTGATCCCTTGTGGCGTAGAGACGGGCGATGCCGATGTGCCCCTGGGCCAGACGGGCGGCCTTGGCGGCCAAGGACCGGTCCACCCCCACCTGATCAGTCAGAAAATCGGCCACTGCAGTGTTGGAAGGCACCGCCAGGTTGAGCACCCTGGTCCGTGAACGAATGGTGGGCAGCACGTCCTGGGCGCTGGGTGCGCACAGAAGCCAGATGGTATGCTCGGCGGGCTCCTCGATCTCCTTGAGCAGCACATTGGTAGTCCGCTCCAGCATTCGATCCACGTCTTCGATGATGATGACCCGCCAGCGCGAAGTTGATGGCATCTGCTCCGAGGTCATGATCAGCTCCCTGACCTCGTCGATGCCGATGGTGACCTTGTTGGTGGACAGTATGGTCACATCCGGATGGGTCCCGGCCAGTACCTGCTGGGTAACGCGGGTAGGCTGATCGCTCAATCCCTGGTCAGGGCTGATCAGGGCAGCTGCGAACGCCCGGGCCAGATTGGATCGCCCTGATCCAGGAGGACCGCAGATCAGCCAGGATTGCGCCACCTCGTCATGGCCCTGGGCCTGAGCGGCCACCGTCCGCTTGAGCAGATCAACCGTGGGCTGCTGACCCACGATGGCATCCCAGACACTCATCGCGTTTTCCGCAGGAGCCGGGACCGGAGCAGCCAGCGAGCGCGGGAACCCAGAGGAGCCGAATCATCATCAGCAGCACCGCCAACTGATCCTGCGTCCATGGGCTGACCGTACTGGTCGCCATCAGGCTGATCCTGCAAGTCGGCATCAGCCTCCGGTGCCTGGGACGTACCAGCGTCCTCAGTCCAGTCCGATTCGGCAAACGAATCATCGTCCTCATATTCTGCAGCCGATTCATCCTCGACGGCATCGTCCTGACCATCAGCGCCAGCGCCATCATTCTCATCATCAACATCAGAGAGTTCATCGTCGGCCTGCGGCAGATCCGGCTCGCGGCCTTCGACCAACTTATCCAGATCGTCTTGGATGATCTGCCAGACCTGGTCGATGGACTGAGTGGCGTCGATAACCAGGAACCGGTCGGGCTCCCTCTGAGCCAGCTGCAGAAATGCCTGACGCACATGCTGCTGAAAGTCGTCGCCAGCCGACTCCAGCCTATCGGGCTCATGATCCAGACGCAGCTTGGACTGGTCTGGATCTGCATCCAGCAGGTAGGTGCGCTTGGGCAGAAGGCCCTGACTGGCCCACAGACTCAGCCGACGGATCACATCCGCCGACAGATCACGGCCTCCGGCCTGATAGGCCACTGAGGAATCCAAGTAGCGATCGCAAAGCACAATGTCTCCTCGATCCAGAGCCGGACGCACAACCTGAGCCACATGCTCGGCCCGATCCGCCGCATAGAGCAGGGCTTCGGTCCTGGGGGCCAGGTCGTCGGAGGCATCAACCACATCAGTGCCCCCGGTCACGGCAACCGACGGAAAGGCGGCCAGACCGTGCAGAACGAGTTCCCGAATGGTCAACCCGACAGGGGTGCCGCCTGGCTCGCGGGTGACCAGGGATCGCAGACCGCACTCCTGCAGATAGTTGTGTGCTCGTTGAACCTGGGTGGTTTTGCCTGCCCCGTCCATGCCTTCGAAGGAAATGAACAAACCGTCGCTCATGCCTGATTCTCCGTAGTCTTGACAGTCTTGGTGGACTTGGCCTTCTGTGTGGCCTTGCGGGTGCGAGCAGACGACTTGGCGGCTGTAGATTTGCCGGACATCGATTTCCGCGTTGCTGACTTTCGTGCTGTCGACTTGCGGGTGGTCGACTTGCGGGTGGTCGACTTGCGGGTGGTCCTGCCACGCCGCTTAGCTGGTCCTGCCGCGCGCTTCTCCGCCAGCAGGCGGAAGGCCACCTCTGGTTCAATGGACTGGGCCGTGTACTGCTTGGGCAGGGTCCTGTTGGTCTGCCCGTCGGTGATGTAGACACCGTAGAACCCGTCCTTGATGGTGACGGGTTTGCCACTGTCAGGATCTGTACCTAGCTCACGAAGAGGAGGCTTGGCCGTACCCCGGGAACGCCGTCCATACTTGGGCTGGTCAAAGAGGGTCTTAGCCCCCGCCTGATCGATGGTGAAGATCTGTCCCTCGTCGGTCAGCGAACGCGTCTCGGTGCCGCCGTCAGCCTTAGTGGCCGTCAGGTAGGGGCCATAACGACCGTTGCTGGCTGTGACTGTGGCCTGGCTAGTTTCTCCTGTTTTTGCATCGGTCAGTTCGATGCTGCCCACCGTCCTAGGCAGGCTGAGCAGCTTCAGAGCATCCTCCAGGGTAACCGTGTCTGGATCCATGGTCTTGAAGAGCGAAGCCATCTTGGGCTTAGAACCAGTCTGCTTGGCTGTCCGTGCAGTCTTGCCAGTCGTCTTTTTCTGCTCAGCCGCTTCCTCTTCGGGGCTGATCAGGGCCACATAGGGCCCGAATCGGCCCTTGCGCACTTCGACCCGACCGCCGGTCTTCGGATCCTTGCCCAATTGTCGAGGACCGCCGGCATTGGCAGCGATCAGCTCATGGCCTGCCGCTACAGTCAGCTCGTCCGGAGCCATGGTTGGCGGCAACGAGGCCCGCTTGGGGTTGCCGTCGGCATCCAGGTCGGCTGTATCCTCCAGATAGGGACCGTATCGTCCGACCCTCACCTGCAGGCCATCGCCGATCTCGATGGTGTTGATCCTGCGGGCGTCGATGTCCCCCAACTGGGCCACCTGCTCCTGCAGACCCTGATGCGCCTGGTCTGCGTTCTGAGCAGCGCCCGGGCCTGAGCCAAAGTAGAACCGGGTAAGCCAATCCTTGCCTCGCTCCTTGCCATGAGCGATCATATCCAGGCCATTCTCCATCTGCGCCGTGAACTGGTAATCCACGTACTGAGGGAAATTGGTCTCCAACAATCTGACTACCGAAAAGGCCAGCCAGGAGGGGATCAGGGCACGGCCGCGCTCGTAGACGTACCCACGGTCGATGATGGTCGAAATAATGCTGGCATAAGTGGACGGCCTGCCGATCTCCTTGGCCTCCAGGGTCTTGACCAGGGAGGCCTCAGTGTAGCGTGCTGGCGGCTGGGTTTCATGTCCCTCAGGCTCTACGGCGGCGGCGCGAAGCACATCCCCCTTCTGGACCGGAGGCAGGCATGAATCCTCATCGGTCTGTTCTGAGCCCGAACCCACAGCTTTAAGGAAGCCCGGGAACTGGATGACAGTGCCTGAGGCCTGGAAGAGGGCTGCACCCTCCTCTCCGGCCTGTGCCGACAGACGGACGGTGGCTGTGGACCCGGTGGCGTCAGCCATCTGCGAAGCCAGGGTGCGCCGCCAGATCAGGGTATAGAGCTTGAGCTGGTCAGGGGCCAGACGGTCGGCCAGCTCCTGGGGCCTGTGGAATGTGGAACCAGCGGGCCGGATGCACTCATGAGCCTCCTGGGCGCCGGCAGTCTTGGTCACATACTGCTTGGACTCTGCCGAAAGATATTCGGCCCCATATTCACGCTCGACCCCTTTCCGGGCAGCGGCAATGGCCTCCTGGGAGAGGGTGACCGAATCCGTACGCATATAGGTGATGAACCCATTCTCATAGAGTCCTTGGGCGGCGCGCATGGTGGCCCGGGAGCTCATACCCAGCCGGTTGCCTGCCGTCTGCTGCAGAGTAGACGTAGTGAAGGGGGGCTGAGGACGCCGCCGATAAGGCTTGGTCTCCATACCCGTCACCGTGAAGTCCTGCTCCTTCAGCGCCTCAGCCAGGCTTCGAGCAAACTGCTCATCCAGCTGCAGGACCTGCTCCTTGGCGGCCGCTTCAGTCAACCGGCCCTTGGAGGTAAAATCCTTGGAGACCGCCAGCCGCCGCCCGCCCAGGCTGATCATGCGCGCCTGAAAACCGCCTGACGATGTCGATTTCCCGCCATCCTCCTGCACCAGATGCGCCAGCAGATCCCAATAGGAGGCCTTGACGAAGGCCATGCGCTCACGCTCACGCTCCACAATCAACCGAGTCGCTACAGACTGGACCCGCCCGGCACTCAGACCAGGGCCCACCTTGCGCCAGAGCACCGGGGAAAGCTCATAGCCATAGAGCCGATCCAGAACTCTGCGGGTCTCCTGGGCATCAACCATGTGGGCATCCACGTCCCTGGTGTGCTTGAGCGAATTCTTGATGGCCTCTGGAGTGATCTCATGAAAGACCATGCGCTTTACCGGCACCTTGGGTTTGAGGGTCTGGACCAGATGCCAGGCGATGGCCTCCCCTTCTCGATCCTCATCAGTGGCCAGGTAGAGTTCGTCGGCGTTCTTCAGCGCTTTCTTGAGCTCGGATACCGTGTGCTTCTTCTTATCATCCACGATATAATAGGGCTTAAAGCCATCGTTCACGTCTACGCCGAACTTGCCATAGGCCTTCTTTTGGGAGGCCGGGATCTGCGATGGCTGGGCCAGATCGCGAATATGGCCCACCGAGGCCATGACCGTGTAGCCCTTGCCCAGGTACCCGCCGATCTTCTTTGCCTTGGTTGGCGACTCAACAATGACGAGCTTATTGCCGGATGCCATGGCCTCTCCTTATATTGTGGTCTTTCGCACGCCATCTTACTCACGAGGTTCCGTAACCGTGCAAATCAGGGGGTCATGTGCACGTGTGTGTATCCCTGGGCCCGGTGGTGGATGAATCAGAGATATTCAGTACGCCCAGAGACCGACCTCAGTTATTTTGGGGCGGGGCCGGGGGGCGGCCGACAAGGCCCATCCTGGTCAGAGGCGAGGCCGTGATCTGCCTCATCGCCAGAACCAGACCCAACGTCACGGACAGAACCGCGGCCATCAGTATGACAGCCGAGCAGTGAACCCCATAGGCGGTCCATCGGGCGCCGATCTCCAGACCAGGACTGACCTGCCAGATGACATAGCAGGCGTAAAGAATCCCAAGAAATCCTGCTGCCAACATCAGAGTGGAGACAATCTGAATCGAAGCAGAGGACATTCGAGTCCCAGGGGCATCCATCCCGGTTCCTCGAGTGGCAGCCAGAGCGATAAGACAGAGACCGGCCGGAATAAGAATGCCCATGACCACGTCTGAGGGACGGTGCCAGCCCCCCTGCACCAGCGAGCAGCCCACCGACAGGTCAAAGGCGAACCCTACCAAGGCGACTAAGGCTCTCCAAACGCGCGGCACCACACACAACAGGACCAGGACTACCGCCAGAGCGAGGATGGTATGCCCGGATGGTGCTGAATTGGCTGTGGAGGCCTGAGTACGGATCAGCACAGGGCGAGGCAGGAAGCGCTTAAGGATACGCGCCGCCCCGTAGACCACCAAAGCATAAACAGCAACCTGCCCGAGCAGCCACCACCGGCGGTGCACTAGAACAACCGCCAGGGCTGAAAGACCCAGCACCACGCATATCGCTGCAGTCACATAAGGAATGGTGAACAGTCCCAGGTACGCCTTGGCCAAGGGCGCCTGGTCAAGAAAACCTCGAAAGTTAGTTAGGGCCATGTCGTCATAGGTCTGCCCTGACACAGTCCACACGGCCGCCCACCAGACCAATGCCGCCAGACCCAGACAGGCCAGGCCGGTGACCAGGCACAGAACCACGGCTGAAATCCGGGGGCGAGACGTCAAAGGATCCCGGTCAACATGACTCTTGCTCGCTTTGGTCTGCTCATTCGGGTCCCGGTACCAGGCCTGCTGTGCTTTGCCCTGCTTGTGCTTTTTGGTCATACCTCAAGACTCTATCCAACCCCTGGGTCGACAGCCGACACCTCATCAGACGAACGCGTTGTTTTCACGACTCCGGCCAGTTCAGTCGGTAAATATGAAAAACTCCCACGCACCCGCCAGAGGCCACTTACCCTTGCTGCATTCCTGCCCTGGGGGGATTGGGTGACATAACGCCACGTGAGAGCAAGTCACCATGATAGCAGACAGGTTCCACTTGTCCATCGGGAAGCGCCGACCCCTTCAGTCAGGTGCGCATTCGGTCGACATCGCCGCCTGCCGCTTGCCCGACCAGATCCGCCCGCTAGCATATAGACAGCAGGATCGCCGTACCTCAAGCGGCTGATCACGGATCAGGCCGGGCCCTGGCAATAGACAGACCCGGCATCACAGCGACAAGGGATGGATGGCTGAAGACGAATGGCTGACTTAGATGCTGATTTGGTGATTGTGGGCGCTGGCCTGTTCGGTCTGACCGTGGCCCAGCAGGCTGTCGAGCACAGCGGTGCGCGGGTGCGGATCATCGACGTGCGCGATCACATCGGCGGCAACGCCTACTCCTATATGGACGAGGAAACCGGGGCCGAAATCCACAAGTATGGTGCTCATCTCTTCCACACGTCCAACCGCAAGGTCTGGGAGTATGTCAATCGCTTCACCGAATTCACCGACTACACCCACCGGGTCTACACCACCCACAAGGGCGAGGTCTATCCCCTGCCCATCAACCTGGGCACCATCAACCAGTTCTTCCACGCCCACTACACCCCTGAGCAGGCCCGGGAACTGATCCGGGAGCAGGCCGGCGAGCTGGCCGGAACCGATCCGGGCAACCTGAACGATCAGGGGATCAGCCTGATCGGCCGCCCCCTCTATGAGGCCTTCATCAAGAACTACACGGCCAAGCAGTGGCAGACCGACCCCTCCCAGCTGCCTGCCTCCATCATCAAACGGCTTCCGGTGCGATTCAACTACGACAGCCACTACTTCAAGGACACCTGGGAGGGCCTGCCCAAGGATGGCTACACGGCTTGGTTCGAGAGGATGATCGACGACCCACGCATCCAGGTGAGCCTGAAAACCGACTTCTTCGACACCTCCCAGCCCTGGAACCGGGACGCTCTGGTGGGACAGGTCCCCGTGGTCTACACCGGCCCGGTCGACCGCTACTTCGACTACCGTCTGGGCGAGCTCAAGTGGCGGACCGTGGACTTCAAAGAGCGCCGCTACGACGAGGACGACCACTTCGGCTGCCCGGTCATGAATTTCTCCGATCCCGACGTGCCCTACACCCGTGCCATCGAGTTCAAGAACTTCAACCCCGAACGCTACGACCAGCAGAACCACGAGCGCACCGTGGTCTGGGAGGAGTACAGCCGATTCGCCGGCAAGGGCGACGAACCCTACTACCCCATCAACACGAGCGACGACCGCGCCCTCTACACCCAGTACAAGCAGCTGGCCGCCCAGGAGCCGAAGGTGGTCTTCGGCGGCCGCCTGGGCACCTATGCTTACTACGACATGCACCAGGTCATCAACTCGGCCCTGGATGCCTGGGACAAGCGAGTCGCTCCCTTGGCAGGCCCTGCCAAGGACTGAAACCGGAACCTGATTTCCGCCGACCTTCTAACGGCAATCCTTGGAGAGAGCCCAAGGCGAAGAGTCCGGCACGAGTCGAAGTCGGCAAATCCGGAGCCGCCGTTCCAATTAGAATACGAGAAGGCCGACCACTTACGATAAGCGGTCGGCCTTTTCCAGACCAGGAATCTGCCATTCATGCCTCCGGGACAACCGTTGAAGCGACGCCTCAGAAATCGATCAGACAGAATCCGCAGACTCAGGCGTGCCAGACGTCCTTGCCGTTCTCCTTGGCGGTCTTGACATCGGCATCCAGGGCGCTCTCGTCGCCTTCCACCTTGCCGACGATATAATCCTCGACCAGCTGGCGGGCCTCGTTGTCCTCATGCTGGACAGCGGGGGACTTCATAAAGTAGGAGCTGGGTGCCAGCACCGGGCCAGCCAGGTGGCGGTCCAGGGCGATCTTGGCGGCGCGCAGGGCATCAATGACGATGCCCGCTGAGTTAGGAGAATCCCAGACCTCCAGCTTGTACTCCAGATTCAGCGGCACATCACCGAAGGTGGTGCCTTCCAGACGCACGAAGGCGAACTTGCGGTCATCCAGCCAGGCCACATAGTCGGAGGGGCCGATGTGGACGTTGTGGGGATCCATATCGTGAGGAACGATGGAGGTGACTGCGCGCGTCTTGGAAACCTTCTTGGACTCCAGACGAGTACGCTGCAGCATGTTCATGAAGTCCATGTTGCCGCCCACATTCAGCTGGTAGGTGCGGTCCAGACGAACGCCGCGATCCTCGAAGAGACGAGCCATGACCCTGTGGGTAATGGTGGCGCCTACCTGGCTCTTGATGTCGTCACCCACGATGGGCAGGCCTGCATCGCGGAACTTCTGAGCCCACTCGGGGTCGGATGCGATGAAGACGGGCAGGCAGTTGACGAAGGCGCACCCGGCCTCGATGGCGGCGGCAGCATAGGCCTTATCGGCCTGCTCAGAGCCGACGGGCAGGTAGGAGACGAGGACGTCGACCTTCTTGTCGCGCAGAACCTGGGCCACATCCACGGGTTCAGCATCCGACTCGGTGATCATCTTGCGGTAGTACTCGCCCAGCCCGTCGCCGGTCGGCCCACGCAGAACCTCCACGCCCTTATTGGGGACGTCGCAGAACTTGTAGGTGTTGTTTTGCGAGGCGAAGATGGCCTCGCTCAGGTCCTTGCCGACCTTGAGGGAATCCACATCGAAGGCGGTCACGAACTCCACGTCACGAATGCGGTAGCCACCGAAGTTGGCGTGCATGATGCCGGGGATCTTGTCATCGTCCTTGGCGTCCTTGTAATACTCGACTCCCTGTACCAGCGAGGAAGCGCAGTTGCCCACGCCCGCTATAGCTACACGGATGCTCATACAAACTCCTCTGATTTACTGAGTTATTTCCAACCTAAGCATACCTTCTCCCCGTGGATGGCATGATGGAATGGATCCTCATATGCGCCCCCGCTGGCAGAACAGCCCCCCAAGGAAGGCGCAAACGTACGAAAACGATGAACGTTCAGCCCTAGGTCGAACAGTTTTCAGCCCGGCCGGATAGCGTAGTTAGCATGGCCAATCAGACTCGTTCAGTCAGTTCGACCTCACCCGCACGCAGGACCCAGTCCGGAGCGCACGGGGGCAGGAATCGCACTGACAAGCCCGTATCGCGACATGCTGACCAGCACCCTCAGGGTGGCGGACCTCGTCGCGGTCGGGGCCGCAAGTCGCATCGTTTGCTCAAGTGGACCCTGGCCCTGCTGGGACTGGTGCTGGTCGCCGGGGCGGCAGCCTTCGCCTACCTGTATCTGACCACTGAGATCATCCCGCCGGAAAAGCAGGCTCTGGCGCAAAAGACCACCGTCTACTATGCGGATGGCACCACTCCCATCGGGAGCTATGCCAATCAAAACCGGGAGATCATCGACTGCGCGGTCCTGCCCAAGTATGTGGGCAACGCGGTCGTCGCCTCGGAGAACCGCTCCTTCTACAAGGACAACGGCATCGACCTGAAAGGCATTAGCCGGGCGCTGCTCAACAACGTGACCAAAGGCACCCGACAGGGAGGGTCCACCATTACCCAGCAGTATGCCGAGCGCTACTATTTGGGCGAGACCACCTCCTACAAGGGCAAGCTGCGCGAGGCTATTCTCTCCCTAAAGATCTCCAGGACCGAGAGTAAGGACACGGTCCTGTGCAACTATATGAACACCATCTACTTCGGACGCGGCGCTTACGGGATCCAGGCCGCCGCCCAAAACTATTTCGGCAAGGATGCCAAGGATCTGACCATGCCTGAGTCAGCCATGCTGGCCGGCATCATCCCCGCCCCGGCCTCCTGGGATCCGGGGGTCAATCCCAAGCAGGCCGAATCGCGCTTCCGCCGTGTGCTGGCCATTATGGAAGAGGACCATTACATCAGTCATCAGGACCGGGCCAGCGCTCAAATGCCGCAGACCATCAAATACATGCCGCAGAACGTCTACCAAGGGCCCAACGGCTACCTGCTGCGCATGGTCCGCAACGAGCTGTCCTTGGGCAAAAAAGCTCCTTTCACCGCGGACGACCTGGATACAGGCGGCTACCGGATCATCACCACCATTCAAAAGGACAAGCAGGATCTGATGTTCCAGGTAACAAGCCCGTCCACAGGCAACAAGCATCTGCCAGCCACCCTGCAGACCGGAGGGCTCTCGGTAGACCCCAAGACCGGGGCGATCATCTCCTTGTATGCCGGGGACGACTACCTGACCCACCAACTCAACAACGTGGACCAGGCAACCTTCCAGGTGGGTTCGACCATGAAGGCTTATACGCTCTTAGGCGCCATCCAGGATGGGGTAAGCCTGGACACGGTCTTCAACGGCAATTCCCCGCGCACCTTCTCCAGCGTGGGCAAGTCCGTCGCCAACGCCGGGAATGTCAGCTACGGAAACATCAATCTCTATTCGGCCTTCGCCAACTCGGTCAACACGGTCTTCATGGACCTGGGCGAACACGTGACCTCGCACAAGATTGCCCAGATAGCCCACACAGCAGGCATCACCGGGAAGATCGACGATACAACCACCTTCGACACCCTAGGCGTGGACGCCCTCACGGTATATGACGTGACCCAGGGCTACGCCACCTTGGCCAACGGGGGACGACGACCCAAGCTGCACCTAGTAGCTCAGGTGAAGGATGCCAAGGATCAGGAGCTCTATACGGCCACGATCCAGTCGGATCAGGTCTTCAACGCCGAACAGGTGGCCCTGCTGCAGAAGGCCATGACCACTACGGTCCAGCACGGCACTGCATCCTATGCCCGTTCCCTGGGGCGGCCTATCGCCGGCAAGACCGGCACAGCCAATGACCAGACCGCAATCTCTTTCATCGGTTTCACTCCCTCGGTTCTGACCACCTTCGCCATCTGGAACCAGGGGGAGGACGGCAGCGCCCTGAAAGTGCCGGATCGCTATCAGAGCGAGTTCTATACGGTACAACTCTTCACCAAGTACATGAAGTCAGCCCTGGGCAACAGTCCGGTAGAGCGTTTCTCAGACGCTGAGGACCACGGCAGGATCGGTGGCCCCGAAGGCAACTGGGGCACTGGATCCAAAGCGAGCTATCGGAACACGCCCAACCGGGAATACTCATATGAGCCCCAGCAACGCGGCCAGCGCCAGAACAACGGGCGAGGGCAGTCCGGATCCGGCAGCGGTTCAGGTGCTGGCACCGGAGGCGGCACCGAGGGCGATGACAACAGCGGCAACGCTGAGAGCGGAAACGAAGGCAACACTCAGGGCAACTCCGAGAGTGAGCCGTCCCAACAGTAAACCATTGCAAATGACCAGGTCCGATCCGAGCGTAGCCCTGCGTCCGGATCAGACCTGAAGCAATGGTATGGGATCTCCTGCCTTTCAGCCGCGCTGGAAGCGGTTGAGGGCCGAGATGATGGCTTTGAGGGAGCTGGTGGAGATGGACGAATCAATGCCCACGCCCCAAATCACTCGGGACCTTGCCGGTTCACCCACTTGGCATTCCACGTAGGAAGCCGCCAAGGCATCCGTGCCGGCGGTCATGGCATGCTCGGCGTAATCGAGGACCGAGACGGTCTGGTCCAGGGACTTGAGCGCATCCAGGAAGGCCGCGATCGGACCATTCCCACGTCCCTGAACATGGCGGCGCACCTCTGGATCGCCTGGGACAAGCCCTCGGTCCAGCAGGGCGGCATCAAGAACCGTATCAGAGCCGTCCTCGCCGGAGGTGACTGCAACATTCAGCAGCTTGAAGCGTCCCCACTGGTGCAGGGTCTCGTCACGCTGATCAGCCATGGACTCGCCGCCGACCACGCTTCCCCCGGCCTCCACGGGCAGGTACTCGTCCTTGAAGAGCCGCCAGATGTCGGCATCCTTGACCTCGCGCTTAGTCCTATCGGCATAGCCCTGGACCAGCCGTTCGAACTCCACCTGGAGACGCTTGGGCAGGTCCAGATGATGGTTGGATTTGAGCAGGTAGGCCATGCCGCCCTTGCCCGACTGTGAATTGACTCGGATGATGGCCTCATAGCTGCCGCCCACATCCTTGGGGTCAATGGGCAGATAGGGCACCAGCCAGAGGAAGTCGTCGGGGTTGGCGTTGGCGCGCAGAGCCGCCTGCTGCCGGGCATCCAGCCCCTTCTTGATGGCATCCTGGTGGGAGCCGGAGAAGGCAGTAAAGACGAAGTTGCCGACATAGGGGTGCCGCTCGGAGACGGCGATCTGATTGCAGTACTCCACCGTCCGACGAATGCCGGGCATGTCGAAGAAGTCCAGCTGGGGGTCGATTCCCTGGACCAGCAAGTTCAGCCCCACAGTGCAGATGTCGACATTGCCGGTGCGCTCGCCATTGCCCAGCAGGCAGCCCTCCACCCGGTCAGCCCCGGCCAGCAGACTGAGCTCGGTGGCGGCCACGGCCATGCCCTCGTCGTTGTGAGGGTGCAGGGAGAGCACCACCGCATCCCGGTCCTTGAGGTTGGTGGATATGTACTCCACCTCGTCAGCAAAGACGTTGGGGGTGGTCATCTCCACGGTGTTGGGCAGGTTGATGATCATGGGGTGCTCCGGCGTAGGCCGGATCACGTCGATGACCGCGTTGCACACCTCTAGGGAATACTCGGGCTCTGCACCGGAGAAGGACTCAGGCGAGTACTCATAGGAAAGATCAGTGCCACCGGCATCGGCCTCCAGCGAGCGGCAGAGTTCGGCCGCATCCGTGGCCAGCTGTTTGATCCCGGCCTTGTCCTTGTGGAAGACGACCTCCCGTTGCAGGACCGAAACCGAGTTGTAGAAGTGGACCACGGCTCGTTTGGCCCCACGCAGGGCCTCGTAGGTGCGGCGAATCAGGTGCTCGCGAGCCTGGGTCAGGACCACGATGGTCACGTCGTCGGGAATCAGCTCGCGCTCTATCAGGAGGCGGATGAAGTCGTAATCGGTCTCGGATGCCGAGGGAAAGCCCACCTCGATCTCCTTGAAGCCCATGGAGATCAACAGATTCCAGAATC
This sequence comes from Bifidobacterium sp. ESL0819, assembly GCF_052606245.1. Lineage (NCBI taxonomy): Bacteria > Bacillati > Actinomycetota > Actinomycetes > Bifidobacteriales > Bifidobacteriaceae > Bifidobacterium > Bifidobacterium sp. ESL0819. The sequence goes on from NZ_CP199587.1 coordinate 431,020, forward strand.
TCAGCTTGCGCTCGGAATCCATGGGATCGACCAGGGCCTGATTGCCGTCGCGAAGATCCACTGAACACCAGCGCGGCGCCCGCTTCAGCGTCTTGCCCGGCCAGGTGCGCTGCGGATAGTCAAAAGGCACCTGCTTGTTGTAGGCCACATACTTGTTGTAAGGCATGGCACTGGGTTTCTGCGGCGAACCCACGAACTTAGGGGGAGGCAGCAGCAGGTCGTTGTTCCCTCCATTGGACGCCGCGGCCTGGGCCGCAAGATCAAACACGGATGCACGATCCTGATCCATCTCTCCTCCTTCTTTCATTCGTCGGAAACCGCAATGCCACCCGGCCATGGGCGTTCAGGCAGGCCGAAACCGTACCGGGGGTGCCATTATCTTACCGGAGGTGAGCAGGGACATGCGGTCCGGGTCCGCATTCCGACGCAGAGCAAGGCGAGCGCACAGGGACTGGCATAATCTGTGGGTTGCCGGACGGTGCAGGCACCAAAGGAGCGCTCACTGCAAAAACTCACTGGAAGAGGGAGACTCCTCGACGTCCCTCGCAGTAGGCGTTGCCCAGCCAGGTGTGACGCGAGTTGGGCCAGACCGAACCAAGACGGGGGGCGTTCTGGCTCATCCAGATACTGGGGACGCGCCCATCGGCGCTGTGGGAGCCCAGCAGATTGAAGCCGTTCTTGATCGCCAGCCAGTCGGGATGCTGCGTGGCGATGGCCAGACCCTCCTCCAAGGTCAGAGGCAGACGATCGTCGGAGTCGATCAGTTTACTGGCCACGTCAGGTTCACGGTTGGTGTAGCAGGTGCCGGTGTGCGGATCCAAGACAATGTAGAAGGGTCCCTCGGGCGGCTCAAACCCGTTCTGAGGCATGAAGCTGGCGATGTCACGCGGAGGCATGGTGGTAAAACCAGCCATGCGATTTATGCTGGTCCGGGCGATCAGCGACTCAGGCGAGACCAGCTCCCGGGTGGGGATGAGCAGGATCTGCTCGCCCAGCTCAGTGGACTCCAGCGCGGAGATCAGGGGCTGGGCCAATGCTCTGAAAGCTGCAGCGCTGATGTCCGCCACATCCGGATAGCCCAGAGCCACGATCCGATCCAGTTGCCGCTTCACTTCTTGGGAAGATCTGGTCATGGCCTCCAGTGTAATTCGAATCTGCCGCGACGAGCACCCGCACCGTTCACATTCGCCTGCCGGAGCGAGGCATCCTAATCGTATTCAGTGTTGGCCGTACACGTGCTGGTAGCGGTCGTTCAGACTGGTCACGTCCTCGTCGGACAGGGGCACGGGCGTGCCGATCTGCTCAGCAGCCCACACCGTACGCGCCACCTCCTCCGTCATCGCTGCCGCCTTTACCGCAGCCTCGGCATCCGCACCGACCGTGAAGGGGCCGTGATTGCGCATGAGCACTGCAGGACAGCCCGGGTGCTCCGCCAGGGTTTCGACAACCCCACGACCTATCTGGTCCGAACCGATCAAGGCGAAGGGACCCACCGGCACCGGACCGCCGAACTCATCGCCCATCATCGTCAAAACGCATGGAATTGACCGGCCTACTGCCGCAAAGGCCGTCGCGAAAGTCGAATGCGTATGCACCACGCCGAACACATCAGGCATATGCCGGTAGATGTAGGCATGTGAAAACACATCCGAGGAGGGGGCGGCGGATCCGTCCACCACATGCCCCTCCAGATCCGTGACCACCATTGATTCCGGCGTCAACTGCTCATAGCGCACCCCTGATGGCTTGATCACCAGCAAGTCGGCCGAATGCAGACGCTGCGAAACATTGCCAGCCGTCCACACCACCAGACCCCACTTGATCAGCTGCGCATGCAGGGCAGCAACATGCGCGCGGACCAGACCTACTTCGACACGTACCTCATCAGAAAAATCAGCCAAGGACGTCATAAGAACCACCACCATCTCCAATATGGGGCCGACCCTTCCTGCGAAAAGCCGGCCCGGTTTGATTACCTGCACATGCAGACCATGCTGCGCACCCTCACAGGCTTTCCAGATCCTTGCCCTTGGTCTCCTGGGCAAAGAGGTATATGACGGCGCCAATGACCAGGCAGACACCGAAGAAAGTGAATGCCGTGGTGACAACGCCAATGTTGATGTGCTGGGAGACATAGTCGCCGCCGACCAGGAGCCCCATGAATATTGGGCCTACTATCTTGGCCGTGGCGCCAATGCCATATCCCAGTCCCAGTCCGGTAGAGCGGACATCGTTGGGGAACTGCTCGCCGCCGAAGGCGTTGAGAATGCCGAAGACACCGTCGGCGAAAGTCATGATGACCAGAACGGCAATGTAGAACTGCCAGCCTGAATTATGGAAGAAGGCCGCGTAAAAGCATCCCAAGGCCCCGATGATGCCGAAGGAGAACATAGTCCAGCGCCGACCGATGACATCAGCCAGCCAGGCAGAGCCGAATCTGCCTATGCAGTCGGCCACGGAGACGCCCATGAACAGGTAGGCCACCATTTGCGTTGAAAAACCGAAGGCATCCTTCATCAGCGTCTGACCCCAGGATTGGATGGCGAAGGAACCCAGAATAAAGCAGAAGGATCCGACCGAAATGATGGCCAACGGCTTTAAATGCTTGGACAAAAGCAGACGATAGCTGGCCTTCTGCTCCTGCTCGACCTGCGGCAGGGCACCGACCTGGTTCGCGGGAAGCTCAAGAGCCCATGCCAAGGCCTTGCGGGCATCGTCGTCACGACCCACGCTCTGATAGAAACGGGGCGACTCGGGCACCGTCGCCAACCAGAGCAGAAGGAGGACGGGGATAACGCCTAGGGCCACCAGCAAGCGCCAATTGTCGCCGATCAGACTCTGCGAGACGGATCCCAGAAGCAGACCCATGGGGATGAAGACCGAAGCCAGGCCGGAAAGCATGCCGCGCTGCTTGGCAGGCACGAATTCCTGGACGTAAGGGATGGAGATGATGTTCAGGCCGCCTACGCCGATGCCCACGCCGATGCGCAGGATGGCCAGCAGAATCCAGGCACCGTCAGGCAGGAAGATCGACAGAGCCGTGAAGACCACAAAGCAGAGAACACACCACTGGAAGGCATGCCTGCGGCCGAAGCGATCAGCCAAACGCCCCCAGAGAATGGATCCGATGACTGTGCCCAGCCCCGAGCAGGCCAGGATGATTCCAGCGGAGATCCCGGTCAGGTGCCAGGCCGAGGTCAGGAGGGAGACCACGAAACCGATCAGGAACATATCGAAGAACTCGGATATGTTGCCGGCTATGGCCAGACCGATGATGCTTTTTTGATGTCCGGTCAGGGGACGAGCGTCTATCTGCTCGTAAGCGGTCAGCGCCTCCCCGGCCTGCGTGACATGTGTATCACTCATAATGGGTGCTTTTCTTTCTCGAATGATCATGATGATGGCGGCCCGACCCCGGTATGGGTCTGGCCTGAGGATCCAGGCCGTCTTCTCCCTCTTTGGAGAAAGCTGCAGCGAACCCGGATCGTGAAGGAGCGATCAGCGATTGATGTCCCCGCCCAGCGGAATATCCAGTTCCTGAGCACGGATACGGGTCAGATCGCCCATATGCGTCAGTGCATACTCGGCGGCCCGCTGTCCCCACCTGACACCGCACTCCACATCATCGGAGAGGAAGCCGTGGAGAGTGGCGGCCACGAAGGAATCTCCGGCGCCGGGGCGGTCCACCACCGGAACCGTTGTGGTGACGTACTTCCTGATCCCCTTGGAAGTCCTCAGATAAGGACCATCCAGGTGATTGGTGGAAACGATGTACTCATTGCCGAAGCGCTGGTAGAGCTGTTCGCAGACCTCCTCTCCGGTCCCTTCGATTCCGAAGACGCTTTTGGCGTCCCTGATGGAGCAGAAGAGCATGCGGGCCTTATGAGCAATAGGCTCCAGAACCCTTCTGGCCTGATCTCCCGTCCAGAGCTTGCTGCGGAAGTTCACGTCAAGGGCGATATCGATCCCCCGCTTTTCTGCCTGTTCGGCTGCGTAGGTCACCACCTGGGCCGTGGTATCGGTCAGGGCCGCCGTGATGCCGGTCAGAAAAAGCAGACGGGTATCCAGCATCCGGTCCCAGTCATAGTCTTCGATCCCCGTCGATCTGAAGGGGGTGTATTCGCGGTCGTAGATGACATTTGCCGGCATGGGGGGCTCGCCCGGCTCCATGAAGTAGAGAGCGATTCGGCTGGCTGGCTTGCGAACCATGGTGCTTAGATCAACGCCCACGGATCTGTACTCGCTCAGGACGTATTCGCCCAAGTCCCCCTCCGGCAGCGAGGAGGTCCACAGGGTCCTGCGCTGAAGCTGAGCCAAGACTCCAGCTACGTTGGCCTCGGAACAGGCGGGGTTCATCAGGACCGACCTTGCATTCATCAGCCGCTCCCCCCTCCTGACCGTGAGCCTGATCTGCCCCTCTCCTATGGTCGAAAGGTCATATGCATGTTCTGCCATCACTTGCTCCTTGTCTACACGGTCGTTTTTCCAGCATGGACCACGACGTCCGTTTCAGTCCGTATTACGACCTCTTGCGTTCAGACTCGCACCGATCGGATCGACCCCTTTAGGGACGACTGCTGGCACCATAGCCTCCCTGCCGATGCCAATGGGGTGGAGGACCGGCACAGCCCACCCCGGTTCACAGCCGTGACGGCACCAGCCTTGGGGCCCTTACGGCTGTGACCTCTGCCTCAGTCTCTAGGGCCAAGCACCTCCATGCCAGCCCCTCGCAGCCAGGTTTCCACTTTCTCTTTTGCATTCATGACGATCTGATCGGCCTGGTCCGAATCATCATTCCACATCTCCAGCATGATCCGCCCCGACCAGGACTGCCGGGCCAGCTCGGCGAAAGCCGTGGGAAAGTCGGCGCAGCCCTCTCCCATGATGATGCGGCGCGGCTGTCCCGGTAGCACATCCTTGACGTGGATTGCCAGCATTCTGCCAGCCCCTGCCCTGAGCTCAGACACGGCATCCAGCTCCTGCTCGTAAAGATTGCCGATATCCGGGTACATGCTCAACCAGGAGGACCCGATCTGATCGCAGATGGACAGACCCTTGGCAATGGAGGTGATGTCATTGCCATCCACATTCTCTATGCCCAGCATGATGCCGGCCTGCGCCGCATACTCAGCCGCCTTGGCCAGAACCTCCACATACCTGGCGCGCTGGTCAGGATCAGGGTCCTCGTAGTAGGCGTAGTAACCGGCTACCTGGATCAGTGGAATGCCTGCCTCATGAGCCAGATCGATCGCCTTGAGGAAGATTTCGTAGGCCCGACGGCGGATAGTCGGATCGGCCGAGCCTGGGCCGACCTTGCGGTGGCAGCTCAGACAAATCCCTCCGACCTGGACGCCCTGGCGGTCTGCAGCCTGGCGGAGCGCGTAAGCCTGGGCGGCCGTCCAGTCCAGACGGGCCATCCGCTTGTCGCTCTCGTCGATGGACAGATCCATGAAGGTGAATCCATCGGCCGCCGCCTGGGATATGAATGCATCCCAGTCATCCGGTTCGGCGGGAGACCTCAGCGCCTTCTCATAGATGCCCAGGGTGATGCTGCCACTCATTGCGGCCACACCCTGCCAATGGTCTCCCGCAGTTCAGTGGCGGCGGCCAGGGGGTCATCAGCCTTGACAATGCCGCGACCCGAGATCACCACTCCGACGGGGACTCCTTGGAAGAAGGGCAGATCCTTGGCTGTGACTCCGCCGGTCACAGTGACCTTGAAGCCCATCTGATGCAGCTCAAGGATGCGGTTTTTGTCATCCTCCCCCCAGGTCAGCTTTCCGGCCGCTTCAGCATCGCGAGAACGGTGGACGATGACCTGAGTAGCTCCAAGTCGCCGCCATTCGTTCGCCTGTTCGGGATCGTAGGTCTCGCCAAGCTCAATCTGGACCTCGCCGCCAAACTCTTGGGCCACCTTCACCACCTGCTCGACGGTGGTCATGCTGGCACCGGCGACCACCGAGACCCAGCTGGCACCCGCCTCGAAGCAGGCGCGGGAGATGACCGCACCGGCCTCTGCGATCCTGACATCCGCCAGGATGGTCTTATTGGGATAGAGGGCGCGGATCTCACGCACGGCCCTGAGTCCCTCGGCAATGATCAGGACGGTTCCGCACTCGATGACATCGATCTGGCTGATAGCCGCGTTCAAGGGCTTCAGGGCCGATGGCATATCAAAGGTGTCCAGAGCGATCTGGAGTTGGGGACGTTCCAGAGTCTTGTCTGCCGCCATTGCGCTCATGCCTCCTTACGGAAGGAGAAGAAGTTGTGGGCGTTGCGGATGAGCAGCTTGTCCACATAGTCGGGATCAAAGCCTTCGGCGATCATGCGGGGGCCATCCACTGCAGGGTTGTAGTCCACGCCGCTCACAGAGCCGTAGACCTTCTGGTAGGAGCGCTTGCCCGAGTCCGTGCCCAGGAGGATACGGTCCTCATAGCCATCTTTCTTGAAAGCCTTGAGCTCCATCATTCTGTTGGAATCGGGCTGATACTTGATCCTGTTGGTGCCGTCGATCTCCAGGTAAACGCCCAGATCCAGGATCTCCTCCAAGTAGTAGACATCAGCATTGCGCTGGATGTGACCGATGGCGATCTGGTCGGCTGGAACCCCCAGTCCGATCAGGGTCTGAGCCTGTTCCAGGCCGCAGGTTCCATAGGTGGTGTGCGTGTTGATGGGAGCGCCGGTTTCGATGGCCGCCTTGGCAGCAGCCTCCATGCACTTATGCTCGAAGGGCGTGATCTCTCCGTAGGCAGTGCCGATCTTGATGACGCCCGCCTTATAGGGGCTGCGATCCACCAGGGGACCGGTGTAGTCGTTGCGATCTATGCCCTCGCGGATATCAGCGATGACCAGGTCGGCGATCTGATCCACGCTGTAGCGGTTGATCCAGTGTGACTGAGTCTCCAGGTAGACATGCTCCCGATGGAAGCCGGTGGCCCCTATGATCTGCAGATTCTCCACCGAGCGTGCCACCTCAGCCAGCTTCTCGATGTCGCGGCCGCAGTTGATGGGGCACATATCGACCACGGTGCCGCCCTGCTTGCTCCACTTCAGAGAGGCATTGGCGAAATAGCCGGCCTCGGTCTCTGCCTTCTCGACTGAATCCAGTTGATGGTCCTTGTCCAAGTAGACCTCACCAGCACCCACTCGGATCAGATGGTCGTGGCTGTTGACTACGCCAAGCGTGCTCGGATCGACATCTCCCAAAATCGTTCGTGCGAATGCCATATGAACTCCTTTGTTGTTGTGCTCTGCGACTTCGCGGCACCGGTCTTCAGGCTCTTCCTGCCAGTGCCTTTGACAGAGGACAGCCTATGTGAGTGATCAAAAAACAACAAGGATATCGATGAACATATGTACTTAACCCGTGAATCGAGATATATATAAATTCCAATATTGCGCATAGAAAGCCCGTTTTAGACCTAAGAGAGCATTCGAGTGGTTTTTTACTGATTTTGATAATATGTACATATGTTCAGCGATTTACAGATGATGACCACTTCGGATGCCCGCAAGCGGGTTCAGCTGCTTCTTCGCGTAGCTCGCATGTACTACCAGGATCACATGCTGCAGTCTCAGATCGCCGCAGAGACAGGCTATTCCCGCCCCTCCGTCTCCCGGATGCTGAAAGAGGCCCAAGAGCGAGGACTGGTGAAGATCTCCATTGAGAATCCGCTGGAGCGGCTTGAGGACCTTGAGTCCAGGCTGATTCGACAATTCAAGCTCCGTTGCGCTCGAGTCTCCGAGCCGCCGCAGGGATGCACCGGATATGACGTGGTACCACCAAGTGCGGCATCTCTTCTGGTTGAGCAGACCAGACCCGACTCTTTGATAACCGTCTCCAACGGCAACGCAGTCGCCTACACGGTCCGCGAAGTCCCCCTGCGAAACTGGTCAAAGTCCAAGGTCGTACAGATGATCGGCTCCCTGTCGCCAACTAATCCCATGACGGATTCGCCCGAGATATGCCACATGCTGGCCCAACGACTGGGCGGCAGCTACTCGACGCTGCCAGTGCCCATGGTCCTGTCTTCAACACCAGTGGCAGAGGCCATGCGCAAAGAACGCCAGATCGCCGACACCCTGACCCTGGGCGGGCATGCCGACGTTGCGGTAGTGGGAGTGGGGTCGGTCGAAGAAGGAAGGTCGGGGCACATTTTCAAAGACTACGAGAATGCGGCTTTCATCGAAGAGGTGACCGAACTCAAGGCCGTGGGACACATCTGCGGGCACCACATCGATGCCTGGGGGCGCCACATCCGAACCAGCCTGTGCGAACGCACTATATCGATTGAATTCGAACGCTTGAAGCGGATCCCCCTGGTCATAGGCGTGGCCTGGGGGCCGCAAAAGGTTGCCAGCATCCTTGCCTGTCTGCGGGCCGGGCTTATCTCGGCACTGGCCACCGACCGCGATACGGCAGAAGGGATACTTGAACTTGATCAACGGCAAGGTCAAGCAGACAGACAGGCCTCGGACCGAGCGGAGGCCAGGCAGAGCTGACCCTATTGCAGACCACCAGGCAGAAGGAGCCTGTCAGAGCCGGCCAGCGCATGCTCGAGGGGCGTACAGGATGCCTAAGGCGTGCAGAGCAATCAGCCCAAATGCCCGATCAGATCCTGTCGGCGAAGTGCTTGCGGGCGATCAGCTCGGCAATCTGCACGGCGTTGAGGGCGGCTCCCTTGCGCAGATTGTCATTGGCCACGAACATGGACAATCCCCTCTTGCCTTCCACAGCCTGGTCCTGGCGAATGCGGCCCACAAAGCTGGGATCCTTGCCGGCTGCATCCAGAGGAGTGGGTATTTCCGACAGGCTTACTCCAGGGGCTTTGGACAGCAGGTCATGGGCCTGATCAGGGGTGACGTCGTGCTCGAACTCGGCATTGATGCTCATGCCGTGGGCTGTAAAGACTCCTACCCGCACGCAGGTGCAGGAGGCGGCCAGATCAGGCAGGTGCAGGATCTTGCGGCTCTCATTGCGCAGCTTCTGCTCTTCGTCGGTCTCCCCGCTGCCATCATCGACCAAGTCGCCTATAAAAGGAACGGCGTTGAAGGCGATGGTGCGCACCACCTTGGTGGGCGGGGGAAACTCGATGGCCGATCCGTCAAAGACCAAACGATCAGCACCCTGCTCCACGGCGGTTTTGGCCTCGTCGCGCAACTGGAGGACGCCAGCACGCCCGGCTCCCGACACTGCCTGGTAGGAGGAGACAATCAGACGGCGCAGACCGTATGCCTTGGCTAACGGGCTCAGCACGGGCATGCAAGCCATGGTGGTGCAGTTGGGATTTGCCACGATCCGCCCGGGGATAAGGTCCAGGTCCTCGGGGTTGACCTCAGCCACAACCAGGGGGACCTCGGGATCCATCCGCCAATGGGAGGAGTTGTCGACCACATAGGCTCCGGCCTCGGCAAAGCGTGGGGCCCAGGTTCCTGAGGTCGAACCGCCGGCGGAGAAGATGGCCAGATCAATCCCGCTCAAGTCGGCCTGCTCCACATCCTCGACCGTGATGATCCTGTCACGCCAGCGCAACTGCTCTCCAGCAGACCGGGACGAGGCCATGAAACGCAGGTCAGCCACGGGGAAGTCCCGTTCGTCCAGCATGCGGCGCATGACCATGCCTACCTGGCCTGTGGCGCCCAGAACAGCTACATTGATGCCACGGCGACCGTCGCTTGCTAAATCAGCCTTGTCAGTCATTGCTCCTTCTCCTTTCCACTCAGCGACCCGTGCCGCCATAAACGACCGCCTCGACCTGATCGGCATCCAAGTGGAAAGCCGTATGAATGGCCCGTACCGCCTCGTCCAGATCCTGGATGGGCACCAGGGCGGAGATTCGGATCTCGGAGGTAGAAATCATGAGCACATTGATATGCCTGTCGCTCAAGGCCCGGAAGAAGGTGGCCGTAATGCCCGAGTGGGTCTTCATCCCCACGCCTACAAGAGTCACCTTGCCCACCTCGGGATTGATGTCGACTGAACGGAACCCCAGTTGCTCGCGGGAATCATCCAGCATGGGAACAACCTGATCAGCCTGAGCGGACGGCAGGGTGAAGGAGATATCCACGGTACCGGTGGCCGCCCCAGCCTGGACGATCATGTCGATGTTGATGCCGCCCTCGGCAAGGATAGTGAAGAGCTGTGCGGCTACGCCAGGTCGGTCGGGCACGGCCCGCAGGCTGACCTGGGTCTCGCTGCGGTCGTGGGCCACTCCTGAGATGATGGGTGACTCTGGGCCATTCAGGTCCGGGAACAGGTCGCCCATGGATTCGCCGTTGGTCATGTCCTTCCTTCCGTCATTTCCCGTTGCCTATCGGTGTGCGCAGCGGGACGATCCTGCAGCTGGCCGGTCTCCAAATTGGGAATCTTGTCGACATCAACATCGTCGGGCATAATCAGCGTGCCTGGACGGTGGGAGAAGGAGCTGCGCACGTGGATGGGCATACGGAAGCGCTGGGCATACTCCACGCAGCGCAGGGCCAGCACCTTGGACCCGCCAGCCGCCATCTCCAGCATCTCCTCATATGAGATGCGAGCAATCCTGCGGGCGGTAGGCACGATGCGGGGGTCAGCGGTGAAAACCCCGTCCACGTCGGTATAGATTTCGCAGACATCCGCATTGAGCGCCACAGCCAGGGCCACAGCCGAGGTGTCCGAGCCGCCGCGGCCCAAGGTGGTGGCATCGCCGTCTGAGTTAACCCCTTGGAATCCGGCCACAATCCCCACCTCGCCCCGGTCCAGGGCCTTCATGACCCGCCGGGGTCTGACATGGCGGATATGGGCGGCGCCGTAGCGTGCATCAGTCATGAATCCCGCCTGTGAACCAGTGAAGGAGTGGGCACGCTCACCCTGTGCGTGGATGCTCATAGCCAGCAGGCTCATGGAGATGCGCTCTCCCGCCGTCATGAGCATGTCCATCTCTCGGGCTGGAGGATTGGAATCCACATCCATGGCCTGATCAATCAGATCGTCAGTGGTGTCTCCCATGGCGGAAACCACCACAGCGATGTCATTGCCGGCGCGCTTGGTATCTATGATGCGCTTGGCCACACGCTTGATGGAGTCCGAATCTGCCACCGAGGACCCGCCATACTTCTGAACGATAAGTGCCACTGCTGTTCCATCCCGCGACGGTTAAGCCACTAGACCATCATCTGCAACATGCTGATTACATGGATTATACGAACGACACCGTTCTATCAGACCCCCTCCACCAATATGCGAAACGTGGGCCAGCGCAGACCGGCACAAACCCGGGCTGCAAGGCATGCTGCCTTTGCGTAACCGAAGAATGCGGGAAATGGTCTGACAGGCGACCCTACGGCTGCTTGCCGGAACCGTCATCGACAAGGATCCCGAAAAAACCGACCTCGGCAAGACTGATCCAAAGCCGAAGCGCGAAAGAGCAGCAGCGAAGAAAGCCATGGCTCGGCGACGGCCAGCCCTAAAGAAGGTCGCGACGGCCGGAAATCGCCCGGCCGAGGGTGATCTCGTCAGCATATTCCAGATCACTGCCGACAGGCAGACCGCTGGCCAGCCTGGTGACCCGCAGATCCAGAGGACCCAACAGCCGTCCCAGGTAGGTAGTGGTGGCCTCGCCTTCGATGTTGGGATCCAGGGCCAGCATGACCTCCTTGACCTGATCCGTGCCCAACCGCTTCAAAAGCTCGGGAATGCGCAGATCGCCCGGCCCGACGTTGGACATAGGATCGATGGCCCCGCCCAGCACATGATAGAGACCCCGGTATTCTCCGGTTCGTTCGATGCTCATGACGTCCTTGGGTTCCTCGACTACGCAGATGATGCTGCGGTCACGACGCGGATCCTGGCAGATGGGGCATGGGCTGGTCTCGCAGACATTGCCACATATCTCACAAAACCGAACCTTCTCTTTGGCTGCAACAATGGCATCGGCCAGGTCCTGAGCGCTGCGTCGATCAGCTCCCAGAATGTAGAAGGCAATGCGCTGCGCACCCTTTGGACCAATCCCCGGCAGCTGGGCAAAGGCATCAATCAGCTGTTGAATGGCTCCATCATAGGTTGCAGCCATCATTCACCTTCCTGTCGTTGCGCGTGCTCCTGTCGACGCCTTTGCACGTTGATCGGATTCTGCGGGTCATCAGCAGCAAAATCCTCCACCTTGGTCACATCAAACAATTTGGTCAGTTCATCCTGGTCCATGGCATTGTCTGCCCCAAGCCTGGCATCGTCCATGGAATAGACATCGTCCTCAGGATCCACGGAAGGCCCCGCAGCTTCTGAGACGACTCCAGCAGACGATGCCCCAGCCTGATCGGGCCCGCCGGAGGTCTGACTAGCGAAGCCTGCAGGCATCCTCCTGTCCTCAGACACAGAGGCCTTTGCCATTGACTCATCCGGTTTCCCGGCGGTACCCGAACCGTGACCACTGACCTGCTCGTCTGACGAGGTTGGGACACCGGTTGCCACCCCCGCGTCTTCGGGAACCGACCCGATCTCTGATCTCGGATCAGGGGTTGCAGCCGAGACGCTTCCCAGACCAGACGAATCAACCGACTTCGCAACTGCAAGCCCCTCATCCAAAGCTCCGCGGCTCTGACTGTCGGAATCTTGGCTGCCGGAGAGCTCTGTGGATGCTACTGAGGTGGTTCCGGAATCAGGCAGAGCCCAGGGATCCGTGTCATCGCTCATATCCGGCAAAGCCACTTTTTTAGGCTCATGATCCTTCCGACCAGCGGGTCCGTCGCTGCCCTCACCGGACTGCCAGGCCTTTTGTGGCGCATGAGTTGATGGCATAGGGCGGGCCCACGGATCATCGTCCGGCAATACTGTAGAAGCGGTAGAGCCAAAGCCCGCAGCAGGCAGCGATTCCGGGGATGACCGGACAGGCCCGCCGACCGGGTGGTGAGCATCGTCGGAGCTTCCGTCGTCTGGAGCTTCTCCAGGGGTGGACCTTCCGCCCGATGCCGAAGTTCCAGTCTCACCATCATGACCAGCCGAGGCCGTCATCTCCCTAGGGGCATGCCCCTGCTCCGTGGCCGCATGAGGCATGACCGCCGCTCCAAGATTCATAGTGGCCAAGCCAGCACGTGCCAGAGCCACCTCCTTCTTGACCTCTGCCCGACGCTGGGGAGACATCCTGTTAACGGACTCCACCGTCTCACCGTTGGCAGCCGTCCCTGACGGGGCGATCATGGTGGCCTGTCCGAACTCCTGGCGAGCGCGGACCATGACAATACGAGGCACCTTGGTCTCCCCGTCAACCGACTGCGCAGCCACGGCCATGGCGAAAGCATGCTGACTGAGCGGACGATCGAAGGTCATGGACAGCCGTTGGCGACCGGAGGGATCCGCTTTCATTGCCACGGTAGGCACCCGGTCCCGCACCACATACTGGCGCACCTCATCCGGCAGGGCAGCCACCAAGGCATCCCAGCGCTTATCCAGTTCCGTGCCGGTCGGCACCTCGGTTTCCTGCCCTTGCGCAACATTCTGCCGTGCAGTCCCAGTTGGTTCCGCAGACCGGGCGGATTCGGAAGGACTGGATGGCGTGGCCTGCCCCCCTGGCTGTCGAGTCGGCGAGGAGGGGGCTTCCATGCGCTCGGGTTGGACAGGGCGGGAGCTGGAAGGAGCCGACTGCCCGTCGCTGGCTTGCAGGCCCTTAGCGGAGGGATCGGAACGAGAACCGGCTACGGGCTGCGGCCCTGCAGAGGAGGCGGGCGCTGCAGCAGACGACGAGACTGCCCTGCCAGGCTGTTCGGGGCCATCAGCGCCATTGGCATGACTATACTGCGTCGTTCTGGACGGCCGGCCGTTCTGCTGAGCCCTGTCGGCGCCAATGAACCCGCTGCGGGTTGGCGCAGAAGCCGACGCATCGGCGGAAGCTGCCCCTGCGACCGGTGCCTGCTCCATAGGCTCGCAGCCGATTGCCAGCAGCCTGGCAGCCAGCAACTCCAAACGCATCCTAGGCGAGGTGGCTCCGTTCATTCCCGCCAGTGCATCGTTGATGATATCGGCCATTCTGGTCAGGACCTGTAGATCCAAAGCATCCGCCTGTCGATGCAGGTTGGTCACTTGGTCGTCGTCGGCATCCCCGCTGAGCACGCTTTCAGCCCGATCCCCCGCCAGCTTGAGAACCAGAAGGTCGCGAACATGGGCCAGCAGATCCTCGACAAAGCGCTGGGACTCGAACCCGCCGACGACCACCTTTTGAATGGCACCGTAGAGTCCGGCTCCATCGTGGGCAATCAGTGCGTCCACAGCTTCACTGATCAGCGCTGCTGGGGTAAACCCCAGCAGCGCTACCGCCGCATTATAAGTGATGGTGTGCTCGTCAGCGCCTACCATGAGCTGGTCCAAGACGGAAAGGGTGTCACGCACCGATCCGCCTCCGGCCCGCATGGCCAGCCTGAGCACACCGGACTCGGCCTTGATGCTCTCCTTTTCGCAAATGTCCTCAAGGTAGGGCCCCATGACTTCCTGAGGCACTAGGCGGAAGGGGTAGTGGTGGGTGCGGGAGCGGATAGTGCCGATCACTTTCTCCGGCTCTGTGGTAGCGAAGATGAACATGACGTGTTCCGGCGGCTCCTCGACGATCTTCAGCAGGGCATTGAATCCTTGCTGGGTGACCATATGAGCCTCGTCCAAAATGAAGATCTTGTAGCGGTCACGCACAGGGGCGAAGCCTGCCCGCTCCCTGAGCTCCCTGGCATCGTCAACGCCATTGTGGCTGGCTGCGTCAATCTCCACCACATCAATGGAACCGGGGCCTCCCGTGGCCAGATCCCTGCAGCTGTCGCATTCGCCGCAGGGATGGCTGGTCGGACCCTTGGCGCAGTTGACGCAACGAGCGAAAATCCTGGCACTGCTGGTCTTTCCGCATCCTCTGGGACCAGAGAAGAGATAGGCATGGGTCAGCCGGTTCTCATCCAGAGCTCGGGTAAGGGGCACCGTGACCTGCTTCTGACCGATGATGCCGTCAAAAGTGTCAGGCCGATACCGCCGATAGAGTGCTAGTGCCATGGTTCAAGGCTATCCATTTCTTTAGACACGTTCGCTTTCCTTCCTAAGGCTTCCCAACCCGCTTCCTTCGCTCATCCACAAGGTTCGGGGCCTGCCCGGGCAGACTGGACCAGGCGGGGCATCATCGGGATCCCGGTCTCTACCCCCACCGAGACCTTCACATCGCCTCCATCCACCTGACAGTCAGTCAGGACCCCACGGTTGAGACGAGCGACCCGGGAAGCCAGAGCACAGGGCTGCGTCTGTCCTTCGTCCAGGGCGGAAGCTGCAGCCAGCGCCGAGACGTCGGCACCGGTACGCGCACGTGTCCGGCAGATCATGAGATTGCCCAGCAGTACCGCCAAACCCAGCCCCAGGCCAACCAGAACCATCAGCATGATGCCCAGAACCGTGCCGGAGCCCGGATCAGAACCCCCTACCCATGAACCGGTACGTTCGACGCGCGTCCTTCTGACATGTTCAGGCATGACTCATTCCTCCAATATGGCCACGGCATCGCCATGGACCTGTGCAGGCAGCACGCCCATTGGGCCGGAAACCACTGGACATGACACTCTAACTGCCGTCTGCCCAGCTGACGAGCTCAGCCGCACCTGGGCATGCGGCCCGGCCATCCGGCTCACCAGCTCTCGGGAATCGCCCTTGCCCTGGGTGACGATCAGGTCCCTGGCAGCTGCGTTGGCCGCATCCTGACAGACCATGCCGATCCTGATCGTCTGAGTCAGCGTCAGCAGTAAAAGAGCGAGGACCATAACAGCGGGAAGAACGATGGCGAACTCGGCCGTTACTGTGCCGTTATCGGATCGCCACCGTCGTCTCCGCTCGGCCCCTCTTTCAGCCGACGGCACTGAGCGCCTTCTTCACTAAGCCCATCAGCAAAGTGCGCGTAGAGGAGGATTTGACAATGGCCAGCAGCACTCCGGCCAGCGTGGCGGCAACCACCATGATCACAGCGTATTCAGCAGTGATGGCCCCCGATTCAGGCCTTGCCAGTACTACGCTCAGCCGTGCATGCAAGGCACGCACTCCAGAGTCCACAGCCCGGCTGATGCGAACGTACAAAGCCGCCATGAAACGATTGGAACGTTGCCGCATTCTTTGAAGCCACCGGAATCCGGCATCTGCGGCAGGCCATGTCGCAGTCGGCACCAATTGGCCTCCTGCCTGTCTGGTCTGCAGATGGAAGACTGTAGCAATCTCCTGTGTATGTGTCATCGTTCTCACCTTTGTCTTTCCTTGTTTCCCCACCCCAGCGGACGACTGTTCCTCAGGGAATCGGCATCCGGTACCTTTAACTGTGCTCGGTCCGGTCCATCTCTGCCGTCTTGTCAGATACATGTGG
The DNA here is from genome assembly GCF_052606245.1 of Bifidobacterium sp. ESL0819. NCBI lineage: Bacteria > Bacillati > Actinomycetota > Actinomycetes > Bifidobacteriales > Bifidobacteriaceae > Bifidobacterium > Bifidobacterium sp. ESL0819. The sequence continues at coordinate 447,363 of NZ_CP199587.1, forward strand.
TCGAGCGGACCTGCATCGGCAACCTGTGGACAACTGAACCCACCAGAGCTCCACACCCTCAGGACATCCCACCCACAAAGGCCGCAATGCAGGGAATGACTCCGATCAGCACGAAAGCGGGCAGAATACACAGCCCGGTCGGCACCAGCAACCTGACAGTGACCGTCGCCGTAGCCCGTGCCAGTACGCTGCGAACATGGTGATCCAGCCGGCGCATAGTCGTGTCGATACGCGTCAGGGGCGATGATCCCAAACGCCAGGACGGCTCCAGACAGTCAGCCAGAATCCGCATGGACCGCCCGTAATCAGGATCGCCGATCGCTCCCGACCAGGACAGAGCCCATCCGTTGCCACGTCCGAGCAGGTGAGCCACGCGAACCATTCGAAGCCCATAAGGACCTGGCAGCAGCCCGCCAACCACACTCAGGGCCCTGGGCAGAGAGGCCCCCTGACGAACAGCGACCCTTAGCAAGGCCAATACCAGGCTCAAGGGCGGGGTGAAGACCTGCTCATCGGCTAATCGCTCACCCAAGCCGTCGAATTCCACGAGCAGGATGGCCAGCATGGTCGACACTGCGGCAATCAGCGGTTTCAGATCCATAGATCCTCCCTGCCCAGATCGTTCATCAGCAGGTGCATCCAAACCATACCAAGAACATAGAAGGCCACTCCAAGGATCAGACATATGGTCCCTGGACCTGGGCGACAGAGGAAGGCCATTGGTCGTGCACCCATGAATTCTCCCATGATGATTGTCAACACTGGCAAGATCGACAGGAGGCGGATCGTGGCTTTGGGCACAGCGAAGGCTTTTTCCCGGGCCTCATCCAGAGCCGCCCGCCGCGTCTGCATGGCCTCCACGGCCCGCAGCCCATCCGAGGCCCGGCAGCCCAGGATGGCGCTGAGCCCATAGCAGGCCATCAAAGCCTGGGCCATAATCAGCAGAGTCGCTCCTCGTTCCTTGGGTAAGCATCGACTCTCCAGCATGGCCATGACACGTTCCCATGTGACCTCCCGAGTGGCGAACCGCCGCCCGGATGCCTCCTCGAAGGCCTCTACCAGTCCGCCCCCATTATCAACATAGGCAAGCAGGGAAGTGATCAGCCCCGCCAGGCCGAGCCGATCTGACCGTGCAGAGGATCTGACTGACATGACTTTCAGTCTTGCGGTCGCGACGCCGCTAGGCGGAAGCAGGGCCAGACCGGCAATAGCCGTCAACATCGCAGTCAGCCAGACCGCAGTCTCATCACCCATGATCCTCCTTTGCCATAGTTGCGCGCGCCGGGACGCTGGTCACAATGCCCCACCGCCTGGCGAACCCTGACCAAGCCGATCCATATGCAGCAGCCCCTCGGCCAGGCCAAGTGCAGACAGCCTCTCCAAGAAGCCGACCATCGGCAGCGGTTGTCAGTCGACCAATCTGGGCAATATGTCTATGACCTGCTGAACGTTCCAGATGGATAACAGCATCAAACGCCCCCTGTGCCAGAGCTGCCAGAGCCCTCGGCTGCAGCCCCGCCAGCAGCCCCAGAGTCGCTAGCCTGGAGGGAACGCGTTCCACATTGTCGGCATGCAAAGTCGCCATGCCTCCCCGATGACCAGAGTTGAAGGCCCGCAACAAATCCGCTATCTCCTCTCCCCGGCACTCGCCCAAGATAATCCGATCTGGCCGCATGCGCAGTGTGGCCTTGACCAAATCGACCAGCCCAACGCCCCCTGCTCCTTCAACGTTCGACTCTCTGGCAGCCAGGGAAACCATATTCCTATGACCGGCAATACGACCTAGCTCGCGAACTTCCTCCACGACGATCAGCCGTTGCTCCTGCGGGCACATACTCAGCAGGGCCCGCAGCAGCGTGGTCTTGCCGGCACCCGTGCCTCCGGTCACCAGGATGCTGGCTCGGTTGATCACCAGCGCCCGAAGGATGAAGAGCCAGCTGGCGGGGCACAGCCCCGCAGCAGCTAGCTCATCCAGACCGGGCGGATGCCTGTTGGGCAATCTGATGGAGATAGCAGCGCCCTCGGGAACAAGCGGGGCCAGTACGGCGTGGATTCGGATCCCCTCTCTGCTGGAAGCGTCGGCCATGGGACGAGCATCGTCCAGGCGACGTCCCAACTGAGCGCATAACTGCACAGCAAAGTCCCTTACAGCCTGAGGGCCTGTGAACCCAGGCCGGAGCAGGACCTCCTCCATGCCTGCGCCTCGATCGATCCAGACATCGCCCTGCCCGGTCACGGCGATGTCAGTCACCGCAGGATCGCTCACCAGTCCATCCAAGTACCCGAAAGTAGGAGGCTGAGCGAAATCGCCATCACAGAATGGACCTTCAACGCGTCCCCCATTCCCTGTGATCATCTGACAGTCCTGGACCGAATCGATTCGTGAGGCGAGATCTGATCTCCTTCTCTTTCGCCGACAGTTATCATCCGCGCGATCCGCTCCACCAGGGGGTGAAGAGCACGGACGTATGCGCGCGGCACCCGCTCCAGACCACGCCCATCCAAGACGGATGCCGACAGGTTCGGCTGCGGCTTGAGAACCGCGTCCAGCGATCGACCCAGGAACTCCTCTGCCTCCTCCGGGTCGACGCCATGACTGACCCAGTGCTGGATGGGCATCATCCCAATCACAGCCATAGGGGGTCTGCAGGCGATCAATTGACTGTTCTGGTCTCGATCACCAGCACCTCTGCGGCTCTTCAGCGCATGGAGAAGTGCCTTCGCCCGTGCAAGCCCCAGCACGGTCATGTCCACCATCAACAGCGAAGGCATTCCTCTCAGCGAGCGCAGATTGCCGAGACCCCGGCCCCGACCGGCATCAATCAACAGCAAATCAGCAAATCCAGCCATTGCGCTGACTGCTGCATCCACGTCCCACCAGCCTTGTGGAGGGGCGCTCCAGGGATCGTTGCTGAGCACCGGGATGCCATCCCAGATCGGCAGTTCCTCATGGAGAGCTTGCGGATCCACTCGGCCCAAGGGAGCTCGAATTCGCCCCAGACGCATGCCAGGCGCCCCCTCAATACCGACAAGTACATCCATCCCTCCGCTATCCAGGTCCAGATCTGCCAAAGCGCATGACAGGCCCATGTCCTGAAGCTGTTTGGCCATCAGCGCGGTCATGGTTGTCAGCCCAAGCCCTCCCGAGGCCGAGAGAAAGACCAGTCCAGTCACGGCGGACTCATATTCGGATCCTGAACCGCTACGCCCAATGCCCGTATCTTGGCCTGCAATCCGTTGATCGGACAGGGAAGATCGCCCGAGCCGATCGGCACCCTCATCCTGCAAGCAACCAGGTTCCGACGATCCCGACTGATCGAACTGTCGGACCATACCCGTCGCCCTCCCCGCTCGATGCTCCGGGAGCGACCCGACTGAATTAAAGGAGTGCGGAGTCCATTCAGGCTTCCACCCTCTCATGCCAACTTTTATAATCTTCTGCGGTCTGCCTATGCTCATTCCGGTCATGGCTACCAGCACACCCGCCCCTTGGCGACAGCACCAGCCCCCGGCGCTGATGTGGTCGAATGACCTCATGTCTCCACATTGCTTCATCGCCTCTGTTCACGAATGAATAAATATCACGACACGCCTGAAACTCCAGTATTTTCAGCTCCATGCCCGAGCGAAGGCCACAGATAATCACATAGAAACAACAGATTCCTTCAAACCTGGCGTACTTGACCTGTCGAAATGCACGAAATCACACAAAAGATCAAACGGGCAGCCTTCTCCGCTCTAACGCGATGGGCATGCTTGCCATTGGTCTCAAAACCGGCATAATGACATATACAAGGAAGGTTCGAGAACACGGAAGCCCACAAAGTGTATGGCCACCAGGACCGATACGTTGAACGGGTGTATTAAGACTTGACCGTTGCAACGATGATGTTGTGCAGAGATTCCCACCGAATCGACCTTGCGGGAACGGCCTCCTGCGGGGGCCGTTCCTATTTATCCACAGGCTTTATCGATAATTGCAGAGGACTGCATCTGCGAATAAAGTGCTATGGTATGGTTCAGAAATTTGACGCACCCTCCAAGGCCTTGCTACGTAGCCAGATCGCGGAGCATATTGCTGAGACCGACGGCAAGGCACGGCATGTATCCAGGCACTCGGATCATCCGGTCCCGCCCTTGCCTGAGGATCGCTATTTCGACCGGGAGCTAAGCTGGCTCAAGTTCAACAAACGCGTGCTTGAGCTGGCAGAAGACGAGAGCGTGCCCCTGCTGGAGCGCGCCAACTTCGCCGCCATATTCGCCAGCAACCTTGATGAGTTCTTCATGGTCCGCGTGGCTGGTCTGAAGCGTCGCGTGGACACCGGCATTGCTGTGACTGCCGCCAGCGGAATGAGCCCCCGTCAGCAGCTGAGGGCCATCTCCGAGCAGGCGCACAAGCTTCAGAACGAGCACGCCCACTATGTCATCGACCACATCCTGCCGGATTTGGCCGCCGAAAGCATCATCCTGCTGAGCTGGACGCAACTGAGCAGCCAGGAGCAGGAACGGCTCACCAACTTCTTCCGCAACCAAGTCTTCCCAGTCCTGACCCCACTGGCCGTCGACCCTGCCCACCCCTTCCCCTACATCTCAGGAAACTCCCTGAACCTAGCGGTCCTAGTGGAGAACCCAAGCTCAGGCAAGACCCACTTCGCTCGCGTCAAGATTCCCGACAACCTCTCCCGTCTGGTTCCTGTGGACGATCTGACCGACGAGGAGGGCCGGGAGGAACGCTATGGGTTCATCACCATGGAGAACCTGATCATCGCCCACTTGGAATACCTTTTCCCGGGCATGATCATCAAAGAGGCCCGTTCCTTCCGCGTCACTCGCAATGAAGACATTGACGTAGAAGAGGATGACGCAGAGAACCTGCTCAACGCCATGGAGAAGGAGCTGATGCAGCGGCGGTTCGGACCGCCCATCCGCCTGGAGATCTCCGACTCCGCTTCTCCCTTCCTCTCGCAGCTGTTGGCCAGCAAGCTGCGAGTCAACCAGGAGGAGGTCTATCGACTGCCCGCTCCCTTGGACTGCACGGTCCTGTTCGAGCTGCAGTCCATCGATCGGGCCGACCTCAAGTTCCGGCCCTTCATCCCCACCACCAACCGGCAGATCGCCGAGGTGGAATCCAGTCAAGCCCAGGACATCTTCGCCGCCATCCGCGAGCATGACATCCTCCTTCACCACCCCTATGACTCCTTCTCCACCTCGGTTCAGGCCTTTCTGGAGCAGGCAGCGGCTGATCCGCGAGTGTTGGCCATCAAGCAGACTCTCTACCGGACTTCGGGCAACTCGCCCATCATCAACGCCCTGGTGGATGCCGCGCACGCCGGCAAGCAGGTACTGGCTCTAGTCGAGATCAAGGCCCGGTTTGACGAGGAGGCCAACATCGCCTGGGCTCGTCAGCTGGAACGGGCGGGCGTCCATGTGGTCTACGGAATCGTGGGACTAAAGACCCACTGCAAACTTTCCCTGGTGGTCCGTCAGGAGCAGGACGGCCTGCGTCGTTACTGCCATGTAGGCACCGGCAACTACAACCCCAAGACCGCCCGCCAGTACACCGACCTGGGCCTGCTCACCTGCGACCCGGTGGTGGGACAGGACCTGACCCGGCTCTTCAATCAGCTGTCAGGCTATGCACCCAAATCCTCCTTCCACCGCCTGCTGGTAGCCCCACGCACAGTTCGTTCCGGGCTGCTGCAGCGGATCGCCCGCGAAGAGGAGACCGCCCTCAACGGCAAGCCTGCCTGGATACGAATCAAGGTCAATTCCCTGGTGGATGAAAAGATCATCGACGCCCTTTACCGGGCCAGCCAGGCCGGGGTTCGCATCGACATCGTGGAACGCGGCATCTGCTCCCTGAAGCCGGGAGTGCCTGGACTGAGCGAGAATATCCGCGTCCATTCCATCCTGGGACGGTTCCTGGAGCATAGCCGCATCTTCGCCTTCGCCAACTCACAGGGCCCCCAGATCGGTGAGGGCCCCTTGGCTGGGCCGGAGGTCTGGATAGGTTCTGCCGACCTGATGCACCGCAACCTGGACCGCCGCGTGGAGGCGCTGGTCCGCATCACCGCGCCTGAGCAGGTGCAGGGGCTGATCGACTATGTGGATCTGCAGATGGCCGATACCACCAGTTCCTGGCACATGCGGCCCGACGGCACCTACGAGCGCCACAGCAGGGACGATCAGGGCCGGCCTCTGGTCGACTCGCAGGAGTATCTGATCGACCGTCACACCCGAACCCCTAGGGCCAGGCGATAATGATGCGCCTTCAAGCCGACGGGCTCGCCGCCGAGACGTATGATCAGGATGGCATTCGGCCATGAGCAGGACAGTCGAGGCAGCCGGAGCCATTCTCTACCGGTGGCGCACAAACTTCCAAGGATGGATGAAATTCAGTGACGACGGCCGAGCGGCCCCAGGAGCCAGCCCCCGATCCGATCTCGATGAGCTGGAGCTCTGTCTGGTTCATCGTCCTAAGTACGGCGACTGGAGCTGGCCAAAGGGCAAGCTGGAGAATCGCGAAACCCCCATACGGACGGCCGTGCGAGAGGTCGGCGAAGAGACGGGCTGTCTTGTCCGTCTAGGGCCATACTTGGGGGATGCCGAATACCCGCTGAACAACGAGGGTCGGAGCCGGGGCAGCAAAGGCGGCCGACTCAAGCATATTCGCTACTGGATGGCCACACCGACCGACGCGAAACACGCCGCCGGTCAGAGCGCACTGTTAGGACCCATCCACCGGCCTGATTCCAGGGAAGTCGACCAGATACGCTGGGTCGGAGCCTATGAAGCCCGCAGACTGTTGACCCACCCCAGCGACAGAACCATACTGGATGCCTTCGTGGATCGGGTTGAGCAGGGTGGCATCCGAGCTCGTCAGCTGATCATCGTTCGTCATGGCAAGGCAGTGGCCCGGAAGGAGTGGACGGGCAAGGATGCAAATCGTCCTCTTACCCCCAGGGGCGCCGGAACTTCTTATGCTCTAGCACGTGAGCTGGCCTGCTTCGCGCCTGACCACCTCCTGTCCTCCCCCTGGATCCGCTGCGTGCAGACATTGCGGCCTTACGCCGATGAGGTCGGTCTGCCAGTGCAGATGGCTGCCTGCCTGACGGAATCCTCCTATCACAGCCGTCCCAACCAGGCGCACAGCTGGCTGGACAGGCAGATGGCCGACCTGCTGACGAGCAACAGAACCACTATGATCTGCATGCATCGCCCGGTCCTAGGGGGGATCTTCGAGCAGCTGCGCGGGCTGTGCTCCAGCGGATCGCTATCCAAACGCCTGCCCGATGACTCTCCCTTCATGCCCACCGGCAACGCCGTTGTCCTCAGTTTGACTGGCGACCCCAATCATCCGACCATCATCGACATACAGAAGGTGACTCCCCTTGTCTATTGACAGCAATTCCAGAATTGGCTCATCCTCGATCCGCTCTTCCCGCACGGGATTCGTAGCTTCCGGCACTGGAACAACCCGACCCTCACGCCCGGGCCAGCTGGATCCAGCCATCGCCGACCAGCTTTCCGGAGGCATGGATCCACAGCAGATCAGCGAGATGAGCCATGTTTCGGCAGCTTCCCTGTTGGATCGGGTCCACCACAGCGCCGACCCCGCCATCGTAAAACGGGTTCTGACCCTGGTAGACCGCGAAGGCGTGGATGTAGTGGCCGAGCTCTGGAGCGACAGCGATCCTGACTCCCTGCCGGGCATCCTTTGGCGGCTCTACATGCTCCGCAGCTGGATGCGTAGGGACGCTGATGGAATCAGTCGTCTGTGGCGGCTGGGCGAGCCCACCGACACCGCTGCATCAGCCATCGCGGGCGTTGACCAGGCTCCGGAGGCCGACGACATCATCCGAACCGCTGACTCCATCCTCTCCGGAGCCTTCACCGGCGACTTCGCCATAGCCCTGGAACGGGCCGGAGCATTCTGCGACGTGATCGCCCGCGGCATCAGGACCACCATCCGGGATGCCCAGAGCAGACAGCTGGACCATCAAGAGGCCAAGGAGGTCGACGCAGCGCAGCGCACCGTCAACTCCCTCAACCAGACAGCCCGTGACTTCATGCGTGGCGCCTCACTCTGGCGGCGAGGACGGCTGGAGTAGAATTCGTCACCTTTCAAGCCGGAAGCGTAAGCACGTCGTGAGCCCGGATCAGACTCAGGCATGCCCTACAATGGGGACTGCGCCGGACCATGGTTAAGCCCCGGGCTCCGTTTGTTGCCGCTTCGAGCGGCGTTTGCGCCGACAGGCGCTTGCATGGTTCGGCGTTTTCATTTCCATTCCCAAATCGAAGACAGCATGGCTTGCCGATCGCTACCAGAAGCCGACCCGCTGAGCTACGCTGAGAGGTATGGAACTTCACGTACTGGAACACCCGCTGATCGAGCATAAGCTGACCGTACTGCGGGACAAGAACACTCCTTCCAACACCTTCCGCGAACTGATCAGCGAACTGGTCATGCTGGAGGCCTACGAGGCCACCCGCAATCTGGACATCGAAGACCACCCCATCGAGACCCCGGTCGCTCCCATGGTGGGCAAGAAGCTCTGCTCTCCACGACCCATGGTGGTTCCCATTCTGCGCGCAGGACTGGGCATGCTGGACGGCATGACCCGGCTGTTGCCCACGGCCGAGGTCGGATTCCTGGGGCTCAAGCGCGACGAGAACACCTTAGACATCATCACCTACGCCAACCGTCTGCCAGAGGACCTTTCCGGCCGTCAGTGCTTCCTGCTGGATCCCATGCTGGCCACCGGCGGCACCCTGATCGCCGCCACCAAATACCTGGCTGAGCGTGGAGCCAAGGACGTAACTTCCATCAACATTCTTGCCGCTCCTGAGGGCCTGAATCGCCTCAAGGAGGAGATGGATTCCTCCATCAACCTCAAGGTGGTGGTCTGCGCAGTCGATCAGAAACTGAACGAGCACGCCTACATTGTGCCCGGCCTGGGCGACGCCGGCGACCGCCTTTACGGCGTCATCGACTGACCCAGCAACCTGACGGGGCATGCGCCCCATCTCTGCCGAGGATCCGAATCATCCGCGATTCGGGTCCTTTTTCAATGGCCGTTATACCCGTTCCACGGGTGCTGCGTGAGCACGATCATAGCCAAACTTAATAAGGCCCCTCTAGGCTGATTATCTGTGCAGACCAATAATCAAGCGGGCCAGTCATCCAGAGACAGGGCAACCGCGCCATGGGCCCTGTACTAGCTCGTAATGCGATTGCCCTGTCTGCGCGCAAAGGTTCGCTGGCAAAACGTGGCCGCCGTCAGAAACGCTAGACTTCCCTCCCCCCCCGTCAGCGGGAATAGGTTCGCTATGGAACCATCTCTACGCAAACTGTTGGCTCTGCGACGCCATAGAGCTTGGCGACCGATCATCATGCCTACGATCCTCCCGGCCTCCATCCTCTCGATCCCCATCCTCTTGCAGCCACCTCTCGCACAGGAGTGTCTAATCGCTGATCGCCACCCTGGTTCTCCCCTGGTCTGACCCTGAAAACACCCTGAGTGGGCCTTCGCCTGGTGTTGCAATAAGAACAGCAGCATTCAAGGGTGAGAAAGGAGCGCACTATGGAGGGCAAGTCCCTTTCCCTAGGTGGATCAATCACAGGAACCGGAGCCTCAGGACCGATGGGCGGGGGCGGCTCGCAAACCGCAGATCGAACCAAGGCGCGCACTCCTGGCCTGGCCTCCCTGGTGCGATCCTTTCTGCATGAGCATCGGTCCTCCTACACAGTCATGGTCCTGGCGGTCATGGCCGCTTCGGCCCTTACCAGCGCCTGGATCCAGGTAGCCATTGCCGCTCGGAAGGGCGACGGGATGCCAGATACGCACGCAATGAATTCCTACGACCGCGCTATGACCCTGTCCTTACAAGACGGCGCTTCACAGATATCCATAACCTACGCCTGCATATGCGGGTTCGTTTCCATCTTCCTGGTCATCACTTCCGTGGGGTTCCTGATCGAGCGCCGCCGTCGCGAGTACGCCATGATGCGGCTTTCCGGCGCCTCTCCCAGGACGGTAAGATTCATCTCCCTGCTGGAATTCATGATTCCGGTAGGCTTGGCCGCCCTCCTGGGCAGTTCGGCGGGATGCCTGCTGGTGCCGGCATTCGCCAAGTCTCTGATCAACTCAGGCCTTGAAGCGCTGGAAATGACCGCGCATCCCCACCCCATGGGAATTATCTTCGCTTTCGTGGGGATACTCCTGGCAGGCCTCTTAGGAACCTGGTTCGCCGCCAGGAGAATTACCGCGATCTCTCCCATCGAGGCTTTGCAGGACTCGGAGAATCGAGCTGGAACCAAGTCAATCGGCCCTCTTCGCCTGATAATCGCCCTGGCTGCCCTGGCTGGAGGACTGGCCATGGTCTATCACCGCTTCAAGGGCATGGACATTGAAATCCAGATCCTGGCCTCAACCGGCTGTCTGCTCGTCATCATCGGCACCCTGGCCCCAGTCCTGGTTCCGGCCTGCGCCAACCTGATCGGCATCCCCTTCCAATTGGCCTTCCGAGGTGCAGGTCTCCTAGCGCGGCAAAGGGCGCGGAAGGAAAACCGGAGCTCCACCGCCGTCGCGGTGCCGATCATACTGATGCTGGTCATCGTGACCGGAGTTGTAGCCCTGGGACGGTCCAGCTGGGCACAAGAAGCCATAAGCCGGTATAAGCCGGTCACTGCCGAAATCATGATCAATGCAAAGAGCAATGATCCAAGAGACCTGGAGCGCCAGCTTCGGGCCACTGCAGACATCGAATCCGCCGTCACCTATAGCGAGGGATCCTGGAAAACTGCAGACAAGGAAGATGCCGGCAGCAATGACGAACCTTCCGTCATGGCTATGCACGTCAACAAAGCAGGCAAGGACGTCAATACCATTAGTCCGATCTTCATCGAGGGCTCAGCTGCGGACCTGAGGTCGGGCAAGATCGCCGTCATAGCAAATGGCCGCACTCAGGAGAAAGACCCCATTGGCCGCAAGCTGACCCTGATCGACAGGTACGACAAAAGCCATACGCTGACCATCACCGCCGTAGTCGATATGACCCCGACAGGACAGATGGGCGAATACCTGATGACGGATGCCGACCTGTCGCAACTGGCGCCCGACAACAGTGGATCGACCACCCTAGCCAGGACCGCTCCAGGTGTTCGGACAGGCGATCTGATCAGTCAGCTCAATGCTTCATGGGATAAGAAGGGCATCAAGGCCTGCACCAAGAAGGAGTACATTCGTTCCGACATCCAAAGGTCAAAGGAGGTGCAGCGGGCCATGCCCCAGATGGTGAACGGGGCCATCGTCCTGACGGCCATATTTCTGATCCAGGCATGCGCCATCGCAGTCAATGAGCGCCGCCAGGAGAACCGAAGGATGCAGGCCGCCGGTGTTTCACGTGGAACATTGGTCTGCTCTTCGATTTGGGAGTCAGTGATCGATGCTCTTTCGGCCATCCTTCTTTCAGCCCTGGCCATGGCGGGAGTGCTGGCCGTCATATTCCATCAGCTGTCCGGCCAGATAGACATGAGCGTCGTGCCTCTCCCCTACGGCTACTTCCTGATCATGGCACTCTGGGCGATAGGTCTGGCCGCTGCGGCCTCAGGCCTGTATAGCTGGTTCAGCTCCCGGGCAGATACGACTCGAAGATGATCCCATCAAAGTCGGAGCTGGCAGCCTCTTGTGCGCGCTCGGAGCGGACGGTCCAGGCGATGGGCGTTCCACCTAGGAACCGGTACAGACGCATGGGCAGTGAGTGCCCGCTGTGCCACTCGCAGGCCACAAAGTCCGGTCGCCCCAGCCAATTGAAGAGAAGGGATCCAGCCATCCAGCGCAGAGCCGAGGAGCAGGTGCCCACCCGGCCGTGGTAGGGGGCGACAAGTTGCCCCCTGGTAATGCCGGGATGGTGAACCCGATACCAGACAAGGGCCAGGACGTTGAAGGATTCAATCACATAGGGGCCCTGATACCTGGACAGGAGAGCATCAGTTCGGCGCATAAGCTCGCCATCCAAGCCTTGGTCCATCTTGATCTCGACGATCAGCGGCACCCGGCCATCCACCAGAGCGAGCACCTCAGATAGAAGAGGCACATGCTGAATCTCAAGATCGTTGGGGCTTTCGTCCCCTCCTTCTCTTTCGGGACCACCGTCGTGGTCGGCAGAGCCCGAAATCTCTTCTCCGGGCTCAAGAGCCTGGGCTGGGCTTGGGCACAGAGGCACCCTCCGCAGCTGATCGTAAGTCAGATCAGCCACTGCTCGATTAACGCCAGCAACCCGCTGCAGGTCTCTATCGTGGATGACCACCACCTGGCCGTCCCGGCTGAGATGGACATCCAGCTCGATCCCGTAACCGGCCCTGCAGGCCGCCTCGAAAGCCGCCAGCGAATTCTCTGGCGCCACCACCCGATAAGGGTTGTCCGGAGCGGAGGCATGCCTGCCCAAGGGCTTTTCGGACGCAATCTTCAGACAGTCATGGATACGGTGCAGGTAGGCAGTCTGACCAGGGTTGGGATTGGTCGTCTCCATACCCGAGCCAGCATCGTGCAGACCCCTGTGGGCATAGGGATGCGAGGACAGGCCGAGAGGCTTTCTTCGTCCCGCAACCGATGAAAGGCCAGGGGCCAGAGCCCAGCACCAGGCTCCCAAAACTCCGCATCCCAGCCCTAGTGCTACCTTGCCGGCCAATCGTGCTTTAGACCCCATCATCGCCTCCAGCCATCAGCTACTTCACTATCCACGCTAGCATCGAAGGAGGGCTGAACGAGCTTTTCTGGCTTGACTTCAAGCTGCTTCAAGGTCTTATCCTTGAACAAGCAGAACATAGAGGCATACCCTGCCCTGAGCCAGATCCGCCCAAGCAATCCTGCCAAGAAAGAAGCACAATACCATGCAGAATGATCCATCCACCACCGTCCCGTCCATCAAGCTCAACAACGGCGTGCTCATGCCCATGGAAGGCTTCGGCGTCTACCAGATCACCGACCAGGACGAGTGCCGTCGCTCGGTCCTGGATGCGCTTGAAACCGGGTACCGGGCCATCGATACAGCTCAAATCTATGGAAACGAGCAGGCTGTCGGAGATGCTCTGGCTCAGAGCAGCATCGACCGCGACCGGATCTTTCTGACTACCAAGGTCTGGATCACCAACTACGGATATGACAAGACCAAGGCCTCGATAGAGGAATCCATGAAGAAGCTGGGCACTGACCACCTGGACCTGGTCCTCCTCCATCAGCCCTTCAATGACTACTACGCAGCCTGGCACGCACTTGAAGACCTCTATGACCAAGGTGTCCTGCGAGCTATCGGCGTCTCGAACTTCTACGCCGACCGGTATGTGGACCTGGTCAAGTTCAACAGAATCGTCCCGGCCGTCAACCAGCTGGAGACTCACATCTTCCACCAGCGCCCCCAGGAGCGCGCCTACATGGACAAGTACGGCACCAGGATCGAATCCTGGGGCCCCTTCGCCGAAGGCCGCCAGGGGATGTTCACCGATCCGACCCTGACCGAGATCGGGCAGGCGCATGGCCGGACCGCGGCCCAGGTGGCTCTGCGATTCCTGGCCCAGGACGGGGTTATCGTCATCCCCAAGACCACCCACCGAGAGCGCATGCGCGAGAACCTCGATATATGGGACTTCCAGCTCAGCGACCAGGAGATGGACCGTCTGCGGTCCATGGACACTGGAAAATCAGCCTTCATGAACCATGAGGATCCTGCCGTGGTCGAAGACTTCGCCGATTGATTTAGCGATTGACGGCCCCTGTGCAGATCGGGCTCCCAGCTTAGGCCTCGCCGTTGCGCCGCCGGCGCTTAAGGGCCCGATGCACCTGTGTGTCAAGGAGACTGATCCAAGGGGCACAGAGTCAATCGCAAAGAAGATCTGGCCGAGCGGACGGTCTTGCCCGGTGGCCAGGGACCAGTCACCATGGCGTAGGGTGCAGAATCCGCGTCGGCACGCAACTCGAAGAACTCACAGCAGGAGGCCTCAGGAAGAATCTGCAAGCACAGGGAGAGAATCTGCCCCACCTTAAAAGCGTGGACCCCGGAGCCTCGAACATGCGGCGCATGGCGACAGGAAACCAGGCCGTGGATGCTGCCGGACAGTTATCGCTTCGGATCATTTTGGCCATATGACGAACCCTGCCACATCAGTGCCGACGACCGGAGCTGACGGCTGCTGACCTTGATCAGCCCTGTTGACCTGCGATGGGATCACTGGAAGTGATGGGGATGAAACCGGTCCGTCGATTTGGCATCGGCGCCTTGGGGTTCTGGTCATGACGAAGAGGAGCAGCAGGAACAACATGAACCTCAGGCCGGGGCATGTCGACGGCTGGAGCGGGAGCGGCAGGTCGAGGCGCAGCGCTAAGGACTGGAGCAGGTGCAGCTGGCTGCGGCCCATCTTCGGCCGGGGCAGGTCGCTTCTGCCTGTTGCGTTTGAGCTCCGTATTGAAGATCTTCCCTTGTTCGACCGTCAGCTCGCCCTTCCTAACCAGGCCGTCAACGATCTCCTGGCCCTTCTCCACGCCTGTGGCCAGTGCCCCGATGCCAGCCAAAAACACCTTGTGCAATCCATCACCGATATGCAAATCCGACATGATATGCCTCCCAGCATTCATACGCCCTTGAAGTACCAGGCTTATTCGAACGGCTGCGCCCCTTTTCACCGCCAAGAAACGAGCAGCCATCTGCGATTACAGTCTAGCCGGATATTCCAAGCCGAACCGTGCAACACCATGGCGGGAAGGGCAGTCTGCGCCCTTCCCCGGCGCGCAGGCGACCGCCTCTGCCCTGACCCGAAAGCCGTGTGCGTCTCCTGCAGAGGCCAACGCCAGGAATCGCAGGCTCCTATCACCGTGGCCTTGATGCGGCAATACGGCTGGCCTGATCAGCCAGGGAGTCCAGACGCTCCAGTTCATTTTGACTCTTCTGGTCCACGGCTTCCTTCATCTGGACGAAGGTGCCCAGGCCGTACCGCCTTTCGGCCGCACTCTTGATAAGGAAGTCCGTGATGGCCGGATTCTTCGGCAGCAGCGACCCATGCATGTAGGTGCCGATGACCTTCTTCCATCGGGCCCCCTCGGTATGGTCCTTGCCATTGTTGCCGCGGCCATCTTCAGCCACCCTGCCCAGAGGTTGGGTACCCTCTCCCAGATAGGTCAGACCCGAGTGGTTCTCATAGCCGACCACCCTGCCGAAGTCCTCTGCCTGCTCCACCAGGTTGCCGATCATCCGCTCTGGTTGGGCGATGGTGTGCACGTCAAGGATGCCGACCCCCTCCAGGCGCTCATGGTCGGAGGTCTCGAAATAATGCCCGAAGAGCTGATAGAGCCCGCATATCATCAGCATAGGCACATCCTGGTCGGCCAGATCGTGCAGAAGTCCGCCCCGCTCGCGCAGGTCGTCGATGATCCGTTCCTGGCCATGGTCCTGGCCGCCGCCGCCAAGGACCATATCGATCCGCTCTGGCCATGCATCACCGGGATTGTAATAGCGGACCATGGGACGGAACCCATACAGCTCAGCCCTGCGGGTCACGCTGAGTATATTGCCCGAATCCCCATAGATGTTCATATCACGGTGGTAGAGGGAGAGGATCTGCAACGGCGGATGAACCCCTGTAGCCTTGGCCTTATCCTGCATCTGCGGCATTCCAGCGCTCCTTTTGGTTTGCTCGCTCATGCGCCCACCCCGGCATCGTCCACGCTCGTGACCCTGCCAAGGGCGGACCGGAGCCGGAGCATAGAGGTGTAGGTGCAGTAGATACGCTTGGGTCGGCCGGGATGCATCGCAAGAAAGGCTGCCAGAGCCCGATCCAGGTCGGTCTCGATCGCCTCCGTAGGCACCTGGTCATAGGCCAGACGCAAGGCCATGTCATAAGCCCGGGTGCCGGAGACCATGGCCACGCCGGTATCGCTGAGCGAGGTGAAGTCCACATCCCAGAGCCAGCTCATATCACGCCCGTCCGCATACTCGTCGCGGATGGCGATCATGGTGTCCTGTCCGGCCGGATCGAAGGAGGACAGCGCCAGGCGGAAGCCCATGGGGTTCTTGACCAGGACCAGCTCAACCGGCGCGCCCTGGTAGGTGATGACCTCCCCACGGCCGAAGGCGGGCGTCACCTTGGACAGGGCATCCATGAGCGCTGCATCATCTGGCTCCTTCTCCTCCAGAACGACTCTCACCAGCGCCAGTGCAGCAGCCGCATTGTAGAGGTTGTAGACGCCTTCCAGACGTAGATCGGTCTCCAGGATTCGGCCGTCCAGACGGAAGGCAGCCCTGTGGTCCATGACCCGTTCCAGGGTCACTTCGGCTGGCAGCCAGTGACCGTGCCGGACTAGGCGGGGAGCACTGCTCGCACCGGCACCGTCAGCAGCCCGGTCTGAGGCATGCATGTCGTCATCGGTGGGGAAATAGGTCAACAGGTCATCTGACAGGCCGAAGTAGGCCACGCCGGTCTGGGCCGGCGTCAGGGCGGCCAGGCTGGCGATGCGCGGATCCTCCCGGTTGAGGACGACCGTGCCCGTGGTGGCCTGGGCCACCTGACCCAACAGCCGGGCTGTAGTGTCGATTTCCCCAAACCGGTCCAGCTGGTCGCGCATGACATTGAGCAGGAGTGCATAGCGTGGCTTGACCTGTCGCACGAAGTGGACCGCATAGGCCTCGTCCAGCTCCAGGACCGCAATATCGGCATGCAGACGGCCTGACAGCCCCAGTGCAGATACCAAGGCCGAGACCACGCCGCGGGTGAAGTTGGACCCCGTCGGATTGGTGAAGACCTTGAGACCCAAGGACTCCAGCATGGAGGCCACCATTCGGGTGGTGGTGGTCTTGCCATTGGTTCCCGAAACCAGAACCACCCCGCGAGGAAGGCCTGACAGGGTCCTAGCCAAGAAGTCCGGGTCGATCCGCTCCACCACCCTGCCGGGCAGGGCCGAACCGCCGTGATGGGACAGACGCGAACCGAGGCGTATCGCCTTGCCGACCAGAAGGGCCAGGAAGGCGCGCCAAGGCCGACGGGGATGACCAGGCTGATTGGCAGGCTGCTTCTTGGAAGCCGTGGAACGCATGATCAGACCCCTCCCTGCTGATAGTCCTGGGGCATGTCCTTGAACTTGGACTTCTCGCCCAGGAAGGCCAGCTTGAAGGTGTCGGTGGGACCATTGCGGTGCTTGGCCAGGATGATGTCGGCCTCGCCGGGACGGTCCTCCTTGTCGTAGAAGTCAGGTCGATGGACCAGAAAGACCACGTCGGCATCCTGCTCGATGGATCCAGACTCGCGCAGGTCGGAGAGCATGGGCTTCTTGTCGTTGCGCATCTCAGGACCGCGGTTGAGCTGGCTCAGCGCCACCACTGGAACCTCCAGCTCCTTGGCCAGCAGCTTCAGAGCGCGTGAGAAGTCGGAGACCTCCTGCTGGCGGGATTCGACCCGCTTGCCCGAAGTCATCAGCTGCAGGTAATCGATGACCACCAGCTTCAGATCGTTGGTCTGCTTGAGCCGACGGCACTTGGCGCGGATCTCCATCAGGCTCATATTAGGCGAATCGTCCAGGAAGAGCGGGGCGTCCTGCAGTCTGCTCCAAAAAGTGTTCAGGGTGTTCCAACGCTCAGGGGTGATGTCGTCCGCCCGGCGCAGGGCCACTAGGGGGATGTCGGTCTCCGCCGAGATGATGCGCTGGGCCAGCTCGGTCTTGCTCATCTCCAGGGAGAAGACCACTGTGGTCATGTTGTTGTGGAGGGCTGCGGCGCGGGCGAAGTCGATGCCCAGGGTGGACTTGCCCATGGCGGGGCGACCGGCCACCACGATCATCTGCCCGGGCTGCAGGCCCTGGGTCACATCGTCGATGCTCTTGAAGCCGGTGGGCACGCCTCGCTCCATGTCGCCGTTCTGCAGCTTGTCCAGCTGGTCCAGGGTGTCATGGACGACCGGCCCGATGGCCTCGTAATCCTGACGGACCCTGCCAATGCTCATCTCGTAGACCTCGGCCTGGGCCAGATTGACGATGTCCTCGGCCTGAGAGCCCTCGGCCGAGTAGCCCAGCTGGGCGATCTTGGTGCCGGCTGCGATCACATTGCGCAGGATGGCCCGCTGGTGGACGATTTCGGCATAGTAGGTGGCGTTAGCGGCGGTCGGGACCGAGGCCACCAGGGAATGCAGATAGTCGGTGCCCCCCACCTTCTCCAGGTCGCCGGACTTGAGCAGCTCGTTGGCCACCAGAACGGCATCAACCGGCTGGGAGGCCGAGAAGAGAGTGACGATGGCCTCGTAGATGGTCTGGTGCTTGGGCTGGTAGAAATCGGATATCTCTATCATCTGGCTGACCTCGCCGATGGCGTCCTTGCTCATGAGCATGCCGCCCAGCACGGCCATCTCCGCATCGTCGTCATGCGGGGGCACCCGGTCGAAGAGCATGTCGCGGCCTGTCCGGGCATGATCGGTGGGACGCTGCTCGGGATGGGTGTAGTCGGTATAGTCGTCGGAAGCCATAGCCACGATTCTACGAAGAGAACCGTCCTTGACGGCCCCATGAGGAGGATTTCACCCAAGGCATTCACTAGGAGACCCAGGGCACTCTGGATATAGCTTCGAGTCGTTCCTGCATGTGTACAGAAAAATAAGTTATCCACATTCAAGGCGTGTCCTAGAGGACATGTGCGCAACTTATCCACCTCATGGGTATAACTCTGTGCAAAACTTGGGGACAGTCTTCCACATCATCAATCTAGCTTGCGCTCGGGCCTGTTCGGTGATACTGCATCTACCGGCAAGGTGTCCACGGACTGGGTTCCAGGGATTGTGTCTTCAGTCCAGAGCATTAGCATGGCGTCCATGCGCAGCCACAGGAACACCCCCGAAACCAAAAACGGATCAATCACGCCGGAAGAACGGCGGGCAACCTACCGGACCATCGCTGGCCTGGCTATACCCACTTTCGGCCAGCTGATCGCATCCCCGCTCTTCGTCATGATCGACACCGCTATCGTGGGCCACATCAGCGACTCGGCCCTAGCCGGGCTCTCCATCGGGTCCACGGTGGTGCTGACCACCGTAGGCCTGTGCATCTTTCTGGCCTATGGAACCACCTCCCAGGTGGCCCGGCTCATGGGCGCCGGCCGCCGCAGGGAGGGAATGCAGGCGGGGGTGGACGGCATGTGGCTAGCCTTCGCCATCGGCCTTGTCGTCTGCGCCCTGATCCTGGCTCTGAGCCGGCCCATCTGCAGCCTGATGGGAGCTCGGGGCCCGATCCTGCAGGCAGCGCAGACCTATCTGAATGCCCTGGTCTTCGGCCTGCCAGCCATGCTCCTGGTCTACGCCGCCAACGGTATCTTCCGGGGGCTGCAAAAGGTAAAGATCACCCTGGTGGCCGCCGTGTCAGGCGCTATCCTCAACACCGTCCTGGAGGTCCTGCTGGTCTTCGGCCTGCACATGGACATTCTGGGCTCGGGCCTAGCCACCCTGATCGCTGAGTGGGCCATGGGACTCTTCCTGACCATACCAGCCCTGGTCTGGGCTCGTCGAGAAGGCGCCCAGCTGCGACCTCGACTCTCAGGCATGGCGGCCAGCATGGGCGATGGCTTCCCGCTCTTCCTGCGAACCCTGGCCCTACGGGTCTGCCTGTTCATGACCGTGGTGGCTGCGGCTCACCTGGGCGAGCAGGTGCTGGCCGCCTACCAGGGGGTCAACTCGGCTTGGAACTTCGGACTGAACATGCTGGATGCCGTGGGCATCGCCGGTCAGTCACTGGTAGCCACCGAGCTGGGCGCCGGACAGCGGCTGCGAGCGCGGATCATGACCGACCTGTCAGCCAAGGCCGGCATGGCTATGGGCGTGCTGGTCGGGCTGGTCATGATCGCTCTGGGCCTCTTCGCCGCTCCCCTATTCAGCCCTACGCCGACCATCAGGTCGTTGATCACCGTGGGCATGATCGTCCAGGGTATCTTCATGCCCGTCGCCGGATGGATGTGGGCACTGGACGGAATCCTGATCGGGGCCGGGGACTATCGATACCTGGCAGCTACCTGCTCCCTGACGGCTGTGATCTACGTAATCGGGCTGCTGGGCATGACAGCTCTGGCCGTGAACTGGACGCCCACCTGGCGGATAGCCATGCTCTGGGCCGTTCTCAATATCCTCTTCATCGGCGTCAGAGCCATCTGCAATGGCTTGAGAACGCGCACCGATGTCTGGATGGGAACAATCGACCAGGCCGGCCAAGCCTGAAACAGTCACCTACGGCGAGCAAATGCGCAGAAGACGCAAGAACCCCACCGCTAAACCATGAAATTGGCCATGGCGGCGGGGTTGTGCAAAGCCAGCAAAGCAGTAATGGCCATGCCCAAGCGACGGCGGCAGACTGTTGCCTCAGATGGCGTCTACGCCGGTCTCTCCGGTGCGGACCCTGACCACCGAATCCAGGGTCTGCACCCAGACCTTGCCGTCGCCCACGGTGTTTGTGGCAGCGGCCTGAATGATGGCGTCTACCAGGTCATAGACCCGCTGGTCCTCGGTCAGCACCTCCACGCGCACCTTGGGGACCAGATCCACCTTGACAGTGCTGCCCCGGTAGATTTCCTTATGGCCGCCCTGCCGACCATAGCCCCGAGCTGACGAGACGGTCATGCCGTGCACGCCCACCTCTGTCAGGGCCTGCTTGACCTGTTCCAGCCGTCCGGGCTGAATAATGGCGGTGATGAGTTTCATGCTGCCTTCCTTCCTGATCAGTCCAGACCAGACCCGAACTCATAGGCGCTCTCGCCTTGGTCGCTCTGGTCGACGCCGATGATCTCCTGGTCCTCGCTGACCCTCCAGCCAATGGTCTTCTCCAGCGCAAAAGCGATCACGCCAGTTACTGCAGCCGCGTAAATAATCGCAATCAGCGCTACCAGGAACTGAACCAGCAGCTGCCGGAAATCGCCACCGGCCAGAAAGCCCGTGCCGGTACCAAAGAAGCCTATCAGCAGAGTGCCCAAGAGACCACCCACACCGTGGATGCCTACCACATCCAAGGAGTCGTCATAGGCGAAACGGAACTTGAGCCCGCAGGCCAGGCAGCAGACAAAACCAGCTAACAGACCGATGACCAGGGCCCAGAGCGGGGAAACCACGTCGGCCGCTGGAGTGATGGCCACCAAACCGGCGACCATGCCGGATGCGGCACCCATGGCGGTGTAGTGCCCCGTGCGTATCCGTTCAGTAAAGAGCCAGCCCAGAGTGGCGGCACTGGCGGCCATGGTCGTGGAAACCCAGGCATATCCTGCTGTGCCGTTGGCAGCGAAGGCGGACCCGGCATTGAAGCCGAACCAGCCGAACCAGAGCAGGAAGGCGCCCAGCATGACCATGGGCACATTGTGGGGCCGCATGACCTGCTTGGGGAAGCCTACCCGCCTGCCAATGATGAGCACAATGATCAGAGCCGCCACGGCTGCATTGATGTGGATGACCGTGCCACCAGCGAAATCATGGGCGGGGGCTCCGATGGCGTTGGAAATGGGACCGTCTGCCGAGAGCAGGCCGTGATTCCATACCATGTGGGCCATGGGCCCGTAATCCAAGGTGACCCAGAGGGCAACGAATATCATCCAGGTGCTGATTCTGACTCGCTCTGCCAGGGCTCCCGAGATCAGAGCCACGCAGATCATGGCGAAGGCGGCTTGGAAGGCGATGTCCACCGTATGCGGGTAGGCAGCGTTTGCGGAATCAAGCGAGGTGAAGACCCCATCCTTGGCTATGACCGTGTCCTTGAGCAAAAAGCCGGTGATGGGATCGCCGAAGACGCCTCCGATATCCTTGCCTGCAAAGGAAATCGACCATCCCCAGAGGGCCCAGATAATCCCCGTCACGGCAATGGCCAGCGTGGACATCATCATCATGTTGAGTACAGCCTTAGCCCGGACCATACCCCCATAGAAGAAAGCCACCGCCGGAGTCATCAGAAAGACCATAGACGCCGCTACCAGCATCCAGGCAGCATTTCCAGAATCCATGCCTACACCTCTCTTTTCCCCATCCATGCGATCAGCCCCCCCAACAAAGAGGACTTCCCTCTGGACAGCCTACGTCAGATTCTCTTCCACTTCCCGATTCATCAAACAGGAGCAGGATGTCGGTCAGGTCACCGCCGCATTACCTCCGAGTGACTATTGGATGACCACCTTATGACCAACTCGATCAGACTACTCGTCTCCCAGAATGCCGTCGACAAAGGACTCAGGGTCAAAGACCGCCAGATCGTCCGGCCCCTCGCCCAATCCGACGAGCTTGACAGGCACGCCCAGCTCTCGTTGGACAGAGACGACGATGCCGCCCTTGGCCGAGCCGTCCAATTTGGTCAGGACAATGCCCGTGACCCCGATTGCTTGGGCGAATACCCGGGCCTGGATCATCCCGTTTTGCCCCGTGGTGGCGTCCAGGACCAACAGAACCTCGTCCACGGGCAGGTTCTTCTCGATCACCCGTCGGATCTTGCCAAGCTGATCCATCAGATTGGCCTTGTTCTGCAAGCGCCCAGCCGTATCCACGATGAGAACATCAGCCTGATCATTTTTGGCTCGTTCCGCTGCTTCGAAAGCCACCGAGGCAGGGTCGGCGCCGTCACGATCGCTACGGACCACGGGCACGCCCACCTTGCCGCCCCAGGTCTCCAGCTGGTCAGCGGCGGCAGCACGGAAGGTGTCGGCAGCACCCATGACCACCGACTTGCCATCGGCCACGAAGAGCCTGGCCAGCTTGCCCGCCGTGGTGGTCTTGCCTGTGCCGTTGACGCCCACCATGATGATGACCGACGGTCTGTTGGCCTGAGGTCGGGCAGCGACCAGGGTTCGATCCATATTGGGGTCGACCAGATCGATCAGACGCTGACGAAGACCGCGGCGCACCGCTGCGGGATCCTTCTGTCCGGTAATCCGGGCATCGTCACGCAACTGTTTCACTAGCTGTTCGCTGGCCTCGGCACCCACATCCGCCATAAGCAGGGTGTCTTCCACATCCTCCCAGTCGGACTCACTCAGATGGTCCTTGGTCAGAATAGCAAAGAGGGCCTTGCCGAAGGGGTTGGGGCTCTTGGCCAGTCTGGCCTTGAGCCTAGTCATACGGGATGCGGATGCCTCCGGGCGGGCCGGCTCCTCCTGTGCTGACGGGCTGGCCTGGTTGGCCGTGGACGACTGACTGGACGCCTCTGAATCGATTGAGCCAGCTGAACCCGTAGAAGCGTCCGGATCGGCAGCAACACCTGATCCACGCGAGGCAGATCGGGCTGCCTGATCAGCCGACGAAGCTGCTGGGGAAGCCTCAGGTTGGTCTTCAGCATGACCCTTTGCGACACCCATCGTTGAGTCCGGGGACGAAGAAGAGCGGCCATCACCAGGCTCTTCCGCCCTGCCGGGGCGTGCGGAATCCCCCTGGGGCCGACGTCTACGGACCGCCGCCAGAATGCCGACCACTGCCAGCACTAGGACGATCAACACCGCGATAAGGATAAGCAGCTGCTGTGTTGTCATAGGCACCAGCCTAAATGCGAAAAGGGACACGGGCCTTCATCATGAACGGTCACTTTTCGCTCGGACGGCTCTTTTCCCTATGCGAAGCGCTCTCGACTGCAGGCATGATGTCGGAAGTGATGGGCTGAGGCTCCCGGCGCTGAGGGCGTGAGGGCTCAGGGCTGGATGATCGTACAGCGGAGCTCCTGGGAGCTGGGGGCCCAGAGGCCGCAGAAACCGACGGCACGACATTCTTCTTCTGCCTCGGGCTGACCGGCGATGCGGAATCAGTGCTTGGCGGTCGGGGCGGATTTATCTCGTCCGTGGAGCTGGAGGCCATCAGGCCCCGAACCTCCATCACCGAGGAGGAGTTGACATAGACCGGATAGGGACGTGCGAAATCCTCATCGGTTGGCGCATCCTGGCCTGAGCCAGGTGCGAAAGACAGGCGTCCTCCTGCTATCCGCGGCAGCTGGTTCTCTTGCTCCTGCCGACGACGGGCGGCCCGACGCACACGCTCATCCATAGACTGAGAGAAGGCACGGTCCTGGGACTCGCCACGCGCCAGGCGCATGACAAATACGATGAATGCCACCACCACCAGCACCCATATCAGGACAATCAGCCAAACCATACTTGCCATTCTGTCAGAAGAACTACACAGACGCGCTAAGACACGAGGAATCTATCGGCCTCTTTCACACTGGCTCGTTCATCGGCCTGCTCGTTTGGTCAGGCAAATCAAACCAATACCTTTCTATGACTGACCAGAGCTGCTGGGAAGCACATTCCCCAGTTGCTCACCACCCGAAAGAATGACCCGCCGACTGTCCAGGTTCGATTCGGGGCATCTCTGCCAAGGCTGCCAGCAGAAACAAGGCAGCGGCGATACGACGAGTAGAACCTGCTGTTTTTGGAGGAATGTTTGCAGCACGCAGAGATTCCGCGGGACTGATTCTGCTGATGGTTCGGATGGTCAGCAGCGTGCCGATCAAGGCCACCACTACTCCGCATGAGGTTCCTGCTGTCCAGGAAGCCAGCTGGTGGCTGGCGATAAAAGGCTGCCTGCCGATCAGGAACTGTGAGGTCTCCCAGGCGTAGAGGGGACGGGCCAGCAGAAAAGAGGCCGCCAGCGAGACCACGCTGGTAGCGAGCGCCAAAACGAGCACGCGCAGACAGGTCAGCGAGGTCAGCTGCCAGGGCGTGGCGCCTTGCATGGCTAACAGGGCGAGGTTGCGTCTGCGCTGGTTGATCACCGACGAAACGACTTGCAGAACGATCAATACTGCGGCAACGAGAAGCGCCACGAAAGGGATCATCAAATTTTGGTAGGCAGTGCGGCCCTGCTCGGCCATGCCGGGAAGATCGCCCAGGGCCTTGGCTGAAGAGAGCATCATGGCAAGCAGGCCGACCATGGTCTGCGAGGCGATCAGCACAAGCATCACGCCAGACCAGGCCAAAGGGGCATCCTTGAAATCTCGCAGAAGAAGTCGCATCAGATGCCCGCTTCCGACATGGGAACCTTGTCTGCTGCGGCTATACAACCGTTACGATATATGAAAAAGGTGCGTCCTTTCGCCCGGTAGAACCGGTGCTGAAAGGACGCGCCTTGTGATCAGGATTCTTCAGACAATAGGATTCGATGTGGTATCGGAATCAACCTCGGCACTGTTGCCATCCAGCAGCGTCGTTTTGCCTGTCACTTGAGACCCCGGTTCACCTGTCACCTTCACACTGAACTTCAATGTAAGGGTGTTCCGAGGATACAAGGCCAATGGTTTGGAGGTCACACCAGTCCCGTCACCATCTAGAGTGAACTGATCCGATATGTCCAAGGGCTTCGACGCATCAGTATCAGGCTTAGTGTAAACAGCACTTACCGAGCCCTGCAGCTTGGCATTGGGCCCCCACGTGTCCTTGATCGTCACCGTTGGGTTTTCGAAGGACGTGCGATCGTTATGAATAAGCACCTCATATTCAATCGTATCCCCTTTATGCACTGCCTTCCCCTCGAATGGATAAGCGTTCCTTGACACCGTCATGTACTTGCCAACATTCTGCACAAGGGGCACGAAGTAGGCAGGCCAGACGAATCTAGGTGTACCACCCATCGATGAGGTAGGAGTCTTCACATTGTATCGTTTACCATTGCCGTCGTCCGTCAACGGCGATACGCAACTGAGCACATTGTTCGGATCCCTGTCATCTACGATTCCCGGCAGACAGATGTTTCCATCTTTTGCACTTCCATCATTGAACCCAGAGAGACCACCTGTAGCTGTCCCGCCCATGTTATCTCCCCAGGAATATATACTTCCGTCTTCAAGGTTCAACGAGGCACTGTCCTTGTTGCCTCCTACGCTCACGGCTTTTC
This sequence comes from Bifidobacterium sp. ESL0819, assembly GCF_052606245.1. Taxonomy (NCBI): domain Bacteria; kingdom Bacillati; phylum Actinomycetota; class Actinomycetes; order Bifidobacteriales; family Bifidobacteriaceae; genus Bifidobacterium; species Bifidobacterium sp. ESL0819. The sequence continues at coordinate 473,227 of NZ_CP199587.1, forward strand.
TGTGTTGAGGGTCCTCATCCGGGGTCCAGATCAAACCTGGTGAACTTTTCTCATTGAATGGCACGGCCCAGGTGATTTTGCTTCTAGAGGAAGACTCAACCCCACCTTCGTTACGACGGCCCCATCCCCAGACGGTACCATCGGACTTCACGAAATTACCGGCATAATATTCCATATTGAAGTCAACTACATTTTCTCCGGTGACCATATTTCCATCCATGTCGGGAGCATTCAACACCTTTGGCTCTACCCGCCAATGGTTGTTGTCCATATCACCGTCTGCAGCTTCCACCATACCTTTGCGGTTTTCGGCACCGCCCCAAGTCCAGAGCTTTCCATTCTTCGTCAGCAGCGCGCCACAGGCATATCCGCCCATTCCCTTGACATAACCACCATTATTTTTGATGACATTGTCAAGATATGGAACCTCCACAGGGGCATAACAATAATACTGCTGCTCGCTCCCGCCTAAACTGACGCATGGCTTGGTCAAGTCGTTTGAAGAGGCCGCATCCAGCTGTGCCGTGGTCAAGGCTCCACCACCGGTGAAATTCCTGCCCCAGAAATACACTTTCTGCTGGTCCGTGACAGCGTAATAGCTCTCATAGCCCGGGAACAGGTCTACAATCTTCTCATTGTTGGGGAATGCAACCTGAATCGGAGACAGGGCAACCCCATAGTTGTCGTCATTCAGATTTTTCGCATCATCATGATTCTCAACAGGCCAGCCCCTTTTACGTGTACGACTCCACTCGTCTCTATTCGAGCCATTGTGCTTACCAACACCTCTTTCACCATACTCATGCTTCCCGACGGTCCAAACCGTTCCGTCGTCCTTCAGGTAAGCAAAACCGTATTCCGTACCTGCAACGTCAATGACCTTGCTGGTATTATTCCCGCCAGGATAGGTTCCCACCGGTGCAGCTGGACCGTCTATAGGCTTCCACGTCGCTGGGGATTCGTTCGGATTTTTCTGATTAACATGATTAGGGATGCCTTCAGGGGCAGCCGTTTGATCTTTATAGACGCCATACACGCCTCCGGTGTGGTAAGACGTTGTATCCTCATAACCTGGCTGACTCCTTATGATCGCATTGGTCGGAAATGTCTGACCTTTCTGATCATTGTCACCCCAACCGTACACATTTCCGTAACAATCTACTGCCATCAAGGCATAGGCGGAACCGGCGACACGTTTGACACACCCGATCCCGCGCACAATATCAGGCTTGTGATAGTTATTCAGCGGAGAATTATCTCCTGTACGAACCTGGGCGCCGTATTTTTGCCATTTTCCATCGATGGTCCAGGAACCGTTCATGCCCGTGTCGGTCAACTTCTGTCCGCCCGAGTAGTAACCCCACATCCAAACATTGCCGGCCTTGTCCAAAGCGACCGTATCATCTAGGGCGTAGGTTCCCTTGACACCTGCACTCGAGCCGAAACTTGATGAAGGAGTCGTCACACTAACGGGATGCTTGCTGACATATGCAGCATCTGCATGAGTGACACCTGCAAACACAGCCATAGCCAAGGTCACAACAGTGACAGCCAACTTCACAGCCCTTGACCAGAACCGATGAGACTCATGCACTCTGAATGTACTATTCATCTAGATCACATCCTTCGGACCATACATGATTACAACTATTGCTCTTGCTCATCGTGTCTCACCTTTTACAATCAATGACAGACCGGTGGTCGTTCCGTTATAGGCGGATAGATCATCCTTTGACAACGTGCTATCCACATAGACACGCAGCGTCAATTTGCGCTCCGGATCCCCGGGCTTCAGATCGAGAGGCATGCGCATCTTCAGGTAGCCAGGCTTAGCAGGTTCATTCCTGTTTGGATCGCCCAGTTGTATTTCACCGTCAGTACCCAGTTTGCCGTCCCAGACCTTGTTATCGCCATCCAGTACCTCAAAGCGAAGTTGCGTAAACAAATCCGGATAGTACCTAACGTTCAATGGACTGTTTTGTCCCACGGAGGTCGGTGCCATGTGTTCTTTCACCTTACGATCAGGGTCTGTGTCCACGAACTTGATGGACAGACGCCCCATCTCCTGCTTCACCGAACTCACCCCTACGGTCCAGGTCTGAGGACCACTTGAAAAAGCATCCCTCAGATTAACGGCAATGGGCTTACCTGCCTCTCCGGTCGAAACCGGATCTGTTCCATCCTTCTGAGCGGCAGTCACCGTTACTTTAAATTCCGTGTCATCGGAAGCCGCCTGTGCATCCCTGAGTCCCAAAGCACGAACCCCTGTACCTGCCAACACAATCAATATCACAGCGACCGCCAGCATCAACTTGGCAACCGTCGCGTGATTCTTGAATAACCTACGCATTCCGCCTTCTCCTGCCATCACAACATACATCCGATATAGAGCAACGAATATCCTCAACCAAGTATGTAAGACTTCTATTGGGGACCGGACCTGCATCAACTCGCATCAATTGCCACTGCATAATGAATCACCTATTCAACTACAGAAGACCTTCATCACTGAGGACAACCATGAGTGAGCTCACAAAGCCACATCCCCACTCTCGGCTCCACCATCAAGTCTCATCTACTGGATAGAGCCATAATCAACACTGTCAATCGCAGATGGCAGGGATCCGGGACATTGCAAAAACTCGCATATGTCCCGGTCCATACCTGTATATGCAACCAAACAACGGATGCATCAACCTGTTGCAAGCGATTTCATGAATGATCTGAAATCAGTCAGCCGCATTGCGCAGAGAACCAATCCTGATTACGCACCGCTTTCCCAGGTTACTTAGTTCATGCATGAACAGCGCTGCTGGCATCACGCTTGCTACGCATGGAAGCAAGGTAGATGCAGACACCAGCTGCAACCATGAGCCCACCAACAACGACAAGGAACATGATTCCAGCCGCACCAGTCAGAGGCAACTGTGTCAAGCTCTTTACGTTCATAAGCTGGTAGCTGCCCTTAGTCGAGCTGGTCATCTGGGCCAGACCGTAGGGATCTGCAGCAAAACCGTACTCCAGAGTCTTCAACTCCTGCTCACCTGAGGCATCTGGACCATAAGTCGGGAGGATCTTGACTCCGAAGGACAGATCTTTCAGTGTCATGAAACCGTTAGGGGCTTCCGTCTCCTTGACCTGGTAATCATCTCCTGATGCCACGCCTTTGATCGCGAGGTTGCCTTGTGCGCCGGTCTCGACTGTGGTAACCGTCGAAGCAGGGGCGTCAGTAGCCATGGCCTTACGATACGAACCATCAGCAAGCTTTACGAACTTCAGATCGGCACCACCCTTGGAGATGGAGAACTTCGCACCTGCCAGCTTCTCGTTCGTTGCCTTGTTGATCTTGGTCAGATCGAAATTATAGGTATATACTTTGGCCTTGCCTTCAGGTGTCTTACCAGGACTTGCAGGTTCACCGGAGATGCTTGCATTCGGATCGTTTGAATATTCAAGAGATGCCGAATTGTGAACGTCGCCTGGAGTCGTATCAATCGCATTGGCGTTGAGGGTCGTATCATATTTGATCACAATCTGTGCACCTGCATAATGACCATCACCTTTAGTGATCAGATCACGGAAGAAGCTTGACAGGTCGAATACGATTTTCCCGCCATTGCTCATGTCGGAATCAGTCGTTAGGGCATAACCAGGAGTTCCTGCAGGAATGGTCGCAAGCACCTGATCGGTCCCCAACTTGTTCAGGGTCACCGTCACGTTCGCCTTGGCGGCATCAAAGGTCAGACCTTTCGTCAGAGTATCGTTCATCTTCAGGTCGTATGTGCCCGCATCATATCCCAGATAGGTCGGAACAGTTGCCTTGATGGTGAACCGAACAGTGTCACCCACATTGTAATCAGCTTTATCCGTGGTCTTCTGAGGGGTGCCGGGGGCTTCACCCTTGGCATCGATATCCTCAGTCATACCCTTCACATCCACGCGCGTGCCGCCCTCTGTTTTCGCGGTGGTGCTTACGAACATCGGAAGCGTTACGCCGTTATCCGCAGTATGTGCTGTCTTGTCCACCAGCACATATTCGCCCTGGGGTATACCGGTGAACTCCACCGTATCCGTTCCCTCAGCGGCCGTCTTCGTGATTGCTGAATCCGAATCGAACAGATTGCGGAAATCCGCATCCTTCCATAGATTGTTCAGGAACAACCTGACCTTGCCATCATACTGAGGCTTGCCGGCATCGGTCGGAGTCGTCGCTCCATCGGAACCAACTCCCCAGTTCGTCGCCACATAGGCAATGGGGTCCGTGGTCACACCATCAGGCACTGGATCCGTTCCGAACATGGCGGACAGCGCTTTAGTGCTACTTGTTTTCACCTGAGCGGGGTTGGCCACGGTCGCCACAGATACGGACCCTTCCCCACCCTCTTGCGCGGGAGGCAGCACTTGCGTATAGTCGCCAACCTTTAACGCTGTAAACGTGCGCCCGGCAGCATTATGTATCTTCAAATCGGCAGTTTGCTCAGCCGCATTGGCAGCAACTGCACCGGTAGCCCCCATGGCGAAGGCAGCTACTAGCGCTGTCGCAGATGCGACCAGACTCCTGATACTACACCTTGTCATTCCCTGTTTCCTTTCCTTAAATCGGGTGAAGACGAAACCGAAAGGATCCCTCAGCACCCAAACCATCAACCACCGGTCCGGATCACACCCTGCCGGACCGGCAGAAATTCTTCATCACCTACGACTCGTATACCTGTTCGCTGCGTATCCGGCACATACCAGGAACACGCCAAGAATCAAGGCCAATACCAGCCATAGGACATGACTCCCGCCAGTGAATGGCAGATGGGACACAGGATCCATGCCTTGTACGTTCACACGGGTTGTGGGTCGCTGTCCCGATTGCGGAGACTGCACACCATTGACAAGAGATGAACCAGAATGGGCATCGGACTTCACCGTAACGCGATATGAAACGGTCACCGTCTCTCCTGGGGCGACACCGCTTGAGTCCGACCAGGACAGAACACCTGAAGCCTCATCAAAGGTTGGCGCTGCAACCTTGTGATTGGTCACGCTCGATACGGCTGAAAGATCCATAGGCTTTCCGGCGCTACCCAGAACACCTGAAAGATCATCCTTCAGCGACGCATCGTATACGGTCACACCCGTCGAATTTCGATACGTCACCCGGTAGAACAGATCCTTGCCCTTCCTTACCGAAGACACACCTTCGGAAGAGGTTGCGGAACCAAAGGCACCCTTCCCCAAATCAACACTAGATACGTCATTCTTCACGCTGACGGAATCCGGTCCACGGTTATTCATGGCCTGATTGATCAACTTGTGATCGCCAGCAGGCGAATGATCTGCTGGGTAGGTCGTCACTTGAATACGGACGACAGCCTGTTGTCCCTTATCCAAGGTGCCCTTCCACACTACTTTCCCCGGCGAGGAAGCATCATTCCAGGTCACGACTCCAATAGGCGAATCACCCACTAATGAAGCGTTCTCGACAGAGGCGTCATCCGCTACATCATGCATGTCATCGGACACCGTCACATCGACAGGATCGGCAATTGCATCCGCCGGCAGCGGATTCGACACAGTCACCTCATATACATATCGTTGGCCAAATGCAACGGATGACCCCTCTGTCACTGGTGTCAAAGCACCGTCAGAGGACACGGCGAGAAGACGCTTGTTCACCTCTATGCGTCCCAGCCCGTTCGATGTCTTCGGCTCATCCTGCGAATAATCCGATACGAAGGTGTTCTCGATGGAACCCTGGTAATACGATGCGTCCTGGCTACGCAAAACCGTCACACTGTATGTCACGGTAACCTTGCCAGGCCCCTGAGCGGATTCACCCGGCACAGCGCCTTTCCAGGTCAGACGAGCGGCATCGACGTCAACCACAGGTGCACCCGGAGCAGCACCGGCCGGATCAGTAGAAACCTTCACATTGTCCACGGTCCCGCTCTGGGAATATGGCAAGACGCCTGAAAGATCATCAGCCAGCACAGTTTCCACAGCGCCACGGTTCGGGTTGACGGCCGTCAATGTGTATGTCAACCGCTGGCCTGGGAAGACGCGCGAACCCTCGGTATGATCAGCCGATTTTGATAACTTCAGGGGGATTGGCGTCCCGAAATGGTACACACCACCACGAGCGCTCACCAGTAGATTTCGGTAGCCAATACCATTCTCCGTGAAGGTGTTCGCCACCAAGGCGCCACCAAGCAGTCCAAGGGATCCGAACCCATCTTCACCGGCAGCATCCAGGGGCTGGAATGTCGCCCTCTGCGCTTCACTACCTTTAGCCGGAACCGCATACCCGGCCACACGCCCGGCACCAGCTCCGTCACGGTACCCGACGAAGACGGTATCACGACCATCCGGCGCATCACCGACAGCCACGGATGAGCCGAAATACTGTGCCCCTTCCTTGCCCTTCAGCGTTGAATTCACAGAACCATCAGCCACGTTGAATCTATACACGACACCGCGCTGTTCCGCCCACTGGGTCGATGAATCCCACGAGGGGTCACCTGCGAGCACCTGTCCGCCGTCGGAACTGAATGCCAACGAACGACCAAGACCCGCACGAGCGGTCGAGGCATTAGCCGCCGGATATGAGCCTTGGGCCTTATCCACATTCAAATCACGTACAAATCCGGAACCAGAGAACAACTGGACGCCACCAGTCAGACTGTCGACTCCTGCTACGGTACGTTCCTGGCCAGGAGCACCCAACGCCACCGAGCCGCCGTGCACGGCCACCGTCTGACCAGCCAGCGCCCCCTCCACTATCGAAGCATCGCCTTTCGGCGCCAACAGAGGAGTTGGAACCGAAGCAGCATCGGACAAATCCACGACGAACCCCATACCAGCATCATCGACATCATCAACGGTTGAATTCGGTGCCCCGATTACCAGAGAGTTCCCGTCCAATGCCAAGGACTCACCGAAGTTGTCAACCTCATACCTGTCCGAATCCGCCGGAGCGCCTATCGTGCGGACCAAGGAGCCGGACAGGTCAAATACCAAAACCTCCTGCGACCACTTAGCCCCGACCACGACGTACTGATCGTTCAAGGCCACCTGGTATCCGAATCCCGATACAGCGGCGGGGGCGGCTATCCTCACTGAACCGGCAGGTGCGGATGCGCTGTCGGCATCACCACTCCAGGCACTCACACCGTTACTGTCAGAAGACAAGGTCTGCACCACCACGGCACCGTCACCGGAACCCCCTGGCACGCCCTGCGACTCTACGTAGGCAAGCCGTTTACCGAATGCAGCAGCGCCATACCCGACGCGGTCTCCCCCGGTGAACCGTGCATCCTGCACCAGACGAGGGAAATCGGATTTATCGTTACCCGGCAACCGTGACCCTGCAACCAGGCCCGAACGCACACCCACACCGGTCGATCTGGCAATGTCACGCCCATCATCCCCACGCCGAGCCGCAGCGGTCAAGGCGAATGCGGACAAGGCAAGACACACCACTACCAGTATGCCAACTATAGGAAAACTCTTCTGCAATCTTCTCACTGCAGCCCCGCTAACATGAATAATCCAGCGCTCGTGGACAACTCCCTTTTGGGAATCTTTCCGAGAACGACATCATCAACGTCTCTTCCGAATTCCATATTACGAAAGAAGATAAAAAGATGCAAGTTGATTGATATATGCATTGAATATGCAACCTGGGTTTTCCTGACTCAAGTTGTAGAGAGCAATTGACTCTGTGTAGCACCAGGTAATCTGTTTACGCCGACTTCCGCTCAATAACTGCCTTTTACTAAGTTATTGCCGTGCAATCAGCTCCGCTCGCAAATACCGGATGAATGAACTCTGTCGGTATTATGACGATGGAATTTTCAATCAGTCACTTTAATAAAAGGTCACAGTTTATTGATTATTAACCACTAACAATCTATTAATTATTAATCACTGATTATTACTTCATTGAAGCAGGAGTAAAGGCGGCAGAAAGTCCTACTCTTTCATCGCTTGCCTGATCGTTCTTTTCCCCGTAGCCTTCAGACCCTTCGGGAACGGTTAGCCTAATTTTCTCCCCATCGACCGCATCATCCCCATGCACGCCAACAACCACGACCTGATAATGCTGCCCCTTCTGCTCTGCAGAATGCGACGACCGCTGTCCTGGAGTTCGCTCACAACCAGGTCATGAACCCCAGCACCCCACTCAAGACATGGAGTCTCCCGTACTCCCATACCGACGGTTCCGCCATTATCCAGTCACGGTCATTCGCATGATTCACACCTTCGCTGGATTCGACCATTCACTCATAAGCACTCCATGTACAGTCGGCACAAAAAGGGTACGATTACGCATCTTGCCTTTCCTGAATTCGCGCTTTTTCACAGTTTTGCACCTTCCGCGCCAAGGAACCGTCAAGATTTTCGCTTGAGGGCTGTCCGCGTACCAGGCCTTCGCGGCCGGACGAGCCCCCCAGCTGGCTCCACGGGCACGCCGGCCGCGTGCCGCACAATAAGACACGGGGATCTCGTCAGTCTGACCAGCAATAAGGCGAGCGCGGCGCACAAGACCGTCATTATCAGGATGAGCCTGCCGTCCTTCTTGGCATCCTTGGGAAACGGGATAGGATCCGGCATCGGTTCCCTATGCCCTGACACCAACAACCTATGCGTATTGATCCCATAGGGCGTGCAGGTCATCAGCGTGACCCTGTCCTGCCCGGCTTCTATGCGCAACTTGCTGGTATCGTTGGGCTCGATGACGATTATGCGGTCTACCTTGTACCCCATGGTCTTGCCCATGGACTTGATGTAAAACGTATCTCCCTTCTCCATCTCGTCCAAGCGGGTGAACATCGGGGCTCTGACAAGGCCGCGATGCCCCGTCACCACGGCATGTGTCGACGGACCGCCGACCGGAAGCGAGGACCCGTACAGGTGGCCGGCACCGGATGCCAGGACCTTCTGGGAGGTTCCATGGTAGATGGGCAAGTTGACCGATATCTTGGGTATGAGTATCGAACCCATGATTCCGTCGCCTTGATTCAGCTGGGACTGATAGACGGTATCCCTCTCTGAAGCCGTCTGGCCTTGGGTCGTCCCGCCACTGAAGGGGTCGATGATCTCTCCCAGCACCGGCTGTCCGGATGATGCAAGGTGCCTGTTATACTCCTCTGCAGCCTTCAGTGCCTCCTTGGCCTTGGGGTATGGCCAGCCAGCGACGTCACTATCGGAACGTGATACAAGGGCTTCCTGCTTTTGACTGTAGGCAAATTGCAGAGCGAAGGGAGCTGCGATGGTGCAAAGGCCCGCCACAAGGATCAGGATGGCGAAGATCTTCAGCCAGCGCGCGGCCCTACCGCGACGCGGCTCCTTCTGAAATACCAGGGCACGAAACCGGTCCGGCTCATCATGGGATTGACTGAAGGCCACGGAATCCGACCGCACCATGGACGTCGCCTCTTTTCATAATTCAAGGTCATCTGGTCAATGAATCCTGCAAGGACTGCGCTGCGCACCGAGCACCCTGACGCTTCCGCACCACTCTTCGAGTTGGAAATACCCAATCCGCCTGGTCGCAATCCAGGCAAAGGCTGGAATCCACATGGGCCTTGCACCTTCTGAATTGCAAGTTTACCCTTATGCCGCTCGGTGGGATTGTTCATCAAACCAACGGATCCTCATCTGTCACCGCATGAAACGACCACGACAGCCTCACGAACACCGAATACGAGTCACGCGCTTGGAGGTCCACAAACTTCACACCCGGTAACCGCCGCTTCATAACCTTGTCGGTCCTGTCCATGCGAAACCGTACAAATTGACACCCTTGATCCATGTCATATCCATCAAGGCCACCAATCAAACACAAATCTGCCGTCACCATATGGCAGCACAAGGCACTATAGGCAATCTGGACGCATCAGGCAAGTGGAGCAATACCACGAACGAAGGAAACCCGAGTCCAACCAACAGATATTCAGAAAAGTGCGATGATTGCCCCCAGAGTCATACCAGAGTCATATTTAAACGGCATGCGCTCATGCTGGATAACCGGGAGGTTGAACGCTGACAACAGTATGCTGTACGAACAAGCAGCAACGGCGTTGAGAATAGATGCCGCAAGCGATCAACGAGACTCGCCAATCCGCCCTTTCCGCGTGTTAGCCATCTCGAATGATGCTGGTCTTTTCTGCTTCGCCGGCGGCGTCCTATCATCATGAAGATAATCATTACCAACCAGGCTGCTGGGTAAGTGCATAAACCCCAGAACCTCGAACCGGTGACGAACGATATAACATGCGCAAGGATTAATGCCAGCGCGAAAAGACGACAGCAGCGACTAGAGGCTTATCGGACATCATGATATGCAACCAATTACCGTATCGGATGGCTTTCGCGCCGAAGATGTACGTCTCATAGCGGTTCCTTTGCCGTCGTACAGAATGCACAGAGTGTGCGTAGAAAATGATACACACTCACCAACACTCTCGGGATGCACCCCTTTAAAATAAGTCCGCATGCTGGATATGCATATACGTCTTGGCGAGAAGCTCGTTTCAGAGTGCTTATCCAGGAAGCAAACATGAAAACTGCTTTTGGATAAAGTTCGTTTATCGATCTGCTCGTTCCGAGGGCAAATCAATCCAATATCGTTCTACTGGCTGACCAGAGCTGCCCGGGAGCACATTCTCCAGTTGCCCGCCGCGCGAGAGGATGGTCCGGCGGCTGGCCAGATTCGACCGGGAGCAGGTGATCAGGACCCGGCTCATACCCAGAGCGGCCGCCCGTCGCAGACAGCCATCCAGCATCAGTCCGGCATAGCCCCGCCGGCGACAGCCAGGACGAACTGAATAGCCGATGTTGCCACCCGCGCGCAGAAGCGCCTGAGTCAGCTGCAGCCTCAGCTGAATTATCCCCACCAGTTTGCCGCTGGGCTCAAGGGCGGCGAACTGTAGAGCGGGCACAAATCCCGGCGGCAGATCATTGCCGCGCGCCTGACGAGCCACCTCGGGCAAGCCTGACCGACGAACCTCATCCAGGTTGTGACAGTCCTCCAAGGGGCCGAGCCCGGCCGCTTCATCCCGAGGCTGAGAACGGCAGGCCTGCAGATATTCCCATATCGCTTCAGCACACACCGCTCCTGGCTGGTCAATCCTCACCAGACGGATTCTCACGGTCCGCCTCCTCTGCCCAGTTCACGATCACCCTTTTATCAACAACAATCCGGCCTGCAGTTGTACCTCATTCTAAATAGGCGGCATGCGGCAGAACTGGAAAAATCCACAACAAACATGTAATGTTGAGATGTTGCCCCTCTGGCTCAATGGTTAGAGCAGCGTCCTTTTAAGTCGTGGGTTGTGGGTTCGAATCCCACGGGGGGCACTTTTACGCTAGGGTAGATTGAAGTTAATTTAACGCTCCGGTCTCATTCTTATCCCAGATAACTAATATTATTTCATAATGTGCAAAATCAGCTTTCCCCATACGGTTAACCCCTGCATATCGAACTTATGGAAGAACACGTACATAGATATCGAGGAGGAGTAAACCGTCAGAACTATATAGAGCTTTTGATAGTTTCTGCAGATAGGAAGGGGACATCTATACAGCTCACTCAACTCGGCAATCAAGCTGTATCCAAAAACCGAAGCAGCACAGCTAATCGACTTCAGCAATAACCAGACGGGTAATGCGCCGAAGGCACATTTTTGCATTTTGACTCATCATGCCCAGGAAAGAATTAGATCATTCATCTAATGTGCACTTTTCATACCCCACCACCATCAATGTTCTTAAGATACGCGGGATGACTCTTTCCCCGATAGAGGAAAAACACGTATAGCATACACTGCCACTAGCTGATGCGTGCATCAGACCGCAAACATGCTTTAAAATCTGAGAATCTACAATACTATCGGTGCAGCGAGCACAAACGCACTAAACCGCTTTAGGCACCACACAAGTACCGGACCTGTTTTTTGCGCATTGAATGGACGTATTGTAAGGCAAGAACAGCTTTGAATCGCCTCACGCAATAGCTTGGCGCTATGCTTCGAATGAACTGCAAGAAATGGTGCGCGATAAATACTCACAACGATATATAAGTTAGTATGATACCCAACCATAAGTTCAAAAGATCGATTGTTCTTTTCCAGCAGGGAACAGTGCATATTCATTTGGAATACGTAGTTACAGGCTACCGTGTCAAACGCATTCTAACTGATAACCTCCACCTCACTACCACCTCAACGCAAGGTCTAATTCTTACCGTCATATATCTACATCAGTTTTTCATACAAGAATTAATTATAGGAAATAAGACGCATGTCTGCGGCAATTCACAATATCATTACTATCACCATGCTCCATTCAGCACGTTCGGGCATACCGACGCACAATTATGGATACGCTAAACTATTAGGGAGCTTGGCTCCACTATTAAGATCACTGCAAAAGCGAAATCCCACCCAGGAATGCTAATTATCCGCTGATTTATTTTGTCTCTCCTAATTTTGACTAATCTAAGCAAAACCTAACAGTTGCCCGCGCCCGCCCCCGCATGAAGCTTTTGGTCAAGCGTCATCAGGGCATCTCATCTGACTACATAATTCATTACTTATCAACAATATCCCTATAACCACAACATGCATTTAGCTAGAATCGGGTGCAACCGATTAGCAAGACGACCAGTGTTTACTGACTCTGTTTCGAGCCTCATTAAAGTCGATTCAACATCTTCTATAGAAGATCAATTTGGGAAAGAGACTATTGAGTAATCTCCATCAAAAACAAATCGATTAGAGAGAATCAATAGACGCATTAAAGTACAAATAATGCCAAAACAATGGAATATTTATACCCTAAAATTCTGGTTTTGCAAAAATAGCAATCAATTATCATCATCAATAAAACCTGTCTCTTATTTTTGCGCGCCTATAATTTTTACTAGTTAAGCCTTTGATTATTATGATGTAATGTTGAAGAAAATAAAAGTATCTTTAAACTAAAGAATTATGATTACGAAAGAAAAGTAAATGTCTAGAAACATTGATAACGATTCCACCTTAAGTTTAGATATACAACAGCTACGGAAACTCTGTTATAGCAAACGACTGAATTTTCTTCTTGGAGCAGGGGCTTCGCAACCTGCCATACCAACCCTTGCAGACAATCTTCATCCGGATGAACTCATTGATACAATACGCGGTGTTTCTGCTAATCTTCTCTCAGGTTCGATTACAGGCGCGGAAAAGGTTACATTTCACGCATATCTCGGTTTCATATCTATGATTATCTCTATTCTTAACCTATCGAATTCGCGAGCAGTACCTAGATCCGCAAACATCTTCACCACAAACTATGACCTCTACGTCGAAGCTGCTATGGATAAAATTATGCAGAACAATTATGGCATTCTTTTCAATGACGGAGCAAATGGCTATTTCAAGCGGTATATTAACACCTTTAACTATGACCGCTCCTCAGCGCTCAGAGGACAATTCGATAATTATAATCACGAAACTCCAACGATCAGACTTATCAAACCACACGGATCCATTAATTGGATACAATTGACACAAGACAAAGATCAAGAACTTATTGAAGTGCGTAACCGCCCCGTAGACAAAACGGAAAAGCCATTTATTGTTCCAGCCGATAAATACGAATCGCAGCATACGATGGAGAGTCGACATTTCTTCGAGATGCTCCGTTTGTTCAATATCGAGCTGGATAAACCGCAATCAATACTATTTGTTATTGGGTTCTCCTTTGAAGATAAACACATAGCAAGTATGGTACGGAGGGCACTACAAAATCCAGGACTCCTAGTTTGTATCTTTGCCTACTCTGATGAGACTTGCAAATCTAGCGCAGGTAATTCAAGAAGAACAATTTCTAAGAATATTGGTAAAATATTAAGCCCTAACTTAATAATTCTCTCGCCAAAAGATGTTGCTAAGTTTTTAATTAAACGCAAAAAATACTGTCTAGCTAGTGTATGTTCCAAAGTTACCAAGAGCACATCAAAGGGCATACTACTGGACCTGAAGACCGTGACAAGGCTGCTCATGCCCGACAACGTCAGCAGCTTTTTCTCGTGATCAATGACAGTCGATAATTTAGGGAATGATAGGCATGAACGAGGCAAACTACGTAATTGGTGTCGTCATATCTGTCGAAGGAGACCGAACGCTGATAGGCACTTATGATCTGATTAATGATGATGAGATTATTCACAATGGTCAAATCCTCTATGGGCCACGCCTTGGAGCATATGTCACCATCAGACAGAACGATGTTAAGATCATTGCAAAGATTACTTCGGAAAAGGTCATAGACCAGCAAAATACCATTAGAAGTAACGAATTCGACAACAGATACAGCAAAAACTCCATCAACCGTCTCATCGGCGTCAAAATGCTTGGCGCAATCGAAGATCAGCAGTTCACCGTCACTAGCTCATATGCTCCAATGGTAGGTAACGAAGCTTACATCACTACACGGTCTGAACTTGCCAGGATTTATGCCATTGAACCAGGTACAGATAGCATCGCTATTGGCAGTGCTTTGCTGGAACGAGCAGAAGTACTTATCCCTATAAATGCATTTTTTGCTGGTCATATTGGCATATTCGGTAATACTGGTAGCGGCAAATCTAACACCCTTCACACGCTCTTTTACAAACTAATAAAGAGTAAATACAACAAAGGTATCCTGAAGAAGAGCAAGTTCACAGTCATTGACTTTAACGGCGAATACCGGAACAAAAATATTTTTGGATTCTCCGAAAATTCTATAGAACGCTACGATGTAAACACACGCACACAAATAGGCATGACTAAAAAGGTCAAAATCTCGGAAAACTACATCATCAATCCAGACGTACTCATCATGCTGCTCGAAGCGAGTCCTGGAGTGCAAGGACCGTTTATCAGAAAATCATTAAATTTTTTCAGAGAAATTAAGAAAGCTGATAACTTCATGCCATTATTCATGGGACTACTGGAAAAAATAATTCTCTCGGGCAACTCTGTACGAGATGATGCGTTTAAAGACTGGATTGAAATTACTGAGAAGTATTGCAAGCCAGCTGAACTCTCTAAAATTAAACAGATAATACATCATCCTAACGGTAACTGGGAAATACCAAAGGAGGGCAAAGATTCGGCTGACTGGATCGATGCAGGACCTCAAACAATTGCCCCTGAGCGGAAGCTGAGATTAGGATGGCAGCAACTAAGCGCGGCAATTAAAAAAAACTTCTCTAAGTTGAACCCTCTAGAGCGCTTATACGTGTTTTTCCTCTACGAGCAAGTTTATGCAACCGCTTGGAATAATGGCACTGATCCACAATATTTAAGTCCTTTGTTTTCACGGATGAAGACTAGATTTAAATCGTTAAATAAAGTTATTGATATTGTACCGGAAGCTCAGACTGGAAATACGGATCCTAATAGAAAACCTCTGACGATTTATTCATTTGTTCACGCAGACCAAGAAATCAAGCGCATTCTTCCTATGCTCATAGCCAACATGCTCTATGGCGAACAGAAAAAGGTGCAATCAAATACTCAGTCAATTACTGGAACCTCGCATCTCATCATTGACGAGGCACATAACATACTTAGCGACATCCAACGCGACAATAGCGATAACTGGCAAAGCCATCGGCTTAGTTCTTTCGAAGAAATCATCAAGGAAGGTCGTAAATTCGGCTTCTATCTTACTATCGCCTCTCAGCGCCCAGCCGACATATCACCGACAATCCTGTCTCAAATACATAACTATATCATTCATCGCCTTGTCAATGACAGAGATTTAAGAATGTTAGAGAATACTATGCCAACACTTGATCGTTCCTCCCTCGCGACTATTCCATCATTGGGCAAAGGACAGGTAGTCTTGACAGGAACAGCTTTCCCTGTACCACGCTTTGCGCAAATTGATAAAATTACAGATGTGGCTCCGGCAAGCGATGATGTCCTGCTTACAAAGTTATGGCATAACACGAAATAGAGGCAAATCATTTCCACCTAGCTGACAAGAAAAACAAAGTCTGACACCGTACAAGACTCTAACTCATGCCACATACTGGAACTCTCATCATAAACTCCAGTAGTGGCATTCTAATTTTCTCATCAAAGCTATATAAATCTTTGTACTCTTGATGCGAAAAGCCACAGCGATTTCTCGATATCAAAAATTTGTGAGCACGTACATCTGAACGGAAAATAGAATAATAGCAAATTCGCACTGAGAGCAAACTTCAACATACCATTTGAAACAGGCTGTGATTTTCGCCTTGATGTAAAAACCTAGCATCAGCTGACATCTGATCATATTCTCGCTACTACTGGAAATGTAGAAGAATACCAAGATTTTCTTTGAAATATCCCCACAATTTAATAGTCATTTTTACTTGGGTATTTTCATATTGTTCCAATAGTTACTTCTGTGCAAATACATACATAAACAAGGAGCCAAAATATCACCGAAACGCTCGGACAGAGAAAAGCAACGAAATTTTCTTAATTTATAGCTTCAAACAAGATTCAACTAGAAGTTAACGGCATGCGTGATCACATCAATATTGTGGATGTGCTTGCTGCCTCTCCTTAAAATGGGCAGATCATCCTAAACATTTTTATACAAGCGCCGGGAATCACGCCCGTATCCGTCTGACCGCCCAGTTGATCAATTTACGCAGCTCCGAGGCCACCAGGACCAGGGAGGCCAGGGCAATGCACTCCAGCCAGGCCTGGGACTGGAGGGGAACGGTGTCGAAGGCCTCGCCCAGGAAGGGCACATAGATCACCAGAAGCTGGAGCAGTATGGAGATTCCTATGGCGCCCCAGAGCCAGAGGTTGCTGAAGAGCCCCAAGAAGGCCGACTTGCGGGAGGAGCGGGAGGCCAGTGCGTTGAAGAGCTGGGCGAAGACCAAGATGGTGAAGCCCATGGTCCGCGCCTCCCTGATCTGCGCCTCATGGCCGATCGCCTGGACGGACCTGTCGGTAAAGAGGCCGCCGCTCAGGTGCATGTCCATGCCAATCAGGGTGACCACAGCCATGACCAAGCCTATGTAGATGATGTCAACCCACATGTCCCGGTCGATCACCCGGTCGTTGACGGATCGGGGCGGGCGGTCCATCAGATCGTCTGTCTGTGGGTCCACGCCCATGGCCAGCGCGGGGGCCGCATCGGTCAGGAGGTTGATCCAGAGCAGCTGGGTGGCCAGCAGCGGCACAGTCACGCCCGCCATGCCGGGCTGCGATATGCCTAGAAGCCCCGCGAAAACCACCCCGCCAAAGACCGTGAAGACCTCGCCCATGTTGGAGCTGAGCAGGTAGCGCAGGAACTTGCGGATGTTGTCGAAGATGCCCCGGCCCTCTCGCACAGCCTGGACGATGGTGGCGAAATTATCATCCGCCAGGATCATCTTGGCCGACTCCTTGGTGACCTCGGTCCCGGTGATACCCATGGCCACGCCGATGTCCGCGGTCTTGACAGCGGGAGCGTCATTGACGCCGTCGCCGGTCATGGCTACGACCTTGCCCTGATCCTGGAGCGATTCGACGATCTTCAGCTTGTGTTCGGGGGCCACGCGGGCGTAAACGGAGACCTTGGAGGTGGTCTCCCGAAGCTGGTCCGAGTCCATGGCATCCAACTGCTCGCCGGTGCAGGCCGGCTGGCCGGGTTTGATGATGCCCAGGTCCCCTGCGATTCTGGCCGCAGTAAGCGGATGGTCGCCGGTGATCATGATCGTTCTGATGCCGGCCTTATGGGCCTGGTCCACCGCATGACAAACCTCGGTGCGGGGTGGATCAATGATGCCGACCATACCCGTCCAGATCAGATTGCTCTCCAGATGGGCGCTTTCCTGGATCACCTTGTCGGCAGACAGGCGGACAGCCGGAGCATGCTGCAACATTCGAGGCAACTGGTCCGTCTGGTCTGTCCCAACTGTCCTTGACAGCTCCTCCCCCTCACCAGCTTCGGTCAGCGATGACAGTTCCTGGTCGGATACAGGCCGGAAGGCCTGTCCCAGGGTCCTGTAGGCATCCGCCGAGAGACTGCTGACCTGGGCAAGTATCCTCTCTCGATCGGCACTAGTCATAGGCCTGACCTGGCCGCTCTCGAGAATCCGGTCGCATCGGCCAAGCAGCACGTCGGGAGCACCCTTGCAGAAGAGTCGCGACCGCACTTCGTCGCCACCATTCGGGGCGGCCAGGACCGACATGAGCTTGCGCTCCGATGTGAAGGGAATCTCGGCCAGACGGCGGTAGCCATCAGCCTTGGCATCGGCTCCGACTTTGCGAGCGGCGACAATCAACGAGACCTCCGTGGGATCGCCGACAATCTGCCAGTGACCCTGCCCCGATCCAGACTGGGTCTGGGAATTCGGTTTGGCCTGGTCCGCCTGCCAGTGAAGGTCTCCGTCGTTGGCGATGGTCCCGACCATCAGAGTCTCTTCAACCGCTTCAACCAGAGATGAATCGATGGCGTCCGTCAGCTGTTGATCATCTGACCCACTGGCCTCGACCGGCTGCATGGCTCCCTCAGGAGCGTACCCGGTGCCAGTGAGTCGGACCTGTCCCGAGGGGACAACCACCCGCTCAACGGTCATCTCATTGCGGGTCAGCGTCCCCGTCTTATCAGAGCAGATGACCGATGCCGAACCCAGCGTCTCAACCGAGCTGAGCTTCTTGACGATGGCATGATGCTTGGCCATGCGCTGCACGCCCAGGGCGAGAACCACGGTCAGGATGGCCGTCAGCCCCTCCGGCACAGCAGCCACGGCCAGGGATACAGCCATGAGCAGGGAATCAATCAGGTCCTGGGTTGTCTGGAAGCCTTCCATCAGAGCCAGCGCCGCCAGAACCAGGACCGCAATCAGACAGACAGCCAGGCCGAGAAGCTTGGAGACCCTGGCCATTTCCTTTTGCAGGGGAGTGGGCTCCTCCTGGGTATCAGCCAGCATGCCGGCGATTTTCCCGACCTGGGTATCCATGCCGGTGGAGGTGACGATCATGCGTCCAGTACCCTGGGTGACTGCGGTACCGTTGAAGACCATGTTGGTCCTGTCGCCCAGAGCCTTGGGCTGGTCAAGCCGACCGGGCCGCTTGCCTACCGGCAGAGACTCACCGGTCAGCGACGCCTCGGCCACTCGCAGGCCCGCAGCCTGGAACAGTCTTCCGTCAGCACCGACCGAATCACCCTCAGCCAGAACCACAACATCGCCGGGGACAATCCTGCTGGTCTCCAGGCTGACCACCTGGCCATCGCGCAGAACCGAGGCACGCGGGGCCGTCATGCTCGCCAGGGCGTCCACCGCCCGCTCGGCCTTGGCCTCCTGAGCGTATCCCAGGGCGGCGTTAAGGATGAGGATGATCATGATGACGATGGCATCAAAGGGCAGGGGTTCGCCGCCTCCGGCTGCCGGGTGCGAGCGCTCCACCACCCAGGCCACTAGCGAAATGGCCGTGGCTGCCAGGAGCAGATAGACCAAAGGATCCTTGAACTGTTGGAGAAACTTCCGCCACGCGGGAACAGGAGGCGCCCCAGCAAGCTCGTTGGGGCCGAATTGTTCCAATCGACGAGCCGCTTCGGCCTCGTCCAGACCCTGGTTGGGATCCACGTCCAGAGCAAGGGCAACCTGATCGACACCTACTGTAGAGGGGTCCTTGAGGACGGGATCATCCACCCTGCTCTTCTGCCCAGAGTCCTGCCCTGCAGCCGGGGTCATGCTGTTATCTGTTGATTGTTCATGCTTGGAGTCGCTGGTCAACCCAGTCATGCCACTCTCCTGCTTATGCCACGGAGTAGTCAACGCTTCGGGGGCCTGCTGAAAGAAATCAAAGGCGGCCAGGCCAAAACGCTGCGTGGATGTTTACCAAGTTGAATTCACAATATACATAGAGATGACCGAAGTCGTCAAGACCTTTGCTCCGAGGCGAAGCAGCATGCGTTTCATACCGATGAGCACAAGACGTTGTGGCGACTTCCCATGCTTGTCGGCACAGTCGATTGCCGATGGCTCAATTCGGAGAGCCACTCCTCCCACAGTTGACGGATAGAACAATCCAGCAGCAAGTTGGGCTACTCTTCCTCTAACCTGCCAACCTACGTGCATTCAGCTCCTCAACCTGACCCTTGGCCAGATCTTCGGCAAACAAGGCCTGACAGGCAAGGTCACGGAGAAATACTAAAGAATGGCAAACTTTAGTAATCAATTACTAAAGTGATTACTAAAAGATTGATGTTTTATAATTATCGGTCCACGATTGACACTATTTCCTGGTCTTTAGCACTATGTAATTCTTGACCAGACACCAAGTTTGCCGTGAACGGCATCAACTCTGCTGAATTCACTGCACTGGAAAAGATACAGTGACTACTGCGCCATCGCCATCGGTAGCATTTCCAAGGGTCAGATGACCTTCTGCACTCTCCACAGTTGACCGGGCCGCAGCCAGGCCGATGCCATGGTGACCGCCGGAGCCGTGCCGACTGCTATCGGCCTGATAGAGCCATTCCGTGGCATGAACCAGAGCTCGGCTGCTGAATCCTGGACCCTGGTCACGCACGGTTACTACCAAGGCTCGCCTGCCCTCCTGGCCATCCTCCAGCCTCCAAGTCAGCCTCACCAGGCCTTGGTCCGGAGAATAGTCAGC
The DNA here is from genome assembly GCF_052606245.1 of Bifidobacterium sp. ESL0819. Lineage (NCBI taxonomy): Bacteria > Bacillati > Actinomycetota > Actinomycetes > Bifidobacteriales > Bifidobacteriaceae > Bifidobacterium > Bifidobacterium sp. ESL0819. Next base: position 493,869 of record NZ_CP199587.1, read on the forward strand.
TGCGTTGGCAACGATGTTCATAATCGCCCTGACAAGGTCAGCGGAATTACCGGAAATCTGACCAGTGTCGGAACCCAGGCGGTCTTCACTCTCAAGCCGCAGACCCCTAGCGCTTAGATAACCCCGGGCCTGGTTGTCGACCATATTCCTCAAGGCAACCGTTGTGACCTCGGATCGTCCAGAAGCGGTGCCCACAGAACCCTGGCTGATGGCCCGGGCATAGTCGGCCATTTCTGCGATGGCATCCTCGATGGAGTCCAGGTAGGACTGCTGCTCCTGGCTGAGTCCAGTCTCCCCCAGCAGGTCTGCGTTGCCTCGCATGATGGTTAGCGGCGTCTTCAGGTCGTGGGCCAGCGCCGCCACCTGCCGACGCTGGGACTCCTGGGCCGTCCAGGTCTTCTCCAGAGATTCCTTCAGCGTGGCGCGCATCCTGTCGAAGGATTCCAGCACCCGGTTGATTTCCAGCACGTTGCTGCGGGGTAGGGAGGCATCCAGATCCTGCCGCCCTATATCGTCAGCCACCTGGTTGAAGACCTTGAGCTTGGATGATATGACATGGGCCGCCCGCAACCCGACCAACAAGAGGGTGAGCAGCAAAGCCAACCCGTAAGACGTGAGCAGAAGGTTCTGAGGATTGGGATAGCGGTCACGGTCCTGCCTGGATGCCCACTGCGGCTGAACCCGATAGGCCAGGACGCATGGCCGCCCATCAGCTGTGGCATAGACGGCGTAGGTCGCATCCGGCTTCGCGCGAGTGGCCAGGGGCCGCCCCGTCTTCTTTCCTCGCTCTTCCGATGGCTTAGCTGCCCTATGTTCCCAGTGGTCGGCAGCCAGCTGGTCGGCCTCGCCAGCCATGCCGCCTTTCATATCTCCCCCCGTAGGATGCCCCTGGTGGTCATAGGTTCGATACCAATAGGCTGCGGGAATCAAGGATTCGTCAATAGCGGCCGAACGGCCGATGGATTGCCCCACCTTCTCCAGATGCTGCTCGCCATAGTTGGCCCAGAAGATGTCACCCCTGGCCCCCAGGTTTATCCAGACCATATAAATGCCGGCGAACAACAGAGCCAGAATCAGCAGAACATAGAGAAAATATCTGATGATCAGCAGAACGATGGGCATTCCCTTGCGGCTTGGCCGGCTCTTGCCGTTGATGCTCGGTTCCATCGGTGATTCGGGCACGCCGTCGGTCAGGCCACCCATTGGTAACCCACCGACCAGATGGTCCTAATGGGGTCCACCCCCAGGGCCTTAAGCTTGCGCCGGGCATTGCTCAGATGCACTCTGACAGCAGCCGTGGCATCGCTGTCCGTATCATCGGCTGCCGGATCATCCTCTGCAGCCAGGCAGGCCTCCCATATCTGCATGGGCGCGTAGGCCCTCCCTGGATGCTCTGCCAGCAGGGCGCATATGCGGTATTCTGCATCCGTCAGATTGGCGTTGCGCCCGTCCACTCTGATCTGCCGCGCCTGAAGGTCCATGTCCAAGGGGCCGAAATGCAGGAGGGGACGCCCGCGACGACTGCCTTGAGACAGCCGCGCCCTGACCTTGGCTCGAAGTTCGGCAATGCCGAAAGGCTTACGTATGTAATCGTCGGCGCCCAGGCCATAAGCCAGGACCGCGCTGTCCTCGTCAGTCTTGGCCGTCAGGAAGATGATCGGGCAGGATACCCGTTCCCTGATGAAAGTCAAAAGGGCAAAGCCGTCCAAGTGGGGCATCATGACATCGCAGAGGATCAGGTCGATCGAAGACAGGTCCATGTTTACGACCTTCCGCGACTCGTTGACCACAGTCACGGCATAGCCGTCCTTGGACAGGGCAGCCATCAGCAGGGTCGTGATCCTTGTATCGTCGTCCACCACCAGGATGGATGCCCGATGCCGATTGCTCCCGGGGGAACCTTCGGCGTGCACGTCAGCCACGATTGGCTCCTTTTCTGCGCTTGCAGACTCAGCCCACCCGCTTTCGAGAATGAACGCCTTGTGGGCCAGGTGTCTTGCAGGCCTGATTCCTAGGACAGATTTCTCACGGACGGAGGCCCTGCAATCCAGTCTAATCGCTGACCTTGCGCCGATCCTCGAACCTGCCGATCCAGAGCAGAAGGGTCAGGCCCAAGGTCAGGGTGAGGACCAGGCAGGGGACCAGATTGTCCAGAGCCGTCACGCCGATTGAAGCACGCAGACCTTCCCCTCCCGGCATAGTCAAGGCCAGAGCCTGTTCGATTCCCAGGGAACCGAACCTGGTAGGCCAGGTGAAGGGTATCCACTGGCTGATCCCAGGAGTGCTCTCGACACCGGATAAAGTACGGCCGTACAGACCATTGAAAAGGCCGCCAAGGGAACTGATGGATATCCCAGTGCCCAGGACCCCAATGGCGATGGTCGTGTTTCTGCCAAAGCGCAGGGCCAGAGCGATGGAGAAAAGGTAGAGGCAGAGGGAACCACCGGCCATGCCCAAAGTGGCGAGCGCGACGGCCGAGATTGGTGCGCCCGCTCCGCCTGCCAAAGCCATGGGTAGGCAGTATGCCAAAGCCGCTAAGGCCAGAGCCAGCAACCCCAGAAGCCAAAGCACCAGGATCTTGGCTGCCAGACCCAGACGGCGGCTGGGAATCCCCAGAAGGTTGGCCATGTCGCCAGCCTCACGCTCAGTCTCGATGTTTATGGCAACGACGATGGCGGCCATCAGGGGCATGAAGGCGCCCAAGACCTGGAAGAAGGCATCAGTCTCCAGACCAGGATCATAGGGAGCTGCAGCGAAGTAGGCGCTACAGATGAGGCCGGCCGCCAGTCCGCAGACGACATGGATGGCGATAAGCACAGATCCATGCAATCGCACGATTTCAGAGGCCACAACCCGGCCGACTGTCATTCCAGTCATGTCAGTTGGTCTCCTTCCGCGAGAACCAGATTCCTGTCAGGACGGACAGGAGCAGGAACCAGACCAGGCAGACCACCAAGGCCGTCAGACTCTGCCCGCCGAAGACAGACAGCGCAGCCTTGATCGGGCTGTTGTCCTCGGTCTCTAGAGGCACGCCATCAGGCATGACCTTCATGAAGGGCACCGGCAGGTTGATCATGGCGGCAGGCGGCAGGAAGGACCATAGCCGTTGGTTTCCCCAGAAGGTGATCGAGACCAGCAGGTCCACCATGTAAGGCAGACCGAATCCGATCAGAACACCGAACCGGGCGGTCAGTGCCAGTACCGTCGGTATCATCCAGGAGCAGGCCAGGACCAGCATCAGGGCACTGACTACGAAGTCGACTAGGGAGGGACCCTCGACCCAGGAAACGGCGACTATAAGTGCTGGCAGACCCAGAGCCAGCAGGGTGGCGATGCCGACCAGAAGCAGACAGTAGACGATCTTGCCCCACCAGATCAGAGCGGGCGCGGCGGGCAGGGCCAGAGTGGTTCTCCACTGCTGTTTGCCGTCAATGTTCGCCACGGCGACGCTTATCAGGGCAGTCATGGCCGGAAGAAGCAGGACATACCAGTAGTTGACCCAGGAGGGCATCCAGACATGCAGCCCGAACGCGAAGCACGCCACAATAATAATGAGCACCAGAGGAAAGGCCAAGGCCATCCGCCTGGGTGCGGCCGACCGGCCCTTCATGATCTCCGCTGCCAGGATCCTGCCAAAGGAAATGCTCTCACCCTGTGTTCCAGCCTTTTTCACGACTCGGGCGTCTGAAGTAGCCGTATCCTGCTGGTCGAATTGGTTGGCATTCATCTCGTTCATCGCGACCTCCTGAGCACGTCCATGAACAGCCCCTCCAGGTCCTCTCCGGCGTGCAGTTCATTCTCGTAGGCCAAGCGACCGTCGGCGATGATGCCGACATGATCCGCCAGGATTGACACCTCGGAGAGGATATGGCTGGAGACGATCACGCTCATCCCCTGCTGCGGGAAGCTGCGGATCATCCCCCTCAGCTCCTCGATGCCCAGCGGATCCAGCCCGTTGGTGGGCTCATCCAGGATCAGCAGACGGGGTTTGGTCAGAATGGCGTTGGCTATCCCCAGGCGCTGCTTCATACCCAAGGAGAACTGCCCAGCCTTCTTGGAGCCCGTATCGCTCAGCCCGGCAATGGAGAGCGCCTGGTCGATCCGCTCATCAGGCAGGCCAAACAGGGTTGTGCGCACCTTGAGGTTCTGACGGGCCGTCAAGTTGGGGTAGACGGGCGGCTGCTCGATCAGGGCGCCGATGTCGTAGAGGTCCTGCCGCGACCAGGGGTGCCCATCCAAAATCATGGATCCGCCAGTGGGGTGCAGCATGCCTGTGACCATCTTCAGGGTGGTGGATTTGCCAGCCCCGTTTGGGCCCAGGAGCCCGTAGACCCCGCCCTCAGGAACATGCAGGGACACCTGATCGACGGCCCTCTGCCCGTGGCTGAAGACCTTGGTCAGCCCCTCGGTCCGCAATATGTAACGCATGGTCAGCTCCTATTCGTTTCCGTGTGGCAGGAGCCAGACTAAAGACCGAAAATAAAGAAAGATAAAGGAGCAGGAACGAATTCTCACACAGCTATTAAGTCGAGGCAACCATGCTATTCCTGCCGGCTTTATCAGACTGATTGATTTGATCATTCTCTGTCGAGATCAATAAACAAATACTGAGACTGTTAATAAGTACGGTCTGACCGATGGCTTCATTATCTATCGAATATCGTACATACAGGAGCACCTAGAACACAAAGAATGCCAAATACCAAGGAGAGTCAACGGTGCAGAACTGCACAAGACCATCTTAAGAACGGCCAACGAGTTGCGAGCTTTTATGGACGGCCTTGGTTTCAAGTCCTACATTCTTAGACTGCTCTTCTACTAGTCCATATCAGAAAATCTGAGCGACTATTTAATGCAGCCAAACACGTAGCATGCAATAGCTATTTTGACTATGCACAGCTGTCTGACAAGCAGACAGAACTCCGGCAGCAACAAGGCAGTAGAAAAGAGTTTCCCATTCTTCTTTTTGGTCTGTTTGCCAAGATACAGACTAATGCTCCTCTGGCTGAAATTCTGAACAAGCCTCTGTACAGAATATTCAAAAATACTGATAGATCAGTTTTAGGACAGCTAGTGAAGATAACTTCAGAGGACATTTCGACGGCTTGGACATCGACAGCAACAAACTCGGCCCCACCCTGGTCAACCGCAACAAGAATCTCCATAGACTGCTACGCGCTATTGGTGGCATCCAGCTTGGGTCAGATGACAATGCTCAGATAGACACCTCCGGTGATGCTTATGAATCTCCAACGGACGTGTACTCTTCTCGGACAGGCAAATCCGACGCTGAGCTCTTTACGCCCCAAGCGGTCTCGGAACTGCTGGCCAGAACTGCCCTAGTCGGCAATATCCGTGTTAATAAGATATAAGAAAAGAAGGATTTCCTCGGGACAAGGCACGATGCAGGAAAAAAGATGACCGACAGTCTCATTTGAACGTACAGGTCGTATCCATACCGTACGGTAATTGAAACAAAGATTGTAAGGAAAATGCATGCTACGGGCGGATAAGCAGAGTAACTGCAATTTTATAGATCTCTTCGCGGGGGCTGGAGGCCTGTCCGAGGGATTCCTTCAGGCAGGCTTCAGGCCGATTGCGCATGTCGAGATGGACAAGTACGCCGCAAAGACGCTTGAAACCCGCAGTGCATACTACTATCTGAAGAACACTGACAATCTCGCTCTTTACAAAAAATATCTATCCAAGAAAATCAACCGTAACGAGTTCATGAAGCAGATCCCTGCAACCGTGACAAAGACTGTTATCAACCAGACATTGTCGAATGAGACACTTCCCTCCGTCTTCAAGACCATCGACGGCGTCATAAAGATGCGCGGCATTAAGAATATAGACGTGATTGTTGGCGGCCCGCCCTGCCAAGCTTACTCTATCGTCGGCAGAGCACAGAGCAGCCACATGGGGACCCCGATGGAGGACGACCCGCGCAACTACCTGTATAAGCTGTATGGACGATTCCTTAAGAAATACCAGCCGCGCATGTTCGTATTCGAGAACGTGACCGGCATCGAGACAGCCCAGGGCGGCACCATCTGGAAGAACCTGCAGAAGTACCTCAAGCGCGTCGGATACGAAATCGAATGCCGAGAGCAGAACGCACAGAACTTCGGCGTCCTACAGAACAGGCGGAGAATGATCATCGTCGGCTGGCTCAAAAACAGCGGCCTGGCATACCCGGACTTTGTGAGGAAAAAGTCGGATGCCGTGGTGAACGACCTGTTCACGGACCTTCCGAAACTGCATCCCGGCGAAAGCAATAACACCTATTCAAAGACAAGGCCGAGCAGATACGTGACTGAGACCGGCATCCGGACGAAAGACGACGTCCTGACCCTTCAGAACTGCCGACCGAACATCGAGCGGGACATAAGGATATATGAAAGAGTTATAGAGCTGTGGAACGACGGGCATAAGCGTCTCAACTACAACGACCTGCCCGAGGAACTGAAGACGCATAGGAACCGGCGCTCCTTCATCGACCGCTTCAAGATAGTCGAGGGAGACGAGCACTTCTGCCACACGATACTGGCGCACCTCTCCAAGGACGGCCACTACTTCATCCATCCGGATATCAACCAGCATCGGTCCATCACTGTGCGGGAAGCGGCACGCATACAGTCATTCCCCGACAGCTATTACTTCGAGGGGTCGCGTACATCACAGTTTGTGCAGATCGGCAACGCCGTGCCTCCCCTGATGGCAAAAGGCATTGCAGAAGGAATTCTCGCACAGCTTCAGGGGGAGGACACTAATGGACAGCGATAAAAACGGAAACCTGATCCTCGAGCAGTACAGCAGGTTCAAGCGCATGGAACTGAAAAAATCACCTTTCCACTTTCTTCTTGCAAACGAATCCCATATTGATCCGAACCCTCACCAGGCCAACGCCTTCTGCGCTGCCATCGACGCAATAAAAACGGGCGGCATAGTGCTTGCTGACGAGGTTGGACTTGGAAAGACAATCGAAGCGGGACTCGTCCTGCGCTACATGCAGGAATCTGGAGCGAAAAAGATTCTGATAGTGCTCCCCGCCTCCCTCCGCAAGCAATGGGAGCTGGAACTTGAAGACAAATTCGATATGAAGTCCGTGATCCTGGACAGGCTCACGTTAGAACATGACGCGGAGAACTGGCACGAGAAGCTTGCTGACAAGCAGAATTCCCAGATTGTGATTACCTCCTACGACTACTCGTCGAAGTTGATGAAACGGTTCCCTGATGTGAAATGGGATTCCCTTATTATCGACGAGGCACACAATCTGCGTAACCTGAACGGTACGAAGCGCGCGAAGAGACTATATAATCTTTCTGTCGGAATTCCAAAGATTCTTTTGACCGCGACCCCGCTGCAGAACTCGCTCATGGATCTATACGGACTGATCTCCTTCATCGATCCGAAAATCTTCGGCTCAGAGCAGGTGTTCCGGCAGCGGTACATGAAGAACGAGAATTACGACGACCTAAAGCGCAAACTTGCACCGGTGCTATACAGAACTCTTCGGAAAGACGTTGCAGACTATATGCATTTTGCAAAGAGAATCTGCAAGACCGTAGATTTCGAACTGTCACAGGACGAGATCGAGCTGTATGAACGGGTCAATCAGTTTCTCAAGAAGGAGAACCTGTATTCCATACCGGCCTCCAACCGCGGGCTGGTCATTCTTGTTATCCGTAAGCTCATGGCTTCATCCAGCTTCGCCTTAGTCGAGACATTCGAGGTACTGAAGAAGCGGCTCGAAAAGCTGTATGAGGGCACGAAGTCAGCTGACGCGCAGGAGGGCTTCGATCTCTTCTGGAGCTTTGTCGAGGACGAGATCGATGAATCCGGCTTTGAAGAAGTCGAAGATGAAGACACCGCCGCGCAGAAGGCATGCATTCAGAATGAAATGGACGAGGTCAATGCGATCATCGATGTGGCGAAGCGCATTAAGACGAACTCCAAAGTCACCGCTCTGAAACAGGCACTTAAGATTGGTTTCTCGTATCAGAGGGCTCATGGCATAGCACAAAAGGCTGTTGTGTTCACGGAGTCAAAGCGGACACAGAAATACATCGCTGCTGAGCTGCGCAGATCTGGGTACAGCGGGGAGGATATCCTCCAGTTCAACGGCGATTTCAATGATGCCGTGACTCGGAAAATCTATCAGGCATGGCAGGTGAAGAACTCCGGGAACACAAACTATGGACGGAGCGTCGAATATAAGCACGCCATTGTTGACTATTTCAAAGAGAACGCGAAGATACTGATTAGCACCGATGCCGGTTCCGAAGGTCTGAACTTGCAGTTCTGCAATACGGTCATCAACTACGATCTGCCTTGGAACCCGATGAAGATCGAGCAACGGATCGGTCGCTGCCACCGCTACGGACAACAGAACGACGTGGTCGCCATCAACCTGCTAAACACACAGAACGAGGCAGATAGGCGCGTCTACGAGATACTGTCAAAAAAGTTTGAACTGTTCGAAGGCATGTTCGGCGCCTCTGACATTGCGCTCGGTGCACTGGAATCCGGCACAAGCTTCGAGAAAAGAGTGCTGGACATCTATCAGCGTTGCAATACGACCGCTGAATTCAATAAAGCTTTCGATAAGCTTGACAGGAAGTTGAACGCGAAGCGCGACCAAAAGGCGCGCAAGCTCCGCGACATCCTGATCACGGAAAGTAGCGGCGCAAAGAAGCAGGCCCTCGAGGGAAGGAAAAAGGACATTGACCGTTATCTACGGGAAGTCGACTACTGGGGCAAGGTTCCCCAGCCCAAGGTATTCAAGGACACTCAGTACTGGAAGGTCGACGGCTGGGGCCAACAGGCCTTTGGCGCACACGGCTACCTGTTTCTCGGCGCGATGTGCAATAACACCGACATCCTCTTCCCGGCGCTGCTCCTGTGCGACCACGAGGGGAGATACGTCGACTTTGATGAGGACGATCTCGTGCCGGAACTGGAGAAAATCAGCGATTCTGCCATCCATTATTTCAAACCGACCGACGAGGAAAACGAAATACTGCAGCGAGCACATGAGAACCTCGTCTCTGAGATGCTAAATAGGCTTGAAAAGCAGACGGAACCTGTGCGGGAATACAACAGACGCAAAATCGAAAACTGGATTCACATCCAGAACGAACAGCTCGTCATGGAGTATCAGGAAATGAGTGCGGAAGTCGAGACTCTCCACACTGAAGAGCGGGCCTCAAACAATATTTACGAAAAGATGGACATCAGAAAAAAGACGAAACAGAAGGAGAAGAAGCTCGAGGAGCTCCACACTTCGTTCCATAAACGGAATAGTCAGTTCAGAGCCGAAGGCGAAAGAGAAATAGCAGAGTTCAACAAGGACCTTGAGATCGATAATCCCATTCTTCTGATTAGCATCATACTGCAGTTTTAAGCGATACAGCCATGCAGGAAAGAGCAAAGTCCGAGCTGATTTGAGTCAGCAAATACGATGAGAAGAAACTTATCGAGCCAAGCATTCTTATGTAAAATCCGGAGACCACAAACGACGACCCGGGCAGCAGAAACATGCTGGACGGTTAAATGTTTTTTATTGATCCGCCATACAGCAAGGTTCCGTATTCAAACAATTCGATGATGATGTATCATATTATTTGGTTATTCATGATGCAAGACCATCTCGCTCTACTGCATAAAATTGTTAGCAGACGATGGGTATCTGGATTTCCTTAGACGATAACGAGGTCTTCTAACCTAAGGGTTCTTATGTATGAGATCTTTGTAAGAACGTGTTTCATAGTTACTGTTACTTGGAGATCAATCAATAACGGCAACAATGATTCTAAACAATTCTCACTTGGCCATAATTACACACTCATTTATCCCAAAATCGAGGGATTGAAAACAGAGAAACTCAGTAATGCAGGTCATATCAGGCAGGCAAAGGTTGAAAAAAGCTATTCCCTGACCGGAAGAAGAATTAGTTCGCAACCCCAAAATCGGGAAAGCTCATTATGAAAGCTCTAAAAATAGCCACCAATGAAGACGAGTTTATATTGGATTCTTCTGTTGGAAGTGTTGCTACAGCGACAGTTGCACATGGAATGAGGCACAAGTGGGTAAGAATCAAATTTGAAAGCTGCACCTACACCCATTACAAACCCAGAACGGAGAGATTGTTCTTCATCATTCTTGAGGAAGATCCGAACATGTTCGGCTTGATCAAGCAACCGTTGAATCAGCTCAGCATGTTCTGGAAAGTCTCTCAATGGTACAGCCCTAACTCTCTCCTGGCAACCACGACCGTGAAATACACGGTTGATGCCAGAGCACTCAATGAAGTCAATAACAAGAAGACTGCTTCTAAGGCGTGTGAAGGCGTCCAGTGGCGCAGCCTCGCAGCGACAGCCAATCAGGATCAAACAACATGGGAGTACCGGCTCTCCCCTGACAATATTCATCCCGGGAACACCAACAAATAAACCCTCGGAACAACACATTCCGTAAAGGAGGACTAATGGTTAACAGATTTAAGTACGCCGAAGTACGGCAGAAAATTATAGACGCAATCCGAACCGACCTGATCGGCCCAAGTTCTTCGGAGGAAAAGCTGGATGAGAATCCGCGCTACGCATACCTTGTCGGCAAGCTCGAACCGCAACATGATGAGAATGCACCAGACGAGAACGAGCAGGAAATCGAAGCTGACATTGATCACGACAAAGGCGAGGACTTTACTTCAGGTAAGGATGACGACAATGAGCCGATATCCACTACGAAATTCGAGCTGCCGTCATCCATCGGCATCAGCTTCTACCTGGAAAGCAGTCTCGACTGCATCTGCCTGAATGTGACGTGGGGAGACTATACAAAATCAACCGAAAAGAACATCGACAAGGACGGAAAGGAACACAGCCACGCGGTTTACAAGAGGATCCCGGAGGAGGAAACCGTCCAAGTAAAGTTCAGTGACTTCGGGCGCACAAAGGACTACCCGCTTGTGCAGGATTCAAATGTACATGTCCATGTGTCGCGCATCCCGCTGAAGGACGGGTATTCTCTCATTACTGCCTATGTTGTGAACAAGAGGAGCAATCCGTCCAGCGACGTCGAGGGACTGATGTTCCAGGTAGGAATCAAAGCTCACGCGGAAGACGGTTCGGCGGTGTTCATCGCCGAACACATCTGCAGGAATGTTCTTGCGACTGATGAGTTCTACTTCGAACAGCGACCCATCATGGGACGCGGTAGAGGTTGCGCGGCCGTATGGGGAAATACTGTAAACAGCCGAACCAATTATGTTGAATCTGCATTCATTCCGGAATATGAGTATCCCGGTGTCAGTGCTGCACTCAAGGACTTTTCTTCTGAATATTTTTCGACTTGGCAGATGGCAGCCAAAGGTAAAAAGGAGGATACGCTACACAAGCTGAACACGCTTGCCGACTCATACGAGAATTGGATTAAAGAAACGCTGGAAAGCAGCCCTAGGATGAATGATCAGGAATTCCAGGGGGAGGTCGGGAATCTCGTCATCGACCACTGCCGAGACGCACTGCGAAGAATCCGGGACGGCATCCAGATCATTGAGACCGACGAGATTTCTTTTGAAGCGTTCAGCTTCATGAACAGCGTGATTTTCATGCAGAACAGCATCAAGAACTATGCGAAGAAGCATGGAAAAGGCATCGAATGCAATTTCGAAGAGTTTCTCGACCCAAATAACCCAAAGAACGAGTTCGCCTGGAGACCGTTCCAGATTGCCTTTATCTTGATGAATCTCAGGGGCATCGTGCATCCTGAAGATCCTGAGCGGAGAATCGTCGACCTACTCTACTTCCCGACCGGCGGCGGAAAGACGGAGGCCTACCTTGGACTTATGGCCTTCACTATCGCCAATAGACGTCTGAGAGCTTCTGATGCTGACAAATACAATCATGACGGCGGTGTGACCATCATTTTGCGTTACACGCTTAGACTGCTAACGACACAGCAGCGTGACCGCATCACAAGGATGGTTGTCGCCGCAGAGCTTGTCAGGCAGAAAAGCTATCCCCGTTACGGATCGGAGCCAATCAGCATCGGTTTCTGGGTCGGAGGTGGGGTGACTCCAAACAAGTTCGAAGACTTGAAAGAAAGGCCGGGAAAATCTTACGAGACACAAAGCCAAAAAAATCTGCTTTACAAGCAGCTTCTTACTTGCCCACTCTGTGGCAGACCCCTCACAAAGGACGATTTTTATATCTTGCCAGACGAGAAATCCGTAGAAATATATTGCTCGGACAAGCACTGCAAGTTCTATAAATATCCAAATACCAGAGAGCGTATCCCGATTCCAGTATACTTGGTTGATGAAGAAATCTACGCAAAATGTCCGACTATCGTCTTGTCAACAGTCGACAAGTTCGCAAGGCTGCCGTGGGACGTGAACACGAACGCTCTGTTCGGAAGAGTTGACCGCAAGTGCAGCCGCCATGGATATATTGCGATTGGTGTAAAACATCCGAAACACAGGAAGACAGCCAGCCTTCCTGCTGCAGAGATCACGCCAGTGAAACCGTTTCTCCCTCCGGAGTTGATTATCCAAGACGAGCTTCATCTAATCACGGGGCCTCTTGGAACTGTCTATGGTGCTTATGAAACAATTATTGAGGACATGTGTACCCACGATGGAATCAAGCCAAAATACGTGGTCTCCACGGCAACAATAAAAAACGCGGACAATCAGGCGAAAAGCTTGTACGCCAGGAATACAACGAAGCAGTTCCCTCCGAATGGCTTCGAGATCGGCGACAGCTTCTTTATACGGGAAATCCCGGTCGAAGAAGATCCATTCCGGAAATATGTCGGGATTTGTGCTCCTGGGCAGTCTATGAAGACGGCCTTGCTGAGAACTTATGCCATCATTCTGCAGGCAGCCTACACATTCTCCCTACAAGAAAAGTACAAGGACGTCATTGATCCGTACTACACCTTAATTGGATATTTCAACAGCATCCGAGAACTTGGAGGCACAGTCCGACTTCTGCAGGATGATATTCCTGACAGAATCAAGCGAATTCAAAAACGCTACCATTGCAAGAAACGACGTTTTCTGAATAAGAATGACGAGATAACATCCCGAATGTCGTCATGGAAAATACCAGAAAAACTCAACCAGCTTGAGCTGCCCTATACCGCAAAGGATTGCATTGACACAGCCCTCGCAACGAATATGATTGCAGCTGGCATGGATGTAGACCGGCTTGGACTCATGGTCGTTACGGGTCAGCCGAAGCAGAACTCCGAATACATCCAAGCGACAAGCCGTATAGGGCGTGCTCACCCAGGACTCGTCGTGACACTGTATAACGCATACCGTCCGCGGGACCTTTCGCATTACGAGAACTTCACTGGCTACCATGCGCAGCTTTACAGGTTTGTCGAAGGGACAACTGCCACTCCGTTCTCTGCAAGAGCACGTGATCGTGTTCTACATGCACTTGTTATTTCCGCGATAAGACTTCTATACCCGGAAATGGCTGACAACAAGGATGCCGCGGCAATAAATTCTCTGTCACAGGATCAAATCAATGCTGTGAAGATGATGATTCTTGACCGGATAAGGATTGTCAAGCCATCAGCGAGAGCTGATACGAATGAAGAAATTGACCAATTTATCGATTGGTGGAAGTCAAAGGCAACGCAGGACGACAGGCCTCTTCGCTATTACGTTTTAGGAACCGAAAAATATAGCAGGCTTATGAACGGATATGAACAACTTCATATCGAAAGCGAAAAGCCTACTTTACGATCGATGCGCGATGTGGAAAGCGCAGCAAATATGTACTACTACTACACGGAGGACTAATATGGCTGGATACTACAATAACAAACTCGGCGAATTGCGCCCGAATCAGATCATCACAACTTTTGGACCGGGATCAGTTGTAGATGCCGTCAAAGACTCTGTGACTATTCTTGATATCCCGTACTGGAGGGATAAAGGAAAGAGGATAATAGACGGTCGGCTTGCATCCTACCTGAACGTCGATGCCTTCTATACGCCGAGAACTACCTCCGCACATGACATACCTGTCGTTACTTTTCCTTACTGGCATGTTTGCTCCAACATCAAATGTGGGAGACTTTTTGACGCAAGAGAGGGTATCGACAATGATCTTGACAAATATCTGAAATATGGCGCTAGCTGCCCCGACTGCGGCTGGCGTGCCTATCCTGCCCGTTTCATAACAATCTGCGAAAACGGGCACATATCAGATTTTCCGTGGAAATGGTGGGTTCATCGCGGGAATACTCATTGCGAAGGCAAAATGAGAATGTACTCCACCGGAAATACGTCCACGCTGTCGGATATGTGGGTGAAGTGCTCCTGCGGCATACACAGAAGCATGAGCGGGGCCACGCAGGCCGGAAACTTCGAGGGGCTGTCTTGCCGCGGCATGCACCCATTCCGACCACATAGCGGAAACGAACATTGCGAGAAACCAGTCATCCCGTCACAACGAGGCGCATCGAACGTGTACTTTGCTGTGACCCGAAGTGCCATATCCATTCCGCCGTGGATCAACCCCCTGTACAACCTGGTAGACGAGCATCTTCGGGATATTGAACAGGCAAAAAAGATGGCTGTAAGACTCCTAGGCACTGAGGAAGAAGGTCTTCAGCAGATTTACGAAGAGTACTTTCATGATTATTCACGCGAGGAATTTGATGCAGCCTATGAGCGGCGCATGAATAACATCAAAGAGTTCACGGAAATCAAGCGGATGGAGTATGAGGCAATAACGCATCATGATGATCCTACCTATCAGTCGAACAAGAAGCATTTCAGGGCAGAGGAAGACGCTTTGCCTGAATACTTCAAACACTACTTCAACCGGATCATTCGCATAACAAGACTGCGTGAAGTGCAGGTCCTTCTTGGCTTCACTCGAGTTGATGCTCCCGATCCTGATGCGGACGAACAGCCGAATGTCGTCTACCTAGCAAAAGGCAGGGATGAACGCTGGCTTCCTGCTGTGGAAGTAAACGGCGAAGGAATCTTCATCGAATTCAACAGGCAAACGCTTGCGAAGTGGCTGGATGAACCGGTAGTCAGCGAAATCTCGGAAAAATATACCGTCTCCTATAGGAAATACTGTGAGTCAAAAGGGTGGACGATAACAACGAATCGCAATGCGGTTTATGTCCTCATGCATACCTTTTCCCATCTTCTCATCAAGCAGATGGCGATGTCGTCGGGGTACTCCTCTTCAGCAATCAGGGAAAGAATCTACTCCGGCGATAAGATGGCAGGCGTTCTGCTCTACACGGGAAGTTCCGACAAGGAAGGGTCTCTAGGAGGTCTTGTGGAGCTCGGTACGGCAGACCAGATGACAAGCCTCATACGGGACGCATTCCAAGAAGCCTTGGTATGCACGAACGATCCAGAGTGCATGAACACGCTTCCAGCAGGACAGAATTTAAACGGCGCTACATGCCATTCATGCTGCATGATTTCAGAAACTGCTTGCGAGAATGGGAACCGCATGCTTGACCGAGGACTCGTGGTTCCCCTTTCGGAACGGGAGGAGACTTCATATTTTCGGGAGCTGGTGAATGAGCTGTGTCAGGTGGAGATGTAAAAAGAGAAATACTTCTGAACACTATAAGGGCAGATGCCGCCAATGGTACCGACAATGCCACAGACCTCCTGCGCAGACAGCATCCAAGCTTGTCACCTATAGATTGCGCGGGAATAGCTGAGACAATCCAGTCTGCTCTGAACACAGAAAGCGCTGACAGAGTCTCGCTTGTCGTGACAGCACCGCCGTCGTTCAGAATTCGCGCAAAACCGACGATGACCGTTGTCCGATCATTGATCGAAGGAGCAAAAAGAAACATTCTGATTACCGGATACGCGCTTTCCTCGTATTTCTCGGAACTTACAGACATCATTATTGACAAAAGCCTGAAAGGAATTTTCGTCAAGTTCTTTATCAACAACATCGCGAAACAGCCAGAAGCAGACAAATTGCTTCGGTACAAGGGTCACTTCCTCAAGATCTACGACTACAGCAATGAGAAAGATAAGATGGCAGCTTTGCACGCCAAAGTCATTTCTACGGATATGAAACAGACTTTGATTACATCGGCAAATCTGTCATACCACGGACAAGAAGGAAATATCGAACTTGGAACACTGATTGAATCAGAGCAAACAGCGAAACAACTCGATGAAATAATGACACAGTTGATCTTCAAAAAAATATTCAAAGAAGAATGATACATGGGGTGATGACGATGTCGGATATTCGGGCGAAGGAACAGCAGCAGAGGCGGAACTGGATGGTTGTTTACTTTGTATGTCATTCAAGCACATACAGCCTTTCCATCAAGGATAAAATCTTGTCAGAGCAGAGACATTGATAAGCTTGCATCCGTCTTTGAGCGTTTTATGAATCTGGGACAAAATTAAGTACTAGCCTCCCTGAAAGACCTTGATATACGACGGTGCTCGCCGGGAATCATCCACCCCCTGCCGAGCACCTTTTCCAATGATGTTCACTTGAAACCTCCGTGGGATCCATTGGCTCTTATCTACGCCACACTGAAGTGGTTGGAGATCAGCTACTGAGCAGCAGAGAAGCCTAAATTCATTAGGTTACCCACGGCTTTGATTTCAAAGACTCTATGGTCGGCATTTGCCTGTCGGCCTTGCGTATGCTCCGTTTAACACACACAGCCAAGGAAATCAACTCTTTTCTTCCCGTCGCGCCGATGCTACATCTGGTACCTGGCTCTGGTGCACCATGCCAATTCGACAGCACGATCAAAGGAACCACATGCACATTCGACCATTCCTTTCCCTCACTCGATTCAAGCGCACTATCGCAATCATCCTGGTACTGGCAAGCGCCCTCTTCTTCCTAGGCGCCTGCGGATCGGGCTCGCAGGCAGACCAGTCCAACCAGTCAAAGGCCTCGGAAGGGCAAGGTTCCTTCCCCGTCAAGATCAATCATGTTTACGGCACCACCTCGATCCCTTCCAAGCCCAAGCGCATCGCCACCGTCGGATGGGCCGCTCCCGACAACCTCATCGCCTTGGGGGTCGTGCCGGTCAGCATCCAGAAGAACTCCTTCGGCAAGACCGTGGATGGAGGGTATCTGCCCTGGACCAAGGATGCCCTGGATGAGATGCATGTGGCCAAGGCGGATATGCCCAAGCTGCATGACGAATCGGACGGCATCGATGTCGAGGCCATCGCCGCGTCCAAGCCCGATCTGATCATCGGCCTGCTCTCCGGCATGACCAAGAAGCAGTACGACACCTTGAGCAGGATCGCGCCGACAATCGCCTATCAAGAGGTTGCCTGGGGCGACCCCTGGCGCAAGGTCATCACGTCCACAGCCAAGGCCATCGGAGAACCCGAAAAGGGCAAGCAGCTGATAGCCGACCTGGAGGAGCGCATCTCAAAGGTCGGAGAGACCCAACCGACCATCAAGGGCAAGACCGCGGCAGTTATGTATTTCGATGCCTCCAAGCTCTCTAAGTTCAGCGTCTACACCACCTCGGACGCCCGTCCGCAATTCCTGAACGACCTGGGCCTGGAGACTCCGGAGTCGATCAAGGAGGACTCCAAGAGCACCAAGGACTTCTACAAGGAGATCTCCTCCGAGCACGCCGACAGGTACAAGGATGTCGACATCATCGTCACCTATGGCACCCCGGACCTGCTTGAAGCGATGCGCAAGGACCCCCTCCTCTCCAAGATTCCCGCAGTCGAGCGCGGATCCGTCGTGGTCATCGACAATGACAGCGAGATGGCCAATGCCCTTGACCCCTCGGCCCTGTCCATCCAGAAGACGACCGACACCTACGCCGGGCTTCTGGGCGAGGCCGCCGCCAAGGTCTGATCAGGCCGCAGACGAGGTGATGAAAGAGGGAGAGGCGGCGATATATGCGATCGGGAGTGACTCTGCGCTCAGGCACCCGGCGGGCAGCCATGCATCGCAAGGGAAACGGACCCATGGTCTTGTCCATACTGATTCTGGCGGCCTGTCTGGTCATGGCCTGCGCCCTGTCCCTGGTTTTCGGCTCCCGTTCCGTCAGCCCTTGCGACATCCTCCACGCCCTGTCCGCCTCCTCGGATGACATCGCGGTCTCGGCCATCCGCCTGAGAATCCCCCGCACCGTTCTTGGCCTCCTGGTCGGTGCCGGGCTCGGGGTAGCCGGGACCCTGATGCAGGGCATATCACGCAATCCACTGGCAGATCCGTCGATTCTGGGCTTCAATACGGGGGCGGCCCTGGCGATCGTCTGCTCCATAGCCTTCTTCTCCCTATCGACGCCGGCCCAGTACGTCTGGGTCGGACTGCTGGGCAGTGCGACGACCGCACTGGTCGTCTGGACCATAGGCTCCCTGGGGCCATCCGGTCCATCTCCGCTAGGGCTGACCCTAGCCGGTGTCGTGATCAGTTCGGTACTGGGGTCTCTTACCTCCGCCATCCTTCTGCCCCGCGTCAATGTCATCAGCTCTTATCGCTTCTGGCAGGTGGGCGGAATCTCCGGCGCCCGGTTCGACCTCATGATGCCGGTCCTGCCTCTTCTCGCTCTTGGACTTATACTCGCCTTCTGCCTGACGCCCGGAATCAACGCCTTGACCCTGGGTGATCAGATGGCCGAAGGACTGGGTATGCATGTCGGACGTGTCCGCAGCCTGGCCTGGCTTGCGGCGATACTCCTCTGCGCCTCCTGTACGGCACTGGCGGGGCCGATTGGCTTCGTCGGATTGGTGGTCCCCCATGTGGCACGACTGCTCATAGGACCCGACTACAGGCGAATCATGGCCCTGAGCATCCTCATCGGCCCCCTCCTGGTGGTTGGTGCCGACGTGGTGGGCAGGATAATCACCCGTCCATCCGATGTGGAGGTCGGCATCGTCACGGCACTGATTGGGGCTCCCGTATTCGTGATTCTGGCCGGGCGCAGAAGAACCGCGGAGGTATAGGCATGGATGCTTGCCTCCTTCAGAAATCGCATAGACCCGATGCGATGACCGACCTGCAACGGATACGACAGACCCATACCGTTCGTTCACTGGCAGTCACCATCCTGCTTGTGGTACTCCTGGTTGCTCTCGCGCTGTCCGACCTGGTTCTGGGACACCGCACATACTCCATGAGCAACCTGATTGGAGCACTTCTGGGGCAGGGAGACGAAGGGACCAGATTCGTGATTCTCCAACTCCGCATGCCCAGGGCACTGATCGGCTGCGCCGCCGGCATCGCATTCGGCATGGCCGGAATTGGTTTCCAACACCTCCTGCGCAACATGATGGCCAGCCCGGATATCATCGGCATCACGGCAGGAGCCAACACGGCCGCCATCTTCGGCATTGTCGTATTGGGCCTGTCGGGCATGCCCTTGGCCTGCCTGGCGGTCATGGGCGGTCTCCTGACAGCCCTCCTGGTCATGGCCCTGGCCTGGCGCGGATCGTTCGACCCGACCCGGCTGATACTGATCGGCATCGGAGTGGCCGCAGGGTTCAATGCTCTGGGTTCCTGGCTGATGGTTCGCAGCAACCAATGGGACATCCAGGCAGCAACCCGGTGGCTGACGGGCAGCCTGGCCGATGCCCAGTGGTCCGATCTACCCATACTGGCAACAACAACCCTGGTCGGCGCCATGCTCCTGCTGGCACTCGACAGGAATGTCAGCACACTGCAGCTGGGACCGGAGATGGCCGCCGGACTGGGAGTCATGGTAAGCCGTGTCCAGTTCGAGGTGATTATCGTGGGTGTGCTGCTCCTGGCTGTCGCAACGGCAACCACCGGTCCCATCTCCTTTGTTTCGTTCCTCTCCGGCCCCATCGCCGCAGTCCTGGTTGGTCGGGGAACATCGGCCCTTATCCAGTCGGGCCTGGTGGGAGGTTGCCTGGTTCTGGGGTCGGACATCGTCGCTCAGCATCTGCCCACAACCCAGGTGCCGGTCGGCATCATCACCAGCATTGTGGGCGGACCCGTCCTCATCCTGATCATGGTCCTCATAACCCGCAGACAGGAGCTCTGACCATCATGACATCATCTCCGGCATACGACGCTTGGAGCAGCGCGCATAAGCTGGCTGCCTCGCACCTTCGCCTCACCTATGGCGGGCGTACAGTCATCGAGGACCTGAGTCTGGATATACCCCCACACACGATGGGGTCCATCATTGGACCCAACGGATGCGGAAAATCAACCTTCCTCAAGGCCATGGCCAGGATACTGAAACCAGCCTCAGGGACCGTCACGCTGGACGGAGAGCCCATCACCAGCATGCCCACCCGCAAGGTTGCAACGATTCTGGGGCTGCTGCCACAGAACCCGTCAGCACCCGCAGGCATCACCATCGCCGACCTGGTCGCTCGTGGCCGATACCCCCACCACCACTTCGTCGAGCGGTGGACGCCCAAGGACGAAAAGGCAGTGGAACGGGCCCTCGCCCTGACCGGACTGACCGATATGGCGGGGTGCCCGATCGACCGCCTATCCGGAGGCCAACGCCAGCGCGCCTGGATTGCCTTGACCCTCGCCCAGCAGACCGACATACTCCTTCTTGACGAACCGACCACGTATCTCGACATCGCCTACCAGCTTGAGGTACTTGACCTGCTGAGCACCCTGAACAGGCAGGAGGGCGTCACGGTGGTCATGGTTCTCCACGACCTGAACATGGCCGCCAGATATTCGGATTGGATCCTGGCCATCAAGGATGGCAGGAGGATCGCTTTCGGCGCTCCCGATAAGGTCATAAATGAGAGCCTGGTCAGCGAGGTATTCGGCATCGCATCCACCGTGGTGACCGATGGGTCCACCGGCACCCCATTGATGACCCCGGCACCCAGCCATAGTCTTGAAGCCCACTCTGGCGGGGCTGGCAATGTACACGTACACTGGGATGACCCGACAGGGCGACAGCAACCAATCCAATGATGTAAAACCCTCGATGTAAACCCCTCGTCCTCTTCTCCGCATCGCTAACACCAACGTCTCCGACCAGAAAGCCTCAAAACCACCGATTCACGAACCATGACAACCTGAGTGGAGCCCCATCCTCAGGCAACTTGACGTTCCGATCAACCCATAAACCTCAACCGAAAGATAGCCAGCCATGGAACACCAAGCCAACAACCAGCCTGTCCCTTTGATTCCCTTCCGCGTCTCCGTAGCCAGAGCGGAAACGCTCTCGCCCCACTTCAAGCGGATCGTCTTCCAGGGACCGGATCTGAAGATTTTTGCAGACGCTGGGTACGATGAGCGAATCAAAATCCTCTTGCCGCTCCCCGACGGATCCGTGCCGCCCCCTTCATTCTTCGAGGCGACCCCTGAAGATCCGCTTGCCTGGTACCAACAGTGGAAGACCATGCCCGCAGGGAGCCGCAACCCGCTGCGCACCTATACGGTTCGCAAGGTCAGGCCCGAGAGCGAGCAAATAGATGTGGACTTCGTCATCCACGACCATGCCGGACCGGCTGGAGCCTTTGCAGAGGCAGCAAGACCAGGCGATCAGGCCATCATCATCGGCCCCAATGCACAGGCCGGAGGACCCGTCGCGGGGATGGACTTTCACCCGGGCCAATCCAGACATCTTCTCCTGGTGGGCGATGAGACTGCGGTACCAGCCATCGGCTCCATAATGGACAGCCTGATCCGCGACCACTGGCAGGGAGAGGGGGTGGCATTGATCGAAGTCCCGACCGAAGAGGACCGTCTTCCGCTGCCCGAGCATGAAGGAATCCGCATAATTTGGACGACCTGCGACGAATCCGGGCATGGGCACGCCCTCACTGAAGCCATGCGCAACCTACTGGACGACCTGCCAATCCATCCGCCTACGGCCGCAACCGCTGAATCTTCCAAGGAATTCACAGAGGTTGATATCGACAAAGAGCTGCTCTGGGAGACTGCCGATGCCGCCCAAGCCGATACCTCCATTCATGCCGACGACCTGTACGCCTGGATCGCCGGAGAGGCAGCCACCGTCCGCGAACTAAGGCGCATGCTGGTCAGAGACCAGGGAATGGATCGGCGCAGCGTCTCATTCATGGGATATTGGCGCCAGGGCCGCAGCGAGATGTCCTGACCGCCCGACCCCGTGAGCGGGCGACCACCCTCGTCTTTTCCTGACCTGCAAGCAAAGAGCGATCACAGAAGCCCTTCTGACTGCGTGAGTAACAGGTCATGGGCTGCCGAATCGAATCCGCCACGGCATCTTGCAGGATTGATGGATAGGAACCACAGCCTTGCTTGCTGTGCGGCAGATTGGATGGAACCCCGTCCGGTTCTGATGAGTCAGTTCCCGTCAGATGAACCGCAGTACTCCCGGAAGAAATTGCCGATCACCCGGTGACCATACTGGCTGCCGATGCTCTCGGGGTGGAACTGAACGCCCTCCATGAGCGACCGGCCCCGCCTCAGACCCATCACATAGCCGTCCAGAAGCGAGCGCGCGCTGATCTCCAGATCGGCGACCTGACTTACCGAGGCCTCATCGGCAACCAGGGAATGGTATCTGGTCACATCGAAGGTATCGGGCAGGCCCTTGAAGCAGCCCCTCCCGTCGTTGCTTATCCCGCTCACCTTGCCGTGCTGACGACTGGAGGCCCTGACCACCCGTGCTCCGGCGTGTACCGCGATGGCCTGCATGCCCAAACAGATGCCGAAGACCGGCTTCCGTCCTGCTACCTGATCCAAAAGCTCCAGGTAGCCGCAGTCCTCCGGGCGCCCCGGCCCGGGGCCCAGAATGACCGCATCGAAGGCAAGCGGATTTACTTCTGCAAGGTGGTTCACCCGGACAATGGTCGTATCGGCGCCCAACAGGTCTACGTAGTTCTTGACCACGTAGACGAAACTGTCAAAGGCATCAACCAGCAAGACTTTCATGGGCCAGCTCCTTTCCGGTGATGGCCAGGTAGGCCGAACCCATCTTCTTCATGGTCTCCTGCCACTCGCTCTCAGGCTGGGAGTCCTCGACGATCCCCGCCGAGGCACGCAGGTGATAGCTGCCGGAATGGTAGGAGGCTGTGCGTATGCACAGCGCAGTTAGGACCAGACCGTCGAATCCGAGGAAGCCCACCGCCCCGGCATACACCCCGCGCGGGCTGACCTCGGTCTCCTCAATGATCTCCACGGCACGTACCTTGGGTGTTCCTGTCATGGTGCCGGCGGGAAAGGCGGCCGAGAAGACGTCATACTTGTCCAGACCAGACCGAATCCGGCCGATCACATCCGAGACCATGTGAATGACGTGGGAGTAGACCTCGGTAGTCATCAATCGGTCCACCTTCAAGGATTCAGGCGTGCAGCACCTGGCTACGTCGTTGCGGCCCAGGTCCACCAGCATCAGGTGCTCGGCCCGCTCCTTGGGGTCGCTGGTCAGCTGCCTGATGGCCGCCTGTCGAGCCTCTTCCTCTCCGGGATTGCCGACCGTTCCGGCGATGGGCCGCAGGGTTATATCGCCATCGGGGGTCAGCCCAATGAAGAGTTCGGGGCTGGCTCCGATGACATGCACTCCTTGGGGGGTCACGAAGTAATACATATAGGGGGACGGATCCTGCAGACGCAACCGCTGGTAGACCTGGAAGGGCGGAATACGAGAATCCACCTGGATCTCATGCCCGAGCTGGAGCTGATAGACATCGCCCTGGGCTATGTGCTCCTTGCCCTTGGCAAACCACCGATAGAAGCGATCCCGATCGATCGTGTCATGGGCCTTGTATGGATAGTCCGGCTCGATACCACCCTGGATGCTGCTTTGGGCGCCATCCACTTCAGGATATTGCTCCGGCGACGCGTCGGATTGCAACAGCTCCAGCACATCTTCTAACGGCGCGGATCCATGCCCGGTCTGGCCGCTCTCGATTGGCGCATTCGGAACCTGCGCACCAGACGGTGCAGAAGATCCGCGCTCTCGCAGATTTTCCTCACCCTCGGGACTGTCACATCCTGCAGGATCCTTATCGACATGGATCAGGGTGGCGCTGCAACCACCGGTTTTCAGATCCAGAGTGATGATTCCCCGATACAGCGTCAACGAGATGACAGGCAAGGCTGCATCCCTTGGTATGCGCTCCTCCAGATCCTCGATCATGAAGATGGTGTCATACCCGAAGTAGCCGAACCAGCCCATCCCGAAGGGGCCTTCGTGGTCGCCGCTGATGGCGAAGGAGGATTCCAGCCTCCTCAGCGCTGCAAAGACTTCCTGGATGCCGGGGACCGGAAGATGAACCACCCCCTGCTCAATCCGTCCGAAAGTCTCCAGCAGGCCCGTCAGCTGAGCATCGCCCAAAGGGTCGATGGTCATGACGTGGTCCGTCACGCTCACGGCCAGCATCGGTTCGAACCCGATTGCCGAGCGGTTCCGATCATGATCGGGGCCGCTCAGGGACTCCAGGATGAAGAGCTGATTTTCCCCATATAGGGTGCACAGCCGCCTATAGATGGCCAGGGCATCAAGGTCACTGGAGAACCGGTGGGATTCCATAGTTACGTTGATAGTCATTAGGGCACTTCCTAGGTCAAATACTGCGGTTGGGAAGCGGCAGCGATACCTCGCCTGATGCCGTTTCAGCGCGTCATGGATATGGATTTCCCATGGCAGGATGTCCGCAGATAGTAAAAGAGCAACCTCATGCACTGAGGCGAATACAGAAATCAGAAGAAGAACCGGCTACAACATCAACGCCATCGGGCATCGACATAGAAGAAGACACCCTTGGGCAACCAAGGCTGCAATGGTGTCGTTTTCTCCATGGCCACGATGCTAGAGCACCCGAATACATACGACCAGCCACCATCCAGAATTCGGACATTTTTAGACCAAAGACTGTTTATCCACCACCAGCGTTGTGAAAAATATGTCCAGCAGAATTCCGTCCACACCCTTATGGACAAGAACCGGGCCTAGGGGCAAATTCCCAGACCCGGTTCTCTCAATTAGCAGCTCGGAAGATCAGTCCTCGTCCTCAGCCACGCGGGAGTGGCTGTAGATCATCTTCATGGAGCAGATGAAGAGCACCAAGCCCAGCAGGATGATCACGCCGCCGATCATGAAGACATTGGCGTAGGTCGAAGCCAGGCCCTGCGCAGTGCCGGCCAGACTGCCCGAACCCATGGATCCGTTGGCCATGAGCTGGCCGAAGAGGGCGACGCCGATGGAGCCGGTGATGGCCTGGAGCAGATCGTTGAAGCCGAGCACACGGCCGGACTCCTCAGGTGCCACGGTCAGGGTCGCAGTGTCAACGATGGGCTGGTAGAAGAAGGAGGTGCCGAAGTAGTAGATGCAGGGCGCCACAGCCAGGGCCCAGATCTTGCCGGCGGGGATCAGGAAGGCGATGGCGATCAGGCCGCCGCCCATGCAGGCCAGAGCCAGGATGACCGAAGCCTTGCGCCCGATCTTCTGAATGATCGGCCCGGCAGCGAATCCCATGATGCCGGCCAGGATGATGGACCAGACCAGCAGGTTGGAGACCTTGGAGGAGTCGATGCCGTACACGTTCAGACCAATGGCGTTGACGCCCGCGTTCAGGGTGTAGCTGAAGAAGTAGCCAACGAAGATGACGGTCATGGTCATGGCGAAGGCCGGGTTGGTCAGCATCTTCGGAGTGATGAAGGGATTGCTGGCCTTGTTGACATAGACCAGGAAGGCCACCAGGGTCACGATGCAGGCGATGCCCCAGCCCCAGTTGATGTCAGTGAAGAACATGGTCACCGAAGCAGCGAACAGTCCGATCAGCGTGAAACCGATTCCATCGATCTTGGCGCCAGCTGCATGCTGGTCGGGCAGGTTCTTGGCCAGAACGGGGATGAAGAGGACAGCCACAATGCCTACGCCGAAGAGCCAGCGCCAGTCAAGCAGGGTCATGTAGCCAGCCAGGAAGACTCCCAGGGCAGCGGCGAAGCGGAAGACCGCGACGAAGACGCCGTACCAGAGCACGCGCTTCTTCTTCTCCACATACTTGGAGACCAGAACCAGGAAGATGGATCCGGAAACCTGCCAGCCGGCCGATTGCACCACGCGGGCGGCGATGACGATCCAGATGCTGAAGGTGCCGAAGCACCCCAGAATCGACCCCAGCACGAAGACGATCGTGCCCAGGATCATCATCTTCTTCAGGGAGACGAAATCACCCAGGGAGCCGTAGATGACGCAGACGATTCCCAGGATGATGCCGGGCAGCGAGGTGATCAGCGGAGCCAGATTGGCCTGGTTCAGCTGCTTGCCGATGTTCACGTAGATCATGCCGAAGGCCTGCTGCTGAAGCACGCCCAGGGTGAAGATAATCAGAACCACCGGGATGGCTACGCGGGCCATCTTGTTCATTTTTTCGAACTCCGGGGTCCCCTCCTCGGGAACGGGTATGCCATTCCTCTGCTCCTCGGAGACAGTTGACTCACTCATTTTTTCTTTAATTTCCTTTCGGTTCTTCGCAATGGGGAAGCTACTGACGGCGGACCTTGCCGACCTTGTCAACGAAGCAGGAACGGAACCTGTCCACGTCCACGTCCACGCAGACGCTGGCATTGGCCTTGCCGCCAAGGATGCCGTCGTAATCGACCACCGTGGCGCCCAGGGTGAGCGGGCTGGAGATCTCGACATCCACAAAGGCCTCGCGCATGGTGAACAGGTCTGGCTGAATCAGCACCATGGCGGCGGAGGGGTCATACATCTTGATCCCCTCCTCGATGTGCCCACCGTCATAGGACCGGAAGAGGGATGCGACCATGCCGCCCACTTCACCGGCTGCGTCCAGATCGTCCAGGTCTCCGGCGACCAGATGGGCCTTGCGACCGATGTCCAGGCCGACCATGGTCACAGGCAGCCCGCTGCGGAAGACCATCCTGGCGGCCTCTGGGTCGACGGAGATGTTGAACTCGCCATAGACCCCGATATTGCCGCGTCCTGTGGAGCCTCCCATCATGACGATCCGGTCGATGTGGTCCTTGACCTCCGGGAAGGTGGCCAGCAGCAGGGCGATGTTGGTCAGAGGGCCCAGGGTCAGGATGGTGACTGGCTCATCGCTCTCCAGCAGCACCCGCCGCTCCTCCAGGACCGCGTTGTTCTCGGTCAGCAGGCTGGCGTCCGGCTCAGGAAAGACGAATGACCCCATCCCCGACTTGCCGTGGGCTTCGGTGGCGAACCTGTTGTCGCGCATGAGCGGGGCCGCCGCGCCACGGGCCACGGGGATGCGCCTGCCCAGGAAAGTCAGCAGCTTCAGCGCATTGTTGGTGGTGTGGCCGATGCCCACATTGCCGGACACCGACGCTATCAGCCTGATGTCAAAGCCGGGTTCGTCGACCAGCATCGTAATGGCCGCAGCATCATCGATGCCGGGGTCCGTGTCGATGATCAGTGGTCTGGTCATTGCTTCACTCCTTTTGCTCTTGTCGTATCCAAACTCAAATTCCTGCCCCGCTTTGGGCCCGGCGGGCTGCATCGACAAAGGCGGCGACGGTGAAGACCGGGCCATCCAAGCCGATCTGCCGGGCCACCCGGGTGATGGGCGGAGGCGTCACATAGGCCTGCTTGAGCACATCCTCCCGGGCGAAAACCTCCTCGCGGCTGCCATCCAGCTGGACCCGGCCATGCTGCATGAGCACAACCCTGGGGAAGTTGCGGGTGACAAACTTCATATCGTGGGAAATGGTGATGCAGAGTCTGCCTTGGTCTTGCAGACGGGCGATGATGGCAGCCAGCCGATCATTGCCGGCCCGGTCCTGTCCGCACGTGGGTTCGTCGAAGACCACGGCGCCCGTGTCCATCATGAGGACGGAGCCGATGGCGCAGAACTTCTTTTCGGTGGGGCTCAGATCGAACGGATGATCATCCAGCCGGCCCGCCAGGCCCACTAACTGCGCCACCTGCTCCATGCGGCGCTCTATCAGATCCTGATCGACCCCAAGCTGCCGGGGACCGAACTCGAATTCCTTGCGGATGCTGTCCAGAAAGAGCTGATCGTCGGGATTCTGAAAGACGTACCCCACCTTGCGGGCCCACTGGGCCGTGTTCGCCGTAGCCAGATCGACGCCGTCAATCAAGATGCGACCACTGGTTGGTCTAAGGATGCCGTTCAGATGCTTGGCCAGGGTGGTCTTGCCAGCGCCGTTCTGACCGATCAGCGCCACAGGCTGATCACCTTCGAAGGTCAGATTCACTCCGTCCAGGGCACGATGGCCATGCGGGTAGACGTATTCCAGATGCTCCAGGTCGATCTTCATCGCAGCGCCTTCCGAATCATGCGTACCGCCTGGTCCTCGCGTACGGGCAGATCCGGCAGGTCGAATCCAGCGTCCTGCAAACCCCTGCCGAGTTTGACGTAATCCGGTATGTCAATCCCCCACTTCACCGTCTCGGGATCGGTGAAGACCTCCTCGGGGGTGCCCATGGCACGAACCCGGCCTGCCCCCAGGACCATGACCTGGTCGGCGCATCGAGCGACCCGCTCCATATCGTGATCGACCATGACTACGGTGATCCCCTCATGGTTGAGCCGCTTGACAATGTCGAAGATCTCCTCGCTGCCTAGCGGATCCAGCTGGGCTGTGCATTCGTCCAGAACCAGAATGTCCGGTTCCATGATCAAGGTCGAGCCCAGGGCCACTCGCTGCACCTGTCCGCCGGAAAGCTCCAGAGGGTTCTTGCCGAGCAGATCCCTGATATGCATAAGGGCAGCCACCCGAGCCACCTTGGCATGCATGGTTTCACGTGGAACCCCATGGTTGCCCAGCCCGAAGGCCAGTTCCTCGGCCACGGTCCCGGCCGTATAGGAGAGCTGATTGAAGGGGTTCTGAAAGACCAGTCCCACATGTCTGGACAGATCGGCAATGTTCGAAGCGGCTACGTCGATGTCCTCGATCCGAATGCTTCCCTTGGACTTGCCTACGAAATAGTGCGGAATCAGACCGACCAAGGCGTTGCACAGGGTCGACTTGCCCGATCCGTTGGCTCCGACGATGCAGAAGAAGCTGCCCTGCTCCACGCTGAAGCTCACCCGCTTCAACGTGCTTCGATCGGCATCATGGTATCTGAAGGAGAAGTCATCCACTCGTATGACCTCAGTCATGCCCGACCTCCCCATTGAATGGCCAAGGTGATCAGGCCAGCACGCGCGAGGCAGCCGAGCACCAGAGCCAGCACCAGAAAAACGATGAACAGGATGGTCATCACCGTGTCGCTGCGCCGCCAGACCACCTCCAGGTAGCTGGTCTGCCGCACCCCTCGGATGCCGAATCCCCGGGTCTCCAGGGTCATCCCGCGCTCCTGCGAATCCGTCAGAGAGGAAAGAACCACCGGCCCAAGCAGGGGCAGGAAGGCCTGCGCCCGGGAAATCAAGCCGCCGCCGGTCTCCAGACCACGTGCATGCTGAGACTGCTCGATGACCGCAATCCTGCGCTGCATCTGGGGGACCACATTCAGACTGGCCAGGATCAGGTAGCCGATCTTCGATGGCACGCCTATCTGCGTCAAAGCCGCAACCAGGCGACCCATGTAGGTAGTTTTATTGGTCAGGTAGAAAGACCCCAGGAAGACCAAAAGGGTTACTACGATTTTGGCCGCATAGAGGCTGCCTTCAAGGCCCAGCTCGGCAAATCCCAAGTCAAGAATGACCTTGGTGTTCCTCGGGCTATAGCACCCCTGAATAAACAGCAGCATGAGCGTGACGGGAATGCCGAATCCGAGCATGACGCCAGAGAAAGGCCGGAGCACCCGGGCCAGGGCCGCTGCTACGAAGAGGATGACGATGATTCCCAGACCCAGGGTAAAGTCCGGCCAAGCCAAAGTCGCAAGTCCCAAGGAACACACCCCAGCAATCTTGGCCATGGGATGCATGCGAGCCAGCGGAGAATCAGGAATCCCGTTTGATGCAGGACCAGGCATCAGCGTTCAGACCTTTGGGTACGTTCACGGTCCGAGTCCGCTGGATCGCCTGTCGATGAGCCACAATCAGATTCTGCCGCACCGTCGACCTTCCTCGGCCGGGCTGGACGCTCCTGACTGGACGCTCCAGCCGCTTCGCGTTCGTCGTCGTCTTCGTCCTCATCCAGGTCATCCAAATCGTCCAGATCCGCCTGGTCATCGCTGCCATCCAAGGCGTACTGGCTCAGGAAGCGCTTGGGGATTCGACGCACGATCACATAAGCGATCAGAACGGTAATGCCCTTGTCGATCAAATTTTCCAGCACGGAGGAGGAGAGCACCGAGATGACGATGTTCTTCACCGCCACCACCAGTGCAGCCGTGAGGACCGAAGTGCCGTTGACTCCGGTGGCGCCCCCATAGACGAGCACGGTGATCAGGGAGGCGGTGACCGTGTTGACCAGTGCGCAGGCCAGCCAGACCAGGACGACACCCCATATCCGTTTGAACAGCCCCGCCTTGACCATGTATCCGATGACCAGGCCGCACAAAACGCTGGAGAGCGCATAGGGCAGATAGACCGGATTGGCCACCAAAGCGAGGAAGATATTGGTCAGCAGCCCGCACAGGGCAGCCACCCAAGGGCCGGACAGACAGGCGATGACCGTGGTGCCAATCATATCCAGGAAGAGCGGCAGTTTGAGGGTGGAGCTCAGGGTTCCGCCGATGAGGTTGATGCCCACTGCGATGGGTATCAGCACCAAGGATTTTGTCGAGAACTGAGCAGTGATTCCTCTCCACAACGATCGCGCGCTCATAATCCGTACCGCCTTTGGTCCTTGAATGTCGATTTCTGCAGATGGCCGTCGCTCACAGCCAGATCCGCATCACCGCTTTGAGAAACCACTTTCGTAAACAACTTTCATTGACAGAGACTATCAACAGCTGTCTGGGGTGTCAAATGCGAAACCTCTGACGACGATCTCTCAGGTAAGCTTGATTCGCCAGATCCAACAGGCCAACGAAGCCATTCGCCGGAGCGTCAGAGATGAGGAGGACAGGAACCCTATGAACATCAAGGACATTGCCCAGCTTGCCGGCGTATCCACCTCGACGGTCTCCAAGATCGTGAATCACAGGGACGCGAGCATCACAGCCGCCACGCGCGACCGGGTCCTTGAATTGGTCAGGAAGTACCACTACACGCCTTACGGATCCTCCAAGCCCAACACCACCACCTGGAGAATCGGGGTCCTGCTGAGCTCATCCATCTCCATGGACTCCACCTTGGACGGAATCATCCAGCAGGCACAGAAATCCGGTTACGGGACCCTGGTCTTCAACAGCTACGGCGATCACGACCAGGAGGAGCGCAACATTCTTGCCGCCCTGGAGCATAGGGTGGATGGCTTGGTCTGGGAGCCGATCGACCGCGCAAGCCTGTCCTTGAAAAGCCGGATCGAGGCAGGAGGGATTCCCGAGCTCACCATTGGCCCCCTAGGAGACGACAAGACCGCGCTCATGCCCTACGAAGAGGCTGCATACAGTCTTACGGAAGAGCTGATCAAGCGCCGCCACACCAGCATCGCTTGCCTGCTCTCGCCGGGCAGACGGACCCAGAGCTTCCTGCACGGCTATCGACGCTGCTTGTTCGACCACAACCTCCAATACCACGCTGACATGGTCCTGGGAACCATCGACGAGGATCTGACCCGGGTATTGGAGAACCGGCATGTCACCGGAGTCGTGGCATCCCACTACCACCACGCCCTGGAATTCCTCCAGTTTGCCGAATCCATGCACTACCGCCTCCCCCAGGATCTCTCCCTGGTCTCGCTGATGAACGACACCAACGTGCACCTGCGCTACCCGGGCAGTCCGGAGATATCGTCCTACATCATGCGCAACGCCGACTTCGGCGCCTACCTGTGCCGACGGATCATCCACGCCATCGAACATGACTCCCATCAAAGCGAGGCATTCGACCATGTCTTCGCGCTGGAAGGCGAGCAGACCGTCGGCCGGCCCCCGGACCAGCAATGCAAGAAGATCGTAGTGGTCGGCAGCATCAACGTAGACACCTACCTGACCGCCTCCAGCCTGCCCAAGGCGGGCATGACCACCACGACCAGAAACTTCGCCTCCACGCCGGGGGGCAAGGCCACCAACCAGGCGGTGGGCGTGGCCAGGCTGCAGCATCAGGTCTCCCTGATCGGCAATGTCGGCAGCGATCCGGCTGCGGACTACATATACAAAACCATGAGGCAGGCCCGTGTGGATGCCACCGGCGTGCGCAGAGTCACCGGGGCGGACACCGGCAAAGCCTACATTTTCGTCGACAGCAAGGGCGAGTCGATGATCTCTCTGGTCGCCGGCGCCAACGAATCCCTGACGCCGGACGACATCACCGCGCGCGATCAGATTTTCCGAAACACCGGCTACTGCCTGATCCAGACGGAGATTCCCATGGACACTGTCGCCGAAGCCTGCCGGACAGCCAAACGTCACCATGCCGCCACTATCCTCAAGCCGTCATCCTGCAACCATCTGCCTGAGGACCTTCTGAATTCGATCGACATTCTGATTCCAAATTTCAACGAGCTGAACACTCTGATACCCGGACCGGAATCGGTAGTGGATAAGGCACAACAGTTCATTGACGGCGGGGTCGGCAAGGTCATCATCACCCTGGGAGAGCGCGGCTGCACCCTGGTCACTGCCAGCGGGCACAAGGACTTCCCCGCCCATGAGGCACGAGCGGTCGACGACACCGGCGCCAGCGATGCCTTCATCAGCGCTCTGGCTTCCTATCTGTGCAACGGATGCTCCCTGGACAAAGCCGCTCGGATCGCCAATCTGGCCGCCGGTTTCAGCGTCGCCCATGAAGGCGTCATCCCCTCCCTGATCAGCCGTCGCCAACTGGAGGGCCTGATCGACTGAGCACTCCGGGTGCGAGCAGGGTCATGTCTATCCGTCCTAATGGGCTTCGCTCTTCAACATAAAGCACATGTGCGCATCAAGAGGGTACGGTCTGGTCGTAAGTGTATGCGGCGACGACTTTGAAGAAACCATCGCAGAAACATATCAGCTCAATGCTGATGGCTGGATTTTCTTCGCTGACGCCATTACCTTGCGATGTGTCTGCCACCTTAAACAGGATTACCCCGTCATATTGGCAGGTGGCTATTTGGGCGATGGCGAATTGGACGCGGTCATGATGCCCAATGTTGATGCATCGTGTTACGCCGCGAATTGGCTTATCGAGCATTCCGATGGTCGCATAGGAATGACCGGCGCTTCTTTCGAAATCTACGAGAAGGATGCCATAGATCTTGATCCGACACCCCAGTGGCTTCGTCATATACAGGACAGAGACACAGACATGAGACTGCATGGGTATCCATTAGCCCTACAAGATCACGCCTTACAGCCTGATCGATTATTCGTCCCGTTCGTGAACTGATTGAAATAGAAGGCGAAAAAGCCGCAGAGATGCCGCTGCAAACAGTAAATATGCCTCAAGCATCATATGCGCCAACGATGCACTGGCTCTGGGCGCCTTGTCTACCTTGTCCAAGCATCACATTTCCGTACCGGAACCAATGCAAGCAATCGGCTTTGAGCGTCACACCACTATCCGATAACGGATAGACGAGCATTTCAACTCCTCCCATTGTCTCAGAGTCACACCCATCAGAGCTCTAGACAACACAAATAACCTAAATGCCTCATGCCCGAAGAGACGCCGTCATAAGGATATTCCAAGGTTTGTTTGGTTATTCTTTGACGGCTCCTGCGGCGAGGCCGGACTGCCAGTATTTCTGCAGGAGGAGGAAGGCGATGACCAAGGGGATGATGGTGATCAGGCTTCCGGTGATGACCAGGTTCTGGATGGCCTGCCCGCCCGCGGTGCTGGCCTGGTCCTTCCACTGGTTCAGGCCGATCGTCAGCGGGTACCAGTCCGCGTCCTTGAGCATGATCAGGGGCAGGAAGTAGTTGTTCCAGGTCGCCACGATCGTGAACAGGGCGCAGGTCACGATCCCCGGCGCCAGCAGGGGCAGGCTGATCGTGCGGAAGGTGCGCCACTCCGAGGCGCCGTCCACGCGCGCCGCCTCCAGCAGCTCCCCCGGCACCGCCTGGTCCGAGAAGATCCACATCAGATACAGGCCGAATGGGCTGATCAGGCTGGGAATGATCATCGCCCAGGGCGTGTCCGTCAGCCCCAGCTTCGCGAACAGCAGGAACTGGGGGACCGCCAGCGCGATGCCCGGCACGCTGATCGCGCCCAGCACCACCGCGAACACCGCCTTGCGGCCCGGGAACCGGAACTTGGCCAGCGCATATCCGCCCATCACCGCCAGCAGCGTTGCCCCGCCCGCGCCCACCACCACATACAGGAGCGTGTTCGCCAGCCAGCGGGCGAAGATCCCCTGCTGATAGGAGAACACCTCACGAATGTTGTCCCACAAGGCGAACGTTCGGCCCGGCCCCAGGCCGAACGTGCTCGTGAAGTCCGCCTGCGTCTTCGTCGCGTTCACCAGCAGGTAGGCGAAGGGGAACAGGCAGTACAGGGCGAACACGCCGCACGCCAGCGTCAGCCACACCGACCGGCGCGGATTCGACGGGTTCGAGAATCCGCTCGACGCCGCTCGACGCCGCTCCGCCCGCTCGTCCGCCGCCACGCGCCTAGCCCGCGCACGCTCGGCCGCACGCACCCTGCGGCCCTCAGCATCCAGCACGCTCATCGCATCTGCTCCCTCATGCTCCGCAGCTGCACCGCATACGCCACCAGCATCGTCAACGCCGCCATCACAATAGCCAGCGCAGCCGCATAATTGGACTGATTGCCCGAAAAACTCAGATTATACGCATACATGTTCGGCGTGTAATACGTCGTGATCGCATTGCCAGGCACCATGTTCTGCATCACGCTCGGCTCGTTGAACAGCTGGAAGGAGCCGATGATGCTGAAAATCACCGTGATCGCCAGCGAGCCCCGCAGCTCCGGCAGCTTCACCCGGCGCACCACCTGCCACTCGCTCGCCCCGTCGATCGCAGCCGCCTCATACAAGGAACGCGGCACCGTCGACAGCGACGAATAGAAAATCAGCATGTTATACCCCGTGAACTCCCACGTATTGATGTTCCCGATCGCCGCCAAAAGCACCGACGGCTGCAGCACATCCACATGCGTGCCCAGCCACGCGTTCAGCGAGCCCACCAGCCCGTACTTCGCCCCATACATGAACCCCCACACCAAAGCCGACACCACCGCCGGCACCGCATACGGCAGAAACGTCGAAATACGGAAGAACCGCATCCCATGCAGACGCAGCGAATCCAAGGCCAAAGCCATCAACGCCGACAAGCACAGCATGATCGGCACCTGCACCACCGTGAACACCACCACCCGACGCACCGACGACCAGAACTGCCCATCAGCCATCAGACGACGATAATTGGCCAACCCAACAAACACCGTCCCGCCAACCATCCGATGCTGAAACAAGGAAATCCACACCGCATACACCACCGGCACCACAAACACCACCACAAACACCAACGCAAACGGCCCCATAAACAACCAACCACGCCAACGGGCAGCCGTCCGCGAATGCTGCGGCACCGATGCCGTGTGACCGCCTGAGCTCACAACTCTCCTACCCATATCTTGACCCTTTTCAACAAACTCAAAATAACAGCGCGGCTATCCGCCTCTCGACAGGAACGTTTACATATAGGCAAGCGTTCCTGCCGAGGACAGTATGGGTTTCCTGTGCGCTAGCAGCTATTTGATAACAGCTATTTAACTGTGAAGCCCTGCTGACTTGCATATTTCTTCAAGCTATTCTGCCAATCGGTAATTGCTTGCTTAAAAGTGGATTGGCCATAGTAAGCCTTGGACGCATAATCGCCATAAATGCTGCTTGCATAAACATTAAACAGAATATTTTTGAAATGAGGATCGACATCTTTTGCGGCCTGCGACAGTACTTCGTTGAACTTTTGCCCGCCAAAATACTCAACAGCCTTGCCATCGCCCCCCTTGACAGACGTTGAATCCAAGAACTGCTTATCTGCCAAAGTCTTGGTATCGGCAGGGAATGCCCCAGCCCCAACGCGCAATTTGATAGATCCGCGGTCATGGGAGGCATATTGCACGAATTTGTATGCGGCATCAGCCTTAGAAGTCTTGTCGATCACAGCCAATACTGACCCTCCGTTTTCGGAGTTATGCTTATCGCCTTCATGCAGAACAGGCATGGGAGCAACTCGCCATTTACCAGCGGCCTGCGGAGCTGACGAAAGCAGATTCGGCGGCATCCAAGCCCCAATCAAAAGCGCGGCGGTA
Source organism: Bifidobacterium sp. ESL0819 (assembly GCF_052606245.1). Taxonomy (NCBI): domain Bacteria; kingdom Bacillati; phylum Actinomycetota; class Actinomycetes; order Bifidobacteriales; family Bifidobacteriaceae; genus Bifidobacterium; species Bifidobacterium sp. ESL0819. The sequence goes on from NZ_CP199587.1 coordinate 530,077, forward strand.
GAACCATCTCCTAAGCTTCTATTCCACTCATCCGACCACACGGACAGCTTTTTATTGACCAGATTCTCATCTGACATGCGTTGCCAAAATTCCAAAAACCGCTGAGTTCCTTTGTCACTCGAAAGGTTGATCGTTATATTTTGCCCATCGCTTGAGTAATCATATGGATGACCGCCAAAGGCCCATATCATGGCTTTGAAGAATCCAGCATCGCCGGAATCAGCCTCGATGTATGATCCGACTGCCTTTACTTTCTTGGCCGCCTCGTAATATTCGTCCCAGGTCTTCGGAGGTTCGGTCACGCCGGCCTTGTCAAAAACTTCCTTGTTGTAGAACATAGCCATGGGACCGGAATCCATTGGCAGCCCATAAATACCACCATTGATAGCAGATGAGGCCCAAGTTCCCTTTGTATAATCGTTCTTGAAATTACTGGGAACGTACTTGCTAATATCCTTAACAATATGCCTGATCTGAAACTCTGGAAGGTCTTCGTAGCTGAATTGGGCGATATCTGGCAAACCCGAACCTGCCTCTGAGGCATTGTTCAATGCTTTGTACTGATCATTGCCAACCCCGACATTGACTAATTTGACTTTGATATTAGGATACTTGGCTTCAAACGGCTTTATTACAGTTTGATATGTCTTTTCCCAAGCCCAGACTGTAATTTCCGTAGACCCTGTGGCATCTGATTGCCCCCCGGATTGAGAACTGCCGCATGCAGCCAAGCCCAACACTGACAATACGACTGTTCCGCTCGTCAGAATCTTTTTTACCGATATCATTGTTCCTCCCGCTATCCAGCGGCAATCGCATGACGCTTTTATGAATGAATCATCTTTGACTTCACGAAGCAACTTCAACATCAATGTTGATTTGACATTAAACCATACTCTAACACCTGCGCGTTAATACGCAACTACATGATCGCCAAACCGAACCTGACTGGACGCGGAAAATACCATTTAGGCCTCTGCAAAGGAGAAGACAATATTAAGCAGAGATATGGTGCTGTGCTCAATCAGCTCACCATCGAAAACAATTAACGATCATGACTATTATCGCCACCCAACTCCCTGTCAATCGCAAGAGCCTGTCCGCTTGTACGCAGTTGGGGGAGACTTCTGAAAATTTCAGACCTCATCACCTGGTTAGCCTCCATCACCTTGTGCCTTTGAACACCCTCCTCATATGCCCGGACGCCCAACCGTCTAGAGTAGACATCAGGAAGCGTTACAGCTTTAAGGCACCAAGGGAGCGGCCATTATGAAACCTATGTCTGGCTATGCCAAAGATCTGCAGCACTCGGGCATGATCGCCCGCGACTTGGACGAGACCATCGACTTTTACACCGACAAACTCGGGTTCGAGCTGGTCGGCATATACCCCAACGGCGAGAACCGCTGCGCCTTCCTGCGCCTAGGTCATTTGACCATCGAAACCTGGGAGGGTGAGCCTGCGCCCATGCGCACCGGAGCGATCAACCACTGGGCGCTGGATGCACCAGACATCGATGCGGCTTACGAGCATGCCCTGGAGATGGGATTGAACATCAGAGAGGACTCCGTCCAATCCATTCCCACCTTCTGGCAGCGCGGAATCCGCTACTTCAACGTCATTGGCCCCAACCAGGAGACCATCGAATTCTGCCAGATTCTCTGAATGCCACCCGCATAAGCTGCAAAAGCCACACCCAGACGCGCGAATCGTGCAGGCAGTATGTGCATGGCACCTTGCCGGATGCTGCGCTCTGGCAGGACTGCCCCATACGGGCAATCCCATGTGAGTAATAAGACACATTTATCTGTGACCGGCAAGGAACTGAACCCACCTGAATTTCCTTAGAAAATAGCCGTTTTAGGCACAAAACCCCTTGCTATTCGACTTGTGTCTTTCCGCTAAAATGAGCATTGCGTCCAACGCAGGATGCCAGATAATGAAAGAAGTTTCTCATGACGAACATTGAGAATGTCACGGTGGCCGGCGGCGGGGTGCTGGGCAGCCAGATCGCCTTCCAATCAGCATTCAAGGGCAAGAAAGTCACAGTCTACGACATCAACGATGAGGCCATTGCAGCAGCTGAGCAGCGGATCAAGAACCGTCGCGGCCTCTACAAGCGGGACATCAACGCCACCGACGAGCAGTTCGATGCAGGGCTGAATAATCTGAGCTACAGCGCAGACCTGGCTGAAGCCGTCAAGAACGCCGATCTGGTCATCGAAGCCGTCCCCGAGAAACCCTCCATCAAGCACAACTTCTATCAGAGCCTGGCCAAGGTAGCCCCCGAGAAGACCATCTTCGCCAGCAACTCCTCCACCTACGTCCCCAGCACCTATGCTGCCGACACCGGTCGTCCGGCTAAGTTCCTTTGCCTTCACTTCGCCAATCACGTATGGCGCATGAACACCGCCGAGATCATGGGCTCCGACCAGACCGACCCCGACATCTTCAACGAAATCGTGGACTATGCCAAGGAAATCGGCATGGTCCCCATCCCTCTCCATAGGGAGCAGCCCGGATACATTCTCAACAGCCTGCTGGTCCCCTTCCTGGAGGATGCCGGCTACCTCTGGGGCAATGACATAGCAGACCCTGAAACCATCGACAAGACCTGGATGATCGGCACTGGCTCGCCCGTTGGCCCCTTCGGCGCCTATGATGCGGTCGGCCTGCGGACCATCTACAACATCATCGAGGAGCAGAAAGGCGACGACCCTGGCTTCAAGCCCTTCCTGGAGAAGGTCCGGAAGATGCTCGACGAGGGGAAGACGGGTAGTGACGCGGGCCATGGATTCTATGATTATCCGAACCCGCGCTACAAGGATGAGGACTTCCTCAAGGCCTGATCGTCTGTCTGCCGCATCTGTGAGCCAGGCCCTTCCAAGACCTGACTCTATTATAGAAGAGCGTATCCAAGGATGGATACCACAAATGAAAGAGGTTTCTATGACGAACATTCATAATGTCACGGTTGCTGGCGGCGGTGTGCTTGGCAGCCAGATCGCCTATCAATCTGCCTTCAAAGGCAAGAAGGTGACGATCTACGACATCAACGACCAGGCTGTAGCGGCGGCAGAGGAGCGCGTCAAGAACCTGCGCGATTCCTACAAGCATGACATTAACGCCACCGACGAGCAGTTCGATGCAGGCCTGAACAACATGTCGTACAGCTCGGACATGGCTGAGGCTGTCAAGAACGCCGATCTGGTCATCGAAGCCGTCCCCGAAAAGCCCTCCATCAAGCACGACTTCTACCAGAGCCTGGCCAAACTGGCACCCGAGGATACTATCTTCACCAGCAACTCGTCCACCTACGTACCCAGCACCTTCGCACCCGACACGGGCAGGCCGGACAAGTTCCTGAACATGCACTTCGCCAACCAGGTCTGGCTGAACAACACCGCAGAGATCATGGGCTCCGAGCAGACTGACCCCAGGGTCTTCAACGAAATCGTGGACTATGCCAAGGAAATCGGCATGGTTCCCATCGTCCTGAAGAAGGAGCAGCCCGGATACGTCCTGAACACCCTTCTCATTCCCCTGCTCAACGCCGCCGCCCACCTCTGGGGCCACGACATTGCAGACCCAGAGACCGTGGACAAGACCTGGATGATCGGCACGGGCGCCCCCATGGGACCCTTTGCCATCTTTGACGTGGTGGGGCTGCGGACAGCTTTCAACATCACCAAGGAGCAGCAGGGCGACAACCCAGACTTCAAGCCCTTCATGGAGAAGATCCAGAAGATGATGGACGAGGGCAAGACCGGCAAGGATTCGGGACAAGGATTCTACACCTATCCTAACCCCGCCTTTGCTGATCCTGACTTCCTGAAAGCTTGACAGGACCGCTCTTTCACCAAGCAGAGCCCACCCGTTCCAAGGGATCACGTCGTGACGTGCCTCCCCCAACGGGCGGGCCCGTTTTTCATCCGGCACGCTCAAACGAAGCCGCCCTCACGATGCACATTGACTTGGGCACCCGACACCGGCCGACCCGGTACATTCCTAAACATGCATTACGCCGACTGAATCTAGCGGAGGAAAACCGCTGAAATCACGAGAAACGATCGGACGGATCCGGGCCTCTACAACCGAACCGTTCCATTTGCCCGGCAGATTGACATAGTCCCCATCCAGCTGCAAAGGAAGCAGCCTGACTTAAGTATTTAACACGATCCTGATGCTGCTCGTGAGCGCGCCCAAGCGCTCGTTCGGACCGCCTACAGCATCCACTGCCAACGCTGGAACGACAATCCTCAAGCCCAGCCTCTTCCCGAACGAGCTTAGAGAAGAGACCGATCAGAGCGTCTGCCATCCACCTGATCCTGACTACCGGAACCTCGGATTCCTCGAGGACTGGAGCGAAGCCTGCTAAGTGGGCTGTGAGTCTGGAGCATGGCCCTTTCGCAGTCCACAACAGAGGGCGTGGTAAGCTTTGTATTTATGACATTTTTGTGAAAACCGCTAAAGGAAGAGGCAGATAGGGAAATCACAAAGGCGGAAAAGAGGAACAACGGCCTAGTGGCCGGAGAAGGAACAATGGCAGAGGACGATAAAATTTCGGCTGCAAAAAAGAGCGGCCAGCGCGAGCAGAAACAGCGTGATCGACAGACAGCCAAGCAACTGAAGAAGCAGCAGGCGGCAGCAAAACGCAAGGCCCGCAAGCAGAATCCCAGGCCGCATCGCGGCTGGAGCGAGCGTCTGCATCTGACCGATATCAACGTAGTGGACAGATCCACACTCAAACGGGCCATCGCCGGCACCGTGGTCGGTAACTTCATGGAATGGTATGACGTGGGGGTCTACGGCTACCTGGCAGTGACCATTGGCCGCGTCTTCCTGTCCGACGCATCCGATGCCGTACAGCGGCTCTTCTCTCTGGGCGTCTTCGCCGTCACTTTCGTCGCCCGACCCCTGGGCGGCGTGGTTCTGGGCCAGCTGGGCGACAAGATCGGTCGCCAGCGCATCCTAGCCTTCACCCTGCTGAGCATGTCCGCAGCCACCCTGCTGATCGGCCTCCTGCCCAGCTATGCTGTTGTCGGCCCTCTAGCGCCCATTCTGCTCATCGTGCTCAAGCTGATCCAAGGCTTCTCCACAGGCGGCGAATATGCGGGGGCCTCGACCATGGTCACCGAATACTCACCGGATCGACATCGCGGCTTCTTCGCCTCCCTGTTGGATGTGGGATCCTATCTGGGCTACGCCTTCGGGGCGGCGTTGGTTTCCCTGCTGGAGTTCTCCATCTCCCCGCAGGCCATGCTGTCATGGGGCTGGCGCATCCCCTTCATCATCGCACTGCCACTGGCCGCCATCGCGGTCTACTTCCGGGCCAAGGTCCAGGACACCCCCGCCTTCCGTCAGGCACAGGACGCCAGCGACGAGAAAACCAAGAGCCAGCACAAGAGCCTGCTGGACCTGATCCGGGGCTATTGGCGGGAACTGCTCATGGCCTTCATCCTGGTGGCTGCAGCAAACACCCTCAGCTACACGCTGACCGCCTACATGCCCACCTACCTGTCGGGCACCCTGCACTACAACACGGCCCAGGCCAACCTGCTTTCCCTGCCGGTCCTGCTCATGGTGGCCTGCTGCATCCCCATCACCGGAGCACTGTCCGACCGCTTCGGGCGCAAGAAAGTCCTATTCATGGGGGCGCTCACCGGACTGTGCCTGTCCCTGCCGGCCTTCCGCCTGCTGGAGCGTGAGACCACTGGCGCCGTCTTCGGCGGACTGGTTCTGCTGGCCATCCCGGTCATCTTCTTCGTAGCCAACCTGGCCTCCACCCTGCCTGCCCTCTTCCCCACTGCCTCTCGTTACGGCGGCATGGGACTGTCATACAACCTGGCTGTGGCCGTCTTCGGCGGCACTGCGCCTGTCATTATGGAGGGTCTGGTAACTGCGACCGGCAAGTCTCTGGCACCTGCCTACTGGATTATGTTCACCTCGACCTGCGGACTGATCACTGTGCTCTTCCTGGCGGAGACCGCCCGGCGCCCCATGCCCGGCACCCTGCCCACCGTGCTCAATCGTCAGGAGGCGCGCGACCTGGTGGCCACACAGGACCGCAACCCCGATCTGGATGTGAAGACCATCATCAAGGACGCCGAAGAGAGCGGCGTGCGCAAGACACCGAAAAAGCTGGCTACTGAGGCGCGCAAGCTTCTGGGCCTTTCCCGCACAGGCGCTAAGAAGAAGAAATAGTGAGCGCTATCAGGCCGGGTGGATCGGATGGCTGACTAGGTCGCGCTCGATCCAAGCCATGACCAGCCTGGCCAGGACATCAACCTCTGCATCGGTCAGAGCCCGGCCGCGCGGAATGTGATGCCAGCGCTCAATGCACCCCCGGCAGCAGGTTGCTGTGGCATGCTGGGCCGTGAAGACCGGATGCCCACGGTAGGGGGTCTGTTTGCCATCCTTGAGCGGATGAGCAGGCCCCACACGCTTGGCCAGCATCTCATGGGCATGGCGGTCGATGGTATCCCTGCCCTTGGCGCGAGCATAGGCGCGATCCTTGGCCGATAGAGAGAATCCAGCCCGAAAGCGTGAATGTCCCAATCTGGCAAGAGTGTCCTGAGTCCAAGCTTCATCCGCACTGTTTATCGCTGAACCGCTGCCGGTCATTCCCTGGTCGCCTCCGTGTTCGGATTCCCTCTGGGATCCTCGTTCAGCCTTACCAAAGAGTCTGTACCCGATCAAGGTTTCCCATGCGGAATAATTCACCGAACATGGCACCAACAGGGACCAGTGTCGGGGGTAATGTGAAGACAGTACCTATATTCATCAACTATCAGACCCGCCATGATCTGTCATGCCCGGGTCACGAACAAGGGGGCTTCATGGCCAAAAGCAAGATGACTGTAGCCGAGATGATCGGGCTCTTCCTCACCCCTGACGCGCCTGTGCAGGTGACCGCCTTTGACGGGTCGGTCTTCGGGCAGGAGCAAGCGCCGCTGCATCTGGAAGTCAAGAATTCCCGTGCCATGTACTACATCACAGAGAACCCTAACGACCTGGGCTTGGCCCGCGCCTACCTGCAGGGCGATCTGGACTCTCCAGAGCTGCTGCCGGGCAACCCCTACCAGGTTCTCAAGGAGCTGATGGGCCTCAAGCACTTCGTCAAGCATCCCAGCAGGATGGAGCTGGCCCGTGCAGCTGCGGCCGTCTTCTCTCATGGTGTACGCGTACCCGAGCCGCCGGCCATCGAGGGGCCCTCCCTGGCCAAGCGACTGACCGAAGGCATCCGCCCCCACACCCGCCGGGGGGACGCAGCCACAGTCAGCTACCATTACGACCAATCCAACGACTTCTACCGGCTCTTCCTGGGCTCCTCCATGACTTACACCTGCGCCGTCTTCGAGAAGGCGGACAACAGCCTTGAGGACGCTCAATGGCACAAGCTCAACATGGTCTTGGACAAGATGCGCCTGAACAAGGGCGACCGTCTGCTGGACGTGGGCTGTGGCTGGGGCTCCATGGAGATCGCGGCGGCCCGCCGCGGCATTCACGTCATCGGTGTAACTCTGGCCGAGGAGCAGGTCGAATGGGCCCAGAACTGGATCCGCCAGGAGGGTCTGCAGGATCTGGCCGAGGTCAGGCTGATGGACTACCGCGACGTTCCTGAGTCCGGATTCGACGGAATCTGCTCCATCGGCATGATGGAGCATGTGGGCTACAAGCAGTACCCCTCCTACTTCAAGGAGATGATGGACAAGCTGCGCCCCGGCGGCATCCTGCTCAACCACCAGATCACCCGCACCAACTCCCACGACCACAAGAGGGCCGGCGGCTTCATTGACCGCTACATCTTCCCCGACGGCGAGCTGGCCAGCCCGGCCGAGATCGAACTGGCCATTCAGGACACCGGCTTCGAGGTCATCACCCAGGAGAACCTGCGTCAGCACTATGCGCTGACCCTCAAGCACTGGACCGAGAACCTCCAGGAGCATTGGGACCAGGCCAAGCCCATGGTGGGCGCGCCGAAGGCACGGCTCTGGGGCCTGTACATGGCCGGCGCACGGCTCAACTTCGAGCTCGACAACATTCAGATACACCAGTTCCAGTGCATCAAGCCCGATCCCGAGACCGGCACGGACACCTACCCGCTGCGGCCTTGGTGGGATCGCTAGTTGGCCTGAGGCGACCGATAGCTACGCGGCCGATAAAGCCATAAAGCTCTGAAAAGGGGTGGGGAGTCGAAACCTCGCCCCTTCTGTTTCCGCCACCCGTAAAGCCTGCTACTCGTACGTACAGCACGCCATCGCAGAGTTTAGCGGCCTGTTGGCGCTCTAAGGCATCGAATGCCGAACGTTGGGCGTAGCAGCCTTTCGGTTTGGATTTCAGGAAGACCTGTCCGCCGAAGCCTCCAGCCGAGCAAGGTCCAGGGCCTTGTTGAAGGCGTCCGAGGTCCAGCTGGCCCCAGCCACCTTTTCCACCTTGAGGTCCTTGAGCGGGCGCCCTTGGACTACGCCAGGCACAGCCTGGGCGAAGCGTTCCATATGGCCCCGCGAGATGGGCGAGTCGGAATGCCCCTGGACCTGGACCCGGCTCACCTGGCCTCCCGACAGGTCAAGATCCACATCGATGCTGTCAGCCCCGTCACGCCCGTACTTGCCCGTCAGAGCGTAGGTGCCGTCGTGATAGTTGCCCGTATCAGCCGGAGCGGTCGGCAGTCCATCACGGGAGACAGCCGTGGGATTGCCCTCGCCCACAGCGCCGGCTCCCGACTCTGGAGCAGAGCTGGCCTCGGCGCCTGATCCGGCGAACTCGTCGTCCATGGGCTTGGCCTGCTGGCTTCCGCAACCTCCTAGGAGGGAGCCGACCGCCACCAGCGTCGCTAATGTTGCCGAAGCCGTAACCAGTCCACGAGACTTGCTTGTGGCCATCTCAGCATCCTCCTTCTGATTCAGCGGCTGATCCCGGCAGAGACCCGCCTGTCTTGGCCATTTTAGTGGGATCATGGAAGCCCACCGGAATATCCTGGTCCCCGGAATCGCCAGGAGCTCCGCTGAAGGCCGGCCGACCTCCGGCTGCGAGGTAGGCGCGCTTGGCCTCCTCATCATTCCATTGCTCGCCAGCCAGCACACCGTGGTTGAGCATGATCTCCCGCTGAGCGCATGAAGCCACTAAAGCATCATGGGTGACCACGATCAGGGAGGTTCCCTGGTCATGCAATTGCCGAAAGAGGTCCAGCACAATCCGCTCATTGGCCTCGTCCAGGTTGCCAGTGGGCTCGTCAGCCAGAATCAGCTTGGGTTCGTTGATCAGCGCCCGGGCCACGCAGACCCGCTGCTGCTCGCCGCCCGAAAGCTGGCTGGGCAGGTGCCGGGCCCGATCCGCCAGACCTACCCGATCCAGGGCCTTCATGGCCTGGTCCTCATCCACCACCGAATGGTAGTACTGGGCCACCATGACATTCTCCAATGCGGTCAGATGCGGGACCAGGTAGAACTTCTGGAAGACCAGGCCGATCACGTTCTTGCGCACATCGGCCAGCTGGGACTGGCTCAAGTCCTCCAGCGGTCGCCCCTGCAGACGGACCGAGCCACGGCTGGGCGTGTCCATGCAGCCCAGAATGTTCATCAGCGTGGTCTTGCCTGAGCCGGAGGACCCCACCACGGCCAGCCATTGACCTTGCGGGACGCTCAGGTTCAGGTCGTCCAGGGCATGCAGATCACCGTAGATCTTGGAAACATGGTCCAGATCCAGCAGCATGCCGCCGCCCGACTGGCCCTCGCTCGCCTTTGCCTGCGTCATTGTCATTCCTCCCTCAGAACCAGGGCCGGGTCGATACGCGAAGCCCGGAGGACCGGCCGAATGGATGCGATCATGGATATGGCCACGCTCAGCAGGACCGTGCCCAGGGCCAGCCACCAGTTGAATCCCAGCGGCCGCTGGAAGACGGACAGGCAGAGCAGCCGGGCAAAGCCATAGCCCAGGGCTGTGCCGATCAGTCCTCCTGCCAATCCATAGCAGGCCGACTCTGCCAGAAACTCCATGGCTATTCCCCGCGAGGAGGCGCCAAGGGCCTTGCGCAGGCCGATCTCGCTGCGCCGCTGGGAGACGATGGAGGCCATGGTGGTCCCAACGCCCACAAAGGTCAGGACCAGCACCACCACCGAGACCAGCCAGAAAAGCGACTGGAGCATGGCTATGGTATGGCTGTCGCCCGCTGTGATCCTGGTGACCGGCCTGGCTTTGACCCCCATGGAGGTCATGTCGTTGATGTCGTTGGCGATGGTCTTTAGGCCAGACGTCATGGTGTTGACCGAGTATTCGATAACATCGGTACCCCTCTTGTCCCCGGTCAGGAGCTCCAGATCAGACAGGTCGGCGTAGATGATCCGATCCTCGGAGCCGCCGGTATCGACAATGCCCCCCACTCGAAAGTCACGGCCCTGGCCTCCGGCCTTGCCTGTGATGGTGACCTGTCCGGCGGGGTAGCCGATGGTCATCTGCTGGCCGGTGGTCAGCCCTAGCGAATCAGCCAGGTCCCGCCCCACCATGACCGAACCGGGCCGGGGCCAGGAACCCTCCACGCTCCAGTGACGGTTGAGCTGACGCACCTGGTCGGGATGGATGCCGGCCATCACGCGGGCGCCGGCATTGACCTGCACCGTCTCATATCGATAGGTAGCGTACCGGGCTGGGGCCTTGGCGGTCACCATATGGGTAGTATGGTCCACCATGCCTTGCTCGATGCCGGACCCGGACCGATTGCTCCCCTGAATGGGCGAGACGACCAGGTTGGCTCCGTAGGAGCGCATCTCCTGATTGATCTGCCTAGGGGCCTCGATGCAGACCGCCGCCAGGCAGAAGAGGGTGGCCGCACCGACCAAGGAGGCCACTACGGCCATCAGGGCCCGTCCCCGGCGACGAAAGACAGCCCCGAAGAGCATAGTCAGGAACATGCGGGTATTGGTCATATGGCTCTTATGGCGATCAGCGGCCATGAAGCACCTCCGCCGGCCGAAGCCGCAGAATCGATCTGATGGACGAGATGGATGCCAGCAGCACGGTCAGGGCCAGCAGCACGAAGACCAGCACAAAGACCATGGGCCTCATGGTAATGCCCGAGCCGAAGACCACCCTGCCTACGATCTGAGCCACTCCAGAGCCCAGCAGGGCGCCGACCAGAGCCCCGGCCAGGGCGATCAGGGCCGTCTCGGCCAGCACCAGTCTGGACACAGCCCCGTCGGTGGCGCCCAAGGCCTTGAGCAGGGCGAACTCCGAGGAGCGCTCGCTTATGGAGGAGGCCATCAGGTTGGCCACGGCTATGGCTGCCGCCAGCAGGCTGAGCACAGTCATCAGGATCATGACCGCCTGGGTCTTCTGCAGAACGTCGCCCTGCAGGGCTGCCACCTGTCTGACCTGCTTGGCCATGGATCCGGGGATGGCCTCTTCGATCTGGTAGGCGATGGATGAGGGGTAAGCCGTGCAATACCAGGTTTCCCATTCGTCCTGGGAGAGGGCAGCAGGGTTTCGTGCGGCCTTGCGGGCCAGGTCGTTCTCGGGCGTAGTCAGAGCCTTGACCTCCACCTGGTCGATCTGATCGGTCAGACCAGACATCTCCTGCAATGGCTTGGTGGGCAGGTAGAGGGAGGCGGCATCAGCATCACCGGAGTCGAAGATACCCACAATGGTGACGGTCCGCTGTTGATCACCCAGGTCGACCTTGACCTGGTCGCCAACCTGACGGCCGCCCAGCCGTGCAGCCAGTTCTTTGCCCATCATGGCTTCGGTCCTGCCGCCGGGCCCAGCCTCGTCCTTGGGCCAACGGCCTTGAACCTTCCACCAGGGCCGAAGACCTTTCAGACCTGCGGTGCTGCTCTCGCCGCTGTCCACCTTGACGGTCCGACCGAACCAGGTGCCCACCAAGGGGGCGCCTACCTGGTCCACGGTGCCGCGAAGGTCCAGTCGCGGAGCGAAGTCGGTGATGTTGTAGGCCCAGAAGATGGTCTTGATCTTGGGCACCTGGGACTCCTTGAGGAAAGCGGTGGGCGTGGACTCGTCGGCCGAGGAGCCGCCCCCCTGGTCGCCGTAGAGGTCGGAGACCACGGCATCCGCCTTGGCCTGGACCGTGATGTTGGATCCATAAGTGGACAGCTCCGCGTTGAGCTTGTCGCCTACGTCGAAGACCACCCCCAGCATGGCCGTAGCCACGCAGGCCGACAGGCAGACTGTGACGGCGATGAGCATTCTTCGCCCGAACTGGCGGCTGAATGACCGCAGCATCATTCGCATGAAGAACATACCAACCGCTCCCTCCCTCTCTCAGCTCTTGAAGTGCGATGACAGAGCATCCAGATCGGCGGTGCTGATCAGTATGGCGCCCCGGCCGGTCTTGTAGGGCAGAGGGACGGGATTGCAGCCGCCCTTGAACCCGATGGTGGCCAGGTTGATGGCTACGTCGCACTTCTTGCAGATGATCTTGCCGTCTTTTTCGTAGTAGCCCGCATCCCCGCAGTTCTCGCAGGCATCCAGACCGACACCATAGGCCGCGCCATTCTTGCGGATGATGATAAAGCGCATCTCGGTGCCGTCCTTGGCCCGGTAGCTGAATCGATGCAGGTGTCCATCCTCCACCTGGGAGAAACGTATGGTAGCCGTATCGGCAGTCAGGGAGTACCGCTCCGGAGGCGAGAGCACGGGCACCTGGTAAGCCTTGGCCGTTCCCACGGTCAGAGCCAGGGTGACGCCGATCATGGCCACCAGACTCCAGACCGCCGACGCCAAGGCCCTTCGGCGGAAGGCACGGTGGCTGCGATCGTCGGCTGTGGAGGCTCCGGTCACCGGCATGTGCCAGCCTGCAGCCAGGCAGGCCAGGACTGGAATGATGAAGACCAGAACCTGGGCAAGAACCAGGATCAGGTCGGCGTTGTATCCCAGGGCCATGACCCGGAAAGCCCAGCCGTGCAGAAGAATCAGGCCGGTGGTCTGCATCAGGGCCACCAGGGCTACGCCGTGCCGGACCAGCAGCAGGACCACCATGAGCAGGGCGGCCAGGAGGAAGGCTATCCGGGGGCAGGAGTTACGCATGGTCCTCAGAATGGCAGCCACCGTCACAGCGGCGGCCAGACCGAGCAGGAAGCCCAGGGCGCGCAGGAGCATGGCCGAGGTCAGCACAGGCTCCCCCGGCTCTACAAAGGCCGTAAGCTGCAGAATGACATCGGGCAGGGCTCGGAAGGTCGTCAGGGCTATGGCCAGGGCCGCCAAGCCGTTAGCCAGATCCATGGCCCAGGGGCGGCGATGCCTGTCCGCAACCAGCCGGTCGGCAGCCAGCACCACCGCAATGGCCGCCAGATCAGCCAGAACGCAAGCTATCAGGGTCGGGTAGTTGACCATGGTCCGGCGGTTAATAATCACGGTGGCGCGCAGGAGGGCAAAGACCAGCGCCCCCAGCACGCCGACCCCCAGGCCAATCAGTCGCCAGGAGGAGGAACGGGGCCGATCGCGGCCCTCGCCCACCCCTAGAAGCACGCTGAAAACCATGACCAGGAGGGCCGGAGCCAGCGTCCCCGGCAACACCGTGACAAATTGCTCAAGCATGGTGCATAGCAGCTTACCACTGGTGGGGCGTGTAGTCCCAGTCCCAGCTGACCACGATAGGCTCGGTCCAGAAGTGACCCTTCACGCCGGTCTCCGGGTCGACGTGCAGCATCCAACCCTTCTTCTCCGGGGAATCAATAGAATAGGTCAGCTTGTAGGATCCGGCCTTCTCCATCTTGATGTTGGCCCCGTAATGCGGGCCATCCGAGGCGTTCATCTGCATGAAGGTGCCGGACTGCTTGTCGTTGGGGTCATCCTTGTTCTGGATGGTGTAGTTGACGGTCAGATCCGGAATGAACTCGCCCTTGGCATAGCCCAGGTTGTTGTTGGGCAGGGCGTGAATATCAGCCTCCAGATGCAGGCTGGCATCGGCCGCCTTCAGACCCATGGATGCGGGCTCCATGTCGATGGGCTGGAAGAAGACTGTGCCGATGTTCAGAGGACCCTTCTGCTGATCGTCCGGCGGGATGGGAATCTCCTCGAATCCAGCCCCCTTGCCATCAGACTGGGAGCTGCTGGAAGCCTCAGGCGCGGGGGCCTCACGGGTGCCTGACCCGCTGGAGCCGCACCCCGCCAAGGCCAGAGTGCCTGAGAGCACCAGCGCGACCAGGGCGGTCAATTGTCTCTTCCTCATGATTGTCCTTCGCTTTTTGGTGTTTGCATAGATGCCGTGACCTCGGAGGGCACAGCCCCTTCGACGGCCTGATCGGCTTCCGTCTGATGGACGGCTGCCGACGGGGGCCCGCCGGAGTCCTGATTCGACCGCGATTGCTCCTGCTTGTGCAGGCGGCGGGTCGACACAATTGCCAGCACGACCACGACCAGGGCTGCCAGGATTTGAGCGCCGATGGTCTGCGTGTAGGGATACAGCCCGATCCAATCGCTGGTGGGCACCCCGGGCAGGTAGGTGGCCGGCACCAGGTCACCCTCGATCAGGGCATGGACGCCGCCCCCGGCGAAGATGACCACCATGACCGCCATGAGCAGACTGGTGATGATAAAGAAAGGCCGGATGGGAATTTTGACCGACGTGAAACGGATGAGCACGAAGACGATGACCAGCACTACGGCGGCAGCCGCAAAACCGGTCCAGATCTCCCGTCTGCCGCCCGGAGCCATGGCGAAGATGGCCTGGTAGAACATGACCGTCTCAGCCCCCTCCCGGAAGACCGCTAGGAAGGAGAGCAGGGCCAGGGAGATAACGCTGCCCTTCGAGATGGCAGCCACTGTCCGGCTTCGGATGTAGTGGTTCCAGGATTCCACAGAGGACTTGGACAGCATCCAATTGCTGGTATAGAGCAGCATGAGCATGGCTACCAGGGCCACCACGCCCTCCAGGATCTCCTGCTGGGGACCATTCCCGTTGAAGAGCAAAGTGAAAAGCAGGGCCACCAGCCCGCTGGCCACGAGGCCCGCTGCAATGCCCCAGTAGATGTGCCGAACTTTGTCTTTATGGCCGGACTTGACCAGGTAGGCAATGATGGCCGCCACCACCAGGATGGCCTCCAGCCCCTCCCTCAGCAGAACCACAAAGGCCTGGCCGAAGGCGGAGGTCAGGAAGGTCGTCCACCCGTTGACATGGTCCGCGGCGCCTCCGTCCAGAGTGGCCGCGTCTTCAATCAGCATGCTCTTGAGGTCGTTCACCAGGGTCTTGGCCGGCTTGCCCGCCACCATGGCCATCCGGGTCTCCTTGAACTGATATTCCACCTGAGAGACCCTGTTGCCGCTGATGGCGTTCATGACGTTCTTTTCGAAGCCCAGCTTTTCGTAATACTGGTAATAGGCCTTGTTGACCAGATCGGATCCCGCCTGGCCCTGTCCCTTGGAAGCCTGGGCGAGCGCCTGATCGAGAATCGGCGTCATCTCATGGGCCACCTGGGTCCAGGTCCGGTCGCCCTTGCCATTGTTCCGATGCTTCTTGGCTGCATCCAGCCGTTGACGATCCGCCTTGATCTGCTCCTGCTGAGCCTTGGCGTAGGTCCGGGGATTGGCCAGTCCTGCGGTGGCATCCAGCTGGGTGGACGCAACAGCCAGATCGGCCTTGAGCTTTTCACTGCCCTGAATAAGAGCCTGCCCGGCATCCGGGGCATAGGCCTGATTCTGCAGGGCCTGGAACTGGCCGTCCAGAGCGTTACGCCTGTCCTGGCCTAAGGTCGACTCCACGACCGAGACGAATCCTGAGCCCACGTAACCTACGTTGTAGGCTCCCATGAATTGCGAGGCGGCTCCGGCGCGATCCCCACGAGCATAGTCCTCACACCCTCGGTCCAGCTGGCGAGACACGGAGCTGGCCACCTGAGCCCAACTGTCGTAATCCGTGGCTCCGCTCGCCGCCATGGCCGACTGCGGGGTCTGCAGAACCAGGAACACCAGGGCCAGGAGCAGGCATGAGAACAGGGAGCCAGCGACCTTGGCAGCCCGTGTCCTGCCGACCTGTGCAACCATAGGCGATGATCTCCTTCGTCAGTGCCTCGTCATCGAACCTAAGAGCAACGAAGGTCGATTTGACAGCTACCGAAAAACAATCTAGCCCAAGCACAATATGAAAACCAGACTTGTTTATTGCCTCAACAGGCCATATAATTCGCTCTCGCCCAAGCCAGAATCAGTCGGCCAGCGTCGTCTCGCCCCGATGCTTCCACAGGCAAATGCCACCGAAGACCAACAGCCAGACCAATCCCAGTATGGCCGGATACCGGGTATCGGAAGCCAGGAAGAGGGATAGGTAGATCAGGATGAAGAAGACGATGGCAACCGTTCCTGTCACCCGATAGGCCGGCATGATAAACCCGTCAGGCATGAAGTCCGGGCTGGTCCGGTAGCGGCGGTGAGCAAGCAGGGTCAGGATGTAGATGAAGATTATGACCGCGCTGGAGCAGGAGGTGAACAGGACGAAGGTGTCTTCGAAGCCAGGCAGCAGATGCAGCAGGGGGGACAGGAGGATCAGCGCTCCGGAAAGGACGATGGCCCTGGCGGGCACTTTGCCGCGGCGCGAAATCGTATGCAGGCTGCGCATTACTGGAGAGCGGCCGACGCCGGCCAGCTGGAAGAGGTTGCGGCCAGCGGAATAGAGCAGGGAGTTCAGCGAGGAGCTGGCTGCGGTGATGACCACGAAGAAGACCAGAGCAGCCGCCCAGTCGACGCCGGCGTAACGGAAGACCATGACGAATGGCGAGGTGAAGCTGCCGTCGGCGTTGGGGCGGAAGGAGCGCCAGGGCACGATCAGCATGATGGCGATCAAGGCGCCCACATAGAAGATCAACACCCTCAGGATGATCTGGTTGATGGCCTTGGGCAGGACCTTGCGGGGATTCTGGGTCTCGGAGACGGTCACTCCCACGAATTCGATCATCTCGTAGGCGAAGAAGACCATCTGGAAGCTCATGAAGAAGGCCATCCACCCGTTGGGCGCCAGGCTCAGACCGGTGGTGATGTTGTCCAGGCCCGCATGGCCGGCCGGGCTGATCCGATCCTGTCCCGGCATGTGAACCGCCGGATAGTGGAATCCGGTGATGACCATGACCACGGCCGTGGCAATCATGGCCAGGATCAGGGTGATCTTGATCATGGAGAACCAGAACTCGGTCTCCCCGAAGACCCGCACGGCAATCAGGTTGACACACACCATGGCTGCCAGGAAGCACAGCTCGATCAGCCCCCGCCAGGCGCTCAGATCAATGCCGAAGGTGCCGAAGAAAGTGACGAAGTAGGTGCCCACGGCAGTCAGCTCGGACATGCCGATCAGGATGAGCACGATCCAGTAGGACCAGCCTGCGAAGGATCCCCAACCCTGGCCCAGGTAGCGACTGATGAAGGCGATGAAGGTGTGCTGGACAGGACTGCGATACATGAGCTCGCCGATGGCCCGCATGAGCAGGTACATGATCAGCCCCACCCCGATGTAGACCAGAATGATGGAGGGTCCGGTCAGCGCTATGGACTTGCCCGACCCCAGGAAGAGCCCGGTGCCGATGGTGCCGCCGATGGCGATGAACTGCACATGACGGTTGCTCAGACCGCGTTCCATGCCGTCGCCTGCCGAGGTGCCGTCACCTTGATTCTGCTGTGCCGAAGGGCCATTGGCCTTACGATTCATCTGACTGCACCTCCTTGTCTTCACAACCCATTTATTATCGCCAGCCAGCAAGGGACGCCCATCGAGGCCGGTAGGACAGCAATATCACAGAGGTGCCGATAACCGGGAACAGACGGCAGGCACCGACGCCCATGGTAGGACCAGACAGTCACCATTCTGTGAATTGACTGTCTCATATGGCGGACGCCTCTATTCCACAATGCAAAGGCATGGTCATCCAGCTCAAACGACTCCGATAGGGTTGGCCCTGTCAGCCGGCCATATTCAGCTGACAACTACCACCATCTAAGGAATGACATCCCCATGGATCAACCCAAGGAGTCGCAGAGCAAGGACCTGCGCAAAACCCTGAAGAACAGGCACATCCAGCTCATCTCGCTGGGCGGCGCCATCGGAACGGGACTCTTCTACGGGTCCGGGGAATCCATCTCATTGGCAGGGCCGGCCATCATCATCGCCTATCTGATAGGCGGTTTGGCCATCTTCATGATCGTCAGAGCCA
Organism: Bifidobacterium sp. ESL0819; assembly: GCF_052606245.1. Lineage (NCBI taxonomy): Bacteria > Bacillati > Actinomycetota > Actinomycetes > Bifidobacteriales > Bifidobacteriaceae > Bifidobacterium > Bifidobacterium sp. ESL0819. The sequence goes on from NZ_CP199587.1 coordinate 548,223, forward strand.
TGAGCGAAATGAGTGTGGAAGACCCCAAGTCCGGCGCTTTCAGCTACTACGCCACCCGCTACTGGTCCAAGCGGGCGGGCTTTGTGTCGGGATGGAACTACTGGATGAACTATGTGCTGGTGTCCATGGTCGAGCTCTCCGTGGTAGGCACCTTCGTCAACTTCTGGTTCCCGGCAATACCCGCATGGGTATCCGCAGCCTTCTTCCTGGTGGTCATCACGGCCGCCAACCTGATGGGAGTCAGCAAGTTCGGCGAGTTCGAGTTTTGGTTCGCCATCATCAAGATAGCGGCCATCATTGCCATGATCATAGGCGGCCTGGCCGTCGTGGTCATGGCCCTGCCCACGGCCAACGGCCTGCGGGCCTCCTTCGCCAACTGGTTCACCGTAGGCGGCGGATTCATGCCCAACGGACTCATGCGTCACGGGTCCAACGGCCAGTGGACCGGTCTGCTCATGTCGCTGGCGGTGGTCATGTTCAGCTTCGGCGGCACCGAGCTCATCGGCATCACCGCCGGAGAGGCCTCCGATCCGCGCCGGACCATCCCCAAGGCCACTAACGCCATCATCTGGAGGATTCTGGTCTTCTACATCCTGACGCTTGGGGTGATCATGGCCGTGGTTCCCTGGAATGCCATCGGCAAGCCCAACGCCCAAGGCATGGTCATCAGCCCCTTCGTCCAGATCTTCGACTCAGTCGGAGTCCACGCAGCCGCAGGCATCCTCAACTTCGTCTGTCTGACAGCGGTCATGAGCGTTTACAACTCGGCCCTCTACTCCAACTCCCGCATGCTCTTCTCCCTGGCTCGGCAGGGCAATGCTCCTAAGTATCTGGGACGGCTGTCCAAGGGAGGCGTGCCCTACGCAGGAGTGCTGACCTCGGCCTGCATCATCGCCCTGGCCGTGGTCGTGGTCTTCCGCTGGCCACAGTTCGCCTTCAACTACCTGATGAGCATCGCCACGATCTCGGCCATCATCAACTGGTCCATGATCATGGTGACCGAGATGCTCTTCCGGCGTGCTGTCGCCCGTGGCGAGGGCCCCGGCGACCTGGCGGACAAGACCGGCGAAAGCGCGCTGAACGCCCTGCACTTCAAGCTGCCCTTTGCCCGGGTGACTCCCTGGGCGGTCCTGGCCTTTCTGGCCATGATCGTAGTGCTCATGTGCTTCTCGTCCAGCTACCGAGTGGCCGTTATCGCCGGGCCCATCTGGCTGATCGTCCTCCTGGTGGCCTACCAGCTGACCCAGCGACAAGCACGGCAGTGATATAAGCAGACCTCACCAATCGTCATCGAAGACAGGGAAGCCGTTTGAGTCTTGTCTGAGAACCACTCTATGCTTACCCGTAATTGCAAAGCCACTGAAGAGGTCGCCGAACCTATCAGTAACTGGGAACAGACAGTGCGGTGTCGTGCATGCCCAGCGAAAGGAGGTCCGGCCGAAACGGTTCGGATCCGCCCATCCGCTCCGTTGGGCCCGGGTCGAACAGGTCCGGGACTGTCGCAACCCGAGGTTGCGGAGCGCTATGTACAGTGTCACGGACAGGCAAGCCACCTGGCTTCCGTGTGAACGGAGCCGGCCGAAACCGTCGTCATAGAGCTCTCAGGTCAGTTCGAGGAAAAGAGCAGTTATGGCGACCAGGCAGAGCGGAGAGGACACTCCTTCCGCATCCACCGATCGGGTCCAACGCAACCTCAAGACCCGGCACGTCTCCATGATCGCCCTAGGCGGCTGCATCGGCACCGGACTGTTCATGACCTCCGGCTCCACTATTGCCAAGGCAGGGCCAGGAGGCGCCCTGGTGGCCTACGCGGCCATGGGCGTCATGGTCTATTTTCTGATGACCAGCCTGGGCGAGCTGGCCACACACCTGCCTGTGTCGGGATCCTTCTCCGCATACAGCGCCCGCTACGTGGATCCGGCCCTGGGCTTTGCCATGGGCTGGAACTACTGGCTGAACTGGGCCATTACCGTGGCTGTGGACATCTCCACCGCCGCCCTGCTGATCCAGTACTGGCTGCCCAACACCCCAGGATGGATCTGGAGCCTGCTGGTCCTAGTAGTCATCTTCCTAATCAACGCCCTGACCGTGTCGGCCTTTGGCGAGGCCGAGTTCTGGCTCGCGCTGATCAAGGTGGTGACGGTGATCGTCTTCCTGGTCATCGGTCTGGCCATGATCTGCGGAATCATGTTTCGTCCAGCTGTGAGCCTGAGCAATTTCACCTACAAGGACGCTCCCTTCGTGGGAGGGTTCGCCGCCATTCTCAACGTCTTCCTGATCGCCGGCTTCTCCTTTCAAGGCACCGAGCTGATCGGGGTCACGGCCGGCGAATCCGAAAACCCCGGCAAAGCGGTCCCCAAGGCCATCAACGATGTCTTCTGGCGGATCCTGCTCTTCTATGTGCTCTCCATCTTCGTCATCGCCGCCCTGATCCCCTACACCAGCCCCAATCTGCTGAGCTCCTCAGAAGGGGATATTGCCATGTCGCCATTCACCCTGGTCTTCCAGCGGGCCGGCCTGGCCTCGGCAGCCAGCGTCATGAACACCATTATTCTGACCTCGGTCCTCTCGTCCGCCAACTCAGGGGTCTACGCCTCCACTCGAATGCTCTACGCCCTTGCCAAGGACCACTACGCCCCCGCCTTCTTCGGACATACCACCCGTCATGGCATACCCATGGCCTCGCTGGTCGCCACCCTGGTGGTCTCCCTGGCGACCTTCGCCTCCAGCATCTTCGGCCAGAGGATCTACATGTGGCTGGTGGCCGCTTCGGGACTGACCGGATTCATCGTCTGGATCGGCATCGCCCTGAGCCATTACCGCTTCCGCCGCGCATGGGTGGCCCAGGGCCATCGTGTTGAGGAGCTGCGATACCACGCCAAGCTCTTCCCCCTGGGGCCTATTCTGGCTCTGATCCTATGCGTCATTGTCATCGGCGGGCAGAACATCGAGGCCTTCGTCAACTGGAACTGGCAGGAAATCGGCATCACCTACATCAGCGTGCCCCTGGTGCTTGCGCTCTACCTGGGCTACAAGATCCGATACCATACTCGGATCGTGCCCTTGAAGAAGATGGATCTGAGCGGGGATCCGGAATCGCTATGAAAGATTTGCCAGCTACCATGACACATGGTGACCATGGAAGCCGAAAGGCCGCATCAATGGCATAGACTCCCTAAGCGTTCAAGGACCGGCTCAAGGACCCGGCCATATTGAATCTTTCCGGCATCCAGCCGGCATATCAGGAATCGCAATTTCAGCACGACCCCGGACTCCCCGGTGCGTCGCCCAGCCAAAAGGAGGAGGATCATGACGCAGAACACCAGCAATGCAGCGTCGAACATCAATCAATCCGACCGGGCCGGGCAAGAGCATCATGGCTACGGCAGCGTCAAGCGCAACCTCAAGACCCGCCACATCTCCATGATCGCCTTGGGCGGCTGCATCGGCACAGGACTGTTCATGACCTCCGGCTCCACCATCTCAACTGCGGGCCCCGGTGGAGGACTTCTGGCCTACATAGCCATGGGCGTCATGGTCTACTTCCTGATGACCAGCCTGGGCGAGCTGGCCACACACCTTCCGGTGTCGGGATCCTTCGCCGCCTACAGCGCCCGCTACGTGGATCCGGCCCTGGGCTTTGCCATGGGCTGGGACTACTGGCTGAACTGGACCATCTCGGGTGCCGTGGACATCTCCACCGCCGCCCTGCTGATCCAGTACTGGCTGCCCAACACCCCAGGATGGATCTGGAGCCTGCTGGTTCTGGTCATCGTCTTCCTGATCAACGCCCTGACGGTCTCCGCCTTCGGAGAGACCGAGTTCTGGCTCTCCCTGATCAAGGTGGCTACCATCATCGTCTTTTTGGTCATCGGCATGGCCATGATCTGCGGAATCATGTTCCAGCCAGCGGTCGGCCTGAAGAACTTCACCTACAAGGACGCCCCCTTCGTAGGAGGATTCCCAGCCATCATGAGCGTCTTCCTGATCGCCGGCTATTCCTTCCAAGGCACCGAGGTAGTGGGCGTGACCGCCGGAGAATCCGAAAACCCCGGCAAGGCGGTCCCCAAGGCCATCAACGATGTCTTCTGGCGGATCCTGCTCTTCTATGTGCTCTCCATCTTCGTCATCGCCGCCCTGATCCCTTACACCAGCCCCAACCTTTTGGGAGCCTCTGACGGGGACATCGCCATGTCGCCATTCACCCTGGTCTTCCAGCGGGCCGGCCTGGCCTCGGCAGCCAGCGTCATGAACGCGGTGGTGCTGACATCCATCCTCTCGGCCGTCAACACCGGGGCCTATGCATCCAGCCGCATGCTCTACGGACTGGCCAAGGATCACTATGCTCCGGCCATCTTCGCCAAGACCACCAAGAGGGGCATCCCCCTGGCGGCCCTGGTAGCCACGGTCTGCATGTCCCTGGCCACCTTCGCCTCCAGCATCTTCGGGCAGTCCTTCTACATGTGGCTGGTGACTGCCACTGGACTGACCGGGTTCATCGCCTGGATCGGCATCGCCCTGAGCCACTTCCGCTTCCGGAGGGCCTTCAAGCTCCAGGGACATGATCTGAGCGAGCTCAAGTATCACTCCAAGCTCTACCCTCTGGGCCCGGTCCTGGCCATGGTGCTCTGCGTCATCGTCATTGCCGGACAGGACATCCCCTCCCTGCTCAGCCTGAACTGGTCGCACATGGCCATGACCTACTTCAGCGTGGTTCTGGTCCTGGTCCTCTATTTGGGCTTCAAGTTCGTCAACCACACCAAGATCGTGCGCCTCAAAGACATGGACGTGTCCGGCGCCGAATCCGCCCGCTGAAGCAGCGGGCACAAAGGACACCTTTGAAGGGCCGCGTTCGGCATAAATAAGCGGTGCTCCCGCCCAGATGGTCGATTCCATCTGGGCGGGAGCACCGCCATGCCGGGGACACAGATCCCGTGTTCCAGCTGCTTCAGCTACTTCATCCGGGTCTGCCTTTCACTGGAACATGCAAGGCGATCCATCCGTGGGGCACGGGGATTGATATACCGAGCGAGCAGTTCACCGCTGCCTTTTCCTCCGAATCCACAGGAGCGCCAAGGCTCCCATCAACAGCAAAGCGGCAGCAGACAGCGCAAGTACAAGGACGGCGACACCTGTGGAGGTCAATGTTCCGGTTTTCCCTTCAGCCTGCTTCTGAAAATCAGCTACCTGACGAAGCAAGCCTTCGAGTTCACTGATAGCTGCATCAACCTGCGCCTGCGTAGCAGCCGGGTCAGTCATCACCTTCCGTGCCCCTGCCACAGCCCGTGCAAGACGCTCAGACAGTTCGGGAGAGCCTGCTACAGGCTGCAACTTTCCTGCCTGGTCGAGGACCGCCTTAAGACGACTCTTATCGACCTTCGCGGAACCATGGCCATCTGGATTCAAAGCCTGCAAAGATGCCTGCGCCTGCACCAAATCGAGCACTGCTCGATCCACCTGATCCTGAGTCGCGTTTTCATCGGCCAAAACACCTTTAGCTCGGCCTAGCGCTTTGGAAAATGCCTGCCATGACTGAGTGGTATAAGCCTTCTCCTGCAAAGTATCAGCCCTATTGACGGCTTCTTGCAGCGTTCGTTTATTGGCGGCAGGTCTCACCGAGGCTTTGCTCTTCAACCCTTTGATGGCTTGTTGCAAAGATGCCGTGGCAGCATCGACCGCAGCCTGTTCTGCTTCCGGATCAAGCTGAATACCCCGTGCCTTGTCAAGAGCAGTGCGAAGTGCAGCTGCCGTGTCCTCCGTATAATCACTCTGTTTGATTGAGCCTGCCTGATTGATCACCTCAGTCAGATGCTCTTTATCTGCGCGTTTCTTCAAAGCCTGCTGTGCAGCCGCAAGCTTATTGAACGCATCATCGACATCTTTCTGCGTCGCCTTTGCCTCATCCAGCACTGTTCGAGCGCCTTTCAAAGCTGAACTGAAGTCACCCCAGGTCCCTGGCGTGTAGTCTTCCTCGTGGAGGGCGGATGCTTCCTTGACTAGATTTGTAAGATTGGTCTTGTCGACTTTCTCTGCCTGGTCCGGAGCATGCACCTGCCATTCCGCTACGGCAACGCCAAAGGTTCCTGTGCCTTGATGAGGGTCCAGGACCAGGCGCAATTTATCAGTGTATACAGGGGTGAATTCGGCAGTGCTCCAACCGCCATGATCCGTGGCATGATGCCCCGGGTCATTGCGCACTGTGGCATAACGGGCATTCTCCACATCCCGGAATTTCCCATTCTCATCCAGATATTGGATCTTCCAATTCCTGGGAATTTCCAATCCGCCTTTACTGTCATTGACAGTACGGAAATTAGCCCAGAACTGCACTCTGCTGGAGTCGATGGTGATTTTATGCGGCCATTCGTATTCAGCATACATTCCATCAACCGCCGCTCCCCAGGATCCCCATACTTTGGCATTGACATCAGCATCATCCTCTGATGGCCAAGTGTCATCAATGAGTATGCCATCATTGAGCTTGCCTTGTGCAGGTGACCAGGATGCTTCAGCGCTGACCGATGAGGTCGCGGACTTTTCAACCCATCCCACTTCTTTTTGGTACCGATCTACAACATGAACAGTCAACTTGGCGCGCGTTCCTGCGGCGACATCAGGCACTGCTCCTTCAACCGAATAGTCGCCAGGACGCTGCAAATCAATGGCCGCCACCTGTTGGGCATCCCAAGTCACCGGCAGTCCGCTTTTGTGAACGCCGTTGTTGTAGATGCCTGTAACTGTGGAAGGCAGACGCAGAAGGGTCCTATCGCTCCCCGTATACACCGTCTGCTCACTTGACTCGATACCGTTGATAAAGGGACTGTGCAGGTCAGATCGGACCCATACCGTCGCTGTCGATTTCTGAGAGGCGCCGATCACGGTGCCAGTCAGCTTGAACTCTCCTTCTGCAGACACCATATCTTTCGTTACCTCAGGCCAAAGCACGGTCAGATTCCTTCGCCAGCCTCCGCCATAAGCCACTTCTACATTTGTCGGCAACTGCGGCACGTGGCCAATTTCAGTAGGCAAATCCAGGTCCGGCACAGTCAGCGGATCCTCCGCATAGGTTTCGAACTCACTGACTCCGACAATGGCGCCCTTGGGGAATACAGCTCGAATCCCATCGGTATCGACCTGATCAAAAAGCACGGTATTGGGCCCATCCTTATCGACACCGTAAACCGAGCCAGGCCGCAACTGTACATCCTTCCAGTTCCCGGAGGCCGCGTCATGGTATTGCAGCTTCCACGAACGAACCATGGGCACACCGCCATTGTCGGTCCAGAAATACAGCGAAGCCTTGCTAAGGGGGACGTGCCCGGGCCACTGCAACTGCAGCCACGGCTCCTCTCCAGTATGAGGATCCCCCCAATTGTTCCAGCTGAGATTAGGCGTGCCGCCATCGTTGGACGTATTGCCATCATTGACTACCTTGACATTCCCGCTCGGAAGGTAGCTATTGGTGTAGCTGGCTGTAGCCTTGGCCTGAGGAGCCGTATTGAATAGACCGTCTGATGGGATTCCATGGACCCGTACATCCGCATGGCCATTCTTCTGCCCATCCGATGCGGTCAGTCGTAAGACATAATCCCCTTCCAAATTGAACTTGACCGTTGTGGACGGCGAGGAAGGATCGGCGAATGTCGCCTTTCCCGGGCCGGAAACCTGGGCCCAATTCGTCGTAAGCCGACCGAAAGGCATACCATCATCCTTGACGACTCCGGATAGCTGTGCACCCTGCGAGCCGATTTTTGACACATAGGCCTGCACAGAAGGCGGCTGGTTCTCTGTTGTAGGTGCGGTGATGCCAGTATGGTAGGCCTCAATCTCTTTCAAACCAGTACGCGCACCAGGTGCATGCGTGAATGTGACCCTCAGCTTTCTGGCTTGTATTGCGGGGAATCTGATCAGGTTGTAATTGGCCTCGGGCACATTGGGTGATCGATATTGTTGCTCGACCTGCTTCCACTGACCCGTTGCGTCCTGATACTCCAACCGGTACAGAGTGGGTTCCGCATATCCCTGAACGGTAAAGTTCGCCGCTGTCTTATAAAAATAGAGACGGATTTCATCAATAGTCGGCTGCTTTGCCAGACTCACTTCTAGAGAATCGACCGAGTTCGGCGAACCAGCAGTCCCCCAGAAGGGTTCATTGATGGTGCTACCATCCACGGCGGCACTCGCTGGCTGATTCGAAGCCTCAAAGCTGGCTTTGACCTGGGCCCCGCGAGCCAGATCGGTACGGTCAATTGCTCTGGGATCAATGTTGCGGCCCGCCTTGGCGAAGATGTCAGTCACACGCGAATCAGCGGAATAGGTGACATTTTTGGCCTCTGCCAACGATTCGCGATCGAAAACGACCAGGGTTGCGGATGGATCTGCCTGATCACCCAACCGGGCCTTTCCTGTATGCGCATCATAAAGAACATGCGTCAATTTGTCCGAAGTCATGACTCTCCGCCCTGAAAGATAGAGGGAGAATCCTGCCGGCCCGTGATAATGACTGCCGTCCCGATCCCAAACGATTGTCATATCCTGCCCGTGGTAGCTCAGATTGTTGATCGTGAAATAGTTCCAACCTGGTATGGCTATAGGGTTCAGCTCGATTGTGGAATCCTGCCTAGGCACCAGACCTGCAACATCCTCGATCAAAGTCCAGTTCGTGGTTCCAAGCTGGGTGTGATGAATCCACGACCTATAGTCGATTCGCCCGCCATGTTCAGCGGTCGCCGTGTTCCAGAATTCATTTTGATCAGGATACCGGTTATCGCCGCCTTGATAGTGTGCGAAAGCATTCCAATACAGCAGTTTTTTGAACATTTGCTTGCTGATGTACCCCTTGTCGGAAGCATGATACCGACGAATGCCTTGCGCATAAATACGGAACAGGGGCACAGAATTGATCACGGAGAAATTGTTGGAGTAAGTTTTCCCCGGGTTGGCTTCAGCTCTGGCCTTGACGTCCTCTTGATTAGCGGTATAGAAGGGGAAGACAGGGAACTCATCGGCATCGGCGAACAGCCTCAGGGCACGTTCATAATCATCCTTGTAGTCGGCCTCCCCCTGAGCCGGCATCAGCCCAGCTGCGTATGGATAATAGTTGTTGTTCTCTTTCCACTTGGCGAATTGACCGTTGTGTTCCCCAATGAACTTGTGCTGAATGAGTTTGGTATCTGGATTCCAAAGCTGTTCAAGGATCTGCGAGCGGATCTCATCCGCGGTACGCGACATCGCCTCCGCGCCTTCACTGTTGCCCGCTGTGGCAAACGCCTCCGAAGCAGCCTTGGCGTTCGCCCAGACCCAAGCGCTTTCAGCCCTATCCATGGGTTCGCGTTCGTGCTCAAAGAAAGAGACAGCATCAGAATCATTGCCGGTCATGGAAGCCCAGTCCCAGTCGATAAGCTTGTTGCCGTTGCGATTGAAGGATGAATTCTTAGCCCCTATTAGAGCATTGACATCATTGCGCCCATAGGTCCCTATCGCTGAGGCAATATCGGCAGGGCCTCCATGCACCTTGAAGGATTCCCAGGCTGCATCGGTTATATATTGCGTGTAGCTGTTATTCCAGCTCGTTCCACCCGGGTTATCGACATATTGCCGGCTTTTGGATGTCTCGCCAGCCGCTACCCACGAGCCGTAAGCATATGTGGGATCACGAAGATACTTCAAATCATTGATGAACATGCACGTGGTCAGCACAATGGAATTGTTGTATCCGAGCACTCCTTCAATAGCTGCAGGGAACTGGTAGGTATTGCCCGGCATATTAGCATCAATGAAATTGAAACGGCTAAGCCACCACCGGTAGAAGACCGTCTTATCGATATTTGGTTCAGGCGTCTCAATATAGGGGATATTATCGGCCCACCATTTGTTATACGCGGTGACGTGAGCCTTATAGGCTTCTTCAGGCGATTCAGAACGGATGCGGCCATACTCTTGCTTGGAGGAAGGAAGCTCATCGGCAAGCAGCCCAAGCTGGAGTTTCCCGGTCTGCTCGCTGTTGGAGGAAAGGTGCAGATCAGCAGCAAGATGGCCATTCTCAGGACGCATGCCACTGCCCGAAAAGCGTGGATAGACAGTGGTCAAATCGCGGTTTGTCTTAACCACTCCAGTCAGCTCATCCCCATCTTCAACACTGGCAAGCGGCGATGTGGCGCGCAAAGTCACATCGTTCGCTCCGCCCTTGTTGATAATTCGGTATTGAGCGACAAGCACGTTTTCATTAGTGATGTACTTGACCAATTCCACGGATAGGGACGGATCATCCGTCTCAAAGCTGCCTCGCCAATAACTAGGGGTCTGCTTCCGCTTATCAGCAACCTCATGAACAGCCAGCTTTTGTTGTCCTTTATAAAAATCAACGGTAAAAGCGCCCTTGCTGCTGATCGTGTCCTTGTAGGCTATCTCGCCTCCAAACCCGAATACCGATGGTTCATGAGTACGCATATAAGCAGCTCGGCCGCGAGAAAATAGATACTGATTGGTATCTGCACCCTCGTAGGCATAGGTTCCGGCATCGTTGGTCCCCTTGCCGGTCGGCTGGTCGCCTTTTCTGGTGAGAATCCGATCAATCCAAAAATCATGATTAGTGTCTGTCCCCGCCCCCTGGGAAAGATCCTTGTCAAAGACCTTCGCAAGATAGCCAGCAGAGGGATCATAGGCCTGTCCGCTGGCTGGAATCGGATTATCCACACCTTCGAAATGGGGGTACCCGATCTCTGCATTCGCGCTGGAATACTCACTAGCAGACGCAGGCAGCACTCCGCCAGTGGCAAGCGTCGCCACTGCGGCAAAGGCGACCACCAGGGAGGCCAAGCCTTGAGATAATTTATACATACCATGTTCCTTTCGGGCGCATTTGCCGTCAAGCCATGTAGCAATCCACATCACTGTGAAAGAGCACAGCCCGTTGCCCAGCAATTTACCAAGCACAAAACAGCAAATGGCATTGATCTTGAAGCATCGAATTCAGTGTAAATCAGAGAATGCGCTTTCGCAAATCTAATATAGGATTTATTAACTTTGTTTTCGCGTTTTCGCTTTTTTATTTTCCTCGTATTACTTCCCTGTCGCCACACATGGACCGTCAAACATGCTGGCACTCATTGCTCCGCCTGATAACTGGCATCACCGACAGTGGCAGGCCCCAAGCGCTGAAACAATCAGGCCTTATTCGACCTCTCAAATGGTGGAGAGGGATAACCGAATCCCTGCGACAGCCTCGTTTGCAACTTTCCGCACAAACAATACGAGGCCGGGTTATCCCCTAACAATAGGCGCGCAGCGCTGCCGCACCCATGCTGACACCACGAGCATCCTGTACGGACCTGCCATTACACAAGCCGCTGGCTACATATTTCAAGATTCATATAAGGTCAATCGAGACACAAGAACGAGCCATTACACCATCCGAAGGTATCTATAGGCCGTGGACTCCGAAATGGACAGCAGCCTGGCAACCTTCGCCACCGAACCCTTGATGTTGAAACAACCCTGGTCATTCAACCGCCGTATCGCATCAAGTCGCTGTTCAGGACTCAATTGATCAATCCTCGCCCCTGCCTCGACGCAGGTTTGATCGATTACCTGTTCTATGACATCGTCCGCTGAAGCTACCAGGTTCTCTTCCTGCTGCTCGGTGTCATTATGGTCAGACACTGGGAAGTACATATCCTTCAACTGTTCGACCATATGCTCGATAGCCAGCAATGGCGTTTGATCGCTGTTAATACACAGTGCTCCGACAATCTTTCCTCGATGTCTTATCAGGTACGTGGAGGAGACAAGCAGGTTCTTGTTGGTGGAAGACCTTCCCCGGTATCCAACCACATAATCACTGCCATCAGGTGTCCCATCGCGCACGAGATGAAGCAAAAAATCGGTCGCCGGAGAACCGACTTCCCGAGAAGACACCTGACCATTAGCTATAGCAATGATCGAGTTCTTCGTATTGGCAACATCATGCAACGCTACTTCGGTTCTCGGCCCTAAAACCTCACCAAGGAAATTGACCAAAGGAATATACTGTTTCAGATATTGAGCATCATCTGCCGAATCAGACTCCTGATCGACTGTCCTGGCATTATGCACCATACGCGTTCACCCCATCGCATCTGTATACAACCGTATTTCACGCATACCTGCCCAGGCCAGAGGGTGGCCTCCCAAAACGCTGGCACCCTCCGACCTGTTACGGCAGTAGTTCTAAAGTAGGCCTTCTCCTTTGGCGATATAGGCGGACATCTCATCCCGGGGCACCATAGACCCGCCAGTGCACCACGCTATATGCGTCGCCCTGGCCATAGAAGCATCATCCAACCCGATCTTTCTGATGTACTCCCCGCCGCTCAGGACTCGCCATGGTCCCACAAATCCGGCAGCAGCCGAAGGCTCGATATTTATGCCTGATGCATCATGAAGACTGGCCTCAATACGGAAGAGCTCATCATCATCTATGGTGAGGAAACCGTCCACTAGACCTTGCATGGCCTTGCCCACGAATCGAGACGGGCGTCCACAGGCCAGACCATCAGCTGCAGTCACATTATCGATTCCAAAGTCCTGAACGCTTACCTTATCGTGCAGACCAGTGTATGTGCCCAAGAACATGGATGGGCAATGGGTCGGCTCAGCAAAGATGCAATGCACAGCATCACCGAAGACCGTCTTGAGCCCAAAAGCCACACCGCCAGGAGAGCCACCAACCCCACAGGGCAGGTAGACAAAGAGAGGATTATCCTGGTCCACTCGAACATCATAGGTGCGCAACTGGCCCGCCAGACGCCTTCCGGCTACGGCATAGCCCAGAAAGAGGGTGGTGGAATTTTCATCATCGATGAAGTAAGCCATGGGATCGGACTGGGCCTCTTTCCTGCCAGATGCAACTGCGACCGAATAGTCCGATTGATACTCATAGACATGAACGCCATTGGCGCGAAGCTTGTCCTTCTTCCATTGTCGTGCATCCGCCGACATATGCACACTGGCATCAAAGCCCAGAGCTGCACTCATAATGCCGATGGACAGCCCCAAGTTGCCGGTCGAACCGACTGCGATCTTATACTGGCTGAAGAATTTCTTCATAGCGGGCGTCGCCAGCTTGCGATAATCATCATCGACAGTCAACAGTCCGGCATCAATGGCCAGGTCCTCAGCATGCTTAAGCACCTCGTAGATGCCGCCTCGCGCCTTAATGGATCCGCTGATAGGCAATTCACTGTCCAACTTAGCCCACAACTGTCCCGGCAACTGTTGACCATATCGATTGCCCAGCGCTGCAGCCAAGCCCGGAACCGCGACAATCGGCGATTCTATGATCCCCATGGAACTCGCTGTGGCCGGGAACAGCGCCATAATTAGCGGTGCGAACCTCTTCAATCGATCTGCAGCGTCGTCAACATCCGTGACCGTCAGGCCCACGCGCTCAATTCCATCCTTTGCAGGCAAAACCTGATCATTGAACCAGGTCGTTTCTTGCTCCTGCATCAGTTCCTTCAAGAGCGGCAGGTCACTGGTCCATTGCGCAGCCGTTTTTCCGTGTATCAATTCATTCATGATTCGACTCCTTTTTATTCTCGCCAAGCCGTTGTCGTTTCTCGGCCAATCAAGTTAAACGACCAGACTCAGCAGCAAAGTAACTCCTAGAGCTATAACGGATGTGATCGATGTGCCGACTGTCAGTGTCTTGTAAGCCTGTGGAACACTTATATGCAAATATTCCTTGACCATCCAGAACAGAGAATCGGTCACATGCGTCAGCCCAATGGCGCCGGCTCCAATAGCCAGAGCCAGAATCGCAGGCGAAAGGCCGGGATTGGCCGCCAGCATGGGCAGCACGATGCCAGCAGCGCTGATCATGGCCACGGTGGCAGAACCGACAGCGAAATGCAGTATCAAAGCTATGAGCCAGGCCAGAATGATAGGGCTGACCGGCAAATGGGAGAAGGCCTTGGCCAGACCAGGCGCGACGCCCGAAGCCGTCAGTACCGCATTGAAAGCTCCTCCGGCACCGATGATCAGCAGAATTCCACCGATCGGGCCAAAGGAACCGTCAGTTATTTCTTGCAACTGCTTCAACCCGAACCCCTTGTTTAGCCCGAGGGACCAATAAGCAAACAGGAGAGCAATGGTCAAGGCCGAGATCGGATTTCCGATGACATTGATCCACTTCATCGCCAGAATGTCACTCGGCAGCATCCGTTCGCATATGGTTCTGGTCACCATGATCAACAGAGGCAGAAGAATAGTAAGCAAGGTGATGCCAAAACCAGGAAGCTTCTTCTCGCTCTCTTCATCAAAAGAGCCCATACCGCCTTCTTCGTCCTTTATCAGAGCAGGGTCATGTGCCGGTATGGCAAAATGCGCAAACAAGACTCCGCCGACTAGAACGGAGGGGACCGCAACGCACAAACCCAGTAAAATCACTGTCCCAATATCGGCATGCAAGGTCCCTGCGATTGCCGTAGCAGCCGGATGAGGCGGAAGAATGCAGTGCACCACCATCAAAGAAGTAGCCAAGGGAATGCCGATTTTGAGCCGTGATATGCCCGCCTCTTTAGCTACCACAAAGACCAAGGGCACCAGAAGAACAAAACCGACCTCAACAAAAACCGGTATCCCGCAAATTAAGCCAAGCAAGGCCATGATGATTGTTGCGTGCTGTTTGCCGAACACACGCAGCATGGTCTGGGCCAACCGTTGGGCCCCGCCCGAGACCTCCAGCAATTTGCCCAGAACAGCCCCGAATCCAATGATCAGTGTAAGAAATCCGAGGGTATCCCCAACACCCTTTTCTATAGTATCGATGATTTTATCCAGAGGCACCCGGGTAACAAACGCCACAAAGAAGGCCGCAATCAACAGAGCGAGCGATGGATGCATCCGGACCTTGACGATCAGCAGCACAATTAGAGCTATGGCAATCAATAAGACCACCAAAAGCGGACCAGTATCCATGACAACTCCTTTGTTTTCAGAACACTAAGTAAAGAAAATTTTACCGTTGTAACTATTTATTGTCAAACATAGCAGCAAATCGCTCTTGAAATATATCGGCATCAGGTCAAAAAAATCGCCGCCACATGGACGGCGATTCGCAAGAGGCCATAGGCCTCCTAGAGGTCACTGCACCTGGGAGCGGGCGATCTTGCCAGTGAAGGACTGGGCCTCATCGGCATCCTTGACGTCCTTGTTCCAGGAGAACATGGCGCGCAGCTTGGGGCCGACCTCCTCGATCTTCTCGTGGGAGTACTTCTCCTGGAGTTCCTTGAACTTAGGGGCGCCGGCATCCTGGTCGTCGATGAACTCCTTGGCGAAGGAGCCGTCCTGAATGCGCTGCAGCTGGTGGCGCATCCTGTCCTTGGTGGACTCGTCAACCACGGTGGAGGTGAAATCACCGTACTGGGCAGTGTCGGAGCAGGACCAGCGAGCCTTGTTCAGGCCGCCTTCGTTCATCAGATCAACCAGCATCTTGAGTTCGTGGCAGACCTCGAAGTAGGCGATCTCCGGCTGGTAGCCAGCCTCGGTCAGCACCTCGAAGCCGGCCTCGACCAGATGGTTGACGCCGCCCATAAGCACATCCTGCTCACCAAAGAGGTCGGTCTCGGTCTCTTCCTTGAAGGTGGTCTTGATGGCGCCGGCGCGCAGAGCGCCCAGAGCCTTGGCGTAGGCCAGGGTGATATCCCAGGCATCGCCGCGCGGATCCTGCTCCACGGCCACCACCACGGGCACGCCACGGCCAGCGACATACTCACGACGGACGATATGGCCCGGGCCCTTGGGGGCCACCATGAAGACAGGATGGTCGGCGCTGGGCTTGATGTAGCCGTAATGGATGTTGAACCCGTGGGCGAAGGCGACCGCCGCACCCTCCTTGATGTTGGGCTCGATGTCGTCCCGCCAGATGTTGCGCTGGTACTGGTCGGGGGCCAGAATCATGACGATGTCGGCCTCTTTGGTGGCTTCGGGCACGGTCTTGACCTCCAGGCCCTGCTCCTTGGCGAAGGGCACCGACTTGGAGTTGGCACGCAGGCCAACCACCACATCCACACCGGAATCACGCAGGTTCAGCGCATGAGCATGTCCCTGGGAACCGTAGCCGATGATGGCCACTTTCTTGCCTTGCAGAACCGAGAGGTCCCCATCCTTCTCATACCAGATCTGTGCTGCCATTATCTACACTCCTTTATGTGCGATCCAACCGGACCCGCTCTTCCAGACCGGCGAACGCAAAATACTGTGAATTCCTGTCGTTGTTCCAGGCGGACGATGCTCTTTCGATCGAGGCGACGGATTTTGTCCTTGACCCCGATCCGTACCCTGTGGATACGGTATGCCTCCAACCATACTCGTGATATGGCCAGATGGACTGTCCGCAATTCGTTGTTCGGACACCAGCGCGATTGGAGGAACCAGCTGGCGGGATGCATCCAGGGCTTACTTGGCGAAGTCCACATCCTTGGTTTCGTGGCAGGTCAGCACTGCCACCAGGCAGCAGACCGCCATAACGGCCAGGTAGAGCCCGACCGAGCGCACTCCCCAGTGGGAGGAGAGCCAGGTGGCGATGGTGGGCACGAAGGCCGCGCCCACGATGGCCGCCAAGTTGTAGCCGATGCCGGAGCCCGAATAGCGCACGTTGGCGTCGAAGAGCTCCGGCAGGAAGGCGCCTATGGGCCCGAAGGCGATGCCCATCAGGGCGAACCCGACGCAGAGGAAGACCATGACCTGGAAGGTGTTGTGATGGGCCATGAGCAGGTAGGGGAAGACCAGGCTGAAGACCACCAGCATGACGGAGCTGCCGATCAGCACACGACGACGGCCGATGCGGTCCGCATAGACGCAGGCCAGCACGATGAAGAGGGCGAAGACCAGGATGGAGACCATGAGCATAAGCAGATACTCCTGGTTGCTGAAGCCCAGTCCGCCGCCGCCCTGGGACTTGGGCTTGGTGCCGTAGGCCAGGGACCAGGTGGCCAGGGTATAGAAGAGGGTGTAGGTGACTGCGACCAGGAAGGTGGCCTGGAGCACCTGTCGCCAGCTCTTGCGGAAGACCTCCAGCAGAGGGGTCTTGACAACCTTCTGCTGATCCAGGGCCATCTGGAAGATGGGGGTCTCCTGCATGGAGACGCGCACAGCCAGCCCTACGACCACCAGGATGGCGGAGAGCAGGAAGGGCACACGCCAGCCCCAGCTCAGCATCTGCTCGGGGGTGCAGAACATCTCCAGCAGGAAGTAGGTTCCATTGGCCAGAAAGAAGCCAATGGGAGCGCCCAGCTCAGGGAATGAGCCGTAGAGCGCCCTCTTGCCTTCCGGAGCGTTCTCAGTGGCCACCAGAGCCGCACCGGACCACTCGCCGCCCAGGCCTATTCCCTGGATGAATCGGCACAGGCAGAGGACCACCACGGCCCAGAGCCCCCAGGAGGCATAGGTGGGCAGGACGCCGATCAGGACTGTGGAGCAACCCATGGTCAGCAGGGAGACCACCAGCGTGGTCTTGCGTCCCTGGCGGTCCCCGAAGTGTCCGAAGATCAAGGATCCCAGTGGCCGCGCGATGAAAGCGATGGCGAAGGTCAGCAGGGAGGCCAGCAAGGCCACGGTCGGATCGGTCTTGGGGAAGAAGAGCTTGGGGAAATAGTTGGCCGAAGCCGTCCCGTAAGCGTAGAAATCGTAGAACTCGATGGCCGTGCCGACCATGGAGGCCCCGATGACTGTGCGAACCGAGCTGCGGGTCACACGGGTGCGGCCGGACACGGAGGTTGCCGGGGCCGGGGAAGCAACACTGACGTCGTTTGCCGTCATCACTTCATCTCATCTCCTTATAGAAAAACCCCGCTGTCAGCAGGGTCTGATGCGATGAAGCCTATGCTCGTCCAGCCCCGCCTTCCGACGGGGTCGAACAATGAAGATTGCCGAGTCAGTCCGCCGGTGAGGACGGGCTAATAATTCGTGCGGACACGGTGCCGAATCGGCGGGTGTCTGTCAAGCTGGTCATCACGGCGAACCTCCCTTCATCATCCTCGAATCGGATGCGTTCTCTGTGCATCCGCATTGATGCCGACCATAGGCCTGACCTCAGTCGGTCCAGCGAGACTGGTCCACTATGTGGACGGGTGGATGTTGGAGTCAATGAAGAACCGTCCCGGAAATTCGTCGGAGATCACGGCCTGACGGTCGGCATACATCAGCGCACAGGAGAAGGAAAATCCTGCGGCCAGCGAATCCGGCGGCACCAGAAAGAGGGCTGTGGCCAGACCATCAGCCAGGCCCGTGGGGTGTTCGTTATCGTTTTCGCCGGCCACCACCCAGGAGGCCAGCACACGGTCAACCGGACGACCATCGATGGCATCCAGGATGTGGTGAAGCGCCGTCAGCCCTGCCGCGGCCGCATCCTCGGAGCGATCGGTCCAATGGCGGCGACTGGGTGCCGAGGCGCACAAGGAGCCACGGGACAGCTCGATCCGACCCACGCCTGCAGACAGATCGCTGGGATCCTCCATGGCGATGGAGACCAGGCGAGAGGTACGCATACGCATGTCGCCACCGGCATCGATCAGATACTCCTCGACCCGAGGTTCAAGCAGATCGGCAATCAGATCCACCAGATAGCCCTTGCCGACTGCCCCGAAATCAAGGCTGACCGGACCGGCAGTCATAAGGACAGTACCCTGACGCCTGAGGTCATTGCCCCAGGTCGGCCGCCCATGGATACGTCCCAAATGACCGGCAGCATGGGCCTGCAGCCGGAAGGTGGGCTGCCTGCCGTAGCCCAGACGGGTCAGATCCTCGCCCACCATGGGGTCCAAGGCCCCGTCGGTGGCGGAATACAGCCTGTCATATAAGTCAAAAAGCCCCTGGCAGTAGTCAGGAAAGACGAACCTGCCCCCATGAGGAGCCTGGGCCATTTGCGCAGGTATGGCATCCTGCCTGAACCGCGACAGGGCACGCTCGTAATCCTCGATCAGATCGGCAATGGCCCCGTGCAGCCGTTCTCCCAAAGGCCGATCCGTGGAGATGATAATTCCCGTGCCGACCGCCCCAGGGAAGGCGGTCAGGCAGGGCAGAGCCATGGAACTCCCTCAGCCGATCAGCGAGTGGATCTGTACGATCTGATCGCGGCCGGGACCAGAACCAACGGCAGAAATACGACAGCCGGACAGATCTTCCAGGCGGTGGATGTAGTCCTTGGCCTTGATCGGGAACTCCCCGAAGCTCTTGGCGCCGGAGATATCCTCGCGCCAGCCCGGCAGCTCCTCGTATACCGGCTGAGCTGATTGGAACTCGGCCTGGTCCACGGGCATCTGATCCACCCTGACGCGGGAGCCGTCGGACCGGGTGATGTCGTAGCCCACGCAGACCGGGATGGTCTCCAGACCGGAGAGAACATCCAACTTGGTCAGCACGATGTCGGTCAAGCCGTTGACCTGCACTGCATAGCGGCTGACCAGCGCATCGAACCAGCCGCAGCGGCGGGAGCGACCAGTGGTCACCCCATACTCGTGGCCCTGACGGCGCAGCCATTCGCCCTGCTCATTGTCCAGCTCCGTGGGGAAGGGCCCCTCTCCCACGCGGGTCACATAGGCCTTGGCCACGCCAACCACCCGGTCGATCTTGGTCGGGCCCACGCCAGTGCCGGTGCAGGCGCCCCCGGCCGTGCAGTTGGATGAGGTGACAAAGGGGTAGGTGCCGTGATCCACGTCCAGCATGGTGGCCTGCCCCCCCTCGAAGAGGACGTTCTTGCCTTGTTCCAGAGCCTGGTTGAGCATTAATGAGGTATTGGCCACGTAGGGCTTGAGCCGCTCGGCGTATCCCGCCAGCTCTTCAACGGTGGCTTCCACCTCAATGGCCCGGCGGTTGTAGAGCTTGACCAGCATCTGGTTCTTCTGATGCAGACTGGCCTCCACCTTGTCGCGCAGATGGTCGACATTGAACAGATCATGCACACGAATGCCCACACGGTTGATCTTGTCGGCATAGGCCGGGCCGATTCCGCGGCCTGTCGTGCCGATCCTATGCTTGCCCAGGAAGCGCTCGGTCACCTTATCCAGCGTCCGATGGTAGGGGGCGATGACGTGCGCGGACTCGCTGATCCTCAACCGGCTGCAATCAACGCCGCGGGACTGGAGTCCATCGATCTCTTCGAAGAGGGCGGCTGGATCCACCACGACGCCGTTGCCGATGACCGGGGTGATGGCCGGGTGAATGATCCCCGAAGGCAGGAGGTGGAGGGCGTACTCCTGGTCACCCACGACCACGGTATGGCCGGCATTGTTGCCCCCGTTGAACCTGGCGACGTAGTCCATGTGCTCGCCGATCAGATCCGTTGCCTTGCCCTTGCCCTCGTCGCCCCACTGGGCCCCCACGATCACGATTCCAGGCATACGATGCTCCTTATCCACTGGTCGCCATCCAAGGAAACGACGGCAGACCATCCATAGATGAGCCTAACCCTACGCATGGAGCGGAAGACGAACCGATCCAGGCATCATAAGAGCCGAACAGACTCAGCTGCCGATCGTGGCTTCCCTGCCCGCATGACCCTCCTCGGACGGAAAGTTGTCAATCATCTCATGGCACGTCCCGCGCTGCCCAGCTGCTGGCAGGCTTCGACTACACGCGCCGCCATCGCGTCCTCGGCCTGGCGTCCCCAGGAACGAGGGTCGTACTCGCTCTTGTCCCCAACCTCCCCGTCCACCTTGAGGACCTTGTCGTAATTGACGAACATGTGCCCGGCCACGGCTCTGGTGAAGGCGTACTGGGTGTCGGTGTCCACATTCATCTTGACCACGCCATGAGCGACGGCCGAGGCGATCTCTTCCGGCTGCGAGCCAGAGCCCCCGTGGAAGACCAAAAGAAAGGGCTTGTCGGCAGGGGCGCCCGGGGCGGGGATGCCGCTGACCCGTCCATCGGATATGGCTCTGGCTGTTCTGTCCTGGATCTGCCCCAGCAGGTCAGGCCTCAGTTTGACCACGCCGGGCTTATAGGACCCATGCACGTTGCCAAAGGTAAAGGCCACCATGTAGCGGCCGCGCTCGCCCAGCCCCAGTGCATCAACCACCTTGGGCCCGTCATCGGGCGAGGAATAGAGCCGCTGATCGATAGCAGCCGAGTGGCCGTCCTCCTCGCCGCCGACTGTGCCCACTTCGATCTCCAGAATGGTGTGGGCAGCGCGGGACAGCTCCAGCAGCTCAGCAGCCGCAGCCAGATTCTTCCGCAGGGGCAGGCCGGAACCGTCCCACATATGTGACTGGAAGAGCGGATCCTGACCGTGGGCCACCTGGTCCTTCTCGTAGACCAGCAGGGGCCGCACCCACTCGTCCAGGTATTGCGGGGCGCAGTGGTCCGTATGCAGGGCCACAGTGATGCTTGGATATCGGGCGATCACCTCGTGGGCGAATCCAGCAAAGGCAATGGAGCCAACCACTCGGTCAGCCAGGCGCTGTCCGGACAGGTAGGCAGCACCTCCCACGGAGACCTGAATGATCCCGTCAGACTGTGCTTCGTCCAGCCCCTGCAGGGCCGCATTCAGGGTCTGGGTACTGGTCACATTGATGGCGGGATAGGCGTAGGACCCCCGTCTGGCCGCGTCAAGCATCGCCGTATACCGTTCCGGAGTCGCTAAAGTCATACCCTCATTATCGTCGGCTGCAAGGAAAAGCGGCCGACAATCCGCAGCCGCAGACATCACCGATGGATTCGCTGGTCTCTGCTCTGATGGCGAACACCCCACGACGCACTTTGACAAGACCTCAAGTCGCATGTATTTTAGCTCCGTACAGTTTGATAAAACGTTACATCAAACAGGTTGTTTGTTTCACGGCAGTAACGAATCAGCCCAGGGAAGGCACGACATAGGTAACAGAGGGTTGGGGCAGCCCATTCTTCTGGGAAGGAGACCAACGTGTCAGCAAGCAAGGGAACCGTCCGCAAGATCATCCTGGATCTGGACACTGGCATCGATGACACACTGGCCCTGTCCTACGTTCTGGGCTCCCCGGATGCCGAACTGATCGGAATCACCGGCACCTACGGCAATGTAGTGCTCGACCGGGGCGTCGACAACGATCTGCGGCTGCTGGCCATGTACGGCAGGGAGGACATCCCGGTCTTCAAGGGGATCGATCACCCCAGCACTGCCGACTCCTTCAGCGTTCCGCCGGACTCCGAGATCTTCCACGGGGCCAACGGCACCGGAAATGTCGAGATCCCCGCGCAGACCGACCGGCAGGCCAGCCAGCAGAGCTCAGTGGACTTCATCATCGACGCGGTTCGCCGTTACCCCAAGGGCGAGCTGGTCGTGGTGCCTACCGGCGCTCTGACCACCATTGCTGCAGCCCTGGAGCAGGCCCCCGACATCGTCGACCGCATCAGCATTGTCATGATGGGCGGCACTTTGACCCAGCCGGGCAATGTGGGTCCCTTCGCGGAAGCCAACATCAACCAGGATCCCGAAGCCGCCAACCGGGTCTTCGCCACTGCCGCAGACATCACCATGGTTGGCCTGGACGTGACCACCCAGGCTCTAATGAGCCGCAAGGACACTGAGGCCCTGCGCGCCACAGGCACCAGCGCCGGGCGCTTCCTGGCAGACATGACCGACTACTACATCGACGTCAGCGAAAAGGAGAGCGGGGTCTACCTGGGCGGCTGCAACCTGCACGACCCTCTGGCCGCTGCCGTAGCCATCGACCCCAGCCTGGTCACCACCTTCGCCACCAATCTGATGGTCGAGACCGAGGGGCCGCAGCGGGCCCGTACTATCGGCAACCCCAGCAGACTTCTGGACCCGGTCAAGAACACCAAGGTGGCCCTGTCGGTCGACACCGAGCGGTTCACCCGGCGCTTCATGGACAGGCTTCTGACCCTGGTGAGCAAGACCGAGAGCGAACGATAGGAGGACGGCAGTCATGAGCGAATCCATCACCACCGGGGCTACCGAAGCGGCCATGGACGAGAACCGCCGCAGCACCAAGCGGGCCCTGCCGGCGCTGCTGGCCATCTTCCTGCTGGGCACCCTGATGATCCAGGCCTTCAACCTGGTCTTCCAGAATGTGGGCGACTCCCTAGGGATGTCCGCCAACGCCTCGCTGATCAGCACCCTGCCCGGGATCGTCCTGGGCGTGGTCTGCATGCTCTACGGAACCCTCTGCGACTACATCTCCCCTAGGAAGATGACTCTGTTCGGAGTGGGTGCCTTGATCATCGGCAGCCTCTTGGGCTTCTTCGGCTCATCGAACTTCTGGGCCGTCGTCCTGGCCCGCATGATCCAGACCGCAGGCGGTCAGGTGGCCGGATCAGTCTTTCTGGTCATGGCCATGAAGTACCTGAGCGACAAGGAGCGCGCCTTCTACCTAGGCATCTTCAACGCCGTCTACTACGCATCCTCCGCCGTGGGCATCTTCGCTGGCGGACTGATCACCTCCATCGATTGGCGCTACCTCTTCCTGGTGCCGCTGGTCTCCATTCTTTTGATCCCCCCGGTGCTGAAGTACACGCCGGACACCGGCATCAAGGGCGAGCGCATCGATGTCTTCGGCATCGCCCTGTTCGCGCTGATAGCCGGATTCGTGGCCGTCTACTTCTCCTTCCCGGCCACCTGGATGCTGGGGGTGCTGGCCGTCCTGATCCTGATCTTCGCCGGTTACGTCTGGAAGGGCGCCAACCCCTTCCTGAGCCGCGGATTCGTGACCAACGGCGCCTACATGGCTGTCCTCCTGGCCCTCTTCGTCTTCTACTTCTTCAACTTCGCCTGCGTGCCCATCTACAACGTGATTGGCGACCGCATCTACGGGATCTCCCTGAGCCAGGTCTCCCTCTGCCTGACCATCGTCTACATCGTGGCCACTCTGGTGGGCTGCCTGTCCGGAGCCATCATGAACGCCATGGGACGCCTGCCCATGCTGATCCTGTCTGCCCTGCTCATGATCGTCGGAGCGGCCGGTTCGGCCCTGATGCTCACCTCGGGCTTCTGGGTCCTGACCGCCTTGGCCTCGGTCTTCATCGCCGGCATCACCATGTCCTACACGCCCCTCTACGACTCCTTCTCGGCCACCCTGCCAGTGGACCAGAACGGACGCGGCATCGGCATCGGGGATCTGATGATGAACACCTCAGCCTCCATCGGGATGGCTGTATACAGCGGACTCATGGCCAATCCACAATTCGGGTCGCATGCTTTGGCAGGCGTCAAGACCGGCATCCAGGCCCAGGCGGCCAACATGTTCTGGGTCATGGCGCTGGCCGCCCTGCTGGCCCTGATCATCGTGGCCGTTTTCCACAAGGCCATGTCAGCCAAGGCTCCCCAGGAGCAAGGCTGATGTGACTGACACATACTTGGTCGGATGACCGCATGGCCTGGTCCGCTCTTCCCGGCTTTGGGGATGAGTCAGACCCAGGCCTGGCATCCGGCCGCTCGAACCGGGGAGGAAGCGGAGTTCGGACAGCTTTCGGCAATGTGTAGTCCCCCTCTTCCCTCAGCCGCCGAAAGCGAGAAGACCGCTCCCTCCCCCCGGTGGAGAACCCCCGTCATAGCCATAACTGGCGGGGGTTCTTCCATACCTTCAGCCCCAGCCTTCATGCTTTGCCTATGGTTCAGACCATGGATCGGAGCACAGCCTATGGAGATGTTCGAGTAGAGGGACCAGGGAATACAGCTGCACGGATTTTTCGCTCCCATCTTCAAGATCCGTCGGCCCTGGATCTTGAATCCAAGACAGGGAGCAGTTCAAGGGAGCTGAACCCGGTTTGGCCAAGCATCGAACGACTGATGGACTTGCAAGCGCCTGACTGCCCTGTCATGGCATTGACGAACGCAAATCCAGCCGCTGGCGGCAAGGGGTTTCACAAGAAACATTCGCAGACCAGTATGCACTCCAGAACAAAGAGAACCCGACGGTGCGTGAACACCGCCGGGCGAGAGAGAAGAAAGGGAAATCAGTTGTCGGACGGGGGTCAGCCGCCCGTTCGGTTTTTGTGCCGACACTTATAGTAAAGAACGCTTACCTTATGAGGACGATAGTGTTATCTGAAAATTCTCTGTGAATTCAGCAGGATCGGACGGCGGGCACAGGGCCGATTAGACTGGATTGCGGATGGTCTTCCGCCTGCCGAGAGACCTGCCGCCAACGACTCTGAAGGAGATACCTAGGCATGCTGCTCAGCGATCATGACATCCTGGATGCCCACCAGGCAGGACACCTGAATTTGGACCCGTGGACGCCGGCCATGGTCCAGCCCTCGAGCGTGGACGTACGACTGGACCGCTACTTCCGAGTCTTCAACAACCATCAGTACACCTATGTGGATCCCGCAGAGGACCAGGGTGCATTGACCGAGCAGTTCGAAGTGCCCAAAGACGAGCCTTGGATTCTGCACCCCGGCGAGTTCGTCCTGGGATCCACCTGGGAGTACGTCAAGCTGGACTCGACGCTGGCCGCGCGGCTGGAAGGCAAGAGCTCTCTAGGCCGTCTGGGCATTCTGACCCACTCCACCGCCGGATTCGTCGATCCCGGCTTTGAAGGTCACATCACTCTGGAGCTGTCCAACGTAAGCACGCTGCCGGTCAAGCTCTGGCCAGGCATGAAGATCGGCCAGATGTGCTTCTTCCAGCTCTCCTCACCCGCCCAGTACCCCTATGGTTCCGAGCACAACGGATCCCACTACCAGGGCCAGCGCGGACCGACCCCGTCCCGCTCCTACGTCAACTTCTACAAGGCCGACGTCTCGGACTGACTGCCCACAGCCATATCCACCGTCTCCTTGACTTCGAGCACACTTCAAGAGGTATAGCTGAATCTGCCGGAATGACCCGGACAAGATGACGGCAAGGAGATCAACCCATGGCAATCAAACAGACGGCGGGCCACGATCAGCTCGGCCGGTTCGCACCACAATTCGCCCATCTCAATGATGATGTGCTCTTCGGCCAGGTCTGGTCACGCGAGGATGAGCTTTCGGCCCGGGACCGCAGCATGATCACCTGCGCGGGCCTAATGAGCATGGGGCTCTTTCCCCAGTTGAAGAGCCATATGGTCATGGCCAAGAGCAATGGCGTCACTCGCGCTCAAATGGTGGCGCTGATCACCCATCTGGCCTTCTATGCGGGATGGCCCAAGGCATGGTCGGCTTTCGCCCTGGCCAAGGAAGTCTACGGCGAGGGCGACCGTGACGACAAGAGCCAGGACAAGGCTGCGACCGCAGCTGAATCCAGGACCGAGCCGGATTCAGGACCCTATCCCTTGGGAGATTCAGCTGACGGACCCAATTTCAGCGGCCATGTCTGGCTGCACCGCCTGACTGATCCGGACGCGGAATGCTCAGCCGGCAATGTGACCTTCGCACCTGGGTGCGTCAACCGCTGGCATACCCACCCACATGGCCAGCTTCTGATCGTCACCGCCGGGCAGGGGTGGGAGCAGGAGGAGGGCCATCAGCCCCGCAGGCTGAAGCCCGGCGACGTGATCTTCTGCCCGGCAGGCGTCAGGCATTGGCATGGGGCCTCGGGCCGGTCATCCATGGCCCACATCGCCATCACTCCGGTCTCGAAGGGACAGCCCCCTGCCGAATGGATGGAGTTCCCAGACCCTGACCAGGTAGCCGCTCTGGGGTGACCCGCGCGCCGATCCACGCAGCCTGATCTGCACAAGTACAGTGAGTCTTCGCCCTGCAGATATCGAGTCCGACGCATGCCTGACCGGTTCCCGCCTGCCTTTACACTGAAGACATGGCTAACAAGAAAGGCCCGACCAAGGGTTCGGGCGGCAAACACCGCAATAAACTGCGCGGGCGGGGGCCTACCCCCAAGGCCGAAGATCGTGTCTACCACAAGGCCTACAAGGCCCGGCAGGCGGCCCAGCGCAGGCAGGCAGCCGATCCGCGTCTGGCTGCCCGTCGCCGGGCTGACCGGTTCGCTTCCGATTCCGACGATCTGGTCATCGGCCGCAACGCCGTCCTGGAAGCCCTGCGCGTAGGAGTACCGGCCAGTCAGCTCTATCTGGCCGCCCGAATGGACCATGATGACAGAACCAGGGAGATCGTGCGGCTGGCCGGACAGGAGGGACTCAACCTGCTGGAAGCTGACCGTCTGGAGATGAACCGCATCGCCCGATCCAGCAGCCACCAGGGCGTGGTCCTCAAGGTCCAGCCCTACCAGTATGCCTCCCTGCAGAGCCTGGTCGACAGGGCCGAGAAGCGCGCGGCTGCACTGGAAGGGGCCGACCAGGCGTCTAGGTTTGCCGCACGTCCGCTTTTCATCGCCCTGGATGGGGTCACTGATCCGCAGAATCTCGGGGCCGTGATTCGTTCCGCTGCGGCCTTTGGGGCATCAGGGGTGGTTCTGCCCGAGCGTCGCAGCGCCTCGGTCACAGCTGCGGCCTGGAAGGTGTCCGCCGGAGCCGCCGCCCATCTGCCTGTGGCCCGCGTGGTCAATCTGACCAAGGCCATTCAAGGGCTCAAGGAGCGCGGCTACTACGCAGTTGGCCTGGACGGCGCAGGCAGCACCATAGTAGGCGAGACCGGCTTCGAGGCCGATCCTCTGGTGGTGGTCCTGGGCTCCGAGGGCAAGGGGCTGAGCCGCCTGGTCCGCGAGAACTGTGATGCCCTGGCCTCCATCCCCATTTCCAGCTCGGTGGAATCCTTGAACGCCTCGGTGGCAGCCGGTATCAGCCTCTACGCCGTAGCGATGGCACGCCGCCGTTCCATCAGCAAAACCAAATAGCCTTGCCATCAGCAAAACCAAATGGCCTTGGCAGGTATCGGCAATCTGGACGCGATCAGACCACGCGGCAACAGCCAGCATGCAACAGACCCTTGCCGCACACAAACCCAAGAGTCAGCTGGAGGCCCAGACCGCGTCATCCTGATCGTCCTGGTCGGCAGCCGCATCCAGGCTGCCGGGGGCGTAGACCGATCTCAGCGAGTTTCGGCCGCCATTCGTATCCTCAAAGGATGATTGCGACGGCACTCCCCCGCGCGCTCGATCACGATCCGTCTGGGCGTCTGCTCCGGCCTGGCCTCCAGCCTTGGTCTGGATGTTCATGTCACTGTTGTTCGCGTCTTGGCCGCCCACCTCGCGGCCACCTGCGTCCTTGCCGGTCCTATCATGCGAGGCTTGCCCATCCTGACCAGCCTGAGCATGAGTGCCCTGCCAATTCATCTCGTCATCCACCACACCGGCATCGGCCTCTTCATTGATGGTCCTCATGTCTTCGGAGTCCAACCGGTACTCGGGCAGGGATTCGCTGATATAGCTCTGCACGGCCTCGGCCATGGGCACGTCGTGACCGGCCTTCTCGGCCATCAGCCAGCGGTGGGTCAGCACTTCATGGAAGAACTGGGCCGGTTCGATCTGCGAGCGGTATTCCGGCGGGATCATGCGCACGGTGGGCTCGAAGACCTCGCGCATCCAATCGGTGGCCACAATCTCCAGGTCCTCGCCCTGTCGCCAGGTGGATGCCCGGTAGGCATCCAGATCGTTGAGCAGCCGCCGGGCCTGGTTCTCCTGCACATCCAGACCGGTCAGCCTCAGCAGCTTGCGGGAGGCATAACCGGCATCGACCACCCTTGGGCGCACCAGCACCCGGTTGCCATCCTCCTCGGTCTTCATCTCCAGCTCGTCTACGTCGAAGCCCAGATCGTTGAGCCGGTTGACGCGGCGCTCGATCTTCCACATCTCATCCGGATCGAAGCTGTCCACGTCTGTCAGCGCGCTCCACAGTGAGTGATAGCGGTCCACTAGCCGGTTGCCTACGCCGACCTCGTCCACCTCGCCAGCCAGCAGGTTGCCGGAACCCAGATCCATAAGCTCGCCGATGATGTTGGTCCTGGCCAGGTCGATGTCATACTCGCGCTGCCCGTCGGTCAGGCTTGGATGCAGATCGCCAGTCTCGGCATCGACCAGACAGGCCGAAAAGGCATCGGCGTCACGCAGGAAGAGCACGTTGGACAGGGAGACATCTCCCCAGTAGAAACCTGCCAGATGCAGCCTCACCAAGAGGACCGCCAGGGCATCGATCAGGCGCTCGGCCGTGTCCGGACGCAGATTACGGGCGAATAAGGCGCGATAGGGCAGCGAGAACTTGAGATGCTGAGTAACCAGCATGGCCTCCAGAGGCTCGCCCTCGCGAGTATGCCGACCGGTGACTACAGCGATGGGGTTGACCGTAGGAAGTTCCAATTTCTGCAACTTACGCAGGAGCTCATACTCACGCTCGGCCACCCGCTGGGTGATTTCCTTCATGGCGTAGACATCGTCGCCCACGTGTACAAAGCGGACCACGTGCCGGGAGATGCCTCTGGGCAGGTTGGCCAGCAGATCCCGAGGCCAGGTGGCCAAAGGCCGCTCCCAAGGCAGTGTGAACATCCTGGGATTGGAGCTGGTGGCCGTGATGTGCAAGGCAGCTGGCTCCTGCTCGGAAGAGGGATCGGCCGCAGTTTTTATCGAGGTGGCTTTCAGGGCACGGGGATCCAGAGAGGAGGCCGTTGCCCGGTTGATATTCACGCTAGTCATGCTTCTCCGTCCCATTGCCGCCCATCCTATACGGGAGGAGCCCCGCACGGATGCGCCGCGCGGGGCTCCTGGTCACCCGGTCAACAAGGAAAGGAAATGATATCGACAATCAATACGGGCTCTGCGGGTCGGCGGAAAACCGTTGCCGAATCGCAGAGTCGCAGGAGGGCTCAGTTCAGCCGCAGCTCGGTGGCCGGGGAGAACAGGTGCATCTTGGCAGGATCGATGTGGATCTTGACCACGTCGCCCACCTTGGGCAGGTCGCGCGGATTGACGCGAATGGTGGTCAGCTTGTTCTGGTCGGACATGACGATGGACTGCTCAGCCGCACTGTTGTCGGTTAAAATGTTGCCGTAGATGTAGCCGTCGGAACCCAGGTCCTCCACGTTGGCCACCTTCAGAGAGAAGGCTTCGGGCTCAGCGGCACCAGCCAAAGAAGCATCCTCGGGACGGAAGCCCACGACGATCTTGCCCTGATCGTCGGGGGTCAGCTTGCCGACGGCCTCGCGCGGCAGGCTGATGGTGTCCTCACCGATCTTGGCCTGTCCGTTGACCACGGGATGGATGTTGATGTTCATAGAGGGCGACCCGATGAAGCCGGCCACGAAAACGTTCTCGGGCCGATCATAGAGCTCGGTAGGCGCGCCAACCTGCTGCAGGACGCCCAGCTTGATGACGGCGATCCTGTCGCCCATGGTCAGAGCCTCGGTCTGATCGTGGGTCACGTACAGGGTGGTGACGTTGAGCTGACGCTGCAGGGCGGCGATCTGGGTACGGGTCTGGACACGCAGCTTGGCGTCCAGGTTGGACAGAGGCTCATCCATCAGGAAGACCTTGGGCTGCCGCACAATGGCGCGGCCCATAGCTACACGCTGACGCTGACCACCGGACAGAGCCTTGGGCTTGCGGTCCAGGTACTCGGTCAGATCCAGCACCTCTGCAGCCTTCTCCACCCGCTGGCGGATCTCATCCTTGGGTGTACCGGCGATCTTCAGGGCGAAGCCCATGTTGTCGGCTACGGTCATATGAGGGTAAAGGGCGTAGTTCTGGAAGACCATGGCGATGTCTCGATCCTTGGGCTGCATGGTCGTCACGTCCTTGTCACCAATCATGATGCGGCCCTTGTTGACCTCCTCCAGGCCGGCCAGCATGCGCAGGGTGGTGGACTTTCCGCAGCCGGAAGGTCCTACCAGAACCAGAAATTCACCGTCTTTGATGTCCAGACTGAGGTCACTGACCGAGGGCTCATCGTTGCCCGGGTAGATACGAGTGACGTGGTCGAATACCACTTCTGCCATTGTTCATCCTTTCATCGGCAGGTACGTGCCGAACGATCCGTAGTGAAGGGGTTGATGTTCACTGTGGTTTCCGTCCTGGGGTCAACACCGACATCGGCATGGCCATGCGACGGTTTTCTATTGTGCGGTTAAGAGAAACTCTCCCTTGAGCCAGTGCCTACTATACACCGATATACACCGATGCCTGAATTAGCCGTGCGTGCCGTTGACTATGATCGGGCTTGCCGAGATTGGCAGAAATCCCATGATTTCGCAGTTTCAGCGAACACACGAGAGCCTTGCTGGCTCAATCCTTGGGCTTGGCTGAATCTT
Source organism: Bifidobacterium sp. ESL0819 (assembly GCF_052606245.1). NCBI lineage: Bacteria > Bacillati > Actinomycetota > Actinomycetes > Bifidobacteriales > Bifidobacteriaceae > Bifidobacterium > Bifidobacterium sp. ESL0819. The sequence continues at coordinate 579,336 of NZ_CP199587.1, forward strand.
CGGAACCGCGCTCGAAGACCGTTCTGGCCACATTGATCGCATTAATGACCCTTGGAAAACCCACGTAGGGAGCGCATTGAAGTATGGCTTCGACCACGGCCGCCTTGCTCAGCCCTACATTCAGGGCTCCCTGTATGTGAACAGCCAACTGCGGAGCCGTATCCCCCTGCGTAACCAGACTGCCTATCGTAACCAGCTCACGCTGCTGAAGATCGAGTCCTTTCCGGGTGTATATGTCGCCGAAGGCGAATTCGACTATCCAGCGGCCAAGATCCGGGGCTATGTCCTGCAGAGAGTCAATGACTGCCTGACCTCCCTTGCCGTCGATGGCGGCCAAGGCCTCAGATCCCTTTTCAAAACGCGAAGCTTCCATAAAGTCTATTCTTTCTATTGTTCTGCATATTTTCCCGCAGATAATATTGCATCGATGCCTGTTTACGCATTATACCATCGGCGGCCAAGCCTCCTCCGGCAATTGGAAATGCGACGAAACCGCAGAAGGCGACAATCAGGTCCTTTTCAACAAGGCGGGGCACAATGGAGATATGAGCGATCTTGAGGGATTGGATCTGAAGCCTGGACGGCTGGTCGGGGGCTACACCCTGATCGAGCCCCTGGGCGGCGGGGCCATGGGTTCCGTCTGGCGCGCGCGTGATGACGGGGGCCAGGACTACGCCATGAAGATCCTGCGGGAATCCCTGGCAGAAGACGACCAGGACTCACCCGACAGCCCAGAAGAGCGTAACCGCGCCTCGGCTCGCGAGCGCCTGCGGCGCGAGGCTCTGGCCCTGCAACGGATCCGCCATCCAGGCGTCTGCCGGATCGTGGATATGGAGCTTGATGATGCCTTGGCCTTCATCGTGACCGAACTGATCGAAGGGCGCAATCTGCGCGACGACGTGGCTGTCAATGGCCCTTACCGGGGCGACGACCTGGAACGGCTGACGCGGAAGCTGACCGATGCCGTCGCAGCCGTGCACCAAGCGGGTATCGTCCACCGGGACATCAAGCCCACCAACGTCATGATTTCGGTCTCTGGACCGGTGCTGGTGGACTTCGGCATTGCCATGGGCCAGGGGCAAAGCCACGTGACCCGGACAGGACTGGTCATGGGTACCCCTGGCTTCATCGCCCCTGAGATCATCGACGGAGCTGAGGCTGATCAGGGAACCGACTGGTGGAGCACAGCAGCCGTTTTGGCATACGCAGCCACCGGACGAGCTGTCTTCGGCACCAAACCCATGATGGCGGTGCTGGAACGCGAAGCCTCGGGCAATGCCGACCTATCCGGGCTGCCCATAGGTACCATGAAAGCCCTGCGATCGGCCCTCTCCCCTAACCGGACGGCGCGCTGCACACCCCAGGAGCTCTTGGAGGCCATCAGCCGGGATGCCATGGACCCGCAAGCCTGGCAGCTTGAACAGGACGACCAGGCTGTGAGCGGGCAGCAGACCGACGGGAAGCCAAACAAGGATCGTCAGGAGACGATGCGCCCTTTTGGCGACGACTCTTCGGAGGCTGAAAGACGGGCCGATGCCCCCACTATGCTCGTCGAGCCGGCAACCATAACCATGCCGTCGAGCGCGCAGGCTGATCCAGAAAGTCCGCGAACGGCCTGGTCACGGCTCCTGACAGACGGCAAAGCCGATGAACGAACGACCCTCCTGCCTGACTTGGAGCAGCCCACCAGCCTTTTGAATCCTCTTCCGGCGGCCGAGGAGCAGACGCAGACTTGGCAGGATCATCAGCCCCTAGCCGACCGTCAAGATCTTCAAGCCACCAGCCTCCAGGACCCGTTGCCGCCGGCCCGGCCCCTGCCCGACGGGTACCACAGCGGCACGAATGCCCACTGGCTGGGGGACCAGCCCGCCGCCCAGATTCGATGCCTGCGCTACCTCAATGCCGGAACCCCCTGCCTGGTCATGCTGGGAATGCTCCCTGCCCTGCTGACAGTACTGGCCCCGGTCTCGGCTCTGGCGACCGCCGGAATCCTCCTCTGGGCCCTCAGCACCGCAGGATGGAGCATTAAAGCTCAGATCGAACGCGAACTGCGCCGTGACGGCCCTCGGCGAGGCACTGACCGTCTGCTGAACGCAGCTGCCCTTCCCTGGCACCTGCTCAGGGGACTGGCAGCCGCCCTGCTGCGTCTGCCGGGCATAATCCTCATACAGGTTCTGGTCGCTCTGCCGCTGACCTGGGCGGGCATCCTCACCACTGTTCGTGCAGGCCTGACCCTGGGCGGGCATCTGCTGACCTTACCCCTGCCAGCGGCCAGACCTCTATCCGCGGGCGGACTGGCCATGGCTCTGGCGACACTGGTCGGCTGGCTGCTGACGACGCTGCCGACGAAGAATCGCTCAGACCATAAAGTCGGCAGCGGCAACATGGCCCTGCGTCTGGCGGCGGGCCGCATCCCCCTGGGACGCCAGGATCCCGAAGCGCCAGGCAATCCTCGCCGCGGGTGGATTCTGCTCCTGCTCTGGCTGCTGATTGTGGCCGTCCTGGTAGCCGGGCTGATCGTCCAGCCTTCCATGGACTGGTCCCCCATTCGCCTCCTGCGCGTCTAAGGCCACGCTCCACCCCTGGCGGCTACACTATGCTCAGTATGCCAAGGAAAGGATCCAGGTCATGTCCAAAGGCAAGCAGAACCGTCAGGCCGCGCTCAAGGCCCAGGAAGAGGCCCGACGGCTCCAAGAGGCCAAGGAACGACGCCAGCAGACCATGATCGGCGTCATCGTCACCGTGGTGATCATTGCCATGATCGCCCTGGGCGGATTCGTTTACTGGCGCAGCCATCGCCCGGTCAAGACCCAGGACCTGGAGCAGGCCCGTCAGGCTGTCGCACGGGTCAAGGAGAAGCCCTCGGCCGCCAACGACCAGGGCGGCTTCCTGATCAGCTCACAAGGGCTCAATAAGCCGGTGGCCAAGGCTCCAACCGTGGAGATCTACATGGACTTCATGTGCCCAGGCTGCGGCGCCCTGCACCGCGGGCTGGACTCCACCCTGACCGGTCTGGTGGATGCCGGGCAGATCAACCTGGTCATCTACCCCATGAGCTTCATGGACCGGCTCTCCACCGACAGCTACTCGACCAGGACAGGCACGGCCACCATCTACGTGGCTCAGCACGATCCCGACCATCTGCTGCCCTTCATCGCCAATCTCTACGCCAAGGACTTTCAGCCGGACGAGTCCGACTACCATCCCATCAGCAACGACAAGATTCGTCAGCAGGCCATCAAGGCCGGGGTCGATCCCCAAGTGGCCGACCAGGCAGTCAAGGGGCACTACCGGGCCTGGATCAAGGCCATGGATACCTATACCCCCCTGCGCAAGGAGCTCTGGAATCCCACCGGGGCCAACAAGGGGCAGATGAGCACGCCCACGGTGCGTATCAACGGCAATTACTGGGATCTGAGTGACCTGTCCCAAGCTGGCATGGACTACCGCTCAGGCCTGCTCAAGGCTCTGTGTCTGGACCAGGCCAAGGTGGGCGTCAAGGGAGCGATGCCTGCCATCGGCGCCTCCGGTCATCCGCGCTCGCTGGATTGAACCAGGCAGGTATAAAGAAATTTCGCGCCTAGCGTCCTCTTGGGCACACGGTGATGGTACGATATCATTCCGTACCGCGGCCCGGAATGCTGTTATGGACCACCGGGACCGCCTCCTTAGCTCAGTTGGCCAGAGCAGCCGCCTTGTAAGCGGCAGGTCGTCAGTTCGACTCTGACAGGAGGCTCTACGCTAGAAATGAACCAGCAAACCCATCTATTCAGCTTTGTCTCCAGGCGGGCTATAATAATGGATATTACCTGGATAATTACCTGGATAATTGCAAATACTTCCCTCGAGTAAGTCATTTCGGAGGCTTGTTCTCCGAAGTACGAACGGAGCCTTTTCCCCAACCAACTCCGTTCGTATCCGAGGACGGGATTATTCCCCTTCATTCCCGTCCTCTTGACGTTGACCTGTCGGCACAAGGCCCGGGTCTCAAAGAGCCGACCGGCCATTGATGGTCGGTCGGCTCTTTTATTGCGGCCCATCGGCAACAAATGTGGATATTTGCCCGACCTTGTTGATTGTGCGGCCTCGCTCCATGCCCGCGCCGCTAAAATTGCCTGGTACAGACAAGGCAGGAACGGGGAGGCGAGCGCATGGCCAGACGCTGGACACCGCGGCGTTTCGTCGTGCTCAGAAGAATCCGCGTGGTCTCCTGTGCCCTCCTGGTTGTTCTGGCCATGGTCCTGACCTTCGGCATCACCGCGCGCAAGAGCGTGGCGCTGAGCGTCAACGGGAAGACCAAAATGGTGACCACCTACGCCTACAGCGTGGACGGTCTGCTGCGCCAGCAGGGAGTCAAGGTCAAAACCCACGACCTGGTCGATTCCACATCCGGAGGCCAGCTGCGCAACCATACGGCGGTCACTGTGCGCTCCGCCTATCAGACCACCATCGTCATCCAGGGCCAGCGGGTGCCTTTCTGGACCACGGCCACCAGTATGGACCAGCTGCTGGGATTCTTCGAGGAGAACCGCAAGCAGGCCATGAAGGTCACCGTGGATGTGGGCAACGTCTATAACCAGCTGACCGGCGGTCTGGTCATCAACCAGGCGGGGCCGGTTACCGTCATAGCTGACGGGAAGACCTCGGTGGCCCCTGACGGCAAGCTTCCAGCAGCATCCATCCTGGACTCCAAGGGCATCGTGCTGGGCAAGGAGGACCGGGTCAGCGTGGAGCATGACCAGGGCGCCACTGTTCTGCGTGTCCAACGAGTCACCCACGGAAACACCCAAAGGACAATCCCCATAGCCTTCGCCACCAGGACCGTGGTCGACCAGAGCCTGGCGCCCGGTCAGACCCAGGTGCGGCAGGCGGGCGTAGCCGGTCAACGCCTGCAGACCATCCAGGTCACCTACGTGGATGGACAGGCTGAATCAGAGCAGGTGGTCAAAGAGGAGACCGTAGCCATGCCAGTGGATCAGGTAGTGGCCGTCGGTCCCGACAAGCCAAAGGAGGGACAGAACAGCGGACAGCAGTCCCAGGACACAGAGAAGAACTCCCAGCAGGCGCAGGAGACCCCCTCTCAGAGCCCTTCGTCCAGCCAGGATTCGCAGTCGCCATCGACACCAGCCCCTACGCCAGCACAGACCGCTCAGCCGAAGCCGCCAAGCACACCAGCTCCAACTAAGCCCGATAACAATCCAGCTCCGTCGCCAGCGCCAAGTCCATCTCCTGGCGGTCTTTGGCATGCGGAACCTGGTGTAGCCCAGGCCTACGCCGGGGGCGCCGCCGCCCAGCGCGGATGGACAGGTTCGCAATTCGATGATCTAGTGGCACTCTGGACCAAGGAGTCAAACTGGCTCTGGCATGCCCAGAACCCCAATTCGCCCGCCTACGGCATTCCCCAGGCTAACCCTGGCTCCAGGATGGCGCTATTCGGAGCCAACTGGCGTGACGATGCTGCTGTCCAGATTGATTGGGGACTCGACTACATCAGCAAATCATATGGGGATCCCAGCACGGCCTGGCGCCTCTGGAACGGACGTCATCCACACTGGTACTGACTCCTTACCACATCCACGAGCAACGAACCAACATGAACACTAAAATCGAAAGCGACAGTCTTCTAGGTGCCGCTGACATCCGACGCATCGCCGACCAGATCGACATCCACCCCACCAAACGACTGGGGCAGAACTTCGTCATCGATCCAGGAACCGTCCGCAGGATCGTGCGTTTGGCCGGGGTGGCATCCGGCCAGCCTGTTCTGGAGGTGGGTCCTGGTCTTGGATCCCTGACCCTCGGTCTGCTGGAGGCGGGCTGCCTGGTGACCGCCGACGAGATCGATCCCGTCCTGGCCCGGCAGCTGCCGCAGACCGTCCGCGAGCGCATGCCGGAGAGCCTGGACCGACTGACTGTAATCAACCGGGATGCCCTGACCCTGACCCCTCAGCTGGCAGGCGCCGCAGGCACGACCGCCGACCTGACTATGGTGGCCAACCTGCCCTACAACGTAGCCACTCCAATCATTCTGACCCTTCTGGCCCGGTTCGCCAATCTGAGCCGGTTCCTGGTCATGGTCCAGAAGGAGGTGGCGGATCGGCTGACGGCCACCCCGGGATCCAAGGTCTACGGCGCCCCCAGCCTGAAGCTGGCCTGGTACGGCCATGCCTCCCAGGCGGGTAGAATCGGGCGCCATGTCTTCTGGCCAGCCCCCAACGTGGACTCAGCCCTAGTCTCCTTCACCCGGGACAAGGATGGGCGCGAGCACAGCGACGAGGGGACGAGGGCCCGGGTCTTCTCCCTGATCGATGCAGCCTTCGGACAGCGCCGCAAGACCCTGCACGCTGCTCTGAAGGGGCTGGTGACCGCCGAAGCCTTCCAGGCTGCAGGCATTGACCCCGCACGCCGGGGGGAAACCATGACCATCGAGGAGTTCGTAGCCCTGGAGCAAGCCCGCCGCGAGGTAACCGCGTGAACCCTGCAGCCGAAAGGGACGGCATTGTCCTCTCCTGTCCCGCCAAGATCAATCTGAAGCTTCGTGTGGGACCAAGCCGAACCGACCTCGGAGGACGACACCGTCTTGACACCATTTACAGCGCCGTGGGGATCTGGGACCAGGTGGAACTGCGCCGGAGAGAGCCTGGCAGCGGCTTCCACCTGAGCTTGGAGGGCGATCACTTGGGCGACCTGGACCGCCGTGATGCTGATCCACGCGCCAACCTGGCCGTCAGGGCCCTCCTGGCCATGGCCCAGGCCACTGGGCATCAGCCTGATGTGGCCATTCACATCGTCAAACGGATACCTGTAGGCGCCGGGCTGGCTGGAGGATCCACGGATGCAGCCGGAACCATGCTGGGCCTGAACCAGCTCTGGAATCTAGGGATGCCTGCCGCCGAGCTGGATCGAATCGCTGCCGGTCTGGGCGCAGACCTGCCCTTCTGCCTGCATGGAGGGCTCAGCGAGGGCACAGGCTTCGGCCAGATTCTGGAGCCCCTGGATCTGGATGGTTCAAAGGTCCAGCAGCTGTCACGAGCTGGGCTGACCGGACATCTCCTGATCGGGGCCTACGAGGATCAGCTGAGCACAGCCCAGGTCTACAAGGCCTACGACCTGATCGGACCCGGCCCCCACGACCTGAACGACCTGCAGGAGACCGCCTGCACACTGCACCCGCGCTCGCGCCAGGCCTTGGACCTTGCCCGGCGGGCAGGCACCGGACCGGCCTTCGTCTCTGGATCGGGCCCCTCAGTGGTGGTCATGGCCCCTCGCCCCGAGCAGGCAATCGCACTGATAAGGCTCTGGCGGGAGCAGAATGCCGTGGACAGAATAATCGAGGCTGACTCTCCTGTCCTGCCTGGAATGGTCCCCCTGCGAGTCACCCATGAACAGTAGAGTAGGCAACATGACGAATCCCGAACCACTCGACGAACGCGAGGCCCGCAGGCAGTTCGTACGACGGCGGCAGAAGATGGTCTTCACCATAGTCGTCAGTGCTCTGGTGGCCATCCTGGTCATATGCAGTCTGATCATCTTCGGGTCCATCGGGCATACCGCCAAACACGCCACCATCGCCAAGCCCAACTATGGGGTTGCCGTGCCCTGCCCGCCTGACAAGTCCAAGCTGGTCAACCACCCCGACATCCGTGTACGGGTGCTCAACGGAACCAACAAGTCCGGTCTGGCCACTGCCCTGGCATCGGCCCTGCGCAACCGGGGATTCAACATGCAGGATGTGGCGGACTATCCAGGCAAGACCGAAACAGCCCGCACCCAGATACGCTTCGGGGCTTCGGCCATCGACCGCGGCTACACGGTGGGATCCCAATTCAACGATGCCATCCTGATCATGGACGACCGCAGCGACGATCTGATCGATGTGGTCATCGGGGCCACCTTTACCGACCTCAACGATGAGGACAGCACCTCTGTAGTAGGCCGCAAAATCGAAGCCATCAAGGGCTGCCGGGCCGACCCCTCCTCCATCAAGAACCTGCCCAAGGCCCCCAAGGCCTGATGCTGCCGATCCTGCATATTGCCGGATCTTCCAACCAAGGGCACCCAGAAAAGGTTTGCCCCTGGATCAGGCTTGGTCGGCGCCTTCTCTTTGCCACCAATCCTGCAGCTCCTGCTCGGCTGTCTGCTGATCGACCGGGCCCTGATCCAGACGGTAGTCCAGCATGTGCCGATAGGCGCGCCCCACCTGCGGTCCAGGCTTAAGGTCCAGAATCTGCATGATCTGTCGTCCATCCAAGTCGGGCCGAATGGCATCCAGATCCTCCTGCCGACGCAATTGAGCCACCCTGTCCTCCAGCTCGTCCATGGCGGACGAGAAGATCTGAGCCTTGCGTTTGTTGCGAGTAGTCGCGTCAGCCCTGGTCAGGCGATTAAGCCGCTCATAAAGCGGACCGGTCTCCCGGGCGTAACGGCGTACAGCCGCATCGGTCCACCGCTCGTCCACGTAGCCATGGAAACGCAGGTGCATGGAGATCAGGTCGCAGACATCGGCGATCAGGCGATGGTCGAAGTGCAGAGCCTTGAGGCGCTTGCGGGCCAGCCGGGCTCCGACTGCATCATGATGATGGAAGCTGACCTTGCCACCGGGCTCAAAGCGTCTGGTGGCGGGCTTGCCGATATCATGCAGCAAGGCGGCCAGGCGCAGGGTCAGATCCGGGGCAGGCACAGGTCCGTCAGGTCCCGTCTCCAGAGCAGTGGCCCGATCCACTACCATCAGAGTGTGCTCGAAGACGTCCTTGTGCCGGTGATGCTCGTCTATCTCCAGCTGAAGGGCGGGGACCTCGGGCAGAACGATGTCGGCTAGACCAGACTGCGTCAGAGCCTCGATGCCCTGGACGGGGTGATCGGCCAGCATGAGCTTGGTCAGCTCATCGCGAATCCGCTCGGCCGAGACGATGCTGATGCGTTCGGCCATGCGGGTGATGGCCTCTGCGGTCTCCGGGGCAATGGTGAATCCCAGCTGAGCCACGAACCGCACGGCCCGCATCATCCGCAGGGGGTCGTCGTCGAAGGACTGGCGGGGATCTACCGGGGTCCGTAGCACCTGCTTGGCCAGGTCGTTGACCCCGCGGTAGGGGTCTACAAAGACCAGATCAGGCACTCTCAGAGCCATGGCGTTGACGGTGAAGTCGCGCCGTGAAAGGTCGCCCTCAAGACTGTCCCCATAATCCACATCGGGCTTGCGAGAATCAGGATCGTAGGTGTCTCGCCGGTAGGTGGTCACCTCCACCTTGACCTCGGTTCCATCAGGACGCCGCCGAAGTGCGCCCAGGGTGCCGAATTTGCGCCCCATGTCCCAGAACCCCGACCCCCAGTGACGCAGGATGGGCTCGAACTGCTCGGGCCGGGCCGAGGTGCAGAAGTCCAGGTCGTGGGAGGGCCGGTGCAGGAGCAGATCACGTACAGGACCTCCTACCAAAGCCAGTTCATATCCCTGCTCGGCGAAGAGGCGCCCGAGCTCAATGGCCTCCGGCCAGACTTGGAAATCCACGCTCACCCTTTCCTATGGAGTTGATGCGCCTACTAGCATACCGTTACCCCACCTGCACATTACCTTACGTAAAGTTGGAGTATGATTACGCCCGCGGACATGGCGCGCATGCTTGCACATAGTGCCGACTCTGCGGGCACTCATGCCCGCGGCCAGCAGAGACGAGGCCATCTTGTGGAGACCGTAAGCGAACGTCTGGATCCGCAGGTCCGCGAGCGCATACAGGCCGAGGATGACGCCCCTACGCCTGCCCTCATGCCCCGGCACAAGCACGCTTCCGGTCCTTCCACTTTTGCCTCCCTGGATGCCCAGGAGCTACCCGTGGTGCGTGAGTATTCAGCGGGCGGATTGATCTTTGACCGGCACGACCGGGTGGCCATCATCGCCCGGCACTCCCGCTCGGGACACCTGGAATGGTGCCTGCCCAAGGGGCATATCGAGAAGGGGGAAACACCCGAGCAGACGGCCGTACGCGAAGTCCACGAGGAGACGGGGATACTGGGTAGGGTGACCGATTCCATCGCCACCATCGACTACTGGTTCACCGGGACCAATCAGCGGGTCCACAAGCTTGTTCATCATTTCGTCCTGCGAATGATAGGCGGATCCCTGAGTGTGGAAGGCGATCCCGACCATGAGGCCGAGGATGCCATCTGGGTGGACTTCTCCGACCTGACCTCAGTGCTCAGTTACCCCAATGAGCGTAAGATAGCCTGGCTCTACGCAAGGAAGTACAAAAAACAGCCATGATCCAGACCCCTCTGCGCCCGAGCGGGCGCATCAGCCAGCACACTCATGCCTTCGGACGATGGTCCCGGTGGACTCGAGTCCTACCGGCAATCGTCCTCCTGCTGGCCCTGGTGATGGCTCTCTGGCACCCGACACCAGCCCTGGCTGTCGCTAATCGCCAAAACTCGGCTGAGGTGGCCCTGCGCTGGTCGACGCCAGTGGTGAGCAACAAGTCCGGCTACTCACTGCGCGCCACGGTGACCAACACCGCGAACCGACCCATGGAAAATGCCCGTCTGACCGTGTCCACCAGCGCCCTTTACTCCTTCAGCTCCCGGGCCGATATGCAGGCCTGGTCCGAAGCCCACGCCCGCATCCCGACCCCGGACGTGCTGGGTACGCAGACAGTACCGACGATCCCGGCTGGGCAGAGCATCGAGGTTTCTGTCAACGTGCCCGCTGATCAAGACGCGCTCAAGAAGATGACCAGCTGGGGGCCCAAGCCCGTCCGGCTGTCCCTGAGCGACGATCAGGACCGAGTCCTGGGCGACGTCTTCACCTTTTTGACCCGAACCTGGGATGGCCTGCCCACCGCAGGCACCCCCGCCCTGTCCCTGACCATGGTCATGCCCCTGACCTCCTCGGACTGGAACATTGACGATAAGGCCATGACGGCGCTGATGACCCAGTCCGGCTCCGAATCCGAGCCAGGTTCGGGAAACGATAAAAACCAGGGCGTGACACTGACACGCCAGGGAATCCGACGTCAGGAGGATCAGAGCCAGCTGTTGACCAAGCACGGGTCCCTGCAGGCCCTGGGCGATCCGGTCTACCTGTCCACCTTTGCCAACCGTCCGCGGATTCAGGGGCTGATCCAGCCAGCCAACTTCGACATCACCGGGTACACCTCCCAGAATCAGGACCGCTATCCCAAGGCTGGGGTCACGCCAGAGTCCTGGAGCGCCCAGACCGCAGCCAAACTCTATCCTGACGCCACGCCTGGCGCATACGCTTGGCAGGGTATACAGGAGTGGACCATGGAGTCCATCACTACAGCCCGCCGTGCTGGCTACCAAACGATCATCGCCCCCCAGGGCTTCGAGGCCGGCGCCGGCACCTCCGCTCACACCGGCAAGTACACCATCGAGACCAAAGCGGGAAAAGTAACCGTCCTGTCGGCCCAACGCGAGCTCAGCAATCTGGCCAGAGGCCACCCCAGCTCCACACGTGCCACCGGAGAGCAGACCCCAGCGGGGCAGACGGCCCGCTTCATCGCTCAGAGCGCCTTCTATCAGATGGAACAGCCCTACGCCGAACGCTCCCTCCTAGTCTGCTTCGACGCTGACCAGGACACCCAGCAGGCGGACCGGATCATGACCGAGCTGGAGCGCGCCCCATGGATCAGCCTGGAGTCCATGAACAACCTGATGCAGGCGCCCGACTTCACTGGCGGGTCGTCAGGGCTGCTCAAAGCCCTGGAACTCGGCAGTGACAGCGACAACGCCAGACATGGCGATGGCTCGACAGGCACCTTGGACTCCCTGATCGCCAGCCGGGGCGACATCGACCGGTTCGCCACCTCCATCCTGGCTGACGGAAGGCAGGAGTCCCAACCCACCGCCAGTGCCACAGCAGGCAAGACCGACAGCCAGGCCCTGGCCCGCCAGGATGCTGACGCCACCGCCCGCCAGCCCAAGGATCCGCATCAGTGGCTGAACCAGCTGACCGCCGCCCACGACGACCTGGCTCTGAAGTCACTGGGCGGAACCGCAGCAGCAGCCGGTTTGGCAGATCAGGCCGAGGCTATATCCCACCGACTCCTGGACGGGGTCAGCATCACGCCCAGCGAGTCTCTGAACGTCGTCAGTGAGACGGCATCCATGCCCGTGACCGTCAGCAACAGCCACCCCTACCCTGTTCACGCCCGCATCAGCGCCCGAACCGACTCCATGGAGATCGTCACCTCGCGTATGGCGGAGGCGGTCATTCCCGCCCGGTCAGAAGCCCAGGTGACTTTCAAGGTCAGGGTGGCAGCAGCCGGCAGAGCCAATGTGGATATCGGCCTGCTGGACAGCCAGGGCCGACCCTTCGGCCAGGTGCGCCGGGCTCAGATCACCAGCAATCTAAGGCTGAGCGACATGAGCGGTCTGATTATCATTGTCATAGCCGTGCTCCTAGGACTCCTGGGGCTCTGGCGGCAGTTCCACCGTACGAAGGACCCGGACGAATGAGCTCCGTAGGGCGCAATTCCGCCATCATGGCCACGGGCACTGCGGCTTCCCGCGTGACCGGGCAGATTCGCACCATCCTGCTGGCAGCCGCCATAGGCACCACCGGAATCGCGGCCGACGCCTACCAGACCGGCGCCATGATTCCTCAGGTCATGTTCACTCTGATCTCAGGAGGCATCTTCAACGCCGTACTGGTCCCGCAGATCGTGCGCACCCTCAAGGAACGGGACGCAGCGGACCGGCTGAACAAGCTGATCACGGTCGCCATGGTCCTCATGGCCCTGCTGACCCTGCTGCTGATGCTGGGTACACCGGTGCTGACGACCATCTATCTGAACTCCAAGTGGAATCCGGCGCAGCGAGCCCTGGCCAACTCCTTCACCCTCTGGTGCATGCCCCAGGTTTTCTTCTATGGGCTCTACACGGTCCTAGGACAGATCCTGGCCGCCAAGGGCCGGTTCACTGCATACGCCTGGAGCTCGGTGGGCGCCAACGTCATCAGCTGCCTGGGCTTCCTGGTCTTCATCCTCCTGTTCGGCAACGCCCGCAATCAGCCAGTCGGCTTCTGGGACAATGGCAAGGTGGCCCTGACCGCTGGGGCCTGGACCCTGGGAGTGGCCTTCCAAGCACTGGTCCTCTTCATCCCCCTGATTATGAGCGGTTTCCGCTACCGCCCACGCTGGGGCCTGCGTGGAATCGGCCTGCGATCCATGGGCTCAGTGGCGGCATGGAGCATGTGCGTGGTAATCATCAACCAGCTGGCCAACGTGGTCAATGCCCGCATCAACAACGGCGCGCCTCTGGAGGGCAACCCCTTCGACATCGCCGGCAACGGCTCCTATCAGAACGCCTACACGATCTTCATCCTTCCCTATTCACTGGTAGCCGTATCGGTCAGCACGGCCCTCTTCCCCAAGCTGTCAAAGGCGGTTTCGGACGGCCGAATCGGGGATGCCCGCAATGATCTGAGTCAGGCCCTGCGCAACGTTGGACTGGTGATGTTCTTCTTCGCCGCAGTCCTCCTGGCAATTCCAGTGCCCATCACCCGAGCCCTGCTGCCCTCTGTGGGCGTCCATGAGGCCGTCCTGATCTCAGGGCCGCTGATAACCCTGTCCCTAGGGCTGGTCCCCTCGAGCGCCTTCCTGCTCATCCAGCGCACCTTCTACGCCTTCGAGGATGGTCGCCATCCGTTCATTTTCGCAGCCGTCTCCAATACCATCCAAGTAGCGCTGGTTCTGGTGTCCATACGTCTGTTTTCTCCCCGCTACTGGGCGGCTCTGGTGGGGCTGAGCCTGTCCCTGAGCAGCATTCTCAGCTTCCCCATCCTGGCACACATGCTGCGCAGCCCCTTGCAGGGGAATCTGGACGAACGCCGGATCCTGACCACCTATGCCAAGGCTTTCCTTGCTGCAGGGCTGGCCCTGGCAGCTGTCCTGACGGTCAAGACCCCGGTGACCCACCTGGTCGGCGCCTGGGTCCAAGATCGACAAGGCCATATGAGCTGGGTGCAGGCGCTCTTCATCTGCATAGTCATCACCCTGCTGGCAGCGATCATCTATGCCGTGACCCTGACAGCCCTGCGCACGCAGGAATTCACCCAGCTCTTGGTCGATCTGGCTCGTCGTCTAGGCAGGACTGCCCGGCACCCCGTCCGCAGCCTGGATGCCCTACAGGGACGGCCCTCCCGAGTGGCCGACCGCTCGGTCAGAGTGGTGCATTCCTCCTTCCCCGAGTCTACCCTGCCTGGCATGGACGCGGCGCTGGAGAACTTCGAGGAAGCCAGCGAGCCCGGCACTGATGAAGAATCCGCGATAGCCGGGCCTCCGCCGCCGCCCCAGACTCTGCAACCCGTTAGGATTGGCCCTAGAAACAGCAAGGTCCACCACGGGGTCGCCGACTACCGGCGGCGCCCCACTTCTGATGAGAGCTCGACAACCATGAACGCGCATATCGGAGACACCATCCTCGGCAGATACACCCTGGTCACCCTGCTCCGCCGCGCGAATGGTCTAAGCGCCTGGCGAGCCAAGGACAGGGTTCTGGATAGGGACTGCCAACTCTTCATCGCCAGGGATTCAACCTGCATGGACCGGATCAACGTCAACGCCTCCAGCCTGGCGCTGAGCAAGGACCGTCGCTTTACCCCGGTCTACCAGCTGCACACTCGTGACAAGGTCTCCCTGATTGTCACCGCCCCCGATGCCGGCATGTCCCTGAGGGATTACATGCACGGACCCGCTGGGGAGACACTCAGCAATCGGGCCATCGGCACCATCATGGGAGAGGTCTCCGAGGCCATGCGCACCATGCACGCCGCCGGCATGGTAGATTATGCGGTCTCCACGAGCACCATCAGACTGGCACCAGCCTCGATCACTCTGGCAGATGCCCCTATCTCGCCCATGCTGAAGCACCCGTCCGCTTCAACTGAGGAGGGCCTGACGGATGAGAAGTATGCCATACGCGAGCTGGCCGGCGTGCTCTATGCCATGCTGACCGGCCGGTCGGATCAGGACGGACGGCAGCCCAGTCTGCAGGAGCTGCCCGAGCACACCGCAGAAGAGTTCAGAATCATCTGCACGCGTGGGTTGGGCTTGACTAACGAACAGGGAGCTGCGCCGATTCCGCTGGTCACCCTGGCGGAGCTTTCGGCCCTGCTCAGCCCCTGGATCCCGCCCGAGGAGCTGACTGACAGCGATCTGATCTGGCCCGAGCTGGACGGCCGTGCCTCCATCGAGGCCGTGGCTCTGCGCCCCGTGGACCCCAAAAACGTACTCCCGCTTCCTAAAGGGCTGACCTCCTCGGCCCTGCCGGCCGCTCAGACCGTATCTCACTATGAGCCGCACTGGAAGACCAACCAACTGCTCTTCCCTGGCCGTAGCGAAATCGAAATGCTCAATCCAGAAGATACGGATACCGACCTCTTCTCGCTCTTTGACGAGCGTCAGCGGTTGCGCTCGCTGAACAGCTCCGCCCGCAAGACCGCATCCATGAATGTGAGCGCTCTCAGGGCGACTTCGGTCAGACCCGCAGCCATGAATGAGGATGAATCCAAGGCCGTGACTGGACGGATGCCAGTCGTTAAAGACGAACGACATGGACCGTCCGAGGCTCTCAGCGGCAACGGCGTGACTGCCAACAATCCTGTGGCACGAGGATTCTCCCAATGGGACTTCCACAAATCCAGCAGTGGGGAGGATGATGCGGCAGGCAGCCGCCAGGTCAAGGCAGCACCCAACCGGACCGCATCACAGGACGACAGGGGTACACATGCGCTCCGAACAGGAACTGCGGCCCCCGAACCTCCTGTCGCAGGAGAACCTGGATCCCGGAATGAACATTTCGGTTCCGCCGCTGTTTCTGACAGGACCAAGACCTTCAGCCAAGCCGCCCGAACCTCCAAGAACCCTGATTCTGACGAGGAACAACAGGCTACGCTCATGGAGCCGCAGCCTCCCAGTTTCACGCCTGGAATCCACGCCATGCCTGAGCCAGCGACCTATTCAGCACTTCCAGACGATGAGCAGGATAAGGACCTGGATAACGAGGCTGACATGGCCGACACCCGTCTATTCGGCCGCTTCACGACTCGCACAGTGGTCATTGCAATAGCAGCCGTAATCGTTGTGGTGGCCCTGGTCTGGGCCCTCTCGACCATTACCGGGTCCCGACCTAATGTCAGCAAAAATGAAGGCGGCTGGCCGGTCATGTCCAACGTTCCCTTCCCCGGCAAGACCAATGAGGGCGAGGAAGCAACTCCCTCCAGCAACGGCAATGGCGGTGACCAGACCCAGGCTGGAGCCGATACTCAGACTGACAAGGTCAGCCATGCCGACAAGGAGGTCAGGAAGGTTCCCGATCCGCCCAAACCCAAGAACACCACGGCCTATCAGTCGAATCGTCAGCGCTTCCTCAACAAGCCTGCCGGCCTGCAGGGCTATGGATGGTATATGCACCTGACCAAGCCGGAAGAGGTCTCCCGCCTGATCATCGTGGCACCTCAGAGCGGTGGCCATGCCCAGATCTATGCGAATTCCACAGCGGCTCAGCCCAATCAGGGACAGCCATTGGCCGACTTTAGCTTCGATCCTTCAGGCACCACTCAAGTCACCCTGCGCGAGCCGGTGACCACTCAGGACCTGGTCGTCTGGGTACCCATGGATGGCATGCCAGGAGACACTCTGCGCTTCACTTCCGTCCAGGCCTTCTAAGCTTGTCTGCGGGTCGATGCCCGAATAGCGAGCACTCCACGGGATCGACCTGCAGACCACCTGTTGACCGCCGCTGCTTGCAAACTCCATGGACCACCAGCCAGGCATGGCTGCCCACCCATTGATATGCCAATATCATGGGTGTACCGAAATGGTAATGTGTTGGATTTTTCCTCCAACATGACGCCTACAGGTAATACAGTTTCCTTAGACAATGGCGGCAGGAAGGCGGAAGTCAGTTATGGCGGATGATCCCAATATCGCATCCAAGGTCATCAAGAACGATCCCTGGTACAGCTCCTATGCGGCACGGGCCGAGCAGATGCGCGCCTCCGAAATTCGTGCTCTCTTCGCTGTAGCCAATCGGCCTGAGGTAGTGTCCCTGGCTGGCGGCATGCCCTACCTGGGCCGGATGCCCTTTGATAAGCTGGCCGACCAGCTTGGCGACATGCTGCGGAGCAAGGGCCAGGTGGCCTGGCAGTATGGGTCAGCGCAGGGCGATCCCCATCTGCGCGAAGATGTGCTGCCCATTATGGAGCTGGAAGGCATCAAGGACGTCCAGCCGGATGATGTGGTCATAGTCAACGGTTCCCAGTCGGGACTGGACCTGATCACCAGAATCATGTGCGACCCTGGCGATGTGGTGCTGGCTGAGGCACCCAACTATGTCGGTGCCCTGGGCGTCTTCCAGTCCTTCCAGGTCGATGTGGTCAATGTGGCCATGGACGGCGACGGACTGATCCCCGAGGCTCTGGAAGAGACGATTTTGGAGCAGCGCCGCCAGGGCAAGGCGGTCAAGTTCCTCTACACTGTGCCCAACTTCCACAATCCTGCCGGCGCTACCATGAGCGTCGAGCGGCGGCCGCACGTCATTGAAATCGCCAGAAAATACCACGTGCTTATCGTCGAAGACAATCCTTACGGACTGCTGGCATTCGACGGCCAGACCTATCCGGCCCTGCGCTCTTACGACTCGGAGGGCATTGTCTACCTGAGCAGCTTCTCCAAGATCATCGCCCCGGGCATGCGCGTAGCCTGGATGGTGGCGCCTCCTGGCATCCGACAGAAGCTGGTTCTGGCCAATGAATCAGCCATTCTCTGCCCCTCCAATATGAGCCAGATGACCATCACCACCTACCTGGACAACTTCGACTGGAAATCCCAGATCAACGATTATCGCGGGATGTACAAGGAACGCTGCGATGCCATGGACGAGGCTTTGAAGAAGTATCTGCCCTACTGTTCATGGCTGAAGCCCAAGGGCGGCTTCTACATCTGGCTGCAGATACCCCAGGGGCTCAATGCCAAGGACATGCTGCCCAGGGCGATCACTGCCAAGGTGGCTTATGTTTCAGGTACAGCCTTTTACGATAACGGCGAAGGGGCAGACCATATGCGCCTGTCCTTCTGCTATCCCACCCCCGATCGGATCCACGAAGGAATACGCAGACTGTCCACGGTCATCGAGAATGAACTCGCCACCGTCCGGCTGTTCGAGCCTGACAGTGGCAAGGAAAGGGGCTGAATCATGGCGGCCAAGCACAGCAAGACACCTCGGCAGCAGACCGGCGGCAAAACCTCGACAGCCGATAAGGCCAAGACAGTCGTGAGCGCAGCGACGACCACAGCAGCAAACACGGCCACTACCAAGGCTGCGGCCGCTGGCGAAGTGGCCAAGATAGCCAAGCGGACCTCGCACCGCTCCATCCGCAAGGCCACGCCGGTCACCATGGACGATGTCCGCTCCCTGGCGCGCGAGGCGGCCAAGCGCGCTGATAAGTCGCTCCTGGTTATCTGCGGCGGCCTCAGTCATGAGCGTGACATCTCCATCAGCTCGGGACATCGAGTCCAAGGATTCCTGGAAGAGGCAGGATGGACAGTACACGTACACGACATGGATGGTTCGCTCCTGCCATACCTGACCGATGAATCGACCCGCCCTGATCTGGTCTGGCCGCTGCTGCACGGCGCCAACGGCGAGGACGGCTCTATCCGTGATGTCTTGGAGATGGCAGGCCTGCCTTACATCGGATCCCGCGCCAAGGCCTCCCGGACGGCCTGGAGCAAGCCCATAGCCAAGAACGTTGTCCGTATGGCCGGATTGCAGACGCCACATTCCGTAACCCTGCCTGAATCCATGTTCCGCGAGCTGGGAGTCGAACCCGTTATTGATATGCTTCTTGGCTCGCTTGGCCTCCCGCTCTTCATCAAGCCCACCATGGGCGGCTCAGCCATGGGTTGCACCATGGTGACTGAGCAGAGCCAGCTTCCCCAGGCTTTGATCAACTGCTTCGCCTACGGTGATGTGGCCCTGATCGAACAGGCTGTCACAGGCACCGAGGTCTCCGTATCAATCCTTGAATTTGACGGACACCCATTGGTTCTACCCCCGCTCGAGATCTGGACACCCTCAGGCACCTACGACTTCGAGGCTCGCTCCACGCCTGGCCCAACAGAGTTTTATGTTCCAGCCCGGTTAGATGCCAAGACCACAGAGACTGTGAGTGATGCCGCGCTGACCGCTCACCGTGCTCTAGGACTCCGCGATATCTCACGCACCGATTTCATCGTCGATGCGCAAGGTCAGCCGCAATTTCTGGAGTCTAACGTGGCGCCAGGCATGACGGACACTTCGCTTTTGCCGCAATCAGCCTTGGCAGCCGACTACAACCTGCCAGAGCTATACACTGCATTAGTTCAATCAGTTTTGAATCAAAAACGAACTGACTGAGATCTCAAAGCCTGCTCTGTTCTGCCTATCATTTGGCCATCATGAGCAAAGTCCATGTGATGCGAGGTGTGCAATTTATGCAATATGCACCACATGGACCCGCAAGGCACAAGGTACGATGCACACGCGCAGAGACGAGAGTGCACAGGACAAGTACCAAAGCAAACAAGACGAACTACCAGACAGAGCAGCACACTTACTGTAAGGGCATGAACTACCACGGACTGGACATTACCCATGACGGACAGTGAATCCCGCCCGCTAAAGGCGTGATCCCAGCTACGATGTGAATCATATGACCATGGAGGCAGCCTTTATAAGATTGCAATCACTAAAGATTCAGCATTAATTAACACAAGAGATTTTGTCAAGACAAGCCCGACTGCATATTACAGATAGGCATCGTTGCTTGCATATCAGCGAAATAGGGTCACCCGTATTACTGCATCGAGAACGTTGAGCAAGATCTGAATCGGAACCCGAAAATTGCCACTCTACCGTCAATATTGCTATCCCGGAGCATTCGCCGCGGTTTGTTCGTACTCAACGCTGCGTGCACGATGTTTTTATAGGCTTTCATTGATCAAGCCATATTGCTGGTGACTGGCTGCTACCTTCCCTTGCGCCAAAACCCATTGAAAAAATTCGTTGATTCCATGCAAAACGGAAACACGCAGATCCCATCACATCTGTCCTTGTTTAAAGACCAGACAGTCGCAAGACCAAACAAAGGACCGAAACCGAACTGCCTCCATGATCATCATGATCGGCATGAGCAAGCTGACCACGGCCTTGCCAAATATGTTTTACTCGTCTCTGCTGCTTTCCCTGCTCTTGTCCTGCACATGCGAAGAATTCGTATCATATTCCTCCTGAGTTGAGGAAGCATGCCGTTCGGCTGTTCTAGCAGTCATATCTTCATCAGCCTCAGAATTTTTATTTATTCTCGAAGATTCAGCATTCAACTCGTCATCATTGTCATCAGAGCTTGGAGGGTTCCAAAAACGCCAGCTATGCCAGCTGTCATCCTTACTCTTATCGTCTGTTTGAGGACTTGGATGCTCCCGCATCAACCGTTCAACGCGGAGCATAAACCAGATCAGCACCAGAATCGTCCCAAGATTGGTTACGATGGCAATTATGACGGTTTTCTCCATGGTTCAAGAATAGCTGATCTTGTCAGCACCGAGCCTACGATGAGACAACCTGCATCCTTTTCGCCCACCGCGTGTGGCCCAGTCATCCTGCATGGATACAGTAGCGATATGAAGCAAACTGTTCATGATGCTATTGTCATAGGGTCCGGACCTGCAGGTTACACAGCCGCTATTTATCTTGGCAGAGCCGGCTATGCCCCGCTCGTTATTGCTGGAGCCCTATCGCCCGGCGGTCAGCTTATGAACACGACAGAAGTAGAGAACTTTCCCGGATTTCCCGAAGCTGTACTTGGCCCCGATCTGATGGATCAGATGCGCGATCAGGCCGAGCATTTTGGTGCTCGAATCGAATATGATGATGTCGTTTCTGCTGACTTGAGCGGAGACATCAAACGGATCATCACCGATGGCGGCGAAGAGCATCAAGCTCGAGTAGTCGTTATCACCACAGGTTCTCAATATCGTAAATTAGAGATTTCCGGCGAGCGCGAATTTTCAGGGCGAGGAGTATCCTACTGCGCCACATGCGACGGCTTCTTCTTCAAGGACAAGCCGATCGTGGTCGTCGGTGGTGGCGACTCGGCCATGGGTGACGCAGACTTTCTGACGCGTTTCGGCTCTTCCGTAACCCTGATTCACCGTCGCCAAGGCTTCCGCGCTTCAAAAATCATGGTGGATCGCGCCAAGGCCAATGCCAAGATCAATTTCCTCCTTGATTCGGTTGTCACCCGGATTAACGGCGATGATAGTGGTGTGACCTCTTTGGATATACGCAATACAGCCACCGGCCAGGAATCCTCTATTCCAGCGAATGGAGTTTTCGTCGCTATTGGATTCACTCCTCAGACTGCTTTCCTTAATGGTCAAGTTGATCTTGACCAGGACGGCTATATCTTGGTCAAGGGTGGATCAACAAAAACTTCCACACCTGGAGTATTTGCCGCAGGTGATGTGACCGACAAAATCTATCGTCAGGCCATTTCGGCTGCCGGCATGGGTTGTCGTGCTGCCTTAGACGCTCAGGAATATCTTACGAGTTTGGGTAACTGATAAGCCCTTATACGCCTCGAGGACAACAACATATGTGCCTGGCAGTTGACGATTGCCAGGCACATCGTTTATTAATTAGATAGACATCGCTGTTGAGACGAACTGCATATCTGATCTTTGTGCATAACCATTCAACTATTGGCGCTATGCAGCGGAGATACCGATCCAACCAGATATAAATACCCAACAAAATAACTCAGCTTATTAGTCAGCAGTGATTTGCAATCCAGCAGACTGGCAATAGCTAGGCATGTTTCGCCACAGCTTTCAGCCCTAACTGCAAACATGTCTGGTCGGCGAAAGGAATATAGTCACTACTACTGCCCAATTGCACTTGATGCAAGGCAAATACAGCGATTGCTCCTTAGCTCATACCAAACTCGATTAGGCTCTGAAGCAATCGCCAATATCAACTGCAGGATTTGGATAAGCAAACCCTGCAGCTGCATTTTTCAGAATGGTATCAAACCCAGCCGTTATCGTCCGAACGGCTGTTGTTGCTTGCGGGTTGATTCTTCTCCAGAAGAATCGCAACAATTCGGTCCATGTCTTCCGGCGAAGAGAATACGATTTCTATCTTCCCATGCTTTTTAGTGCCCTTTATAGCCACTTTCGTCTCAAAGTGACTTTCCAGATCCTGGCGCACTGGACTATTGGCCCAGACGTTTACCCTCGGCTTTTTTGCTTTCTGCTTCGCTTGCCCGGTCTGCAACGCTACGAGTTCCTCGGTAGATCTTACCGACAAACCCTCAGCAATGATCTTATCTGCTACAGCAGTCATGGACTTTTCATCCGGCAAAGTCAGCAAAGCCCGGGCATGCCCAGCTGACAGCACACCTGAGCTTACTTTTTTCTGCACACTCAGGGGCAGCTTCAGCAGCCGGAGCGTATTCGTGATTTGAGGTCTTGACTTAGAGATTGACTTAGACAAACCGTCCTGAGTCAACCCGAACTCATCGATCATCTGCTGATAAGCCGCTGCTTCTTCCAACGGATTAAGGGCCACTCTATGAAGATTTTCAAGCAAGGCATCACGCAACATGGTGTCATCGCTCGTTGTTTTCACAATTGCTGGTATGGTATCGAGGCCAGCCAATCGAGTCGCACGCCAACGACGCTCACCCATTATGATCTCATAATGGGTTGGCCACCGAAGATTTGCCTTGCTCTCATTTAACAGCGCGCTCGATTGTTCCTCACCAGCCGCAATGTCAGCAACTTTGGACTTAGCTCCCGCGCCGACGAGGGAGGTTGTTTTACCTCCGATGAATTGTGAACTGTCTGCAGGTGTGGATTTGCGCACCACTATAGGCTGCAAGACCCCAACTTCCTTAATTGAGCGCGAGAGCTCCAGCAGTTCGTCTTCGTCGAATATTTGCCGCGGTTGCTGGGCGTTGGGCCTAATATCATCAACACGCACTTCAGCCAGGTACCCACCTTGGACAGGCTTCAATTGCTCTCGGCTATGGTCATCCGCCTTATTAGGTGTGTTATTATCGCGTGACGTTGCAGTATGGTTAACGCTTTGCTGAGCTTCCAGTACTTGTGGATCGACAGCCTCGCTCGATTCCATTATCGGGGATGTTTCACGTGAAACATCTGTCGTCGCAGAAGCAAAGAATAAATCACTGGGGTGTTCCAAATTACCGATAGGCGGGACAGACCGGCGCTTAACAGTCCCTTTCGCTGTTGATGTTTCACGTGAAACATCCTCGTTCAGCGATTGGGAGATACTGACGCGCGTTTGCTTTGTGTTATGAGAATGCTTACGGACGCTGTTAGAAGAATTTCCCGAAGCCGCTTTGTGAGAGCTTGAATGACTTGAATGCACAGTACTGCGTTCTGGTTTTGCGCGGCCTTTTAGTGTGGTGTTCTTCGCTGAGTGCTGCATCCCATGCGATTCCGTATCCGGTTCTTTAAGCTCAGGATGCTGGCTAGCAGGATACGGTGCTTTATTATTTTGCCGCTGACTCATGCCAGCATTGATTTCATCCACTTCACCTGGCAGAGCGGGAAATAGAGCTCCTAAGCCCTTGCCTAACCGTGAACGGCTTGTCATGTCCTCACTCCCCCTGTCTTCTGTTGGCGATATGTTCCAGCACTTGCTCGGACCTCTGAGCGATTTCTAATGCCGCCTCTTCGTAGGCGATAGCTCCTGCTCCTTTAGGGTCATAGGTGACAACACTTTGGCGAAAGCTGGGAGCTTCAGAAATCTTGACTGAACGCGGGATTGTCGTATTAAGCACGATCTCCGGATAATGTTCCTTGACTTGATCAAACACTTCTTTGCTGAGCAATGTGCGTCTGTCGTACATGGTCAACAACATGGTCGAGATCACGAGATATGGATTATAGCTTTGCTGAACAAGTCCTATTGTATGCAGCAGTTGTTGCAAACCTTCAAGGGCATAGTATTCAGCTTGAACTGGTATCAATACCTCATTAACCGAACACATGGCATTCAGGACTAACAATCCGAGACTTGGCGGGCAATCGACCAGAACATAGTCATAATGCTGATGGCAGGTTTTGAGATAGTCGGCGACGGCTTTTTTCATTAACTGATTACGGTTGGGCATATCCGCAACTTCCAGCTCCGCACCACTCAAATCTATAGAAGAAGGGACAACTTCAAGGTTGGGAAATTCCGGGGAGACGACTTTAACATCGTTAATTCCGAGACGACCCTCAAGCACATCGTATGTAGATGGCATTCCAGACTCATGAGCCACACCCAATGCAGTAGAAGCGTTGCCCTGTGGATCTATATCGATGACCAACACACGTTCGCCGAATTCAGCAAATGCGCATGCTAAATTGACGGTAGTCGTTGTTTTCCCTACACCACCTTTTTGATTTGCGATAGCAATGTACCGCGTCTTTGAAGGGTGAGGGAATTCAGTTTGACGCAAGACCTGGTAGCGTGCAGAAAGATCTGCCATCTCCGCGCCGGACACCGAACCTGTCCCGTCAGCGAATATCCGATTCAGAATATCCGTTGCCGTCTCTAAACCTGATGTGTCCGACATATTTTGCTCACCAGCATCAGGAGTATTTCTCGAAACGGGTTTCACCTTCTTCGATGTGGTCACGAACCTTCCTCCTTTTGATAACCACTTAATTTTCCCGTCCTCGTTGGACATGTCAGAACAACCATAAGTTATGCACCTGCATTGTTCATAACTGTGGATAAATGTGGATAGCTTCCTTGTTGGTTCTACAAGCTACACATACTTAAGAATATTAAATCTGCCTTGTAATTATTGATAATTCTGACTCTTTCCATACTGGAAAATAGTCTGTGAAGCGTGATGTGGACAACTCCTCCGGTGCCCTTAAATTGTGCATAACTTACTATCAGACAAGACAGGTTTTCTATTATCCAAGTAACACGCAAAATTTATGAGTATAACTAAGGATCTCATTCATCTATTATTGAGTCGTTATAAACACGGCCGCAACGCTGCAATCAGTAATTTTGTACTACTCCCTTACACAACTGCCCAGCAGAATAGTGTTTCACGTGAAACATTCACATTAACATAAAAAGTAACCTGCCTGGCTGAAAGGCAACTTTGATAGTGCGTGGTTAAAGTATGTTAGTTATGATTTCAAAGCGTTTTCTATCGTAGCTGACGACTATAGCCTACATAGGCTTCGAAACGTTCTATCGAACAACTGATAATCCGTACCGATTATTGCGTTCTAGCTATCTAGTTTAGAATGCAGTATTACTGTATTTTGCTTGTTGTTAGAAAGACCAGAACTACCACCGGCTACATAAAAACGCATTTTTTCATTCTCGGGTTATCTTTTTAAGTCTGTTGCACTTGTCTGTCTTCCTGGTATTGCAGTAACTCAGACCTGAATTGCTGTGTATAACATTGATTGTTTCACGTGAAACATTCAGAACCTTTTGCATGGAAATCATTCAGCCAAGAAAAGGTGAGCGAATAAGTTACATGA
This sequence comes from Bifidobacterium sp. ESL0819, assembly GCF_052606245.1. Classification (NCBI taxonomy): domain Bacteria; kingdom Bacillati; phylum Actinomycetota; class Actinomycetes; order Bifidobacteriales; family Bifidobacteriaceae; genus Bifidobacterium; species Bifidobacterium sp. ESL0819. The sequence goes on from NZ_CP199587.1 coordinate 604,916, forward strand.
GGTAGTATCCTAGAACATTCCGATCTTCATCAATGTCCTCTTTTAATATAAAGACATGATGGGCAGATGAAATAATTACACCTACAGCTTTCTATAATCAATCAAGCAAAGATAATCAAATGACATATATTTATTTAGAGGGAAGGCACGCACACCGATTGACAATGTTTCACGTGAAACAATTCTTAATGCTAGAAATGAAAATCATAAGTCGCTAACCAGCCGCCGGTTTATTACCACTCTACCAATGAACAACAAGTTAATCCATATCAAGCACTGACCCAGAGACGCTACTTTGCATCACATGATCGTTCACTCTTACGATTCCACAAAAGGCCACACATGAAATTATGAATTATACTTTTCAATAATGAACTTTGTGAGGACAAACCTACTAGAAAGATCAGTAACAATGGGATGACGAGACCTCCCTATCATTACAAGTACTATGAGCAGTGCAATATCGCAGCATAAGCTATTTGATAAGCACAACCAGTCAAGTGTAAATACAAAAGGTGAGCACTATAAAACAGATGAATTACCAATTGCAAATATCAAATGGCAGCATCGCCGGAGACTGCGGCTGCAAGTTATTAATCTGGCTTTACAATTGGATCGAAATACTCGATTCTCTGATAATCATTATCAGGATAAGACCAACAATATTTGGCAGATAAGACAAATAAAAGTACAATTCCTATCAGATAACGTATAAAGATATAGGGATTTATAAAAAAGAAAGGAGAAGGTTATTTCAAATAATGTAAATTGTGATAGACATCTGCTAGTTACCTTTTCTACAGAGTCGTAAAAGAGAAAATTGATAGCTCTGAAATGGCTGAAAAGACCATCGCAGATGAACAACATGAGGCGTAAAAGTGCAAGCCACACCTCTTCAACCAGGAAGTCGTCAATACATGACAGTAGTGACCTCTTAAGGTTCTGTCTATACAAAACCGAATAGATCAAACCTGTCGTGTCCGTCAATGAATAAAATCTCATCTTTATCATTGATAAACTATTCTCTAATCTTGCCGATTCATATCTCGTCGGCACCACAAACTTCGAACAGCCTATCCATCAAATCATGGCATATTAACTAGATGCTTTAACGCTTGTCGACAAGAACCACGTGAGTATCCTCAAGGCCAGCTGCAACAGGGGCCTGACACACTCGTGGATTCTCTCCATGACATTTCTTGATCTCTTTGGCAGCCTTATCAATCTCAGCCTGCGCCGAACGACCCTTCAGCGCAATAAGCTGGCCCCCAGATCTCAAAAGGGGCAGGGTCCATCCAGCAAGCTTGGTCATAGGTGCTACGGCGCGACATGTCACTACATCAAAAACCACTGGAACGGAAGGATTGGCATCACCATTTGCCGATCTTACTCCACCTACCGCTGTTGAGGAATCCTGCCCATCAGTTTCCTGGTAGCTGTTCTTCTTACTGGCTGTAGCCAAGGTTGAAAAACCTCGGTCAGTGGCTGAAACCAGACATTCCTCGCTCCGACGACGACTATGACGCCTACTGTGTGAACCTCTTTTGCTGCGCCTGGTTGATGCATGAGAGGATCGGGGGGTCAGATCTTCTGCACGCCTACGAAGCACTGACACATTAGCAAGGTGCAACTCATCAACAACTTCCTGCAGCCAGTGGATTCGCCGCTCCATTGGCTCAACAAGGAAAACCTTGCACTGCGGAAGACACGCTGCCAGTACAATACCAGGAAAGCCCCCGCCGGAACCTATATCCGCCACCGTTGCTGTCTGGCCTTCAGTAGTCAAGCGTTCTCGCACGAAAGGCACAATGGCAGCCGAATTAAGTATATGCCGCTCCCAAATAATGTCTTCATCGCGAGGACCAATGATGCCTTTCTCCACACCCTCACGTAAAAGCTTGTCGTGAAAATGCTGCATGGGTACCAAAGCATCGCCGAGCACCTGCCTCAAGAGAGGACTATCGTTCAGCTCATCGTCCACAACAGCCATGTAAGCTCCTCACATTCACATTCGACGTGCAGTCATTCACAAGCACTTGCCACGGCAGCGTCATACTGTCTCATATACAGCGGAATTGCACCCTGCCATAATCGAAAAACGCTGGATTCCAAAGACTGTCATCAACAATAGTTTTCAGTTACAAGAGAACGACGAAGGTCATACATCAGTATCCTAACGGAAACAGCACAGGAGACAGTCGCTAATAGCGGATCATCAACCAAGGGTATTCCTAAGAAGTAAACAACATGATAAACGTAAGCATCATCATGAAGCAGGCAACATTACGCACCTGGCAGGTGGCATGACCCTGGCCGATAGCCCAACATACTTAGACAGCATGGCTGCACCGAAAAGGACCTATCCAAAAAAGTGCTACGCCATAAATGCTTCATCGAAGTATAGCCCGTATAGCTTTACAGTCACTCCCTATCGGCATCCTCAGGATCGTCGTCAGTCGCGTAATCAGCCGAATCATCGACCTGACCAGTTTCATCCCCGTCAAGCGAAGCATCATACCCGACTGGCACATCCTCAACATCGTCAGACAGATCCTCGTCTTCGCCCTTAGCCTTCAGGTAGACAGTGACGTAACGGTGGGGCTCCTCCCCATGAGATCGTGACTTCAGCCCCTCCTCGCGGACCATGTCATGGACAATCTTGCGCTCGAAGGAGTTCATAGGCTTCATGTTGACAGGATCACCGGTTTCACGAACCTCATCGATCACGTCCAGAGCCTGTTCGCGAAGATGTTCACGCTTGCGCCTCAGGAAGCCGTCCACATCCACAATCAGATGGGATCGCTCTCCTATCCTCTGCTGCACGGCCAAGCGCGTCAGTTGTTGAAGAGCGTCAACTACCTCGCCATCCTTGCCAATCAGATGCTTAATGTCCGTATCGTCATCAGCCACAATCTGCACGGTCGGACGGTGGTTGCGTACCCCCATCTCGATATCGCCCTCGTAATCGACAATGTCCAGCAACCCCTCCAGATAGTCGGCGGCGACATCCGCCTCCTCATTGAGTTGCTCGATGGTCTTTCCCTGGTCCAGAGACTGAGACATCTATGCTCTCCTTACACGCGTTCACATCCGATTCATAACCTCAGGTCCACTGGACAACCTGGTCACCAATCGAGTGTCCAGTATTGAGGATACACGGACGTGGTGATTGCAGACTACTCCAGTATCCGCCCGACCGAAAGCTTGGTCACCACGCCGGCCACCACTGCCTGTAGCCGCATCAACGGCCACGACCTTTGCGATGGGGCTGAGAGCGCTGATGGGAGACATTTTTGTTCTTCCGGGCCTCCTCCTCAAGCCGTTTGGCCTCCATCAACTGCTCCTCTTCCAGAGGGATCAGCCCCTGGCGCTTGCGACGGGCGTTCTCACGGCGGTGATCCCGCTCCTCCTTGCTCTCGGCGGCCGGCGAACCCGGCGTGGGCATATGGCGAACCTGGAAGAGCGTTCGGCCCAGATTCCACAGATTGTTGGTCAACCAGTAGATCAGCACGGCGAAGGGGAAGTAGATGCCCGAGAAGATGTACATGACAGGGAAGATGAAGGCCATCATCTGCTGCATCTTGTACTGCGATCCCTGCATGGCCGACCTCGGCATGTTCCGCCGAACATTATGGAACTGCGAATAGAACATGGCCAAGCACATAAGCACGATGAAGACCACAATGACTATGCGGCCTGTACCCTGTGCGGACATGAAGTTGTCCGAAATCCGCAGCCCGAAGAAAGTGGTCTCTTCGAATTCTCGCGCCACCTGCCGATTGAAGGCACCCAGGGGTGCCCGCTTGCCCCGGGCAATGAAGGGTACGGCTGAAAGCACATAGAACATGGTCATGAAGACTGGGCCCTGGACCAGCATGGGCAAACAGGACCCCATGGGGTTGGCATGATTATCCTGGTAGACCTTCATGGTCTCCCGGCTCATGGCCTCTCTGCTGGCTGGATCCTTTTTATTGCGGTACTTGTTCTGGATCTTCATCAGCTTGGGCTGCATGGCCTGCAGCTTTTGCATGGATCGCAGCTGCTTGATGAAGAGCGGCAGGACGCACAGGTTGACGACCAACACCAACATCACTACCGAAAGCGCCCAGGCCATCCCCGGTCCCTGGTGGAACCCGAGGAAGGTCAGGAACTTGTGGCAGTAAGTCATGATGTAGGTCATGAGCCACTCGATAGGGTACAGGATCTTGTAGAAGAATCCGTATATACCAGTATCGAAGGTGAACGTATCATTGTTCTGGAACATTGTCAGGCCGTCTCCTTGTCTGGGGCCATGGGGGTCAGCCGGGCCTCCTCATGGGCCTTGGACCACGAGAACCGATAGAAGATGGAAAATCTTCGGGGCACGTCATCGATCCCGCCGTTGTTGAAGGGCGTGCATCGCAATAACCGCAGAACGGCCAAGATGGTTCCGCGTAAGGCTCCAAACCGACGCAGGGCGGTCAAAGCATACTGGGAGCAGGTCGGGTAGTAACGGCACCTCGGCGGCGACATGGGCGAGATGTGGCGCTGATACCAGCGGACTGCACTCTGCAGCGCCTGGGAGGCCATGCCGCTCATGCTCGGCATCCTTCCCTGGCTTCCACACCTTGAACCGATTGACGCTTGAACCTAGCGAGATGCAGACCGGGCTGTCTCTGCGCATCGAGACCTGCGGCAGTTTTTTCAGACTTGCGCATAAGGTCACGGAAGAGCCTGTCCACTTGCTCCTCCAGCTGCTGGTAGGTGGCTCCGGCAGCGCTGGGTTTGGCACGCATGACCAGATCACAGGAGGATGGCAGCAGGTCCTCTTTGGATCCGGCAAGTTGTCTGAATCTGCGCTTGACCTTGTTCCTGGTCACGGCCTTGCCCACATTTTTGGATACAGCAAGCCCCATGCGGCGTCTGCCTGCAGGCAGGATGTCATGCCGCCCTTCGTGCACAGCCGATGTCGCCGGCAGCGGGGTCGCCGTCCGGTCAGATCCGGGGATCAGATAATGAATAACCAGATCCCTGCTGCTGACCCTATGGCGTCGCCTGAGCACCGCCGTGAACTCCCGGTGGCTCCTCAGCCGCTCCACCTTCTGAAAAAGGATTAGGATCCGACTCAGGCGGAGAGCGTCCGACGGCCCTTGGCCCGGCGACGGTTGATCAGGGCGCGACCAGAACGGGTACGCATGCGAGCGCGGAATCCGTGCTTCATGTGACGACGACGATTGTTGGGCTGGAATGTCCTCTTCATATTTCGTTGCTCCCGTGTGTAGACATACTCGAGTACGGCTCGTTATGAGTCAAGCTATATCACGGTACACATGAGTAGGGACGGAGTCAAACAGGCTTCTGTCACCCAACTGGTGAGGACTGCTCATACCCTGCATAAGCACTGTCGTATCGGGAGAAAGAGCCTCCTTACTTATCCACAAATTACAGCACTGTTATTCACATTCAACGTAGATACAACACGCTATCCTGTGGATAACCACGCAAAGTCGGTGTAACAATGAGCTACTGTCGACTTAGAGAGAAGCAGAAAGATCGGAACAATCTGTCATCGAGAAGAGAGGAGCTCACTGATGGCGCAGGATCCGCTGGATGCCGCTGCCCAGGCTAAGAGAATCTGGGATTCGGTCCTGCAGGTGCTCCGCTACAGCAGCTCACTGACCTCAAGGGACAAGGGCTGGCTGGAGGACATCACCCCTGAGGCGGTCTTCGGCACTACCATCGTTCTGCGGGTCTCTTCCAAGGCCACCCAGGAGGCTGTACAGGGACCGCTCAGCCAGCCTATCCTCAACGCACTGCAGCTGGTCACCAACCAGGAAATGTTCCCGGCTATCAAAATCGTCTATCCAAAGCAACTGGCCAAACAGATGCCGGTCGATCAGCAGAGTGACCAACGTGCATCCGCCATGACCGGGTCCGCCCCGGGTAGTGGCGAGTTTCGTCAAGTTCCCAGTTCCGCTCAGGATGTCTACGGCGACTACCAGCGTCAGACCGGCGTTGACCAATCCTCCGGCTCGGAGGCTCACTCGGACTGGCGGACAGAGAATGGTGCGACCTCCAAGTCCCCGGTTGTTTCCATCAATGACTTTCATCAGGGCACTTATGTGCCCATGACCTTGGACATGCAGGCCGAACTGTCCGAACCTTCCTCTGTTATGAGGTCAGCGGCAGTCGATGATGCCGACCAGCAGAACGAGGCAGAGAGGACCGCATCCCGGCCCTCCTCATTCACTGTGCCCCGCTTCCCCATGAGTCAGAACAGGGTGGAGCGCGACCCTCAGACTCACCTGAACAAGAACGCTACCTTCGACACTTTCGTCCCAGGCGACTCCAACCGCTTTGCGAGGACTGTGGCCTTGGCCGTTGCCGAAGGCTCGGGCCAGGACTTCAACCCCTTGTGCATCTACGGCAGTTCGGGCCTGGGCAAGACCCATCTGCTCAACGCCATCGGAAACTATGCTCTGGTCAAGGATCCCTCGCTCAAGGTCCGATACGTCAACTCGGAGGAATTCACCAACGAATTCATCGACGCCCTGCAGAACTCCACCCAAGGGTCGGGCCAGATCGCGGAATTCAACCGTCGTTACCGGCAGGTGGACGTGCTCCTTATCGATGACATCCAGTTTCTGGGGGGCAAGGAAGCCACCCTTGACCAGTTCTTCCATACCTTCAACGCCCTGCATGATGCCAACAAGCGCATCGTCATCGCCTCGGACGTGGCCCCCAAGAATCTGAAAGGCTTCGAATCGCGACTGATCTCGCGCTTCGACTCGGGTCTGACTGTGGATGTCAAGCCGCCGGACCGAGAGACCCGGGTGGCCATCCTGCGAATGATGGCCTCCATGAACGGAGTCAGCATCCCCAACGAGGTCCTGGATCTCATAGCGGAACGCTTCACCGAGAACATCCGAGAGCTCGAAGGGGCTCTGACCCGCGTCACAGCCGTGGCCAGTCTCAATAATCAGCCTGTAACAACAGCCTTGGCTGAACAGACCCTGCAGGACTTCTTCTCTACAGACGTAGAGATCAAACCCACTGACATCATCTCCCAAGTGGCCAAGTACTTCCACCTCACCTTTGACGATATCGTCGGCCGCACGCGCACCAAGAACATTGCCCTAGCCCGGCAGATCGCCATGTACCTGGCTCGAGAAATGACCAGCATGTCCCTGGTAGACATCGGCGAGGTTTTCGGCGGTCGTGACCACACCACGGTCATGCATGCCTACACGCGTATCTCCAATGAGATGCAGGAAAAACGGGAGATCTACAACTACGTCATGGAGCTGACCGTCCGGCTTAAGCAACCGCAGAATTGATACGACACGCAGACGCTTATGTGGATCCGCAGAAAAAGATATCCACCTACTTATCCCCGAGTGTGGGCAAACCTTGGGATTAACCCACCGCTTTTCCGGGGACAAGTGGTGGATCATCAGCGAATAACCACCAGAATTTTGTGGATAAATCAGCAAAAATCTACTTTTGTGGATAAATTGGCTTTTTAGCCACATTCTTTTCACCACTTATCCACAGCGCTCTCCTGAGGTCTATCCACCTCGTTGCAAGGTTTTGCGAACTTATCCACACCATCCACCGGGCTTATTACGATGACTCTATGTATATTTATGCAATAATCACCATCTCACTCAATCGCATCTACCCACTCCAACCACATCGCTTGACCGATTGGATAGAATGAATCCAGTTCATTCATCGACAAGAAGGCTCCCATGAAAGTTGAAGTGAATTCATCCGCACTCTCGGATGCAGTGGCTTGGACCACCCGCATTATCCCTTCCCGACCAGCTTCACCGATTCTGGCAGGCATCAGAATGGAAGCCTCTGACGGAACATTGAAACTCTCTGCTTTCGACTATGAGGTTTCAGCAAGGAACCACATCGAAGCAGGCATCGACGAGTCCGGAACAGCCCTGGTACTAGGCAAACTGCTGGCAGACATCACCAAATCTCTGCCATCTGAGAAGACCTATCTGTCGACCGAGGGATCCAAGATGACCATTACCTCGGGCAAATCCACGTTTTCCCTGCAACTGATGCCTGACAGCGAGTATCCCGACCTTCCTGCCGCTCCCCAACCTATGGGCCAGGTAGATGCTCAGACCTTTATCCAGTCCATCTCCCAATCCACCGTTGCTGTTTCCCGAGAAGAGAGCCGGCCCGTCCTGACCAGCGTAAAGACCGAGATCACCGGTGACAAGGTGGTCATGACCGCTACTGACCGTTTCAGACTGTCCCGTTCGAGTTTCACTTGGACTCCTCGCGATGCCGATTTCTCTGCCTCCATGCTGATCCGGGGCTCACTACTGCGTGACATCGCCCGTTCCCTTGATGAGCACCAGAACGTGACCATGGATTATGAGGCTGACAACCCCACCATCATGGGCGTGGAAAATGCCGGGAAAATATCCACCACCCAGCTGATCGACGGAGAATTTCCGGCCGTGGATCGCCTTTTTTCGGACGAATACCCCATCCAGGCGGTCATCGCCCGACAGGATCTGATCGATGCCATCAAGCGCGTGGCCCTGGTGGCCGAACGCAATGCCCCCATTCGCATGGTCTTCTCCGGCAACGAGGTAACCCTAAGCGCAGGCACGGCGGACGAAGCTCAGGCCCATGAGGTTCTGCAGGCGGATATGGACGGTGAGGACATTACAGTAGCTTTTAATCCAAGCTACCTGATCGACGGGCTGGGTGCTATCGCTGAGCCCTTTGTCCGCATCAAGATGACTTCGGCGGTCAAGGCCGTAGAGTTCAACGGCCAGCAGGAACAGGACTCCGAGGAGTCCATGGACTACCGCTACCTGCTGGTACCCATGCGCTTCAACAACTGACCCCGAGCTGGTTCGAGGAATGATCGCCGTGCACATCTCCCGTCTGGTTCTGGATCACTTTCGTTCCTGGGAGCATTGCGTCCTCGATCTGGAGCCCGGTGTGACCATTCTGGAGGGTCGCAACGGCTTGGGCAAGACCAACCTGGTCGAGGCCATCGAGGTCCTGTCCACCGGCGGCAGTCATAGGACGTCATCTTCAATGCCCTTGGTAGAACGTGGGCAGTCCAAGGCCACCGTCAGGGCCAGACTGGAGCAGGACGGAACTGCTACCGACTATCAGCTGACCATTGTCGCCAAGGGAGCCAATCGGGGAAGAATCAACGGCGGCCCCTCGCTTTATCAACGGGACTTGGTGGGTCGGGTGCCCTGCGTAACCTTCAGCCCGCAGGATCAGCTCATGGTTTCCGGAGAGCCTGCGGCCAGGCGGGCCGTGCTGGACCAGGCCGGCAGTCAGCTCGATGCCGACTACTTCCAAGTCCGGCAGGATTTTCGTCATGTGGCTAGGCAGCGCGCGGCCTTGCTCAAGCAGCTCTCCCAGGCGGGTCATGACCCTTTGGGTGATGGACGTGATGCCGCCCTGTCCGGCCTTGAGGTCTGGACCGGGCAATTTATTCGTACCGGGCTGGAACTGAGTCGACGACGAGCGGCTCTAGTAGAGGTCTTGAATCAGCCCTTCGGCGATCTCTATGGTCATCTGGCAGGCTCTGATCAGGATGCTCGGTTGATCTACCGGCCCTCCTTGGAGGAGATCGGACCCGATAGACAGACAGGACCCGAGGTCGCCGAAGCTGTCAGCCGTCACTTTCAACGGATATACCCGGGAGAGGTGGCCCGGGGTAGCAATCTGATCGGTCCTCAGCGCGATGATCTGGTCTTCACCCTCAACGGCATGCCTGCCCGGGAGTTTGCTTCCAACGGTGAGATGTGGACCCTGGCCCTGGCCCTGAGACTGGCTCTGCTGCAGGTAGTCAAGGATCGTCGTGCTCTGGAGCCCATCGTCATTCTGGATGATGTCTTCGCCCAGTTGGATAGAAACCGCAGGGATCAGATTTTGGATTTTGCCCGTCAGCAGGATCAGGTGCTGATCACTGTGGCCGCCGACAGTGACGTTCCTTCTCTGCAGGGTACCAGGCTGGTGGATGTCTCCAGATTGAGGTCCTCGCAGCCATCCGATCCAGCTGCCCAAGACCCGGCCATTGCCAGTGCCATGCAGGACCTGCGCCGATCCAGAGCGACGGTTCACGGCGACTTGGCTATGCCGAATGGGTTTGAAAAGGATGACCAGTCGTGAAAGCGCCCATGGTTGAAACTCTGCATCTGGACCAGCGCCTATTGCCGTCCCTAGTCTTCGAGGGTTGCACGCGACGGGCTGCCACTCGTCGGCAGCGGGAGGACAACTCCCGTAAGGCTTGGTATGCATTCGGCAAACCTGGACGTGACCCAGCCAAACTTGGAGGCGTGGTGACCAGCTTGGCGGCCGGGAGCGGGTGGACCAGCCATCTGAAGGTGGCCCGGCTGCGCAACCAGTGGGACAGTGTGGTGGGTCCCGGCATCGCCGCCCATTCAAGAGTGGTCTCCTACCGGGAGGGCGTGTTGATCATCCAGGCGCAGACCACGGTCTGGGCCACCCAGCTGACCTACCTGGTCCCTCAGCTCAAGGCGACCATTGTCAAGCGGTTGGGTATGCCGGTCAAGCAGATCCGAGTGACTGGTCCTCACAACTATAGTTTTCGCCGTTCGCGGTTCGATCCGCCTGGTCGAGGAGTGCGCGACACCTATGGGTGAACCCATAATCGGCGAATACTCTCTTTTCAGCTTTCTGTAAGCCTAAAGTCCCCTAGCGCTGGTAATCTATAGGTCAGAGGGTCAAACGCTTCCAAGGCCCCTTTATGGACGATTTGGAACCTGGTGACCATGACTCGATCCCCCCGCTCGGCCACGAACGGAAGCTGCTTTGTCGTCAGTGGCCGACGATGGGGGTGCAGAAAGGACTATCCGTGGCAGATCTCAATACTGACCCGTCCCGGAACCCGAAAGAGGGCCGGGAACAAGAGGAGGACAAGCCTCAGGATGACGGCATGACGGGCCAGGATCGGCTGGACGATGCACAGTTGGATGACTCGCTTTCCCCCGAGCACTATGACGCCAGCGACCTGAAAGTGCTGGAGGGGCTGGAAGCGGTTCGCGTCCGTCCCGGCATGTATATCGGATCAACAGGCCCCAGGGGCCTGCATCATCTGGTCTATGAGATCGTCGATAACTCGGTTGACGAGGCTCTGGCCGGGTATGCCGATCATATTGAAGTCACCATCCTGCCCGATAATGGCATCCGAGTGGACGACAACGGTCGTGGCATCCCTGTGGACGAAGTGCCAGGCGAGGGCAAGAGCGGCGTCGAAGTGGTCATGACCAAGCTACATGCCGGAGGTAAGTTCGGCGGCGGCGGGTACGCGGTTTCGGGCGGCCTGCACGGCGTGGGCATCTCCGTAGTCAACGCCCTGTCCACCCGGATCGATGTCCAGGTGCGCCGACAGGGCTACCACTGGCATCAGAGCTTCCGCAACCAGAAACCCACGGCTCCCCTGTCCAAGGATCAGGCCATGGGGCCGGAAGAGAACACCGGCACATCGGTGACTTTCTGGGCCGATCCCAAAATCTTCGAGACCACGGTCTACGACTTCGAAACCCTGCGCAGCCGTTTTCAGCAGATGGCCTTCCTTAACAAGGGTCTGCGGATTACCCTGACCGACCTGCGCCCCAACGATCAGGCCGGCGACGAGGTGACGGGCGAGGAGCAGACCCCGGAGCAGAAGGGCCAGTCCGTCAGCTACCAGTACGCCAATGGCATCAAGGACTATGTGGATTACCTGGTCAAGGTCAGGAAGGCTACGCCTGTGGAGTCCGAGGTCATCGACTTCGAGGCCGAGGACCTGAAACTGGGCATCTCCGCCGAAGTGGCCATGCAGTGGACCACCGCCTACTCGGAGTCGGTTCACACCTTCGCCAATACCATTGCGACCACCGAGGGCGGCACCCACGAAGAGGGGTTCCGCGCGGCCCTGACCAGCATGATCAACCGCTACGCTCGGGACAAGAGCATCCTCAAGGACAAGGACGACAACCTTTCGGGCGACGATGTGCGTGAGGGGCTGACCGCCGTAGTCTCCGTCAAGCTGACCAACCCCCAGTTCGAAGGCCAGACCAAGACCAAGCTAGGCAACTCCGAGGCCAAGACCTTCGTTCAGCGGGTCATGACCGAGCGGCTGAGTGACTGGTTCGACGCCCATCCCGGCGAGGCCAAGGCCATCATCCAGAAAGCCATGGAGGCCTCCCGAGCCAGGATCGCTGCCAAGAAGGCCCGCGAGAACACCCGGCGCAAGTCCATCTTCGAGACGGCCGGCATGCCAGACAAGCTCAAGGACTGCCAGTCCAGCAATCCCGAGGAGTGCGAGCTGTTCATCGTGGAGGGCGACTCTGCAGGCGGCTCAGCCATCCAGGGCCGCAACCCCATGACCCAGGCCATCCTGCCCCTGCGCGGCAAGATACTCAACACTGAGCGGGCCAGCCTGGACCGCATGATGAAATCCGACACCATCGAATCCCTGATCACAGCCGTGGGCGGGGGATACGGCGAGGACTTCAACATCGACAAGGTGCGCTACCACAAGGTCATCATCATGGCCGACGCTGATGTGGATGGCGCCCATATAGCCACCCTGAATCTGACTCTCTTCTTCCGCTACATGCGGCCTATGATCGAGGCTGGCTACGTCTACGTGGCCATGCCGCCGCTTTACCGGCTCAAGTGGACCAAGGGACCGCACAGCTTCGTCTACACCGACGCAGAACGTGACAGGGTCCTGGCCGAGGGCAAGGCCTCCGGCCGGCAGCTGCCCAAGGGGGAAGGGATCCAGCGCTACAAGGGTCTAGGCGAGATGAGCTACCAAGAGCTCTGGGAGACGACCATGGATCCGGATCACCGCATCCTCAAGAAGATCCATATTGATGACGCCGAACAGGCCGACGAGACTTTCACCATGCTCATGGGCGACGAGGTAGAGCCCCGGCGTCTGTTCATCCAACGCAACGCCCACGACGCCCGCTTCATCGACGCGTGAGACAGAAGCCTCCCCTTTTCACCATTTGAGCTAAGGATCGATTTTGGCAGACGATAACAACAACGACAAAAGCTCGGACCAGGACGGCCTCAACCTGCCTGATGGGTCTCGAGAGCCGCTCAGCCCCCAGGAGATGGACAACACCGATTATGGTCTTCTCCAGGGCGAGCGGATTCAACCCATTGACCTCCAGCAGGAGATGAGGGAATCCTACCTGTCCTATGCCCTGTCCGTGATCGTGGAGCGGGCCTTGCCCGATGTCCGCGACGGCATGAAGCCGGTCCATCGCAGGGTCATCTACGCCATGTACGACGGCGGATACCGGCCCGACCGTGGCTATAACAAGTGCTCGCGCGTAGTGGGCGATGTCATGGGCAAGTACCATCCCCACGGCGATTCCGCTATCTATGACACTATCGTGCGTCTGGCACAGTCCTGGTCCATGCGTTATCCGCTGGTGGACGGCCAGGGCAACTTCGGCTCCCCCGGCGACGACCCGGCAGCCGCCATGAGGTATACCGAGTGCCGCATGGCTCCCCTGGCCATGGAGATGGTGCGCGACATCGACAAGGATACGGTCGACTTCATCCCCAACTACGACGGCAAGACCCAGGAACCAACGGTTCTGCCTTCTCGCTTCCCTAACCTGCTGGTCAACGGGTCGGCAGGCATCGCCGTGGGCATGGCCACCAACATTCCTCCGCACAACCTGCGCGAGATATCCAAGGGTGTGCACTGGGCCCTGGAGCATCCCGAGGCCTCCAAGGAGGAACTGCTCAACGCTCTGATAGCCATCATCAAGGGACCGGACTTCCCCACTGGCGCCACCATTCTGGGCCACAAGGGCATTGAACAGGCCTATCGGACCGGACGTGGCCTAATCACTATGCGGGCCGTGGTCAATACCGAGGAGATCCGCGGCAGGATGTGCCTGGTGGTCACCGAGCTGCCCTACCAGGTTAATCCCGACCGGCTGGCCTCCTCCATCCGCGAGGCTGTGCGCGACGGCAAGATCCAGGGCATCGCCGACATGCGCGATGAGACCTCGGGTCGTACCGGCCAGCGTCTGGTTCTGGTCCTTAAGCGTGATGCCGTGCCCAAGGTGGTTCTCAATAACCTCTACAAGCACACCCAGTTGCAGCAAACCTTCGGGGCCAACATGCTGGCCCTGGTGGACGGGGTCCCTAGGACTCTGAGTCTGGATGCGTTCATCCGCCACTGGGTGGAACACCAGCTTGATGTGGTCGAGCGGCGTACCCGCTACCTGAAGCGGGAAGCCGAGGATCGCGACCATATCCTGCAGGGGTATCTGAAGGCCCTGGACATGATCGACCAGGTCATTGCGCTGATTCGTGCCTCCAAGGATGTAGAGACAGCCCGCACCGGCCTGATGGAGCTGCTGGACGTGGACGAGGTTCAGGCCGATGCCATCCTGGCCATGCAGCTACGCCGTCTGGCTGCCCTGGAACGGCAGAAGATCCTGGACGAGCACGAGGATCTCATGCGCAAGATTGCCGACTATAACGACATTCTGGCTCACCCCGAGCGCCAGCGCACCATCGTGGGCGACGAGTTGGATGAGATCGTCGACAAGTACGGTGATGAACGGCGTACCCGTATCGTTCCCTATTCGGGTGAAATGAACGTTGAGGATCTGATCGCCGACGAACAAGTGGTGGTCACCGTTACCCACTCCGGTTTCGTCAAGCGAACCAAGGCTGACGAGTACCGGGCGCAGCACCGCGGCGGAAAGGGCATCCGCGGGGCCAGGCTGCGCGAGGACGATGTGGTGGATCACTTCTTCCTGACCAGCACCCACAACTGGCTGCTCTTCTTTACCAACAAGGGCCGGGTGTACCGGCTCAAGGCTTATGAGCTGCCTGAGGGTTCCCGTGACTCCAAGGGACAGCATGTGGCCAATCTGCTGCAGCTGGGCCCGGGCGAGCGGATCGAACAGGTCCTTTCCCTGCATGGCTACGACGATGCCGACTATCTGGTTCTGGCGACCCGGACCGGGCGGGTCAAGAAGACCCGTCTGGCCGAGTATGATTCGCCCCGTCAAGGTGGTCTGATCGCCGTGCGGCTGATGGAGCTGGGTACAGTCACAGACGAAGACGGGCATGAGGTGCCTCAGAGCGACGAGCTGGTGGGTGCTGCCCTCTGCAATGCCGATGACGAGATCATCCTGGTCTCCCGCAAGGGCATGAGCGTGCGTTTCCCGGCCGACGACTCCACCCTGCGACCCATGGGACGGCAGACTTCAGGAGTTCAGGGCATGCGGTTCCGTCCCGGTGATGAGCTGCTGAGCATGGATGTGATCGCCAAGGAGTCCGAGGATGACCTGCTGGTGGTCACCGACGAGGGATTCGCCAAGCGAACCGCTCTGAGCGAGTACCGCCTGCAGGGCCGCAACGGTTATGGAGTCAAGGCTATTGCCATGGTCGAAGGCCGTGGTTCTCTGGTTGGCGCCTTGGTGGTGAACGAGGACGATCAGATCATGGCCATCATGAAGTCCGGCAAGGTCATCCGCTCCGATGTGGCCGAGGTCAAGCGAACCGGACGCAACACCCAAGGGGTAACCCTGGCCAAGCCTGACAAGGGCGACGAGATTCTCTCCATCGCCCGCAATGCCGAGCGTGACGATCAGGAGGAGGATGCCAGTCAGACCGACCTGGCTTCCGCAGCTCCCCTGGCGGCCAAGGATCAGCCCATCGCCACCACCGGAACCGGCGACGGTCAGAGCCTGGCTCAAGGGGACTGAGTGGTCCGCTATCAGTCTGACAAGACTGATAGCCTCGTAAGAAGTCATGCAGGTCTAGCGGCGGTAGGCGCGGGCCATTGAAAGCAAGGATCAAGGAGTGCCGATGAGCCAGGATGATCAGAAGCAGGTCAAGGCCGGCAATCAAGGTGTCAGAAAGCCCCAGAAGGGGAAGACCAAGGCCGATGAATCCGCACAGAAGTCCCTTCGGTCTTCTTCACCGGCCACTCCTCCAACTTCTGCAGCCAGCAGAACGACATCTAGACGTTCTCTAAGAGCCACAGCTTCGGCTGCCGATCCTGTCAAGGTATCCTCGGATACACGTCCCCATGTGCCCCGGGCCCGGCGTATGCAGCTGTCCCTGACCCGGCTGGAGCCTTGGTCAGTAGCTAAAGTCACCTTCCTGCTGGCCATCGCCGGGGGCATCATTCAGGTGGTGGCCGCTGCCCTGCTCTGGTTCCTGCTCAACGCCATGGGGCTCTTTGATAATCTGACCCAAGTCATCTCCAAGACGGGCCTGGATGCGGGCGGCTTCGACCTGGGCCAAGTGCTGAGCCTAGGGACGGTTCTGAGTTCGGTGACCATCTTCTCTATTTTTGAGATTGTCATAGTAGTGGTTCTGGTCACCATTTTCGCCTTCCTCTACAACCTGGTCAGCTCCCTGGTGGGTGGCATCCACGTGACCTTGGGCGACGACTGAGCTCTTCGTCAGCGCAGTCAATCGGTCGATAGAACCGAGAGCGATTTAGACTGGGATTGTGCTCTCGACATACTTGGACTACTTCAGCGGATCCTTCGGCATATCTTTGGTCTTTTGGCCCCTGGCTTCGCTGATCCTGACCCTGCCCATTCTTGCCCTGATCTACAACCGTTATCACCGGCTTCGACTGACAGCAGCCATGGCAGCCTATCTGACCGTCTTATACCTGCTGGCCTTGGTCTTCTTCACCCTCTGGCCTATGCCAGACGACCGTGCCGCCTTCTGCGCCACCCATCATTTAAATCCCCAGCTCAACCCGCTGCAGTTCCTCACCGACCTGAGCACAGGCGGGCGGATGGCCCTGCTGCAGATCCTGCTCAATGTGGCTTTCTTCTTGCCTCTGGGCTTCATTATGGGTCGGGTCTTCCGCTGGCGCTTCATCCTGGCTCTGCCGGTCGCTCTCCTGGTCTCCCTCTTCATCGAGACGGCCCAGCTGACCGGGGTTTTCGGCATCGTGGGCTGCGCCTACCGACTCTTTGACGTGGACGACCTGATTTGGAATACTTCAGGCGCCATAATTGGCTACCTGGTGGCCATAGTGGCCAACAAACTGGTTCCCACCCGTCAGGCTGACGCCGCTCAGCTGGTCACCAACCCAGGGTTCATACACCGTGCCGTTTCCCTGGCTCTGGATCTGCTCCTGGCCACCATCCTGTCCATGTCTTTGGGGATGGGCGTGACTTATGCGATCCATCGCCTGGGCACCTATCAGCTGGACGGCCACTACTGCTTTGGCGGGTTGCTGATCTCTCCATCCGCTTTGGATGCGTTCGGAACTGTGGTGAATCTGGCCATGCTGCTGATTTTCGAACTGCTCATCCCTCTGTCCCGTCGTGGACGGACACTGGGCGCCACCTTCACCCACATGACAATCGAGACCAAGCAGCGGCATGGGTGGTCCCGCTTCCTCTTCTATCTGTTCAGGACTGCAGTCATCCTAGCCGTCTTCGGCCCTTGGACCGGCAGCGTTCAGATTGCAACGCGCATCCTGGCTCTGCTCCTGCTGGTCTTCTATCTGATCAAGCGGCAGATGCCCTATGACCTCTTGCCTGGGACAGCCTACCGAGAGGAAGACATAGGTGCAGAGGAATCCGCCGTCGACCGGCGGGGGTGAAGCCTGACCTCGGACAGGATGATTGCGGAGAAGATGATGGCGAAGCCCAGCAAATGGGTTGCCGTCAGCTCTTCGTGCAGGACCAGGACCGAGACCAGCATCCCGAACAGGCTCTCCGAGCACAGGATCAGCGAACCTTGGGCGGCTGGAACCCTGGAAAAGGCAATATTTTGGAAGTTCTGGGCCATCAGGGTTGAGATCAGCGTCAGATACATCATGGAGCCCAGGGTCGAAGGCGTGAAGTCGGCCGCGCTGGGCAGGGGATCGAAGATCAGCGCGCAGACCAGGAAGAGGATACCGCCGAAAAGCAGCTCCAGATAGGTCAGCGTGGGGGCATCGAACTTCTTGGTCAGGAAACCGGTGATGACCAGGTTGACGCCATAGAGCAGGGCGCCGGCCAGAGTCAGCAGGTCACCAGTGCTCAAAGACAGCCCCTGTCCCCCGCCGTGAGCCGGCAATGAGATCAGAGACACACCCAGAATGCAGATGGCAGCCGCGACGAAGTGGCGCAGGGCCGGCCGTCGACGTGCCAGGATCCAGACCAGGAAGGGCACAAAGATGCAGTAGGTCGCCGTAAGAAAGGAGTTGCGGCCTGGAGCGATGGTGGTCAGCCCCATCATCTGCAGACTGAAGGCCGCCCAGTAGCTGACCCCCAGGATCAAACCAGGGACCAGGGTGTGTATGGCCCCGGTTCTGCGCAGCCGTGGCAGCAAAAAGGGCGTCATGATGACGATGGCACACAGAATACGAATGCCCATCAGCCAACGCACGGTCAAGGTCTCCATGGCAACCTTTTCGAAAGTGTATCCGGCTCCCCAGGCGGCGGCGGCCATCAGCAGCATCAGACGAGCTAGCCAGGTGGAGGGTTTCCAGGACGAAGAGGGTGCGAAGGTAGACATGTTTTGACTCTAATCGTGCCCGTCCACAAGCGAGACTCGATTCGCAAAACCCGCCATCCGTCCATTCGACTGTTGGACTCTGCGCTGACTTATGCCACGAAGATGGCATCTGGACTCAGGCAGCACCATACGTCCAGTCTGTGCACGTAGGCGTGCAGACCGGCCGATCGTAAAAGAAAAAGCGAGCAGTGCAAGCCATGTTCGCTTTTCTCAAACCAGCCCATCATGGCAAGGTAAAGGTTTCCTAGCGCATACGTGTGGTTGAAGACCACTGAAATCGGGCTGTGGATCGCAGTTTGTTCGCGTTCGACTTTGGGTAATCAGGGTCTGCCATGCGGACATCTCCGATATCATGGAAGAACGGTGATAACGGCGGCCACGAGTCCTTGGCCGACGGGTTAAGGAGTGTGCACCAGGATGATCAGAATCGCAGTGGTGGATGACGATTCCATCAGCTGTCGGACCATGGTCAATTACCTGAGTCGTTATCGCAAGGAGCGTCAGGAAGAACTGACAGTCAGCGTCTTCACCGATGGCAAGGCTTTCGCAGATGGATACCGGCCTGTGTACGACATCCTTCTTCTGGATATTCAGATGACCCCCATGGACGGGATCGAAGTAGCTCACAGGGTACGCGCCCGTGACGAGTCCGTGGTCATCGTCTTCATCACTTCCGCCCCCCAGTACGCCATCAACGGCTATGAAGTCGGTGCTCTGTCATATCTGCTCAAGCCCTTGCCTTGGTTCGCCTTCTCCCAGGAGCTGGATCGATCCATCGCTCAGGTGCGCGGCCGCGTGGATCTGTCCATTCTGATTACCGAGGGCGCCCGATCCACCCGGATCCCTCTCAAGGACATCGTCTTCATCGAATCCGTCCGCCACAGCAGCGTCATCCACACCTTGGATTCCTCACTGACTACGAACAGCACTCTGAAGAGTCTGGAGGGCCAGCTGGACCAGCGGGGATTCTTCCGCTCCAACTCCTGCTATCTGGTCAATCTGGCCCATGTAACGGGCATGGAAGACCAGGACTGCATTATGTCCACCGGTCAGCGGCTGCGGGTCAGTCGACCCCGCAAGAAGTCTTTTATGACGGCTCTTACTGCTTACGTGGCAGGTCGGCCATGACAGCCACCCACATCCTCAACGCCCTGCCCGATATTCCCCGGCTCTATACGGCCATCAGCGAGTGGCTAGGTTGTCTGGTCTACCTGTTGGCCATCGGTCCGAGAGCCTCTCGTTTGCGGATGGCATCGGTCCTTCTGCCTGGTCTGGCAGTGCTGATCGTAGTTCAGTACTGGGCTGGCACCCTGCCGATCGCCTTCTGGATCATCAGCATGTGCCTGGCCGTGGCCTGCATGTATGCCATCATCATGCTGGCTTCAGGGTTGGGCGCGCTGGATGGGGCCTATTTGCTGGCTCGTGCCTTTGTGCTGGCTGAGCTGGTCGCCTCCCTGCACTGGCAGCTGGACTCCTTCATGCGGCCTGCCAGCCACAGCCTGTACGACCCGGCCTCCCTGATCCTCCTGGTGCTGATCTACGGTGGCGTAGGGCTGCTGGCCTGGATGGCAGAGCGGCGCAATTTCGCTAACGCTCAGCCTTCTGTGCCGGGTCGAAGCGTTTTCATAGCTGCAGTCATCGCGGTGGTCACCTTTGCCATGTCCAACCTGAGCTTCGTCTCTACCAACACCCCCTTCTCCGGTCGGGTCGGCCTGGAGGTCTTCTACATCCGCACCCTGGTGGACCTGTGCGGGTTCGCCATGCTCTATGCCCAGCAGGAACAGCTGCGGGAGAGCCATACCAGCGCCGAGTTGGCATCAATCAACGCTCGGGCTTACAGCCAGCATCGGGAGTACATGCGCTCCAAGGAGAATCTGGAGGCCATGGGCAGGCTTGCCCACGATCTCAAGCATCAGATCGCCGCCCTGCGCTCGCAGATGGATCCTGAGCACAAGTCCCAGGACTTCGAGGAGCTCGAGGCTGCGGTCGGACGATATGGGTCCCAGCAGCACACCGGCAGCCCTATCCTGGATGTGGTCATGTCGATCAAGGAGCGCATCTGTTCCGAAGAGGGGATCACCCTGACTATGGTGGCCGATGGCTCGCTCTTGGAGGGGATGTCGCCCATGGATGTCTCCACTCTCTTCGGCAACGCCTTGGACAATGCCATTGAGGCTTTGAGAAAGGTCAAGGAACCCGACCGCCGCCTGATCAAGGTGGCCCTGTATGCCCGGGGACAGTTCGTGGTGATCCGCATTGAAAACTACTTCGCCTCGTCCCTGAATTGGAAGGGCAATGGTGAGCTGGCCACCACCAAGACCAGGACCGACGATGGCCTGCACGGGTACGGGGTCAAGTCCATCCGTCATATAGCTCACCGATACCAGGGGGAGATGACCCTGCGCACTGAGCATCACTGGTTTAGTCTTTGCGTGCTCCTGCCGAGGGAGGGCGATCAGTTGAAGCCCATGGCGGCCTCAGCAGCCTTATAACCTAGACGGATGGCCAGACGGCCCGGCCTGCCTGGCATGTTGATCATCCTGCAGAGCAGGGTGGAGCGCACGTCGGAGGCGATGACGGGGGAGCGGTGCTCCAGCCTGCTCCAGAGCATGTCCTTGTTCTGATAATTGCTGGGCTTGCGAGAGAGGATCAGGAAAACCGAGGTCACCACGCAGTTGATGGACAGATAGTGGATCATATAACGATAAAGTCCATGGGGAACCGTCCCCGGATCAGGTGTGGAATCCGCCATAAGCCCGTTGACAAGCAGCAGTTGCGAAACCCGGGCGATCATGATCGAGGTCTGCACCGACTGACCTTGGCGCCCGGTGTGGTAACGGTAGAAATTCGTGTCCAGGTAGAGCAGGGTGTGCACCCAGGGCAGAGGCTGATAGGAGTAGATGAAGTCCACGTAATAGGTGTGCTCGGGCAGACGGGTATGAGCCTGGCGGAGTACCTCGGTTCGCAGAATCAGGGCATGCATGATCATGTACTGGGCCAGCCCGAACCGCCGCAGATGGTTCCAGTCCAGCACCTGCCCCGGGTCCATGACGCTGCGGAAGTTGATGACCCGCTTATGCTTGCGGCCTTCCTTTTCATAGACGTAGTTGGTGACTACCATGTCCACCGGATTCGTACGTCGCGACTGGTCGCGCAGCTGGTCCAGAACCAGACTCAAAGAGGTCGGGTCCACCCAGTCGTCGGCATCGACCACTTTGACGTAGCAGCCCCGGGTGGCTGCCAGGCCGGTGTTGACTGCGCCGCCATGGCCCTTGTTGCTCTGGCTGATCAGACGGACAGTGTGCGGATGGCGTGTCCGGTATGACTGCGCCACCTGCGCTGTGGCATCTGTGGATCCGTCATCGACCACGATGATCTCCAGATCGTCTCCCTCTCGGCTCAGGAGCGAATCCAGGCAGGTCGGCAGATGCTGGGCCATGTTATAGGCAGGCACGATAAAGGTGAGAACAGGTGGGCTTGTGGAGGCCGGTCGGTCAGCTGTCATGAACGATCACTTCGCAAAAGAATGGGTCGGCGGGTATGTCGGCGGGGTTGCCGTAATTCCGCCGGCGGCCGTGGTATGAGACCACTGTACATGATTGGTCTGAAGGAAAGGCCCCGCCCCTCTGGCTGCCGATGTATGCCGGTTCATTGGCAGTCAGGGAATCAGGGCCGGAATTTTACTGGTCGATGGCCTCGGACTCTGTGGGTTCTTGGCGGAAGATGACCTTGAAGATGGGGAAGAAGACCCAGAAGGAGATGGCCGAGTTGATGATCATGGTGACCAGATCAGCAATGGTGGTCCCTAGGCTGCCCCAGTTCAGGGTGTGCTGGAAGAAGCCATAGATAGGGTCCTTGTACCAGCCCTGCAGCGCCGCTGCGATGATGGTGATGATCACGTAAGCTACCAGGTACCAGAAAGCCGCCTTCCAGACCGATGAATTGGACTTGAAGGTAATGTTGCGCTGGAGGAAGAAATTGATGATCTGGGCGATCAGCAGGGTGATCTCCACAGCAAGGAAGTAGGCCAGGCCGCCTCCGCCGCCATGGCCGATGGATCCGGCCGCGTAGTCGAACAAGTAGTAGGGTTTGCCGCCGACGGTACCCATGCGCCAGATCTGGAAGTTGGTGCCCACCAGGGAAGTCTCGTTGAAGATGGCCTTGAGCACGGGCATGAGCACCAGCTGCAGGACGGTGACCCCGTTGGACAGGATGAAGAAGACGATGAACTGGGCCAGAGTGGTGTGCCGATCGCTGAACCGCCGCCACCAGCGGACGATCGCCCACTGCGAGGCCGTCGTCGCCTTCCCCTGGGTCGGCTGTCCGGCCTGCTGGCTGTGCTGATCACTCATGATTGAGCTCCTTTCCGGTCCTGTGGTTGGCGGACATGTTCCTGAAGAATCCGGCGATGAATCCGCCCAGTCCCCGCCATAGATGGCCATTGGGGATGCGTACGATGGCCTCGACCATGGCCGTGTCGATCAGTCCGTTGGTCATCTTGGCCATAGCTCTGGGGGGCATGTTGAGCAGGAAGAGGGTGTTCAGGTCGGGATTGCCGGTCTTGGCTTCGTGGCGTCTCTCGCTCTTGGTCAGGAAGCTGGCCACGAACCGTGCCAGGGCGCTTCTGGAGTCCTTCCAGGATGAGAGCGGGTCGTTGACCCCGAAGGTGCTGACGGCGCCCTGTCGGACCACCGGATGGCCGAAGAGGGCCGCTAGGGCGGCATCGTCGACATCCTTGACCCGGCCGGTCAGGTAGGCGCCCAGAGCAGGGTCGGGACTCTGCGAATCGACGGTGCCTTGGACCGTCAGATGCTCGCTCAGCTCCATGTTGCGGGCGTCAGACCCGATCATGATGGTCCAGTCGCCGGACTCGACCTGCCAGGAGTTGCTGGCTGTGTCGAAGTGCCGGAAAGTCGTCTGATCAAAGTCGATGCGGACCTGGGTTGATTGACCGGACTCCAGGCTGACTTTCTTGAAGCCCTTCAGCTCGCGGACTGGCCTGAGCACACCACCCTTGGGCGCCTGGACGTAGAGCTGGGGGACAGTGGCCCCCTGTCTGTCCGAGTCGTTGGTCAGAGTGAAGGTGACCCCCTCGTCGTCCACGGACAGATCGGCGTAGGTGAAGTGTGCATAGGACAGGCCGTATCCGAAGGGGAAGCGTTCCTCTACGTCGGCGGTCAGGTAATAGCGGTAGCCGACGAAGGGGCCCTCCCGATAGATCGACTCGTGCGCAGGGTCTGGGTACCAGTCGGCGCTGGGGCAGTCGGCGTAGGACTTGGGCCAGGTTTCAGCCAGGTGGCCGGAGGGGTTGACCCGACCCGTCAGTATGTTCAGGGTGGCTGAGGCCCCAGCCTGTCCGGACAGTCCTATGTAGAGCACGGCATCGCACTGATCGAACCAGTCGGTGGTGACGGGGGAGCCCGCCACCAGGACGACCACCAGGGGCTTGTCCGTTGCGCCCAGGGCCTTGATCAGGTCGACCTGGTTGCCGGGAATGTCCATGTGGGAACGGTCCAGGCCCTCTGACTCGCTGCGCTCATCCAGGCCCACGCAGGCGACAATCACGTCAGCTTGGCCAGCCGCAGCCACGGCCTGGTCGATCAAAGACCGGTTCTTCTCGCCATGGCGTTCGTAGCCCTGGCTGTAGGAGGCCAGCTCCAATCCGTCGCCGTTGCCCTGCCTGAGCAGGTCCAGCATGCTTTCCTGCTTGGCTGCGTTGACCTTGGAAGATCCGGATCCCTGGAACCTTGGGGTCTCGGCCATATCCCCGACCAGGGCGACCCGGGTGCCGGCGGCCAGTGGCAGGCATCCCTTCTGGTTGGCCAGAAGAACCGCGGATCCTTCGGCGATGCTCCTTGCCACCTGATGGTGGTCCTGTATCTGGTCCGTGGTCAGGCTCCCATCGGAGTCCATGTCGGCGTGGTAGGTCAGCTTGGCCAATTGCGCTACCTCTTCGGCCCGGGCATTCAGGTCGGTTTCGTCCAGGCTGCCCTCCTGCACGGCTTTGGCTATCTGGCGGACGGAGTCGTATCCGGCCTGAGGCATTTCAAGGGAGGAGCCATTGGCAGCTGCGGCGACAGCACTGTTGGAGCCGCCCCAATCCGAGACCACCATTCCGTCGAAGCCCCACTCGTTGCGCAGGATATCCTTGAGCAGGTGGGCATTCTCGTTGGCATAGGTACCGTTGACCATGTTGTAAGAGGTCATGATGGCCCAGGGGTGGGCCTGGCGCACGGCGATCTCGAATCCGGTCAGATAGAGTTCACGCATAGTGCGCTCATCTACTATGGAGTCGGATGCCTGTCGGCGCAGCTCCTGGCTGTTCATGGCAAAGTGCTTGGGGGTGGCGGCCACGCCCTGGGACTGGATGCCTTCGATAAGGCCTGCAGCCATATGACCGGCCACCTGGGGATCTTCGGAATAGTATTCAAAGTTTCTGCCGCACAGGGGGTTGCGCTTGATGTTCATGCCCGGGCCCAGGACCATGTTGACGCCCAAGCTTCTGGCCTCGTTGCCCAGCGCCTGACCCATGGTCTTGGCTAGCTCCGGATCCCATGAGCAGGCCACGGTGCCGGCTGTGGGGAAGCAGGTAGCGGGCTTGGACTTGCCCATGCCCAGATTGTCCCCTGATCCGGTCTGGCGGCGCAGACCATGCGGGCCGTCGCTCAGGACCATGCTCGGGATGCCTGCCCTCTTCAGGGCGCGGGTCGCCCAAGTGGATTTTCCGGAGAGCAGCGAGGCCCGTTCCAGAACTGTTAGATCCTTGACTTCCATAGTGTTCCTTTTCCGTGACGGGGGTTAGTCCTGCGGCGGGAGCCCTCGTTGCTTCCACGATCGGCCTCGAATTGGTGCTGGATTTCATTATTCGCCGACTGCCGAGGTCTGTTCGGGCGGGTTGCATAACCTGTTGTTTTCCCGGCATGGGTGCGCTGTCTGTACGCCAACAGGTGTGCTGATCCGCCCCCCGGCGGAAGGTGTATAAGTCCTTCCGGCGGGGGGCAAATCAACTGAGGTGGAGATCAGGCCGTTGGCCCATGGTCAGGGCTATTCTCCGACGGCGTGGTCTCCATGCTGGCCGGATCCTGGGCGCGGGTCTGTCGGGCATCGTCCGCCAGGTCGCTCAGCGTGCTCACATCGACAGCGCTGCGCCGTGCCTTGAATCTTCTGAAGGTCAGGTACTCCAGGGCCAGGAAGATCAGAGCCAGCACAGCAAGCGCCACATAAAGGGCGATCTGCCAGGTCGGGGTCTGTACCTTGGGGTCGCCGCTGGCGTACTTGTATCCATGCACGACTGTGTAGAGGATGTTATGGCTGGCCTGGCGCATGGCCTTGACCGAGGTGGCGCTCTTGTCTTTGACGTGGTTGGTTACATCCGTGGTAGCCAGCATAGCGTCGTTGCCGTTGCGGATCAGCTGATCGGCGTTCTGATATCCGTAGACGCCGAAGTAGTCGGTCAGCACCATGCCACGGAAGCCCCATTCGCCGCGCAGCACATCCTTCATCAGTGGCGCATAGGCTCCGGCATAGGTTGTGCCGATGTAGTTGAGTGAACTCATCGCAGCCTGAGCACCGCCATTGACCACAGCCATTTGGAAGGGCTTCAGATAGATCTCGCGAATGGTCTGTTCGTTGATCCAGGTAGCTAGCATGTTGAGGCGGTTGGTCTCCTGCTCGTTTAGAGCGAAGTGCTTCATGAACGCATAGACACCCTTGGATTTGGCTCCGGCGACCTCGTTGGAGCCCATGACGGCGTTGATTTGCGGATCCTCTGAGAAATATTCGAAGTTTCTGCCGGCAAAGGCGCTGCGGTGGATGTTGAAAGCTGGTGCATACCAACCGGAAACATCCATGTCATGGGCCATGGTGCCAATCATCCTGCCATATTCAGAGGCCAGGTCCGGATTCCAGGTGCAGGCCATGGAAGTTGAAGACGGGAAGCCCAGAGATCCGACCTTAGTGAAGTTGTTGTTCAGCGCAGCAGGTCCATCGGCATCAGTTAGCTCGATCTTGCCGATGCCTTTGACCGGTTGTGTCCCATACCCGCTCATAGCGATCAGGCTATCCATGTCCTTGACGCTGAGCTGGTCCAGGAGCTTTTCCCACATGGGGTCGTCATAGGACTTGTTGCGCAGCTGATAAAGCCTGATGCCGTTGCGGGCTCCCGTTGTAGGCATTGCGTCATCGGCCTTATCCAGCTTCTTGGGATGATAATTGTCATTATTCAGGAACCTGGCCTTTGCTTGCTCGGGCATGTCAGTGCTCTTTGGCGCTGCTGTGGCTTCTGCATAGTTGGCAAAATGACCAGCACGCGACAAGTAGGTCACGTTGCCTTTCAAATCGCCGAAATGATTGGTTGCCGCGACCTTATCGACTGAACGTGGATTGCTCTGGTTGTAGATGACGGATTTATTGATTGCAATAGCGTCCGACATAATGGGTCGATGGGAATCAGAGCGGATCGAGATTTCGTAGTTCCCCTGATCAAGTACGTAGGCCTTCTCCTGGTTGGCATCGTAAGAGGCCATATCCTCATCCTTGAAGGAGATAGGAATGGTCTGACTCTCTCCAGGCTTTAGGACCTTGGTCTTTTTGAAGGAGATCAGGTTTGCGCTGGCCTTCTCGATGCCGCCATCGGTGTATGGCGGATCGAAGTAGACTTCGACTGCGTCACGGCCGCTCGTTGTGCCTTTGTTGGTTACTGTCACATCGAAAGAGATTTTCCCGTTGTCGTGTTTGATGGGGCTCATACGCTGGGTGAAGCTCGTGTATGACAGGCCATATCCGAAGGGGTACTGGACCATCTGGTCGTAGTTGATCAGGCCTTCTTTGGCGGCTGTTTCCCAGAACCTGTACCCGACATAGATGCCCTCGTTGTAGTTGACGAAGGTGGGAGTAACGGTTTGTGGCTTGCCAGTGAATCCGGTGTAGGTAGCCTGATGGTCATCCATGTTGGTATATGTGAATGAACCAAAATTATGATAAGTCGGTGTTGCGCTCAGGTCGCGCACGAAAGTGTCTGAAGTCCTTCCCGAAGGGTTGGTTGTGCCCTTGATTACTTCGCCCAAAGCCGTAAATCCAGCTTGCCCCGGGGGCGGGCACCAGAGGACGGACTTGATCTGGGGATATTGACCCACAAAGTTCAGATTGAACGCATTCGCGCCATTGTAGACCAGAACGACTTTGTCGAAAGTACCGGTAACTTTGGCGATCATGTCCTTCTCGGGCTTGGACAACTCCAAGAAGCTCTGGCCGTTTTTGAAATCGGGAGCAGATTTATCGTTGTCATGGTAAGTGATGCCCTTGGCTTTCATGTTCATCGGAAGATCGGCACCTTCTCCGCCGACTCTGCCGATGACGACGATGGCGGTATCGGAGAAGTGCGCAGCATTGTCCATGAGCTTCTTGGAATATTTTGTAGCGTCTGGTTCCGGCAGTGTCCAATCCTGGGCGAACATGCCTACGGTCGGTCGGTCGGCACGGTAGTGCTTGTAGAAGTCGGACAGCTCGATGTTGGTCTTCAAACCTGACTGGTGAAGACCGTCAAGCAGGCTGGTGGTGGGATTATCGGCCGACATGGAGCCGGATCCTGTGCCGCCGTAGACGGGGTTGGTCGAGGCCCAGCCGAAGACGTTGACCTTCTGCTCTTCCAGAGGTAACGCATGATCGGTGTTCTGCAGCAGGGTGATTGACTCGCGTTGGATATTCTTGGCCAAATTCCTGGCTGCAGTCACCGTCGCAGGCTGTAGCTCATGTTTGCTGGTGGACTTGGTGATCAGGTTGGACAGGGGTCCCAGAAGCATGGTCGCCAGAGCCACAACGACAGCTACGAAGGCCACCAGCCAGGACTGGGAGTGGATCATCTTCCGGTTGGCTACGTTTTTGACGATGTGCTTGTTCACTGCGACTGTGATCAGCAGTGCCAGTATCAGAAAGACGCCGATGACCGTCAACTGCGGAATCAGCGACTTGAGTACGGCGACCACATCGCTCAGATTAATGTTGAGCATGTTCGCTACTTTCTTCCGTTCTCTGCCGAAGCTTCACCCGGTCACGACTATGGACCGGTCACGAAGTAGACGGAGCATTTGAGCTGTGATCCGCCTCCTGGGTGGGCGAGCGACCTTCAGCTGCATCGACACGCCTTTATGCCACGATTCCAGTCAACCATTCATGAGCTTTTTTATGGCAGTACATGCGTGAATTGTCGAATTTGCCGCATAACCTGATCTGATTTGCGATGTATGTTGACGAATATGCAATGCCATATGCGACCGGCGCCTAGAGGAAGGAATCGCAAATCCGGCGCTCATAAAGGCCTATGTCATGGGAACGGATTTTCTGGTCCCAGAAATCACTCTGCTTTCAAGGTTCCGGTCGATTCTCGTTCGATCAGGTGGCCTGGCAGTTCCACCAGCTTGTTCCAGTCAGCGGTCCGGCCGCGTCCTTGATCAATGTCGTCGATTTCCGTTTTCAGTAGATCAAAGGCCTTTTCCCCTGCCTTGAAGAAATCCTGGTGGATCGTCGTCAGAGAGGGGTTCCATATCTTGGCGATAGGATGGTCGTCGAAGCCTGCTACTGATACATCTTCGGGCACCCGACGGCCCACATCGTTAAGTCCACGGATGATGCCCATGCCGATCTCGTCATTGCCGGCGAAGATGGCAGTTACCTCAGGCTTCCTTCCCAATGCCGCCCCTATGCGTTTGCCGGAATCAGGATCCCAATCAGCCTTTATGGGTGCTGGCGCCGGCACTCCGGCATCCTCGCAGGCGGATCTCCAACCTGCCAAGCGGCTATACCCACCAGCGCCTCCGGGAATGCTGACGTGATACACGGTTTTATGCCCCAGCTCTAAGAGATAGGAGGTCATCGCATACCCTCCATCGCGCTCCTGCATGGAAATTTGAGTGACATCCGGCTTCCGGTTGCCGGCTATGAGAATGATGGGCAGGTCCTTGTTTATATAGGCGAAAGCATCGTCGCTGACTTGGTCGTAGTCAAGGAGCACAATGCCTGCTGGATTCTGGTCCAGAATCGATTGGATGCGTTGGCGTGACTGCTCGCCAGCCTCTGTGCTAAGGACACCGATATTTAGGGTGTATCCTGCCTTTTGCGCTCTCTCTTCGATGCCGAAGATGGTCTGAGACTGGCCGAATAAAGTGGTATTTGTCGATAGAACAGCGATGGTCTTGGTCCGCTCCTTGACCAAGGCTCTAGCGATGGGATTGGGTCGATAGCGCAGGAGTTTCACTGCCTTGGCGATTCTGTCGCGTTTTTCCTTGCTGACCCGTTCTGGGCTGTTCAGATACCGGGACACGGTAGGAACCGAAACCTGGGCCAGGACAGCGACATCTTTGATGGATGCCGGTTTATTGTGATCGACCGTCCTAGCCATACCAACTCCCATACCCATATGCCCGTCTCATGTCTGACCATCGGATGAGATGGATGCATATCTGCAGAATCAGACTGACGGATCGGCATCTGTTTGTCCGTCCTTTTGGCCGACCGCCGCTGTCGACTGGTTTACGGCCACTTTTTATAGTACATGGGGAGGCCGGACGCGGGCGGCGTTGTGCTGATACCCTGCCGCCAGCGTCCGGCCTCCTGTTTTGGTTTACTTCACTGCTCCACCGGTGATGCCCGAGATGATCTTACGCTGTGCCAGAGCGAAGATGATCAACAATGGCAAGCTCATCAGAATGATGTAGGCGAAGATCAGATGCCAGTTGTTCAAGTACAGACCTGCAGAGGCAACGTTGTAAAGGTTCAGCGGCAGCAGATCCATCTTGCCGGAAAGTATGAAGAGCGAGTAGAAGACGTCGTTCCAGATATAGAGAGTAACCAGAATGGTCGCCGTAGCGAGCGTCGGTCCTAGGAGGGGAAGGATGATCGTGAAGAATATCCTCATGGGGCTGGCTCCGTCCATGCGCGCGGCCTCCTCAAGAGAAATCGGTATTGTGCGGATGAATCCAGTGACGAAGAAGATGACCGTGGACAGGTAGATTCCGACGTAGACCCCGATCATTCCCAGAGCCGTTCCTGACAGGCCGATGATCTTGAGCAGCATCATAACGGTCACTACTGCCGGAGGCAGAACAAGGCCGGAGATGGAAAGGGCGTACACCACAGTCATTGGCTTGGTGGCTCGACGGGCAAGTACCCAGGATGCCATAGAGCCCAGCAACAGGGCCAGAAAAACCGAGGGCACTGTTACGATCACCGATCCGAAGAAGGCCTTGATCATTTTGCCGTCGGTGATGACGGTTGAGAAGTTCTGCAAAAGCTGCCAATGGCTGGGCAGACTCATTGTGGGGCGGATCGCCTCGGCCTGGCTTTTGCCGGCAGTAACGATCAGAAGCCAGAAGGGGACGCCTAAAAGGATCAGCATGACCAGAACCACCAGCGCTGCATGGATGATCGCTCCGGTTTTCGATCGCTTGTTCAACGTCGCGCTGCTTTGAGCCGGGGTGGTTGTATCCGGCGTGTAGGTTGCCGATGTCATAGGATTTTTGCCTCTCTTCTCCGTAGGTAGATGATCAGGGGGATGGCGATGATCATCACCATGACAAACAGGACCAGGCTCATGGTTGTCGACTGCGAGTAGAGTCCCTGGCCGAAGGTTCTCCAAATGAAGATGTTCAGTATCTCTGTGGATCCGCCAGGTCCTCCTCCTGTGGTCGCCTGGACGATGTCGAAGCCGTTCATGGAACCCAGGAGTGACGTGGCGACATTGAAAGTAAAGGCCGGTGCCAACAGCGGGAACTTGATCTTCCAGAATATCTGGCGTTTGCTTGCACCATCGATGCTTGCAGCTTCGAGAACGTCCGAATCGATGGTTTTGAGCCCAGCCAGGAAGATCAGCATGGACAAGCCCATCCATTTCCATCCGTGGATGGCTGCGACGAGCACGATGGTCCATGTGGTGTTGCCCAGCCAGGCCACGTCGACTGTCTGTCCCAGGAAGAAAGAGAGAATCTGATTGAGGGCGCCGTCGGATTTGAGCACAGCCTGCCATATGTAGCCGACGGCCAAGGCTGACATGATGACCGGTACGAAGAACATGACCCGTGCGAATCTGTTGATACGGGTGTCCTCTTCGAGAAAGACCGCCAGGATCAGACCAAAAGTGTTCTGGAATATGGCTACGAGAATGGCATAGACCAGGGTGATGCGCAGATCCCGCATCAGGGTGCCCGAACGGAACAGATCGACGAAATTGCTTACCCCGTTGAAATCAATCGTCTTGCCGAAGGCCGACCAATTGGTGAATGCGTAGATGAAATTCATGATCGTCGGGATGAAGAAGAAAATCAGCAAGACTACAAATGCCGGAATGACGAATTGCAGCGGGTAGTTCTGCTTCATGAGCGTTTTGATGGGATTGACGGGGGTGATCGATCTGTTCCTTCTTCGCCCTCCGTGAGGTGTGACCCCCTCGGTTGCATGGTTTACCATACTTATCTGCTTTTCCTTCCATGAGATGGGCATCAGGATCAGAAGCTCCGGTCCTGATGCTCATCAGATGCCGTGCATGATGACCGCTTCCGGCTGTTGTCGTGATACATGCAGCTACCGGAAGCAGGACAAAGACAGGAGTCTTTAGAAGTTCTTGGCTCCTTGTGCTTTAGCCAATTGAGCGAACTGGTCCTGGGTCGCCTTGGTCACATCCTGAGGCGACTTCGTGCCGTTGACCATATCGGCCAAATTGATGTAAAGGTCAGGGTTTGCTATGGCCAGAGACTGCATGGAGCCGACGCCGGTCTTGATCGCGGCTGCGGAATCCACCAGGGCCTGAGGAACCGAATCAGGGGATTTGACCCCTTTCAGCACGGAGATGATCTTCTGATCCTTGACGAAGTCTGCGTATCCGGTGCTCATCCAGTAGTTGATGAACTGACGGGATGCGGCTTCCTTCTTGCTGTCTTTGCTTCTGAAGGCCACCAGTGCGTTGTTCTGTTCAGGGATGATGGTTCCGATGTTCCCATCCTTGGAAATGGGGAAGAAACCGATTTTTTCATCCAAGGCCTGTTTGTCGTTCTTGGCCAGAGCCGCCACGGCATTGAAGAGCGAATTGACCTGGATGATCATTCCGGTCTTGCCGTCCCAGAGAGCTGCAGCCTGATCAGTGTCCTTGGCTGATCCTGCATCCTTGTTGTAGAGACCTTCGTCGAAGAGCTGCTTGTAGTTGTCGACTGCGGTCTGAATGGTCTTATCGGTGAACTTCTCTTTACCGGTATTGACGCGGTCCCAAAGGCCGTTCTGAGCTGCCTCGGCCAGTTGGACGGAGACTGCGTACTGGGTGCCCCATTGTGAGCCTGCCATTTCGAACAGAGGGGAGTTCACGCCGGGGACATTGGCTGCCTTGATCTTCTTGGCTGTCTCGACCAAGTCGTTCCAGTTCTTAGGCGTCTCTGTGATACCGGCCTTTTTGAAGACTTCCTTGTTGTAGAAGACGCCCTCAACTGGCGGGGTGGAGAAAAGGGCAGCATAACGGGTGCCGTCCACCACGCCGCCAGCATCGGCGATGCCTTGGGTATAGTTCTTCACCCAAGGCGCGTTGTCGAGCTTCTGCAACTTGTTCTGGGCGATGAAACCAGCCAACATGGATTTGGTGGGTTGCCAGAAGGCCAGATCGGGTGTATCGCCAGTCGTGATCTTCGTCTGGACATTCTGCTCATATGGATCGGGGATGGTCTGGACATCAATTTTGGCACCAGTAGCCTTCTCGAAGTTCGAGACTACTTTCAGCGGGATCTTGTTGGAATTCTGAGCCACCCACATTTTCAGCTGGACTCCGTCGAGTTTCTGCGTCGCTGCAGGCCAGTAATCCTTAGATGTCGTATCGGCACTGTCATTGTCTCCAGTCGAGGGATTAGAACACCCGACCAGGGAGAAAACCATGGCGCCGGTCAGAGCGATGGCCGCGCCGACTCGGGTTGCGTTGAATATCTTCATTGAAATTCCTTTCCTGTGTTCCGCGATCCTTCGCGGAGCTTTCTGCCCATCATGAATGGCTAATCGGAAACCCCGGCTCGGAGATGTTGACGCCCGCCGGTGATCCCCTATAGGCGACTTTGGCCTTGTCCCCCCTTTCTTGTGATCAATAAGGTTCGGGACGTGAATTGATGCTCTGGCGCTTGTAAATGCAGCTTGGCATTGTTCTGGTCCCAAAGGATTTTCCATGATGCGAATCGTTCGCTCGTTGGGAAGATGGTGTGGACGTCAACAGCTGACTCAGCGAAATCAGGTAGGGGCAGGGTCATATCACTTTCCGAGGCAGCGGGATCCCTGGCCCACACCGTCACTAGGACGCTTTGGTCATACCGAAGACCGAGGGCCATCGTCTTGTCTGTCCACCCAGGCAGTCCCATGGGCCAAAAAGGAACAGCTCTGGAAACGATGGGCTGGACGTGAAGCTTGTATGCCTGTACGGCTTGTGCAATCAGGCTGCGCTGGTCCTCATCCATGGCATTGAGAAATCCAGAAATGAAGAACCTGCCCAACATGCTGGTATTCAGGTTGAAGGCGATTTCCTCCAGGCTCATTGAAGCTTGTGGATAGGCCCAGTTGGCTGTCTGCTCCGGCACCGTCATCATTGGCGAAGCCACCGCGATCGGCGGATAGAGACGATAGTCCTGCTGGTCCGAAGTTGATTGGACGCGGAAGTGACTGGTCTGCATGTAGTCTTCGCGCATGCCTCCCGACGAGCAGTTCTCAAGAATCAGATCCGGATAACGCTCATGCAAGGCATCCAACCAGTCGCAGTAAGCCCGATTATGTCCCAGAAGTCCATCGCCCAAGCTATCGGCTCGGTTGTCGGTGCCAGCTCCGGGAGAGACGTTGTAGTCGAACTTAAAGTAGCCGATGCCGAATTCGCCGATAAGCCTGTCTATGACCGAGTCCATATAC
This sequence comes from Bifidobacterium sp. ESL0819, assembly GCF_052606245.1. Classification (NCBI taxonomy): domain Bacteria; kingdom Bacillati; phylum Actinomycetota; class Actinomycetes; order Bifidobacteriales; family Bifidobacteriaceae; genus Bifidobacterium; species Bifidobacterium sp. ESL0819. The sequence continues at coordinate 639,332 of NZ_CP199587.1, forward strand.
TTGCGAGCCTCATCGGTTCGGAAGTCAAGCAGATAACGGTCCTGTTCGACAATCCGCCGACCATCTCGCTGGAAGAAGGCCGTGTCCGGCAGGGCTGCGGCGATAGGGCTGCGCACGCCCACGACTTCGGGTTCCATCCACAGGCCGGGAACCATGCCACGTGAGATGATGGCATCGATCACTTCGGCGAATCCTCCTGGGAAGCGCGTCGTGGAGGGTTTCCACTCGCCCACTGACGGCCACCAGTCGCCGGAATCGTCATACCAGCCGCAGTCGATGCAGAAGACCTGTGCGCCCACTTCAGCCGCGCTGTCTATCAGGGGAAGCAGCTTCTCGGTGGTCGGGTCGCCGTTGATGGTATTCATGTAGTCATTGAAGACCACTAGCGGATATCGGTCTTTGGCCACATGCGTGCCGAAGGTCCGCCGATAAGCGATCAGGGAATCGTAGGCCGACTGAAAGGAAGGGGCCAGAGTGACCGATGCCGGCACGGACGTGAAGGATTGTCCTGGTGCAAGGCGTTTTGACCAGGAATGATCCTCATTTGTGGGTCCTGACAAGGCCATGTAACCATCGACGGTGTAGTCGCCAACCTCCCATCGCCAGGCTCCGTTGTGCTCAACTTGAAAAATCCAAGTGGCTGTATGATTCCTGTTGCACAGGACCGCCAGCGGAGCCTGGTGACCTGTTGACCAGGTGCCGGTGGAGATCACCTTGTATTCATTGCGTGGATTGTTGCCGGTCAGCTCCTGTGAGAGCTTAGGGAAGAGCTCTTCTGTTTTTTCGGCGTGCCAGCGATTTTCTCCCAACCAGGCGAAGTCGCCATGAAGGAGCTTCCAGCTTCCTGCATCCTGTTCCGTTCCGGGCGTGGATCCGAACAGGCTGACCCAGCTGGTGACCGATTCAAGGCTGATTGGGTGGTTTCCTATGTTGGTTACTGTTGCAAAGGTCCGAAACATGGTCTGATCGGAGGGGAGCTGATAGGTCACGTCAGCCTGAAGGCCAGCGGTTCTGTCCTCCATACGCACGCTTAGTGTTTTGATATCGTTTTCAGTTTTTCCAGAATTATGAGAGACATAGCGCATGCCAGCTCCTATTGAAGTGCTGACCAGCCTGTCGCAGGCAATCCAATGGCCGAAGCCGGCTGCCGTAATCTCCACAAGGGGCAGATTGTCGTCGATTCTCATGTCCACATCGTCAGACGTGATCCGACCTATGCTGACCGGGGCGTCATCATCCCAATGAAAGAACAAGGATAGACGATTATTGCCCCATTGAAAGTCATGTGTCATGATGTCCTCTGCCATATGATTGCAGCCAGGTCAGGTGCCGGTGGAGATCGTGATGGCCGATAACCGCAAACAACCTTCCCTGCTTATTTGCCGATCGTCCCTGCGGTCTGAAGGATGTTCGCATCCCGATGATCGCAAAGGCCAATTCCTAAATCACAGAGTAATTTGAAAACGTTATCGCGTCAATCAGGCGTGTCGTTCCAGCCCGAGTTGCGAGTGCATTTGCGTGTGAAGCGGATCTTTCTTTGGCCATCGAAGGGATGGCCAAAGAAAGCCGCTAATCCGACAAAGCCATGCAGTGTGTCATGATCGGCAGTGTGTCATGATCGCTTGCCGCGAGAATGCCGAGCCGCCAAGAAGGCCGGAATGGAGATTCCTGCCAACACGACGGTTGCAATGAGGATCAGCATAACCGCGGATCCAGTGGATGAAAGTCGGGATGCCTGATCTTTTCGTCCTTCTGCTTTCGCGCCCGGCCCTGGTTTGGCTTGTGGATCGTTCGCAGACGATGCATGTCCGGGTGTTCCCGGCGTCAAGCCGCTCTCCGATGTCGCTGGAATCACCTGAAGACGGAAGGACGAGCTAGCCTTTCCGAGACTCGCTGTGATCGTGCAGTTGCCAATTTCAAGGGCGGACAGCATGCCTTGGGGGTCTACCGTTGCGATGCGTGGATTCGATGTGGTCCAGGTAATGGAGGCATCAGATGATTCCTTCGAACCTATGGATGTCGATGCGGATGCTACAGCAGTCAACTGCGATTTCTGGCCTTTGCGAAGCGTCATTTGGCCCTGAGCCAGGCCGGGCGCATGGATAGTGATTGAACCGGGTTCTGATGGACGTGACTCCAGGTCTTCAGATGTCGGCGTCCCGGTGGTTTCAGGGTAGAAAACCAGGGAGTCGATATTCGGCGCCACTCCCCAGGAGACAGCGCCTTTGCCTGTTCCTGCCGGATCCCAATTGCCCAGTGACAAGGCCCCTCCATCCGTGGATACCTGCAGCGAACGGTTCAGGAAGCTTGTGTCGGAATAGGTATACCGGAACGAACCTCTGGCGAGTTCGGGCCCGTGAGCATTACCCTGCCGGATCTGAAGTCCCAGGTCCACGATTTGCGGGTTGTAGTCGTGCCTGCCGATGAAGGCATCGTTGGAGAATCTGACTGCCACCATATAGTCGCCACGAGGAACCGCGCCTGCCGGAATGGTCATGGCGCCGACATTGTGCGTATTCACCTGCGGCTTGTTGTTGCTGTCCGCAACTACTACACGGGTGCGATCGCCGTATCCGGCTGGTCCGCTTTCAGTAGTGGCGAACTGGTTTCCCAGACCGGCCACGTACTGGTGGTTCTCGGCATTGGACGAATTCTCGGTGATGACGCTTGCACCGCCGTTCAATTGTTGGTCCTCCGCTTGAAGGGCGATCGCCGAATGACGCAGATCCTTGGACGCGGCAACCTGGACGTCGCGTAGACTCACACCTGACCCAGAGAGGTCCAGACTGTTGATGCCCTCGCTGAGCGCCACCTGCAGGCTGGTGGATTGCAGGCCCGAATAAGCGGCAGTGATTCCTGGGAGGGCTTTGCCATTCAGATTCAGCGCAACGGGTGTCCCCTTGGCGGCCCGATAGACGAGTCTGATTGTGTGGTATCCCTGGGACCAGGCGTGGATGAAGGCACGAGCATGGCCTGATCGAAGGTCAGCGAACCCGCGAGTGCCTTCACTGGAGAAATCGAGCGATGCGCCGTCGACCAGACGAAGCTGCGTAGCCGGGTAGTCTACGGCATCGCTGGTTCCGTCGCGATCCTCAGGAACCCTGTACAGGAGGAACTTGTCAAGGGTGTTGTCCAGCGCCGTCGATCCATGAATGCTGATGGTGTGTCGCCCTTGAGTAAGGTTCATCTCCAGCTGGGCGCTTCCCCTATACAGCCATTTTGCTGCGTCCTTCATGGCCAGCTCGGCATGGTAGTTTAGTTCGCCGACAGTCTTGGCATCCACGCTGACCTGATTGGTGCCCGGGAATCCTGCATTGCCGCTGATCACTTGCAGCCTGTACCTGCCGTCAGCAGGCGCTTGGACCTCCCAGTCTGCTGTGGCCCCGTCCTTGAAGTTGCCGACATCGCCGTTGCCGGATGTCATGAAATAGCTCCATCCATTGCCTGAAGGCGTTTTGTCATAAGCGCGGGCGCCACCGGATAGATGGGTCCGTTCAGCTTCTGCAACCTGGAGGTTTCGGCCCAGCTGGTCATCCGTGCGCAATGACCGGTCCTGATGCGGTGTGACCACAAGCTGGTATGAGGCATACCTATCCACGCTGGTTGTGGTGACGTCGAGTGTGCCATTGCGTACTTGAGCATTTGAGAGCGTATTGACGACGCGAGGAGTTGCGGCGATCCCGTCTGGCCCGGTAAAGGCATTCTCGCGTACTTCGACATCCACTGTGGAGCCAAACCCTGCCTTGTCCAATCCCGTCAGTCGCACGGTCACTGGAATGTTGGCTCCGGTATTCTTCACTTGATCGGCGTTCTCGTCGTTGGCGCCTCCGTATAAGACCGTTCCCTTATGGTTGGCGGTATCCAATGCCCCGATGCCTTGGAGCGAGTCGATTTTGTCGCGGTGATCGGAATCCACCTGAACAGTCTGATCTCCTCGCAGGTCTCCGTACCATTTGAACTGCCACCATCCTGCATTGGCGGCATTGGCATTGGCCATATTGTCTGATAGGTTGCCTGCATAGTTCCAGTAGGCGGTCTCGGCCTGGACCTTGGTGTCCTCGAACATGCTCATCCATTGCACCAGCTGACCTGGTACAGACATGTCACGCAGCTCTCCGTACTCGGTGATGTTGATCTTTCTGGCAGGCACGCCGATGTCGTGTTCCAAGGCTCGGTAATTTGCGTAGTGGGTGCGATAGTTCTGCAGACTCTCTTTGCCTAGCTCATGCCAGACGAAGATATCCGGCAGGGTTCCCGCTTCCTTGGTGTGGCGCAGAAAAGCCTCTGATCTATTCTGCCTGAAGGATGAGTCCCCAGGGCCGGCTATGCGGGCGTGCGCTGCTGTGGGGCGCACCTTGCTTGGTTTTTCGCCGGTTTTATATTGTTGCCAGATGGTTTGTATCAGTTGGTAGTCTGCGTCCCAGTCGTTCAGGAAGGTTGTTTTGAACAGCGGGTTCTGAGCATCGTCGCCCGTGTAGTACCAGTTGCCGCCGTCCGGCTCGTTGAAGGGGATGAAGGTGTACTGGTCAGGATGCTCTGATTGGGACAGGATTTTGTTGACCACGATTTCGACGACCTCGCCATAATCCCAGCGCTCATTGGGCTGATCAGTGTAGGTGCCGTACTTGGGATCGCTGACAGGAACGTCAGTTACATAGGATCGGTCATCTCCTGGGCGTGAACCATGGTTATAGGACCAATCCGGGTAATAATCCTGCATGTATACGGCCAGCTCCCGTCCTCCATTTGCAAAGAACTGGTTCTCCAAGGCCAGGGCGTCTCCGCTTGGGTGTTGGGAGCCTGTTGGCGGCTTCTGCGAGGAATTTTCCACACGGGCGCCATCAAGAATGGCATCTGTCGGCGATCCCTCGTCGCCCAAGCCGTACAGGGTTCCCGAGGCTCCGCCGAGGAACTTTCCAGTTGTCTTGCCCATATCGACTTTGAGGACTTGTGCTGGTTTGGCTTCATCGGCGTAAGCTGCCGGCAGGACGCATGTTCCGGCCAGTAGGCTTGCGCTTGCTGCCAATGCTAAAAATGTCTGGTATTTTCCCATAATGCGTTTCTTCCATCGGAATGCAAGGCAATTGCTCGATTCGGACGGTTCAGGATCCGAGTGAGCGATGCCAAGAACTTCATTGTTCACGCGTTGGCCGTCTGATCCTCAACAGCAAGGTCATAATCGGCTGGGGTGCGTTGATAAGTACAAGGCTCCTTTCGTTTTATTGCTCGTCCTTCTTAGTGGATTTTTGCCGGTGACATCATCGACACGACAGGAAATAGCATATTATGAAAACGTTCTATCGTCAAATATTCGTAGATGATAAAGCCTTATGTCGCCTAAAATATATCACGTTCTGTATCGAGTCCTCAACATCTGGATAACGTTCTCACTATCTAGATGCAGCTAGCTATTTGCGAAGCCATTGGAGGGAGGAGAGGAAGGAAGATTAGGTAATTTCAGGGAAGGAAGCCAGCTCTGCTTCGACGATGATTGATCCGCTGGTTTACGAATATGCTCAGGCAATGGTCATTAATATTGAAATTAATAGGCGAATCAAGAAATATGCGGACTGTGCACGTTATACGCCTGGTTTCATCTTATTGAAGGTGATTTCAGCATGCTGGATGAGATATAGATAGAATGATTCCATGACTGGTCGCACCATGGCAGTTCCCAGCAGCTCCCGTCTGTATAGGGCGCAGATCAATGGCACGCACCTGGTTTTCTCGATGAATCCGGCGCCTCGCCGTGCTCCCATCATTCTTTATTTGCATGGTGGCCCAGGCGATGCCTGCATTCCGTTGACCATGCAGTACAACGCGGCCTTGGAACGTGATTTTCGTTTTATCAACCTGGACCAGCGGGGCAGTGGGCTGTCCTACCATCCTTTTGCGCCTGACGAGACAGTGACCATCGATTCGATGGTCGAAGATGTTCACCAGTTTGTGCTAGAGCTTCTTCATGCCTACATGCAGGATTCCCTGATTCTTATCGGTCATTCCTGGGGCAGCGTCTTGGGACTGGAAATGGTGAAGCGGTATCCCTCCCTTATCCGCAGCTACATCGGTCTCGGACAGGTCGTCAGTATGCGTGCCGCTCTCCGGTTACGGCGAAATTGGGGGCGACAGAGCCTGGGCCCTCGGCTCGGTTCGATAGTCAGTAGTGAGAGCGGGGCCGCTGACATGGTGCTGATGGTCGATGAACTGCTGTCTCGCGGCGGAGCTGCCATGCTGTTCGGATCCCTGGGACGGATCATGACCTACCTGCGCTCGCCGTACTACAACTGGTCACGTCTGCTCAACCATGCCAAGGGGGTGTCTCAATCCCGGGCGCGCTTGAATACTGAACTGGAGCAGGTCGATTTCAGCGGGCAGACCTCTTTCGGGGCGCCTGTCTATTTCATCAGCGGCAGGTATGACCGTCATCTGCCAGGCAAGCTGGTTGAGCAGTTTGCCGAAGGGTTGAAGAGCCCGCATCGGTTCATCCGTTTTGATCGGTCCGGACACTGCCCGCAATGGGATGAGCCTGACCGATTCGCAGCAACGGTTAAAGCCATCTGCCTGTAGCGCTTGATTAATAAGTAACGGCTGCCTCGTCGTCCGTGCTCATCCAAATGGTGGAAATACATCCTGCGAGGAGCTGAATCTACTAATATAAGTAATGGAAGATATTGGTTCGAGCCTCGCTGAAGAGTGCGCGGGGTTCCTGGATAGGCGAAGGTCGATGAAACGGGGACCGTGTCGATGAAGATCAACACGCCGTAGAATCCCCGGAATCATTGGGCTCCTCCTAGATTTTTCTATGCCAATTTGCAGAACGATTCGGGTTCGTGTAAGTTTGTCTCTTGCTGCTCAGCATGGCGGTTCTTCTTCCGGGTGGAGGTTGGATTGCTTGTTGGTGTGGTGGTGGTTTGAGAACTCAAGAGCGTGTTTGTGCTACTTATAGCTTTTTGATTGCCAGTCCGATGCCCGCCCGGCTGTTGTCGGGTACGTGGGAGCGTTGTGAGGGGTGTCGGGGTTTTTCGTGGGTTGGTTTCCTCCTTATGGAAGCTGGCCCGTCAATTATTGATGTGAGTCGTTTCGGCTTCTTCATGGTTTTTTGTGGAGGGTTTGATTCTGGCTCAGGATGAACGCTGGCGGCGTGCTTAACACATGCAAGTCGAACGGGATCCGCCAAGCTTGCTTGGCGGTGAGAGTGGCGAACGGGTGAGTAATACGTGACCAACCTGCCCCATGCTTCGGAATAGCTCCTGGAAACGGGTGGTAATGCCGGATGCTCCGCGCTGTCGCATGATGGCGTGGGAAAGGGTTTACCGGCATGGGATGGGGTCGCGTCCTATCAGCTTGTTGGCGGGGTGATGGCCTGCCAAGGCTTCGACGGGTAGCCGGCCTGAGAGGGCGACCGGCCACATTGGGACTGAGATACGGCCCAGACTCCTACGGGAGGCAGCAGTGGGGAATATTGCACAATGGGCGAAAGCCTGATGCAGCGACGCCGCGTGCGGGATGACGGCCTTCGGGTTGTAAACCGCTTTTGATTGGGAGCAAGCGAGAGTGAGTGTACCTTTCGAATAAGCACCGGCTAACTACGTGCCAGCAGCCGCGGTAATACGTAGGGTGCAAGCGTTATCCGGATTTATTGGGCGTAAAGAGCTCGTAGGCGGTTCGTCGCGTCTGGTGTGAAAGTCCATCGCTTAACGGTGGATCGGCGCCGGGTACGGGCGGACTGGAGTGCGGTAGGGGAGACTGGAATTCCCGGTGTAACGGTGGAATGTGTAGATATCGGGAAGAACACCGATGGCGAAGGCAGGTCTCTGGGCCGTCACTGACGCTGAGGAGCGAAAGCGTGGGGAGCGAACAGGATTAGATACCCTGGTAGTCCACGCCGTAAACGGTGGATGCTGGATGTGGGGCCCGTTCCACGGGTTCCGTGTCGGAGCTAACGCGTTAAGCATCCCGCCTGGGGAGTACGGCCGCAAGGCTAAAACTCAAAGAAATTGACGGGGGCCCGCACAAGCGGCGGAGCATGCGGATTAATTCGATGCAACGCGAAGAACCTTACCTGGGCTTGACATGTGCCGGACGGCTGCGGAGACGCGGCTTCCCTTCGGGGCCGGTTCACAGGTGGTGCATGGTCGTCGTCAGCTCGTGTCGTGAGATGTTGGGTCAAGTCCCGCAACGAGCGCAACCCTCGCCTCGTGTTGCCAGCGGGTCATGCCGGGAACTCACGGGGGACCGCCGGGGTTAACCCGGAGGAAGGTGGGGATGACGTCAGATCATCATGCCCCTTACGTCCAGGGCTTCACGCATGCTACAATGGCCGGTACAGCGGGATGCGACATGGTGACATGGAGCGGATCCCTGAAAACCGGTCTCAGTTCGGATCGGAGCCTGCAACCCGGCTCCGTGAAGGCGGAGTCGCTAGTAATCGCGGATCAGCAACGCCGCGGTGAATGCGTTCCCGGGCCTTGTACACACCGCCCGTCAAGTCATGAAAGTGGGCAGCACCCGAAGCCGGTGGCCCAACCCGTTTGGGGGGGAGCCGTCTAAGGTGAGGTCCGCGATTGGGACTAAGTCGTAACAAGGTAGCCGTACCGGAAGGTGCGGCTGGATCACCTCCTTTCTACGGAGATTATGAAATTCCTCTGCGTGGTCTGCGCGGGGGTCGTGCCTGCGGGTCCGGCTGTCTGGCCGGATGGCGTGGGCGTGCTGGCGTGGAACGGTCTTGAGGCTGTGGCATGGATGCGCTGTTGGGTTCCCGGATCGCCACCTTGTTTGGGTGGTGTTCCTGTCGCCCGTCTGGTTCCTGCGTGGGGTGTTGCCCCGTGGCGGGTCTTGGCGGCGCGCTGGTGGCTTGAGAACTGGATAGTGGACGCGAGCGGATGGCTGGCTTTGGGCTGGCTGTCTGCTGTATTGTTCGTCCGAGCCTATGTTGTTAGTGGGTTCGGGTCGATCGTTTTGTGATCGTTTAGTGTGATGATTTGTCGTCTGGCAGTTCGCAGTTGTTGTTGTCGTGGCATGGCCTGTGGTCGTGTTGTCGGCAAGGGCGCATGGTGGATGCCTTGGCAGACAGGACCGATGAAGGACGCGTGGGGCCGCGATAGGCCTCGGGGAGCCGCCGACAGGGCTTTGATCCGAGGGTGTCCGAATGGGGTAACCCGCCGGCTGTTATGGGCCGGCACCGCATTCGTGCGGGGGGTACGCAGGGAAGTGAAACATCTCAGTACCTGCAGGAAAGGATATTCCGTGAGTAGTGGCGAGCGAAAGCGGATGATGGCCAAACCGGTGCCGTGTCAGACCCGTCGGGGGTTGCGGCATGGGTGTTGTGGGACTTGGCGTCCGGGCTCCGACGGGCCCGGCGGCAGTGATAAAGCGGCGTGTGAGGCGAACGGGATTGAATTCCCGGCCGTAGAGGGTGATGGCCCCGTAGCCGAAGCCGCGCCGCCTGCCGGTTCTTGTTCCCAAGTAGCGCGGGACTCGTGGAATCCCGTGTGAATCGGCCCCGACCGTGGGGTAAGCCTGAATATTCCTGTCTGACCGATAGCGTACGAGTACCGTGAGGGAAAGGTGAAAAGCACCCCGGGAGGGGAGTGAAAGAGTTTCTGAAACCGTGTGCCTACAATCCGTCGGAGCCTTTCGGGGTGACGGCGTGCCTATCGAAAAATGAGTCTGCGAGTCAGTGGTGCGTGGCGAGGCTAACCCGTGTGGGGCAGCCGTAGCGAAAGCGAGTCCGATAAGGGCGTTCCAGTCGCGTGTCCTGGACCCGAAGCGGGATGATCTAGCCCTGGGCAGGTTGAAGCGCGGGTAAGACCGCGTGGAGGACCGAACGGACCTGGGTTGAAAACCGGGCCGATGACCTGGGGCTAGGGGTGAAAGGCCAATCAAATTCCGTGATAGCTGGTTCTCTCCGAAATGCATTTCGGTGCAGCGTCGCGTGAGTGCCTCCATGGGGTAGAGCTACTGGATGCTTGAGGGCCCGTATCGGGTACCGACAGCAGCCAAACTCCGAATACGTGCGAGGTGTATCGCGGCAGTGAGTCGGCGGGGGATAAGCTCCGTCGTCGAGAGGGAGACAGCCCAGATCGTCGTCTAAGGTCCCTAAGCGCGTGCTAAGTGGGAAAGGATGTGGAGTCGCATAGACAGCCAGGAGGTTGGCTCAGAAGCAGCCATCCTTGAAAGAGTGCGTAACAGCTCACTGGTCTAGTGGTTCCGCGCCGATAATGTAGCGGGGCTCAAGCACGCCACCGAAGACGCGGCAGCGCAGTTTGCTGTGCTGGGTAGGAGAGCGTTCCGCGTGGGGCGAAGCGGCGGCGTGAGCCGGCCGTGGACCGCGTGGAAGTGAGAATGCAGACATGAGTAGCGAGAGGCGGGTGAGAATCCCGTCCGCTGGATGACCAAGGGTTCCGGGGCCACGTTCGTCGTCCCCGGGTGAGTCGGGTCCTAAGGCGAGGCCGACAGGCGTAGTCGAATGGATGAAGGAGTCGATATTCTCCTACCGGCGTCAAGCCGTCCAATCCAAGACGCGGAAGCATGCCCTTACCTGCTTCGGAGGCTGGTCTTCGGACCTGCCGATGTGGCGGGACCGGCGTGTGGATGCGTGGCGGGTAGCGCAGGAGTGACACGGAACGGGAGCCGGGCCGCGGTGGTGGTTATCCGTGGTCAAGCATGCGGCGCGTCGGGCAGGCAAATCCGCCCGGCATGAGCGCGAGGTGTGATGATGGGGGGTCTTGTGCCCCGAATCCGGTGTGCCGTTCCGTCGAGAAAAGCTTCGGCGTGAGGAGTGGCGCCGCCCGTACCCTAAACCGACACTGGTGGTCAGGTAGAGTATACCAAAGCGATCGAGCGAATCCTGGTCAAGGAACTCGGCAAATCACTCCCGTGCCTTCGGTATAAGGGAGGCCCCTGCCGGTGAGGCGCCTTGCGCGCGGAGCCGGTGGGGGCGGCACAGACCAGGGGGTAGCGACTGTTTACCAAAAACACAGGTGCATGCGAAGACGTAAGTCGCTGTATATGCACTGACGCCTGCCCGGTGCCGGAAGGTTAAGAGGATCCGTCATCCCCTTCGGGGGGGCAGCGGTGAATTCAAGCCCCGGTAAACGGCGGTGGTAACTATAACCATCCTAAGGTAGCGAAATTCCTTGTCGGGTAAGTTCCGACCTGCACGAATGGCGTAACGACTTCCCCACTGTCTCGACCAGGAGCTCGGCGAAATTGCAGTACGAGTAAAGATGCTCGTTAAGCGCAGAAGGACGAAAAGACCCCGGGACCTTTACTATACCTTGGTATTGGCGTTAGGTGCGGACTGTGTAGCATAGGCGGGAGGCTTCGAAGCGGGTGCGCCAGCATCCGTGGAGCCGCAATGTGAAATACCGCTCTGTCCTCATCTGGCCTCTAACCTCGGCCGGTCATCCCGGCCAGGGACAGTGCCTGGCGGGTAGTTTAACTGGGGCGGTTGCCTCCCAAAGAGTAACGGAGGCGCCCAAGGGTTCCCTCAGCCCGGTTGGCAATCGGGTGTTGAGTGCAATCGCACAAGGGAGCTTGACTGCGAGACCGACGGGTCGAGCAGGGACGAAAGTCGGAGATAGTGATCCGGTGCCGGCGTACGGACGCGGCATCGCTCAACGGATAAAAGGTACCCCGGGGATAACAGGCTGATCATCCCCAAGAGTCCATATCGACGGGATGGTTTGGCACCTCGATGTCGGCTCGTCGCATCCTGGGGCTGGAGCAGGTCCCAAGGGTTCGGCCGTTCGCCGATTAAAGCGGCACGCGAGCTGGGTTCAGAACGTCGTGAGACAGTTTGGTCTCTATCCTCTGCGCTCGTTGGAATCTTGAGGAGCCCTGCCCATAGTACGAGAGGACCTGGGTGGACGAACCTCTGGTATGCCGGTTGTCGCGCCAGCGGCACGGCCGGTTGGCTACGTTCGGATGGGATAACCGCTGAAAGCATCTAAGCGGGAAGCCCCCTCCAAGATAAGGATTCCATGAAGCCCTACGGCTTCTGAAGACCCCATGCAGAACACATGGTCGATAGACCGGACGTGGACACCCCGCAAGGGGCGAAGCCGACCGGCACTAATGGTCGAAGACAACACAACAACCCGCCCCCGTAAGGGGCGGCGGCATCAACCCTGCTGCGCATCCTGCCTGCGGCAATGAGCACGAACATTCGCAGGCGATCGAAACGAAACACGCGTCCGCCATCCGGTCCCCAAGCCGCCGGAAACCCCGATCCTTGCAAGGGATCGGCAGAATTGAAGATTCGCGGCGGTCATGGCCTGGGGGAGACGCCCGGTCCCATTCCGAACCCGGAAGCTAAGACCCAGCACGGCAATGGTACTGCACCCGGAAGAGTGTGGGAGAGTAGCACACCGCCGCCACAACACCTAACAAAGCCCTGGTTGAGATAGTTCTCAGCTAGGGCTTTTCTATTGCCTATTAAATCTAATTTTTATATAAACTTGATCTCTATATTGTCTACCGAATCCAGTATATGGACATTAATAAATAGTACTATCTGTGTATGGCATATCATAATATATGACAACATAATGAAGTGTTGTTTTCTTTATAGGGGTAGGTCATAGAAGCCCTGCTCAGTTAGGATGCGATATGGATAAATTCAAACAATTATCTAAGAATGAGTCCTATATGCAGAGTTCAATGGGTATTTTCATGTTCTTCTGCGCATGGGGTATATGGTGGTCTTTCTTCCAGCGCTGGCTGGTGGCCGACATACATCTTACTAACACAGAAGTCGGTCAGATTTATTCAATTAACTCCTTTGCATCACTCATAATAATGTTTATCTATGGCATTGCCCAAGATGAATTGGGCATCAAGCGCCATTTGGCTATATTTGTCTCTGCCGTGGCAGCATTAGTTGGGCCTTTCGTACAGTTTATCTACGCTCCGATGATTTCTGGACCTCATCGCTGGGCAGGCATAGTGATTGGGTCAATCGTGCTGTCTGCAGGATTCATGTCTGCATCGTCATTGATTGAAGCTATTACTGAGCGTTACAGTCGAAAGTTTAACTTCGAATATGGTCAGTCTCGTGCCTGGGGTTCTTTCGGCTATGCCATTGTGGCTCTGGTAGCCGGTTTCCTCTTCAACGTGAATCCTCTATACAATTTTTGGCTAGGCTCGATTTTTGGTTGCGGCATGCTTGCTGTATATATCTTCTGGCGGCCGCAGGAACAGAAGGAAGTGCTTAGACAAGAAGCTGATCCGAATTCGCCAAGGAGTACCCCAACGCTGAAAGAAATAACGGGGGTGCTGCGGATGCCGTCTCTGTGGCTCATGGTTGTCCTGATCATGTTCACCTATACTTTTTACACAGTCTTCGATCAGCAAATGTTCCCGACTTATTACACGAGTCTTTTTGCCTCACAGGCTACTGGGAATTCGACTTATGGGATTCTTAATTCCATTCAGGTCTTTTGCGAGTCGGCGATGATGGGCCTTGTTCCAATTCTTATGCGGAAAATTGGAGTAAGGAATTCGTTGCTCTTGGGAGCCACAGTGATGTTCGTACGAATAGGTCTTTGTGGTGTTTTCCACGATCCATACACCGTGTCCTGCGTCAAGATGCTGCATGCCATCGAGGTACCGTTGTTCAGTTTGCCTACCTTCCGTTACTTCACTCTTCACTTTGATACCAAGTTGTCAGCAACTCTCTACTTGGTTGGTTTCCACGTTGCATCAAAGATAGGTGAAAGCATCCTCTCCACTCCGCTTGGCATGCTTCATGATGCTGCCGGGGATCGTGTTACCTTCCTAATTATCGCGGCCATAGTACTGGTGGCCCTGATTTATGGTTACTTCATTCTCAAGAAGGATGACGTAGATGTAAATGGTGACCCTTTTATCCGGGATAGTAAAAACGCCAAGGGCATCGATGCCTGAGCTCTGCCTTGCTGTATCAACAGGCAATTTCAATACCGCAATCAAATTAATTAACAGAAAGAAATAAAAATGGGTAGCACATACGAACCGGCTTTGCACCCGGTCAAGAATCATCAGGTAGAATTGTCCAAGGCCGAAGCCGGGGTCCATGCTTTGGCTGCCACCCGCAACGATCGCTGGTACCCGAAGTACCACATTGCGTCAGATGGGGGTTGGATCAACGACCCCAACGGCTTATGCTATTATCGCGGTCGCTGGCATGTTTTCTATCAACTTCATCCTTATGGAACTCAGTGGGGACCAATGCACTGGGGCCACGTTTCCAGTGCTGACATGGTTACTTGGCGCCGGGAGCCCATCGCCATGGCACCGAGCCTGGAAGAGGAGCGCAACGGAGTGTATTCGGGCTCAGCTGTGGTAGGTGACGATGGCAAGCTACGCTTCTACTACACGGCTAATCGTTGGGTGAACGGCAAGGACCGGAGCGGTGGCCAATGGCAGGTGCAGATGTTGGCCGAAGCTGTGGATGACGATGCCCGAGAGCTGCTGAAGCGAGGCATGATCATTGACTGTCCTCGAGAGAAGATGGACTCGCACTTTCGTGATCCCAAGGTTTGGAAACAGGATGGGGTCTGGTATTTAGTGCATGGCGTCAGTTCAGCAGACAAGCGCGGCCAGCTTTGGCTCTACCATTCCCAGGACATGGAAGAGTGGACCTTTGATCAGGTACTGTTCGAGTGCCCGGATGAAGACGTGTTCATGTTGGAATGCCCTGATTTCTTCCCACTGAAGACTCCTGGCGGCCAGGAAAAGTGGATTATGGTTTGTTCCGCCATGGGTGCACAGCCAAAAGGCTATATGAACCGGAATACCAGTAATGCCTGCTACATGATTGGCAGCTGGAAGCCTGGTGAACGTTTCCAGCCGGAGACAGAGCTCAAACCTTTGGACTGGGGTCAGAATTACTATGCACCACAGTCATTCCTAGCTCCTGACGGACGTAGGATCATGTATGGGTGGATGCGTCCTTTCACTCCACCGATTCCCATGGAGCGTGATGGCTGGTGCGGACAGCTGACGCTTCCACGTGAAGTTTTCCTGGGCGATGATGGAGATTTGCACACGGTACCAGTAGAGGAGATCGACCATCTGCGAATCAACGATAACGACCTGGGCAGTTCGACTCTCGCAACCAATGAGGAGAGAATACTCCTGGATGATGCCGAGGCAGAAGAGGTCGAATTGACCATCGACCTGAAAAGGTCTACAGCTGAGCGTTGCGGACTGAAAGTGCACGCAACTGAGGACGGATCCTTTGTATTCGTGGGTTATGATGACCAAAGCCGACGTGTCGTCGTAGATAGGATGGCAGTGTCCAGAGGCGATCGAGGCTATCGGTCCGCACCGCTTACGTCAGAGGAGCTGGCCTCCGGCAAGCTTGACCTTCATGTGTATATAGATCGCGGATCAATCGAAGTATTCATCAATAATGGCCGACAAGCGATCAGCGTATATAACTATCCGTCAGCCGGGCTGCGCTCGCTAAAGCTGGTGAGCGAATCTGGCGATATGCAGTTAGAGAGACTACAGATGCATCAGATAAGGGGAATAGGGCTCGAGTAAAGCAGTGTGGTTGATGAAGATTAAGGTGTAGTCTCCACAGAAACAAATGGGGAGGGGCCAGCCTTGCGGCAAGTGATGCTGCAGAGCCGGCCCTTCATCGAATTGGAGGGTTAGAAGAGCCCATTGTCATTACGGGACTGAATGTCTTCCACATTGTGTTCGATGATGTCCCAATGCTCAGCCAGCTGGCCGTCCTGCAGCCGGTAGATGTCGCAAACCTTGTTGACATGGCCGTTCTGTAGCGTGCACTTGAAGAAGACGTAGACCATGTCGCCCTCCCCGTTCAGTCTGATGATGTCGATTTGCGGTCCCAGAGCCAGAAACCCCTTGATGAACTCCAGGAATCCCGTTTTCCCGTCAGCACATGTGGGGTTGTGCTGGATGTAGTCGTCTCGCATGAACCTGTCGATATTGCTGGTATCTCCCCGGCTGAAAACCTGATCGTAGAATTCCTGCACCAGGGACTTGTTGGCTGCTGTCTTATCCTCGCTCATCATGTACCTCTGCTTTCTGTCTGTACATAGGTTTTCGAGTCTTTTCATGATAGAAGTCTTCGCTCAGGCTCGTAAGAGCGTCTGAGATCACGGTCGGCTGGTGGATGGTGGCCGACGGGAGGCTCTCAGGCCTTGAAGTGACGCTCGTCGTTCATAGTGGCGAAATTCAGGCCGATCAGAATGCCGCCGCCTATATAATTGCCCAGCATGGCCACCAGAACAACCAGGATTGCCTTCCAGGCGTTGACCCGCCCGAAGACGCCCAGGATGAGGAAGAGGGCCGAATCCGCTATCGAATGCTCGAACCCGCAGAAGGCGAAGACGAAGACGGCCACGACCATGATGATGCACTTGGTGAAGTCGTTGGAAAGCTTGCCGTTATAGACCATAAGCATGGCGATGTTGATGCAGAAGTTGCACAGGATGCCCCGCACGAACAGGTCGGCGAAGCCCATGGGGCCGCCGGAGACGTAGCCGGTCTTGGTCGCCGCGGCCGCCAGCATCTGGTCCAGGGTCGGACCGCTGACGATGGATGAGAAGCGCAGGATGACGGCCACAATCAGAGCTCCGGCCAGGTTGCCCAGAAGGCAAAGAACCAGGATTCGCAGAGATGCCAGCCAGCCCAGGCGCTTATGATAGGCGCCTATAGTGACCACCATCATGTTGGAGGTCAACAGTTCGGAGTTGGTGTAGTAGATCAGGACCAAGGCCCAGCCGAATGTGGTTGCTGCCAGGACCCGGCCTGCCAGGATCAGGCCGTGGTCGGCGGGATTCTGGCCGGCCTGGCCCATGATGACGAAGAAGGCCGTGAAGAAGATACCCACAAAGAGGCCGGCCATGGTGGCTCGCTGCATGTACTTGCCGGTCAGGGCGCCGCTCATGGTCTTCTTGCTCTCGACCACATCCAGGACGGTGCTGATGAAGGCCCGTCCGGGGAAGAGGGGCTGTCTGTTCTTTTGATCTGTTATCTGATTGGGTTGCTCATTCACGGGGTTCATTATGGCATTCCCGAGTAAAGAGGGGCCGCCCTTAGGGGCCTACTGTGCGGGAATTCACTACTTTTGCCAGTGTCGCTCAGCTTCACTCGGTGCGCAGAGCGGTGGCGGGATCCTGCTTGGCCGCCTTACGTGAGGGGATCAGGCCGCCGATCAGGGTCAGGATCACGCTCAGAATAACCAAAGCAATCCCTCCTGAGGCAGGCAGGGCCGCATTCACCTCGGTGGTACCCATGAAGTGGTGCATGATGCTGTTGGCCGGAATGATCAGCAGCAGGGTGATGCCCACCCCCAGCAGGCCCGCCAGAAGCCCGATGAGGCCGGTTTCGGCGTTGAAGACATTGGAGACGTTCCGCTTGGAGGCGCCCATGGCGCGCAGGATGCCGATCTCCTTGGTCCGCTCCAGAACCGATATGTAGGTGATGATGCCGATCATGATGGAGGAGACCACCAGCGAGACTCCGACGAAGGCTATCAGCACGTAGGTGATGACGTTGATGATGGTGGTGACCGAATTCATCATCAGGCCGACGTAGTCGGTATAGACGATCCTGTTCTTCTCTGCGGTCTTGTCGTTGTAGTGCTTGATGGAGTCGCCCACGGAATTCTTGTTCTCGAAGCTGTCCGTGTAGATGCTGATGCGGGAGGGGGCATCCCGAGAGATCAGGCCGAAATCGCTCAGGTTGTCGGCGTAGGTGCCTGTGGAGACATACTGGTTGTAGATGGCGACCAGGGCATCCTGCGGGGCGGTGGCGATGTATTGGTCGAAGGCCTGGGCCGTCTCCTGCTCGGCTGATGCGCCTGTGGGGATGCCTGCAGAACCTTGGGCTCTCGCAGCGGCCCCGGCCTGGCCTTGGGGTACCTGGCCGGCCATGGCTGAACCCTTCATGAT
This sequence comes from Bifidobacterium sp. ESL0819, assembly GCF_052606245.1. Classification (NCBI taxonomy): domain Bacteria; kingdom Bacillati; phylum Actinomycetota; class Actinomycetes; order Bifidobacteriales; family Bifidobacteriaceae; genus Bifidobacterium; species Bifidobacterium sp. ESL0819. The sequence goes on from NZ_CP199587.1 coordinate 657,244, forward strand.
CTCCTGGGCCATGCTGGCTTTCTGGCTGACGCCCAGGGATGCAATATAGGCCTTGGCATCGTTGGCCTTGGCGGCATCGTCGGAGGGGGCAAAGGCCATCCCGTTGAGGACGCTGTGACCCTGATCGGCCTCCTGGTCGGTGACGATGGGGCTGGTCTTGGCCTGGTCGATCAGATAATCGGTCAGCTGGCGAGTATACCCGACGCCCACCTTGAGCGGCGTGGCCTTGGCACCCTGGTTGGGGCGAACGATGCCGACGATCCGCAGCTGCAGACCCTGGTCGGCGGCCTTGGTCATCTGGTCAGTGCTGTCGCCGATGTAGTGATAGTGGCCGTCGGTCCCCTTGGCATACTGGTCCGCAGCGGGCACCAGGGAGAGCTTCTGGCCCATGGCTTTGGCGTATTGGATGGGTTTGGTGTCGACCTTGACCTCCTGGCCGCTGTTGAGCTTGTTCATCATGTCGGTGTACTGGCTGGAGGGAAGGATGCCCAGCTTGTAGAGACTGGTGACAGGCATCTGGTTGTTCTTGTCCAGCACCAGGACCACCTGATCCTTGGCCTTGGGCCAGGTGCCGTTCACCACCTGATAGTTGTCGGTCACCACCTTGCTGATGGTGGTCTTGGCATCGGCCCCTGGCATGATCTCGCCGAAGATCTCCGGGGCCTTGTTCTTCTCGGTCTTGCCGGTCAGATAGGACATCTGCATGGATTGGATGTCGCCCATGTCGCTGTCGGTGTTGGCCGTGGCCATTTGGCTGGCGGTGGAGCTGGCATTGTCCTGCCCGCTCATGGTCACATTGTCCGCAGAGACCAGCTTGCCATCCGGGTCGTGCTCGAACACCGAGAACTTGGTGGCATAGGAGTACTGGATGCCCACGGATCCCACGTATTGATGAATCTCGCTCTTGGGATTGTCCAGGTATTTTTTGAAGTCTGTCAGATTGTTCTGGGTGATGCTGCTGGTCAGGCTGGAGGCCCCCTTGATGCTGGAGTCGTCCGGCTGGATGGCCTTGAGATCCTTGTGAGCCTTGGCCTCCTTCTGGGATTCCTGGGCAGAGTCCACTATCTTGTTCAGATCGAAGGACTGCTCCTGAATGGTGATCGGGTAGGAGGTCATGGTCTCCCGCTGCACCTTGTCGATGTAGCGGTTGACCCCGGTGGACACTGACAGGATCAGGGCAATGCCGATGATGCCGATGGATCCGGCGAAGGAGGTCAGGGCAGTCCGCGCTTTTTTGGTCCGAAGATTGTTGAAGCTCAGTGACAGGGAGGTCAGCAATCCCATGGAGGCTTTGCCGAAGGTGCGGTGCCGGGCATCGCGGATGGGCACCTGGTCTTCGGGCAGGGGGTCGGAGTCGCTGATCACGGAGCCGTCGTGCAGCTCTACAATTCTGGTGGCGTACTGGTGGGCCAGCTCGGGGTTGTGGGTGACCATGACCACCAGCCTGTCTTGGGCCACCTCTTTGAGCAGGTCCATGATCTGGACGGAGGTCTCGGAGTCCAGGGCTCCGGTGGGCTCGTCGGCCAAGAGAATGCGAGGGTTGTTGACCAGGGCTCTGGCGATGGCCACCCGCTGCATCTGCCCGCCCGAGAGCTGATTGGGCCGCTTGTTCACGTGTTGGCCCAGTCCCACCTGCTCCAGGGCCTGCCTGGCCCGCTTCCGCCGCTCCTGCCGGTGCACGCCCGAGATGGTCAGGGCCAGCTCCACGTTGGATAGGATGCTCTGGTGGGGGATCAGGTTATAGCTCTGGAAGACGAATCCCACAGTGTGGTTGCGGTAGGAGTCCCAGTCCCGGTCCTTGTATTTCTTTGTGGAGGTGCCGTTGATGATCAGGTCGCCCTGGTCGTAGCGATCCAGCCCGCCGATGATGTTGAGCAGGGTGGTCTTGCCGGAGCCGGAGGGGCCCAGGATGGCAACGAACTCGTTGTCGCGCAGGTTGACGCTGACATCGTTCAAAGCTTGCTGGACGAAGTCCCCTGTTTTGTATTGTTTGGAGATGTGTTCGATCTGCAGCACCGTCGTCCTCCGCTTTCTGGATTCTCAATGGCATGGGCTCATGGACCCTTGAAGTGCCAGCTTACGCCATCAGCATGGGTAAATGCCGATATGGCCTAGTCCACCGACTTGAGAGCCTCCAGCATGTCCACATGCTTGAGCTTATTGTTGACCATCCAGCCTAGGCCGGCCGTGATGACGGTAATCATGACCAAGGGCACGACGAAAGCCACCCAGCTGATGGAGGGGTCAAAGAGGACGTTGTCCGGCGGAACGGTGGTGATGATGTAGTGGTGCAGCCAGGCCCCGAATCCGTACCCGGCCAGGACGCCGATGGCCGACAGGAGGATGGTCTCCCGGTAGATGTACATGGTCACCTCGCGATCGTAGAAGCCCAGCACCTTGATGGTGCTCAGCTCGCGAATCCGCTCCTCCACGTTCAGATTGGTCAGGTTGTAGAGGATGACCAGGGCCAGCAGGGTCGCCACGATGATCAGTACCTGCATGATCATGTTCAGGGACCTGACCACGGTGTCGATCTGGCTCATCAGGGTCGTGTTCTGCACCACCCCCTGGATTCCGTCGATGCGCATGAAGGAGGCAGCCTGCCTTCTGGTGTTCTCGGCGCTGGAGTCCTTGAAGGTGACCAGATGGGCGTTGGGCGAGAAGTCCTTATGGAAGACGGTCCTATAGGTCGATGGGCTCATGAAGGCGAAGTGCCCCAGGTACATCTCGCAGATGCCGTCCACCCGCATGGTCCTGTCCCTGCCGCCTGAATCCTGCAGGGTGATCCTGTCGCCAACCTTGGTCCCCGTCAGCTGAGCGATCCGCTCGGAGAGGATTACACCGTCGCCCTTGAGGCTCAGGGGCTTGTGCCCAGACCGGGTGTCCATGCGGATGAAGCCGTCCAGGTGGTCCGCGCTGGCCGGCGCGATCATGGTGATGGACTGCTTGTCGGCGTTGTGCCCGGCTGTCTTGCTCATCTCCTCGTAGCGCACGTTCAGAGAGCGGCTCACATCGGGCTTTTCCAGCTGTTTTTTGATGGATTGGCGCTGGTCGGTGGTGGCCTGGCTGTTCTCGGCAGCGATCAGGTCATAGCGGATCACCTGGCCGAACTGGTGCTCGTTGATGGCCGAGATGGACCCCTGCACGCCGAATCCGGCCATCAGGAGGGCCACTGACCCGCAGACCCCGAAAATGGTCATCAGCATCCGCTGCTTGTAGCGGAAGATGTTCCGGGCGGTGACCTTGTGGGTGAAGTTGAGTCTGTTCCAGATCAGGGGGATGCGCTCCAGGAAGATCTTCGAACCGGCGCTGGGCGGCTTGGGCAGGAGGAGGGCCGACGGCTTCTCGCGCAGCTCTCGCCAGGCGCTCAGGAAAGCCGGAACTACGGCGCTCAGGAAGGCCAGCAGGCAGGCCAGAAGGGTGATAGGCAGGTGGAAGCCGTAGCGGATGGGTGGCATATCGAAGGCATGGGCATAGGCCTGGTAGACGATCCAGGGCAGGAGGGTGTGGCCCGCGATGATGCCTAGAAGAGCGCCCAGGGCCGAGGCCGCGCCACCGTAAACCAGGAACTTGGCCATGACATCCCGATCTCTGTAGCCCAGGGCCTTGAGCGTTCCGGCGTTGATCCGCTCCTCATCCACGAAGCGCGTCATGGTCGTGAAGGTGACCAGGGCAGCCACCAGGTACATGAAGTAGGGGAAGATCCTGGCCAGCGAGTCCACAATGAAGGAGACGGAAGCGTAGACCTTGTAGCCCTCTGAGCCGGGCGCTTCTCGGCGTGAGTCCAGGGCGTAGACCGGCTTTTCCAGTCGGCTCAGCTGATCGGCCGCCTTATTCAGCTTTTTCTGGGAGTCGTCGATCTTCTTCTGGGCGTCAGGGCTCTCCCTGTTGAACTTGTCCAGTTTGGTCTGGTATTCCGCGGTTTTCTGGTCCAGAGTGGCCTGGGCTTGGTCGATCTGCTCCTGGGCCGAGGTGCGGCTGCTAGCCAGCTGTTGCCGGGCTTGGTCCAGCTTGGCCTTGCCCTGGGCTAACTGGGCTGAGCCCTGATCAAGTTGTGCCTTGCCCTGGGCCAGTTGGCGCTCGTCCTCATCCACCTTGGCTCTTGCCTGATTCAGTTCCTGGCGCTTTGTATCCAGGGTCTGCTGGTTGGCCGCAACCTGTGCCATGCCGGGGGCGTACTGGTCGGTCATAAAGGCATCGTGGCCTGCCTTGGCCTTGGCTGCCAGGGCATCAATCTGCGGTGCCTGCTGATTGAGCTCGGCCAGTTGGGCCTGAAGCTCGGCCTTTTTGCGGTTGAGCTCGTCCTGCTGCTGGGAGGTCAGCCCGGGCGTGGCCAGCTGAGCGTCAATGGTCTGAATGAGGCCGGTGACCTGTGCAATGCCCTGTCTGCATTGCTTCTGCGCTTCCTGGGCCTGGGCTACGGCTTGGTCAGCCTGGGCCTTGCCGCCCTCCAGCTGCTGACGGGAACTATCAAGTTTGGCCTGTCCCTGGTCGACGGCCTGCTGCCCCTGATCGGCTTGCTGTCTGCCCTGGGCCAATTGGCTGGCGGAGGACTGGTATTGCTTCTGCTCTCGGTCCAGTTCAGCCGAGCTTAGGTCCATCTCCTGCTGCCCTCGGTCGATGGCAGCCTGGGCCTGCACTGTTTTGGCGGCTAGCTGGTTCTTGGCGGACTGGATGCTCTGGGCACCCTGGTCCAAATCCTTTTTGGCCTGGTCCAGCTGCTGCCGGTTCCCTTCGAGCTCCTCTCTGGACTGATCCACCTGGTCTTGCCCCTGGTCCAGCTTCTTCTTGAGAGGGGCCTTGATGGCGTTCAGTCTCGCGGTGGGGCGTACCGACAAAATCCTGTTCAGATCGTCCTTGTGGGTCTGCAGGGCCTGGATGTACTGGTCGGAATAGTGGTCCCTGATCCGGTCCAGGTCCTTGAAGGTCAGGCGGGCGATCATGTACTCGTCCGAATCGAAGGCCCCGGGCGTGGTCACAGCATAGGAGTCCAGGGACCCGGATCCAGCAGTGGAGGGGCCCATGTTGACCTTGCTCAGGATCTCGGTTGACCTGACTGTGCCCACCACGCGAAGCCTGTGGTGTCTCAGGACCTTCCTGCCCAGCTGGTCGGCCTTTTCGTCTACCTGGATGCTGCTGCCGATAGGGTGGCTTTCGGCCAGGGCGGTGTCGACCGCTATCTGGTCAGGCCTGGCCGGCATGGATCCTTCGACCAGCTCATAGGTGGAGATCCGGCCGGGGGCGGAGTAGATGCGCAGGCTCTCGTCGGTCCCCTTGAGCACCACATCCTTCAGATACCCGTATTCGATTCCCGAATTGCCAGGGGCGGTATCGATCGCATCCCGATCCTCCTGGTCCAGCCCGTAGCTGCTGATGACCATCAGGTCGGCCAGATGGTGGCTGGACAGGTAGGCGTTGCCGGCCTGCCGCATGTCCGGCCCGGTCACGCTCAGTCCGACCAGGGCGAAGGAGCCTAGCGCCACCAGGCAGACGATGGAGATGAACCGTCCCAGAGACTTGCGCAGGGAGACCCGGATGTCGTGCCAGAGCACCTTCCTGACGGGCTGCATCCTCACCACTCCACGTTTTCGATGTCTTCAGGGCTGTCATTGGTCTGCACGGCCTGGACCCGGGCATCGTGCATGCGGATGACCCTGTCGGCGATGGGAGCGATGGCCGCGTTGTGGGTGACGATGACCACGGTGGCGCCCTTCTTGCGGCACTGGTCCTGGAGGATGCGCAGCACCTGCTTGCCGGTCCTGTAGTCCAGGGCGCCAGTGGGTTCGTCGCAGAGCAGGATCTTTGGGTTCTTGGCCACGGCCCGGGCGATGGCCACGCGCTGCTGCTCGCCGCCGGAAAGTTGGGCGGGGAAGTTGTCGATCCGATCGCCCAGGCCCACGTCGATCAGGGTCTGGACCGGGTCGGCGGCGTTGTCCACGATCTCCGAGGCCAGTTCCACATTCTCCCGGGCGGTCAGGTTGGCCACCAGGTTGTAGAACTGGAAGACGAAGCCCACGTCATAGCGGCGGTAGGTGGTCAGCTGCCGGGCGTCATAGCCGGCGATGTCCTTCCCGTCCACGATCACCTGGCCCTCGTTGCAGGTGTCCATGCCGCCCAGAATGTTCAGCACGGTCGACTTGCCCGCCCCTGAGGCGCCGAGGATGACCACCAGCTCGCCTTTCTCGATGGAGAAGGTGACGGCATTGTTGGCCACGATGGTCGTCTCGCCGGTCGCATACCGCTTCGTCTCTCCGATGACGTCGATATAGCCCATCATGCCCTCTCGTAACCCTGGCCGCGCGGCGGGGCCGTCCGACGCGAGGGACGCCCCCTGATGCTCTGTTCCCCACTACTGTATACGTTTGCGGGGTCCGGAGCATAGGAGAACCGCCTGCCGGGAGGCGTCATGTTTACCGACCTGGCAAAGGCTCGGAGGCTCAGAGGGCTTGCAGGAGGTTGCCCAGTCTGCGGCTGTCTCTGACCGGTCTGCCCTGACGGAAGGTGATGAACCGCTGGCAGGTCTGGGCCAGGAACTCCTGGTCGTGCGAGATGACGATCACCATGACCCCCAGGGAGCGCATGTAGCGGATCATCCCGGTCACCTGGTTCATGTGGAGCAGGTCCAGGCCGCTGGTGGGCTCATCCAGAACGACCAGACGCTTGCCCGAGAGTATGGCGGCTGCGATGGCCACCCGCTGCTTTTCTCCGCCGGAGAGGGTGTTGGGGTGCCGGCCCAGGAGCCGCTCCAAGTCCAGCTTTCGCGCCACCTCATTGAAGAGATCGGTCCGCCTGGCTCCAAGGAGCATTTCGCCTTCGACGGTCTCGCTGAAGAGCTGGTAGTTGACATCCTGAAAGACCATGTAGGAGTCTTCGACGCGCTCCCTGGCTGTCTGCTTCGTCCCATTCAGGCTGATTTCCGACCTGTCGCCAGGCTTGAGCAGTCCGGTCAGGACCGATGCAAAGGTGCTCTTACCGGCTCCGTTGCGGCCAATGATGCCGGTGATGTCCTCGCTGGAAAGGGTCAGGTCGTCCACATCCAAGGCAGGAGCCCAGTCGTGGTGGTAGGCATAGCTAAGATTCCTGACCCGGAGTAGGTCGGAGGCCTTCTCGGTGATGACCTTGGCAGGGGCGCTCGCATTCTCGGTTGCATCCAGGTTCAGCGCCCGCAGCCCCATGGCCTGACGGCTCGGACCATCCAGCCCCCTCATGGCGGCCGGGGTCAGGTGCTCCGCCAGCCTGCCGTCTTTCATGACCAGGAAGTCGTCGGCCAGGCCGTCCAGGTAGTAGAGGCGGTGCTCGATCAGGACCATGGTCAAGCCCTGGTCCTTCAGGCGGCGCAGAATCTGCGCCAGGCTGGCCACTGCCTCGACGTCCAGGTTGCCGGAGGGCTCGTCCAGGACCAGGATCTGCGGGTCCATCATGCAGGAGGAGGCGATGGCGATCATCTGCTTCTCGCCCCCGGACAGGGAGAAGATGTCCCGTTCCATAAGCGGGGCGATGCCGAAGAGGTCGGCCACCTGGTCTATGCGCTCCCGGATGGCCTCCGGCTGGACCCCGGTGTTCTCCAAGGGAAAGGCCAGCTCGCTGCGGACGTCGGTGGTGAAGAACTGTGTCTTGGGGTTCTGGAAGACCGATCCCACCTGCTCTGAAAGCCGGTAGATGGGCCGGGCCGTGGTGGGTTCATCCCCGATCAGGCACTCTCCCTCCAGCTTGCCCTCGTAAAGTTCGGGAATCAGGCCGTTGATGACCCTGGACAGGGTGGTTTTGCCACAGCCGCTCGGCCCGGTGACTACGGTCAGCCGTCCTTGGCCTATCCGGCAGGAGACCTCCTTGAGGGATGGTCTGCTGGCATCCTCGTAGGTGAAGCTAAGCCTGGTGCATTGCAACATAGGCTCCACATCCCATAAGGACCAGACCCAGGGCACACATGAGCGCATCCAGCCCGGTAAAGGCGATTCTTTCGATGGAGGTCTTGGGACCGGGGTCGCCGATCCCCCTAGTCAGGGCGGCCGAGGTCAGGTCGGAGGCCACATTGGTGGCGTTGTTGAGCAGGGGGACGTAGATGTACTCCATGGTTCGCATCGGATGCCGAACCATATCGCCGGTGGTGACCGCGATCCCCCTGAACTTCATGGCCCGTCTGATCTGGGCATAGTCATGCCTGACGGTCGGGAAGAAGCGGAAGAGCACGCTTACGGGGATGACCAGCCACTGGGGGGCATGGATCCTGCGCAACAGGTAGACCAGCTCCGAGACCTTGGTGGTGCCCATCATGAAGGCCGCGACCAGCATCAAGGGGAGAATCCTGCCCACGCCGACGAAGAGGAAGAGCAGGTAATGCCCCGGCAGATTCTCGGGAAAGACCATGGCCAGGGAGGCGCCCAGGGCGAAGACCAGACAGACCATAAGCCAGGCCTGGCCCTTCCTGACTCTGCCCACGATGACCTGGAAGCTGCAGAAGTAGATGTTGATGGCCAGAACCAAGGGTGTGGGCAGGGTGACGAAGATCAGAGCATTGGCGAAGATGACCAGCAGGAATCTGGTGTAGATGGAGATGGACCTCATTGCTTGGCGGGTATCCGGTTGAAATGCCGGTCAACGATCCGGGCGCCTATCCATGCCCCGAGCAGGGCGCCGACCAGGGTGGCCAGAATGCAGACCAGGAAGGTGGCTCCGGTGATGGGTGCGAAGACCCCGTCGATGTACTCCTGGCTCTTGCCTCGGCGGACCAGGCTGGCCACGTAGGCATCCTTCATGAACCAGAGGGGAAGCACGGGGCCGGTGCAGCCGAAGGTGAGGATGACGTAGCTCAGGTAACGGGCCAGGTTGGGACGGCTCTCCCCGAGCGAGGACTGAACCAGATCAGCCAGCAGGCCGCAGAAGGCGTAGGGGATGAAAGAGAGGGCGAAGTGGCCGAAGACCAGCAGGAAGAGGCCCATGATGACGCCGACAATGGTGATGGCCCCGAACCTGGGCACGCGGCGGATCATCAGCATGTAGACCGGGCCGGAGACCAGCCCGACCACAGCGGGGATGAAGAGGGAGGACAGGCCGGGCATGACCAGGCCCGCCAGGAAGACGGCGATGAAGTTGCCTATCGCCATGCTGACGAAATAGAGGGCCGTGAAAATGCCGACGTTGACCAGGTCTTTTGTCTTCAGTGCTTTCATAAAGGATCGCTCCCGTCTGGGTGGCGGTCGCTCGGCTCTAGGCCATATCCGCCGATGTCAGGTTGCGCCGTCAATTTTAGGAGGACTGCGCGGGAAAGTAAATGATAGTTTTTTATGTCTCTTGCCAGGGCTTCACAATAAAGGTATTGCCTGGCGCGCAGGGACTTTGTTAGGGTCCACTGAGAGGTGCGTATCAGAAAGGCGGCACGAAGGACAGGCATGATCAGCAAGCGACTACTTCATCTACCGGGAGCCAGGATGGGCGCCAGCCTTCTGCTGGCCTTCCTGCAGACGATCGGCGCGCTGGCGGAGATTCTCCTCCTGCCGGTGGCCATTGCGGCCGTGGGCCGTTCCCTTGGTCTGCCTGTTCCTCATGCCCTTGCCTGGGTGCCGGGTCGGCCCGGACCCCTGGCGGTCTTGATAGGCGGGCTCATCCTGGTTCGGCTTCTGACCCAGGCGGTCGCCAGATTTGTCAGCGCCCGGCTGGCCGAGGGGATGGGCAAGGCGCTCTCCCAGGCCCTGTATCTATCCGTGTTCGACCCCAACAGGCAGGAGGACGACCTGGGCGTTCCAGCGCAGACCTTCGCCAGGCTTTCGACCGAGGGGGTCAAATCGGTCGTCTCTTACTTCACGGCCTACCTTCCGGCCCTGGTCCAGACCGGCCTGATGCTGGTCGTGGCCCTGGCCGTCCTCCTGCCTGTCAGCCCCCTGGCTGCGGGGATCGTCGTGATTGGCATGGTGGCCCTGCCCCTGGCTTCCAAGCCCACTATGGGCGAAAACATCAAGGTACAGCTGGGTCAACTACGCAAGTACGACAAGGTCGGCGTCCATTTCGAGCACGCCCTGAGGGGGCTCAACACCTTGAAGATCTTCGGGGCAGACCAGCGGCAGGCCGACGATCTGGCCGAGGAGTCCGAGGGATTCCGCCGGATAACCATGGGGGTCCTGGGAGGGCAGCTGCGCTCGCTGATCAAGGCCGACGTGGTCATTTACACCAGCCTCATCCTGGCGGTCGCAGCCACGGTCCTGGTCGGGCAGGGCGGACCCGCTCGAGTGCTGTCCTGCCTGGTCGTCGCACTGGCCGGGGTCCGGCTCTTCGCTCCTGAGCGGCAGCTGGTCTACATGATGCATTCCGGCATGGTCGCCATCAAGCAGGGCAAGGCCATTGATGATATTCTCCAAGCGCGGCAGGGGGGCGACGAGAGGTCGACGGATCCAGGGACGACTCCTGAGTTGTGCAAGAAAGTGGCTCTGGAAACGACTTCGGCACCGATTCTGGGTGCATCTGAGGAAGCGGCTTCTGAAACGATTCTGGGGGCATCTGAGAAAGCGGCTAAGGAAGCGGGTCTTGAAACATCTGAGGAAGCAGTTCGGGAGTCTGGCACGGAATCCGCCTCGAAGTCTGCTCTGAAACCTGCATCGGATACTGTCCAAATGCCTGCACAGGGATCTGTCTCGAAACCTGCTTTGAGTGATGTCCAAATTCTTGCACCGGGTTCTGCCGATATTCCTGCATCGGGTTCAACTGATGCCAGGATGCAGAATGCTGGTTCTGTGCAATCAGGCTCGGAGCAGGCAGATATGTTTGACGACGATTCGTCGGGCATCCGCGCTCGCGATTTGACCTACACCTATTCTGACGGCTTCCAGGCCCTGACTGACCTGAACTTCGACCTGCCAGCCAAGGGGCATGTGGGGCTGGTTGGCGCTTCGGGCTCCGGCAAGAGCACCCTGGCGGGCCTGCTGTCCGGGCGCCTTCAGGGGTATGCCGGAGATCTGACCATTGGCGGGCGCCAGATCAGCGATCTGTCGCGCGAGGACCTGGTCGGCCTCCAGACCATGGTTCGGGGAACCGACCACCTCTTCACCGGGACCATCAGGTCGAACCTCGACCCAGCCGGACTTGGCTATTTGGATTCGGAGCTGCTGGATGCGCTGGACCAGGTCGGCCTGACCGGTCTTGTCCAGAGCAAGGGCGGGCTGGACGCTCACATCGACCCTGAGGGGGGCAACCTTTCCGGAGGGCAGCGTCAGCGCCTGTGCATTGCCCGCGGGCTCCTGCGGCGTTCCCCTCTCTATATCTTCGATGAGGCCACCAGCGCTGTGGATCGAGAGCATGACGCTACATTGGCAGCCCTGATGGATGCGCTGGGCAAGGAGTCCCTGGTCCTGACCATCACCCACCGTTTGGCCGGGGTCCGCAATGCCGATTCCATCCTCTTCCTGCAGAAGGGTCGTTTGGCGGAGAGCGGCGGCTTTTGCGAACTGATGGATGTCGGAGGCGCATTCGCGGCCCAGTGGAAGGAGCAGGCCCAGTATGAGGACGGGGAGTGATGACATGCAGCAGACCACCGGCAATCTAGCAATGATGCGCCGCATGGCCCGGCTGATGAAGCCTCTGACCAGCACGGAGGGCAAGGCCATCCTCTGCGGCAGCCTGGGTCACCTCTTTGCAGTTTGGAGCATGATGACTGCTGCTGCGGCCCTGATCGGCCTGGTCATGGACTGGCCACTACTCAATGGCCAGTGGGTGATCTGGGCACTCGTGGCGGTTCTGACCGCTCTTAGCCGGGGGGTCATGGCCTACGGGGAGCAGTACTACAACCACGAAATGGCCTTCAGCATGCTTCGCGATATCCGCACGACGGTCTTCGACAAGATGCGCTCCCTGGCTCCGGCCGGCCTGCGCGACCAGGCGCGCGGAGACATGGTGACGGTGATCACCAACGACATCGAGCTGCTAGAGATTTTCTACGCCCATACGCTTTCACCCATCGCCATCGCCTTATTGACTTCCTTGGCCAACCTGGCTCTGCTCACCTGGCTCTCGCCCTGGATTGGCCTGGCCGCCCTGGTCTCCTACCTCATCGTCGGTCTGCTCATCCCCATGCTGAGTGCTAGACCTACTTTCAAGGTAGCCGTGAAAGAGCGAACGGCCCAGGCCAATTTGCACTCTCTGCTTCTGGAGACCCTACAGGGCCGCACCGAGCTGGCGGGGTTGGGGGCTCTGGGGAATACCCGTCGCCGGGTGGAAGCCGCTACGGGCCAGATGCTGGATGCTCGGAGGCGCACCACTGAGCGGACCATCGCCAACGATATGGTCACCATCGTGGTCACTCTGATCTGCGCTGGAATCTTCACGCTGATGACCTGCTGGCTTGGCTCTAAAGGGTTGGTGGATCCGGCTCGAGGAATGATCGGGCTAGTCGGCTTCCTCTCTTCCTTTGCTCCTCTGATACCTGTGGCCCGGCTAGGCGCTGGCCTGCAGCCCACCTTGGCTGCCGCCCGGCGGGTTTTCTTGCTTTTGGATAAGGAGCCTCCTGTGCGCGAGGTGGAATCCGATCATGGGAATCCCCTGACGGAGTTCACCGGAGAGGAAGCCAGGGCAGTTTCCTTCTCCTACGCTGGCAAGACTGACACAGGTAAGAACGATCCAGGCAAGGCCGACCCGAATGAATATGGCGGTCGAATTGCGATTTTGGATAATCTCGATCTTTCCATCAAACATGGTGAGTTGATCGGCGTTCAGGGGGCCAATGGAGTCGGCAAGTCCACTTTGATCGACTTGCTGATGCGGTTCCAAGAGCGCAGCGGCGGGGATCTGACCGTCTCCAGCCTGCCTATCGAAACCATTCGCACCGCCGACTTGCGTGTCCAGCAGACACTGGTGAGCCAGGATACTTATATATTTAGCCTCACGCTGGCGGACAACATCGCCCTGGCCCGGCCGGATGCTAGCCGAGAGGATATTGAGCAGGCGGCCTATGATGCCTGCTTGGATGATCTGATCGACCAGCTGCCCGACGGCTTGGATCACCTGCTAGCCGACAACGGCTCGGATCTGTCCGAAGGGCAACGGCAAAGGGTGGCCTTGGCCCGCGCCTTTTTGAGTTCGGCGCCTCTAATGTTCTTGGACGAGCCTACAAGCAACATGGATGCTCTCTTGGAGGGCCGGGTTCTGACCAGCCTGATCGAGCGGAAGGGCGACCGTACCTGCCTGATTGTCTCCCATCGTCCCTCGGTCCTAGCCAGGGTTGATCGTCTACTGACCTTAGATGATGGCAAGCTTATCTCTGCGTGAACTCTAGCGTAGTGATGAGGCGCATAATACCGATCCAAACTTGTGATTGTCGCTATGATACTACTTACGCAATTCGGACCAGGATCGGTCCATTCCCAAACAAGGTTCTAGCTGTAATTGCTATATACTAGCCCAGTAAAAGGAAAGTGCGCTTCATATAAGTTCTGAGAAAGATATTTTACAACTTTTGCGTGTTCTCGCCGTGAGTACCGCTATATGATAATTTAATCAGAGCCAAACCTCCATCGGCCTTTCGTCTAAGCGTTGACAACAATGCAGAATGCAGAGTTAGATCGGATATATTGAAGATTGATAATATTAGGACAAGCATAGTTCATGGTCTGCAATCATCTAAAATTATTGGGGAAGCGCAGATTCCTTTTGACGGATTAGCGAGTGTGGGATCTATGGATACAGCATTCGACTTGTGTTTCGTCTCACAAGCTAAGATGGTATGGATTGCCTTGTTGAGCAGAGACTACATCATGGACACAGTCAAAAACTTACAAAAGTAAAAGAGTAGTTACGAGGTAGGATTAAGCTATTTCCCCGTCACTTTTTGATAAGACATCGAAACAAAGAATATGCTTACAGAATGATACGATGAGCTCAATTCTAATAAGTTTGAAGGGGAAAGTGCGTTAGTAAGTTTCGTTGTTTTACGGCTAAACTTATGTAAGTTTTAAATTAAAACATGTAATAGTGCGGATACGGGTGTTGTTAGAGTTCTACCTTAGAGGCATTTAACAAAGGAGAGAAATGTCGACTACTGCTGAGATGCTACGATTGCAGCGGGTTGCAGATCGGGCAGCGTCCAGGAAGAATGACCCCAAGCGCCACAAATGTTTTATTTCATATCATGTTGATGATATGCCTGAAGTCGAACAATTCATTGAGGTGTTTGGGTCTGAATTTATAGCCCGTTCAGTCGGCGTGACGGTTGATGATGATTTCGTTAATAGTGCTGATGAAGACTACATTAAACGTCGGATTCGTGAAAAGTATCTCACAGACTCAACTGTGACCATCGTTCTTTTGGGTCGGTGTACATGGACGCGGAAATTTGTTGACTGGGAAATATCTTCCTCATTGAGGAATGACACTAACAATAAAAGAAACGGACTGCTCGTCTACCCCCTTCCGTCTGTACAGAACTGGGCACATCTTCCCATGCGAATCGCAGACAACTGGAGTGCGGAAAACCCGGAAAATTCATATGCACATTGCTGTATGTACCCTCTATCCCTATTGGCTCTACGATCTGATATTGAAACCGCATTCAATAATCGAGTAGCGAAAGCTTGTTTTGTTAATAATAGCCGGGCGTTGCAAGAAGAAAATCTTAGCTGTTCATGATCTTGGAGTGCTTATTTATATAAATAATGTATAAATTATGGGAGTTCTGCTATGGCAAGCATATATAAAGTGCAGGTGATAGGATGTCAAAAAAGGCGCAAGAAGCTTCAAAATACAATTAATAATGAGCTTATAGAACTTGGTATTAATGAATCAGTAGAGGTTCGTTTGGGGGAAAATCCCGCAACCGGTGCAACACCGTCTCTCGTATTGCTCTTCGGCGGGAAGAATACAAAAAACGATGCGCTGATAAAGTCACAACTCCAAAGTGCTGTGAATCAAGGATTAGTAGTTATACCCGTCGTCAATAAATCCAAAAAATTTGGAGCTCAAATTCCTCATGAGGCATCTAAATTCAATGGTTTTAAATGGTCGAGTAAAGATTCAGCGAAGCAACTTGCGCGCATAGTGCTGGGGCAGCTCGGTATTGAGGAGCGCGATAGACGGGTATTTATCAGCCATAGGCGGGCTGACGGTCTTGCTGCGGCGGAACAATTACATGATGAACTGACTCATCATACGTTCAAACCTTTCATTGATCGGTTTTCGATACAACCAGGAGAAGCGGTTCAGGAAAAAATAGCAGACGTGCTTGAAGATTTTGCGTTTTTGCTATTGCTTGAAACACCTGATGCGCACAATTCGAAATGGGTCTATGACGAAGTTGATTATGCGCTCTCCCATGTAATGGGGATACTAATCATTCAATGGCCCGGAAAGCCTAAGCAGGTTCCTGGTAGCGCCGGTCTTCCTCGGCTGATCTTAAAACGGGGTGACATTGTAAAGGACGGACATGGATATGATATCTTCACTCCATCTGCAATCGTGAAAATCATTGATAAGATAGAAGAAGCTCACGCATACGCGATTGTAAGAAGACGAAAAAACCTTTTAATAGGAATTCAAGAATCTGCCAGAGATACGGGGGCTAGCTGTGTGCCTCTAAAGGATTGGGCGCTGGACATCACTGGTGCAAATAAAAAGCGCTCAATTGTTTGTGTGACGCCGCGGTTGCCGACTTGTGAAGATTTACAGCATCTAGATAAAATCCGAAACCACATTAATAAAAAGGCATCAGCCCAGCTTGTTCATGCCGCAAGGCATTTAAGTAAGTCGAGAAGAGGCCACCTTAAATGGGTTATTCGCGGTAAGAGACTTGATTTCTTTTCAGAGGACACGATTGGAGGCAAATGGTGAATACAGTTACTAACGATTTGAACAATCGGTTATCAGATTCGACTATTTTTATTTCCGCCAGCATTCCAGATCCGGAACGATGGAAGGGAAGCTTTGACCGTCTCGGGATAACTGATGCTGTGGTTGCGGTAGCGCGTGCTGTTCTCCAAAATGGCGGCAAATTAGTTACTGCAGCACATCCAACGATTGCACCTTTACTTCTTTATGTTGCTACGGAGCACTTAGGAAAGTATAAAATTGCTACGGAGCAATTAGGAGAGAGTGACACTGCTACGGAGCAGCCAGAAGAGAGCGACACTGCTACGGAGCAGCCAGAAGAGCGTGATCAGCGAATTATTGTTTATCAATCGAGAGCTTTCGAAGACGTTTTGCCTGTCGAGACAAAGAGATACCAGGATAAAGGAATAGGCGAGATTAACTGGACAGATCGAATTGGTGATGAGCCGCCGGACCCGAAATTCGCGCCCAGAAGTCTAAAAAAAATGCGTTGTCAGATGCTGACAGAATCAAAGCCGGTTGCAGCGGTTTTTATTGGCGGGATGAAAGGCATATCCGATGAATACAACTTGTTTCATAAGTTATACCGGGCCGCGCCAGTATATGCTTTCAGCCGACCTGGAGGAGAGGCAAGAAAACTAGTTGGTAAGTCACCAGAGAAGCTACAACCAGAACTAGCCAAAAGCGATGTTTACTCTACGTTGGCGCGATATATTGTTAATGATATAGCGTCTAAAGTGTCTAAATCTGCTGAACCGTCTAAGTAGTCTAATGTGTTTAAAGCACCTAGAGTGCCTAAAGCGGGCTAGTCTCCCAATGGCGCAGATTGATGCCTTTTGCAGGATAAGCGTATAGGTTAAAAGAGAACTTATAGTTTCCTTAAGGTTGTCCTATGGATCGTGGGCGCTCATGGTGGTTCAGGTGAGAGTTCAATCGTTCACCTGAATAAGAGCTGGTGTGAGGCTGAGCACACTTCCCCGGCCGGTCAACTTACAATTATACGTTGCCGGAGAGACGCATACGATTCGACTTGTCGTCGAATGGCTCTGCAGCAGGCATTAGCCGATGTCGCTGGCGGCGCTCAAGTATTAGCGCTGACTCTTGTGGGTGATAGTTCTGCCAAGTTAACCGGATCTCTTTTATCTTTGCGTCAATCCGCTGGATGGTTAATAGCGTTTATTCTTTATAAGCCGGTTGCAGCCACTATCTATGCCATCTGTTTCAGTATGAATTCGGGTAGAGCATTCGGCACTACAGAAGGTCAGGCATCCGGTTATTAGTTGGGTTTGCTTTCATGATTATGGCGCTATTTGCTCTTCCTGCACTATGGTATGTTTAACCGCCACAAAGACGAATCGGGCTGCTACCCGAATCGTAAACGGGTCGATAGCAGTCTGGGCGTAGTGGACCAACAAGACCTGGCCGATTGAATCAGTGAGCTAGTGGAAGGCTCCTATCTTACAGGACTACCCAGTGGCCGGAACCCCCATGCCTCTGTTCTCTTGATCAATTCATCATATTGAAAAGCCGTCACCGTTGGTGTGCTTAGCTATGCGAATGAACAGCATTGGATAAGTGACAATGCGGCAGGAAGGCCAAGATCCAAAAATAATCAGCAATGGTGAATATCAAGTGTTTCTTATTGTTTCAGAGGTCTAGGAACTGGCAAATACTACAGTGTAAATCGGTACAAAGGTTGAGGGTTGTCTTATCCTTTTCTGACTTATACAGGTTGCAGGATCGGTGGATCCTTTGCACTACGAATTTGGGATAATCTTCTGGACGATGGCAGGGCCAGAATCAATTGGGCATGAAATGAAGCAAGAATCGGCACATGGTATGGATGCTCTCAAAACGGGAATCCTAGAACTATAGGAATCTCAGTTTTCACCATACTTACGGTGCGGCAGATGTGCTTAGGGCGTCTGGGTACTGACTATACGTGCAGCGCCGGAATATATTTGGATATTTGGTCATAACTGACATACACGAATCTGGCTCTCTGGCATTTGAGCGGTGGGCATGTACGAGAGCCATGATTGTGCATTCGCTTTGTGCCATACATGCATCAAACATAGTGATTGCGAGCGGAGCCGATGCGAAGATTCCATTCACTTTCAGTCAATCCACGCAAGCGCCAGCGAGATCCTGAACACATATCGTGCCCTGTGGCCTGAAAGGCTGGGAGAGGTGGCGAACGCTGTGGACCAGGCAAGGTCTGCGGCCATCGTGTCCAATCGTGTCTGAACGACCAAACCCGGAAAAGCAAAAAGCCCTGAAAACTCAATGTTTCCAAAGCGATAAAGTGGAGCTAGCCGGATTCGAACCGGCGACCCTCTGCTTGCAAAGCAGATGCGCTACCAGCTGCGCCATAGCCCCGTGAATGTGAAAGAACTTCAACTGCGCAAGAAATGCGTGGGCCTGGGAGGACTTGAACCTCCGACCTCATCCTTATCAGGGATGCGCTCTAACCAGCTGAGCTACAGGCCCATGCCATGTGACCGAAGAATCACACAAATGGATAGCTTACCATAGCGTCCTCTCAAGTCAATCTCGGCGGCGTCGCGTCGCGTCTTGACGGAAGAATGGGGGTCATGAGGCGGAAACGGCGTGCGGAACCAGTCCGGTCGGAGCGGTTGGAGGTCGGTGGCGAGACTGTTCTGGTCATCAAAAAGCGGATCGCCAACGTCTATCTGCGCGTCAAGCCACCCGACGGCCATCTTGAGGTGACGGCGCCTTTGAAGCTTTGCGATGACCAGATCCGTGCCTTTATCGACGGCAAGCGTCGCTGGATCGCAACCACTAGAGAACGTCTGGCCCGTTCGCGCGATGTCTACGCCCAACCCGGAGCCGATGGTCAGCTGCCGCCAGAGCGGTCCGAGGCCGAAGCCAAGAGAATCCTCCGGGAGAGGCTGCCGACTCTGCTTGATCGGTGGGTCCCCGTGGTGGGTCGTCGGCCTGAGCGCATCAGTCTGCGGAAGATGAAAACCCGCTGGGGCTCCTGCACCCCTGCCACTGCCAGCATCCGGCTCAACACTGACCTGGCCTGGCTGGATCCTGAGCTGCTGGAGTACGTGCTGGTCCACGAGCTGACCCACCTCTACGAGCATGGTCACGGCCCTGGCTTCCGTGCGCGGATGGATCGCTATATGCCCGACTGGACCGAGCGCCGTCGTCGGCTCAACCGTTATCTGGCTTTGTGACCCAGAGGCTTAGATATCTGAAGCTATGACTTGCGGAGCCAAGAACTCCATGTGAGTCCTGAACTTGTGCACTGTGAGCTTGTAAATTATGAACCTACGGCATGCTGATGATTCCGCGTCCGAACCCCTGCTGGGTCTTCTGGTGTGAAGTTGGATTGGCTTTGGATGCGTCCTGTCTGCCCTGATCCAATCTGACTATACGTGCTGATTCAGCCCGATTTGACTTTGCTCTGTTCTGACTCAGCCAATCTGTTTTAGATTCGTGCTGATCCTACTCAGGGCTGGTGCAATGCGCCACATTCGTCTTCGAAGACAGGAGGGAGACTGCCGCAGCCCATGCTGGTGCGCTAGCGTTGAGGCATAGGGGCGGTCTGCAGCAGTTGGGTAGCGTCCCTGCGACCGGAAGATGCTTGTGGAGTCGATCCGAGGCAATCAATCATGAAGGAGCGGACAAGATGACGGAATCTCAGAAGACAATCAAGCGCGCCGTGGTGACCGGTGCCTCCAGCGGCATTGGCCAGGCTAGCGCGCAGGTCCTGGTGGACAAGGGCTGGAAGGTGGTCGGCCTGGCTCGACGCGAGGACAAGCTCAAGGCCTTGGCCGACCAGCTGGGTCAGCACTTCACCTATGAGGTCTGCGATGTGACTGACGAGGAGTCAACACAGGCGGCCGTCGATGCAGTGCTTAAGGGCGGGCCGGTCAAGGCTCTGGTCAACTGTGCAGGTGCAGCCTTCGGAAAGGATCCGGTGGCTACTTCCAGCCTGGACGACTGGCGCGGCATGTACGAGCTGAACGTCATCGGCACCCTGCGGGTCGTCCAGAAGCTGCTCCCGGCCCTGCAAGAGTCGGAGGGTACGGTCCTGGTCATCTCCTCGACGGCAGGCATTGAGCCCTACGAGGGCGGCGGCGGTTACTGCGCCTCCAAGGCGGCGGAACGAGTCATGGCCCGCATTCTGCGGCTGGAGCTGATTGGTCAGCCGGTGCGCGTGGTCGACATCGCCCCTGGCTTGGTCCACACCGATGAGTTCTCCCTGAAGCGCTTCGGCGGGGATAGCGACCGGGCTGATGCGGTCTACGCCGGGGTGCCCGACCCGTTGACCGCCGACGATATTGCCGGATGTGTCACCTGGGCCCTGGAGCAGCCCGACACCGTGGACATCGACCAGATTGTGGTCCGTCCCCGAGCCGAGGGCTCCTACACCAAGCTCTACCGTCGCAGCTGAGTCTGGAGTAGGGGGGGCAATTCTGTGGGGAACCACGGCTGGCATGGGCTGATTCTGACGGGGATGAGTCTTGTGTCAGGACGAGACGCGCCTGGCTGACCGTAGCCGACCAGGAATGGTCCCGACGGCCACGATGAGCACGGACAGGACTGACCCTGCCAGCACGCCCAGCAAGGCTGACTCCAGGTGAGGGGATCCAGCGAAGGCAAGGTTGGCGATCAGGAAAGACATGGTGAAGCCGATTCCACAAAGCTGGCAGAGACCTATCATGTTCCCGGTCGTGGAGCCGGCCGGTCGCCGCAACCCAAGATGACCTGCCAGGACCAGCATGGTCAGGATCCCTAGGGGTTTGCCCAAGGCCAATCCCAGCGTGGCGCCCAGAAAGACCCTGTCGGTCAGCAGTCCGAGTCCTAGCCGATCCAGGGAGATGGACAGCGAGAAGAAGGCGAAAAGGGGCAGGATCACCAAGGCGCTCAAAGGGGTCAGCAGGTGATCCAGCTTTTCGGCAGGCGATGATTTCCGACCGTAATCCGTCTCAGTCTCAGTTGTCTCAGTCCCAGCTGGTTTGGCATCAGCGGGGTTGGTTCCGGTCGACTCTGTCCCGGCTGGTTCTGCCCAGGTCGGTCTGTGCTCGGCTGGCGCAGTTCTGTTTGGCGCAGTATTGGTCGAAGACTCTGCTGCTTCCGCTTCTGTTGTGTCCGTTCCCGCATCGTTCGGCTTGGTGACAGGGGTCAATAGTCCCATCGCTACTCCTGCCAGCACAGGGTGGATTCCAGCCTTGAAGAGGCCGTACCAGGCCAGTAGACCGCCCGAAAGAGCGCCCAGCAGGCAGATCAGCATCAAGGGTCGCCAAATCTGGGCGGAACGGTTCGCCGCTCGGACCAGCAATGTCCAGACCATAAGGCCGACTAGGCAGACTGGCAGCCAGCCCGGTTGTCCCGAGCTGGAGTAGCCCAGAGCTATCAGCAGGACGCCGATCAGGTCGTCGAAGATGGCCAGAGTCATTAAAAAGGCCTGCAGGGCGGGCCCGGCCTTGGGCAGGAGCAGTTGTAGAGCTGCCAGAGAGAAGGCTACATCGGTGGCCGTTGGGACGGCCCAGCCACGCAACCCGGTAGGGGAGCCTTGGTTGAGCAGGCAGTAGATCAGAATCGGAACGGCCACACCGCCTAGGGCAGCCAGCATGGGCAGCAGGACCTGCCTGTGGTCGCGCAGAGTGCCCGTGGCAGCCTCCTGGCGCAGGTCAAGGCCTATGGTCAGGAAGAATATGGTCAGCAGCCCGTCCTGTATCCAATCCTTCAGGGGCAGGTTGAGTCCGCCCGGCAGGTCCAGAGGAACCCAAGCGGCCAGAGCGTTCAGCCCCGGCCCGATTTCTGGCAGATTGGCAAGAATCAGCCCGGCTAAGGCGCATACCATCATGAATAGGCCGGTGATCCGATCGTTTTCTGCCAAAGATGACAGGACGGCGAAGAAGTTCAAGGAATGAAGTCGGTTATGCTGATCCCTGTTAGATCCGTCCAGCCTATGTCGGGGATTTGATGGCTGGTTATTTGATGGTTTGGAATCCAAAGGTTTGGGATTCTGTTGCGAATTCGAATCGTCACAATCCTGACGACGTCTATTGACTGGGAATGTGGGCGTGGGCGACATGATGCTCCTGGTCGGGCGGGTAGGGTTCAGTCTTCCATGGCCGACCAGTCTTCCCGGCATGAGGCGGCGCCCGGCCGTCTCCCAAAGGTCAATTCTATCTCGTTCAAAGAGTTATGCCAGCGGCCCCGCACCTTTACGATGCAAGGCCGCTGGCATACCGCCTGTCAGGGCGGCGATGAGCTCTCAGAACTCAGTAATCGAGTGACTCAGTAACTCAGAACAGATGGCTGCGCATGAACCACTGGAAGTGCTCCAGCTCCTGCACGTGATCCTGCACGATGTTGGAGCTGATGACGTCCAGGTCGTCCAGCTCCTTGATGGCCTCGCGATCGCGCTTGATGAAGGTGGTGTAGTAGGTGTCCAGGGCCTTCAGGTAGTCCAAGGCATCCTGGCGGCCGGTCATGGTGATGCCATCCCAGTCGCGGTTCTTCATGATGTCGTCGGGACGTCCGGCGGGGGAGCCGCCCAGAGTGGCGATGCGCTCTGCGGTCTCGTCGGCCATGTTCAGCACCGAATCGACTTCGGGGTCCATCATCTCGTGGATGCCGATGAATTCCTTGCCCTTCATGTTCCAGTGGGCGTGCTTGAGAATCAGGGCAGTCTCCTGTTCCTGGCTCAGACGGCTCTGCAGGATGGCGATGACCTTTTCGCTGGTCGCTTCGTCGAGTCCCGGTACGGTGAAGTTCAATGCCATAATCGCTCCTTAGATTATGAAATCATGCCTATGGCCGGGTCAAGCCCGGCCCTGTATCTCCAGACTAGAGGAAAAGGCAAGGAAACGCTTGGATTTTGCGCGAATCATCCAGTGATATCGTTCACTGACCATTCGCTACGCTGACAGTCATTTTTCCTTGACTGGCATGAGGGGCGGCCGCCGGCTGACTGTAAGCCGAGCACAGGCTAGAGGAGATAGCTAGGCTTTGGTCACAGCATCGCCTCGACCCTCTTCGGATTGGCCGGCTTCGTTGTCATTATCATTGTCTTGGTCCTCGGCTTCCTGCCGCCGTCTGACCTCGATGGTCTCGATGCGCCGTCCGTCCACCTTGGTCACCACCATGTCATACCCGTCGTCGGAGTGGACCACGTCGCCCACCTGCCCCATCCGACCGGTTTGGGCCAGGAAGTAGCCAGCCAAGGTCTCGTAGGGGCCATCCTCCAGCTCGATCCCGGTCAGGTCCGCGAAGTCCTCGATGGTCATGCCGCCGTCGACCGTGGCCACGCCGTTGACGAAAGCAGTTGCCTGGGGATGGGCAGGGTTCTGCTCCTCGGGCAGGTCGTACTCGTCGCGGATGTCGCCCACCAGCTCCTCGGTCATGTCCTCCAGGGTGACGATGCCGTCAGTGCCCCCGTACTCATCGATGACGACGGCTAGGTGGATCCCCTTCTTGCGCAGCTTCTCCAGGCTGGGCAGGAGCTTGGATGTGCCGGGCAGGGCGATGCCGGGCCTGGTCACGTCGGCTACGGTCTTGGCATGGGGATTGCGCACGTCCATCAGGTCGCGCACGTGGACGAAGCCCAGCACGTCGTCAAAGTCGCGTCCGGTCACCGGGTAGCGCGAGTAAGGCTCATCGTGCACGAATTCGACCGCCTCCTGCAGGGGCATGTCCCCGGCGATGAATACCACATCGGCCCGCGGACGCATGACCTCGGCCACGCTGGTCTCCGAGGCGTCAAAGACATCGCCCAGGATCATCCGCTCGTCCTTGCTCAGGTTGGTGTTGGAGGAGACCAGCATCCGTAGCTCGTCGTCACTGACCTCAGTGTCGGTCTGCTGGGGATCGAAGCCCAGGATGCGCACGATGAGGTTGGTGTTCTTGCCGATCAGCCAGATCAGCGGCCTGCACAGGGTGGTGAAGACATCGATGGCCGGAACGACGGCCCTGGCGATGGCCTCGGTGCGCTGCATGGCGATCCGCTTGGGCACCAGCTCGGAGATGACGATGGAGCAGTAGGAGATGATCAGGGTCAGGACCACCGTGGTCAGGGTGCTGGCCAGACCCTCGTGCACGCCCCACCCTGTCAGGACGGGCACCACGTAGGGGGCGATGGATGACGCGCCGAAGGAGGCCGACAGGAAGCCCGTCAGCGTCACGCCGATCTGCACGGTGGAAAGAAAGGTGTTTGGGTCGCGGGCGATGCGAGCCACCCGGGCGCCGCGCGCGTCCTGCTGCTCCATCTGTTCCAGCTGCGAGCCTCGCAGGGAGACCAGCGCCAGTTCAGTCCCTGAGAAGACGGAGCCAAGCACAAGGAAGAAGAAAATGAGCAGGATGTTCAGCCATAATGCCATGCCTCCAATGCTAGGGTATGGACGCCCCATGTGCCTTATGTCACACCTAAGCGGTGAACTGCCGTCTTCCCCATACAGCGCTTCCTGACTAGCATGAAACACGGAGACAGGTTCGGCTTCAGGCCGACGTTCCCAACGCTCCCGAAAGGATTTTTCATGTCACAGCTTCAGCACGAATTGACTGAGTTCACCACGCAGGCCTACCAGGATAACAAGACCTTCCCGGTCTCCAAGAAGGATCTGCTGGGCCACTGGTCCCTGCTCTTCTTCTACCCTGCGGACTTCAGCTTCGTCTGCCCCACCGAGCTGGAGGATCTGGCCAGCAAGTACGAGGACTTCAAGAAGATCGGCTGTGAGATCTACTCCGTCTCCTGCGATACCGAGTTCGTCCACAAGGCCTGGCACGAGGCCAATGAGAAGATCGCCAAGGTTCAGTACCCCATGCTGGCTGATCCGACCGCAACCCTGGCCAAGGATCTGCAGACCTATAACGAGGCCGAGGGCAAGGCCGAGCGCGGCGACTTCATTCTGACCCCTGAAGGCAAGGTCGTGGCCTACGAGGTCATCTCCTCCAACGTGGGCCGCAACGCCGACGAGCTGCTGCGCCGCGTCCAGGCTTCCCAGTTCGTCTATGAGCATGGCGATCAGGTCTGCCCTGCCAAGTGGGAGCCTGGCGAGGACACCATTGAGCCCAGCCTGGATCTGGTCGGCCAGCTCTGATCCGCAGCGGCCAACATCGGGAACTCGCCGATCGGAAGCGACCAGGGCGGGTTCCCTTTTCTGTATTCACGATCAGCATCCAAAACAGCACATCCGTGCATTCCTTCGGAAGAGGCATTCATGACGGAAGACAAGAATCTCTATGACGTGGTAGTCATCGGCGGCGGTCCTGCAGGTCTGAGCGCAGGACTCTACCTGGCTCGAGCGCGGTATCGCACCCTGATCCTGGAGAAGGACGACTTCGGCGGCCAGATCACCATCACGGCCGACGTGGTCAACTACCCGGGCGTAGCCAGCACCGATGGCCGCAAGCTGACCGATACCATGCGCCAGCAGGCCCAGAACTTCGGGGCCGAGTTCATGAGCGCCGAGGCCACGGGCATTGAGGCTCAGGGCGACATCAAAGTGGTCCACACATCCCGGGGCGACCTGCGCACCTTCGGCATTCTGATCGCCACCGGCGCCAGCCCTCGCAAGATAGGCTTCCAAGGCGAGCAGGAGTACGCAGGCCGTGGTGTGGCCTACTGTGCCACCTGCGACGGCGAGTTCTTCACCGGGCGCGAGGTCCTGGTTGTCGGCGGCGGGTTCGCGGCAGCCGAGGAGTCGGTCTTCCTGACCAAGTACGCCACCAAGGTGACCCTGCTGGTGCGCGAGGAGGACTTCACCTGCGACGCCGCTGTGGCTGACGAGGCCCGGAACAACGACAAGATCGAAATCCACTACTCCACTGAGCTCAAGGGCGTCTCCGCAGGTCCTGGCGGGCTGGTCGAGGCCACCATTTTGGATCGGAAGAGCGGGCAGACCACTACCTGGAAGCCCCAGGACGGCGGTACCTTCGGCGTCTTCGTCTTCGCCGGGTACGTGCCCCAGACCGGCATGCTCAAGGGTGTGGTGGATCTGGACGATCACGGCTACGTGCTGACCCACGACTACCTGGAGACCTCGGTGCCGGGCATCTACGCCGCCGGAGATCTGCGGGTCAAGAATCTGCGGCAGGTCATCACTGCCACCGCCGACGGAGCTGTGGCTGCCGTGGAGCTGGAGCGCTATGCCTCCAATATGTCGGACAAGACCGGCCTGGTGCCACCCCGACCCGAGGATTCCCCTTACGCCCGCTCCGAGCGTCAGGCTGAAAACTCCGCCCTGGCCTCGGGCACCTCGCCTGCGCCGGTGGCCCAGGAGCACGAGCAGGCCCCGGCCAAGACCTCCGGCTTCTTCGGGCCGGACATTCGCAAGCAGCTGGACATGGTCTTCGGCAAGATGACTGGGAAGCTGGAGCTGGCCCTGGATCTGGACGGCAGCCAGGTCTCCAGGGAGCTGGAGGCCTTCGTGGACGAGTTGGTCGGGCTCTCCGACGGCAGGCTGACCTCCAGGGTCGACTCCCGCACGGATGAGGACGGCAAGGACTACGATCCCGCCAGCGACCTGCCTGATGCCCGGCCCAGCGTGCGCATCTGCCGGCTGGACGATCAGGGCGTCTCCCAGCCGACCGGACTGGCCTTCCATGGCGTGCCCAGCGGTCACGAGTTCAACTCCTTCGTCCTGGCCCTCTACAACGCGGCGGGCCCCGGCCAGCAGGTGGATCAGCCCACCTCGGACCGGATCGATGCCATCAAGGATCAGGTGAACGTGATGATGCTGGTCTCCCTGACCTGCACTATGTGCCCGACCACAGTCCTGTCCGCGCAGCGGGTGGCGGCCCAGAACGACAAGGTGCGGGCCGAAGCCTACGACCTGGCCCACTTCCCTGAGCTGAAAGACCAGTATCAGGTCATGAGCGTCCCCTGCATCGTGATCCGCAAGGATGGCCAGGAGACCGTGGAGTTCGGCAAGAAGTCCGTTCCTGAAATGCTGGATCTGATCGGGGCCTGACCCTGGGTCGGAGCCAGAACAGGGCCTGAAAGGGCGCTGGCGTTACCGCCTATGCGGCGATGGTGCCAGCGCCCTTTCTGATGCATGCTGCAGGTCGGCATTGATGAAAAATTATGGATGTTATCCACAATTTGTACGGTTTGCTTTATCAGCAGCCGCAGGAGTGACGGATGACCAGATCCGCCTTGATCAGCTGCACGTCGGGGACCTGATTAGGCTCTAAGGCCGCATTCATGGCGCAGGCGGCGATCTTCTCGGTGTTCTGTTGCATGGTAGTCAGCTGAGGCCAGGTATAGAGGGAGTCGATGGTGCCGTCGAAGGAGACGATGGCCACGTCCTCGGGAATGCGCAGTCCGCGCTCGTGCAGAGCCCGAAGAGCGCCCATGGCCTCCAGGTCCGATCCGGCGAAGATGGCCTGGGGCAGCCTGCCGCTGTCGATCAGATCCAGGGTGGCGCGGTAGCCGCCTTCACGCGTGAAGAAGGCCTGGCGGATCCTGCCGGCAGGAAGGTTGGCGTTCTGGTGGGCCGCATACCAGCCTTGGATACGGGCATCGCCGCGGTCGTCGGGAGAACCGCCAAAGAGCATGTCAACGCTGCAATGCCGGTGCTCGATCAGGTGTTGGGTGGCGGTCAGGCCAGAGTGGAAGAAATCGGTCGACACGCTCTTGGCATGAGTCACCCTGTGAGGCTGGTCCATGAAGACGAAACGACTCTCCTGCAGATGGGCCATGCTCAGCTGTGCGTAGCTGCGTGAGGATGAGAGGAAGATAGCATCGACGTTGCGTTCTATGAGCTGTCTCATGGCCTGCTCCTCCAAATCCGGGTCGCTGCGCACGTTCATAAAGAGGACCGAGTATCCCCGTCGCATGGCCACCGTCTGCAGCTCGTCGTAGATGCCGGCGCTGAAAGGGTTGGACGAATCCGGAACTATGACCCCAAGCATCTTGGAATACCCGGTACGCAGGGCTCGCGCCGTAGGGTTGGGATGATAGTTCAGCAGCTTCGCCGCCTCGTGCACTCGTTTGGATGTGGCCGGGGCCACGGCCCTGGGCCCGTTGTTGAAGACGTAGCTGACCACAGCCGTGGAGACATTGGCCAGCTTGGCCACATCCGTGCGTGTGGCCCTTCTGTGTTGTCGGTGATTTTTGTCGTTTGCAGCCATCCGAATTCGTTCCCATCTGCCTATGCGCCAATCTCAATTTATGCTACCCGGAATACAGAATCTACTCGAATTGATATAGCATCCGGTTCAGGTTTCCCGGTATCGTTGATTGGTCTGCACATGCTCTGCTATGACTAAAAAATCAAAGAAAATAGCCGCAAATATTGAGTTATCATCAGAGTTCTTGTTATCAAAAGAAACGCCGCGAACGATCAGAAACAAATATTTGACAGATTAATCTACTCGTGTATATTTAGAGACACGAAATCAGTTCCGGTTCTCTTGGAGCAGGTTCGGCAAAGAAGCAACCTACGAAGGAGTAGTTGATGAATAAGATCAAGACGGTGGCGGCGGTCGGCATCTGCTGCGCTATGGCAATAACCTCATTGGCTGCCTGTGGCTCTTCCTCCTCAGGGGGCAGGAAGACCGTGGAATTCATGACTATGCAGTCGACGGGAACCCCCCAGCTCAAGGCTCTTCAGGGTCTGGGCAAGAAGTTCGAGGCAAAGAATCCGGACATCGCCATCAAGATGGTTCCCGGCACCAATAACAATGAGAATGACATCAAGGTTCGCCTGGCAGGCCACAACCCTCCGGATATCTGGAACACCCACGGCTGGTCGCGCGACCGGTATGGCAACTTCCTGGAGCCGCTGCAGAACAGGCCCTGGGCTAAGCGACTCAAGCCGATAGGCAATGATGTCTTCAAGACCAAGGACGGCAAGTTCTACGCTCTTCCCGCCGACATCCAGGTTTCGGGCATCATGTACAACCAGACGGTTCTGGATGCGGTAGGCATCGATCCCAAGTCCATCGGCACCTGGGACGCTTTTGAGCAGGCCTGCACGAAGCTGAAAGCCGCCGGATACACTCCGCTCATCTCCTCTAACAAGGATGCGGGCCCCAACGGGGACATCGCCGACTACATGCTTCCGGGCATGTATGACGAAAGCCAGCTCAAGGATCTCTCCAAAGGCAAGTTCGATACCGCAGTCTACGAGAAGTACACCTCCAGAGTGGCCAAGTGGGCCAAGGATGGCTGGTTCAATGTGGACTATACCTCCGCCTCCCAGGATGACATCTCCAGGCTGATGGCCCAGGACAAGGTCGGTTTCTCCTTCCGCGCCAACGGCAGCTCCCAGCTGATTCAGTCCTACAACCCCAACGTCAAGCTGGGCATGATGCCGGTTCCCGCCGAGGTCGGCAAGCCCTACTTCTCGACAGGTGAGGACACGCTGACCTTCGGCGTCTCCAAGACCAGCAAGAACAAGGATGCGGCGCTGAAGTTCATCGACTTCATGGCTGAGCCTGAAAACCTGCAGAAGCTGGTCGACGTGAGCATGAACGATTCGGCTTTGACCGGCGTCAAGTCCGCGCTGGGGCAGTTCGAACCGACCTACAACTACTGGGTGAACGAGAAGAAGACCAAGCTGGTTCCCTTCTTCGACCGCAAGTATCTGCCCAACGGCATGTACAACACCTTGGCCAAGTCGACCGACGGTCTGCTGACCGGTCAGCTGACTGCACAGGCCGCTGCGGATCAGGTCAAGACCTCCTTCAACAGCCTGTATGGCCAGAAGTCTTCCTGATCAGCAGACCAAGAGGAGTCGAGTTATGACAGATAGTCGCTCAGGGGCGATTCCTTTGCAGGACACCCAATCCGGATCACCGTTACATGGGGATGGCAGGGATGCATCCGTCGGCCAGGGCAGGGGTCCCTCTCCACGTCGTCGCCGCTTCAGGGGTGCCTCGATCAATCTCTTCTATCTTCCTGCCGTCATCCTCCTGGTGGTCTTCATCATCTATCCGCTCCTGTCGGGGATCGGGCTTTCTCTGACCAACTGGGACGGGTACAACGAGGCCAAGTCCTTCGTGGGGCTGGCCAACTACAAGCAGATGCTGACCGACACCAATTTCAAGCAGGTGGTCATCAACACCTTCATCTACGGCATCGGCAGCACAGTGCTCCAGCAGATCCTGGGCTTGGCTCTGGCGCTGTTGCTGAACGCCAAGATCAAGGGGCGCACCCTGATCAGGGCCATCATCTACCTGCCTGCTCTGGTGGCCCCGGTCATCATGGGCATCATGTACTACTTCGTCTTCCAGTACCAGCAGGGCGCCCTGAATGCCGTCATGACGGCGCTGGGCCTGCACAAGGTGGCCTGGTTCAACAATGCGGGGTTCTCGGTCTGCATCATCGTGCTGGTGAATTCCATCCAGTTCGTCGGCGTCTCCATGATCATCTACCTGGCCGGTCTGCAGACCATGGACCAGGAGGTGGTCGAGGCCGCCGAAGTCGATGGGGCCTCCGGCTGGAAGAAGTTCTGGAATATCACCCTGCCTCTGCTGGCGCCTTCATTCACGACCAGCGTGGTTCTGAACCTGATCGGAGGACTGAAGCTCTACGACATGGTCAAGGTGCTGACAGGCGGCGGCCCCGGGTATGCCACCAACTCCATCTCGACCTATATCGGCACGATCTACTTCGACAACCAGGCGGCCGGGTATGCCTCGGCTATCGGAGTCTTCCTCTTCGTCCTGATTGCCATCGTGACCTGGCTGGTCAACAAGGGACTGGCCAAGCTGGATTGGGAGGCCTGACATGGCTAGCAAGAACACGAATGCGATGACCCCTGCCGAGCGGTCATACCAGCGTGGGCGCTGGGCCATCTACCTCTTCCTGGCCATCGTCTGCCTTTGCCAGCTGCTGCCCTTCTATCTGGCCATCACCACCTCGCTCAAGCCCTCGGACGACCTGAGCTCGGCCCTGAGCATGCCCACCCACGATATGGCATGGTCCAACTGGTCCGAGGCCGTCAACGAAGGCGGAATCCTCAAGTCCGTGCTCAACAGCGTGGTGGTGACCGTGGGGACGACGGCCCTGGTCTGCATACTGGGAGCGGCCGCTGCCTACCCCCTGGCTCGTCGTCTGACTCGGTTCAACAAGCTGGTCTCGGCCTTCATCCTCTCCATGATGATGATTCCGCCCTTGAGCATTCTGGTTCCCCTCTACTCCTTCCTAGTGAAGATCGGCGGGGTGAACAACTACTGGGGCATCATTGTGGTGCTGACGGCCACCAACCTGCCCCTGTCCGTCTTCCTCTACACGGCCTTCATCAAGGCAATCCCCCCGGCGATTGATGAGGCCGGTGAGCTGGATGGAGCCAACCGGCTCCAGGTATTCATGCGTCTGGTCCTGCCCATGCTCAAGCCCGTAACGGCGACCGTGGTCATCATGACCGGCTCGACAGTATGGAACGACTACGCCCTGTCCAGCTACATCCTGACTGATCCCTCGGCCCAGACCATTGCCCCTCGTGTGGCCTCCTTCTTCTCGGCTAATACCAACAATCTGGGCGTTGCCGCAGCGGCTTCCCTGATTGCTGCAGCCCCCATGGTGGTCGCCTACATGTTCCTGCAAAGGTATTTCATAGCGGGGATGGTTGCCGGAGCAGTCAAGTAGTCTATCAATCAGGACCCGCCCAATGGCAGTGGAGCGGGCGGCTGGTTCATCAAGCATCGTTGTTTTTGCACATTTGTGTCGTAGTTACCAAAGGATTTTTCATGCTCTTTCCACAGTCGGTCCGTTCGGATCAGCCACTCACCTGCATGGCCCTGGGGCCCATTACACCGGGTGCCGATATTCCTGATATCAGGGGACTGTATGCAGGCCCCGATCTGAATGGCTTGGAACAGACCCCCGCCCGGACGTCAAGCCATTCGCCCCTGCTGCTGGAGCATGCGCAGAACACCTATCTGCATCCGGGCCTGACCGGGCATCGGATCGTCTCGGGTCCCGAAGGCCTCCAGGCCGGACGCTCCTGGTCGCCGCGTTTTCTAGTGGAAGGCCAGCCCGGGCAGACCGCTGAGTCACTGACCATCAAGGCCTGTGACGAGGACGCTCAGCTTGGGTTGGAGACCAGGGTGGAGGCCATGGCCGGCGGTTCCCTGCGGATTCGTCATATCCTGCGCAACCTGGGCGCCGATCCCTTCCTTGTGGAGGGTCTGGAGGTTCGCCTGCCCCTGGATGACCAGCAGACCCAGATTCTGGACTTCGCTGGCAGGCACGAACGTGAGCGCAGCCCCCAGCGCCATGACCTGGCCGACGGAGCCTGGGTGCGCGAGTTTCGCTGGGGCCGAACCGGATTCGAGGGGCCCGTGATCATGGTGGGCACTCCCGGGTTCAACTTCCATCATGGCAGGGTGCTCTGCGTCCAGCCCGCCTGGAGCGGGAACACTGTGCTCCGGGTGGACCGGAACAGCGCCACCCCGGCCGGGGTCAGCGCTGGCGAGCTTCTTCTGCCCGGCGAGGTGGTTCTGGATCAGGGCCAGGAGTACAGCACGCCCTGGATTGTGGTCACGGCCTCCGACCATGGCATGGATCCGATCATGAACAGCCTGCACGCCTGGGAGCGTACCCTGCCCGAGCACCCCCAGGAGCAGCCGGTCATCCTGAACGTCTGGGAGGCCATCACCTTCAACCACGACTTCGAGACCCTGCGCGACCTAGCCGACCGGGCAGCCCGCATCGGGGTGGAGCGTCTTGTCCTGGACGACGGTTGGTTCCACCTGCGCCGGAACGACAGGGCCGGTCTGGGCGACTGGTGGGTGGACCCTGCCGTCTGGCCCCGGGGCCTGGAGCCTTTAGTTGATTATGTCCATAAATTAGGGATGCAGTTTGGCCTCTGGTTCGAGCCGGAGATGATCAACCCTGATTCGGATGCCTTCCGCAACCATCCTGAGTGGGTCATGAGGGCGTCCTCCAGAAACCCGGAGCTGCAGCGCAACCAGCTGGTCCTGGACCTGACCTACCCCCAGGCCTTCAACCATGTGCTTGAGGCTATGACCCGGGTTCTGGAGTCCTGCCAAATCGACTACGTCAAATGGGACCACAACCGCGACCTTCTTGAGGCTGGCTCCCAGGCTCATGGCGGCGCGCCGGCCATCCATGAACAGACCTTGGCTTATTACCGCCTTCTGGACACCCTTCGCGCTCGCTTCCCCAAGGTGGAATGGGAATCCTGCGCCTCGGGCGGCGGCCGCATCGATCTGGGCGTGATCGAGAAGATTCGCCGCTTCTGGAACTCCGACATGACCGACGCCCTGAGCAGGCAGATGATCCAGCGCTGGACCGAGCAGACCGTGGCACCTGAGTACATCGGTGCCCACATCTCCCAGCCCTCCTCACAGCAGACCGGCAGAACCTACAGCCTGGACTTTCGGGCGGGCACGGCCGTGTTCGGGTCCATGGGCATCGAGTGGGATATTCGCCAGGCCAGCGAGGAGGACCTGGAGCGGCTCAAGGAGTGGATTACCTGGTACAAGGCCAACCGGGGCTTCCTCCACTCCGGACGCGTGGTCCGCCTGGACGTGGCTGACCCCTCGGTCCTGGCTCATGGTGTGGTGGCCCCCGACCGCAGCCGTGCCATCCTAGCCCATGTCCAGTTGGATGAATCCCTGCATAATCGTGGTGTTTATCTACGTATCCCCGGACTGGACTCCAAGGCCCGCTATCGGCTGGCCTGGACTGGCCCCGCCAAGCCCAGGGCTTCACTGGAGCACCTGGATCCGACGGGTCCGCTGGGCGCCGCCGAGGTCAGCGGCACCTATCTGGAGCGCGTGGGCATTCGCATACCCCGCTGTCAGCCTGAGACCATTCGCCTGATCGACCTGGTCCGGGTCTGACCCGCCGCCATCTGCCACGCCACAGGGATGAAGGAGCGCTGAATCATGAACCCAACCAGCCTTAGCCTAGGAGAGCCGGACTGGATCACGCTGACTACAGATGCCGACAGGGAGACGGCGCCCGCAGGCAGGCCCTTCCGTACAGCCCTCGATGCGAGGGTCACCCTCACAGGCGGGTCTGCTCTCAAGGTCAGCCTGACCGCCGGCACCACCCCCATCCGGTCCCTGGCCCTGCGCTGGACCAAGCCCATGTCCTCCAATGACCTTTACCTGGGCGACGCCTGGGAGCGTGGCTACGGCCGCATGGGTTTCCAGACCATGCGCGCCAACCGGTTCATGCCCTGGTACTTCCTTGCTGCGGGTCAGGAGCAGGCCGAGGGGTATGGGGTGGCCACCGGTGCCAACGCCTTCTGCTTCTGGCAGGTCGATACGGCCGGCATCACTCTTTTCCTGGACCTGCGCAACGGCGGCGCTGGACTGGTTCTGGATGGGCGTAAGCTTGAAGCGGCCACCATCATCTGCCTGCAATATCCGCTCCAGGAGCGGACGGGCGGCTCGGTCTTTGTTGTGGCCAGTGACTTCTGCTCCCGAATCAGCCGCAACGGCCTTATGCCCCCCGTACCGGTCTACGGGAGCAACAACTGGTACTACGCCTACGGGGACTCCAGCCGCTCCCGGATTCTTGCCGATGCCGAATATCTGGCCGACCTGACTCAGGGCAACGCCCACCGCCCCACCATGGTCATCGACGACGGTTGGCAGGACCACCACCGGCTTGAGGACTACAATGGCGGCCCCTGGCGGCGTGGCAATGAGAAGTTCGGTGACATGGGCGCCCTGGCCGACCAGATCAAGGCCATGGGCGTCACGCCCGGCATCTGGTACCGCCCGCTCCTTAACGAGGACGAGACCATTGCCGACCAGTCCAGGCTTCCGCACAACGGATGCCTGGACCCCTCGAACCCGCAGACCTTGGACTACATCCGCCAGGACATTGCTCAGCTGGGGGAGTGGGGCTACCAGCTGGTCAAGCATGATTTCAGCACCTTCGACCTGCTGGGCAGGTGGGGCTTCCAGATGAACCCCTGGCCCAGCCAGGACGGCTGGCATTTCTACGACCGAAGCCTGACCAGCGCCCAGGTGGTCAAGCAGCTTTACCGGGCCATCTTCGAGCAGGCCACCAAGACCGGGATGCTGGTTCAGGGGTGCAATGTGGTGGGCCACCTGGGCGTTGGCTTCATGCAGATCAACCGGACCGGCGACGACACCAGCGGCCTGCAGTGGGAGCGGACCAGGCAGATCGGGGTCAATACTTTGGCCTTCCGTCTGCCCCAGAACGGGAGCTTCTACGCCACCGACGCCGACTGCGTGGGCATATCCGACACAATCGACTGGGAGCTCAACCGTCAGTGGATGGACCTCTTGGCGCGGACCGGCACCCCGCTTTTCTTTTCAGCTCGCCCCGGCAGCCTGACCGCCGACCAGGAGGGCCAGCTCAGGCAGGCGTTGGCCATGGCTTCGACCGGTGGAGTCCATGCCATTCCGTCGGACTGGCTGGTCAACGATTGCCCTGAAATCTGGACTGATGGCGGCGGCGTCCGCCAATACTCCTGGTATCAGCCAGCTGGTCTGGAGTTCACAGATATGCCCGAGCGTTACGACGGGTACCTTTCCGCTGTTTAGAAGTAGATGGCGGCCGTGCTGGTTGGGGATGCGCACAGCCGCCGGTTTGCCGGATTACAGTGATCGAAATCCGGCCTTACTCATGCGAAGTAAGTGGTTAGTATTCGATAGCGTCATCTACGGAGTCTTCCAAGAACCCTGCCGACCGCCTCCCATCACAGTCAGTGTAAGTCATTGATATCTGCACCTTTGTATAGTTGTTGCAATCCTATCACCGCGCAATAATTCTGACAGTTCAGCCTGTCAACGGTGGCACTCATAGCTGGCGCAATGAAAAAATGACGGTCAGTCCCGCGAGGGCTATTCAACCCTGGACCGGACCGGCCGTCATTTTACAGCTCCTGGATGGGAATTAAGGGGTGCACACTTGTTTTCATCCCCATTCGGCAGAACAAAGTGCCAGGCGATCAGCCGGTGTTCTGCAGGCCGGCGGCGACTCCTGAAACAGTGCAGAGAATCAGGTAGATGAAGTCGGCCTGCTGGCTCTTGCTGAGCTCCTCCTTGTCGTTGCGACGACGCAGGGCGCGCAGGGCGCGCACCTGGGTGACCGAGAGGGCATCCACGTAAGGGGAGCGGATCCGGATGGCCTGGCCCAGCACGTGGCGATGCTGCAGGGGCCACTCGTCGCCCACGATCTGCAGAACCCACTTACGGGTCAGCTCCATCTCCGAGAGGACCTTCTGGCTCAGGTCGTCCCGGTCGCCCAAGGAGAGGTACATCTTGGCGATGCGCTCGTCGGTCTTGGCCAGGCTCATCTCGATGTTGTCGATGAAGGTGCTGAAGAGCGGCCATTCCTCATAGGCCTGACGCAAGGTCTCCAGGTCGCCGAACTTTTCGCAGGCGGTGCCCAGACCGTACCAGGCGGCCAGGTTGATTCGTGCTTGCGCCCAGGAGAAGACCCAGGGTATAGTCCGCAGATCGTCCAAGGATTTGGCTCCCAGTCCGCGCTTGGCGGGCCGTGAGCCGATGGGCAGCAGGCCGATCTCGTTCAGAGGCGTCACGATGGAGAACCAAGGGGCGAAGTCCGGCGTATGCAGCAGGTCCAGGAAGCGCTCATGGGCGGCCTGGTCCAGCTTGTCGGCCATGTCCGCGTACTTCTCGGTCATAGTGGTGTTGCGCTCCTCCACGCTGGGCGCGGACTGGAGCAGGGTGGCCGCAGCCACGGATTCGATGTGGCGGATGGCCAGGACCGGGTTGCCGTAGCGGGCGAAGATGACCTCGCCCTGCTCGGTCAGCTTGAACCGGCAGTTGACCGAACCTACAGGCTGGGCCAGCACGGCCCGATTGGCAGGACCGCCGCCGCGTCCGACAGCGCCGCCGCGTCCGTGGAAGAGGGTCAGGTCGATGTCATGGCTCTCGGCCCACTTGGCGATGCGCTCCTGGGCGGAGTGCAGGGCCAGGGTCGCCGAGACGGGACCGGCATCCTTGGAGGAGTCGGAGTAGCCCAGCATGACCTCCATCTTGTTGCCGGTCTCCTTGAGCCGGGACTGGACCTCGGGGATCTTGATGATCTCCTCCAGCACGTCCACCGAATTCTGCAAATCTTCCAGCTGCTCGAACAGGGGGATTACATCGATGACCGGCACGTCCTCGGCATGCTCGAAGGCCAGCCGGTTAAGCTCGTAGACATCCTTGACGTTCTGCGCCGACTTGGTGAAGGAGATGATGTAGCGACGGGCAGCCTTCTGGCCGTTGCGCTTCTGGATGGCTCCCAGGGCCCGGAAGGTGTCGAGCACCTCGTGGGTCATGGGCTGCAGTTCGCCGCGCTCGCCATGCAGGCCGTGCTCGCGGATGTCCTCCAAAGCGCGGGCGTGGACCAGGGAGTGCTGGCGGAACTCCATCTCCACCATGTGGAAGCCGAAGGTCTGGGCCTGCCAGATCAGATCCTGCAGGGGACCGTAGGCCTGACGGACCGCGCCCGCCTTGGCCAGGGAGTCCTGGACCACGCGCAGGTCGGCGATGAAGTCGTCGCAGTCGGCATACATGAGGTCGGCGTCTCGCTGGATGGTGGCCTGGAGGCGGTCAGCGATGACCAGGACCACGGCACGGTGCAGCTCGTTGTGCGAGATGGTGGTGGCCCTGTCGGTCAGACGCTCGCTCATCTCCTTCTGATGGCTCCACAGGCTCCTCAGCTCGGGGCTGGGAGGCGTGGTGGTCACCTCCATGGTCATGTTGCGACCTACGGTGGTGGTCGCGTTGACCAGGGCCTCGAGCATGTGATCGGAGAACTTGCGGGCCACCCTGCGCGAGACCTTGGCGGTCACATTGGGGTTGCCGTCACGGTCGGAGCCGATCCAGCTGCCCGGGTGGAAGAAGGCGGGGCAGACGGGCTTGACCATGCCGGCCTTTTTGCCCAGCATCCAGTCGTCAAAGCGGCGATAGACCCTGGGAATGGTCTCGAAGAGCGTGGCATCGAAGATGTCCAGGATGGTGTTGGCTTCCTCGACGGGCGTCGGCTTCTTGGCTGCGATGGGCGAAGTGCGGAAGAGGGCGTCGATCTCGTTGTGCAGCAGACGCTCGTTCTCCTCCAGCTCGGAACCGCCCAGACCGCGACGAACGGCCAGCAGGTTGGCGATGCGCCGGATCTTGCCCTCCACGGCCTTGCGCCGCGCCTCGGTGGGGTGGGCGGTGAAGACGGGGTGGAACTCCAGCTTCTCCAGCAGCTCCGAGGCCTTGGCCGGGCCCATCTCCTGAAGGAGCTGGCTGTAGGCGCTGGTCATCTCGTTGATGGGGTCGGTGCCCTTGGCCTCAAGGTTCACCCTGCCTTCGCGCTCATGCAGGACCTTGACCCGGTAGTTCTCCTCGCAGAGGTTGGCCAGATGGAAGTAGGTGGTCAAAGCGCGGGCCAGCAGCTGGGAATCCTTGACTGAAGTGTTGTCGATCAGGGCCACAGCCTTGGCCAGGCCGTCCTCGTCGGGCACCGGATCCGAAGGGTGGCGGTTGAAGTGCTCGGCGCTAGCCGTCATCACGTCCTCGCGCAGTGAATCAAACCGTTTGAGCAGCTGTTGATCGAATTCCCCTAACACATCCCTGAGCAGCCGCAGGCACAAGGCCATATCCTCATCCAACGATTGAGGCAGTTTGCGTTCCTCCGGGCCCTTGGTTCCGGTGCCGGATGTGACCAGGGTCGCATCGGCAGCCGTGATTTGCTGATTACTGTCTGTCATCAGTCCTCCTTGTCGAATCGCAGGTTGCCCGGTCTTCGACCATTCCACGGCTCCTCCGCAGTTATTGGTGGTCGGCGTTGCAGGCCCACAGCCTTCGGTTCGATGGCTCGCGGCCTATTCTAGGACGCTTTCTGGTCAGATTCGTTTCATGGTCCCATGCGGCGGCGCAACGGCACGTGACCCGGGTGGAGTATGAATGTGAGTGTGAAGTTCAAGAGCAGGAGTTCGAAGGATGGCTATCGCGGCAGTGCCGCAGCCGAGGTCAGACGGGTCAGCAAGTACCACACCCATTCCATTCCGCTGGATATGGAGGACATTGAACGCGATTATGACAAGCCTATCGTCGAGGCCTGTATAGCGGCCAAGACCAGCCTGATCGTGCGGGTGGGCATGCTGGAGCTGGGGGCCGGCACCGGCAGCTTCCGTGTGCGCGAGATGATGCACAGGATTGCCTACCCCATGGGCGTGCATGTGCGGGCCGACATCAACCTGACCGACATCGAGGCCACCTGCACGGATGGGGTGTCCCGCATCACCGAGGTGGTGGACCTGCCTACCACCGGGGTCAACACCGAACGGATCTGGCTTCTGGAGCACTTTGCCGACTGGCTCAGCGTCAAATGCGGGCAGGCGGGGACCTACCACGCCATGTCGGTGGTCTCTCGGGAGCTGGTGGACAACCTGGACGAGCCGAATATCTACGCGGCGGCCCGCAAGGCGGTCAAGGAGGTGCTGGCCCAGGACCAGGAGGCTGCCAAGGCGCTCAAGGACGCGGTGGCAGCCGCCGTGCACAACCAGGACGAGATCAGCCAGAGCCGAATTGACGCGGCGGCCATAGACACCAGAACGGCCGCCGGTCTGGGTACCGTAGGCTCTACGCCTCGCTCGGAGGCCGTGCCGACCACCGCAGCCTCGGACGATTCAAAAGATTCCAGGACAGCTTCCGCTACTGCCGATGCTGTGGTCAAGGATTCAGATTCGGGTGTAGTTGGTTCTGCAGCAGCTGGATCGTCTGCAGCCAGCCGAAGCTGTGACTTTGGGGCTGAACCCATTGAAGATCGTGCGTCTGCGCGGCCTACGTCAGCACTAGGCCATGCGCAGGGGAAGGCCAGGTCTTCCGATGGCGCCGCATCCTCCGAACAGGCAGTGTCTTCCGACTGGTCTGCGTCTTTCAAAGAGTCCACAGACTCCAAAGAAACCGCATCCTCGGATAATGCTGTCTCCTCTGACGAGTCCGTCTCTTCAGAGCCGCAGGCAGTGGGTGGCATCACGGTCCGGCAGGCGCATGAACGCCTAGACCTGATCGAGCGACGCAAACCCCTCTATTCGCCCCTCTTCTCGGGCTTCGCCTCCGCCGTGGCCTGCGCGGCCTTCGTATTCCTGCTGGGCGGCGGCCCTTATGACATGGCCGGGGCTTTTGTCGGCGCTGGCATAGGTCAGTGGGTGCGCCGCCAGATGCTGGGCAGGCGGATCAACCAGTTCTTTGCCACCGGGCTGGCGGTCATCGTCGCTGCCCTGGCCTGCGTCGGCACGTTGAGGCTGGCGGGCTTCTTCGACCCCGTGGCCCTCAGGCACGACACGGCCTATATTGGCGCCATTCTCTTCGTCATTCCCGGCTTCCCCCTGGTCACCGGCGGTCTGGACATCGCCAAGCTGGACTTCCCATCGGGGGTGCAGCGCATCACCTATGCCTTCTCAATCATCCTGGTGGCCACACTTGGCGGATGGGCCGTGGCGAGGATGGTTATGCTCAATCCGCAGGGCTTTGAACCGATGAACCTGAGCCCCTGGCTGATGGCCGGGCTGCGCATGATCGCAGCATTCTGCGGGGTCTGGGGCTTCTCGGTCCTCTTCAACTCACCCCAGCGCATGGCCCTGGTGGCCGCCGTCATTGGCGCTCTGACCGACACCATGCGCCTGGAGATGCAGGACCTGCTCCAAGTCCCTCCGGAGATGGCGGCCTTTCTGGGCGCCTTCCTGGCCGGCATGCTGGCCACGGTCTGGCGCTCCTCGGTCCGTCATGGTCTGCTGCCGCCCCACTTGGGCTACCCAAGAATCAGTCTGACCGTGCCCTCCATCGTCATCATGGTGCCCGGCCTGTATATGTACCGGGCCATGTTCTACCTGGGGCAGTTCAATACGCTTAATGCTCTGGACTGGGCCTTCCGGGCCTTCATGGTCATCATCTGCCTGCCTATCGGCCTGGTCACCGCCAGGGTGCTTACTGACCGCTCCTGGCGGTACGACGTCTAGTAGCGCATGCCCATGGCCGAGCGGACCTGATCAAGTGTCTCCTCGGCTATCTGGTTGGCACGCTTGTTGCCCTCGACCAGGATGTCGCGCACGGTGTCCATGTCCTTGGCCAGCTCAGCACGGCGCTCGCGGTGGGGTGCCAGGAATTCGTTGACCGACTTGGTCACGTAGGCCTTGAGGGCTCCCGATCCGGCATTGCCGATCTCCTCGGCGATCTCCTCGGGCTTCCGGTCGGTCACCAGACCGGCTGTGGTCAGCAGGGCCGAGACCTGTGGACGGTTTATGGGGTCGAAGGTAATCCTGCGCTCGGAGTCGGTAGGCGATTTGCGGATCAGTTTGGCTGTTTCCTCCGCAGTGGCGCCCAGCATGATGGAGTTGCCATAGGACTTGCTCATCTTGCGGCCGTCCAGACCCGGAATCTCAGGGGTGTCAGACAGGATGGCATCAGGCTCGGGGAAGACCGGGGCCTGACCGGAGTAGCGCTCGTCGAAGCGGCGGGCGATGGTCCGGGTCAGCTCAACATGCGGCAGGTTGTCCTTGCCGATGGGGACCACGTTGGCCTTGCAGAAGAGTATATCGCAGGCCTGGTGGACCGGGTAGGTCAGCAGCAGACCGGTCAGGGCATGGCCGCTGGCCTCCATCTCAGCCTTGACGGTAGGGTTGCGGTGGAGCTCGGCCTCGGTCACCAGGGAGAGGAAGGGCAGCAGCAGCTGATTCTCCGCAGGAGTGGACGAATGGGTGAAGATCATGGTCTTCTTGGGGTCGATACCCGCAGCCAGATAGTCCAGGACCAGGTTGAGCACGTTGTCGCGGATATGCTCGGTGGTGTCACGGTCCGTGATGACCTGATAGTCGGCGATGACGATGTTGGTGTGCACGCCGCGATCCTGCATCTGAACACGTTCGCGGATGGAGCCGAAGTAATGGCCCAGATGGAGCCTGCCGGTCGGGCGGTCGCCGGTCAGCATGGTGTAGTGGCTCGGGTTCTTGTCCAGTTCGGCCAGCACCTGGTCAGAACGATGCTTCGCGGCTCTGAAGCTGTCGCTGATCTCGTTGCCTGCCGCTGTGACTTCTTCTTCCTGCATGGTCCCACCCTCGCCGTCGTGCCGAATGTCCTTCTGGGAATTGCTTTTATGGTAAAAGTCCGAGCCGACAAGATGCGTAGGTGGTACTCTCATAAATGATGCAAATTCACATTCAAGTTGCCTAAGTGCACGTTACCTGGCGAAGGGGGTCGGATGGGCCGCGGACGTCAGAAGGCTAAGCAGACGAAAATAGCCCGGAAGCTCAAATATCTGACAACGGACACGGATTACGACGAGCTGGCCAAAGAGCTCAGCAGCAAGGAACCCGGAACCAGGGGCAAGGATCCCTTCAAAATGGTTGAAGAGGAGTACTCCAAGCCGGATCCGCGCAAATCGGGGGGCCAGGACCCCGAGGATTCCCCGGACGATGATCTGGACGATTACGCCCGGTGGGCCGCTGAGGCTGCTGCCAAGGCCACCTCGGGGGAGATGCCAGCCACTCCCAAGCCGCACAAGCGCATACCCATTCCCATACCCAGCGCGCTCAAACACCACAAGGATCATAAGGCCTCAGCCAAGGGGTCGGCGGACAAGTAGCCCAAGCAGTCGGCTAGTAGAAGTGGCCGGTCGACAGAGGCAGCTGGCTAGCGGTCAAGGTTCCGGCCTGAATCCAGGGTATGGCTTCTGGCCACTTGTTGCTGTTTGCTATGTAATATTTGCGATTGTCAGCCATCGGTAGTCACCGTTGGTCGCAGTGTGGTCATACCAGCGGCAGCAGCTCGTGCAGATCGTCGCGCTCGCCTACGGCGCTGATGTGTCCAGCGGCGGCTTCTTCATTCCAATTGGTAATACCGGCTGCTAGCCGCAACCAGACATCAGGATCTAGCTCGATTACGTCAGGCGGGGTCAGATTGTGCGGATCGGATGCCGGCCCGTCCAGAATCTTGACGGCCCCCCAGGGGGCCACCCTGACCTCCACGCCGGGGCCGGGGGCCTTGATCTCCAGCATATGCAGGGAATAGCGGACGGCCATGGCTTTGCTGCGCCTATCCGTTTGGGGGGCCACCGTCAGTCGGTCACCCTCCGAGCCCAGATTGCTTGCGGCCTCCTTGGCTGCATCGCGCCAGGCCAGAAAATCCCGGCGGCCTTCTTCCACGTCTGCTTCCCGTATGGCACTCATGGTTCCATTGTGACGCGCCGCCCCAACAGACGTGTCCAGCATGCCGCGGTCAGGCATGAAAAAAAGGAATCCGTTGCCCTCACGTCCTTGACGCTGGTTCGGATTCCTTCCCGACCGAAACAGTCAGGCCTGTGCGCCCGCTTGAAGAGGGGTCTCGGGATCCTCAGACCCCTTGTCTTCCTCTTCCTTGGCCAGGCCTAGGTCGACTGGCGATGAGCTGTTCTCCCAAGGCTCCTCCCAGGGATCGTAATCCGGGTTCTGCTGCTTGTATACGAACAGAGCGACAACGCCGGCCAGCAGCGTGCCGAAGAGCAGAGCAAAGAACTTCCAGCCGTTTGAAGATGATTTCTCCATGTTTGGCTCCTTTCGACGACTTTCGTCGGTCCTGCCCACTTCGACCGACCTAGTCAACATCCTAGTGGAAAACGGCGAACTGTGGGGCACATCGATGCCATTGCGGCACGGAAACCGCACACCCTGGGCCGGGCGGTCGGGTAAGGTATGGTTCATGGTCAATGGAATGGGCACCGGTTTCGCAGGCGGAGGGAGCGGTCGAGGGCCGCTGGGACGAATCCGGCGGCGTTGGGATGACCAGGCGCCGGTGGTGACTGCGGCCATCACCATGATCTGCCTGGTGGCCTGGGTCATCCAGATGGCCCTGTACCTGCTGGCTCCGCTTCATTACCAGCAGCTTTTGTTGGGATACTGGGCCTTTGCGCCGATTGCAGCCATTCATGAGCCCTGGATGTTTGTGACCAACATGTTTCTGCATGCCACCAATGTTTCGCACATTCTCTTCAACATGATCACCCTATGGGTTGTGGGGCCGGTGCTGGAAAAACTGATAGGGCATGGACGGTTTCTGGCCCTCTACATGATCAGCGGGTTGGGCGGAGACCTGGGGCTCATGGTCTATGCGGTCCTAGTGCCAAGTGGATGGGGCACGTCGGCCATTGGGGCCTCCGGCGCGCTCTTCGGGCTGTTCGCCGCCATTCTGGTGGTTTACCGCCGTCTGGGGATTGACATCCGTTCCATGGTGGTCTGGATGGTCATCAACTTCTGCATGCCCCTGTTCGTGCCCGGCATCGCCTGGCAGGACCATGTGGGCGGTTTCCTGATCGGCGGCCTCTTCATGCTGGTCCTGCTGCGCATGGGCCGACCTGGCTCACAGTTGCGCGGCCTGCTCTCTTGGCTCTTGCCCACGTTGATCTTCCTAGCAGCCCTGGTCCTATTGGCTCTGGCCTGCAACATAGCCAACCCCATGCACTGAGGATCAGCGCCTACCTGCTGTTGACGGCCAACTAGCCTGTCTTCCGCAGTCAGGTCTTCATGCTTTCCTCGCCCAGGGTCGTGCTCTCGTCGCATGCTGCATCGCCTGCCTGGCTGTGCTCACGTGATTGATAAATGACATGGATGTCATCTATCCACATTTGTTGACAATCATGTGGATAACCTGGGAATAAGTATTCAGATCTGGTGCATATATACCGGTTAAAAGTGGATAAGTAAACCTAAAACCCTATTAGCAGTAGGGCTTTGGGCGGAT
Organism: Bifidobacterium sp. ESL0819; assembly: GCF_052606245.1. NCBI lineage: Bacteria > Bacillati > Actinomycetota > Actinomycetes > Bifidobacteriales > Bifidobacteriaceae > Bifidobacterium > Bifidobacterium sp. ESL0819. The sequence continues at coordinate 701,698 of NZ_CP199587.1, forward strand.
CTCCTAGGCTGTCCACGATAAATTCGGGCGAGTGTGGATAACTTTGGTCCAAGCTTAGAGACAGTGGAAGAATAGGTACGGCCTGAGGGTTGAATCCGCACATGCACGGACACCCGGATGTGGGCGAGTATGCAAAAGACCCCGCAACCGTTCCTGAGTGCTTGCGGGGTTGATGAAGAACAATGCAGCTGGATCAGTGCCACCACATGGTCATGAGGAAGCCAATCAGCAGGATGCCGAAGCCCACGGCCAAGTTCCAGTTGCCGATGCCGGGGATCGGGAAGACATTGCCCCTAGTGGAGGCGATGTAGTAGACCACGATCCAAATCAGTCCCACCACCATCAGCGTGACGAAGAGAGGCACGAACCAGCGGGGATTGGCCTTGGTGTTCTTGATGGTGTCTTCTACGCGGCGGGTATTCTCCTCCTGGCGCTGCACGATGCGGCGCATCTGCGGAGTCATGTGCTTCTTGTCCACGCTCTGGTTGAGCACGGCCTCTACCTTATCCATGGACAGGCCGTACTCCTCGTCCTCGGCATCCTCGCCAGTGTCAGCGGTCTTACTCTCGGTCTCGGTCTTCGTGGCCTCGTCCACCGCCTCGTCCTCGTCATCATGGAGTTGATGCTCTGCCATGAGGTTATTCTCCTTCAGTAGATCTACTAAGCCATAGTAGCGGTTAGACTCGAACGTAATACTATCGCAGACAAGAATGAAGGTATGCCCATGGCCAGACGAACGGGACGGCACGGTGCGCGCAGGTCTCTGGTCGGCACGTTGTCCGTGGCTATAGTGCTGGCCCTGGTCGGGTTCATGCTAACCGCCAACATTCGCGTCAACAGGACGGTCACGGTCACTTCCGATACGGCCGGGCTGGTGGAGGAGCGCGAGAACAAGGCTGCTGAGCTGCGCAAGGACATCAACGACATGAGCTCCCAGATCAACGCTCTGAAAACCCTGACCGACGACGACAAGGACAACTCCGCCCAAGCCCGCGAAGACCCCGGCTCGGGCACAGTGCTCAAGGCCGTCCAAGGGCCCGGATTGACGGTGACTCTTGACGATTCCCCACTCTGGCAGCAGAAGGTGGGGTCCGACGGGTCGACGGCTAATATTAACGATTACGTCATCCACCAGCAGGATGTGGAGAGCGTGGTCAACGCGCTCTGGGCCGGGGGAGCCGAATCCATGAGGATCCAGGATCAGCGGGTTCTGCCCACCACGGCCGTGCGATGCGTGGGCAATGTGCTGCTGCTGCACGGTCGAAAGTACTCGCCGCCATATAAGATTTCAGCCATAGGGCCAGTCGATCGGATGACCAAGTCCCTGGATGCTTCGCCGTCCATCCGGATTTACAAGGAATATGTGAATACGGTAGGGCTAGGATGGGATGTCGAGTCTTCGGACAATCTGAGATTCCCCAAGACGACGGCTGTTCTGCAGCCCCTCCAGTATGCATCCTTAGATGAGAAGGCACGGTAAATGACGACAGAAAGTTCGGAGAACGACAGGACGTCGGTCGATAAACCGGCAGATAAACGACGAAACTGGCTGGTTGGCATAGCAGAGATCGTCGGGGAGCTGCTGATTACGCTGGCCGTCATCTGCGCCCTGTACGTGGTTTGGCAGCTCTGGTGGACCGGTGTGCAGTCCGAGCATCAGCAGCTGAAGGCCCGGGCTTCGACTTCTTGGAGCGACCCAGGATCGGGAGACACCCGCAAGGTCGCCAAGCCTCAGAATGGAACGCCTCCGGTGCAGCCCAAGCAAGCCTCTGAGGGCGATCTGATGGCTCAAATGTACATTCCTCGTTTCGGCGAGCACTGGGAGCGCAACGTGGTTCAGGGCACATCGCCTCGCCAACTTGCCTACGCAGGACTGGGACACTACACCAATACGCAGATGCCGGGCGAGCTGGGCAACGTGGCCATAGCCGGACACCGCGCCGGATATGGTGAGCCGCTAGGCCATGTGGACGAGTTGCGAGTGGGTGATGCCATCGTTCTGCGCACCAAGGATTACTGGTACGTCTACCACTACACCCGATACAAGATCGTCTCTCCCGACCAGGTAAACGTCATCGCTTCCAACCCCTACTCGCCTGGCGCGGCTCCTGATCAGCGCATGATCACACTGACCACCTGTGAGCCCAAGTACACTACGGCAACCCACCGCTGGATCAGCTGGGGCGAGTTCGATTACTGGGCCAAGGTATCTGACGGAGTGCCCAAGGAACTGCTGGGTGACCGGGGCGGCAATGTGGTATTTGCAGACGACAAGGGCTCGGTTATGGCTAGGATGGGATCCCTGCAGCCGGTACTCCTGGCCCTGGTGGCGGCCTATCTGATCATCTATCTGGCGGCCTTGGCGGCCTGGCGCTACCCGTTGCTAAGGCAAATCCGCGAGGGTGAGCGGCCACAGCCTATGGTCAGCATCTACGGCTGGTTGCTGCGGCACCAGTCCGGCATAGCTCCGATCCGATGGCTCCTGCTGATTCTGCTCTTGCTGGTTCTCGCCTGTGCCTTGATGGAGTGGGGCTTCCCGTGGCTGGCTAACAACGTGCCCATACTCAAACAGATGTCCAACTACTCCGCCTTCTGACCTAGGCGACATAGGAAGAGCGGCGGGGCCACAGGATCCAATATGACTCTGTGACCCCGCCGCTTATTGCTAATCATGCCTTGTCGACTGCCGGAAGTGATTGCTGAAGGCAAAGGTCTTGTCCAAGACTCTCCAGTGGCCATGGTCTGGTAGCCACGTCTTGTGGTCATAGTCCTAATGACGTGGACTCTGCAGTCATCGCCCTATTCATCCCGTATTCACTCTGCCTAGCCCTATATGACCCAACTCGATGGATCGGCGACAGGGCTGGCTGGGGCCACCGGTCCATACGGTCAGTTGGCGGAGCTGCCGGTGGCCACCATGATGGGGGTGTTGTCGTCCACCCGGCTGCCGACTCCGGGGTTTACGCCGGTCACCGTGTCCGAGTCCTTGCCGCTGGAGTTGATTCTGTCGGCGCTGACGCCGCTGTTGATCAGCTTTTGCCGGTAGCTGCCCAGAGTCTCACCCGAGAATGACGGGATGCTGATGCGCGTGGTCAGGGTGATGGTGTCCTTGGACTTGTCGAATGAGGTACCTGCAGCAGGAGTCTGGCCAGTGACCACAGCGTTATCACTGTTGGGGCCGTTGACCGTGATATTGACCCCCTGGCCCAGGGCGCGCTTGACCTCGCCCAGGGTCATGTTCCTGCCGGCATAGTCGTCTAGCTGCATGCCGTTGCTGACGTTGACCGTGATCATGGCTCCCTGCTGGATGGAGGATCCGGCTGCCGGATCGGTGCTGATGACCATGTCCTTGGACACGGAGTTGGAGGTCTGCTCGCTGATGGTGATGTTGAAGTGCAGGCTCTCGAGGATCTTGGTCGCATCGTCCTTGGTCTTGCCAGACAGATCAGGCACCTTGGTCATACCCGAGGAGATGTAGAGCAGGATGCTGGTTCCCTTGGCCACACTCTGGCCAGCGGCGGGATCCGTGCGGGTCACATGGTCCTTGGGCACGTCCTGGCTGTCTTCCACCGAGGCTGCGGGAGAGACCTTGAATCCGGCCTTCTCCAGGGCTCTGCGAGCCTCCTGCTGGTTCATGCCCTTGACATCCGGGATGGCCGTGTCCTTGGGGCCGGAGGAGAACCAGACGGTCACTGTGGAGCCCTTGGGAGCCATGCTTCCTCCCTTTGGGCTTTGCTTAGTGAAGGTACCTTTGGGCTCGGCCGAGTCCTGGTCATCCTTCTCCTGGTACTGGAATCCTGCGGCGGTGACTTTATCGCGGACAAGGGCCCGTGACATCTGCGCGTTGATGGTGGGCACCTCGGCCATCGGATGACGGTTTCGGCTCATGAAGGTCCACGCGCCCAATCCGATGGCTACCAAAAGTACAGCCCCCAGGACGGCGCCGATGATGATCTTCTTGCGCCGCTTGGATTTTTGCTGGGCCTTCCTGGTGGCAGTGCGCTCGGCTGTGGCGACACTGGCGGCGGCCGGGTTGAGCGGGTCCTGGACAGGGTTGAAGGCCTGTGTGGCGGCCGTCTCCTCTTCGGTCAACGGCATGGTGGCCGTTTCGGTCCCCTGCTCGGCATCCCTGCGGGCTTTGACGTTGGCCAGGTCGGTCAGCGGGTTGAAGGCGGCAGCCACTGGGGTTCCACCGTTCATGAAGGCCAGAATGTCGCTCTTGAAGGCGGCGGCGGTAGCGTAGCGGTTCTGACGGTCCTTGGCCATGGCCTTGGCGCAGATGGAATCCCACATCTTCGGCAGGCCGGGTACGATGGTGCTGGGCGGGGTCGCCATTTGGTTGACGTGCTGTAAGGCGATGGCCACGGCCGAATCCCCATTGAAGGGCGGCTGCCCGGTCAGCATCTCGTAGAGGACGCAACCGGCCGAGTAGATGTCGGAGCGCATGTCCACGCTTGCGCCGCGGGCCTGCTCAGGGCTCAGGTACTGGGCCGTGCCCACCACGCCTTGGGTTTGGGTTATGGTGGCGGCCGAATCGTCCATGGCCCGGGCGATGCCGAAGTCCATGACCTTGACGATGCCCTGTTCGGAGATCATGATGTTGCCGGGCTTGATGTCCCGGTGGATGACGCCCATGTGGTGGGAGTATTCCAATGCGTTCAGCATGCCCAGCATGACCTGCTCGCTGTCGCGCTGGCTCAGGGCGCCATTCTCCTTGAGGATGGACCGCAGAGTCTGGCCTTTCACGTACTCCATGACTAGGTAAGGCACTCGCTCATGATTGCCCTGGTCGTCAGTCAGCAGCTCCTCGCCCGAGTCGTAGATGGAGACGATGTTGGGGTTGTTGAGCAAGGCGACCGAGTGGGCCTCCCGCCGGAATCGCGATAGGAAGACCTCGTCGTTGGCCAGATCGGAACGCATGATCTTGACCGCGACCGTCCTTCCCAAACGTGTGTCCACGGCCTTGTGGACCTCGGCCATGCCACCGCGTCCGACCAGTTGTCCCAGAAGGTAACGTCCGTCCGCTAGGGACGACGGCAGTGTGATGCTCATAGGGTATCCCCTCCGTTCGTCGCTTCAAGGCCGCGCTGCGCGCTTCCTTTTCCATAGTGCCCCCAGACGGGCTTGAAGATGTTTTTTGCCGCGTGTGGCTTGCTCACGATGCGTCGAGGCGTGGGTGCGCGCGGGCTGATGATCTCCGTTTCGCCCAGCTGCTGGTCCAGAAGCCGCTGTTCGATCCTTGCCAGTGTGTGGGAGACTACCAGGGCATTCGCCGGGCGGTCTTGCGGGTCCTTGGCCAGCATGGACATGACGAAGTTCATGAGTTGGATGTCCACCGAGTCCGGCAGCGGCGGCACAGGATCGTTAACGTGTGCTGCGGCGATGTCCACCGGAGTGGCGCCGGTGAAGGGCCGGTGCCCGCAGAGACCCTCGTAGGCCACCACGCCCAAGGAGTAGATGTCGGACTGGGGAGTGGCCTGGAGGCCCTGGGCCTGCTCGGGCGAGATGTACTGGGCCGTGCCCACCACCATGCCGTCCTGGGTGATCTGCCCTTGGTTGGTGGAGTAGGAGACCCCGAAGTCGGTGATCTTGACCTCACCGGTGTCAGAGACCATGATGTTGGCCGGCTTGACGTCTCTGTGGATGACTCCATGGGAGTGTGCTACGTAGAGCCCCCGGGCCGTCTGGATCAGGATGGGCAGCAGCTCGATGGGATCCAGCGCGCCACGGGTTCGGTAGATGTCAGCCAGGGATTGGCTGGGCACGTATTCCATGATCAGGAATCCGATGCCGTCATGCTCGTAGTACTCGAAGAGGGCGGCGATGTTTGGATGGGCCAGGTTGGCGGAGTTGTGCGCCTCGGCCCGAAGCCGCAACAGTTTGGACTCCTCGTTGGTCAGGTCTTCGCGCAGAGCCTTTATGGCCACTACGCGGCCCAGCTCGATGTCGTAGCCCTTCCAGACTTCGCCCATGCCCCCTTGCGCAAGGCGGCGGTCCAGACGGTACCGTCGATGAATGAGCTGTCCCTGTATCAGTTTCACTTGGCAGCCTCCTGCATGACGCGTTTCATAATCGGCCCGGCGATCTCCATGCCATAGGAGGAGATTCCATGTACCACGACGGCTACGGCTACCTTGGGCTTGTCGGCCGGGGCGAATCCTATCATCCACCCGTCATTTGCCGTATTGCCCGTGCCGATCTGGGCTGTGCCGGACTTGGCGGCCACCTGCATGCCGGGGATGGCCAGATCGGGGTAGCTCTTGGTGATCACTGCTTCCATCATGCCGGTCAGGGCCTTGGCGGTGTCCGACGAGAAGGCCTGTGAGTAGACCGAGGGCGTTGTTTCGCTGATGACGCTCAGGTCGCTGGAACGCACCCGGTCCACTAGGGTCGGCTGCATGAGTTTGCCGCCGTTGGCCACGGCAGCGGCCGTCATGGCAGCCTGCAGCGGGGTGGACAGGGTATCCCCCTGGCCGATGGAGGCAAGGGCAAGCCGGTCCTGGGACTGGTCCTCGGGGAACTTGGAAGCCACGGCCTTCATGGGCCGTCCTGTGGAATTGGTCCCGTCCAGGGTGATGGTGGAGCCGTAGCCGAACTTGCGGGCCTGCGTTGCCAGCGTCTTGTCGCCTAGGGCGACCCCCAGCTGGGAGAAGGCCGTGTTGGAGGAGTAGGCCAGGGCATTCTCCAGGCTGATCTTGCCATTGACCCCGTTGGCCGTGGCAGTGGCGTTGGTCAGATTGTAGTTGGTGTTGGGCAAGGTGTATGAGGCTCCGGCCGGCAACTCGCTGTCGAGGTGGTAATGGCCGGACTCCAGGGCGGCGGCGGCTACGATCACCTTGAAGGTGGACCCGGGCGGATACAGCTGTGAGGTGGCCCGGTTGAGCATGGGGTTGTCTGAGCGGGAGGCCAGCTTCTGATAGGCTTGGGAAGCATCGCTGCTGTCGTGGGCGGTCAGGTCTTCGGGGTTGTAGCTTGGCGTGCTGGCCATGGTCAGGATACGGCCTGTGGAGGGCTCGATGGCCACTACTGAACCAGACAGATTGCCCAGCATGGCGTAGGCGGCCTCTTGCATCTTGGGGTTGATGGAGGTCTCGATGGAAGCGCCCTTGTTCTGGGTGCCAGTGAAGAGGGACTTGAGCCGATCCATCCACAGGCTGTCCGACTGGCCGCTCAGCAGACGGTCGCGCGAGGCCTCGATTCCCCTGTCTGCTGGGCTGGTGATGGAGTAGTAGCCAGTGATGGGCGAGTAGACGGCCCCCTTGTGGTAGTGCCGCTGGTACTGGAAGGAGTCGTTGATGGGGTCGGACTGGGCCATGACGGCTCCGTCCGATGTCAGGATAGCCCCTCGAGGCGCTGCGTACTCGTGGTAGAGGGCGCGCAGATTGCGCGGGTCCGAGTTAAGAGTCCCTGCCCGGATCACCATGATGATGGAGCTGGAAAGCCCCAGGATGACGAAGAGGACGATGACGGCGTTGAAGAGTTGACGCAGGGACTTGTTCACTGTCCACCTCCTCGAACCTGGCGAATGGGTATGCGGCCAGTGGCTGGCATGTCGTTTGCCTCATCCTGATCGGTCTGTTCGGCGGATCCTGCATGACGGCCGTGGGCCTGTTGTTCGCGGGAGGTTCTGTCGTCTGAGTCTGAGTCGTTCTGTCCGCTGCGCTGGCCGGTCTCCTGCTCGCGTAGGACGGCTAGGGCCTCGTACTTGAAGGTGTCCGAGCTGACCTCTGGTGCAGGCTTGTTGGCTGCGTTGGAAATGATGATCAGCAGGACAGCCAGGATGCAGTTGGCTACCAGGCTGGAGCCGCCTGCTGCCATGTAGGGCATAGTCAGTCCGGTCAGGGGAATGACCAGGGTGATGCCGCCTACCACGGTGAAGACCTGGAAGGCCATGGTGAAGACCAGGCCGGAGGCCAGGAGCTTGCCAAAGCCGTCCTTGATCTTCATGGCCGTGATCATGCCCGAGGCCACGATGACCAGATAGAGCGCCAGTACCACCAGCAGGCCGCTCAGCCCCAGCTCTTCGCCTACCGATGTGTAAATGAAGTCGGAGTTGGCCAGGGGGGTGATCCAGGGGCGTCCCTGGCCCAGACCGGTGCCTGTCAGCCCGCCAGCAGCCAGGCCGAAGATGCCGCGCACCAGCTGGCCGGATCCGCCGAAGGCCTTGCTGAACTCAGCGTTGCTGAAGGGGTGCAGCCAGGCATCCACGCGGGCGCCCACATGGGCAAAGATCATGGATGAGGCCACGGCCCCAATGACGAAGAAGACCGAGCCGATGGCGATCCAGCTGGTGCGGCCGGTGGCCACGTAGAGCATGGAGACGAACATGGCGAAGTACATCAGCGATGTGCCCAGGTCATGCTGGATGACCAGGACAGCCAGCGAAATCAGCCAGACGATGATGATGGGGCCAAAGTCCTTGATTCGGGGCATCCGCATGCCTAGGAACTTCTTGCCGCCTACGGCCAGCTGGTCTCGGTGATCGAACAGGTAGGCGGCGAAGAAGAAGGCCAGGAAGAGCTTGGCGAATTCGCCGGGCTGCAGGGTGTGCGACCCTACTCCTACCCAGATGCGGGCGCCGCCGATCTCGCGGCCGATGCCGGGCAGCATGGGCGACAGGAGCAGGACCAGGCCCACCACCATGCTCACATAGGAGAAGCGGCGCAGCAACCTGTAGTCACGAAGCAGCACCACCAGCAGCCCGCACAGGACCAGGGCCAGACATAGCCAGATCAGCTGAGTGAAACCCACTCGCGTAGACTGGCCGATCCGGGCATTGCGCAGGTCTATACGAGTGATCAGGGTGATGCCTAGTGAGCTCAGGATGACGATGCTGGGCAGGATGGCCTGGCTGCCGTAAGGCTGGTAAATCTCCAACAGGATCCAGAGGGCGATGAAGAGGGCGGCGGTGACTGCCAGCAGGGCGGCGTAGTCCCCGGGGAAACGGCCCGCTGCACGGGCGAACATCTGGAAGAAGCCGATGAACCCCACCAGTAGGGAGAAGAGCAGAAGGCCCATGCGGCGCAGTCGTGTGATGATCATGACTACTGTCGCCCGCCCTGGTCGGTTTCCGACGGTGAGGGCTCGACTGAGGGAGAAGCCGTAGCCTGGCTGGACTCGTCCTTGGCCTCCTTGGCGTGTTCGCGTTTGAGGTCGCCGGCCTCCTTGCGGATCAAAGTGACGTGCTCCTTGGCGTCGTCCATGCTGGAGACGGTGATGCCCTCTTCCAGTTGATCACGCCAGGACTGGGGAAGCCCCTTGACGGCGATGTCCGTGGTTTGCACCGGGTGGGAGAGCGAGAGGGCGAAGGCCTTGGTGGGCACGCCCTGGTAGATGGTCACACGGCCCTGGTCCGTGCCCAGGTAGTACTGTTCCTGACTCCATCGATAGGCAGCACCTGTGCCTCCGGCCAAGGCCAGAACCACCAGGGTGATGATGCCGGCCAGGATCAGTCGAATATGCCGATGCCGGGAGCGCTGACGCTTGAGCTGCTCCAGGTGCTCTTTGTGAATGGCGTTGGCCACGTCGGGATCGTAGGGGTCGGCTGAGGCCGAGCCGTCCTTCTTGTGGACGACGGGGATCTCGCTGGTGTCGGGCACATGCCGTTCGCCGCTCTCTTCTCGGGCAGCCGAGGGCTGGGCAGTGCGGCCGTCGTCATCCTCATCCTCCTCCTTAGCGGAATCCCGATCCTGGCTCAGGTCGGCGGCCCGCTTGGCAGGGGACTCCCGAGACTCATCGCGTAGGCGCGGTGCTGCTGCTACGGGTTCATCCAAGATGTCGGCCAGGGCCTCCAGGTTGGAGCTGGCTGCGCCGCCTACTAGAGGGGTCTGATGGGGCAGATTGAATGCATCAGCGTCCAAGGCCAGTGTGGCGTCGGCAATGACCACGGTCACGTTGTCGGTGCTGCCGGCCTTGAGGGCGGATGTAACCAACTGCTGGGCGCACTCCGCCTGGTCCGAGACCGAAGACAGCACCTCGGCGATGGTCGAGTCCTCCAGAACGCCGCAGAGGCCGTCCGAGCAGATCATCCAGCGGTCTGCGGGCAAAGCCTTGGAAATGGAGATGTCCGGGCGGGGATCGATGTCGAAGTCCCCTAGGACCCGCATGACCACGTTGCGCTGAGGGTGGTTGCGGGCTTCGGCCGGAGAGATGCGGCCGGTGTCGATAAGGTGCTGCACATAAGAGTGGTCCTGGGTCATCCGGATCAGCTTGCCCTCCCGCAGGAGGTAGCCTCGGGAGTCCCCGATATGGGCCAGCACCCAGGAGTTGTCGGCCAGAGCCAGGGCTGTGACCGTGGTGCCCATGCCTGATAGCCGGTGTTCGCGCTTGGCTTTGCCCACGATGGCATCATGGGCCGCGATGACCGAGGTCTCCATCATCCGAGCCAGGGCCTGCACGTCCTGCTCCCGGTCGTCGCGTTCGATGTGTGCCAGGGACCGGATGGCTATGGTCGATGCCGTATCCCCGCCTGCGTGGCCGCCCATGCCGTCGCACATGGCTATCAGGCGCTCGCCGGCGAAGGCGGAATCCTGGTTGTTGCTGCGTACGTACCCTACGTCTGAAACCGCTGTGGAGTAGAGGAACAGCTTCTGGCTCGCATCGTTCCTAGTCATGGGCGGCTACCTCAACTCGAAGGTGGTGGCTCCGATGCGCACGGGAACCTCCGCCGGTAGGATTGTCGGCGCCATGATTTTCTGCCCAGAGACGACGGTGCCGTTGGTGGATCCCAGATCCTCGATGGCCCATCGGTTCGATGCGGGGTCCTGGTAGACCCGCGCATGATGGCCCGAGACGAACTCGTCATCCAGCACCAGAGTGTTCGAGGAGGAGCGGCCTAGAGTGATGGGATGTCCGGACAACGGCGTGGAGGAGCCAGCCAGAGGTCCGTCGATGACGACCAGCAATGAGGGCTCGTCGCTTGCAGATTCAATCTTGCTGACCGGGGCGTCGGGCACGGATCTGGCGGCCGCCGGCAGCTTGCGCTGGGCTGCGCGCTGGCTGCGTCGACGGGTATGAGAAGTCTTAGGGCTGAAGGTCTCGATATCTTTGCGGAGCGAACGGATGGCCAGCCAGACGAATACCCATAGCAGAGCCAGGAATCCGTATTTGAGGATGGCGAATGTCAGTTCAGTCAGCATAATGATTCGACCTTACTTCAAGGTCTGGGCGACTTACGAATCCTGTTCCTGCGACGACGCCCAGTAGAGGATGCGGGTACGGCCGATGGTGATGGTGTTGCCGTCCAGCAGGGTGGCTGCGGGAACCTGATGTCCCTCCACATAAGTGCCGTTGGTTGACCCCAGATCACGGGCTACCACGCCCTTGTCAGTGATCTCGATTTGTAGATGCCGGCGGGAAATGCCCGCGTCGTCAATGACGATGTCGCAGGTGGACCCACGGCCGATGGTGGTGATGGGGGCGGTCAGCAGATACTGGCGGCCGTTGATCTCCAGCACCGGGCAGTCCTTGGACTCTTCCGGGGTGGTGACAGGCGCCGCGTTACCCTGGACTGACTCGGCGGACAAGTGGAAGTCGCCCTTGTTCAGGTTGAGATCCTCCTCGAAGACGACCACGACTGGACCGACGAAGGCATAGTGCTGGCTTTCGGCGTACTTGGTCAGGTTGTCCGCCAGCTCGTTGGCCAAGGCCTCCGAACCCCACTGCTCGATGCGGTCAAAGTCGGGGGTGGATAGTCTGAATCGGTACTCGTTGGGTGCCACAGTACGGTCGCGACCGACAGGCATGGCCTGTGAGTCTATCTCACGCTCGAGGGCGCTCGACAGATCGACGGGCTGTAGGTCCTTGGAGCCGAACTTCGAGAAGACACCGTTAACGGCGCCTTCTACGCTCTTCTCGAAACGATCGAGAACGCTCATAGTCATCCCTTTCCATATAACCCCTTCATAGTACGTGACCCTGTCGGAAGGAGGTAATGGGCGCTCGGATGCTTGCAATTTCTCCAATGAACAGGACCAAGCGAGCGCGAATGCCAGAATGGCGCATCGGGACAGAGGCTGATCGAATTCCCCTTTGGCACCTGGGCGCCTATCATCGTGGCAGACGCATGGTCATGGGGACCATGCCAGAGATATTTGAGGAGCGAGCATGGCCGAAGAGGTGGATCGGGCGATGGAGGCATATCCGCGGGCCAAGGCCCGGACCCTGCGGTTTACGTTGGGTGCGCCACGGTCGGCCTTGGCGGTGGGGGACGGCTCACGGGCCGTCTTTCTGCGCTCCGACGGGCCTGAGGACCTGGTGACCGGGCTCTGGCTGTCTGTCTTCGATCAGGAAGGCCGCCACCATGAGGTGCTCCTGGCCGACCCCAGGGTCCTGCTGGAGGATGCAGACCGGGAACAGGTGCCGGTCGCCGAGCTGGCTCGTAGGGAGCGCTCGCGAGAAGGTAGCGAGGGCATTGTCGACTACAGCGTGGATGATGCCGGGGATCGGGTGGTCTTTGCCCTTGGTGGCCGACTCTGGTTCTCGCTGATCGCCTCTGATGGTCTCACTGCCTCCACGCGGGCTCTGAGCCTGGAGCATGGTGACTTGGCTGTGCTCAATCCCGCCATCAGCCCTGACGGCACCATGGTGGCCTATACGACTGGTAGCCGATTGATGGTGGTTACCATCGGGCAGGACGCCGGGCAGGACCGTGAGCGAGCTGTCCTGGCTCTGCGCCCCGGTACTGATGATCGGATGCAGCTGGGGCTGGCCGAGTTCGTGGCTGGCGAGGAGATGAACCGCTACCGGGGGTTCTGGTGGTCACCGGACTCCCGGGCCCTGCTGGTCGAGCACACGGATTCTTCCGATGAGCCGATCTGGTACATCAGCGATCCGGCCAATCCTCAGGCCGGGCCGCGCGCCCGGCGGTATCCCCAGGCGCTGACTGCCAACGCCCGCGTCGGGTTGAGTCTGGTTTTCCTGGGCCATGATGATGCCGATCCCTGGGTGGGCGAGGTGGACTGGAACCGCCAGGTCTTTGAGTACCTGGCCGTGGTCCGTTGGCAGGAAGGGCATCGTCCCCTCCTGCTGGTTCAGAATCGTCGGCAAACCGAAGACAGGATCCTGGACGTGCAGGTGCCGGATGTCCGCCAGGGCTTGGATCAGGGCCAGGATATGACCTTGCTTGATCCCGAGGCGGCGCCCAAGGTGGCCACCAGGGTTCTGCAGGAGCACGGCAACGACCAGTGGATCGACCTGGTGCCCGGGTTGCCGGGCTACCGGCCCCAGGGCGGTCTGGTGGATGCCTGCATTGATTTAGAAGCCGACACCACACGGTTGCGCCTTGATGGGCGCGTATTCTCCCCGGCTGGCTGCCAGATTCGGCAGGTGCTGTCTGTGGAGGACCATGATGTGCTGGCGGTGGTCTCCACCGATCCTCGCAGTTTCGATCTGATGCGTCTGGGGTATGACGGTTCCATCCACGTGCTCAACCGGCTGCCCGGAGTGTGGTCTGCCTCGCGTGCCGGCCATGGCATCGTGGTCAGCGGACGGACCATGGCCTCGGCACAGGGGCAGGTGCGCCACTGCTACTTGGGCGCTGATGGGGATCTGGACCGCTTGGGTGCTGAAGGACTGGGCCTGGTAGGTGAAGCCCGCCCCGATAGCACCTTGAGATCGGTCGCTGATCCCGCTGCCTCGGGCCAGGTTGGCAGCCGACAGGAGCATCAGGATCGTCCTGATCGCCGAGCTGTGGATGCTGGTCATATTAACAGCCAGGGAGCCATGAGCGCCGTTCTTGCCGATACCAGCAGCGATCCCGGATTCACTCCCAACGTGGACTTCGTGCGCATGGGTCAGCACGAGCTGTTCGCAGCCATCGTCAGACCGTCTGAATCCAGCCCCTACGCCAGTGCAGACAGCCTGCCCGTCCTGCTCAAGCCTTACGGCGGACCTGGCGCCCAGCAGGTGGTCTTCAACCAGTCCTACTACTGGGAGTCTCAGTGGTGGGCTGATCAAGGCTTCCTGGTCCTGACCGCCGACGGCCGGGGTACGCCTGGTCGTGGTCCTGCCTGGGATCGGGCCATCTTTGAAGACATGGCCCAGGTGACTCTGGATGACCAGCTTGAGGCTCTGGAGGCCTTGCCGGACTTCGCTCCCGAGGCCGACCTGGGGCATGTGGCCATGATCGGCTGGTCCTATGGCGGCTTCCTGTCGGCCCTATCGGTTCTTCGGGCCCCCGACCGGATCCATGCAGCCTGCGCAGGCGCCCCGCCTACGGATTGGTCTCTTTATGACACCCATTACACCGAGCGCTATCTGGGCATGGACCCTGCCGTCTACCGACGCAATGGGATCATTGATGACGCACCCTCGCTGCGCCGACCGCTGATGCTGATCCATGGGTTTGCGGATGACAACGTCTCCGTCGCCAACACTCTGAGGCTCTCCGGCGCTCTGATGGCGGCTGGCCGTCCCCATACGGTTCTGCCGCTGACCGGCATCACCCACATGACCAACGACGAGACCGTGGCCGAGAACCTGCTTATTCTGCAGCGTGACTTTCTGCGGGAGGCCCTCAAGAACAAGACGGACTGATAGGAAGGCAGCCTTGGGAGCGACTTTGCTGACCTGTTGATGGGAAGGCCGAAACTGGTTGGGTTGGCTCTCGTGGCTATGAGCGCAAGTCGCACCTCGGAGGAGGCTGTTTGGACTAACGCTCTGCTGGCCGTTGCTTCCGCTAGATTGGGGTTGTGCATACCCAACGAAAGCCTGACCAGGCTTCAGATTCTGATCGCGGATTCCAGCTTCCCCGCAGCTGGGGCCTGACGGTTTCAGTGCTCTGTCTGGGCCTGCTGGTCGGATTTTCTTCTGGCTTGCTGGCAAGGTTCTTCGAGCTGATCCAGGTCGGCCTGTTGGGTTTTTCGGAGACTTCAGGAGCTCCCACAGCTGAAACGGTGCAGCCGATCAGAAGGCTGGCCTCGGTGACTCTTGCCGGACTTGTGGCCGGGCTGGTCTGGGCCTGGCTGCGGACGAGGACCAAGCTGGTTCCCTCGGTCGGCCAGGCCGTCAAGGGCGCGCCTATGCCCCCAGGGCGGACTGTTATCCATGTGCTCACGCAGATCTTCTTCGTTGCTGCTGGCGGCTCCATCGGCAGGGAGGTGGCTCCTCGCGAGGCCGGGGCCCTTCTGGGCGGTCTCTGGGCCAGGATGGGCCGACGGCTGGGGCTGCGTGATCAGGACGGTCCGCTGCTGGTCGCCTCGGCTGCTGGTGCAGGATTTGCCGGCATTTACATTGCGCCTCTGACTGGTGCCTTCTTCGGCATAGAGGTGCTGCTGCGGCGGGTGGATGCCGAAGTGGTGACGGTCAATCTGGCCATGTCAGCCCTGGCCACTCTGGTCGGGGGATCCATCAAGGGGTTCGCTCCATACTATAAGGTCGGCTCCGAGCCATTCCGGCCCGGGCTTATGGCGGTGGTTCTGTTGATCGGGCCGGTCATGGGACTGCTGGGGGCCGGATTCCGGCGGATGACCTCCTGGGCTGAAGCCCATAGGACCACTGGTCCTGCGGTAATCTGGCAGCTGACGGGGGTGGCTCTGCTGACCGGTCTGGTCGCTCTGGTCATTCCGCAGGTCTTGGGCAACGGCCGGGCCCTGGCTCAGATGGGGATGGATCAGCGGCTGTCCGCAGGGTTCTCAGGACTTCAGCTGGCTCAGTCGCTTGCTTCGCTGGTTCTCTTCGCGTTGGCCAAGGCTCTGCTGACCACAGCCACCATCCGTGCCGGGGCCTTCGGCGGCACTTTGACGCCTTCCATAGCTTTGGGATCCGCCACGGGCGCTGTGCTGGGCCTGTTGCTGGCTTGTCTCGTACCCGGCCTGCCGGTCTGGCAGTGTGCCGTGGTCGGTGCCGCCTCCCTGCTGGCAGCCTCACAGCAGGCTCCGCTCATGGCCATGGCCATGCTGATGGAGGTCTGCCACCTGCCGGTCATGGCCTTCATGCCCATGGGCTTTGCCGTCGCTCTGTCGATGGCGGTCTCACGCCTGTTCGCGGCCAAGGCATGAACCGTCGTCGGAACCCAGTGTCGTCCTGAGGGTCCGGCCCTGCGTGATGCCGAAAGATTTCGTTCATACTCATATACGATGAAACCACCAATGGTCACATGCATGCCCTGCCGCTTCAACTTCGCATGGGCATTCACGATCAGCTGACCGGTCTGGGCCAGTAAGGAAGGGTGGCTATACTCGGGCCGGATGTAGGTCCTGGGAGGACGAAGCCAATCCGAGCGGAGCAGGTCAATGCCCTGGTCCCTGGACAGACAAGAAGGAGGTGCCTGGCGGTGAAGACCGTGTTGGCCATCTTCAGGCGAGATCTCTGGCGGATACTGCGCAACCCCGTGGCCCTGGTGGTGACCATCGGCGTGGCCGTGCTTCCCTCCCTTTACGCCTGGTTCAACATCATGGCCCTTTGGGACCCCTACAGCAACGCCAAGAACCTGCCCGTGGCCGTCGTCAGCATGGACCGAGGGGCGCAATCCCCGCAAACCGGCAGGATCAACGCCGGCAGATCGGTCATTCAGGAGCTGCGTGCCCATAAAAGCCTGGGCTGGAAGTTCATGGATGATGACCAGAGAGCCATTGAAGAGGTCCATTCGGGCCAGTGCTACGCGGCCATCATCATTCCTGAACGATTCAGCGCCGATCTGGTCGGCATTGTCGAGGGGACCGGGAACAGGCCTGCTCTGAACTATTATGTCAATGAGAAGAAGAACGCCATCGCTCCCAAGGTGACCGACACTGGCGCCTCCACCATCGATCAGGAGATCAACACGGTCTTCGTCTCGGCCGTCAGCGATGCCCTGGCTGGGAAGGTCCTGCAGACCGCCGGCGATGCCAAGGGCGCGGCTGAGCAGAGCCGAAGCCAAATCGTGGGCGATTTGGGAGGAATCATCGACCAGCTGAATCGCACGGACGGCCAGCTTGGCCGAATTGATTCCACCATGGGCCAGGCCCGGCAGACTGTAGCCGGCTCTAAAAACGACATCAAGAACCTGCAGAGTCAGATATCGGCCACTCAGGCGACCCTGAGCAAGGCCCAGGATCATATGACCAGGACCCGCGATGACAGTCTTCGCTTCTCCTCTGCCCTGAACCAGACCCTGGCAGATGGGTCGGTACGGCTGTCCAGTGCGGTCACTGATGTGAATACGGTGGCAGGCGGGATCACGGCCGATCTGAACGCCACCCAGGACAAGGTGGACCGGGTCAATTCCGGCATGGGTCAGCTGGTCGATGCCAACGGACAGGCTGTGGACCGGCTTCAGTCGGGCCTGGATCAGTCCGGACTGCATCCAGGGGATCCGGCCTACGAGAGCATCCAACGGCAGATCGACGGTCTCAAAAAAACCAACCAGCAGCAGAAGGCATCCCTGGATGCCTTCAAGAAGAACTCATCGGCGGCTCTGGACTCGGGCAAGCAAGCCGCATCGGACCTGAGCTCGGCTATGACCAACACCGGCGGCACAGGCATCAATGCACTGACAACGGCCAGCCAAGGCCTAACGGGAACCACCATGCCCAACCTCCTTACCGGGCTGGACAATCTCAACGCCTCCAACGGTTCGCTCCAGGGCGCCCTGAGCAGCCTGTCCACCACGGCTGCCCAGACCGATGCCTTGCTGGACCAGCTGGATTCCACCATCGGCCAGGCCCAGTCGACCCTGTCCGCCACCAGGGCCTCCCTGGTCACAGTCAGGTCCGACCTGGAGGGGGTCCGCACCGATGTGGCCGCTCTAGGGTCCTCGGCCGCCTGGAACCGGATGTCCCAAACCCTGGGATTGAGCCCGGAATCTTTCGGGAAGGCCATGTCTTCGCCGGTCAAGCTGGCCTCGCATACGGTCTACCCGGTCAGCAACTACGGGTCATCCGTGGCGCCCTTCTACACCAATCTGGCCCTCTGGGTGGGCGGGTTCATCCTGATAGCCATCTACAAGCTGGAGGTCGACAAGGAGGGCATCCGCAAGTGCACAGCCACCCAGGCCTATTTGGGTCGTTGGCTTCTGCTGGTCTTCGTCGGCTTCTTCCAGGCGCTGATCGCTACAGTGGGCGATCTGATGCTGGGCATTCAGTGCCACCAGCCGGCGCTGTTCGTCCTGGCCGGGGTCTTCGCATCCTTCGTGTACATCAACATCATCTATGCCTTGGCCGCCTCCTTCAGGCATATCGGCAAGGCCCTGGCCGTGGTCTTGGTCATCCTGCAGATACCGGGCTCTTCGGGCATGTATCCCATTGAGATGATGCCCGACTTCTTCCGCAACCTGAACCCCTGGCTGCCCTTCACCTATGGGATCAACGCCATGCGCGAGACCATCGGCGGCATGTACGGCAGCCATTACTGGCAGGATATGCTCCACGTCTTCTGGTACCTGCCCGTAGCCCTCCTGATCGGATTGGTGGTGCGGCGGTACCTGCTCAACCTGAATGCCCTCTTCGACCGGCGTCTCGGCGCTACTGACCTGATGCTGACCGAGCAGAACCATTCGGCCGACCGTCGCCTGAGCCTGAGCAGCCTTGCACGCTCCATCCTGGGCGAGGGCGACTACCGTGCCATCATCAGGCGGCGGGCGCATCGCTTCCTGGCCCTCTATCCCACCCTGATCCGGGCTGGTCTGGCTCTGGTGCTGCTGCCGGTCCTCTTCCTGATCCTGCTGTTCAGCACCGAGGCCAAGATCGTCATGCTCATCGCCTGTATCGCCTCCATCGTCCTGATCGACGCCTACCTGATCATCGTCGAGTACATCTGCGACAGCTATGTCCAGCAGCTGGGTCTGGCAGAGCGTCCCGGCATGGACTTCCACGCCCTGATTCGCCCGCGCAGGCAGGGCTCTTCGGCCATGACCAGGCTGACCACAGCCGTGCGCGAATCAGTTCTGAACCGAGATGAGCAAGGCGCTCCCGAGGATGGTGACCGTCGATGAGGAATATCTGGAGGATCCTGCGCAAGGATCTGGCGGATGCCACCAGCAACGTCATCGCCATTATCGTCCTGATGGGCCTGATCATCGTCCCGGCTCTCTATGCCTGGTTCAACATCGCCGCCAGCTGGGACCCCTACAAGAACACCAAGGCCATCAAGGTGGCCGTGGCCAACACCGACAAGGGATACAAGTCCGACCTGATACCGATCAAGATCAATGTGGGGGAAACGGTCACCAGCACCCTGAGAGCCAACGATCAGCTGGACTGGAGGTTCGTCAACCGCGATCAGGCTCTGGAGGGGGTGCGCTCAGGCGAGTACTACGCCGCCATCGTCATTCCCAAGGATTTCAGCGCCGACATGATGACCCTATTCTCGCAGGACGTGAAGCACGCCAACCTTGAGTACTACCTGAACGAGAAGAAGAACGCCATCGCTCCCCATGTCACCGAACAGGGGGCCGACACCGTGGCCACGACCATCGACAAGACCTTCGTCAAGACGGTGGGGCAGGTGGGGATCGACCTGGCCAGCCAGGTCTTCACGTACTCCCAGAGCCCCCAGGTCCAGGATTACCTGGCCAGGACGACCGGCCATATCAATCAGATGTCGGAGCGGCTGACCACTGCCTCCAGCCAGGTGAATGCCTATGCGGGCCTTCTGGATTCCTCCGGAAGGATGATCGACTCCACCGGCAGGATTCTGGGTCGGTCCGACTCCGCCATGGCCGATGCCAGGAAGGCCCTGAACCAGGGAACCAAGGGGTCCAAGGATCTGGGCAAGTCCCTTTCCGGGTCGGCACAGGCGGTCGACTCTGCTCTTAGTCAGGCCTCGGGTGCCTATGACGCCATCGGATCCAAGATCGACGACGCCTTCGATAAGGTGGGTCAGCAGAGCGATGCCGTAAGCAGCCAGTTGAATGATCTGAGCGAACGGATCAGGGACTCGGCAGCCGACTACGACCAGATGATCGCCAGCCTGGATGCTCTGCGTGCCACGGTGGAATCCGACTCCAGTCTGACAGCGGACCAGCGCCAGGCTCTTCTGACTGCCATCGATCAGGCTCAGGCCGGAATGCGCGCGGCCCAGGCGGCCCAGCGCGACCTGGCTGACCGGATCAGCCAGGCCTCCCAGACAGCCAAAGAGGGTAAGGACAAGCTGGGTGGCCAGCGGCAGGATCTGAAGAACAGGATTGCCCAGGCCCGCTCCTCGGTGGATCAGGTTCGCACCCAGTACCGCAATGACCTAAAGCCCCGTCTGGATGATCTGGCTTCATCCATGGACACTGTGGTCACCTCGACCGACCGGCTGCTGACGGGCTTGGATGGAACCGTCAAGGGCGCCTCTGGACTGACGGGCCCTATGACCAACGACATCAGCCAGGCCAAGGACCAGCTGAGTGAGATCTCCCAGCGTCTGGACCAGGCCTCCAAGCAGCTGACCGACCTAGGGGAACACCTGACCCAGGCTTCACAGGGCGAAGATACGCAGGAGGTCAAATCCCTGTTGAGTGGGGATTCCGAAACCTTGGCCGCGCTTCTGTCCTCACCGGTCGGCATCCATCGGCATGCGGTCTTCCCTGTCATGAATTACGGGTCGGCCATGACGCCCTTCTACACCATCCTCTCCATCTGGGTGGGTGCCACCATTCTGGCGGCCATGATGAAGGTAGTCCTGTCCGACAAGAAGAAGGCCTTCGTTCTGCACCTGGACTCCCTGCAGGATGCCTGGAAGAGGGCCGATGACCTGGATGAGGATTCCGAGGTCAGCCGCTCCTGGGGAGCCTTCCGACCGGAGTCGCCAGGCAACGCCCGTCGCTTCGGCCTTCAGCTCTACCAGGAGTACTTCGGCAGATTCGCTGTCTTCGCCCTGCTGGCCATCCTCCAGGGCTGTCTGATCGCCTTGGGGGACCTCTTCTACTTGAAGGTCCAGTGCGTTCATCCGCTGATGTTCGTGCTGGTGGCGATATTCGCCTCATTCGTCTTCATGAATCTGATCTATACCCTGGTCGTCTCCTTCGGGGACATTGGCAAAGCTATTGCTGTCATCCTCCTGGTTATGCAGGTGGCTGGCTCGGGCGGCACCTTCCCCATGGAGACTTTGCCTGGCTTCTTCCAGGGGGTCTATCCCTTCCTGCCCTTCGTCCACGCCATCGGGGCCATGCAATCGGCCGTTGCCGGAGCCTATGGCATGGAGTTCTGGCGGGAGATGGCCATCCTGGCCCTCTTCCTAGTGCCTTCGTTGCTGCTGGGGCTGGTCCTGCGCAAGCCCGTCATCCGCTTCAATGACTGGATCGTCAGAAACCTCGAGAGCACCCGGCTTATGTAGGGCCGAGCCCAACAGAAGGTGGTATAGGGTGAGAGCATGAGCGTCCAACTGGTTGAGGAGCGTCGCTACGACCAAATCATGAAGGA
Organism: Bifidobacterium sp. ESL0819; assembly: GCF_052606245.1. Classification (NCBI taxonomy): domain Bacteria; kingdom Bacillati; phylum Actinomycetota; class Actinomycetes; order Bifidobacteriales; family Bifidobacteriaceae; genus Bifidobacterium; species Bifidobacterium sp. ESL0819. The sequence continues at coordinate 723,021 of NZ_CP199587.1, forward strand.
TCGTGTCCTTCCTGACCTGGCCTCCTGCCGCAGTGACGGATGGATGATCTCCCATGACGGCGGCGAGGACGGTGGAACCTTGTTGGACAAGGCCCATCTCAGCGGCGTTGATCCCTCACGGCTTTTGCATTACGTCTGCTATGACAGAACGCTTTTCCGCCAGGGCGCGGTGGAGTCCGGCTCCGCTCGCGTACGCGGGGCCGTAATCATCTCCTTCGGTTTTTCGGAATTCGCTGACAAATATCAGGAGATGGCCTGGTACTTCCTTATGCAGGGATATTCCGTCTGCATCCCGGAGCATTGGGGGCATGGTTTCTCTGGCCGAGGCGTGAACGACCCCAGCCTGATCTGGGTTGATCATTGGCATCGGTATGTGGCGGACCTGGCCGCCTTCTGCTCCCAGGTGGGCCAGCAGTATGCCCAGGACAAGCCCATGGTGCTCTATGCCCATTCCATGGGTGGCGGTGTGGCTGCGCGAATGCTGGAGACCTTCCCCTCCCTTATTGACAAGGCGGTCCTGTCGTCGCCGATGATTGCGCCACGTACGGGGTTCATGCCCTCGGTGGCCTGGACTGCTGCCAATGCCGCCTGCATGATGGGCCGCTCTCGCAGCATGGTCCCGGGATTTGGGCCGTTCCGTCCCGAATTGGACATGGACGATTACCCCAATGGCAGCCAGGAGCGGGTGGCCTGGACCCATAAGTTGCGGGCCAGAGAACTGCACTACCAGACCAGCGCCGCCACTTTCGGCTGGGTCAGGGAGAGCCTGGAGATGAGCCGGGCCATACTGCGGCCCGACAGGTGCAGTCGGGTGGAGACCCCTCTGCTGCTCTTCCAGGCACAGCCCGACCGTTTCGTGCTGCCGATGCCCCAGAACCGTTTTGTCGACCAGGTTCAGCAGGGCGGCTGCCAGGCCACGCTGGTGCGCATCCCGAACAGCATGCACGAGCTCTACCAGATGCCCGACAAGGTCCTGAGGCCTTATTTGGAACGCATCTTCGACTTTTTTGACCAGCCTTGGCAGCTCGCTGACGACCGCTGATCGGACGAAGAACGCGCAATCCTACTTGTTGAGCACCTTCTGCGGGTCTGCGTCGAAGGTATTGACGCAGTTCTGTGAGCAGAAGTAGTAGGTCTTGCCCTGGTAGTCGCGCTTGGCTGCGGCCGTGCCGGGGTCGATGGACATGCCGCAGACCGGGTCGGTGACCTTGTCCGCCTGTGCCTGATCCTGTTGCATGTCGTCATGATGATGGAAGAGTCCCATCTCATTTCCTTTCTCTTGGTTGTGTTCTTGGTGGGTGGAAATACTGAGGTCCCTGGTCAGGGCATCCATGTCGATTGGCTTGGCCTCTTTGACCGGCCTGGCCTTCAGGGGCGTATGCCGCAGCCGGTTGGCGTTGAGCACCACCGACAGGGAGGAGAAGGCCATGGCTGCACCGGCGATCATGGGGTTGAGCAGGAGGCCGATGAAGGGGTAGAGCATCCCGGCGGCGATGGGGATGCCCAGACCGTTGTACCCGAAGGCGAACCAGAGGTTCTGATGAATGTTGCGCATGGTCGCAGCAGACAGGTCGATGGCCTTGACGGCCGCGTTCAGATCGCCCGAGACCAGGGTCACGTCGGCGGACTCGATGGCCACGTCCGTTCCGGTGCCGATGGCCATGCCCAGATCGGCCTGTGCCAGGGCCGGTGCGTCGTTGATGCCGTCGCCGATCATGGCTACTTTGTGCCCTTGGGCCTGAAGGGCCTTGACGATGCTCGCCTTGTCTTCGGGATGGATTTGCGCCACTACCCGGGTGACTCCCACCTGGCCCCCGACCTGTTCGGCGGTGCCCTGGTTATCGCCGGTCAGCATGATGGTCTGGATGCTGCGCTTGTTCATGTCGTGGATGGCCTGCTTGGAGCCGGTCTTGACCTGGTCGGTCACTGCCAGGACCCCGGCAAGCCTGCCGTCGATGGATGCGAAGATGGTCGTACGGCCCTGGTCCTCCCAGCTGCGGGCGGTGTCGAAGAGGGATGGCGCGTCTGCCTGGTCCGCCATATTGTTCTCAAGTTCGATTCCCTTGCCTTCGAGCAGCCTGCGGTTGCCGACAAGGACATGCAAGGCGCCCCTGCCTGCTTCGAAGGAGCCGGAGGGGAAGGTCGCATCGATGCCTTCTCCGGTGACCGAATCGAAGTCCTCGGCCGGGACCAGCTCCAGGTTGCGGTCCTTGGCGGCCTGGACGATGGCCTGGGCCAGGGGGTGCTCGGAATTGCGCTCAGCGCTCGCGGCCGCCCTGATGAGCAGGTTTTCATCCATCCCCTGCACGCTCAAGGCATCAGCCAGTTCAGGTCGGCCCTGGGTTATGGTGCCGGTCTTGTCGAGGACGATGGTATCGACGTCATGGGCTCCTTGCAGGGCCTCTGCCGACCGGTAGAGCACCCCGGCACGGGCGCCACGTCCGGTGCCGATCGTCACGGACAGGGGAGTGGCCAGACCCAAGGCGCAGGGGCAGGCGATGACCAGGACCGAGACCGCCGCCACGATTCCGTATACGCCTCGAGGCATGGGGCCGAACACCCACCAGGCTACGAAAGTCCAGAGCGCCACCAGGATGACCCCGGGGATGAAGATGGACGATATGCGGTCGGCCAGTTTCTGGATGGGTGCCTTGGAGGTCTGGGCCGTTTTGACCAGCCGGATGATCTGGGCCAGAACCGTGTCCTGCCCTACCTGGGTGGCCTTGTAGCGCAGGGAGCCCGTGCCGTTGACGGTGGCTCCTACCAGGGAATCGCCCTCCTGTTTGAGGACGGGCATGGGCTCGCCGGTTACCATGGATTCGTCCACGGAGGATGATCCGGATATGACCTGGCCGTCCACTGGCAGCTTCTCGCCTGGATGGACCTGAATCACGTCCCCGACGGCCACATCGTCGACGGCGATCTCCTGTGTGGTCTCCTTGCCGTCCTGGCCGATTCTCACCACGGTGGCGGTCTTGGGCCTGAGCCCGACAAGGGCACGGATGGCATCGCCGGTGCCGCGCCTGGCCCGTGCCTCCAGGATCTGGCCGAGGATCATCAGGGTGATGATGGTGCCCACGGCTTCGTAGTAGGGTTCGCGGCTTCCCTCAGGCAGAAGTTGCGGGGCCACGGTGACAGCCAGTGAGTACAGGAAGGCCGTTGCAGTGCCCAGGGCGACCAGGGAGTTCATCTCCGGGGCCCGGTGTGCCAGGGCCAGCCACCCGGTGCGGTGGATGGGCCAGCCCGAGTAGAACATAACCGGCAATATCAGGACCAGCTGGACCCAGGGGTTCATCAGAACGTGGGGCATGGGCAGGAACATGCCGAACATGGCCGGGATGAAGACCGGGAGCGTGAAAACCAGGGCTACGATGAATCGCCTGGTCAGGTCGCGGATTTCTGCCGTGCGCTCCTGATCCGCCTCATCCTGGTCGTTGCCGCCATTGGTCTGGGCGGACTTGACGGATTCGGCCTGTTGCAGGTTCTCGTCTTGTGACTGGCTGCCGTGTTCCTGCTTGGATTGTGTCTCCGTATTGTCGGTCGTCGGTCCATCGGTGGCCCGGAGCATTCCGTGGAGCATGTTCATCCCGCAGGCGAAGGGGTAGTCGCCGGCCTTGGGCGGGGTCAGCTGGATGGTCGAGGTTTGAAAGGCAGGCAGGGTCTTGTCGATGTTGAAGTCGTTGAAGACCACGTGCGAGGAGCATTCTCCGCTCTCCTGGCGGTCGAAGACCAGTTTGACCGGTCGCCCGGCCTGGACCTGGATCAGCTGGGGGCTGTATCCGCCCTTGACTGTGATATGGACGGTCTGGATGCCGCCCTCATCCTTGGCCTGAGCGGCCTTTCTGGGCGCGAAGAAGTACCAGATGATGCCTGCTGTTATGGCCAGGGCCACGATAAGGACCAAGATGCTGCTCATGTGGCTCACTATACCCCCCAGGGGTATACTGATAGTGAATTTCGAGATGGGTTTCATGGATTTGGGTCGGTCCCGGCTCCGCCATGCAGGCCATGAAACAACCTAGGAATGGAGTACATCTTGCCCGGATATGCCAACGACAAAAAACGGACCATCACCAGACTCCGGCGTGTCGAAGGCCAGGTCAGGGCCATCGAGCAGATGGTCGAGTCGGACACCTACTGCATTGACATCCTCACTCAGATCGCCGCCTCGACCAGCGCCTTGAAGTCGGTGGCTCTGACTCTGCTGGACGATCACATGAACCATTGCGTCCGCGAAGCTGCCGAAAAGGGAGGCGAGGAGGCCGACGAAAAGATGGAGGAGGCCTCCGAGGCAATCGCCCGCCTGGTCCGTTCTTAGCAATCCTGGTCAGACAGGCCTAATACGCCAGGGAATAGCAGTCCATAAGCAACGGATATAGGCGTTCTTTCGTGAATCGCTGGACTCTCGTCTTTTTCCTGTTAGATTGAACTCCAGTCACGGGCCGCTCGGTCCTGGCAATGAGCGATCGAAGGGGAGAGGCAATGTCGGAAACGAGCTGGGATTGGGCGGCCCTGATAGTGGTCGTCATCCTCTTTGCGGGGCTGGCCCTGCTGAGCAGAAAGACCAAGGTCAACTTCAGTTGGCGGGTCATCATAGCGACGGTGCTGGGAATCCTGGTAGGTGTGGGCTTCTCCGGTCACACGACTTATGTGGGGGCATTCGGCAACGTCTGGTCCGAGGTCATTTCGGCCCTCGTAGTGCCGCTCCTGCTCTTCAGCATCATCGCCAGCATAGGCCGTATCGGCGGGTCCGGTCGGCTGAAAAACATCAGTCTGAAGACCATCGTTCTGCTGCTGGTCAACACGTTCACGGCCGCCGTGATCGCTCTGGTTCTAGGGCTGCTCTTCCAGGTCGGCAAAGGGTTCGATCAGGCTCTGCCCAAGGGGGCCAAGCCTCACGAGGTGCCGGGAGTGGTTGATACCCTGATCGGTCTCTTCCCCTCGAATCTGGCAGACAACTGGGCCCACAACCAGGTCATTCCTGTGGTGATCTTCGCCATCCTCCTGGCCGTCTCTTTGAATAAGGCCGCATCAACCTCTCGCGGGGAACAGAGTGTGGCCCCCTTCAAGGCTTTTGTGGAAGCGGGCAATGTGGTCCTATCCAAGGCCACTCAAATCGTGGTCGGTTTCACTCCTTATGCGGTCCTGTCCCTGATCGCCGCCGCGATCGGTCGCAGCAACCTGAAGAGTCTTCTGCCCCTGCTTGCTGTTCTTCTGGTGGCCTACCTGGGTCTGGCCATTCAGCTTTTCCTGGTCCAACCCCTGATTCTGGCCCTCGTCGGTCGGGTCAATCCTCTGCCCTTCTTCCGCTCCCTTTGGCCGGCGGGGGTGGTGGCCTTCACCTCTGAGAGCAGCATCGGCACCATTCCTGTCACGGTTCGTCAGCTGCGCTCGGCCGGGGTTCCTGAAGAGACGGCTTCCTTCGTGGCCAGTCTGGGAGCCAATCTGGGCATGCCCGGATGCGCCGGGCTCTGGCCCGTTCTCCTGGCTGTCTTCGCCATCAATGCCCAGGGGATTCCTTACACCCCCTTGCGCTTCGCTCTTCTGATCGTCTTTGCTCTGGTGGTTTCCGTAGGGACGGTGGGCGTGCCCGGTACAGCCACAATCACCGCCACCTCTCTCTTCACCGCGGCTGGCCTGCCCGTACCCTTCATCGCTATCATGCAGCCTATTTCCCAGCTGGTGGATATGGGCCGCACGCTGGTGAACGTGGCTGGTGCCGCCAATACCGCAGTCATCGTGGCCAGGACCGAGAATGAGCTGGACCTTGATCTTTACCAGGGCCGCAAGGTCTTCGACGACCAGGACATTGAAGAGGATAAAGAGATGCAACAGGCAGAAGACTAGGCCCGGATGCGTTCCATTCCTGCGCACATGAGCAGGAAGGCGCACACACCGTGCATGTCGTTGATGCTAGTGGGTCGCCGGCGGTATTCCTCATAGCTGCCGGGGCCGGTTCCTAACAGATGTCGCCGATGAGGAGGTCATCCTCCTGCTGCTCAAGGCTCGTTATGACTCCTCGTACTCCTTGTTGCCCCGCTTCCAGATAGGCCTTGTCCGGAATGCCTTGGGTCTACAAGCCTTGCAGGTGGCGGCCACGAAGAGACTGGTGCAGGAGTTCTCAGGCCAGTCGCCCTCTTTGCCAACGTTGTCGAGAACCTGCCATCAGCGGCCGTCGGGACCCGGATAGCGACAGACGGCAGTCAGCAGGTTGCCGGCCAGGTTTCGCATATCCTCGCGGTCCGGGTGCCCTGCGGCAGCAGTTGCGGTTCAGTGACCACTGTCATGGTCACCCAGTCGATGGACCGTCCCCCAGCATTCGGGCGAGAGGCCTGTTACAGGGTCGGCCCAGGGTTCTTTCCGGTCGGGATCATAGGCGTGCCGCCAGAGCCCGGTTTCAGGAACGCGGGTTTTCTTCTGCATCAGGAGGGCCTGCCTGACAGCCTCGTCCACCACATTCCTGCGTCCGAAGCGGGTGCCGTATTCCGCCATTATTGAGCCGCCCATATAGAGCTCGTCCAGCCGCATCCGCCTCGGTACTCCGTCGTTGTGCCAGAATCCGCCCTCGTCGTTCTTCGGATAGGCTCCAAGGTCGTCGGCCAACTGGGGTCCGGTCCGGTCTTGTACCGGGGGGGGGATCCGAAATGGTCATAGAGCGGGGCGAGGAGGATGCCTGGCTGGATGTCGTCCAAGCATGCGCGATCGTGATTGAGTACGTGGCCCTGTTCATTTCGCAATGCCGGCATCCTGCGTGGTGATGCAAGGGATCAGATCTATCGTCCCTTGCCAGAGGTGGTGCTGGAGCGGATTGACCAGGGCTTCCTTGAAGAGACATTTCCGGCGAGCATTTCGCAAAGTACTTCATGGCTAATGCCGAGGATGGGAAGATCGAAGAGATGATTGCCGCTCGCCTGTAAAAGCAGCTTGGCAGGCCTGAATATAAAAGACGCCGTCGACGAGGAAGACTCCTTGCCAACGGCATCTCGCTTCGTGCGAACGGAGGGAGTTGAACCCTCACGAGCATCAGCTCACTGCCACCTGAAGACAGCGCGTCTACCATTCCGCCACGTTCGCAGACAACTGGAAAGGTTAGCACGGTTGTCTGCACGGCGCAATGATGGCGTGTTGGTTCAACCTTTGGATCCGTGGGCGTAGAATCTCGCCAGCGTCTCCCGCTTGTACTCGTCGAAGTAGCCGCCGTCGATGGACTGGCGTATCTCGTCCAGCAGTCTCACAAAGAAGCGTTCGTTGTGTATGGTGGCCAGCGTGTAGCCGTTGAGTTCATGGGCGCGAAGCAGATGGTCGATGTAGGCCCGGGAGTAGTGGGTGCAGGTGTAGCAGTCGCAGTCCTCTTCGATGGGCCTGAAATCAGCCTTGAACTGGGCGCGCTTGATGTTCCAGCGGCCGTCACGGGTGAAGACGGCCCCGTTGCGGCCGCAACGGGCCGGGGATACGCAGTCGAATGTGTCTCCGCCGTTCTCCACGCCTGCGAAGATGTCGTCCACAGCAGCGATGCCCAGCACATGCCTGGGTCGGGATTCGGGCATCTCGTCGCAGATCCAGGCGCAGGTCTGCCCCAGCAGCCGTTTCTCAATAGCGCCTCCGATGCCTACGCCGTCGAAGTCCAGGGATGCAATCTGACGGGCGGCTCGTCGGCGCAGATCCTCATAGTTGGCCCCCTGCACTACGCCGAACAGCGCCTGGTAGGGTTTCCCGGTCCGCACCTGGGTCAGCCTGTGGTGCTCGTCCACACAGCGTTTCGCCCAACGGAAAGTGCGCTCCACTGACTGCTCTTGGTAGGTTCGGGTGTTCATCAGGGTGGTCAGCTCGTCGAAGGCGAACATGATATCGGCGCCGATGCGGTGCTGGATGCCCATGGAGATCTCAGCCGAGAAGCGGTGCCGGTCGCCGTTGAGCGGGGACTTGAAGGTGACTCCGTCCTCATCCACGAAGGCCAGGCGCTCCTTGCCTTCGGCGATCACTTGGTCCGACTTCATGCCAGTCACGTCCATGGCCAGGGTTTTCTTGAATCCCGCCCCCAGCGAGAGGACCTGAAAGCCGCCTGAGTCGGTGTAGGTGGGGCCATCCCAGTTCATGAACCGGGCCAGGCCTCCAGCTTGGTCCAGAATATCTGGGCCGGGACGTTCGAACAGGTGGAAGGCGTTGGCCAGAAGGACCTGGGCGCCCAGCTGCCGCATCTGTTCGGGCAGGACGGCCTTCATGGCCGCCTGGGTGGCCACGGGAATGAATGCGGGAGTGTGGATGTCTCCGTGAGGGGTGTGGATGATGCCGGTACGGCCGTAGCGGCGGCCATTGCGTCCCAGGCCTCCAGGGGTGTCGGACAGACGGTTCAGGGTCTCGAAAGAGAAAGCGGTGCGGTCGCCGGGTCGGCCTGGCGTGGCTCCCAGCGGGTTGGTGATCAGGCTCATGGCTCCACTGTATCCAAGACATCCAACCGTCCCCTGCTGCCCGGTGGGTAGTCGATATGACTTTCATACAATGTCCAGATAATATTCAGCATTCCAGCTCTAGACTTAGTAGCAATGCACGCGAGGACCCTCTTCGCCTGTGAGTCGGAAACGGCAAAAAGCGCAGGCGACGGGGTAGATTGACAAGCGTGACCGAATAGCAGGCAGCGGCATTGATCCGAAGGAGCAGAAATGGCTGAAGAGCACAAGGTCGACCCTTGGAAGGGCGGCGACGATGGTCAGTCCTGGCAGCCAAGCCACATCGAGCATGGGGCTGCCGATCAGGGGCAGGAGGCGGGAGCCTCCAAGGACCAGACCGACTCTGCGCAAACCTCCGTATCAGAAGAAGGCGATCAGCAGACCCAGGCCTGGGATCAGAGGCCTACGACCCCTATTCCTATGTCTGGTAGTGACGCCCGGGCCGCGACTACGAAAAACGGGTCGAATGACGATCGCAGCGCCGGGGCTTCAGTACCCGCTGTCAACGGCTCGACCGTAGGGCAGGATGCACAGACACAACAGCAGCCTTACTATCGGCCAGCGCCGGAGTATGGAGCCTATGCTCCTGCAGGCTCACGTCCATCTGCCAACGACGGACGGAATGGGGCTGCTGATGAGGGTCAGCAGCAGACGAGTCAGGGGTATGGCTCCGGTCCTCAGCGGGGCTTCTTCGGACAATACGGGTATCCAGGCCAGTTCGGTCAGAACGGCCAGGCGGGTCAGCCCGGCCAGAATGTCGGCCAGAACCCTCAGGGTGGGCAACCCTCGGGCCAGGGGCCCTTTGCGCCTTTCGGCTCCGGCGGCCCCAACGGCCAGCCCGGTCCTGCCAATAACGCCAGCAGCAGCATGAGCGGCACGGGCAAGTACGTCTTTACCGCCGTGGTGGCCGCCCTAGTAGCTGCAGCCCTTATGCTGGGCCTAGGCTGGGCGGCGCTGTCCAACGGATGGATCACCCCGCCTTCATCCCCCTCGCTCAGCGGAGTCTCCTCCAACTCCTCGGGTCAGGGCACGGCCAAGGTTCAGGGCGGTCAGGCTCCTGACTGGCAGGACATCAGCAAACAGGTCTCCGAGTCCGTGGTCTCCATCCAGGTGAAGGCCAAGAGCGGGGTGGGGGCCGGATCGGGCGCGGTCTTTGACACTCAGGGCCATGTGGTCACCAACAACCACGTGATCGATGGTGCCAAGGAGATCCACGTCACTCTCTCTAACGGGCAGATGTATACGGCCAAGGTTGTCGGCACCGACACCACTGCCGATCTGGCCATTCTCAGCCTGGATCAGGCGCCGTCCGATCTGAAGCCTGTGAAGTTCGCCGACTCCGAAAAGCTGGCCGTGGGCGAGAATGTCATGGCCATCGGCAACCCTCTAGGCTACGAGAACACGGCCACCACCGGCATTGTTTCGGCTCTGAACCGCCCGGTCTCGGTCCTGGATGAGAGCAACAACAACCCCATCGTGACCAATGCGGTCCAGCTGGATGCGGCCATCAACCCCGGAAACTCGGGCGGCCCCACATTCAACGCGGCAGGCGAGGTGATCGGGATCAACTCCTCTATCGCTTCCATGGCCTCCTCCAAGTCTGAGGCAGGGTCCATCGGCATCGGATTTGCCATCCCGTCAAACCTGGTCAAGCGGGTCGCCGGCGAGATCATCAAGGATGGCAAAGCCAAGCACGTCTCCTTGGGCGTCACCATCCAGAGCAGCACAGCCCAGGCAGACGGGGTCACCCGCGGCGGCGCCGAGGTCACCAATGTGGTTTCGGGCTCCCCGGCTGACAAGGCCGGGATCAAGGTCGGAGACACCATCGTGGCTTTCAATGGCCATGCCGTCAACAACAACTACTCTCTGCTGGGCTTTGTCCGAGCAGCCGCCTTTGGCGACTCGGTCAAGATCACCGTGGTGCGCGACGGCAAGACCGCCGAGGTGAACGCCACCCTGGACAGCGAGGAGCAGACCGTACAGGGCAAGCCCAGGACCAACAGGAGGAACTCGGACGGCAGTGGTCAGGACGGCGACTCCGACCAGGGCGGTTCGGGCGATGACGATGATTACATGGATCCCTTCCGCTTCTTCTTCGGGCAGTGATCCGGCACTAAACCCAGGGGCCGCATCCGTCACGTGGCGGGTGCGGCCCCTGGTCATATCCGTTGCTCATTGCCGGCCCTAGCGCGGTATAAGCTTGAAATGTCAAGAGCAGAAGAGAGCCGTGTTCCGGCTGCGGCTGCCGGGTCGACAAGCCCGGAGCGGGGAAGTGGTCATGTCAAGAATCCTGGGTTTTGCCAAGAAGGTCCCCATGCTTTGGGTGGTTCTGGCTTGCGGGCTGGTCATGGGCCTGCTCTGGCACCCCTATCGTCAGGCCGCTCAATGGCTGGTCGCAGCCTTGGTGACCGTCTCGCTGGTGGACACCCTCAAGGGGATGATCGATGACGTGCGCCAGGGCCACGTGGGCGTGGACATTCTGGCCGTGGTCGCTATCCTCTCCACCCTCGCCGTCCGGCAGTATTGGGCCAGTTGGGCCGTGGTCCTCATGCTCTACTCAGGCGATGCCATCGAGCAGTACGCCGGGAACAAGGCGCAGAACAACCTGACGGTATTGGTCCAGGCCGCCCCCCAGGTTGCCCACGTGGTCCAGGCAGGCCTGTCAGAGGGGGAGCATGGCCTTCCCAAGGAGAGCGACTGGAGCACGGTTGCGGTCGATAAGGTCCGTCTGAACGACCTTCTGGTGGTCAAACCCGGCGAGACCGTGCCTGTTGATGGCGAGCTGATCAGCTCCACCGCCACCCTGGACATGTCCACTATTAACGGTGAGCCCATGCCTCGCAGGCTCTACCAGGATGCCCAGGTCATGTCCGGGGCGGTCAATGGCTCGGGCACCTTCCTGATGCGGGCGCGGCAGCTGGCCCGGGACTCGCAATACCAGCGAATCCTCAGCCTGGTGCGTTCCGCTCAGAACTCGCGGGCTGCAGTCGTCAGAACAGCCGATCTGATGGCAGTCCCCTTCACTGTGGTGGCCTTCATCATCGCCTGCGTGGCCTGGATCATCTCCGGCGTGCCGACCCGGTTCGCTCAGGTCCTGGTCCTGGCTACCCCTTGCCCTTTGCTGATCGCCGCCCCTGTAGCATACATGGCCGGGACTGGAAGGCTGGCCAAGGCGGGGCTGCTGATCAAGACCCAGGACGTGATTGAGAATCTGGGCCGGGTCTCGCACATCTTCTTCGATAAAACCGGCACGCTGACCGTCAAGCGTCCCCAAGTGTCCCAGATCGACCTGCCTGGCGGTGGGGGGCAGGAGGTCGATACAGACCGGATACTGGCCATGGCGGGCGCTGTGGAGTCCTATTCGGTTCACATCCTGGCCAACGGGATCGCCGAAGCCGGGGCCGCCGCCAAGGAGCGGTTGCGGGCACAGAGCAGCGGTGAGATCCATCTGCATGCGCGGGAGGTTCGTGAGGACTCCGGCAACGGGGTTCAGGGACTGGTTGACGGCCATCAGGTCAAGGTGGGCAGAGCCCAGTTTGTGGCTGGCGGGCATCCAAGCGATTTATTCGGCCCCCTGGCACCTGATGAGATGGCCTCCTACATTTCTGTTGATGACGCCTTGGCCGCCCGGGTCGTCATGAAAGACGTGCCCAGGTCGGATGCCGCTCAGACCATCGCCCAGCTGCGGGAGTTAGGCATCACCCGTCTATCCATGGTCACCGGCGACAAGGAGGCCTCGGCACGGATCATCGCCGATCAGGTGGGCATCGCCGACGTGCGTGCTGGCCTCTTCCCTGAGGACAAGGCCGATCTGATCGCCAAGGCCTCCAAGGAGGAGCCCAACCGGCAGCCCTTCTGGGACATCTGGCTGTCTAAATTCCTGGGGGAGTCAGTGACTAAATCCATCACCATGATGGTGGGGGACGGGATCAATGATGCCCCGGTCCTGGCTGCCGCTGATGTGGGTATGGCCATTACCGACGGCACCACCACGGCCGCATCAGAGTCCGCGCAGGCCGTAATTATGAATGACGATATCGCTTGCCTGCCCAGGTCGATCACCATCGCCCGCAGGACCAAGCGGGTCATGCTCCAGGCGGTCATGCTGGGGCTGACGCTGGCTACGGTGGGCATGCTCTGTGCCGCCTTCGACCTGATTCCAGTGGTTGTCGGAGCCTTCACGCAGGAGGCCATCGATGTGGTTTCCATTCTCTGGGCTCTGACTGCGCTGATAGACCGGGACTGAGCTTGGTGAAAGTCCCGGGGATGGAGTCCGCCTGGCCCTGTTCCCGACCGTCGCTTTGCGTTAGGCTGACAAGCATGAGTGATAATAATGTCAACGATTCCACCATGCCCGCACCGGCCCGCGGCGAGGAAGCCGACTCACCCCTGCGCGTGGCCGTCATAGGCGCAGGACCTGCAGGGGTCTATGCCTCTGACATTCTGCTGCGGCAGCTTCGGCAGAAGGGTGCCGACCTGGGTCTGGGCGACCGGGCCCGGATCGACCTGTTCGAGAAGCTGCCCGTTCCCTTCGGCCTGGTCCGCTACGGCGTGGCCCCGGACCATCCCAGCATCAAGTACATAGCTGGTGCCTTGGAAAAGACCCTGGATAACCCCGAGATCCACCTGTATGCGGATGTGGAGTTCGGCAAGGACATCAATCTCGATGACCTGCTTCAGCGCTACGATGTGGTGCTCTTCGCCACTGGCGCTGTGGACGATCGTCCTTTGGAGATCGCCGGGCACGAGCTTGATGGCGTTCACGGGGCCGCCCACTTCGTCGAATGGTATGACGGCTATCCCGACGCTGACCAGGACTGGCCCCTGGATGCCAAGCAGGTGGCCGTCATCGGGGGCGGGAACGTGGCCATGGATGTCTCCAGAATCCTGATGCGGCGGGCCGACGACCTGTTGGACACTGACATCCCCGACAATGTCTACCAGGGGATTCAGGGCAACCAGGCCTGTGAAGTGCACATGTTCATCCGTCGCGGTCCGGCCCAGGCCAAGTTCTCAGTCCAGGAGCTGCGTGAGCTGGAGAAGCTGCCCGGAGTGCAAATCGTTATCGACCAGGAGGACTTCGACCTGGATCAGGAGACCATCGATCGGGCCGGTGCCGACAAGCTGACCCGGCAGATGCTGGAGGAGCTCTTCGCCATCAGGGAGATGGCCGAGGACATGGCTGAGGACGGCGGCGTCGACTTCGAGGGCAATCCTGCCGACCGCCGTTTCTATATGCACTTCTACCGGATGCCTGCGGCAATCATCGGCCAGGAAGGCAAGGTGACCGGCATTCGGGTGGAGAAGACCAAGGTTACGCCCGAGGGCACCATGGAGGAGACCAGCCGGTACGAGGAGTACCCGGTACAGGCCGTCTATCATGCCATCGGCTACAAGCCTGCCGAGGTTCCCGGCATTCCCTACGATTTCTCCGGCTATACCCTCTCAAATGTTCATGGTCGCGTGACTACTGCTCCCGAGGAGCAGGACGGACGACCCATCGACCGCCTCTACGCCACGGGCTGGGCAAAGCGAGGGCCTGTGGGTCTGATCGGATCCACCAAGTCCGATGCCCTGGAGACCATCGGCAACATGCTGGATGATCTGGCCGCCAGCCCGGCTCGCGGCCGTTTCGCCCAGGACCGGGACGACGATTCGATCGACCGTTTCCTGGCGGATAAGGGCATCCAGCCCATCGACTTCGCCGGTTGGAAGCGGATCGATGCCTACGAGCGGGCCGAGGGTGCCAAGGTTGGCCGCGAGCACATCAAGGTCATCGACCCCGACCAGCTCCGCCAGCTTGCTCACGGCGAGTAGGCGATCGCTCTTAGGCCTGTGTTGGCAATAGCAGGGCCTGGATGAGGTTCATGAATCCTCACCCAGGCCCTGTTTTCTTAATCCGATCTACGGGGGAGCGGCCTCCCGCAGAGTATTGCGATCGCTTATACAGTTGAATCGTCCCTTTATCCCTATTGTTCTAATGAGCGTGTGCCAGTCAAGCGTTGATGAACACACTCGAGATTCCTCTGGTCCACGGCAGGCGGAACCATACGGATAAGGGAACAGCCAGGAGGGCTGAACAATGAGGATAGCTGTCGTCTTTGGCGGAACCAGTTCCGAGCGCGAGGTATCGGTCGCCTCGGCTGTCGAAGTCATTCGTGCGCTCCGTGAACAAGGTCATGAGGCTATCGCCGTTGACAGTGCCCGCGGCAGGTTGAGCTTGGAGGAAGAAGGCAGGCTGGCCCTTTCTTCTTCGGCTTCGACTCCCATCCAGAATCAGCCGGGTGCCAAGCAGCTTGAAACATTGAAGCGGACCCATTCTGAGGTGAATCTTTCGTCGGCTGTCCTGGACTGTGATTTGGTCTTCCTGGCCCTGCACGGGGGGTCGGGTGAGAACGGGCAAATCCAGGCCCTTTTAGAGTTGGCTCAAATTCCGTTCACTGGGTCAGGGAGCACAGCAAGTGGCCTGGCCATGGATAAGGAACTCTCGAAGAGGGTGGCTGGAAGTGCGGGCATCCTCACCCCTGATTGGCTGACAGGCTCCGTCAGCGCAGGTGAGGTTGAGGATCGTTTGGGCTGGCCAGTAGTAGTCAAGCCGGATGCTGAAGGTTCCAGCGTCGGCCTGAGTATTGTGGGCAATCCTGACGGTCTGCCTGCTGCCATTCAGGAGGCGGCTGCCTATGGCCAGGTGATTATAGAGCGTTTCATTACTGGCAGGGAGTTCACTGTCAGTGTTCTGGACGACTCCGCACTTCCAGTCGGTGAAATCGTCAAACCAGACGGGCAGGTTTTTGACTATGCCTCAAAGTACCAGAAGGACGGGGTGGATGAGGTCTTTCCGGCCCGAATACCTACAAGCTTGGCTGAACGGCTCCAGGAGGGGGCCGAGACCATTCACCGAGTTTTCAAACTGCGTGGTTACAGCCGCAGTGACTTCATTGTGGATGAAGAAGAACAGATCTGGTTCATGGAGGCTAACACTTTGCCCGGCCTGACGCGGTCCAGTCTCCTGCCCAAGGCGGCAGCGGCAGCTGGTATAAGTTTTGGCGATCTATGCGAACGGATCTGTCAGCTGGCTCTGACTAAGGAATAAATCGCTCTTTGGCTTCATGAAAGTGTTCCCTCTAGCTGCTCCTCAGGTATATGTTTCAGGTCTGGCATGCATAAAACCAGTTGGACTTACAGGCTTCGTTCAGCAAAAATTCAGCGGCATTGTCTACCATGGAACCCATGAATGGCAAGCTGAAGGTTCACGGACATTTCAACGGCCTTAAAACGACGCTTTTGTTCGCCCTCATGTGGGCCGTCATCATGCTTATATGGTGGCTGACTGGCGGTCGCCAGGGGACGCTGGGCATCTATATATTCATAGGCCTGGCCACCACTTTCGGATCCTACTGGTTCTCCGACAAGGTGGCGATCGCTTCCATGCATGCCCGGCCGGTCAGTGAGCAGGAGGCCCCAGATCTCTATCGGATTGTCCGGGAGCTGTCGGGCAGAGCCGGCAAGCCCATGCCCCGCATCTACATCGCTCCCACCGACTCGCCCAATGCTTTTGCCACAGGCCGCAACGAGCGCCATGCTGCCGTCTGCTGCACTCAGGGGATCCTGCGCATTCTCAACGAGCGTGAGATTCGCGGGGTGCTGGGCCACGAGCTCATGCATGTCTACAACCATGACATTCTGACCTCTGCCGTGGCTTCGGCCATGGCCACGGTCATCACCTATCTGGGTTACTCTCTTATGTATTTCGGCGGCGACAGCCGGGACAGGGATAACGATTCCGGCGTCTTTGGCCTCCTGGGCGTGCTGGTCAGTTCGATTCTGGCACCCCTGGGTGCTTCCTTGATCCAGATGGCCATCTCGCGCACCCGTGAGTACGACGCCGACGAGGACGGCAGTCGGTTGACTGCGGACCCGGCGGCTCTGGCATCGGCGCTGAACAAAATATCCTACGGGTCTCAGGCAGTGCCCATGCCTCAGACTGCTGGCACCCAAAGCGCGGCTGCCATGATGATCGAGAACCCTTTCTCGGTCAAAGGGTTCAGTAGGTTATTCTCTACCCATCCTCCCACCGAGGAGCGCATAGCCCGCCTGATGCAGATGAGCCAGGAGATGGGGCAGACCCAGGTGAATTCCGGGCGTGGAGCCCAGGTGGGCTACTGAAAAACCAGAGGGCTGAGGCGTCCACCTGCTGATGGCGGTAGCCCCGCCTCTCTGCCCTTATCGATAATTTCGGAATTGGCCAAACGGAGTATACGCTAGGTCGGGCCTTGCATGGTGTTCTAGCCTTAGTGCTCTCAGTTGCGAAGAATCCAGCTCGTCATAGAGGCAGCTGGTAACCAGAGGTCCTTGGTACTCATGCTTTAGATCCGATGCTTTAGATCCGAATTCTGCGCCCGTTGCAGACCACGGTTTTGACGGACCAGTCGGCTGGGCTCAGGAGGAGAAGATCAGCCGCATAGCCGGGTGCCAGCAGACCCAGCGGAGCACCGGTGATCGGGTTGGGACGATCCAGTCCCAGCGCCCGGGCAGGTGTCAAAGTGGCGGCTTCCACAGCCTGGGGGGCCGGGAGTCCGATGAACTGGATGGCCCTGCTGACTGCCACATCCAGGGTCAGGGTTGAGCCAGCGATGGCTCCGTTGGAGGTCAGGCGGGCGTGGCCGCCCTTCACTGTTACGTCCAGGGAGCCCAGCTTGTAGGCGCCGTCCTCACAGCCGGTGGCCTCCATGGCATCGGTGACCAGGGCTGTCCGATGGGGGAAGAGCCTGAAGGCCAAATCGACGCAGGGGTCCTGCACATGGAAACCGTCGTTGATCAATTCGGCCGTGACCCGGGGATCCTGCATGGCGGCCGGAATAGGTCCTGGCTGACGGTGGTGGATGCCGTTCATGGCGTTGAAAACATGAGTGAGTATGCGTGCGCCGGCATCGAAGGCGCGGCGGGTCTGGTCGTAGTCGGCATCGCAATGGCCAACCGCAGGTACCACACCGGACCCGGCTAGTAGGGATATAGCTTCGTAGCCATGGTTGCGCTCGGGGGCCAGCGTCACCTGGCGTATGCAACCGTCGGCGGCTTCCAGGAGGCGGTCAAGAACCGCGGGTTCAGGGTCGCGCAGGCATTTGGGATCGTGCGCCCCCTTACGGGAGAGGGCGATGAAGGGCCCCTCCAGGTGGGCGCCCAGCACGTCGGGTCTGGAGTCCATTACCCGCCTGACCGAGCGCAGGTTGGTGCACATCGTGTCAACCGGGTTGGTGATCAGGCTGAGCACCTGCCTGGTGGTTCCATGGACCATATGACAGGCTCTGGCTGTACGAATGGCTTCATCCCCGTCATCGAATGAGTGAACCCAGCCGCCATGTGAGTGGATGTCGATGAACCCGGGGGTGAGGATGAAGCCGGTCGCGTCAATGAATTCGACGCCGTCCGTATTCGCATCGTGCGTATCGGACCCAGGCTGGAAGATGGAGGGCAGGCCGGCGGCCCTCAGAGCGGATTCCAGGCTCTCCCTGCCCTGCCCGACCTCTGCAATCTTGCCATCCAAGGCCAAAATCCAGCTATCTTCCCTGATGCCTTGGGCATCTATCAGCCTTGCACCGGTCAGAATAAGGGGATGGGCCGGTTCATGGAGGGATGACTCAACTGAGAGACCCGCTGACTCGTATACTTCCTTGGACATGTTTTTGGTCTGCCTTCTGTGCTTTGCTGATCAGGACGATCAGATGGACTGCCAGTCAGGCTTGTTGGCATATGCCCACTTGTAATAGTCACGGTTGCGCAGCCGGGAAGCGGCGGCCTCGTCTACGATCACGGTGGCGTGAGGATGCATCTGGAGGGCGGAGGCCGGGCAGAAGGACGATATGCCGCCCTCCACGCTCTCCGCCACGGCCTCGGCCTTGCCGGCCCCGAAGGCCAGGAGGACCAGCTGGCGTGCCTTGAGGATGGTCCCGATTCCCTGGGTGATGCAGTGGATGGGCACCTGGTCCATGTCATCGTCGAAGAAGCGGGCGTTGTCGATGCGGGTCTGTTCGGTCAGCGTCTTGATGCGGGTGCCCGAAGCCAGGGAGGATCCAGGCTCGTTGAAGCCGATGTGCCCGTCGGTGCCGATGCCCAGTATCTGCAGGTCGACGCCGCCAGCGTCCTCGATTGCCTGATCGTATGCTTGGCCAGCGTCCTTGATGGTATCCAGGTTCCCATTGGGCACCCTCACCTTGGCAGGGTCCAGGCCCAGGGGTTCGACCACTGTCCGGTCGATGGTGGACCGGTAGGACTGGGGGTGGGCCGGGTCCAGCCCCGCGTACTCGTCCAGGGCGAACCCGCGCACCTGGGATACGTCGATCCCCTCTTTGTGGACCAGATCGGCCAGCGCTTGGTATGCCGCCAGCGGGCTGGATCCGGTGGCCAGACCCAGCACGCAGTCGGGCTTGCGCCGAATCAGGTCGGCCGTGCAGCGGGCGTAGATTTCGCCGGCCTCTTCCTGGGACTTGACGATGATGATTTCGGTCATGATGCGATTTCCTTTCCAATAAAGTGGGATGGGCGGCCATCGGCGGCCATGCGTCCTGCCAGGGCGGCACCAATGGCTGCGATAGGCAGGTCAGCTGGAGCCAGACGCAGCCGGTCGGGCAGATTCAGCGAGGCGATGAAGTGGCTGCAGGCTGCGCTTTTATTAAGATGTTCGGTGACCAGATCCAGCAAGGGTTGACCGGTCCTGCTCATGCCGCCGCCAAGGATGATGACTGCTGGATCGATGGTCAGAGCCACGATCTGTACGGCTAGGGCAATGCCATGGCCGATGGTTTCCTGTACCTCTTGGGCACGCTGGTTCCCTCGGCCTGCCTGGGCGATCAGGTCAGGCAGGGGGTGAGTGATTCCCGGCCAGAGGGATTCCACAGCCGAGCCTGAGGCCACGGTCTCCAGACAGCCACGCTGGCCGCACTTGCAGGGAAGCTGATGGGCATCCACCGGAATGTGACCAATTTCACCGATTGCCCCGCTGGCTCCGTGTTCGATTCGCCCCCCGCGGATAATGCCCGCTGCCAGACCGGTGCCTAGGTTGATGAAAACCACTACATGGTCATCCTGGTCGGGCAGGGCCCTGGGGACGTCTCGTCCAGGCTCTGAAGCAGGGCGTCTGGCCTGGTTTCGTGCGGCTTGGGAATGAGGCGTGGTTCCAGGGGATATCAGGGTCTCGCCAGCTTGCGAAGCGGCCCCCAGAGCAGCAATGTTGACATCATTCTCGACCCGGACAGGCAGGCCGGTTGTTTTTGCAATGGCTGGCCCCAGAGCCATGTGGCGGATTCCCAGGTTGACGGCGTCGTCCACTATTCCTTGATTGGCATCAACCCGCCCCGGGATGCCGAGTCCTACGGTGACCGAGCCACGATTCGGGCCCACTTGGTCCAGCAGGTGGCGAATCAGCGTCACCGTGTCGTCATGAACCTTTTGGCCGCCTTCGTGCGTGGGGATTCGATGGCAGGCCAGCAGATGCTTGTCGCCATCCATGGCCACGCCCTCGATCTTGGTGCCGCCGATGTCAATTCCCAGGCTGATCGGGTCGACTTGGATGCTGTCTGTGTACGCCCTGGGATGCGGGGTCGACGTTGCCATCGATCTCAGCGGCCCTGGGCCTGGTCTGCACGTCCCTGTCCGCAGGGCTTTTTGACGGCTGCGGCCATGGAGACCGCCCGAGCGTTGCAGAGGGTTGGAGCGTACTGAGTGATCATCATGGCCAATTTGATCCCCTGGCCCGGCGTTGCCCTGTAAGGCTTGCGCTGGCCAGCCTGCTGGTAGCTGTTGAAATGCTTGGAAATGCGCCACTGATTGTTCCCTGCCCAGCTAATGACCTGGTCGATGATGCGTCCGGCGCGCTCGCGGTAGTCCTCGTTGTCCAGTAGGTATCGGGGATTTATAGCGGACGGTGAGACTCCCGAACGGTTCGGTGTCGTGGTCATGGCGATCGCTCCTTTGCTCGGCGGGGGGTTGCGGCTGCTCCCGCTATCTGTTACAGCGTAACACGTAATTGTTAGGAAACTGAACTTTTCCTGAATGCCTCCCCCGCATTCCTCTCTGTGCTGCTGGTGTACAGACTTGAAAACAACTGCTTTGGATGCCGTAATGGCGAGATTTGGACCTATCCGGGCAAGGAAGTTTACAATATAAGGAGCAAACATGGATGGGCATGGTCACGGGGTTCAATGCCTAATCCCCGTGGCGGGTCCCCGTTCCCGCAATATCTATCATCAGGCGAATCATGACCAACAATACCGGCAACCTTTCCAAAGCGCTGCCCAAGTCGGTGCGGCATCACAACCGAGCCATTCTGCTCAAGCTGCTCTACCCCGATGTCAGTATGACCAGAGCTGATCTGGCGCGCGCCTCCGGGCTGACCAGGGTCGCCATATCAGATATTGTGGCCGAGCTGCTGAGCGAGCATCTGCTCATGGAGGTGGGGTATAGCAAATCCACTGGGCCGGGTAAGCGGGGACGGCTGCTGCGCATCAATCCCGACGGACGCAGCATCCTGGCTCTGGACCTTTCCACGCCCTACGTCTTCAGGGGGGCGGTGCTTAACCTGACCGGGCAGGTGGTGGCGCGTGAAGAGATTCCCCTGACTGCCAACGGCAGGGTTCCCTTGGACTTGGTTGGAGAGCTGACCGATTCATTGATGCAACGTGCAGTCCACCCCATCATGGGCATCGGCGTATCCAGTCCCGGCATCGTCAGTGCTGAAGGCGTGGTGGATGATGCCACCAACCTTGGCTGGGTTCAGACCGACCTGCGCGGCTATCTTCATGAGAAGACAGGCCTGGAGGTGACGGTCAACAATGATGCCAATAATGAGGTTCTTGCCGAGCAGCAGTTTGGCTCAGGCCAGTCCGACCTATTGCTGGTCCATCTTGGCGATGGAGTGGGGGCAGGGTTGCTGGTCTCCGGCGAACTGGTGACCGGTTGTAACCGTGCAGCCGGCGAGATCGGCCATGTGGTGGTGGACCCTTCTGGTCCTCAGTGCCGCTGCGGCAAGCGCGGTTGCCTGGAATCGCTGATCAGCGTTCCCAAGCTGACTGCTGCAATGGACCGGGATCCTGACAATCTAGCTAGCATTCTGCGACAGGCTGGTGAGCTGCTGGGCCATGTTTTGACCATGTCTATCGGCCTTATGGACATTCCTCGTGTGGCTGTTCTGGGGGACTCCAGAGTGGTCAACCGTATCTTCCTGAGCGCCATGGAAAAGACCATGAATGATGCCCTGGCTACTGATTTCCGACGGCCCCTAGTGGTTGATCGTTCGGCCCTGGGTGAGGATGCCGCCTTGCTTGGAGCCTGTAGCACAGTGGTTGCCGACTTGATCGAGCCTGACGGCAGTGTCTGAAAGTAGAGTGAAGACCTGTCTCGCAATCGTGCCGGGAATTGGTGACTCGCGCACAACGCCGAGACCTGCTACCATAGTGACTCGCATGCGGTTGGCCGAGGTCTGATCCAGGTAGCCGGATTTGCGGGCGTAGTTCATTGGTAGAATGGAAGCTTCCCAAGCTTCAGAGGCGGGTCCGATTCCCGTCGCCCGCTCTCACGAGGAGCATTGGAATGCCGAAGAAGGCGATGGCTTATAGCTTCTTATTCATTAAGTAAGTATAAATGTTCCAGCTATAATTAACCATGAAAGGAACAAAATTGGCTGTTTTTTAGAGACTGCTGCTCTATCTCTTACACAACTAGTTGCAAAGTCTGTTGGTGATGGGGTTCTTTCAAAGGTGAAAGCGATTAAACTGCAAAAAGATCAGAATGCAATGGCCAATGCATATGATGCAATTATCAACGATTTAGTGCAGGATCGGGCCGAAGCTATAAGGATAGCTCAGGCGTGCAAGACAGAGGTTGATAGGATCGAAATCAGTGATGATGACATCAACCACTTACATAATACTATAGAAAAACTGATTAGAATTTTTGGAAAATATAGTGCTGAATTTACTGAGACTGCCGATCAAATAAATGCACTTATCTCGGTTGATACGCTCAAAGCTATACAGCTTCTTGGCTTCAACTATAAGGAAGCAATTGGAGAGCCACTAACAAGAATATGTGCGAATGCAATTCAAAAGAGTTTATCAGGGAAAATTGCAATTAATTAGTAACTAGTTTCATCGATATCTTTACAAAGAGGGAATCCGATCAACGCGTTTTGCGAGATGGGTTCGCCGCTCATGACATGTATAAATACAAATCGAATATGGATCTGTTGAGTCAGTCTTCAATTTCATCTGTACTATGCCTTGACACGTAGTGACCTGTGCAATGGTTTCCGAAATGCGGGCCATTTTGTGGATTATGGTGCGTTGGTGAACACGAATGATTCTTGTTAACTGCGTATAACTGTTCGGCGCCATTCGGTTGGTAAAGTGACCTTCTGCATTGGCAATGTTTAGGTGAGGATCAGGATATTCAAAATTCGACGCAATAGCGATGGTTGAAATTACGTGATTCAAGAATATTAGAAACTGAGCTAATGCTAGGGTTTCGACTTTTGCGGGCTGATCTATAGCTTTTCCGGCCTGTGGCTTTTCTTTTTATCATTGTCGCTTTCGTCGTTTTATTTATCCTCTCTTTTCTAAAGTTGTTTTGGCATAAATGCCATTCCTTCAGACCCCTATAGGTCGTAAAACTCGTAGCAAAGAGATTTCTTTTGCAAAATTAGTATCTGGCGATATTCCTGAAAATTCTGGAGTGTCGAAGCACGGTGCCTTGGGTTGGGCAGTGGAAGATGAGGGGGTACAGGGAAGTATGGAAAGGACGGCCATCATGGCTGATTATCACGTGCAATACGACGGGGAACGCGAACTCTGGACAGTCAAGCGGGCAGGGGCCTCGCGCGTCTCCCGCACCTTCGCCACCAAGGGGGAGGCCACCAAGCAGGCCAAGGTCTTTGCAGACCGGTCTGGCGGCGGCGAGGTCAACATCCATAACAAGGGCGGCAATAAAATCCGCGACAAGCGCACCATAGGCAAGAAGGATCCCCGAGATATCAAGGGCTGAACTCCAACTGAGCTCTGGGTTCTTTCGCTGCCATCGGGCTCTGTGCAGGTGCTGAGCGTTGCGGCGATAAGTAACTATGCCCTTTTATCAGCCCGGCAGGATGTTGGGATGGTGAAGCATTGGCTGCCGTCGCCTGTCTGCATGCGTCCGCCCCCATAGACTGAAACCAACCGTGAAAGGTGGCGAAGTCGATGGCCGATGGATTCAACCAGCTGGATCAGCAGCTGGCGGACAGCGGGTATGACGAGGGTCTGCCAGACTCCTTCCCTCCTCGCCCAGACATTGATGAGCGTCCCATTCAGATAGCCCATGCCAACATTTGGAGTCGGTTTGCGGCGGTTACTGGGCTGGTCTCGGCCCTGGCAGGCGCGGCTTTGCTGGCCCACGCCATAGCCCCATCCAGGCTGGGGGTCATAGGCCAGGTGGGCATCTCAGCCTGGGTGGGTGTGTCTGTGGGCTTTGCTCTGTTGACCATAATCCTGGTCGCCATAGCCCGTCACTCCGGACCGGTTCCGATCAACCGGCCATCGGTGGGTTCGACAGGCATTATTCTTCTGATCTGTGGAATGCTCTTGACTGTGGCAGGCCTGCTCATTGCCAACGCTTCCCCGAAGGGCATCATCAAGGCCCCCGAGCGTGACGAAGCGCCCATCAGCTCGCCCCAGGCCATGACCGGCGGTATTGACAAGGCTGCTGGACAGTGCGCCTCCGGCTGGCATGACATCAGCCTAGGCGGATATGTGGGCATCTCCCAAGCCCGGTATTGCACGGATACGACCATGGCCTACGTAGTCTTCGACAACGATTCAGCGGCTTCCCTGGCCAAGGGGCCCATCCGCGCCCGTGTGCCTGACCTGCTCTCCCGCTATGGAGGCGGGTTGAAGCCCCAGGACTTGTGGTTGCTGACCGGCAAGCGTTGGATGGTGGTGGGCAGCAAGACCCAGGTGACCGGACTGCAGGGCCAGTGGGGTGGCCAGGCCGAGCCGCTCATCAGTCAGCGTTGAATGACCGGACCGGTCGACTATCGTGGCAGGTATGGATCAAGCGCAAAAAAATGACGGCGGATTGGTAGGTCGGCCTTCCACGGTGGTGCCCGGACGTTTTGGCCAGAAGCTCAAGGTCGAGCAGGTTCGTTGGTCCCGCCAGCAGGGCACAGCCAACCCCTCACGGCCCATTTTTGTACTCATGCACGGCTGGGGCTCCAACGAGGAGGACATGGCTGACCTGATGCGCTACGTTGCCCCCTACAACGACTATGCATCGCTGCGGGCGCCCATGGTAGTGCCTGGCAGCGAGCGCGGCATGTTCGGCCCGGGCTACACTTGGTTCCACGATATGCGTCCTGAGCAGGAGGACCTGGACCGGGATGGCTACGCAGCGGCTCGCGCTATAGACGATTGGGTCGCTGCCAGCATCCCCGAGGATCGACCTGTGGTGGCCATGGGCTTCTCTCAGGGAGCCATGCTGGCTGTTCACCTGCTTCGGGTTAACCCTGAACGCTACCGGGCCTCCATATGTCTGTCAGGGTTTCTGGCTCCCGGCCTGGTGTCCGGCACCGCTCCGGCGGATGAGCGCCTGGCTGGCTTGAACAAGCCGGTCTTTCTGGGTTTCGGTTCGGATGACACCACGGTGCCCAAGTACGAATTCCGCGCCCTGGCCGCCTGGCTGGACGAGCACGTATGGCTGCACACCACCGAGTACGACCACTTGGATCATGCCGTCGACATGCGCGAGATGAACGACCTTCGCCAGTGGCTGGGCGAGATTGATGTGACTTCGGGCCTTATGTAGATTGGTTCACAGAGCCGAATCGGCGTCGACCTGCATGACGTAGACGTTGCGGCGCATCTTCCTGGCTGTTGTGCGCGAGATCTCCCCGGATTCGACCATGTCCTGGATCTGGCTCAGCTCGATGGCGTATCCCTCGCGCTTGGCTTCCTCAACCTGATCTCTGACGGCAGGCATGCCCGCGTATTCGGTCTTTCCCTCTGCCGATGATTCGATCATCTGGTGGTTGATGATGGTGTTCAGCAGGTCCTCGGTCTTGAAGCGGCCCTTGCCCAGCTCGGAGTAAAGCTTTTCGATCAGGAAGTGGTTCATCTCCGCCTGCAGGTGGCGCCCGGCGATGAAGACCTGGTCCTTGTCGATCTGCTGGGTCAGGTGCTTCAGGCGATGAAACTGGCTGTGCAGCAGGCCTTTGATGCGTCGGCGAGCCGTGTAAGCCCTCCAGCGCAGCTCCCCGCCCCTGTCCAGGTGGAAGAGGGATCCGGATATGGTGGATAGGATTTTGCGGGCAGCCTGTTCCTGGCTGCGCAGATTCAGGAGTTCCTCCTGGTCGTTTCCGTGCTCGCTGCGTTGGTCGAACAGCTGGGCATCAGCATCCCTATCAGCTACTGTCTCGGCTTCGGTGCTGGGTTCGGCATCGGTCTGGGTCTCAGACTGCGTTGATGCAGAGGGCTGCTCTATCTTTGTGTTTTCGCTCTTGAGCTTCTGCTCCAGCTGATCCTGGGCCTGTTCGATCCTGCTCAGCCGCTCCTCCATGTAGTCCTGCTCCCACTCCATGGTCTGCACCTGCAGATCCTGGAAGTCCTTGGGGGAATACTGCCCGATCTGCGACTTGAGTTTGGCGATGCGGTGGTTGTACTGCTTGATCACGTGCTGGATGGCCAGCCGGTTCTCGTCAGTAATCCTGCTGGAGAGCTCCCGAACAGTGCCTCTGAGCACCTTGATGGATTTTTCGACCTGCTGTGCCGGCACCTCGCTGTTTTGGGAGGGCGCCAGCAGCGGCAGGGCGAAGTTGGCTAGCACCAGGGTGACGATGATGACCCCCGCAGCCACGAAGATCAGCTCGCTGCGCATGGGGAAGGCAGATCCGTCATCGGTCATATAGGGGATGGTCAGGGCCAGGGAGAGGGTAATGGTCCCCTTGGGGCCGCCGAAGGTCATGACGGCCGCTGATCTCAGGAGCTTGCCTGTTATCCGTTGCCTGCTGCCGGTTTCGCGGTCCTTGGTGAAGATCAGGACGCTGGCTGTCCAGAGGAAGCGCAGCACGATCACAGTCAGGCAAACCAGGGTGATCGTAGCCACCAGCATCCAGTTGCTGACCCTCCGGTCTCGCCAGCTGGTGCCCATGGCCGCCGGCAGCAGCATGCCCAGAAGGACGAAGACCGCACCGTTGAGACTGAAGGAGAGCACCTTCCAGACGCTGGATGAGACAATGTTGGCCTTGGATGTGTTGGGGCCTACTCCGGTGTGGTCGAAACGGACCAGCAGCCCGGTGGAGACCACGGCCAGGACTCCGGACACATGCAGGATGTTCTGCCCGACCAGGTAGATCAGGAAGGGCAGGAAGAGCTCCAGCAGAATCCTGGTAGTGGTGGTTTCCCAGCCCAGGCGGCGAGCGGACTCGAAGAGCCAGTTGACCACAAAGCCCATGATCAGACCGAAGCCGATGCCGCCCACGAACTCGAGGAGGAACTCACCCAAGGCCTGGGGCAGGGAGAAGGAGCCGGTCACAGCGGCCAGGATGGCGAACTGGAAGCCGATGACGCCGGTGGCATCGTTGAAGAGCGATTCGCCAGCAAGTATTGAATGTTCGTCCGGCGTGAGGTCGGCGCTCTCACCCAGCGAGGAAACGGCCACAGCATCGGTGGGGCCCAGCGCGGCACCTAGGGCCATGGCTGCAGCAAGGGGGAACATGGGCCAGGCGGCGTGCAGGATGACACCCACCATGAGCATAGTCAGAGCAGCCAGACCAATGGCTAGAGAAAGGGATGACCGCAGTCCCTTGAGCAGTTCCACCTTGTTGATGGTGTGGGCCTCATAGTAGAGCAGGGGTGCAATGAAGAGGACCATGAACAGCTGGGGATCCAGCTGCATCCGCGGGAAAATGGGCAACAGGGCCATGACTGCGCCCAGGACGATCTGGACCAAGGGGGTGGAGATCCGTGGAATGAACCTGGAAATAAAGGAAGAGATGAGGACGGCAGCAAGTATGCACAGAATAAGGATGAATGTTTCCACGGGCTTCCTTTCCGCCACGCAATCCCGGGCGGGCTGCCACAGGCCCGACTAGCAGGGTTCGTTCGACCAATGAAGGAATCTCCGAGTGCAGGGTCGCATGAGGATCGACGTCGCATGGTCCAGTATACGGAATGTGCGTATCCAGGAACGGCATTAATGGACAATGTGCGCCAAGTTGACACTTCAAGCCAAAATGCTGGACAGAATGCGCTCGCGATAGGCGAACATTTGTGAAAATCCGGCCCGGGACTCCTCCTCGGCGCATGACGGGACGGCTCAATCGGTATACTCATGAAGACCGGGAAGGCTCCGAACCTCCCAGCGGGGCACCGCTTGCGGCGGCTGACCATGGAGCCCCATCTCTTGACCCTGGGGACTTACGCGCACGCTATTATTTCCCCGATGCTTCCGGACATCCCCCGGTCCTGAAGGAAGATTGCAAGAAAACTGCAGAGGGTCGCATGCGGGGACAAATGACCGATCCGGTTTGGAAAGGCCAGGTTGACCGATGACATCATCCATGACATCTACAAACATTAAGAATCAGAACGCAGCGGCAGCAGGGGCTGATATGCGTTTCGGCGACACAGATTGGCACAGCCTGGAGACCTCGGCTGTGCTGGAGACCCTGCGCACCGGGGACCAAGGTTTGGATACGCAGGAGAGCGCACGCCGACTGGAGCTCTTCGGTCCCAACAGCCTGGCCGAGGCCCAGGCCAAACCCCGTTGGAAGCTCTTCCTGGAGCAGTTTGCCGGCCCTCTGATCGCCGTCCTGATGGTCTGTGGCATCATCACCATTTTTCTGCAGCACTATGTGGATGCTGCAGCTATTTTCTTGGTCCTTATTCTCAATGCCATCATCGGCTACGTACAGGAGTCCAAGGCGGACAAGGCCGTGGAGGCCCTGACCACTCTGTCCACCCCTACCACGCGGGTGGTGCGTCAGGGCCGGATGGAGCAGATTGACGCCGATCAGCTGGTTCCAGGCGACCTGGTCCTCCTGGAAAGCGGCGATCGCATCCCCGCCGACCTGCGGCTGATCGAGGCCCTTCACCTACGCATCGATGAGGCTATGCTGACGGGCGAAAGCGAGGATGCCAAGAAGAACACGGATCCCGTGGACCGCGATGCAGCCTTGGGCGACAGGCGCTGCATGGCCTTCTCAGGCACCATGGTCACCAGCGGTCGTGGACGAGGGCTGGTGGTGGCCACCGGCTCCGACACTGAGCTGGGCGAGATCAACGATCTGGTCCATGTAGCCAAGGGCCGCACGCCCCTGCAGCGGATCATCCACCGCACCGAGGTGGGTATCGCTGTCGCCGTTATCCTGGTGGCCATCTTCGTCTTCATCGGCGGAGCCATTCTCAATGGTGATGCTACGGGGGCCTTCCTGTCTGCAGTCTCCTTGGTGGTGGCCTCCATGCCCGAGGCTCTGCCCATCGTGCTGACCGTGGCCATGGCCTTGGGGGTCTCAAGGATGGCTGAATACCATGCCATCGTCCGCTCACTGCCGGCGGTGGAGACCCTGGGCTCTATCACCGTCATCGGCTCGGACAAGACCGGTACGCTGACCCAGAACCGCATGACCGTGGAACAGTTCACCCTGGGCGGCGGCCATCCAGTCTCTGTCGAGGGTCTGGACCTGGGCGCAGCGGCTGTATCCGACGACGATCGCATGCGCGGTCTGGCCGCCCTTGCTCGGGCCGGGGCTCTGACCAATGAGGCCCACCGGCAGCCGAATGAACAGGGCGACATCGAGTACAGCGGCGACGCGGTCGATATGGCCATGGCCCGCCTGGCCGACCAGACCGGGGCCGTGACCGCTGAGGATTTGGACGCTCCTATCGTCATGGAGACCCCCTATGAGCCGGAGCTGCTTCACTCCATGACCATCCGCCGCAGCCCGGACGGTACCCTGACCCAATACGTCAAGGGTGCCCCGGATGCGGTCATGGCCATGAGTCGAACCATGCTGGATCCGGATGGCCAAGTCGTCCCCCTGGATACTCAGGCCGTCCATAAGTCCTACGAAGCCATGGGCTCCCAGGGGCTGCGGGTGATCGGCGTGGCCAGCAGGGTCCTTTCCTCTGACCAGGATCCCTCCTCCCGTCGTCGACCTGACGACCTGACCTTCCTGGGGCTTGAGGGCATGCTTGATCCGCCTCGACCCGGCGTGCGCGAGGCCATCGCCGAATGCGCCGGGGCCGGCATCCGCGTGGTCATGATCACCGGCGACCACCCGGTGACTGCTGCCGCCATAGGCCGACGCCTGGGTCTGGAGCACACCGATCAGGCGCTGACCGGCAGCGAGATGCTGGAGATGAGCGACGAGGTCCTCCGGGCCCGTCTGCGTGAGACCTCCATCGCCGCCCGCGTCTCCCCCCAGGACAAGCTGCGCATTGTGGAGGCCCTGCAGGACGAGGGCCATGTGGTGGCTGTAACCGGCGACGGCGTCAATGACGCCCCGGCGCTGAAAGCGGCCTCAGTAGGCATCGCCATGGGCCGTTCCGGCACCGACGTGGCCCGGGAGGCCAGTGATGTGGTTCTGACTGACGACAACTTCGTCACCATCACCCAGGCCGTGCGCCAGGGGAGGGTCATCTTCAAGGCCATCCGAGGGTCCGCTTACTTCCTCCTGTCCACGGCTGCAGCCGCCATGATCGCCGTGGGGGTCAATGTGATCGCCGAGGAACCCCTGCTCTTCCTGCCCCTGCAGATGCTCTGGATCAACTTCGTGACCAACGGCGTCCAGGACATCGCCCTGGGATTCGAACCGGGCAACGGGGATGAGCTGGAATCGCCTCCGCGTTCGTCTGGAGAGGGTCTGCTCTCGCGGGTGCTCTGGGCGCGACTTGCCGTCTGCGGGCTCTGGATGGCCACCTGCATTCTGGTCCTCTTCCGCCTCAACATCAACGCGGGGATGGATCTGGCCCTGGCCCGGACCATGGCACTGACCCTGTTGGTCCTCTTCAACTTCTTCGTCGCCATGTCGGCCAGGTCCGAGAACAGGTTGATCTTCCAGCTCAATCCTCTGGACAACACTTTCCTTCTGGTGGCCTCGTTTGTGGCCCTGGGCATCCATGCGGGGGCCATGTATCTGGCTCCGGTTGCAGGCGTTCTGGGCATGGCTCCGTTGAGTGCAAGCCAATGGCTTGTCTGTCTGGGCATTGGACTGACGGTCCTGATCTTCAGTGAGGGCGACAAGATGATTCGTGCCTTCCTGGCCAAGCGAGGCATTGACACGTCCGGGCGGCCTAAGGGCCATCTGCACCATGTGCGCCGCCGCATTGCAGGCATGATCAACTGAACTGATCTGTCGGGCTGGACTGTCAGACTGAACCCGTGCAAGAACGGTGGAAGGCGCCCATGGAGGAGGCCCTGCGGCTGGCCGGCCTGGCCAAAGAGCAGGGGGATGTGCCCGTGGGCGCCTTGGTCTTGGATGCCTCGGACCGTGTCATCGGCCGGGGCTTCAACCAGCGGCAGGCCCTGGGTCGCCCTCTGGCCCATGCCGAAATGGAGGCCATCAGGAGGTCCAATGCGGGCTGGGATCTGGCAGGGTGCACCATGGTCGTCACCCTGGAGCCCTGTCCAATGTGTGCAGGAGCCCTGATGGTCTGCCACTTCAGCAGGGTGGTCTTTGGCGCCTGGGATCCCAGGATAGGAGCCTGCGGGTCGGTCTGGGATCTGCCTCGTGACCCGCACGCCGGATCAAAGGTCGAGGTGCTGGGCGGTGTGTGCGAACAAGCGTGCGCCGGGATTCTTACTGACTTCTTCGCCAGTCGCCGCCAGGACTAATGCCTGTTTTTAGCGGCGGTTGTGATTGGCTCTGTACCGTTGGAAGGCCGGGGTGACCTGGAGGGCCGCCCAGATGCAGCGCAGGACAATCAGGCAGAGGTAGGCGGCGAACAGATCGGCGCCCACACGGGCGCTGACTCCTGATGCCGCCCAGGTGCCCACCGGTGTGGTCAGAGCGGCCACGATTCCTAGAAGCAGCCCTTGACCGGCGTGAACCAGGTGGTGGCGCAGGTTGGTGAACGTCCCCGACAATGAACTGGGCAGAATGGCCAGCAGGGAGGTGCCTCGTGCGATCAGGTCGCTGGCGCCCAGCAGGGCCAGGGCCGGCACGGCGATGGCTCCCCCGCCTACGCCCAGCAATCCTGACAGGGTTCCGATCAGGACGCCGACCAGCAGAATGATCAAGGCCACCGCTGGGCTCAGCTGGATGCTGCTCTCCCTGGAGGGTGTGGACAGCAGCTGCTGGGCAATGACAGCCAGCAGGAAGCACACGTAGAGCCACCTGAGCATCACCTCTGGAAGCCGGTCCAGCAGCCAGGTGCCGATCTGCGCCCCGATGACCGTGCCTACGGCAAGCAGCAGGGCGGCAAGCCAGTCCACATGCCCGCCCAGCGCGTAGGAGGCCACTCCGGCCAGCGACATGGGGATCATGGATGCCAGCGAGGTGGCCGAGGCCTGACGTTGCTGCAATCCGGTCCATACCAGTGCAGGTACGATGATCGATCCGCCGCCGATGCCGAACATCCCCGACAGGAATCCGCTGATCACGCCCACCAGGATCAGGATGGCCAGGGTCCGCCGGTCCGTCCCTCCGGCTCCTCTCTGCTCTTTCTGCATGGGTTCCAGCCTAGGTCGACGTCTTCTTCGGGCTGGCAGGATGTCCGCGTATGCCCCGATGGGCCTCGATCAGGCTTGGCGATGTCTTTCAAGGTGCGGGAATTCACGCATTTCAAGTCCGTATGTCCACCATGCGACCGTTGCCCTGGTTCCCCTCTGTAGCCTCGGCATACTGCTTGGTATCCCCCGGGCTGGTCCCCGGAGGTGCGTTGCCTATTCAAAAGAAGTAAGAGGGTGTATTTCGATGCGATATGCGGTCATCGGTGCCGGAGCCATGGGCTATCGTCTGGGCGTGCTACTGCAGGAGCAGGCCGGCCTGCAGGTGGACTTCGTGGATACTTGGATGCCCAATATTGACAAGGTTCATGACCAGGGAGGCGTCTATGTCTCCCGCGATCATGAGAATCGGCATCTGGTGCCCGTCAGCATTTGCACCCCCGAGGAATACAAGGGCGATCCCGACGTCTGGATCGTCATGCTCAAGCAGATGCAGCTGGAGGAGGTTCTGGATCGTTGCGCATCGCTTTTCCGCGACCATCAGGTGGTCTTCTCGGCCATGAACGGCTGGGGGCACTTCGACAAGCTGCTCAAGTACTTCCCCAAAGAGCGCATCTACGGCGGCACGGCCATGATCGGTACGGTCCTCAACGGGCCCGGTGACGTGGACTTCATCGGCAAGTCCGGGGCTGGCTCCGTGCATCTGTGCGCCATGACCGAGCAGACCACCGACTTGGAGCGCCGTATGGCCGAGGACTTCAAGGCCGCCAATCTCAACCCCAT
This sequence comes from Bifidobacterium sp. ESL0819, assembly GCF_052606245.1. Classification (NCBI taxonomy): domain Bacteria; kingdom Bacillati; phylum Actinomycetota; class Actinomycetes; order Bifidobacteriales; family Bifidobacteriaceae; genus Bifidobacterium; species Bifidobacterium sp. ESL0819. Next base: position 755,936 of record NZ_CP199587.1, read on the forward strand.
CCTGACCGAGAACTTCGAGGGCACCTGCCTGGCCAAGATCATCTTCAACTCAGTGGTCAACACCATATGCACCATGTACCAGATCACCATGGGCCAGTTCGTCTCCTACCCGGGTGCCAAGGATATGTCCCGCCAGCTGATTGACGAGGCCTATGACGCTTGCGAGCGGGCGGGCAAGCAGCTGATCCAGACCCGGCAGGAGACCCTGGATGAGGTGGACTACGTCAGCCGCGTGGGCAATCCCCTCCACTACCCCTCCATGTACCAGGACATGTCCAAGGGCCGCCCGACCGAGGTGGACTACATCAACGGCTATCTGGCGCGCCTGGGACGCGAGCACGACTACGTCTGCCGGACCCAGGAGTTCCTGACCCACGGCGTCCATCTGGCTGAGCTGGCTTTCCGCGTCCACCACCAAGAGCAGGCCGACCAGGGGTGAATGGGTGTTTTATAGTGGGGGTGGCACGAGGACGTCCGACCCCGTCCGGCCAGGAGGACGATGACCCAGGAAGAACGCATGCAGCTGCCCGACCGGGTGCGGACCAACGGAGCCACCCCCAATCCCTGGTGGGCCAACGCAGTGGTCTACCAGATCTATCCGCGGTCCTTCCAGGACACCAACGGCGACGGCTATGGCGATCTGCCGGGCATCACCCAACGGCTGGATTATCTGGCCGACCTGGGCGTGGACGTAATCTGGCTGAGCCCGGTCTACAAATCCCCCCAGGACGACAACGGCTATGACATTGCCGATTACCAGGACATCGACCCCATCTTCGGCACTATGGACGACATGGACGAGCTTCTGGACCAGGCCCACCGGCGGGGGATCAAGGTGATCATGGACCTGGTGGTCAATCACACCTCGGATGAGCACGCCTGGTTCCAGGCCTCCCGCAACAAGGATGACCCGCACGCCGACTGGTACTGGTGGCGCCCTGCCAAGGCCGGCCAGGAACCGGGGACTGTCGGCGCAGAGCCCAACCAATGGGGGTCCTACTTTGGGGGCTCCGCCTGGCAGTACGATCCGAAGCGGGGCGAATACTACCTGCACCTGTTTTCCAGGAAGCAGCCCGACCTCAACTGGGAGAACCCCCAGGTTCGGCAGGCCGTCTTCGACATGATGAACTGGTGGATGGATCGGGGCATCGACGGGTTCCGCATGGATGTGATTGTCATGATCTCCAAGACCGTTGACTCCGAGGGGCATCTGCCTGGCGAGGAGGGGTCAGCCATTGCTGACGGTCCCGTAGGACCCGAGGGGTATTCATCCTCGGCGCTCTTCTGCGTGGACGGCCCTAGGCTGGATGAATTCCTCAGACAGATGCGCAGCGAGGTCTTCCAGGGTCGGCAGGGCTACCTGACCGTGGGGGAGGCTCCCAGCCTGGCACCTGCCCGCAGCGGGCGGATCACCGACCCTGCCAACCATGAGCTGGATATGCTCTTCCTCTTCACTCAGACCGAGGTTGACACTGGAGGCAGCAAGTGGGACATCCGCCCCTTCCGGGTCTCCCGGCTCAAGGCGGTCATGGACGAGCAGCAGCAGGCTGTGGCCAAGGCTGGATGGGCCAGCCTTTACTTCGACAACCACGACCAGCCCAGGATCGTCTCCCGTTGGGGCGATACCTCCAGCGAGGAGCTGCGCTCGCGTTCGGCCAAGGCTCTGGGGCTTCTTTTGCATATGCATCGGGGAACCCCCTACATTTATCAGGGCGAGGAGCTTGGCATGACCAACGCCGGCTTCACCAGCCTGGACCAGTACCAGGATCTGGAATCCATCAACCTCTACCACCAGCGAGTAGATCGGGCGCACGAGCAGGACCCGGACTCCATGATGGACGCTTTGGCCTATATGAGTCGCGACAACGCCCGCACCCCCATGCAGTGGGACTCCACCAAGTTCGCTGGCTTCACGGCTTCTTATGCTCCCAAGGAGCCCTGGCTGGCCGTCAACCCTAATAGGGATAAGGTCAATGCCAAGACTGAGCTGCGCGATCCGGATTCGGTCCTGGCATTCTACCGTGAGCTGATCCGCCTGCGTCATACCAATCCGGTCGTGGCGGCGGGCGACTTCTCTCTTCTGGACCCCGAGGCAAACCAAGTTTACTCTTTCACCCGTTCCTTGGACCAGGCCCCGGAGCCCAAGTCGGGTCCCGAGGCTGCCAGCGTTTTGGATGCCCTGCCATGCCAGCGCCTTCTGGTAGCGGTCAACCTGAGCAGTCATCCGGCCTCGCTGCCGCCTCAAACCGCCCAACTTATGGGTCTGGACCAGACTGGATTCACCTCTATGGCCCTTGGGACGGTGGATCCCGACCGGATCCTCATATCCACCTACCGTCCGGAGCAAACCGCCAGCTCACTGTTGACTGGTCGCCTCTCCCCATGGGAGGGGTTCGTCTACCGACTCTGAGGAAAACCCCGTCGCCGACGCGCGTTCCCGGCTAGAGTGGAAGTCAGTGATGCCCTGAGGGGCCTGTGTGGACCGGTTGGGTCTCCAGGTCCAGGGGCGATGGGTCCGCGTAACGGTCAATCATGACGATTCCGCCGCGGACGGAAAAAGAAAGCGGGTTGCATGTCTCGTCTGATCATCGTTTCCAACCGTTTGCCCATGTCATTGCAAGCACGGGAGGACGGCTCCTATACCCTGCGCCAGAACGTGGGAGGACTGGCCACGGCCATTGGCCCCTATCACCGTTCCCATAAGGACAGTCTTTGGATCGGCTGGAGCGGCATCGATCCTCAGAAGTACTCGGAAAAGGAGCTGGACCGCATCCGGCAGGCCTACCGGGAGAGCCGGTGCATCCCTATCTTCCTGAGCAAGGAGGAGCTGAACGGATACTATGCCGGCTTCTCCAACAACACCCTCTGGCCGCTCTTCCATGACTTCTCGCATGAGGCCGTCTTCCGTCAAGAGGACTGGGAGATGTACCGCAAGGTCAACATGCGTTTCGCACAGGTGGTAGAGCCGCTCATCCGCAAGGGCGACACCATCTGGGTTCAGGACTACCACCTGATGCTCCTGCCCAAGATGTTGCGCGAACGCTACCCTGACGCCTCCATCGGCTGGTTCCTGCACGTGCCCTTCCCCAGCGCCGAGATCTTCCGCTCCCTGCCTTGGAGCCGGGAGATCCTTGAGGGCGTCCTGGGTGCCAACTTGATCGGCTTCCATACGGTGGATTTCTCAGCCAGTTTCCTGGCTTCGCTGCACAGGCTGCTGCCAGAACTGCCGGTCAACCGGGACGGCGTGGTCGAGATGCCTGACGGCCACCGTGCCGCCATTGACGCCTTCCCCATCGGCATTGACTACAACCTCTACCGGCGTACCGCCCATTCCAGTCTGGCCCGGGCCATGCGTCGAGGAATCGACGAGGTCTGCGGCAAGTCTCCGCGTCACCGCTATCGCACCTCGGTGACTGCCGAAGGGGTGGCGGCCAACGAAGCCGCCGCCTCGGACGCCAACTGGTGGAGCCACTACATGAAGGAGGACATCCCCGAGTCCACGCTGGCCAAGCAGGCGGCCTCCTCGGTGGGCAGCCGGTCCAACAAGGTCATCGTCTCGGTGGATCGGCTGGACTACACCAAGGGTCTGCCCGAACGCCTTCAGGCCTTCGGCCGCATGCTGGACAAGTACCCTGAGTGGGTGGGCCATGTCACTTACTACCTGCTGGCCACCCCCTCGCGCGAGGTCGTCGAGTCCTATCAGCGGCTCAAGGCCCAGGTGGACCAGCTGGTGGGCGAAATCAACGGCCGTTACTCCCTGTTGGCATGGACTCCCATCCACTACATCACTCGTTCCCTGTCCATCAAGCCGGTCTGCGGAATCTACACTGCTGGCGACGTAGCCCTGGTCACTCCTTTGCGCGATGGGATGAACCTGGTGGCCAAGGAGTATCTGGCCTGTCACGACGGACGCGACGGCACGCTGGTCCTGTCGGACATGTGCGGGGCTGCCGATGAGCTGACCGATGCCTTCATCGTCAATCCTTACGACATCGACATGGTCTGCGAGGCCCTGCACAACGCTTTGGAGATCACCCCCGAGGAGTCCAGGCAGCGCAACATCCGCATGCAGGCCAGGCTCAAGGTGCGCACCGCAGCCAACTGGTGCACCTCCTTCCTTGATTCTCTGCGGCAGGTGTCCGCTCCCGGCATGACCGATAGGAGATTGCGCATGGATCACCATAACGCCATCGTTCGCCAGTGGGACGGCGCCCATCGCCGTCTGGTCCTGTGCGATTATGACGGGACGCTGACCCCGCTGGTTCGCCGACCTGAGCGGGCCAAGCCTACCCAGTCCCTCCGCCGCCTGCTGACCCAGGTGGGGAGCAATCCCGATGTGGACTTCCTGCTGGTCTCCGGCCGGAGCCACCAGATCATGCAGGATTGGTTCGGCGACCTGCCGGTGGGGCTGATTGCCGAGCATGGCGCATGGAACCGCAACCTGCCTGGCAGCAGCTCGAACGAGTGGCAGCGGGCGCAGGGTCTGCCTGACTCCGATACCTGGCAGAAGGTGATCCGGCCCATCATGGAGGAGTCGGCTGCCAGGGTCCCTCACTCCTTCGTGGAGAGCAAGTCCGATGCGGTGGCCTGGCACTACCGGATGAGCGATGCCCAGGTAGCTGACCAGGAGCGCCAGGATCTGCTCCGTCGTTTGCGCGGCGTGGTGGTCGGCCTGGGGCTGATGATCATGGAGAATTCCAAGGTCGTTGAGGTTACCCCCGTGGCCACCAGCAAGGGCCAGGCCATCCTGCCCCTCGTCAGCAGCGGCGACTACGACTTCATGATGGCCTTGGGCGACGATGAAACGGATGAGACCATGTTCGCGGTCATGCCCGACAAGGGCTGGACCATCAAGGTTGGACCAGGTCAGACCAAGGCGCGGTTACGGGTCAACGACCCGACCGCGGTCACTCTGCTGCTGGCCGATCTGGGTGCTGGCGTGGCCCGCGACTCTGATGAGCCCGTGGCCTCCCACGACTTCCGCGATGATCATACCGTGGTCGACGAGGCGCATGCCCAGCTCACTGACGATAAGTAAGGGAGGCGGCGGTCAGTCATTATCGCTGACTGCTGGTGAATGCCGATAGCTTCATCGGCGCCTGCCAATGCTCGCAGCCCATCGGTGACAACCAGCGAGGATCGTCGGCGACTATTGGTCGCGGCGTTTTCGTTCGCCCTGCCGACCTATTATGCCCAGCTCGGTTGCCTCCGCAGCTGATCCCTCGGTTGCTTGCCTGTTCGTTGGCTTGGCTGTTTCAGCTCGGCATCCACCTTCGTCTAGTCTCCGTCTGTTCAAATGAAAGGGTGCTTGCCAAGCTTTATTTTGGGTTTTGTTTTAGTTTTCCAGTAAGCTTGGGCGTCCACCATGTTGACAGCCGAACCCGTTGATCGGGCCCGGCCGACCATACTTGGAGCATGGATACTTCAATAATCACGGCCTGTCTTGAGGCCGATCATGCTGCTGATCTGCGCAATGCTGCCCGTCGTCTGGAAGGAGTGGCACGCCATACCCTTATCGAGCAATCCGATGACCTGGGCGCTCAGATCGGACATCGCGTTCTGCTCAAGCCTGAGAATCTGCAGTTGACCGGATCCTTCAAGATCCGCGGAGCGTACAATAAAGTGGCCTCGCTGAACCAGGATGAGCTGGACCGTGGCATCGTCACCGCTTCCGCCGGTAACCATGCTCAGGGTGTGGCTTTTGCCGCACGCAGCAGGGGTGCAAAGGCCACTATCGTCATGCCCCGGATTACGCCGCCGCTGAAGGTCGATGCCACTCGGGCCTATGGTGCCGAGGTCGTCCTGCAGGGCGAGGTCTTCGATGAAAGCTCTGATTACGCCCTTGAGCTGGCGCGTGATCGCGGCATGACCTTTGTCCCGCCCTTTGATGACTACGAGGTCATCTGCGGTCAGGGGACCATCGCTATGGAGATTCTTCAGGATGTGCCCGATGTCACCGATATCGTGGTTCCGCTAGGCGGAGGCGGGCTGGGTGCCGGTGTGGCGCTCGCCGTAAAGACCTTTAAGCCTGATGTCAGAGTCATTGGAGCCACTCCGGTCGGGTCTCCGGCCTGGCGTGAATCCCTGACGGCTGGTCACGTGGTTGCAGCGGATCGAATGACCACAGCCGCCGAGGGCGTGGCCGTCAGACGTCCCGGCGATCTGAACTATGCTCTGCTCAGCCGCTATATGGATGATCTGGTCCAAGTGACTGAAAGCGACATCTCCGAAATGATCCTATTCATGCTGGAGAAGCACAAGCTGGTGGTTGAGGCAGCGGGTGCCGTCTCCCTGGCAGCCCTGGGCCAGTTGGATCTGCAGTCCGATGTCTTCCGGTCGGCCCCGGGACCGCATGTGATCGTCCCCATCATCTCAGGCGGCAACATCGACACGGTCACCATGGGTGCGCTCATTCAGCGGGGGATGATCTCCCGCGGGCGCATCATGCAGTTCGGCGTAGAGCTGCCCGATGTTCCCGGCCAGCTGGTCAAGGTGGCCACGGTTCTGGCCGATTTGCGCGCCAATGTAATCGAGCTGAACCATGATCAGTTCAAATCCTCCGGCCACTATGACAACGGCGTGCTCTTGGAGGTGACCGTGGAGACCAACGGTCCCGACCATATCACGCAGATCCTTGATACCCTGCGCAGTCGAGGCTTCCAGGTCCATCAGAACTACTGAGCGCCATGTCCCGATTGGGTCTGGTGCCCGGTGCCTGGTACCCGATGTTCTGGCGCAATGATAAACAATGATCATTGCCAGGAGAACAGTCAGAATGGCCGATGCCATCGCTGGGCTTGGCTGATGCGTCCTGCTGGTTCTTGCAGGGCACACTATGAATCTGCAGATCGTAGACCTGTCCTAGTAATCGTGCGGAGCGGTTGAGGAATCATCCCTGCCCGGCGATGGTCTTGTCGACGAGTTCGGGCAGTGCTTCTTCGATAGGTTCGTGGATGAGTCTGGTTGCCAAGGAATCGTATTGGGTCGAGCCCATATTCATGATGGTGATCGGCACGCCCGCCTGTGCTGCCACCGGCACCAGCGAAGCTGCCGGATACACTTCCAAGGTGGAGCCGATCACCCAGAACTGATCAGCCTGGCTGGCTAGCCTCATGCTCTTCTCCATGGCTCCTTCGGGCAAGGCTTGACCAAAGTAGACCACATCAGTCTTGATGATGCCGTCGCAAGGCATGTTGCCCTGGTAAGGCATGGGCTTGTGGCAGTGCGGGTCGGGCTCCTGATCAAGCTTGGCCATGATGTCGGCCGTCCGGTATGCCTGACCGCATTTCATGCAATGGGAGCTGCCGATGGTTCCGTGAAGGTTGACGATGACATCTGCGGAGTTGCCTGCTTTCTCGTGAAGGGCATCGAAGTTCTGCGTAGCCAGCAGGTTCAACATGCCTGCCTGCTCCAACTTGGCCAGTGCCTTGTGGGCTACTCCGGGCTGGGCTTTCCAGACGGGCGACTCCTTCTGCCACCGCCATGAATACTCCCGTTGCTTCCGGTCGCTCATGAACAGGTCCAGGTCATAGACGCTCATCTGATCTGGATGCTTGGTCCAAACCCCGTCAGGCCCGCGGAAATCCGGTATGCCGGCCGAGGTTGAGATGCCCGCACCGGTCAGTACTGCAATTGTTGTGCTCATATATCCGTCTTACCATTCGTCAATAGAATCCATGATCCGCCGACCAGCATGGTGCGCGAATGTGCAGCTACGTCAACATCTGTATTCGTGAAATGTGAATGACTACTGATCGAAGCTGCAAGGCGCAACACCACTCCGATGTATGGCCTGCCTTGACCGAACTCAAAAAGGACCATGCTGACACGCCGATCCCGCTGTGGCACGAACAATGCTTTGTGAATAAAATGTGCGCGTAAAGCCGTAATGGCCCACTGAGGCCCCACCACCCAGAGGCTCACGCATAAAAAGGAGCATGCAACGACACGCCGCGTGAAGACTTGTTATTGCTGGTTTTGAGGGTCTTTTCGTAAAGGCCGAGTTGCGTTTTGACTGGTTGATGGTAAGTTTGTCTCTTGCTGCTCAGCATGGCGGTTCTTCTTCCGGGTGGAGGTTGGATTGCTTGTTGGTGTGGTGGTGGTTTGAGAACTCAAGAGCGTGTTTGTGCTACTTATAGCTTTTTGATTGCCAGTCCGATGCCCGCCCGGCTGTTGTCGGGTACGTGGGAGCGTTGTGAGGGGTGTCGGGGTTTTTCGTGGGTTGGTTTCCTCCTTATGGAAGCTGGCCCGTCAATTATTGATGTGAGTCGTTTCGGCTTCTTCATGGTTTTTTGTGGAGGGTTTGATTCTGGCTCAGGATGAACGCTGGCGGCGTGCTTAACACATGCAAGTCGAACGGGATCCGCCAAGCTTGCTTGGCGGTGAGAGTGGCGAACGGGTGAGTAATACGTGACCAACCTGCCCCATGCTTCGGAATAGCTCCTGGAAACGGGTGGTAATGCCGGATGCTCCGCGCTGTCGCATGATGGCGTGGGAAAGGGTTTACCGGCATGGGATGGGGTCGCGTCCTATCAGCTTGTTGGCGGGGTGATGGCCTGCCAAGGCTTCGACGGGTAGCCGGCCTGAGAGGGCGACCGGCCACATTGGGACTGAGATACGGCCCAGACTCCTACGGGAGGCAGCAGTGGGGAATATTGCACAATGGGCGAAAGCCTGATGCAGCGACGCCGCGTGCGGGATGACGGCCTTCGGGTTGTAAACCGCTTTTGATTGGGAGCAAGCGAGAGTGAGTGTACCTTTCGAATAAGCACCGGCTAACTACGTGCCAGCAGCCGCGGTAATACGTAGGGTGCAAGCGTTATCCGGATTTATTGGGCGTAAAGAGCTCGTAGGCGGTTCGTCGCGTCTGGTGTGAAAGTCCATCGCTTAACGGTGGATCGGCGCCGGGTACGGGCGGACTGGAGTGCGGTAGGGGAGACTGGAATTCCCGGTGTAACGGTGGAATGTGTAGATATCGGGAAGAACACCGATGGCGAAGGCAGGTCTCTGGGCCGTCACTGACGCTGAGGAGCGAAAGCGTGGGGAGCGAACAGGATTAGATACCCTGGTAGTCCACGCCGTAAACGGTGGATGCTGGATGTGGGGCCCGTTCCACGGGTTCCGTGTCGGAGCTAACGCGTTAAGCATCCCGCCTGGGGAGTACGGCCGCAAGGCTAAAACTCAAAGAAATTGACGGGGGCCCGCACAAGCGGCGGAGCATGCGGATTAATTCGATGCAACGCGAAGAACCTTACCTGGGCTTGACATGTGCCGGACGGCTGCGGAGACGCGGCTTCCCTTCGGGGCCGGTTCACAGGTGGTGCATGGTCGTCGTCAGCTCGTGTCGTGAGATGTTGGGTCAAGTCCCGCAACGAGCGCAACCCTCGCCTCGTGTTGCCAGCGGGTCATGCCGGGAACTCACGGGGGACCGCCGGGGTTAACCCGGAGGAAGGTGGGGATGACGTCAGATCATCATGCCCCTTACGTCCAGGGCTTCACGCATGCTACAATGGCCGGTACAGCGGGATGCGACATGGTGACATGGAGCGGATCCCTGAAAACCGGTCTCAGTTCGGATCGGAGCCTGCAACCCGGCTCCGTGAAGGCGGAGTCGCTAGTAATCGCGGATCAGCAACGCCGCGGTGAATGCGTTCCCGGGCCTTGTACACACCGCCCGTCAAGTCATGAAAGTGGGCAGCACCCGAAGCCGGTGGCCCAACCCGTTTGGGGGGGAGCCGTCTAAGGTGAGGTCCGCGATTGGGACTAAGTCGTAACAAGGTAGCCGTACCGGAAGGTGCGGCTGGATCACCTCCTTTCTACGGAGATTATGAAATTCCTCTGCGTGGTCTGCGCGGGGGTCGTGCCTGCGGGTCCGGCTGTCTGGCCGGATGGCGTGGGCGTGCTGGCGTGGAACGGTCTTGAGGCTGTGGCATGGATGCGCTGTTGGGTTCCCGGATCGCCACCTTGTTTGGGTGGTGTTCCTGTCGCCCGTCTGGTTCCTGCGTGGGGTGTTGCCCCGTGGCGGGTCTTGGCGGCGCGCTGGTGGCTTGAGAACTGGATAGTGGACGCGAGCGGATGGCTGGCTTTGGGCTGGCTGTCTGCTGTATTGTTTCGTCCGAGCCTATGTTGTTAGTGGGTTCGGGTCGATCGTTTTGTGATCGTTTAGTGTGATGATTTGTCGTCTGGCAGTTCGCAGTTGTTGTTGTCGTGGCATGGCCTGTGGTCGTGTTGTCGGCAAGGGCGCATGGTGGATGCCTTGGCAGACAGGACCGATGAAGGACGCGTGGGGCCGCGATAGGCCTCGGGGAGCCGCCGACAGGGCTTTGATCCGAGGGTGTCCGAATGGGGTAACCCGCCGGCTGTTATGGGCCGGCACCGCATTCGTGCGGGGGGTACGCAGGGAAGTGAAACATCTCAGTACCTGCAGGAAAGGATATTCCGTGAGTAGTGGCGAGCGAAAGCGGATGATGGCCAAACCGGTGCCGTGTCAGACCCGTCGGGGGTTGCGGCATGGGTGTTGTGGGACTTGGCGTCCGGGCTCCGACGGGCCCGGCGGCAGTGATAAAGCGGCGTGTGAGGCGAACGGGATTGAATTCCCGGCCGTAGAGGGTGATGGCCCCGTAGCCGAAGCCGCGCCGCCTGCCGGTTCTTGTTCCCAAGTAGCGCGGGACTCGTGGAATCCCGTGTGAATCGGCCCCGACCGTGGGGTAAGCCTGAATATTCCTGTCTGACCGATAGCGTACGAGTACCGTGAGGGAAAGGTGAAAAGCACCCCGGGAGGGGAGTGAAAGAGTTTCTGAAACCGTGTGCCTACAATCCGTCGGAGCCTTTCGGGGTGACGGCGTGCCTATCGAAAAATGAGTCTGCGAGTCAGTGGTGCGTGGCGAGGCTAACCCGTGTGGGGCAGCCGTAGCGAAAGCGAGTCCGATAAGGGCGTTCCAGTCGCGTGTCCTGGACCCGAAGCGGGATGATCTAGCCCTGGGCAGGTTGAAGCGCGGGTAAGACCGCGTGGAGGACCGAACGGACCTGGGTTGAAAACCGGGCCGATGACCTGGGGCTAGGGGTGAAAGGCCAATCAAATTCCGTGATAGCTGGTTCTCTCCGAAATGCATTTCGGTGCAGCGTCGCGTGAGTGCCTCCATGGGGTAGAGCTACTGGATGCTTGAGGGCCCGTATCGGGTACCGACAGCAGCCAAACTCCGAATACGTGCGAGGTGTATCGCGGCAGTGAGTCGGCGGGGGATAAGCTCCGTCGTCGAGAGGGAGACAGCCCAGATCGTCGTCTAAGGTCCCTAAGCGCGTGCTAAGTGGGAAAGGATGTGGAGTCGCATAGACAGCCAGGAGGTTGGCTCAGAAGCAGCCATCCTTGAAAGAGTGCGTAACAGCTCACTGGTCTAGTGGTTCCGCGCCGATAATGTAGCGGGGCTCAAGCACGCCACCGAAGACGCGGCAGCGCAGTTTGCTGTGCTGGGTAGGAGAGCGTTCCGCGTGGGGCGAAGCGGCGGCGTGAGCCGGCCGTGGACCGCGTGGAAGTGAGAATGCAGACATGAGTAGCGAGAGGCGGGTGAGAATCCCGTCCGCTGGATGACCAAGGGTTCCGGGGCCACGTTCGTCGTCCCCGGGTGAGTCGGGTCCTAAGGCGAGGCCGACAGGCGTAGTCGAATGGATGAAGGAGTCGATATTCTCCTACCGGCGTCAAGCCGTCCAATCCAAGACGCGGAAGCATGCCCTTACCTGCTTCGGAGGCTGGTCTTCGGACCTGCCGATGTGGCGGGACCGGCGTGTGGATGCGTGGCGGGTAGCGCAGGAGTGACACGGAACGGGAGCCGGGCCGCGGTGGTGGTTATCCGTGGTCAAGCATGCGGCGCGTCGGGCAGGCAAATCCGCCCGGCATGAGCGCGAGGTGTGATGATGGGGGGTCTTGTGCCCCGAATCCGGTGTGCCGTTCCGTCGAGAAAAGCTTCGGCGTGAGGAGTGGCGCCGCCCGTACCCTAAACCGACACTGGTGGTCAGGTAGAGTATACCAAAGCGATCGAGCGAATCCTGGTCAAGGAACTCGGCAAATCACTCCCGTGCCTTCGGTATAAGGGAGGCCCCTGCCGGTGAGGCGCCTTGCGCGCGGAGCCGGTGGGGGCGGCACAGACCAGGGGGTAGCGACTGTTTACCAAAAACACAGGTGCATGCGAAGACGTAAGTCGCTGTATATGCACTGACGCCTGCCCGGTGCCGGAAGGTTAAGAGGATCCGTCATCCCCTTCGGGGGGGCAGCGGTGAATTCAAGCCCCGGTAAACGGCGGTGGTAACTATAACCATCCTAAGGTAACGAAATTCCTTGTCGGGTAAGTTCCGACCTGCACGAATGGCGTAACGACTTCCCCACTGTCTCGACCAGGAGCTCGGCGAAATTGCAGTACGAGTAAAGATGCTCGTTAAGCGCAGAAGGACGAAAAGACCCCGGGACCTTTACTATACCTTGGTATTGGCGTTAGGTGCGGACTGTGTAGCATAGGCGGGAGGCTTCGAAGCGGGTGCGCCAGCATCCGTGGAGCCGCAATGTGAAATACCGCTCTGTCCTCATCTGGCCTCTAACCTCGGCCGGTCATCCCGGCCAGGGACAGTGCCTGGCGGGTAGTTTAACTGGGGCGGTTGCCTCCCAAAGAGTAACGGAGGCGCCCAAGGGTTCCCTCAGCCCGGTTGGCAATCGGGTGTTGAGTGCAATCGCACAAGGGAGCTTGACTGCGAGACCGACGGGTCGAGCAGGGACGAAAGTCGGAGATAGTGATCCGGTGCCGGCGTACGGACGCGGCATCGCTCAACGGATAAAAGGTACCCCGGGGATAACAGGCTGATCATCCCCAAGAGTCCATATCGACGGGATGGTTTGGCACCTCGATGTCGGCTCGTCGCATCCTGGGGCTGGAGCAGGTCCCAAGGGTTCGGCCGTTCGCCGATTAAAGCGGCACGCGAGCTGGGTTCAGAACGTCGTGAGACAGTTTGGTCTCTATCCTCTGCGCTCGTTGGAATCTTGAGGAGCCCTGCCCATAGTACGAGAGGACCTGGGTGGACGAACCTCTGGTATGCCGGTTGTCGCGCCAGCGGCACGGCCGGTTGGCTACGTTCGGATGGGATAACCGCTGAAAGCATCTAAGCGGGAAGCCCCCTCCAAGATAAGGATTCCATGAAGCCCTACGGCTTCTGAAGACCCCATGCAGAACACATGGTCGATAGACCGGACGTGGACACCCCGCAAGGGGCGAAGCCGACCGGCACTAATGGTCGAAGACAACACAACAACCCGCCCCCGTAAGGGGCGGCGGCATCAACCCTGCTGCGCATCCTGCCTGCGGCAATGAGCACGAACATTCGCAGGCGATCGAAACGAAACACGCGTCCGCCATCCGGTCCCCAAGCCGCCGGAAACCCCGATCCTTGCAAGGGATCGGCAGAATTGAAGATTCGCGGCGGTCATGGCCTGGGGGAGACGCCCGGTCCCATTCCGAACCCGGAAGCTAAGACCCAGCACGGCAATGGTACTGCACCCGGAAGAGTGTGGGAGAGTAGCACACCGCCGCCACAACACCTAACAAAGGCCTCTGATGACACCCGTCACCAGAGGCCTTTCCACTTATGTCTCGCGCCCTATACTCTCTTTAGGCTCGCACTCGACAATGGCTGCCTCCCGGCACAAAGCATCAGGGGAAATAATAGACCACGGTTAGGCTGAGCATGAGAGATTATCCTGTACTTGTCTGCAATTGAAGATTTGAAGACACTAATGCGGTGCTTATGCTGATTTTATCGTCTGTCGTTTATGGTCCAGGACATCTAGAATGAGTAGCAACCGAATCAGGTACGCAAACAACTATGCGAAGAAAGCTGATGAGCATGGGCAAAAGAGTCATTCTTGTAGGAGCTACCGGCAGAGTAGGCGCTTTGACCTGCGAAGATCTGGTCAAAGCCGGCCACGAAGTGGTGGCCTGCGCACGAGGAGCCTCGCGGATTCCGGTCAGTCAGCAGGTGGAGCCCTTGACCTTGGACCTGCATGACCCGCTCTCCAAAGTCACCGACGCATTCCGCAAATCGCATGCTGAGGTTGTCGTCTTCACCGCAGGCTCGCGAGGCAAAGACATCAACCAGATCGACGCCTTGGGGGCTCTAAAAACCATAGAGGCGGCAAAAGCGGTAGGCATCACCAGGTATGTCATGCTGGGAGCCATGTATGCAGCAGACTGGCTGCGTTGGGAGCAGCCGCAGGTCAAACCAGCAATCGATGCTCTCGCTGACTATTACGTGACCAAGAACATGGCCGACCAGTACCTGATCAGTTCGGAACTGGACTACACCATCATCGAGCCGGGCAGTCTCACCGAGCAGGAGGGAACAGGGACCATTCAGGTAGAGCCAGATGGGCCTGGACCAATACCGATCGCCGACGTGGCACAATGCCTGGCTGACTGCGTCGACCTTCCCAAGACCTCAGGCAGGATCTACAACATCATCAAGGGCCGCACGCCCATCAGGCAGGCCCTAACCGCAAGCAGTGATTGAAACCCACCACGCTCCTTAAGAGAAGCGTCCGCCGACAGACTATGGCGTGTCTGCACTGCAGCGGGAATGGTACCTTGGTTGCAAGGCTTGCAGCTGTTGATCGCGCGCTGGAACGCGTTGCAGTGATCCTGCCGAAGGCGTGGATGGTTTGGAAGCAAGGCGCATCTTAAGGAGGTCGTTGATGAATATCACCAATTTTCGTGATTTGGGAGGCATGCGGACCATTCACGGCCGCCAGGTTCGTCCCTGCAAGTTCATCAGATCTGGGCAGCTGGTGGGTCTGGATGAGCAGACCAAACAAGAGCTCGTCAATCGTTACCAGGTGACGCAGGTTGTAGATTTCCGCAGGCCTTTCGAGATAGAGGAGAGCCCAGACGATCGGATCGAAGGCTTGACCTTCACCAATATCGATCTGCTTGAGCAAAGCGGCACCAACAGTGCCAGCTTGGACGATTTCGCCTCGTTGGGTTCGGCTGACCAGGTCAACGGCCACATGCTGAATGTCTACCATGATCTCGTCATGAGTCATGCGGCCCAGCAGGGATATGGGAAGTTCCTGCGTATCGTCGTAGAGAACGTCCACGGGGCGACCCTTTTCCACTGTTTCGCCGGCAAGGATCGCACTGGATTCGCTGCGGCCCTGGTCCTCTGGCTGCTGGAGGTAGACGATGACCAGGTGTTTGCGGACTATCTGAAGACCAACGAGGAGCGGGTCGAGGCCAACAAGCAATTGCTGGACCAATTCCGCGCACAAGGCTTCGATCAGGATTCGTTGGATGCGCTGCAGATTGCCCTCTGCGTCAGGAAGGAATACCTGGCTCATGCCCAACAAGCCATGATCGACGCCTACGGGGACGTCTTTACCTATGCGCGGCAGGCTCTGGGGTTCGGGTCAGACCAAGTAGATGCTCTGCGCCGCAATCTATTGGAATAGACATATAAGGTTGGATAAGCGGGGGCTTCACCATGGTCCCCGCTTGGTATATCTAAACTGACTGTCTTTCAAACACGCTGTTTCCAAGCTATGAACTGTCACCGTCTTACACCTGCCGGAAAATTCTGTCTTCTTCCTTCCTTGTTTATTGAGTTCGTACTTGGGCGATGATGAATAGTTTCTCGGGCATGGAAAGTCGTTGGACAAAGTGTCAGCCACGACCTTCGCCCCAGGCGACCATATTCTTCTTGAATCCGGGACTACCTGGCAGGGGCAGATACGCCCGAAAGGGGATGGGAACGACACGGGAAAATCGCCCTGGATTTCTATCCCTGCCAGACGGGTGGGCCTGCCTCGTATAAGGCGGCATGACGGCCTGTCATCAACGGCGGTGGGACTTATGGCTCGGGCTCCTTTAAAGGTATGTGCCAGGTGCGGTGCAGCTGACCAACCTGGAATACTGGACCATCAGGAACCTTGAAGTCACCAATGCCCCGGAACAGAACGACCGTGAGGGCTATAAGGAGTACGGTGACGCCCAGAGAGTCGGAATACTCCTGCTGGGGTTCTGGCAAGCTCTGGGATATCGGGTCCTTGGCTGATCAAGCGGCCACGGTAGAGCGAGGCTCAAGTGAGGCTTTGGGCGCCAAGCCTGGAACCTCGTCCAAGGCCACTGGCGACAAATGCCCATTCTGTGTCTCTTGTTCAAACAACCTTGCTCTGAAGCTGAAGAATTCGTCTTCAACCTCCTGCAACCGTCGTTTTCGGTCCAGGTCGATCCCTCCGCCTGTCCCGGTCAGACTGCCAGATCGAGAAGGCCAAATTACGGGTCTACCTGTTCAGGTTCGACATCAATAACAGCGCGGGGGCAGCGTAGTGGAACGGTTGAACAATATTGCTTTCTACATTGACGTATACAGGGCCGATTCGGGCTGGGGTCAGAGCATCCTTACCTGGGCCAACGGTCCTCTCAATACCGAGATGACCGAAGCCAACGATCAGCCACTGGCGGATTCGATGCTTTCTCGGTAGAGGGGGCCAAGCAGGCCTATGCAGACTTCCGGAGCGGCCTGTTGACCGTGCCCGCTGGGCATGAGTAAGCCTACCGATAAACACAGTCTGGCACTGTAGCTGCTTATTGCCGATATCTATATCAACTTCGGTGCAGAACGTTTCGGCTACCGCAAAGCCCGGGCAGGTTCCGGATTTGCAGGAAGAGGTCATGGCTGGCTATTCCGAGGGAAAGTTCATGCGGAAGACTGTGGATTGGACGGTCGACACGGCCTTGCAGACTCACGACGGCGTGTGTACAGTGCAGCAAAAGCTACAGAGCGATACCACCATGGTAAAAGCCCAGGCCAAAGTCGAGTCCGATCCGATACGTCCTTCGAATCCCTATCCGCCATGGATAAGTCTGTTGGACCGGCGCGGCAGGAGCTGGGAATGTCCACGGCGGTCAAGGCCGACCTGGCATCGGGGAAACAGGCGGATTCACCCTGGCTGGCTGGGATGATGGTCCCTCCAACGACACGGAGAACAGCACCCCCAGCGCCTATCACTTCCTCGGCGGGGTCAGCCTGCCTATGGGTGTCAGCAATCCCTCGAATCTGAAGCCCATTCAGGAGATCCGTACCTATCCCAGGTCTGAATCGGTCGAGCTGAAGATGCAGCGACCCGAGGTAATTCAGGACAGGAATACGCAAATTTCCTCCAGGGTCCTCACTGCAGCTCCCTTCCCGGTTCCGGATGACTGGAGCAAGGAGATCAGCTGGACCGTTGACCAAGGAGTTTCAAGGCGACCGTTATGGCTGAAACTCTCCGCTGTCGACCAGAGCGGGCAGATCCGGACCGATCAGGACATGCCCCTTGGGATGTACAGGATCACAGCATCCAGTTTCCGGATTGCGGCAGTTGCCGCAACTGTTGAGATTCATGTGGCGTCCCAGGCTGATGCTGCTTTTCTGACGCAGAAGATGAATCAGGCTAAGGCCGTCAAGCCTTCTGCGGGCCACCAGTTCACGGTTGCCAGCTCAACTGCATTGAGGACTGCGCTTGCCAATGCGGAACGGGGCATCGGCGATCCTGATGCTCTGCAGACCGAAGCTGACCAGGCTTTTGGCCAACCTGGGCGCAGGTCTTCTGGAGCTGCGAGAGGAGCCTTTGGCCGCGGATGGCGGTGCAGGCCATACCTCTGGCGCACCCATCAGCCTTGTCGTCCAGGTCATGGTCGGAAGGAGTCAGCCAATTCTTCATCGGACACCGGGAATACGGTCCTCAGCGCAACCGGCGCTTCAGTCCGTCCTGCCATTATGATCACCCTGGCTTTGCTTATGGCCGGCGCAGCGATCGCGGTTGCGGTTGTCCTGAGGCGTAGACACAACACTGATGAGCGCGAATCGTAGGGGTGCGACGATAGGATTGCATCAATTGGATTTCTAAGGAAAAACATGAAATATATGAATATTGGGGTCTCGGGCGTAAAAGCCTCTCGCGTAGCCCTGGGAGCCATGCGGATTAATGTCAAGTCGCCCGAAGAGGCCGCCGAGATTGTGCAGACGGCCCTGAAGGCGGGCATCGATTATTTCGATACGGCCGATTGCTATCACAACGGCGAGAGCAGCAGGGTGCTAGGTCGGGCCCTGAAGGATCTCGGCGTTGACAGGTCCAGTATCGGCATCCAGACCAAGGTCGGCATCTTCCGTGATCTGGACAGCGATGAAATCACGAGGTATGACTTCTCTGCCAAGCACCTGATTGCGGCTGTTGATCAGGAGCTGGAGAACCTCCAGACGGATTACGTCGATTACGTGCTCCTGCATAGGCCGGATACCTTGGTCGAGTTGGACCAGCTGGCGGAGGTCTTCAACACAATGCAGACCGCGGGGAAGGTTCGCCACTTCGGTGTCAGCAACGTCAATCCCATGCAGGTCGAGCTCCTCCAGAGCGGAGTCAGTCAGAGACTGGACGTCAACCAGATTCAGTTCGGGCTGGGGCATACCGGCATGATCCAGCAGGAATTCCATGTCAATATGATTGACGGGCCCAGCCTGGACCATGATGGGGGGCTGATCTCCTTCTCCCGGCTGAAACAGATGACCATCCAGGCATGGAGTCCCTTCCAGACGGGGTTCTTCGAGGGGGTCTTCATTGACAACCCCAAGTTCCCGGAGCTGAATGACTGCCTGGAGAAGGTGGCCAGGAAGTACGGTGTCAGCAAGAGCGCCATCGCTGTGGCTTGGATTCTTCGTCATCCTGCCGACATGCAGGTTCTGCTGGGGTCCATGACGCCCTCCCGTATTACCGAGATGGCTGCCGGAGCCGACGTGGAACTGACCGCCCAGGAGTGGTACGATCTCTACCTGTCTGCCGGGAACGACCTCCCTTAAGGCGATTCCAGCAGGCCAAGAGGTTCAGCATCAAGGTATTCCATGCATTATTTCACTCCCAAACGATGTGCCAGCACCTCAAAAATCATGTATCACGACAAGGCGAAAGCATTGCGGGCTGCTGATCAAAGTCTGATGGAGCGGGGTGCCCGGCTCTGGGTGTACCGCTGCCAGTATTGCGGTGCCTGGCATCTGACCAGCCATGAGCCGGGTTCATATGCCCGGGTGCCCTTCAACCAGCAGTTGAAACCGCACTCGCGGAAGAAGGGGTATAAGCCCAGGCATATGAAATGAGGAAGCTTCCGACCGCGATGATGCTGGCCGGTCATCGACTCATATCGAAGCCCTGTGCCTGGATGGATGGGAGCATGGGTTCATGGCCGTCTTTGGGACTGCAGGACTTGTCGGCGATGATCTGACTAAAGGACTTGCGCGGGGCGTCCATGTGGCGTAGATCCCGGTAGTAGAGTCTGACCGTTTCGTCAAAGTCCTTGAGGGCCTGATTCGCCTCACCGGGCCTGTCGGACTGGCCATAGGAGTTGATGAATATCTGCGCGGGTCGGGGCATGCGGGGCTTCATGAACGGATTCTGGTCGGGATGGCCAATGGCCAGGCCCAACACCGGGTAGACCAGGCGGGGCAGGTCAAGCAGATTGATCAGTCCTTCTACGTCGTTGACGACGCTGCCCAGTATGACGGCCCCCAGGCCCAGTGAGTCGGCGGCCGTCTCCATGGCATGCAGGGCGAGCACGGCGTCATTCTGGGATTGCAGGAAGGCGTACCCTGTATTGAGTATGAACGAGTCCGCATCGATATCGACGCCTTCTTGTCGGGCCAGGTCAGCATTGCGGCGCTGGTCTGCGAGGAAGATATAGAGAAGGGGTGCCTGGGACACGTAACCTTGATGCGCCATGTCGGCGATGGCCCGTGCCTTGTCGGAATCGGTGATGCGGATGGCGGACCATTCATTGAAGTACCGGCTAGTGGCGGCATGTTGGGCCGTCTCCTCCAGAATGGCAACCGTGTCAGGGTCTATTGCCTCATTGGTAAAGGCGCGGATAGTCCGGCGGTTAAGCAGCGTGCTGATGGTCTGGTTGGAGACGGTGCTCTCGGATTCGGCGGATTGACCGCCCTTCCCGGTTTCACCGGGGGATTGAATTGCAATAGTCATGGTGTCATTGTGACCATTGTAGGCAGGTGGACACAAGAACTGAGAAGATAATCTTGCTCTGAGAATAGTGACATAAATCCAATTGAGCGCAAGTATTCCTAGTGGCTCTGCTCTGATTGGAGGACGATGCGCCCAATCGCGGGAGCCGCCCGTGCACTTGCTTTCGTATGTGTTTGGCGGGCAGATTTGCGGCAGCCTGGTTAGCGCTGCCTACTTATGGCGCCTGTCGATCAGGGCCTGTGACCCGCGTTCAATCAGACCAGAAGCAAGCGTTGTCACAGCTGCAGAAAGCACTGCAAAGAGCAGCCCCGCCGTTGCGCTCTCTTGATCGCTCTCTTCGGTGTCCATGCCACCATTGCGCTTGCGTACCAGGCTGCCCCAGAACGCTTGGAAGAGCTTGCCGGCCACCAGCCCTGCGATGCTGGGAAGCGCGAACTTCAACGCCTTGTCCATAAGAGTCTCAGGATCAGATTCGACTGAAGAACGCATTTGACTCACCTTTTCATCTATTCGACTGAATGCGCTGACCAATTGGTCGGCCTGATTGCCCAGTTCCTGTTTTGCCATGTCCATATGGCCATTATTCCACGGTCCCCAGCCCTAATGCCGCTCACTCGTGCATGATAAAATCATGGCCATGGTACTTGCAGCGTTTGCATCAGGCAAGGATGCCTCTGACAATGGATATGCCGTACTTCTACGTCACGGGCAGACCGCGTGGAGCGAAACGGGTCAGTACACCGGCAGGACGAATCTTCCTCTGACTGCTGAGGGCAGGAACCAGGCAAAGGCAGCAGGCGAGCGTTTGGCAAGTGCTTTTCCAGAGGGATTCGATCCCGAATTTATTTTTTCCAGTCCCCTTCAGAGAGCCCAGGAAACGGCTCATTTGGCTGGATTTAATCAGCTTACTGATATGCCTGAGATCATGGAGTGGGATTATGGCCGCGCTGAAGGGCACCGACCAGCGCAGGTAAGTACAGCAATGAGGAGGGGTTGGCGTCTTTGGGCCGACGGCCCCCAGGCCTTACGTCGCTGCCCGGTCCAGGACTGGGAGACTGAACTGCCCTCTGGCGAGCATATCAAGGTCCATGTCACAGAGGGGGAAACCCTCAATCAAGTGGCCCGTCGCGCACGTAAGGTTGTTGATCAGATCGAGCCGGTTGTCCGTGCTGGCGGGCACGTTCTTCTAGTTGCCCATGCACATGTTTTGCGCATTCTGGTTACCCAGTGGCTGGATCTGGATCCGGACAAGGCTCAGCTTTTGCGTATGGATACAGCTCACTATGGTGTTCTAAGCATCTACCAGAATCAGCGTGTTCTCAAGCAATGGAATGTTTGAATCAGCATGTTCAGGAGTCGCTGACCGCCACGTGGATTGCTCTCTTGCGCTTGAACTGATATAGCTCCCCACCTCTTGAGATGCTGTGTTATGTATTGATCGCAGGCGATGTTGCTTGAATCATAAGCAGTTTGGTCATGCACGAAGTCCATTATTATTCAGCGCTTGCTGTTCAAACGCGAATACCGGCTGCATGTTCATAGAGTCCCTTGTTTCTTGCATTTGCAAACGTTCTACTATAATTTCTATTTTGCCTTTTGTGAGAAGGATATTTTCTCTGTAATAAGCGATTTTATAAAATGCCATCGTTTGCTTTTTTGGCATTTTCATGCATAATGAAATTGATGAAGCGAAAAGGCAGCAGGCAGGTTCAGACACCTGTTTGGCTGCTCCCAAAAGAAAGGCCTGATATGTAGGTGGTCGGATTCAAAGGTTATGGGATTCTGGCGGATGTGTATGTTCGTTGAAACATGCTGATCTAGACTGTCGGTTTTTCGTATCTAGATGACAATATCAGTATCGAAGAAGCATTGAAAATTGTGTGCACGGAAGTTCATGCGACTTTTAATTCTTGCCAATCGCCCTGCGCGGATCTGTGAAGATATATTCCTTAGCAGCTCTGACCTGTTGACTTCGGTCAGCAGTATTTGGACGATTTAGAGACACTGATTCATATCTCAATGAGGAGTATGGCTAAGAATGATTTCAATGGCCGGGAAAGCAGTCAAGAGATGGTGGGCGCTATTTGCCTTGCCTACTTTTATCGCTTTCATCATAGGTTTTATAGTTCCATTCCTGATGGGTGTGTATTTAAGCTTTACCAGATTCAGCACCGTAACCGATTCTCAGTGGGTTGGCCTGAGGAACTATGCAGCAGTCTTCAGCGACCCTGACTTTATTCATGCACTTTGGTATACGGTGCTTTTTACCATTGTCACAACGGTTGTTGTTAATGTCGCTTCTTTCGCGATTGCCTATATGCTGACGCGCGGCATTAAAGGATCCAACCTATTCAGATCCGTCTTTTTCATGCCTAATCTTATTGGCGGCATTGTTCTGGGCTATATTTGGCTGCTCCTGCTTAATGGAGTTCTGCAGACGTGGGGCAAGTCGATCACTTTCTCTGGAACATATGGATTCTGGGGGATGGTTCTTCTCGTTTGCTGGCAGCAAATCGGCTATATGATGATCATCTACATCGCTGGCATACAGACCCTGCCTGGCGATTTAATCGAGGCGGCAGCTGTTGATGGCGCCAACAGATGGCAGACCCTTTCCAAGGTCATTATCCCGTTGATGATGCCTTCTATTACCGTTTGCACTTTTTTGACGGTTACCAACGGGTTCAAGATGTTCGATCAGAATCTGGCACTGACCAATGGCGCCCCGTCCAATAGTTCTGAGCTGCTTGCATTGAATATTTACAGAACCTTCTATGGCCGTGCGGGCTTTGAAGGCATCGGGCAGGCAAAGGCAGTGGTCTTCTTCTTGATCGTGGCAGTCATTGCATTGGTGCAAAACAAGATCACGACCAGCCGGGAGGTAGAGGCATGAAAGCGCAGAACAAACATAACTGGCTATGGACCCTCCTGTTTGCCGCCATCTCCTTGGTTTGGATTTTCCCCATTGTTCTGGTATTCATCAATTCCTTTAAGCAAAAAGCCTATATCTCCAGAAATGCTTTCTCCATACCCAAGGGCAGAGCTTTTGTCGGCTTGGAGAATTATCGCACAGGAATCGAGCAGACCAATTTGTTCGTAAGCTTCGGCTGGACCATTGTGGTCACTGTGGGCGCTGTCTTATTGATTCTTGTTTGTACCTCAATGTGCGCCTGGTGGATCGTCCGAGTGAACAACTGGGCTGCTAAAACCTTATATACGCTGTTTCTGCTGAACATGATCGTGCCGTTCCAAATGGTGATGTTCACACTCTCCAAACTGGCTGACATGCTCGGGTTCAATACGCCTTGGGGATTGTGGTTCATCTATTTGGGTTTTGGAGCGGGGTTAGCTGTCTTCATGTTTACGGGAGTGGTAAAAGGGATTCCCAAGGAGCTTGAAGAGTCAGCCATGATTGATGGGGCCAGCGTTCCGCGGATCTTCTTCAGTATCGTTGTCCCTATAATGAGACCATCCATAATTTCGGTTGCCATCCTTGAGGCAATGTGGATTTGGAACGACTTCCTGCTTCCGTATCTGACTCTTGATATAAGCAAATACAAGACGATGAGTATTGCCATCCAATACCTCAGAGGCGGCTATGGCAGTGTAGACATGGGCGCCATGATGGCCTGTCTGGTCTTGGCTATCATCCCAATCCTTCTCTTCTATCTGCTCTGTCAGAAGTACATCATCAAGGGTGTTTTAGCTGGTGCGGTAAAGGGCTGACCTGTCAGAAAGCCAGCCCTTGCTTCCCCCCGTTGTATCTGCAGGCTCGGCGTGGTCGCAGTCCTCTGATCGTCAGAAGCGTATCGCGCAGGCCTTCACATTCCTGAATGGCTGCTGAAGCTGTCATGAAAACCAAGTCGTAATAGCGACTGAAAAAGAAAGATAGGAAAGAACAATGCAAAAAGTTCGGCAAATCATCATCACTGCCGTCGCTGCATCGTTGTGCGTAGGCATGACGACCGCCTGCGGCTCTGGCAGCGGATCATCCGATAAAAATGCAGACGGCAAGGTCTATTACCTCAATAAGAAACCGGAACATGCCAAGTACTGGGAGAAACTTGCTAAGCAGTTCCAGAAGGAGACAGGGATCGAGACAAAAATCACGACGAGTCCCAATTACGATGAGACGCTTCGATCAGAGATTGCCAAGAGTGATGCACCGACCATGTTTCAGGTGGATGGTCCGCCGAATCTTGAGCAGTGGAAAAAGTACGGCACCGATCTTTCCGACACCAAGGGGTACAAGGAGCTTACTGACAGCAAGTTGGCTCTGAAGGCTGATGACAAGCCGGTGGCGCTTCCATTTGCCATTGATGCATACGGGCTGATCTACAACAAGTCAATTCTGAACAAGTACTTCAAGTCATCGTGGGCAAGCGTGAAGTCTGTGTCCAAACTCAACAATTTCGAAGCGTTGAAGACCGTTGCCGATGAAGTACAGAAGCATAAGGATGACCTCGGCATCAAGGGAGCCTTTACTTCAGCAGGCATGGACGATACATCGGGGTACCGATTTAATTATCATCTGCCCAGTGGCCCTCTTTTCTACGAATACAAGGACAACAACTGGGATATGAACACGACCGTTCCCGCTGTGAAAGGCACCTATGCACCGAACATGAAGAAGATCTGGGATCTGTATATTCATGATTCGACCGTTCCCGTGTCGGCCATTTCGGGTAAATCCATGTCAGACGCCACTTCTGAGTTTGCTCTTGGAGAGGCGTTGTTCCTCCAGAGCGGCACCTGGTCATATACCGACATCTCCGGCCAGAGCGTCGAGGATTCAGATATCGGTGTTTTGCCTATCTATCTCGATGTGAAAGGAGAAGAGGAGCAGGGTCTGAATACTGTCACCAGCAATTATTGGGTTGTGAATTCCAAGGCTCCAAAAGCCAACCAGAAAGCAACCAAGAAATTCATTGATTGGTTGATTACCTCTGATGCTGCCAGGACTTCCATTTCTCAGGACATGGGCTTCCTTACGCCGTTCAAGACGTTCTCTGACAAGAAGTACGCTCCCAAGAATCCGATCTATACCGAATATACGAAGCTGAAAAAGGAAGGAAAGTACGACGTGTACGGCGTCTGTGCAGTGACGCCCTCCCACCAATGGCAGAAGGATCTGGGAAACGCAATGCTAAATTATGCACAAGGAACGGGTGACTGGGATGCCGTTCAAAAAGTGTTCAGCGACGATTGGGCCAAGGAATATAACCTGGTCTACAAGCAGTAAGGCCTGAATGACGGTGTCTCGCAGAGCCTACCGGGCTGCGTGGCACCGCTGAGCCTGTCTATCCGCCTCTAGTGCTTCTTCAGCGGTGTGAGAACAGCTGTGGGTTATTGCCCGTCTGCTTGCCCAGTTCCGCTAGTGCATGGTTGAAGCCGGACAGGGGAGGATGTAAAAATGGTGCCTGCCCAATTTTATTGGGCAGGCACCATTCGTTTGTATGGGTTGGGTTTACGATTGCTGAGCCCGAGTCAACACCTCGGTAAGGGCGCTAAGCACGGCTTGCGGTATCAGCGGGCTGGCTCCGGTTTCTTGGTCGCGCCCCGAGATCTTGTCTACTTCGCCTACCGACATGAGCGAAGCCAGGGAACCGTCTTTTTCGGCTTTGATGATGCAATAGGCTTCCTCTAAGGTGGTATAAGCGATTTGAGCATCACGCAGTACGGCGAATGACTCGCTCACTACCGATTTGGAAGCCACGATGACGGGCCTGTCCTTGGAGGGAAGAATGCATATGGTTGATGCTGCGGGAATCTTCTTCACAGAGATGGACAGCGTCTCGGTTGTCTCGTCGTAGTCGATTGCAGCTGCGCGATCATTGCCGTCAACCGTCACCCTGCATGTGCCTTTAGCGACGCCCCTGAACCTGATGGTCCAGTTACGTTCGGCCGGCAATGCCGCAAGATTCCCTTGGGCGCCTGCTATGCTCAGCTCTGTCAATTCACCGTCTTCATCCGACCATGACGAAGTAATTGACGTAGACGCGACATCGGATGCTTGCGGATTTTTGCATCCGGAGTCTTCAAGCATGGTGAAGTGGTTGCTGGCGCCTGGGAAGACCAGGATATCCAGATCAGCCGGATTGTCGGTGTCGTTGATGCTGCCGTCATCCGTCTGCAGCTTTTGCATGGGGACGATCGCTCCCGCTTTGGCAAAGACCGGCATGCGATCCAGTCCGCGCCAGACCTGCATGTATCGGCCTTGTGCCGACCCGGCCTCATACTTCGCGCCATCAAAGAAATCGAACCATGTTCCTTGGGGGAACCAGACATCAGTGTGGGCCTTCTGTACATCATGGCTCTGTGGCTCAGTGATGGGCGAGACCAAGAGTTCGCTGCCGAACATATACTGATTCTTGACCTTGTAAGCGGCTGGGGCTTCTGGATTATCCCAATACATCGGCTCCGCGATGGGCAGCCCCTCGATGGCGGCTCTCCAGTTCATGGTGTACAGATAAGGAATTAGACGGTGCCTAAGCCGCAGTGCCCGTATCATCGATTGCATGATTTCAGGGTGATAATTCCAAGGCTCCTTGCTGTTGAAACTCGAATCTGTCGAATGAAGCCGGTTGATGGGGCTGAAAACCCCCAGCTGATACCAGCGAGCTTCGAGTTCCTCATCACGGTAGCCGAACATGTGCCCGCCTATATCGTGGCTCCACCACCCATATCCGATGTTGCTGGCCGTTGCAGTGAAGTATGGCTGGAAGTTGAGCGATTTCCACGAAATGACCGTATCGCCAGAGAAGCCGATAGGATATCTGTGTGAACCGGGTCCCGCATATCTTGAGAAGGTCAGAGCTCGGGTTCCTCTGCGCGAGGAGTCAAGGTAATGCAGATAATTGAGAATCCATAAGGGATCCAGACCTTTTTGCCTCGTTACCCCACCCTGTTGCCAATCCAGCCACCAGAAATCGACGCCCTCATCTTCGAGGTCATGATGCAAATCAAGATAGGCGTGAACAAAGTCGGGATCGGTCAGGTCGAAATCGATGGTCTTCTCGTTTTTGGGGTCCAGCCCCATCGACTTGGCGGCCTTGGCGTAGCCCTGCTCGAAAGGCCGGATGCCATCTCGTGGGTGTACGTTCAAGGTTGTTCGAATGTTTCGTTTATGGAGCTCTTTCAGGAAACCGGCATGGTCGGGGAAGAGCTCCTGATTCCATGTGTACCCGGTCCAACCGGATCCGTACTTGGAATCAATATCCGTCAGGTGCCAGTCCATGTCGAGCACTCCGACTGCAAACGGGATGCCCTCGGCGTTAAATCGATCCATAAGTTCGAGATATTCATCCGCCGAGTATGGATAATATCTGCTCCACCAATTGCCTAGAGCGAAACGCGGGATTAGAGGCGTTGGGCCGCATAGCCGGTAGAAATCCTGGACAGCCTGCTTGTATTGATGTCCGTATCCGAATATGTACAGGTCGACATTGGGGTTGGACCTTGGGCGGATTGTGCCAAATGGACTCGTTGAGGATTCCGACGATTGCGTACGGGGGATGACTTCATTGCTCCTGGAATCATCGAGTATGGCCCACCCGTCGAAGGAGACGACTCCTGGATCGAGCGGTGCCTCGCCATTGACTCCATCAAGGGTTCGTCTGGTACCAAGTAGGTTGCCTTCCTGAGCGTCCTGATAATGCCAGGTGTTGTTGTGCGTGATAGGAACGTTTTTGACGGTTACGCTCAGCCCCTCCTTGCTGAAAGGCTTTTTGTCGTATACCAGATGCATCGTGGCGGTATCCACAATCAGTCTGTCGCCTTCGACGGTGGAAGTGTAATGAGGCTTGGCATCCCAATTGCGGTTCACGACTATTTGGGTCATCTCATCTTCGAAGTTACCGGAATCAGACCATTCAAGTCGCAGTAGGGAATCAGTGATGATACCTATCCGCCAATGCTGTCCGGTGATAGTCGAATCGGGATCCATCAGGGGATGGAAGGACGAACGACGTGACATGCAATGCTCCTTTGCTCAGCAGGTTGTATATATCTGTCATCTCTCAGCATACTATGCAAACATATTCATAGCATAGTAAGGCTTTAATTAGGCATAATTGGTAGATATAATGCTAACGTTTGCTATATAAGTCGTCTTCTCACTGACAAGAATGGGCGTCAATTGTCATGAACGCTTTTTGCAGACTGTTGTGGTCTCGCGAAGCAAGAGGCGGACAGGCGGTTTTTCGTACGGTTCTTCCAACGGATCGCCTTCGATTAGCGCCATCGTCTTTTTGGCTGCAGACTGTCCGTTGATGAAAGGGTCTTGGTGCAGTGTCGATAGGCCGATCTCGTCAGCGTAAAGACTGTCATCAAAACCAAGTATGGAAAAATCGTCGGGGACCTTGATGCCATATTGTCTTAAACGAAAGAGCACAGGTATGGCAGCTCGGTCGCTTTCGAAGAAAGCCGCTGTGCATGACCTGGCATCAGAAGTAAGACGACCCAGAATAGTGCTGGTCAGATCCTGCCCAGGGTCGACCTCAAGCACATAGGGGCTGATTGATTCGCTACTGGATCTGCAGGATTCAAGAAAAGCTTTTTTCCTGGCTTCAGAGCTGAAGTGCAGGTTCTTCGACTCGTTAAGCACAGTCACGTAGGCGATGTGACGATGACCGAGGGATATAAGATGCTCTACACCTGATTTTACTGCTTCGGCATCATCAATGGAAACAGTGGCGTTGAACCCCTGCTCATGCGGCGTATTGATGCCGATGACAGGAACATTCATCTCGCTTAGCTTGGCCACTTCTTCTCTGACGATGTTGAATGAGCAGACGATAACGGCATCGACGTTGCGCCGCATGGGAAGCTCCTCGAAAAAAACCTTGCGGGATTCGCCGTTGGAGATCCGGTAAATAGATATGTCATAGCCGGCGGTGTGGAACACGGAATCCAGTCCAGCAAGAATTTGCGAATTGAACCACTCGGTTGTCGGGTCGTTGGTAAGCACGGCGATTCTCAGGGATTGACCTGATTTCAGGGCTGTTGCGGATCGTGATATGCGAAAATTCAAGGTGCGGGCAGCTTGCATGACTTTGGCCTTGGTGCTCTTGGCAACCAGATCAGGTCTTGCAAACGTTCTAGAAACAGTTGATACGGAGACCCCTGCTGCATCTGCCACATTCTGTATTTTGACAGTCATATCGTGCCTCATTTTGTGTGCCTGAAAATACTGATACAAGTAAATGTTAGTTCACGATCTGTGCAACAGAGCAACGATTTATGGAAAGGAGTCGTTTGCCGTACTGCTGTCAGTGCGTCCGACGGATTGATGTTGCAGCACACTGGGCTGTAGTATGAAAACGTTGCATATCTTGCGGCATTAAGCATGACCAGGCAAGGAGTGGGATGGAGTTCCTGTCACCTGATTCAAAATTGATGCGAGGCCTGTCCGATCTGGTCGATGCCATCTGGATCAATGTCCTGATGCTGATAACCTCTATTCCGATAATCACCATTGGAGCAGCCCTGACTGCGGCTCAGCTTGCTTCACGACGCTCGCTGCAAGGCCAGGGAAAGGTCACGGTCAACTACTTCAGAGCGTTCAAGGAGAATTTTCTTCAGTCCACCCTTTTATGGCTCGTTTTCGGCCCGCTTCTGGCGATCCTGGTTGCTTCTTGGATATTTCTGCAGATCACGCCTCTGCTCATTCCCAAATTCGGGTTAAGCATCGTCTGGATTGTCGCTTTTGATTGGGTCTGGCCCTTGCAGGCCAAGTTCGCTAATTCTGTGGGTCGTACTCTATTCAATTCCTTGGTTTTCGGGTTTGCCTATCTAGGCGAGACCATAGCCATGATGCTGATTGATGTTGTTTATTTCGGTCTCGTGGCGGCTTCCTGGCTCTTCATGCCCCAAGGCTTGATCCTGCTCCTGATTCTGGGGTTTGGCCTCATCACGATGCTTCATGTTCCTCTTACCGAGAAGGTGCTCGTCAAGTATGAACAGGCGTAGCTGGCTGAGGTGCTTCAGCCCAGCCAGAGCGTGTATGGAGAACAGCGAAACCGATATGAGGTTTTGAAAAATAAAGACGATTTTCGAAGCGAAGCGCCGCCATCGAGATGAATCTCGGTCAATTGGCAGCGGCGCATCTTTCAGTTTAAGGGTCTCCCTTAGGCTTTGACGAGCCAGATGCTGGTATCTGTTGGAATTTTACCTTCGACCAGAGGCTCCGAGGTGAGGATGACACGGCCTTCAGGGACGTCCACCGGTTGCAGTGAGAAGTTGGTTATGCACACCAGATGAGCGGGCTTGCCGTCAAGAAGCGCCGAGCGCGTATAAGTCAGCACACCTTGGTTTTGATCAATAGATTCTATGGTCTGGCTGCCCGTAGCTGTCAGAAGCTGAGCTCTCAGTCTGATTGCCGTGCGGTACAGATTGAGCATTGAGCTCTTATCGCGGCATTCGACATCAACCGCGAATTTCTTGAACCATAGGGGTTGGGGAAGATGGGGATCGTCGGCAATGGTGCCGTCAGCCTTGGTCTTAGGAGAAAAGCCGAACGAGGCGCCCTGCCCGAAGTTTTCGTTCCATTCAGCTGGTTCCGGCGTATCCTCCGCATTCCAAGGCAAGGGAACCCTGCATCCGTCTCGCCCTTTTTCAGTGAACTCCCGACTTGATCTGAAGGCGGTCGGATCTTCCAATCGTTCCCATGGAATATCAGCGACTTCAAAGAGGCCAAGCTCCTCTCCCTGATAAATGTAGAGGGATCCTGGCAGAGCCGCCTCCATAAGGAAGCCTGCACGTGCGCGTCGATTGCCGGCAGCGCGGTTTTCCTTATAAGTCTGACCGTTTCGGAGCAGCCAGTCCTTTCCCAGTTGCTGAGTATCGAGGTCCTCCGCCTGGGGAAGCGCATACCGTGTGGCGGAACGGATAATGTCATGGTTGTTCATGACCCATGTAGTCGTGGATCCGGATTCCTTGGCCTCTTCCAGACCCCCCTTGATTGCCGTTGAAAACGCTTGGCAATTCCAGTCGGCCTTGGCGAATTCAAAGTTGAAGACCTGTCCCAGTTCATCCTCAGAGGCATAAAGGTGCTGGTGCTCCGGCACCACCCATGCTTCTCCAACGGCGAAGCGATGAGGATTGTACTCATTGAAGACCTGCCGCCATTCCTTGTATATATCATGCACCTCAGGCCTGTCCCAGAGCGGATGCTCGTAATTGTGGCTGGCTGATTGCTGCTGCACCGGCCAAGCGTCGAGTTCGGACAGAGGCTTACTGTCAAGATCCTTGGCCAGTCCATGCGCAACATCGATACGGAACCCGTCGGCGCCATGGTCGGACCAGAAGCGGAAGATGTTTTTGAACTCCTCGTGAACATCGCGGTTCTTCCAATTGAGATCCGGCTGCTCCTTGGCGAAGATGTGCAGATACCATTGCCCGTCTTCAACCTGTTCCCAGGCGGGGCCGCCAAAAAGAGACATCCAGTTATTGGGAGGGAGTTCCCCTTTTTCGCCTCGTCCCTTGCGGAATATGTATCGATCACGCTCGGCCGATCCGGGGCGGGCTTTCAGCGCCTGTTGGAACCACTTATGCTTGTTGGAAGTATGGTTCGGCACGATATCCACCATGATCTTGAGGCCAGCCTGGTGGGCCGCTTCAACCATGGCATCGAAATCCTCCATGGTGCCTAGCCTCGGATCGACGCTTTCATAATCAATGACGTCATAGCCGCCATCGGCCAGATCCGACGGGTAGAAAGGCGAGAGCCAGATGGCATCGATACCCAGCCCCTGCAGGTAGCTCATTTTTTCGGTCACGCCGCTGAGGTTTCCGATTCCGTCTCCGTCAACGTCTTTGAAGCTGCGAGGGTAAACCTGGTACACAACCGCCTGCTTCCACCAGTCATCGCTCAAGTTATTGGTTGTCATAAGGGGCATCCTTTCTGAATATATTCACCAACCCAGTCGGCAATTGACTAATATTGATAACGATAGCAAACAGGTCAGTACAACTTGAAGATAAAATACCTTTGATATACATGCAATTTTCTATCTGAAATGCTCATATCTTAAGCAAAATGTTGTGTAATACCTTTATTTTATGCATACGTTTGCATATTGATTATAGAGTAAAACGCTTCTCGTAAAATCAGTCCTTCCGGAATGGGAATAATATTTGCCAGAAGAAGTTGAGTGATGTAGGCTCAAGTTTCGGAGTGGTCATGGTGGCTGCTTACCCGGGCCGACGGGAGTCGGCCATCGGGACCACGAACGAAGCGCGAGCGGAGAACGTGAACGATGAGGTGCGGGGTCAGACCCCACGCCCAATTTCATCAGGAGGTAACGAGTATGGCACGTGCAGTTGGCATTGATCTGGGAACCACCAATTCCTGCATTGCAACCCTGGAGGGCGGGGAGCCCACAGTAATCGTCAACGCTGAGGGCGCGCGGACCACGCCGTCGGTGGTGGCGTTCAGCAAGTCCGGCGAGATTCTGGTCGGCGAGGTAGCCAAGCGGCAGGCAGTCACCAACGTTGACCGGACCATCAGCTCGGTCAAGCGTCACATGGGCACTGACTGGTCCGTCGAGATCGACGGCAAGAAGTGGACCCCTCAGGAAATTTCGGCCCAGATTCTTATGAAGCTCAAGAGGGATGCCGAGTCCTACCTGGGCGAACCTGTCACTGACGCGGTCATCACCTGCCCCGCTTACTTCAATGACGCTCAGCGTCAGGCCACCAAGGATGCCGGCAAGATCGCCGGCCTGAACGTCCTGCGCATCATCAACGAGCCCACTGCCGCGGCACTGGCCTACGGTCTGGAGAAGGGCAAGGAGGATGAGCGCATCCTGGTCTTCGATCTGGGAGGCGGCACCTTCGATGTCTCCCTGCTGGAGATCGGCAAGGATGACGACGGCTTCTCCACCATCCAGGTCCAGGCCACCAATGGCGACAACAAGCTGGGCGGCGACGACTGGGACCAGAAGATCATCGACTGGCTGGTCAGCGAGGTCAAGAACAAGTACAACGTGGATCTGTCCAAGGACAAGATCGCCCTGCAGCGGCTCAAGGAGGCCGCCGAGCAGGCCAAGAAGGAGCTGAGCTCCTCCTCGTCCACCAGCATCTCCATGCAGTACCTGGCCATGACCCCCGACGGGACTCCAGTCCACTTGGACGAGACCCTGACCCGCGCGCATTTCGAAGAGATGACCTCCGACCTGCTGGGCCGCTGCCGCACGCCTTTCAACAACGTGCTGCACGATGCCGGCATTTCGGTTCAGGACATCGATCACGTGGTGCTGGTCGGCGGCTCCACCCGTATGCCCGCTGTCAAGGACCTGGTCAAGGAACTGACCGGCGGCAAGGAAGCCAACCAGACCGTCAACCCCGATGAGGTCGTGGCCGTCGGCGCTGCCGTGCAGTCCGGCGTCATCAAGGGCGACCGCAAGGACGTGCTGCTGATCGACGTGACCCCGCTTTCTCTGGGCATCGAGACCAAGGGCGGCATCATGACCAAGCTGATCGACCGCAATACCGCCATCCCCACCAAGCGGTCCGAAGTCTTCTCGACAGCTGAGGACAACCAGCCCTCCGTGCTGATTCAGGTCTATCAAGGTGAGCGCGAGTTCGCCCGTGACAACAAGC
The DNA here is from genome assembly GCF_052606245.1 of Bifidobacterium sp. ESL0819. Lineage (NCBI taxonomy): Bacteria > Bacillati > Actinomycetota > Actinomycetes > Bifidobacteriales > Bifidobacteriaceae > Bifidobacterium > Bifidobacterium sp. ESL0819. Next base: position 789,576 of record NZ_CP199587.1, read on the forward strand.
CCCTGGGAACCTTCGAACTGACGGGCATCGCTCCGGCTCCGCGCGGCGTTCCTCAGATCGAGGTCACCTTCGACATCGACGCCAACGGCATCGTGCACGTCTCCGCCAAGGACAAGGGCACCGGCAAGGAGCAGTCCATGACCATCACCGGCGGTTCCGCTCTGCCCAAGGACGAGATCGACCGCATGGTCAAGGAGGCCGAGGCCCACGAGGCTGAGGACAAGCAGCGTCGTGAGGATGCCGACACCCGTAACGCCGCCGAGTCTGCCGCCTACCAGACCGAGAAGCTGGTCAACGACAACAAGGACAAGATCTCCGACGAGGTGGCCAAGGAGGTCACCGACAAGGTCAACGCTCTCAAGGAGGCTCTGAAGGGCGAAGACATGGACAAGATCAAGAACGCCCAGAGCGAGCTGATGACCTCTGCCCAGAAGATCGGCCAGGCCCTCTACGCCCAGCAGGGCTCCGGGGACGCCGCAGGCGCCCAGGGCGCTGCCAGTGCCGCTGGAGCTGCTTCGGGTGCAGGTTCCTCCTCGTCCGCCGATGACGACGTGGTGGATGCCGAAGTCGTGGATGACGACGACAAGAAGAAGGACGGCGAGTGACATGTCGGCCTTCGACAAGGATGATGCCGGGCCGCTGAAGGGCGACCCGGTTGCTCCCGGCGAATCGGACGGAAACGAGGCCAAGGCCTCTGACGCCGCCTCGACACCCGACCAGGAGACGGCTCGAGGCAGTCACGCTGACAAGGGCGCTGCAGACACCCGTCATGCGGATGGCCAGGCCTCGTCGGATTCCTCCGCCAAAGAGGAGTCGTCAGTCGATGCTCAGGCTGATGCCAATGCCACGGAGGCGAATGACCAGGCTGGTTCCGACTCGGCCGAAGAAGATGGTCATGACCAAGGATCGGGTGGGCTGACCCCTTTGGGACAGGCCAAGAAGGAGGCCGCCGATTATCTGGAGGCTCTCCAGCGTGAGCGGGCCGAGTTCGTCAACTTCCGTAACCGCGCCAAGAAGGAGCAGGACATCTTCCGCCAGCATGGCATCGTGGATGTGCTCACCGCCCTTCTTCCGGCCCTTGATGACATTGACCGGATCAAGGAGCACGGGCAGATGGACGACTCCTTCCAGGCCGTGGCCAAGAAGATCGACAAGACCTTCGAGAAGTTCGGCGTCGAGAAGTTCGGCGAAAAAGGCGAGGACTTCGATCCCACCAAGCATGAGGCCATCCTGCACAAGCCGGATCCCGAGGCCAAGAAGGAGACCGTTGACACGGTGGTCGAGGCGGGCTATCGGATCGGCGACCGGGTGATCCGGGCTGCAAGGGTAGTGGTGACCTCGCCCGGGCAGTAGCGGAAACGGTGATTGCGGATCTTCCGCAGGCTGAATCGACGCCTTCGCATGCGGCGGCGGGCGGGACCATACCCACCCAGCCGCCGCATGCGAAAGGGCGGTTCAATTCGATATATTCGTTGCTTATGAGGAAAGGAGACATGGATGGCTGAGAATGAATGGCTGAGCAAGGACTATTACAAGGTCCTTGGTGTCTCCAAGGACGCCAGCGAAGCGGAGATCACCAAGGCCTACCGCAAGCTTGCCCGCAAATACCATCCCGATCTCAATAAGACCAAGGAGGCCGAGGAGAAGTTCAAGGATATCTCCGAGGCCTACGACGTGCTCAGCAACAAGGAGCAGCGTCAGAAGTACGATGCCATCCGCCAGTTCGGCATGGGGGGAGCCCGGTTCGCCGGCGGCTCCGGCCAGGGCGGCTTCAACACCGATGCATTCTCTGACATCTTCGGTTCCATGTTCGGAGGTGCTGGAGCGCCTGGAGGCACCCGGATACGTTTTGGCGGTGGTTCGGGACAGCCGGACTTCGCCGACATCTTCTCCTCCTTCGGTGGCGGGGCTGGCGGCGGACGGGCCGCTTACCAGGAGGCCAGACCCAAGCCTGTCAAGGGCGAGGACCGCAACTCGCAAATTGGCTTGTCCTTCCGTCAGGCGGTCAAGGGGGCCACGGTCTCCCTGAGCGTGGGCGGCAAGCGCTTCAAGACGCATATCCCTGCTGGTGTTCGCAACGGTCAGCGGATCAGGCTGGCTGGCAAGGGTCGGCCCGGCAGGGACGGAGGCGCTCATGGCGATCTCTATCTGCAGATCAGCGTCCAGCCCAGCCAACGGTTCACCATGAAGGATAAAGACCTTGTCATGACCCTGCCGGTTACGGTATCCGAGGCGGCCTTGGGGGCCAAGGTCCAGGCCCGGGATATCGACGACCAGGTCGTCACCTTCAAGATTCCGGCTGGCTCCTCTAGCGGCGATGAGATTCGCATTGCCGACAAGGGGGTTCAGGACCGGCGCGGCAAGGGCGACCTGGTGGGGCGACTTGAGATCCGTATGCCCGGTCGGCTAGGCATGGCCCAGAAGAAGGCCATGCGAGATTTTGCCAAGTCCAGCGGCGACTTCGATGAGCAGATCGCCGAGGAACGTATGAAGATATGACGATCCGGCTGCCGGATCAAGGCGGAAGGAACAGCGGAAAGGAGTGATGATCATGGTCAGGGTGGATCCCGAGACCAGGCGGATCTATCTGGCCTGCGCTCGCGGTCTGGTGGCTGGGCGCATCAGCCTGGATGCTGCCGACGATGCCGGTTTGGACATCGAGTTGCCTGTCTTCAGCGTCGGCCAGGTCGGACAGTTGGCCAATATCCATCCGCAGACCCTGCGCCAATACGACCGGCTGGGCCTGATCGTGCCGAAGCGGACCGAGGGTGGTGCACGACGCTACTCCCTGCGGGATCTGGATCGGCTAGGCCAGGCCCAGCATCTGAGCCAGGACGAGTCCATCAACCTGGCCGGTGTGACCAGGATCCTGGCCCTGGCCGAGGAAAATCGCCAGCTGCGGCGCCAGCTGCGGCGCTCCCACCAGTCACAGGAATCCAGTATGTTTGCCGCTGCTGCTGACGGCCGAGTCGTCGAAGTCAGGCGGTCCAGCAGGGCCCGGCTTTGGCGGCAGGATATAGCCGACAGAGAGGCGGACCCCACGAACTCCAAATCATTGATCGTCTGGAGCATGAGCTCTTCGGGCAGGTGAGGGGCCTGTGCTATGGTTTACAGGTTGGCCGCTCGCCTAGGAGCTGCGGCTGATCGTCGCCTGAATGCTTTGAGTACGGGGTAACCGCTTGCGCGAAATTCGTCATTCTCTGCTTTGCACGCGGCCTGCGAACTGTCGACCGACAGTACCGTTTCTTCCCTGTTATGAAAGGTCATTGTGACTGCTTCGTCCATGCCCGCTTCCAATTCGTCCAATTCTGGCAAATCTGCCGTAGAGCCTATGACTTTCGATCAGCTGGGGGTGCCTGAGCCCTTGGTTCGCGTCCTAAGTAAGGACGGCAAGACGAGCGCATTCCCCATCCAACGGGACACCCTGCCTGATGCTCTGGCTGGCCGCGACATCCTGGGTCGGGGACGGACCGGTTCCGGCAAGACCCTGGCCTTCAGCATTCCTCTGGTGGCCCGACTGGCTGCCGACGAGGGAGGGCGGGTCCACCATAGCCGCGGAGGCGCCGCCGGGACAGGCGGTCTGCCCCGCCCGCGCGGTCTTGTTCTGGCTCCCACCCGCGAGCTGGCCAATCAGATCGACGAGGTTCTCAACCCCCTGGCTCAGGCCTACGGCATGCGGACTTGCACTGTTTACGGCGGGGTCGGTCAGGGTCCTCAGGTTGATGCCCTTCGGCGAGGGGCCAAGATTGTGGTGGCCTGCCCGGGACGCCTGGAGGATTTGCTCCGCCAGCACAGGCTCAGTCTGGAGGACGTGGAGATCGCTGTGCTGGACGAGGCCGATGAGATGGCTGACATGGGCTTCCTGCCCGCTGTCGAGCGGATTCTGGCCCAAGTGCGTCCGGGCGGTCAGCGCATGCTCTTCTCGGCCACCCTGGATCATGGAGTGGATGCCGTGGTCAAGCGCTTCCTCAAGGATCCCAAGGTTCACGAGGTGGATTCCGCCACCCAGCATGTGGATCTCATGACACACCACATTTTCGAGACGACGCAGGCCGCCAAGCATGACCTGGTCCGCACGCTGGCCGCAGGGCAGGGCAAAAGAATCCTGTTCACCAGGACCAAGTTCCAGGCCAAGAAGCTGACCAAGAATCTGATTGACAACGGCATCCCCGCCGCCCAGTTGCACGGCAACCTCTCGCAGAGGCAGAGGGACCGGAACCTCAAGGCTTTCTCGGAAGGTCTGGTCCGGGTCATGGTGGCCACCGATGTGGCTGCCAGAGGTATGGATGTCAGCGGGGTGGACCTGGTGGTCCAGGTGGACCCTCCAGCCGACTTCAAGTCCTTCCTCCACCGTTCCGGCCGTACGGCAAGGGCTGGCCACTCCGGCGACGTGGTGACGGTCGTCCTGCCCGATCAGCGCCGAGATACCCGGCGGATGCTGCGTATGGCCCATATAGACGCCAAGCCAGTCGAGGTCACGGCCAACTCCCAGGAGGTGGGCGACCTTGTAGGACCCCACGCCCCCCTGGTTGAGGGCTGGTCCTTGGAGACCGCCATGGCTGGAAGCCAAGGATCGCAGGACGGCAGGCAGGCTGGTTCTCGTGGTCGTCGGTCCAGTGGGCCCGCACGTAGGAGACGGGGGCACGATCGGTTTGACAGGCGGTCGAGAGGCTCTGGCCGGGGACGTGATGGTGATGGAAGGAGTCCACATCGCAAGCAGCAGACCGACAGTCTCGACGAGGATCGCCCCTTCGACGGGCGTAGAAGGCACAACCATGCCGACTCCAACCATGCCGTCCATGCCGGTGGCCACCGCGGCAAAGGCAATCGGAGCCGTGTGAACGGAGCTCTTGGGCGGGATCGCCACAATGGCAGTCGTTTCAACGGCGGCGGTCGTGGCTATCGCGGCGGTGATCGCAGACACAGGGGAGGCAAGCGCAGGAGGGATGACAATCCTTTCCGTCAGGCCAAGTCCCGCTGACCGCTTCCACTGCGAGGATATTCCTTTCGAACTCACCGACCGGCTCTGGCGGTCCATTGGCGGGGCAGTCAGACCTCATGATTCAGGCCATGGTCCCCTCACAGCTCTCCCGGAGCTCGACCTTCACGGGGAGTTCAGTGGAAATGGGCGGGTCCTCCGGTGATCCCAGACGTCTGACCAGGGTGGAGACGGCGGCCCGGCCCAGATCGACCATGGGCTGGCGAACCGTGGTCAGTCGGGGCTGGCAGACGGAGGCCTCCTTGATTCCGTCGAACCCGGTGACGATGACCTGGCCGGGGACGTTTATGCCTGCATCCGACAGGGCTCTCAGAGCCCCAAGCGCCATCTGATCGTTGGCGCACACCAGGGCTTGGGGGAGAGTGCCCTGCCTGGCCAGGCTGGCGGCGATCTGGTAGGCGACGGACTGGGAGAATTGCCCTCTGTAGATTGGCGCGGCGGAAGGCTCCAGCCCCTCTGACCTCAGACCTTCACAGAACCCCTCGTATCGTTTGCCATTGTCTGGAGAATCATCCATACCCGTCATGTAAGCCATCCGCCGCACCTGGTGTTTTTCGAACAGATGCCTGACCAGGGTGTACATGCCCTTGCGGTTGCTCACGCGGACCAGGTCGAATCCACTCTCCTGGCCGACCGGGGCATTGGCGATCATGACCACGGGCAGACGTTTGCGCAGAAAGGCCAGGACGCTGTCAGGCACGGACCTTGCCAGGACAATCAGGCCGTCCACCTTTTCCGACATACTGTTGATCAGCTGGGGGATGTCGCCATCTTTCCCCTTTAGACCGATGCTGACCATGAGGCTGAGGCCCTGCCGCCAGGATTCCAGTTCGCATCCCCTCAAGACCTCGTCGAAGTAGAGGGAATCAGAATTGCTTTCCTGTCCGTGGGGCGGGTCGACGACTATATCTGCGGCATCCTCGCTGATCAGTTCGAAGTCGTCAATATGGTCCAATTGGTCGATGTTGGGCAGGAAGAGGCCTATGGTATTGGTCCGTCGGGCGGCCAGGCTTCGTGCGCTGCCGCTGGGGAGGTAGCCCAGGAGGTTTATGGCCTTGAGCACTGTCTGCCTGGTTTCGGGCCTCACCCTCTCCGGGGTGCGCAGGACCCTGGAGACGGTGGCTATGGATACATCGGCCTCGCGGGCTACATCGTAGACGGTCGGTTTCCTTGCCATCCGCTTTCTCCTCTTTCATACATCTCATACAGCATATCATCGAAACGTGTAGCTGATCCCGGGATTTGATAGCGCTAACATTTTCCTTCTTATATGGCAACGCGGTTAGCTATATGAGTAAACAAGGGAAAGCATACGCTAAAAATTCCATGAGAGAAGCTGATTTGCGCATTTAAATGTAAGCGCATACACTAGAGGGTGCGATGGTCGACCCGGCCCGGACACAGGACGCCGTGCAGGTTCGGGAGCCCACCTGCGTATGCACGTGCCAACTGCGCCTCGATACCAAAGGACGGATCTGGCCCGTGAATGTCAATGTGGACAAAGGAGACATATGAGACGGAAAACAGTGGCGGTGCGGATCCTCGCAACACTGGTTGCAGGGGTCACCCTCCTGGGACTGGGGGCGTGCGGAAGCAATTCCGGAGGAACGCAGCAGGCTGCCGCAGGCAATCAGATCCTCTTCGGCGGTGACAGCGGCAATCCTACTTTCACCCGTAATTTCAACCCATTCTCGACCAGCAAGAGGATAGGCATCAACTTTATCTACGAACCCCTCGAGGTAGTCAACAGCCTCGATGGAACCTCAACCCCCTTCCTGGCCAGCGGGCACAAGATCGTGGACCCCAAGACCGTCGAGTTCCAGATTCGTGACGGGGTCAAGTGGAACGACGGCAAGCCCTTCTCGGCGCAGGACGTGGTCTTCACCTTCAACCTGGTCAAGAAGGATGCGGCCATGGACTCCCTCGGGGTCTGGCAGCACATCTCCTCACTGGAGGCCTCAGACTCCAAGGTGACCTTCCACTTCAAGGACAACGATGTGCCTGCGGTGTCGATCGTCAGCCAGCAGAACATCGTTCCGGAGCACGTCTGGAAGGATGTGAAGGACCCCCTCAAGTGGAACAATGAGAACCCCGTCGGGACTGGCCCCTACAAGTTGGGCACCTTCAAGCCCAACCAGTACACCCTGGCGAAGAACAAGGACTACTGGCAAGCCGAGAAGGTTGCGGCTGACACCATCGTCCTGCCCGCCTCAAACAAGCAGTTGGACCTTGTCAACAAGAAGTATGACTGGGCCTACTCCTTCATCAACAACGTGGACAAGACCTGGGTTGGCGCCGACAAGCAGCACAATCACTACTGGTTCCCCCCGGGTGGCACGGTCTCCCTTTATCCCAACCTGACCAAGGCTCCCTTCAACGACGTGAACTTCCGCAAGGGCCTCAGCTATGCCCTCGACCGCGACAAGATCGCCAAGGACGCTGAGGAGGGCTATGTGGACGGTGCCACCCAGACCGGCCTCATCCTGCCCAACCAGGACAAGTGGGTCAACGATTCCATTTCCAACAAGGGAAAGGTTTCCCAGGACGAAGCCCAATCCTTGGAGTACTTCGCCAAGGCCGGCTACAAGAAGCAGGGCGACCAGTTGGTGGACTCCAATGGCAAGCAGCTCGAAGTCAACATCACCGTGCCCAGCGGCTACACCGACTGGCTGCGCGGTGTGCAGACCATGCAGGGCCAGCTGACCAAGCTGGGTATTGCCGTCAAGCTCACCCAGCCCCAGCCCGCTGCATACACGCAGGCGCAGAACAACGGCGACTATGACCTCCTGATCTCCTCCTTCGGAGGTACTGGCAGCGTCTTCCAGGACTACAACGGCCTGCTCAACAGTGAGTTCGCGGTTCCTGTAGGTCAGTCAGCCAACGCCAACTTCGAGCGCTACAAGAACCCCAAGGCCGATGAACTCCTGGCCCAGCTCAAGCTGGCGGCCGATGAGAAGTCCCAGAAGGCCATTGTCGACCAGCTCCAGCAGATCGTCTACGATGATGTGCCTGTGATCGGTCTCTTCTATGGCGGTCTCTGGGGCCTGTTCAGCACGCGGAACTACACGGGCTGGCCCAGTGAGGACGATCCCTACACCGCACCCAGCACCTGGACGCAGTCGGTCCTCATGGTGGTAACCCATATCAAGAAGGCCTGAGAGGCCGGGCCCATCACAGGGCGGAAGGGAGCGGGCTGGGCCGGTGACGGTCCTGCCGGGCCGTGGGACGGCCGGCCCTCCTGGCCCCCCCTGGTGGGCCGCCCCCCGCCCCTGACGGATGAAAGGTCGTCACGTGCGATATTTTTTCGGGAAAATTGGTCTATTCTTCGTTACCCTATGGGCGGCCATAACCGTCAACTTCATACTGCCCAGGATGATGCCTGGATCACCTGCCGACGCGGCCATAGCCAAATTGTCACAGAACGGGCCGGTCACCCCTGAGGTCAGGGCTTCCATAGAAGCCCAGCTGGGCATGCCCAAGGGCAATCTGCTCAGCCAGTACTGGCAGTATCTGGGAAATGTGGTCCACCTGAACTTCGGCGTCTCGTACAGCAACTTTCCGCAGAACGTATCGGAGCTGGTGGGGGCAGCCCTTCCTTGGACCCTGACTTTGGTGGGGCTGGTTACGATCATCTCCTTCATCATCGGGACGGCACTCGGGGCTCTGATGGCCTGGAGGCGGGGGACCGCCGTGGACGTGACGGGTACGATCTCCAGCTCCTTCCTCTCGGCCTTTCCATCCTTCTGGCTGGCCCTCATGCTCCTCTTCTTCCTCGGTTACAAGGCCGGCCTCTTCCCGACCTCCGGCGCCTACTCGTCCACCGCGATACCCAACTTTTCGATGGACTTCATATCTGATGCCGTGGAGCATTCCATACTGCCGGCGCTGACCATTCTGCTGACCTCCCTGGGCAGCTATGTGATGGGCATGCGCAATACCATGATCAACACATTGGGTGATGACTACGTCACCTTCGCCGAAGCCAACGGACTGCGCCAGCGGACGGTCATGCTCAAGTACGCTGCCAGGAACGCCCTCCTTCCCAACCTGACCTCCTTCGGACTGGTCCTGGGCGGCGTGGTCGGCGGTTCCCTCCTGGTCGAGCAGGTCTTCAACTACCCGGGGGTCGGCCTACTCCTCTATCAGGCCGTAACCAACCAGGACTACCCCCTGATGCAAGCCATCTTCCTGATGATCACCATCAGCGTGCTGGTGGCCAACTTCATCGTGGACATTCTTTACGGGGTCCTTGACCCGAGGACGAGGAGGTGAGGGCGATGACGGACAGCATCGTCAGCACAGGGAAGCAGACTTCCGCACAGGGGAGCGGGAATGCCCCTCAAGGGCCGCAGGCCCGCCTCGCCAGGGGACAGAACCCCGTCCTTCGCGCCCTGGAGGTGATAGGCAAAGGATTCAAGACGGTCTGGGAGGTGCCCAAGGCCAGGTTCGGCCTGGTCCTGTTGGCCCTAATCGTCCTTTCGGCCCTGTTCGCCCCCTGGCTCAGCCCCTATGACCCCAAGGCCGGCGATTTCGAAGCTAGCATCGGACCTAGCGCCCAGCACTGGCTGGGTACCACCAGCAACGGGCAGGATGTCCTCTCCCAGCTCCTGTGGGGCGGGAGGGTCTCCGTCATGGTAGCCATGGTCTCCGGCCTCCTATCCACCTGCATAGCCGTGCTGGTGGGCCTGAGCTGGGGCTACATCCGCTCCTTCGCCGGGGAGTTCGTCGGTTTCATCGTCAACCTCTTCCTAGTCATCCCCTCCCTCCCCCTGATGATCATCATCGCCGCCTACCTCCAGAACGGAGGCATGAGCGTGATCATACTGGTCATCGTCCTAACCGGGTGGGCCTGGGGATCCCGGGTCCTGCGCTCGCAGACCCAGTCCCTGCGTTCCAGAGACTTCGTCACCGCAGCGGCCTTCAGCGGGGACAGCTCTTGGCGGATCATCTTCCATGAGATCTTCCCCAACATGCTCTCCCTGATCATCAACAACTTCTTCGGTGCGGCCACCTCCGGCGCCCTGTCGGAAGCAGGACTGGAATTCCTGGGCCTGGGCGACTCGACCACGGTCAGCTGGGGCACCATGCTCTACTGGGCCCAGAACAACAATGTGATCCTGACCGGCCAGTGGGCGCTCCTGCTGGCGCCCGGTCTCATGGTCGCCCTGCTGGCGGTCTCCATGACCTTCATCAACTTCGGTGTGGACCGCCTGAGCAACCCTCGTCTGCGCGAAGGGAAGGCATGATGGAACTGCTACGTGTCGAGAACCTGTCCGTCGAATATGACAGCCCCGACCAGGAACCGGTCAAGGCCGTCAACGACGTGAGCTTTTCACTGGACCAGGGTGAATTCGTGGGCCTGGTCGGGGAGTCGGGATCTGGCAAGTCTACCCTGGGCTTCGCCGTCACGCGACTGTCCAAGCCGCCGGCCCGGATCAGCAAGGGGCGTGTGCTCTTCGGGGGCAAGGACATTACCACCCTCAGCCAGGAGGAGCTCCGCCGGCAGCGGTGCGGGGGATTCGCCATGGTCCTCCAGTCGGGCATGAACGCCTTGAACCCGGTGCGGACCGTCCGCAAGCACTTCGTGGACATCTACAAGGCCCACGGGAACGTGGAGAATAAGGACTACGAGGCCCATTCCCAGCAGCTTGTAGAGAAGGTAGGTCTGCAGCACTCCGTGCTCGACGCCTACCCGGGCGAACTGTCGGGCGGCATGAGGCAGAGGGTCTCCATATCCCTGGCGCTGGCCTTGGAGCCCAAGCTCATGGTCTTCGACGAGCCGACCACGGCCCTGGACGTTCTGGTCCAGCATGAGGTGATGGGGACCATCCGAGAGCTGCAGAGGCAGGAGGGCTTCACCGCCATCCTGATCAGTCACGACCTCGGTGTGGTCCTCGAGTCCACCCAGAGGGTCCTGGTCATGCACAACGGGCGGATCGTGGAGGATGCCCCCAGCGAGCGGATCCTGACCGATCCCCAGGACGATTACACCAAGATGCTCCTCAGCCATTATGGTGACCCCAGAGCCGAACACGTTTCAGTGCCCGGTTTGAAGCCGCGCGATGAGGCCGATGCCTCCGGCTCGGTCGGCGGAACCCCATCACAGACCGACGCTGCGGATGACATGACGGTCACGGTGACCGGCGTCTCCAAAATCTATCCCGCCCGCAAGCGGGGCGAGGATTCAGTGACCGCCGTCAACAATGTCTCCTTCACCCTCTCCCCGGGTCAGTCCTTGGCCTTGGTGGGAGCATCCGGATCCGGCAAGTCCACCATAGCCAAAATGCTCACCGGTGTGGAAAGGCCCACCTCAGGCAACATCACCCTGGGTGGCAGACGCGTGGATCAGATGAAGAGGCGCAAGGATCTGAGGTCCCTGCGTTCCGACATCCAGATGATCTTCCAGGATCCCTATTCGGCCCTCAACCCCCTCCACACGGTGGAGTACACGCTGACCAGGCCCATCCTCAATTACACGGACCTGAGGGGGGACGATGCCCGCAGGCGGATGTTGGAGCTCCTGGACACGGTGGGCCTGACCCCTGTGGAACAGTATGCCGCCAAACTCCCCCATCAGTTGTCGGGAGGGCAGCGCCAGAGGGTGGTCATAGCCCGGGCGCTGGCCAGCAACCCCCACGTCCTGGTGGCCGATGAACCGGTCTCCATGCTGGACATGACCCTGAGGGCCGGAATCCTGGCCCTCCTCGACGACCTGAGGGTCCGGTTGAACGTGAGCATGCTCTACATTACCCACGATCTCCTGTCGGCCCGACTGATCACTGATTCGATCATGGTCCTCAACAAGGGCACGGTGGTGGAGCGGGGACAGACGGCCCAGGTCCTCCAGCATCCTGAGAACGACTACACGATCAAGCTGCTCGATGCCATCCCCAGCCTGCGGACGCAGGCCTGAAGGCGGCCCGCCACAAGCATCGAGACCACAAAGCTACAGGAGAAACAATGATATCCCACCATGTCGTGGACAGGGGCGTCCCCTTTGGGGACCTACCCCTGCCGGAGAACATCGAGGCTATGGTCATACATGCCCCCGTGGGTGACCTGACCGCCCTCCATGCCCCCAAAGGGGTAAGGGGGGCGCGGGGAGTGGCCATGATGATCCCCGGCTTCACCGGTTCCAAGGAGGACTTCTACCAGATCAGCTCCATTTTGGGAGAGGATGGTTGGGATGTCTGGTCCTACTCGCAGAGGGGGCAGGCAGACTCGGTGGCTCCTCGGGGGAGGAAAGCCTACGGAAGGCGATCCACGGCCGGTGATGCCGTGGATGTGGCCCGTATCCTGATCGAGCACACCGGGGCCAAACGGGTCCATCTTCTGGGACACAGCTTCGGCGGGGTGGTGGCCCAGGCTGCCCTACTGGCCGACCCTGACCTCTTTGCCAGCCTCGCCCTCATGTCGTCCGGCCCCCATGGCTGGCCGGGCCGAAAGGCGGACCTGCGTCAGCGACTGCTGGACCACCCTGGCGGGGACCTGTGGAGGCTGGACAACCCGGACAGGGCCAGCCTGCTGGACGAGGAGCTGAATCCGGAAGATAGATTCCAGCGCCTTCGGGCAGAGCAGACCAGCCGGGATCAGCTCATCGGAGCCATAGACCAGCTGGCCGACCTGCATGACAGGACAGAACGGCTGGCTGCCACCGGCCTGCCCATGATGGTGTTCCACGGCGAGCACGACGACTTCTCCTGGCCCCAGGACTGGCAGGCCAGGATGGCCCGCATGCTTGGCGCCCGCTACGAGGTGATTGCTTGTGCCGGCCATTGTCCCAACATCGACAGGCCTGAGGAGACGGCGGACCTCCTGGACGACTTCTGGGCTTCTGCGCAGGACAAACGGTGAACTTCAGCAGGAACAAGCCTATTAGCAATGAAAGCGGAGAAGATGAACACAGACACTCCACGCAGCAAGTCTCCCTACCACGGCGCAGGTGACGGCCAGGGAGACGGGGGCCGGATAAGCCAGCCCAAAGGCATGACCGTCGAGAGGGGGGACTTCTCGGCTTCGTTCAACCTCAACGGGGACCTGACGCTGATCAATGCAGGAGGCATCCAGGTCACCCAGTTCAGGCCCGGCATCCATGACCGTCCCCTGGCTGGCCTGTGGCTTCGCCGCCATCGGGAGGGGCGGATCGATTCCATCCAACTGACCGGATCAGGTTCCCGGGCCTGCTTCGATCCGGCAGCTGGCAGCCCCCTATGGGAGGGGAGGGACCTGGGTGTCCGCTGGCGGGTTCGGCTTCTTCCAAGTGCCTTATCCCCTGCGCTTTCCCGAGCTCTTCCATCTGGTGGCGAAAGCGGCGGGGCTGGCAGGGGGGCGTCCTGGACCTGGGAGGTGTCGGTCACGATTGACCAGAGTGACTCGACTGCCGTTAGTGAGAGGCAGGAATGGGAGCACGCCATCTTGTCCGACGATCTGTGGGACCTGGTTTCCGCCCAGGATCTGGCCTTGGTGGAGCCGTCCATGGCTGCCGGCGCCGAGTCCTACATCTCCCAGTACATCGCCTACCATGTGCAGGACGTCCCCAATTTCGGCAGCGTCCTGTCAGCCCGGCAAACGATGGGTTGCGCCCCTCGGCTTCCCCTGTACGTTACGGGAATCTCACAGGGATGCAGGGCGTTCATGACTGACGGCTACGATTTTTACGGGCTTGGTGCCCGTCTGGACGGTCAGCCCGCGGCCCTCGGCGATGCCGACTGGGACCGAGGGGGCATAGACCAGTATGAATTCGCCATGGCCTGCCTACTCTCTCCCAGGGCGCCTTTGACCCGGGAAGGCCTCACTTGGCAGGTGTGGAACACGGCACTGTCCGATTACAGGGGTGACTTGGGCAAGGCCTGCGCGGCCTGCGCGGAGGCCTCTGAAGAAAGCCGAAGCGACGATGACCAGGACTGGGGTGTGGCGAACGAGAACGAGGCGGATGGCAGTCCGTCCACCGGCACCCATGACTTCTCATCTACCTCTCCCGTTGCCTCACAGGCTGAGTCAGCAACCTCGCTCCTGATCTCTTCGGCGCTGCTGAATGGCGACCCCCTGCCTGAGGGTGAGTTCAGCCAACTGGGCGGAGGGCCCATCCTCCAACCAGAGGCGGACCAGACAGGCCATCTGCTCTCTTACTTCGGAGATGATGCCTGCCATGTAGTAAGCGCACGCAAGGAACTGGAGGTGGTCCGCTCCCACGGGCAGATTCTCCTGTCCGGCAACCCGGATACCGACCCGTCACAGCCCACCATGGCCGTCACCACCTACGCCGGGGGTGTCTTCGCATCACAAGTGGTCCTGGGCAACACCAACATGAACCAGCTGATTTCAGTCCAGAAGACCGGTCTGGGCCTCCTGCGCTCGCGGGGGGTCCGCATCCTGGTCCAGGTGGACGGTACTTGGCGCCTCCTGGGTGTTCCTTCGGCCTACATCATGGATCTGGGCGGATCCCGCTGGGTCTATCGTCTGGGTGATCGGACCCTGACGGTGTCCACCATCGCCCATCTGGGCAGGGCTGCCATCGACATCCGTCTGGAGGCCGATGGCCCGATCCGGGCCCTGCTGACGATCAGCCTTGAAGATCCATCCGCCTGGCTTCGGAAGTTCGCTCATGCCGATGCCACCCAGGGGATGGGGGGGTCCGTTTCCTTTGCCCCTGCACCGGGCAGCCCGGCGGCTGAACGTTGTCCAGGACTGAGATACGTCATCTCATCGTCCGACGCAAGGACCGGGGATGACAGCCCGCTCTTCGATCCAGGAGCAGGGGTCCATATCAGCGATCCGGCCATGGTCACCTTCCTGTCGGACGGGGGCCGGGCCTTGTCCGTCACCATCGCCGGATCCATGGATGGCGGCGCAAGCGAGGAGAATACGCCCGACGCGACCTTTGCCGGCTCCGAACGGAAGCTCCTCCATGCCCATTATCTGGCCATGACCTCCTTCATGCAGGGGCTGCATGTGGCAGGGGAGGGAAGATTCGCGGAATTCAATGATCTTCTGCCCTGGCTGGTGCAGAACGCCCTGGTTCACTTCCTGTCACCCCACGGGCTGGAACAGTATGGGGGCGCTGCCTGGGGTACACGGGACGTCTGCCAAGGGCCCCTGGAACTGGCCTTGACCTTCGGCCATACCGAGCTGGCCCGGACCATCCTCCTCAAGGTCTTCGCCCATCAGAATCCCGATGGCTCCCTGCCGCAGTGGTTCATGTTCGACCAGTATGCAGACCTCTACCAGCACGATTCCCACGGGGATATCCCGGTCTGGCCCCTGCTGGCGCTGGCTGAGTACGTCGAAGCGGACGGTAGGCCGGACCTCCTGGATGAGCCCGTGGCTTTCTGGCGGGATGATATCGCTCGTCCCTCCGCATCAGTCGGACCAGTCGAAGCTGCAAGTCCGGTCAATCACCGTGGTCCCTCGCCCAGCCTGCCCACGGTGGCCGACCATCTGGCTCGGACGCTGGACTATATCCAGTCGCATAGCGTCCCGGGCACCGACCTCTTCTGCTATGGCGAGGGGGACTGGGACGACACCCTTCAGCCAGCCCAGGAGTCCATGAAGAGACAGATGGCCTCCACATGGACCATCGCCCTCCTCTACCAGGCCTGCTGCGGACTGCAACCGCTCCTTGATGCCGCCGGCCGGACCGACCTGGCCTCTCGCTTTGCCGGTGAGGCTGCCAGGATCAAGGCCGACTTCGCCGATAACTTTATCTTCCAAGGGATCCTGGCCGGATACGTCAACTTCGTCAATGGCCAACCCCGTCCAGTCATACATCCCTCGGATACCAGAACGGGCATACGGTACAGGTTGATTCCCATGACTCGCTCCATCATCGCCGGCCTGCTCACACCTGACCAGGAGGCGGACCATGAGAGGATCATCGAAGGCGATCTTCATTATCCGGACGGGGTGAGGCTCATGGACCGCCCGGCCTCCTTCCATGATGGGGTGACCAGGGTATTCAAGAGGGCCGAGCAGGCCGCCAACGTGGGTCGGGAGATTGGCCTGATGTATACGCACGCCCATGTGCGTTACGCGGAGGCCCTGGGTCTGCTGGGCAGAACCCGCCTGGGTCAGGAGCTCCTAAGAATCAGTCCGGTGGGCCAGTTCCGCCGCCTGCCTACCAGCGAGCCTAGGCAACGCAACTGCTATTTCGCCTCGTCGGATGCCGACTTCCCTGACAGATACACGGCTGCCTCCCAATGGTCGAGGCTCAAGGAGGGGGCCGAGAACCCCGTAGGCGTGAGGGGAGGATGGAGGATTTATTCCTCCGGCCCCGGCATCTACTGCCGACAGGTGGTCCAGCACCTCTTCGGCCTTCAGCTGCACGATGGGCGGGTTGTCTTCGATCCGGTCCTGTCCCAGGAAGATGACGGACTGGAGGTGACCATGACCTTATTCGGCCGGCCGCGTACCATCCGCTACCATGTGGCTGGTGGGCCGGTCGCTGGACCAGAAGACACCGGCTCGGAGAGTGCAGGTTCGGACCGTCTGAGGGTTGAGGCTGATGGACGCAGGCTTGAGGGCCGGATCCTGGATCTGCCTTACCGCAAGGGCGGATTGGATGTGGCCCAGGACCAGTTGGCTGGAGCTGTCCATATCGACATCTTCCTCACGGTTGACGGACAGACTGTACGGTGAGTGCCGACGCCCATGTCTGTAACTGTCCGCCGACCCATGCCGGCGAGGAAGATAGCAGGGTGGCCAGTGTTCTGCAGCATGTCATCCGGCAGCCTTTCTCGGCTAAGCAGGCAGAGTGTGTGTGTATGCGTATGCGCAGAGTAAGAGTTCACAGTATGGCGGAGGAGGCTGGTGCCTCCATCGCCACGATGTCGTGCGCCTGCTGGCAGCCGAGTCGTGTAAGGGAATCCACCCGTCTGAAAGTGTCGGAAGCTTCCAAACGGTTAAATGACATGCTGAGTGCAAGTGTGCGCAATCTGGCCAGGGGACGACCGGCACCCCCGTCTGGAAAGTACGAACAGACCGGTTCATCGGGGGGGGGGAGTCCGGCAGGGTCCGCCCACCAAATCGAACAAGGAAGGTACATCCACATGCCAACGCCTACATACACCTTTCCACAGGACTTCCTCTGGGGAGCGGCCACGGCTGCCCACCAGATAGAGGGCAACAATGTCAACGCCGACTGGTGGGAGCGTGAGCACCGGCCGGACAGCGACCTCAGCGAGCCTTCGGGGGATGCCGACGACAGCTACAACCGTTACGCGGAAGACATATCCCTTCTGGCTGGTAGCGGATTGAACACATACCGCTTCTCAGTGGAGTGGGCCAGGGTGGAGCCTGAGGAGGGATTCTTCTCCCAGGCTCAGCTCCTGCACTACCGGGCCATGATCGAAGCCTGCCTCCAGGATGGGGTGACCCCCATGGTCACCCTGAACCACATGACTCTGCCCCGCTGGCTGGCCAGGCGAGGGGGCTGGCGCGATCCTGCCTCCACTGACCTCTTCGGACGGTACGTGGAGCACCTCATCCCCATTCTGGAAGGAGTCACCTGGGTCTGCACGATTAACGAGCCTAATATGGTGGCTCTGACCCAAGGGGGGCAAGAGGGCAACGACATGGCTGCAGCTTCCCTGCCCACCCCTGACCCGGTCATCTCTGAATCCCTGGTCAAGGCTCACAGAAAGGCTCGGGCAGTCCTCTCCCTCCTACCGGGAATCAAGTCCGGTTGGACCATTGCCTGTCAGGATTTCCAGGCATTGCCAGGCTGTGAGCAGGACATGGAGGAGTACCGCTACCCCCGCGAGGACTTTTTCACCCAGGCTGCACGAGGTGACGACTTCATAGGGGTGCAGGCCTACCTGCGCACCTTCATCGGCCACGACGGCCCCCGACCGGTCCCGGAGGATGTGGAGAAGACCCTGACCGGCTGGGAGTATTATCCTGACGCCCTGGGGGAGTCTGTGCGCCACACCTGGCGGATCGCCGAGCACACCCCCATCGTGGTCACCGAGAATGGAATCGCCACAGCCGATGACAGTCGGAGGGTCGACTACGCCTTTGACGCCCTGGCCGGACTTCATCAGGCCATGGATGAGGGCGTGCGTGTGGAAGGCTACCTCCACTGGTCCCTTCTGGACAATTACGAGTGGGGGTCCTACAAACCCACCTTTGGTCTGGTCTCCGTGGACCGCGAGACCTTCGAGCGCCACCCCAGGCCCTCCTTGGCTTGGCTGGGTCAGGTGGCCCGTTCGGGCATCCTTGCCCATCCCCGGGGCTAGCACAGGCACGGGCGCGAACGTCAGACCCCGGACCGACTTCGTATCGGCCCGGGGCCGGACGCTGGCACATGCCGCCCTCGCACTCATTGGTCGGCCGGGCGCGATGCCCCGGTCTGCACGGAGCCAAATCCAGATGTCACGGTGGATATAGATCGAGAGATTCAGCCGATGAGCCGACTGACGGGCCAAGCATGCATCCCTGGAATTACTGTGGAAAAGTGGAGCTGAGGGTAGTCGAAACCCCGACCTCTTCGATGCGAACGAAGCGCTCTACCAACTGAGCTACAGCCCCATTCGTTGCCCGACCGTAGCCGAACAACAGAAGCTCACTTTAGCGCGTGCCCTAGCCAAACGCAAAATATCCCAAGTCAGGTATCATTCCGCCTTGGAGCTGGCTTCTTCGGTGGAACCCTTGCTTCCAAACCTTGCCTTGAGCAGGCCGATGACCGTGGGCAGAACCGAGATGACCAGGATCAGGATGATGACCAGCTCAAAATGCTGCTGGACTGCGGGGATGCCGCCGAAGAAGTAACCCAGGAGGGTGAAGAGGGTGGACCATATCAGACCGCCCAGGATGCTGAAGGGGGTGAAGCGCCGCCAGCGCATTCCGGAAATGCCAGATATGAAGGGCATGAAGGTCCTGATGAAGGGGAGGAAGCGTCCCAGTACCACGGCCAGGGGGCCCCACTTGTCAATCAGGCCTTCGGTCTTGGCGATTCGTTCGGGGGTCAGCGACTTCACGCGCCCCGAACGGACGATGGCCCGGCCGAAGAAGTGTCCGATGAAGTAGTTGCTCTGGTCTCCAAGGATGGGGGCCAGCCAGACGACGGGCAGAAGCACGTCCAGAGCCATGCCGCTGGACGGGTCATGGGCGAAGACGCCGGCGGCGAAGAGCAGGGAGTCGCCCGGCAGGAAGGGCATGAAAACCACGCCTGTCTCGATGAAGATGATCAGGAAGATGAACCCGTAGGTCGGTACCAGCCCCATGGCGATCCAGCTCGCGATAGCGCTGCGCGGATCCTTGAGCAGGTGTATCAGCCAGTTGACGAACCCCATGAGTTGCGTTCCATTCCGTCGATGTGTGCTTGTCCAGAACCGAGACACACTTTAACAAGCTGATTACGGGAAATGGTCCGCACGGGTCCGATTCCTTGCGAGGACAACACAACCTATGAGCTGCCGGCCACGGTCCTATCGTCAGTTCTTCTACGCAAAAAAGGCAGGAAGGCGGTGCCGTCTACCATGCTGGTCTGGACGATTACCGGTGGGTGCTGGACATGCAGCTGAGGAACGGCCTCAAGCCCGTGGCCACCTTCTGCTGCAGGGATCTCCCCAGTATCTGTAGGAAGCTGGAGACTGGGGCAACCGCAATTGCGGCACCGTCCAGCAATATGCCGACTATGCGGCCATCCTGGGCAAGGCTCTAGATGATCGGGTGCAGACCTAAAAACCCCAAGCAGGCCTAGGCAGCCCTAAGCAACCCTACATGAACCCTGGTGCTCAGCCTATTCGGGCTGCGGTGATGGCGGTCATGCCCTCCGCATCTGCGACTACATGCGGCTTCTGGCAGCAATCCACCATCTGGATATTGTCAATGGGAGGGGAGACCAATCCATTCGTGTCGCTCTGGACGGCAGGTCTTGCACGTCGGTGACTCTGAGCATGCAGGCCAATCGTACCGATAGCGACGAACCGGGGGATCCGGCGACCAAGACCCAGGCTAGCCTGTTCGCCAGCGAAGCCTGTCTAGGCTCTGTACTGACCGGTACCCCCCCGCGACCAGCGCATCCATGATGCTGTCGGGAGCCTCACTAACTGAAGCTTCGTTCGTGATGGCGATCTGGAGCAGGTTCATTAATATTTGGAACGCTAGGCGCCAATAACCGGTCGACCAGCCGTGTGCGGGGTGGAAGCAAAACAAGTCCGACAGCTTCAGCCCGCGCTGGTCACGGGCGCAATCTCCACGCCCGCCCAAGAGGTTGGTTGGCAATATATCTCCTCAGTGTCCGCTGACTGCCCTGCTCTGCACCAAGCGCTTTGGGTCGATCGGGGTCGACTGTGGCGTTCAAGAGCAGCTTTGGAAGGATTTCGCTGCTGCAGGCGCAGACCATTTGCAATCGAGCCATCTGAAGACGACAGCATATAAACGCGGATACAAGGCGGTCGCGCATTCCTGCTTTTGTCTTAGATCCAGCTAGGCAGCCACATGTGCATTCGCCAGAAGTCATAGGGAATGGGAATGGCGGTCCACAGCGGGTAGAAGAAGACTGATGTCAGGCTCAGCAGGGCCAGGCCGATAATCATGGTTTGCCGGTAGAGGATGCTATCCGAGTCTTGCCTGAGCCAGTCGGCCACGTAACAGATTGCCAGGATCATCCAGGGCAGGATGACGATGGAATAGAAGGTGAAAGTGGTTCGATTCATATATTGGACCCAGGGCAGCCAGCCGGCCAGCATGCCTGCCAGCACCCCCCAGATCCTCCAATCTCCGTGCTTGACTACGACGGCGATGACGATGGCCAGGATCATGCAGATGCTGCCCAGCCACCAGGTCATAGGGTTGCCCAGGGAGGTGACGGCTGCCACACAGCGGGAATTCTTGGCCAATCCGCACAGGCCAGGGAAGCCATTGAGCTTCTGCCAGTAGAAATTGGTGGGCCTGATCTGCAGGGGCCATGTCAGAGGGTTAGCCATATATGGGTGCGGGGTGTTCAGGGTGGTGTGGAAATGCCACATCTGCCTGTGGTACTCAGCCAAAGATCGCAGCCCTTCCGGCAGCCAGGTCAGGCCCTGGCCAGGGTGTTCCGCGGCCCAACTATGCATGTAGGAATCACCGTGCAGGAACCATCCCGTCCAGGATGCCAGGTAGGTGCCTGCCCAGACCGGGATCATAAGCAAGGCCGCCGGTAGCCCGTCCTTGACCACGGCGCTCTGCAGCCAGAATCCGTATCCAGCCTGATGGCGCTCCCAGCCGTCCCAGAGCACTGAGATCAGAGCGAAGACGGCAAAGAAGTAAGCGCCCGACCACTTGGTGCCGGTGGCCAGGCCCAGCAGCAGGGCGGCTCCTGTCCGCCACCAGGACCAAGCGATGAAGGGACCGGTGGAGGCCACAGGCAGCTCAACCCGGCTCTTCTGCTCTTGGCTGCCCCGTGACTCAATAACTCTGACTCGGTAGTGCAGACGGAAATCAGCCTGGTCCCTGGCCCAGGATTGCCGCAGCTTGGTCCGGGCCCAGTCTCGATGGTCCATCAGGCATAGCCAGGCTCCCAGAGTGAAGATCATAACGAAGTTGTCCAGCAGGCCGGTACGGCTCATGACGATGCCCAGACCATCGATGGCCATAAGGAAACCGGCTGTCAGGGCGATGGGCAGGTTGTGAAAGAGACGCAAGGCTACTCGGCAGAGCAGCAGAATGGCAATGGTGCCGACCACGGCAGTGGCGGCTCGCCAGGCGAAGGGGTTGCCAGCTCCCCCGAACAGCCTGAGACCCAGAGCAATGCACCACTTGCCCACCGGCGGATGAACCACGTATTCGGCCTGGGGCAGCCAGCCGTTTGTATGCCCTTGGGCGAAGACCTGGTCGATGGGAAGGTTGAGCGGGCCGGCTTTTTTTGGCCAGTTGCGTGGCTCGCCGGTCATCAGCATGGTCCAGGAATCTTTGACATAATATGTTTCGTCGAAGACGATGGCCCGGGGGCTGCCCAGCCGCACCAACCGCAGGACTCCACCCAGAAGCGCCATGGATATGCAGGACAGCCAGCTCTTCTGTCGATGAGAGAGCCGGGAGGTCCAGTCGATCCGTCCCTTGGTGCGTCGACCTCCGAGTGTGTTGAGGATGGACATCATGACAGGGCGACCGGAACGGGGGGCGGCGTGCCGACCGTGTCTGGAGGAGCGATGCTGCAAAGAAAGCCCTGCCGAAGATGTCATCACCCCTAGATTAAGCCATACTGAAGGCATGATCAGCATGGATGGCCGGAGCGAAAAACATATGCAAGGCGGAGAGTACTACGCGAAGCAAATTCCTCGCAGTGTTTCACGTGGAACGGTGGTGCTGGCGGCTACACCTATTGGCAATGTCGCTGACGCCTCGGCACGCCTGGTGGAGCTGCTGCAGTCTGCAGACCTAGTGGCTGCGGAGGATACGCGGCGACTCTATGATCTGGCCAATCGGCTGGGGGTGCGTGTAGGCGGCAAGGTGATGGCCTATCACGACCATAATGAGCGGCGGATGGCTGATCCTATTCTGGATCAGGTTCGTGACGGAGCCTGCGCTCTGGTGGTCTCAGATGCGGGTATGCCCACCATCAACGATCCAGGCATGGCCATAGTTCGACGGGCTATCGAGCGAGGCATACCGGTCACCTGCGCTCCCGGCCCCAGTGCCGTGCTGGATGCCCTGGCTCTCTCCGGCCTGCCGACCGACCGCTTTTGCTACGAGGGGTTTCTTCCCCGTCGGCATCAGGAGCGGATGCGGCATCTGCGCACCCTGCGCAGCGAGGAGCGGACTATGGTTTTCTATGAGACGCCCCACCGCATCGATCAGGCTATGCAGGACCTTCAGGAGGTCTTCGGCTCTGACAGGCTCATGGCACTCTGCCGGGAGCTGACCAAGGAACATGAACAGATTCGACGGGGCACCATCGGCGACATTGTGCGCTCCCTCCAGGAGGAGCCTGCCCGGGGGGAGATGGTCCTGGTCGTGGCCGGCGCTTCCGCCTTGGAGGCCAGACGCAACGATCCCGATGCCATGGATGACCGGCGACTGGCGGTCCTGGCACGCGATCTGTCCCGATCCGAGGGCCTGCGGCTCAAGCAGGCCATCGCCCGGGTGGCTGCCGAACATCCCTTGGCTGATGGCAGCCTGCCCAACCGCAAGCGGATCTATGCCTTAGCCGTGGAAGAAGATAAGGAGGACTGATTTCCGCTCCCCTCATCCAACAGCACCTCCAGTGCTCTGCGCACGCCGGGCCCACCCAGCTGGGAGATGGTCTCCAGCAGGGCTGGCGAGGCGGCGGGGTTGGCTACCAGCCACCGGCGCAGTCGAGGCTCTTCTCGGGCGATGGTCCAGAGGATGCTCGGGTCGGTCGCAGGATCTGTGGCCATCAGTGCTGTGGGCACTAGGGGAGGCTCAGGTGGTGGGGTGCGGTCGTCAGTCATTGGTTCGAAGCAATCGGGCTCGTCTGGGTTCAAATCGTCTCCAGTTGAAGGGCACGCCCGGCTGGTGATGGCAGTCATGAGCCGGGCCATGCGTTCAGCAGAGGTTGATCTCCGACGGTCCCGGACCCGGGACTGGCGCCGATGAGCGCCGTGTCCGGGTCTGCGGCCCCTCATCGGCGGCTTCATAGGAGCACTTTGAGTCGTCTTATGGTCTCCAGCCCTCGAGCGTGGCCAGGCCATCGCGGATTGGAGGACAGGAGCGTCTCGCAGGATCCGCAGCTGACCTGATAGCGTTCCATGAGCTCATGCAGGACTGCCATAACGTCCTCTCCGTTGCATCGGCCTGAAGGGTCGCAGGCCAGATCACAGGCGGTCCAGAGCGGCGAAGTTACCCAGAGCTGCCCCAGCCTCATCAGGTAGCGGGCATCCAGCTGTCGCTGGTGAGGGCGCAGGGGCCTGCCGTGAACCGGTGTGCGGAAGTGGGAGTTGGAAATGATGTCCAAGGCATCAGGGAAACGGCCGTTGAGCCATATCCAGAGCGCCAGCCCGCCACAGGCTGCTGCTCCATAAGGAACCATAGGCATGACGATGGAGGCACGACCGTAGAGTCCTTCAGCCTGTTCGTTCAGATAGCAGCAGGATCGGTCCAGACAGGTTATGATTCCCTCATTCGCCAGCAGGCTGAGACTGAGCGGGCCGGGTAGGTCTCCGGTTTGGATCAGGCTGGGCAGCGGTTCAGGATCGGGGGCCGTGGTCCTGAGGTCAGTCGTAGGCGGACGGCTGCGGGTGCGCATCAGTGCTGCTCCGGATCGCGGGCCGAAACGTTGCTGGGCAGTGTCGGCGCGCGGTGCTCTGCCCGGCGGCTTTGTTGTAGCTCTAAGGGTGCGGCTGGCGCCAGGGGCAGTGGCAGGCATCCACGTCGCTCCCCCGAGGACGTGTTCTCGATTCATGGTTTGACTGTAAACGCTCGGGCCAGGGTTTGCCTGAGGGCGGGCTGAATTTGTGCACTTGTGGATAATCTGCCTGATCGTCAGCTGCCTTGTGGACGAGCGGGGGATTGTAGGCCGAAGCCGATAATCTTGCTGGTATGAGTCATATCCTTGTTTCTGTCGCCTGGCCCTACGCAAATGGGCCCCGTCACATCGGCCATGTCGCTGGGTTCGGCGTCCCCTCGGACGTCTATGCACGCTACGAACGCATGAAGGGCAATGATGTCCTCATGGTTTCGGGCACGGACGAGCATGGCACTCCCATCCTGGTGGAGGCTGACGCCGAGGGCGTGGGCCCCCAGGAGATCGCTGACCGCTACAACCGGGTCATCGTCAAGGATCTGTGCGATCTGGGGCTCAGCTATGACCTCTTTACCAGGACCACGACAGGCAATCATGAGAAGGTGGTCCAGGAGCTCTTCCGCCAGTGCCGAGCCAACGGCTATATCTATGAGGGTCAACAGAAAGTGGCCATATCGCCCTCCACCGGCCGCACCCTGCCCGATCGCTACATTGAGGGGACCTGCCCCATCTGCGGTTACGATGGCGCTCGCGGCGACCAGTGCGACAACTGCGGCAACGAGCTGGATCCGGACGAGCTGATCAATCCTGTATCCAAGATCAATGGGGAGACGCCCCGATTCGAGGAGTCCAAGCACTTCTTTCTGGATCTTCCCGCTCTGGCCGAGGCCAACCTGGCTTGGTTGAAGACCCGCAAGGGCTGGCGGAGCAACGTGCTCAACTTCTCTCTGGGACTTTTCAAGGAGGTCAAGCCGCGAGCCATCACCCGCGACATCGACTGGGGAATTCCCGTGCCTGTGGACGGATGGGTCGACGATCCCAACAAGAAGCTCTATGTCTGGTTCGATGCCGTTATCGGCTACCTGTCCGCATCCATCGAGTGGGCCCGTCGTCAGGGCGACCCTGAGGCCTGGCGCAAGTGGTGGAATGATCCTAAGGCTCTGGGCTACTACTTCATGGGCAAGGACAACATCACCTTCCACTCGCAGATCTGGCCCTCGGAGATTCTGGCCTACAACGGCCAGGGGTCCAAGGGCGGACAGCCGGGCTCCTACGGCGAGCTCAACCTGCCTGAGCAGGTGGTGGCCAGCGAGTTCATGACTATGGAGGGCAAGAAGTTCAGCTCCTCCAGAGGCATCGTCATCTACGTCAAGGACATCCTGGCACGTTATCCGGTCGATGCGGTTCGCTACTACATTTCCATCGCTGGGCCGGAGACCTCGGACTCGGACTTCACCTGGGCGGAGTTCGTCCGTCACAACAACGAGGAGCTGGCCGCCTCCTGGGGCAACCTGGTCAACCGCGTGGCCAACCTGCTCAACAAGGACTTCGGCAGCATCCCTGCCATCGAGCAATCCTGGCTGACCGAGGAGGACAATGCCCTGCTGGATCGCAGCCTGCAGGCCTTCGATGCCGTCGGGTCTTTGATTGAGCACCATCGCCAGAAGGCCGCCCTGGTCGAGGCCATGGCCTTGGTGGGAGACATCAACAAGTACATCTCTGCCCAGGAGCCCTGGAAGATCAAGGACGACCGGAATCGTCTGGCTGCAGTCCTGCACACCGCCGCTCAGGCCGTCTTGGACGCCAACACCATGCTGGCTCCATTCCTGCCCCATGCCTCGCAGCGTGTCTGGGAGACCATGGGCGGCGAGGGCACCTTCTCGCCTTTGCCTCGCGTCCAGGAGGTTGATGATCTGGATCGGCCCGACTTCCACTATCCCATCATCACCGGTGACTACCGGCTAGGAGAGACTGTCCATCCCTGGGCGCGGGAGCCCCTCAGGGACGGCACGCCAGTCGATCGGCCCGCGCCCATCTTCCCGCGCATTCCCAAGGAAGCCGTGCAGGAGGAACTGGAGCGTTTCCAGGAGGAGCTGGATCGCCGCAAAGCCAGAGAGCACGCCCGATTCGAGGCGGAGCAGGCCAAGCTGGGCGACCAGGGCAAGTGATAGTCGACGCGCCCGGGACAGCATCTGCGATTCACAGAGAACTTTGAGGTTTTCGGGCATTTCCTCCAAGGTAGCGCTGGTTATATTTGTTCTGTCGGTTGAAGTACTAGCCGATGGGGGCCATACGGCCCCGATAACTGAATCCCCTTCTTCTCTCTCTTCTCACCCGGCGGTTCTGCGAACCGCCGGGTTCTTTCGTCACGGAAGACCCATAGGATGAGTAACCATGAAAGTTGCCCAATTCGCCTGTGTGCTCTTCGACTTGGACGGGGTGCTGGTGCCCACGACAATCCTGCACAAAGCCGCCTGGAAGGCATTATTCGATCGGGTCCTGCCCGGAAACGTCCCGGCCTATACGGAGCAGGACTACTACGCCTATGTGGATGGCCGGCCCCGCTATGACGGTGTCGACGCCCTGCTGCGCAGCAGGGGCATCGAGCTGGACTGGGGCAGCCCTAATGACGATCCACGTCTGGACACCGTCTGCGGATACGGCAATCGCAAGAACATGACTTTTGAGCGGTTGCTGAAGCAAAAGGGCATCGATCCCTACCCGGACACGGTGGATCTGCTGAGGCACCTGCGCGCTGACAAGAAGCGTCTGGCCGTGGTGTCCAGTTCGCGCAACACGGCCGAAGTCCTCCAGGCTGCTGGAATCGCCGGATACTTCGACACTGTGGTGGACGGCAATCTCAAGGATGAGATGGGTCTTCAAGGCAAGCCTGCACCGGACACCTACGCCTATGCGGCCAAGGTGCTCGGACTGCGCAATGAGGATGCCGTTGTGGTCGAGGACGCCCTCTCTGGCGTGGCCGCCGGCCATGCGGGCAGGTTCGGCCTGGTTGTGGGCGTGAACAGGGGCGCCGGCCGCGAGCAGCTGCTCAAGGCGGGTGCGGACCTGGTAGTGAACCAGCTGATCGAGCTGGTCGACGACGATGCCAGCGAACGCGGGCAGGGTGAGGACCCCAGTCTGGATGAGGAGCGTTTCCCCGTGGATGAGTGGGGGCTCAGCGAAGTAGGTCGGCCTGATGCCGTCAGTGCCACGGTCTTTTCGGTCACCAACGGCTCCATCGGCGTCAGGGGCGAAGGCGGCGGGGAACGCTGCTTGGGCAACGGCACATTCCTGAGCGGCTTCCATGACACTTTCCGGATAGCTCATCCTGAAAGCGCCTACGGATATGCCAAGGTTGGCCAGCTGATTCAGGGGGTGCCCGATGCCTCGGATTTCACCCTCAAGGTGGAGG
The DNA here is from genome assembly GCF_052606245.1 of Bifidobacterium sp. ESL0819. NCBI lineage: Bacteria > Bacillati > Actinomycetota > Actinomycetes > Bifidobacteriales > Bifidobacteriaceae > Bifidobacterium > Bifidobacterium sp. ESL0819. Next base: position 817,170 of record NZ_CP199587.1, read on the forward strand.
GGCTGCCCTTGGGCCGGCCGGAGAAGACTACTCAACGTCTGGACTTCCGAACCGGAATCGCGACCACCACCAATCTGTATGATCTGGGCCATGGCATCCATTTGAAGACTGTGCTCACTCGCATGGTCTGCCTGTATGACCGCAGCCTGAGCGTCTGCACGCTGACTGTGGAGTCTCCCGACCGGGACATGGCTGTGGTGGTCGAGGGGCCGGTCAATGCCGATAATCCTCGGCATGTCAACTCCAGCGACCCCCGCAAGTCGACCTTTGTGGACGGCTGCGGAATCCACGAGGTGTTGGACAATGCAGTCTATGGTGAGCTGAGTGCAGGCTGCAGGGTATTCCGCTGCAATAATTCACGGCTCAGCCTGGCCATGGGTGTCCGACAGTTCAGGGATGGTCGGCCTGTCGAGGGCTCTGGTTGGCGCATGGACGTGCCCAAGGGCGGTTCCACCCATCTGGTCCGTTACGCCGTCTACCGCAGTCACCCCATTCTTCCGGCTGGCACCAGCGGCAACGGTCTGGTCGTGCAGACCCGGGGCGAGGGTACCAGGAATCTGGTCGAGGACTGCCGCGATCGGCTGGAGGAGGTCAGCACCCTCTCTCTGGAGGAGCTGGAGCAGCGCCAGCGTGCATGGCTGGACCGGTTCTGGGAGCGGCAGGATATCCGTATTCAGGCCGACGATGGCGGTCGTACGCAACAGATGGTGCGTTGGGAGCTCTTCCAGCTGGCCCAGTCTACGGCGCAGATCGAGAACGGCGTGGGCGCCAAGGGCCTGAGCGGGTCCGGCTACAGCGGCCACTACTTCTGGGATACCGAGATCTATATTCTCCCCTTCCTGATTTATTCAGCGCCTGCTCGGGCGAGAGCCGTCCTCCACTATCGCTATCTGATGCTGCCCGCTGCTAGGCGCAGGGCCTGCGCCCTCAACCTGAACGGCGCTCTCTTCCCCTGGAGGACCATCGACGGCGAGGAAGCCTCCGCCTACTTCCCTACGGGCACGGCCCAGTACCATATTGATGCCGACATCGCCTATGCGGTGGCCCAGTATGTGCAGGTCACCGGCGATGAAGACTTCCTGCAGGCTGAGGGCATCGACGTCCTGGTTGAGACGGCCCGTCTGTGGATGAGCCTGGGACGCTACAAGGAGGACGGCCGCTTCCACATCCATTGTGTGACCGGCCCTGACGAATACACGGTCCTGGTCGACGACAACCTCTACACCAACCAGATGGCCCGGTTCAACCTCTTGGCTGCATACAAGTCCTACCAGCATCTGCGCGAGAAGCATCCCGACCTGATCGGCGCTATCCGTGAAAGGCTGCACTTGGGCGACGAGGAGGCCGACAAATGGTCAAGCGCGGCTGAGGCCATGTTTGTCCCCTTCGACGATCAGGAGGGGGTCCATGCCCAGGACGCCCAGTTCATGCGGCGGCCTCGCTGGCACTTCGACCAGTTCACGGCCAGGCCTCTGCTGCTGCACTATCATCCGCTGGTCATTTACCGGCACAAGGTACTCAAGCAGACCGATGTGGTCATGGCCCTCTACCTGCTCAGCTCCTGGTTTACTCCGGAACAGAAGCTGGCTGACTTCGATTACTACGATCCGCTGACCACCGGGGATTCGACTCTGTCTGCAGCCTCCCAGTCCATCCTCGCTGCTGAGGTGGGGCATGAACAACTGGCTATGCAGTACTTCCGTCGGTCCTTGTTTACGGACGTGGACGACCTGCATGCCAACACGACCGATGGCATCCACCTGGCCGCCTGCGGAGGCGTCTGGTCCAGCCTGGTCTGCGGCTTTGGAGGCCTGCGCGACACCGGCGGAACCGGGCTGAGCATCGACCCCCGCCTGCCTTCTTCTTGGCGCTCGCTGACCTATGAGCTGGAGGTGCGTGGCACCAGGTTCCAGGTTGCCGTGACACCAGACGGCGTCGATCTGAAACGCCTGTCAGGTCCTGAGCTGGATCTTCTGGTCCAGGGGCATCCTCGTCATATATGATCTGCAACTCCGGATCAGATGTGCCTGGAATCTGAGATGGCGTCGAGTGAGTCTCCTGTTGGTTAGGCGACTGCCGGGCTGATTGGAGGATGGCTGGAGCTGAAGCTGCAGGCTCGGGTGAGTCTGCAGTTTCAGGAACATCTTTTCATGAAGGCCATTCGCAAAAACCAGAAAGTGAAGATACCCGGCTCTGATTGGTCTGTGATCCCGTCCTAGGTTATTGCTGCTGTCTTCCCGCTTGCGGTATAAGTTGACGCACCTATTGAGGTAACCATGCATATCCGTCGGATTTTATTCATGCGAGGTATCGACATGACTGCCTGTACACTGCCGCCACTCCCTTTGGCAGAGGCGGCCGTCCGGGCGGGGCGCGGGTTGGACCGCACGGGTCCCTAGACTGTGGACCATGAGCAGGCATCACCGCGATCGCAGCTGGGCTCCTGACCCCGAGCCGCTGCCCGAAGGCATTGGGGTCATCGACGATCACACCCACATGGCCTCCGTGGTTCCTTTCGCCCAGGAGATGGACCGGCAGGCCAGGGAGCGCGGGCAGGATCCGGTCCCCGTCCGTACGGTCGACCAGCAGCTGGCAAGGGCGCGAGCTGTGGGCGTGCTCGGGGCCATCGACGTGGGCTGCGAGCTGCCCCACCTGCAGACGGCTGTGGACCTGGCCCTGGCCCATCCTGGGGTCGTTCACGCGGCCTTGGCCATCCATCCCAATGAAGCCGTTCTGCATGGACATCGAGGGGTGCCGGGGCCGGACGGACTGCCCCTGAAATATCAGCCCTGGCACGAGGTTTCTTTTGAGCAGGCGCTCGAGGAGGTCGCCCGCCTGGCTCGCGCATATCCTGAACAGGTGGTGGCCATTGGGGAAACGGGCATGGACCTCTTCCGAACCGGTCAGGGGGGCGAAGAGATCCAGCGGCAGGCCTTCCGCGATCACATCGCTCTAGCCAAGGAGCTGGGCCTGCCCATGCAGATTCACGATCGCGACGCCCATCGGCAGGTCATCGAGACTCTGCTGGAGGACGGCGCTCCTGAGCGCACGATCTTCCACTCCTATTCTGGTGATGCGCAGATGGCCCAGGTGGCCGCCGAACACGGCTGGTACCTGAGTTTTTCGGGGACGGTCTCCTACAAGGGCAACGAGGGAATCCGCCAGGCCCTGTCGGTGGTCGGCATGGACCACATCATGGTGGAGACCGATGCGCCCTATCTGAGCCCTATGCCCTACCGGGGACGCACCAATTCCCCCTACATGATCCCCTACACCCTGCGGGCTATGGCCGATGCTCTGGACTGCTCTCTGGACCAGGTGGCCCAAGCGACGGCGGCCACCACGCGTCGGGCTTACGGACTGTGAGGGATGTCCGGCGGACGGTGTCAGGCCGGGATTAGGCTAATACTGTGTCGCGCTCTGAATCGCTCCTGCCAAGTGTGGGGGGAGAGTGCTACGGTAGTCGTCGCACGTGTGCAAAAAACAGCAACATACGGCACCCGGAAGTAGATGAGTGAAGGCTTTGGCCGATGGAGGGCTCTATGGCGGATGAGCGGCATGAGTTGGCGGCTCAGGATGATGGCAGGGGCGCTGACGAACCACCCCGGTTATCCGGTGAAAAGGCGGCGAAGCCGACTGCGGCCCGTAGTGAGGGTCGCTTGACGAAAGAATCGATACTTCCCCAGGAAAGCTTCACCAAGGCTCCCAGGATTTCGGCCAAATCCCGTACCCGGGAGGAGGAGAACGAGCTCAAGCGGGTCCGACGCGAGGCGCAGCGGGCGGCCCAGCGTCGCCGCACTCCGCCAAAGGGGCCTCTGGGCCGCTGGTGGCGACGGGTGCAGTCCTCGCCCGACAGGATCAGCTTAGGCATGTGCATCGTGGCCTTGGGCGTGGTTTATGGGGACATCGGCACCTCGCCCCTGTACACCATGCAGGCCTTCGTGGCCGGGCAGGGCGGCATGGCCCGTGTGGACAGGGTGGCCGTGCTGGGCATGCTCTCCCTGGTCTTTTGGTCCATTACCCTGATCACTACAGTCAAATACGTCCTAGTGGCTATGCGCATCGACAACAAGGGCGAGGGCGGCATCTTCGCCCTGTACACCCTGGTCCGGCACTACGGCAAATGGCTGGCCATACCGGCCATGGTCGGCGGCGCGGCCTTCCTGGCTGATTCTGTGCTGACTCCGGCGGTCTCCATATCCTCGGCAGTCGAAGGTCTCAAGACCATCCCCGTCCTGACTCCCATATTCCGTGAAAACGGGAACCTGACCATGGTCATCACCTTCGTGATCATTCTGATCCTGTTTGCGGTCCAATCCCGCGGAACCGAGCGGATAGGCAAGGTCTTCGGCAGCGTAGTGATGGTCTGGTTCGCCTTCCTGGCCCTGATCGGCATCTATTGCATAGGCAACGACTGGTCCATCTTCGAGGCCCTGAATCCGGTGTATGGGATCCGCTTCCTCTTCAGCCCGCAGAATCCCGTTGGCCTGACCATCATGGGCACGGTCTTCCTGTCGACTACGGGAGCCGAGGCCCTCTATTCCGATATGGGCCACGTGGGCCGCGGCAACATCTACGCCACCTGGCCCTTTATCAACGTCGCCCTGGTCTTCAACTACTTCGGCCAGGGAGCATGGATTCTGCGCAACCGTGACAATAAGGCCTTGCAGGGCGTAGACGGGCTCAACCCCTTCTTCCAGATGATGCCCACCACCGTGCGCTACGTGGCGGTGCTTCTGTCGGTGACTGCCGGCGTCATCGCCTCGCAGGCCCTGATAACGGGCGCTTTCACCATGGTCTCAGAGGCCACCGGGCTCAACTGGATGCCCCACCTGCAGGTGCGCTACCCGGCTCGTACCCGTGGCCAGCTCTACATCCCCACCATCAACTGGGTCCTATGTGCGGCCACGCTGACGGTGCTGGCCATCTTCAAGGATTCCGAGCATATCTCGGCCGCCTACGGACTGGCTCTGACGGTGACCATGATCACCACGACCGTTCTGCTGGCTGACTACATCTGGCATGACGGCAAGCGTATGCTTTCCCTGCTCTTTGCTGTGGTCTTCCTGGCCATCCAGATCCTCTTCTTCATGGCCTCCATGGCCAAGTTCATGCACGGCGGCTGGTTCACTATGCTGCTGACCGCAGCCATCCTCTACATCATGTACACCTGGGACGTGGGCACCAAGGTGGAGCGCTCGCAGCGGCGGCATATGACGGCCAAGGAGTGCCTGCCCGCCTTGGAGATGCTCCACAACGACTTCCGCGTCCCTTATTATGCGGACAACCTGGTCTATCTGACCTCGGACGCGGAGATGCGGCGGCTGGACACCGACATCTTCTTCTCCATCTTCGCCAACCGGCCCAAGCGGGCCCGGGCCTGGTGGGCGGTGTCGGTCCAGACCACGGACGCCCCCTACACTCGCAAGTACTCGGTGGAGAACTTCGGCACCAACTATCTCTTCCGCGTGCGCATGAGGCTGGGCTTCAAGGTGGACCAGAATGTGGCCACCTACCTGCACCAGATCATGCACGAGCTGATCGACAGCGGCGAGCTGCCCAAGCAGCCCTCCATCTACCCCAAGGTGGACGAGGACCCGCAGATCGGCACAGTCACCTATGTGCTGGTCCACAAGGCCCTGATGCCCGAGTCCAAGATCGACTCCCGTGGCGCTCTCTCGCTGAAGGTCAAGTACGCCATCCGCAAGGTGGCGGGCTCACCGATCAAGTGGTTCGGTCTGGCTCCCTACAACCCCATCGTTGAGGTGCAGCCCCTGTTCGTCTCCACCCGGGCGGTTCCCAAGCTGACGCGCGTGGTTCTGCCATCACGCAAGATCAAGGGCGGCAAGCGTCACAAGGACTGAGTGAGTGGAATCTCACCCTATGGGCCTTGGCCCAAATCGGGTGCGGGCCATAGAATTGAGGGCATGGAACCTGGTGCCCGGCCTTTCCGGGCTACCGTCGAAAGGTGATGTGATGACACAAGCTCAAGCCAATATCGGAGTCGTGGGTCTGGCCGCCATGGGTGCCAGCCTGTCTAGGAACCTGGCCCGGCACGGCAATACCGTGGCAGTCTACAACCGCCACTATTCGCGTACCGAGACCCTCATCCGCGACCATGGCCAGGAAGGCAGCTTCGTTCCGGCCAAGACCTTGCAGGAGTTCGTGGCCTCGCTGACCAAGCCTCGCACGGCCATCATCATGGTCAAGGCCGGGGAGCCCACCGACCAGATGATCAATGACCTGGCTGACCTGATGGAGCCTGGAGACATCATCGTTGATGCCGGCAATGCCTACTTCAAGGACACCATCCGCCGGGAGAAGGCCATTCGGGCCCGTGGGCTGCACTTCGTGGGCTGCGGCGTCTCCGGAGGGGAGCAGGGCGCCCTGCTGGGACCCTCCATGATGCCTGGCGGGACCGATGAGTCCTGGAAGACCCTGGGGCCCATCCTGGAGTCCATCGCCGCCAAGGTCGATGACGAACCCTGCGTCACGCACATCGGCACTGACGGTGCGGGCCACTTCGTCAAGATGGTTCACAACGGCATCGAATACTCCGATATGCAGGTGATCGCCGAGTCCTATGACCTGATGCGCAGGGGCCTGGGCATGGAGCCCGAGGCCATCGCCCAGGTCTTCGAGGAGTGGAACCAGGGGGATCTGAACTCCTACCTGGTGCAGATCACCGCTGAGGTGCTCCATCACACCGATGCTGCCACCGGCAAGCCCTTCATCGACATCGTCACCGACCAGGCCGGCATGAAGGGCACCGGCACTTGGACCGTGCAGACCGCACTGGATCTTGCAGTGCCGGTGACCGGCATTGGCGAGGCCGTCTTTGCTCGGGGCCTCTCCTCCTCGCCCGAGCTGCGCAGCCAGGCGGCCCAGGAGGGTCTGAAAGGTCCTCAGCCCAAGGCTGTCATGGGTGACCTGGCTGCCGACCCCGACGCTCGCAAGTCCTTCATCGAGGACATTCGCCAGGCTCTGTACGCCTCCAAGATCGTGGCCTATGCTCAGGGGTTCAACGAGATGCAGGAGGGCGCCCGGGTCTACGGCTGGAAGCTGGATATGGGTGCCATCGCCCGCATCTGGCGCGGCGGCTGCATCATTCGAGCCAAGTTCCTGAATCGGATCTCCGACGCCTATGCCTCTGGTCGTGAGCCGGGCTCCTTGCTCTTCGACCCCTTCTTCAAGCAGGCGGTTGAGCAGGCCCAGGATTCATGGCGGCGTGTCGTGGCCAGCGCCACCCAGGCTGGCATCCCCATTCCAGTCTTCGCCAGCTCCCTGTCCTACTACGACGGACTGCGTTCCGATCGGCTCCCTGCCGCTCTGATTCAGGGCCAGCGCGACCTCTTTGGCGCTCACACCTATGGGCGCGTGGATCAGCCAGGCGCCTTCCACACCCTCTGGGCCGAGGACAAGTCCGAGATCAAGCAGGACTGAGCTTTCGCCGGAATCGAAAGGGTCCGCACAGCCGTTAAAACGGCTGTGCGGACCCTTTTGTCACCCTGTCATCAGATCTTGGCTATGGGGTTTCCCGGACCGCCAACCGGCAGCCGTCCGGTGGGGGCTGAACTTCATCGACTCTCCGTAGAGGGCCAGAGTGAGCATCCGCCGTCCTGCGGGCCAGGTCGCTCTTGTCAGTGCTGTTCAAAAACGATCATGTCAGGGGATCCTGGTTACGGGAAACCACTGCATTTACCTGTTTGCCGGGCCGGGGCGGCTGGATCCGCGGCCTGCCGCAGTTCGTCCAGGGCAGGCTGGGCGATGATTGCCGAAGCGGAGTTATTTCGCCCCTCGGATTTTGTTGATGACGGCGCCACGGTCTAGGTTCATCCGCAGGTTGGATGCTGATGTTATCCGGCCCGGGACTTGGTCACTCCTTGACGATGGGGTGGCCGCCGAAGGCGCTGCGCAGAGCGGATACCACCTTCATGGTCATGGGGTCCTCGATTTTGGAGGATTGACGGGCATAGAGAGCCGAGGTGATGGCCGGTGTGGGCACTCCCAGCTCCAGGGCGTCCGCGATCATCCATTTGGTTTCGCCGGTCTCATCGGCCTTGCCGGCGATTTCGCTCAGGTGTGGGTCCTCTTTCAGCGCCTGGGCCAGCAGGTCCAGCAGCCAGGACTGGATGACCGAGCCCTTGCGCCAGGATTCGATTACTTCGCCTGGCTCCTTGATCAGGTCGGAGGCCTCAAGAACCGCGTACCCTTCGGCCAGAGCCTGCATCATCCCGTATTCGATGCCGTTGTGGACCATCTTGGCATAGTGGCCAGCGCCGGTTCCTCCCGCGTGGACCAGACCGTAGTCCCCTTCAGGTTTCAAGGTGTCCAGGATGGGCCGGATTCGGGCCACATCCTGATCCGAGCCGCCGACCATCAGCGCGTAGCCCTTTTCCTTGCCCCAGATGCCGTTGGAGGTGCCCACATCCACCAGTCCTATGCCTTGAGTGGCCAGGGCCTTGGAATGCTCCTGGTCCTGGGTGAAGCGGGTGTTGCCCCCATCCACGACCAGGTCGCCGCGCTTCATCAGCTCTCCCAGCTGAGCGAGAGTGGACTCGATGGGTTTGCCGGCTGGTACCATGACCCAGATCACCCGGGGGGTCTCAAGTGCCTGTACCAGAGCTTGCAGGCTGTCCACATCCCTGCCCGAGTCTGGGGCGATGTCGTAGCCGACCACCTGGTGGCCGCCGGAGCGCAGGCGGTCTGCCATGTTCTTGCCCATGCGTCCCAGTCCGATCATGCCGATCTTCATAATGTCAGTTCCTCTCCCTTGACTGCAACAGTTGATGCTGACCGCGATGGTTGGAGGTTGGCCGCGGTCGGGCCGAATTGCCGGCGCTACTGGCGGGCTACCTGCCGGGCGCGTTCAGTATGGACCTGGACGGCGTGCGCCTTGACATCGCACTGCAGGCCTAGAGTGTCGATGACCTCCTCTGCTTCGATTTCGGGAGACATGCGCAGGCCCACGTCAATGGTCAGGTGGACCTCGTCCGGCCCCAAGGGCTCCAGGGTGTCGAACTGGGAACGCAGCATCTGCGGCTTCATGAAATGGCCCTGCCGCTTGGAGAGCCGTTCCATGATGGAGTCGTAGTCTCCGCTGAGATGAATGAAGACCACGCCTGGCATTCGCAGTCGATCACGATAGATCCTTTTCAGGGCTGAGCAGGTAACGGTCCCGGGCACACCCCGGCGTATATGGTCCGCGATCCAATTGTGGATGCTGTCCAGCCAAGGCCATCGGTCCTGGTCGGTCAGAGGGACGCCATGGGCCATCTTGTCAATGTTGGCCTGGGGATGGAAGTCGTCGGCCTCGGCCATGTCCCAACCCAGTTTGCTGCCGAGGTGCTCGTTCATGGTGGTTTTGCCGCAGCCGGAGACTCCCATGATGACCAGAACCGGCGTCGCTGCATCCAAATACCCTTGTGGTACTGTGTCGTCTACCACCGCAGGAACTGTGGCGGACCCTGCATGCCTCGTCTTCGTTGAATGGGGTGAATCCATGTTGTTTCCTTTCACTGCTATTCGCGTTTGGGGCATCCCCAGCTCCTGGATACTCGGCGGTGGCTCGGCAGTAACCATTATTTGTGCGGGCTAGGTTTAGTTAGCCGTATGTCTCACATAGTTATATTCATACAACATATCACTATACTAATATTAAATAGTACTTAATTGTGTTAATTCGAAAGCGTGTTTGCAAAAACGCACACTTGATTTTAGAATTTGATTATTAAGTAGTATATATATTAATAATTGATACTTTTAATACTATTTATAGTATGAAAGCGTCAATGAAACTACTGCTACAAGGTGGTATGTGATGGTAAGCATCTTAGGATGCCTATTCTTCGGAGGATGATGATGTCCAATATTGAAACGTTTGCAGCTGGCGCAGCAAAAGCAGCGCCAGTCGTCGCAAGCACCCCTAGATTGATTACTTGGGCTCTGATAGCGATTGCTCTGATTGTGCTCCTGATTGCATGGGCAAAAGTGCACCCCTTCATAGCTTTGCTGGTCTCCTCGCTTACTCTGGCAATAGGCGTTGGAGTGCCCGCTACGAAATCAATGGAGTCGTTCACCAGCGGATTCGGATCGACAATGGGTGGTGTGGGTGCCTTGGTGGCACTTGGTGCCATTGTAGGCAACCTATTGCTTGAATCAGGTGGAGCCAACACCTTGGTGGATCGTTTGCTCCAAGTCAGCAACAAAAAGCTGCTGCCTTTATTAGTGGCTCTGATTGCCGCCATTATCGGCATTCCCATGTTCTTCGAAATCGGTGTTGTGCTGCTGGTGCCTCTGGCCTTGCTTATCGCCCGCCGTTCCAAGCTCCCGGTCATGCTGATCGGCCTGCCTATGCTCTTCGGACTTGGTGAAATGCATGCTTTGGTGCCTCCGCATCCCGGTCCTCTAGCTGTTGTCGATGCTCTGCATGCTGATTTGGGTTTGACGATGATGTTCGGACTGCCAATCGCTCTGCTGCTGATTCTGGTCATGGGGCCAGTCGTTTCCCCCATACTTGCTCGTTTTGCTCCTGTCTATGCGCCTGAGGATGACAGTGACGAGCAGAATCCCGATCGTCCTAAGCCAAAGGGCTTCATGGTGATTGTCACGATTTTGCTGCCCGTCATCCTGATGCTGTTGAACACCGTGTGCGAGATTGCTCTGCCTAACCGGCATACGCCATTGCTTTCGATTATCGGTTTCCTGGGTACCCCTCTGGTGGCTTTGCTGGTGACTGTCATTGCTGCTTTCTTCACTCTTGGTCTGCCTGGCGGAATGTCCTGGAAGAGGATCATGGATGTTGTAGGCGGCTCTTTCGCACCCATTGCCGGGGTCTTGCTGATTGTCGGCGCCGGCGGCGGTTTCAAGCAGACCCTGGTGGATATCGGTGCTGGCGGAGTGGTTGCTAAGCTGGCTGGCGCTTTGAGTCTGTCTGCCTTCCTGATGGGCTGGATTGTAGCGGCTCTTATTCGAATGGCTACTGGCTCCGCTACCGTTGCCGCCCTGACTGCTGTCGGACTGGTCTCTCAGCTGGCTGTCGGCCTCGACCCTGTGCATCTGAGCCTGCTTGTGCTCGCTATAGGACTAGGTTCCGGTTTCCTCAGCCATGTCAATGATGCAGGTTTCTGGCTGGTCAAGGAGTACTTCGGGCTCACCGTGGGGCAGACGTTCAAGACTTGGTCGCTGGGTTCATGCATTGCCTCAGTGCTCGGACTCGCGATGGTGGCTTGTTGCTGGGTGATTTTCTAAGCAATGGCAAAAGCGTTGAATGAGAGGAAGTAGCGATGTCGGATGTAAATAGAAGAACGGCAATGCCTGTTCATGAGCGATATGGCCAGCTTAGCGCTTGGCGCTGGGAAGCGACAGCATCCCCCGAACACGCTGAAAAAAGCACGATAGTGGCCCTCCATGGGGTATATGATTCAGGACGATGCTGGTCCACCTTCGCTAGTCGGATGCCAGCAGAACGTTCCATTGTAGCTTTGGATCAGAATGCTCATGGCAAGACCCCATTGCTTGACGGCGATTTCAGGATGGAGACCCTGGCTGATCAAGCCATCTCAGCCATTGAGGACATGCATGCTGGACCGATAATCCTCGTGGGGCACTCGATGGGGGGAGTCGTAGCTCACCTGGTTGCCTTGGAAAGGCCGGATTTGGTATCTCGGCTGATCCTAGACGAGCCTGCATGGGTAGCCGGGGAGGTTGAGGCCGATGACAATGGTTTCCCCCTCATGCTTATGGGCAGAGCTCGGCAAATCAAGCGTTGGAGCGCTGGCGAACTGCTGATTGACGGCTGGAACAAAACGCGTGCCTGGGATCCTGTCGATGCAGGTACATGGCTGGACGCCAAGCTGGATGTCGATATCGAATTTGTGAACAGGCAGCATAACTGGCGAACTGCCGCGACTCCAGAGTCATTGCCTGATTTGCGCATGCCTTTCCTGCTAGTGGCTGGTGATCCGAATTTAGGCTCGGTAATTTCTGAAGAGTGCATGCAACGAGTGCGAGCTGCAGTTCCTGAAGCTGACGCTCATCGGTTGAACGCATCCCATGAGACACGCAAAGACAGGCCGGACGAGTATGCCGGCCTGGTCAAAGAATTTATTGAGCACGCTGACTGATAGCAGCGACGGAGGCGAAGTGGAGGCTTTATCGGATGATTTTCAAATAACCGCAAAGAGCGGTTGATATGCTGACGGTATGACGACTCATATGAACAAAACGGGTTCTCATGCTGCCAGATCCATGCATGATCAATTGCTCGATGAGTGGGGGATGGGTATCGTCAGCGGGAACATAGGCGTAGGTGAACATCTGCCGGAGCCTGATGTTGGCGATACCTCTCCCTCGCGCACAGTCACGCGTGAAGTGACGAGGGTGCTGGAGGCCATGGGTCTAGTGGTCGTCAAACGCAAGTCTGGCGCACGAGTCAATCCTCATGACATGTGGAACATCTTCGATCCTCAGATTATCGATTGGAGACTCCGAGGGCCACAGCGAGCGCAGACTCTGCACGAGCTCTCACAATTGCGTGCTGGTGTGGAGCCTTTGGCTGCCCGTTTAGCTGCTACACAGGCCACAGCTAATGATTGGGCGGCATTGACACAGGCATCGATTGACATGGTTGCATATAGTCAACAGGCCACTAGTCCCGAATATCTCAAGGCTGATGAGCGATTTCATTCCACCTTGCTCTGCTCGTCAGGTAACAGTATGTTTGCAGCCCTGCGCAAGGTCATCGCAGCGATTCTGCAAGGACGCACCAAGCATGAACTGATGCCCGAGCGGGCAAATGAGCGGGCGCTTCGCTTGCATGGGGATGTGGCCGCATACATCCGTCAAGGAGATGGGACTGCTGCCGAAGAGGCCATGCGTCAAATCGTGGATGAGTCGGATACGGCTATTGCACGGATGACCAGACAGCAGAGCAGCTGATATGGCCTGTGCGTATTGGTCCATCAACGAGTAGAGGCAAGCGTTAATCGGCCAAAGGCTCGCGGCTTGACCCTTGTCATGGTGCGCAGCCAAATTCGCTTAGCAATTAGGTTCTTTCACTGTACTTGCAGCGTCAGGCTTTTGCTTTACGGAGTTGCAGCGCACACCAAGGTTACCGGCGCAGTCTGGGATAACCTGATCGTCTGGAGCTTGATTCAAGATGCACGAGCCTGCCCTCCTGCGAGAAGTGATGGTGAATGCCGTCGGTGTCATTGCCGAGAATTCGGTGCATTCACACCTTTATGCGCTTGATGCGCAGCTGTACTACAAGTTCTCGGTAGTCGTGCCCGTCACCAAGGCTTTCGTCGAACAGGCCGACGTCAGTTTTCATGTCAACGCGCTCACGGATCTCGCTCCAGCAGATACGGATCGTGCGGACGTGCCCGAATAAGGCGCTTATATCAACAATAAGAGATCGGGGCCAAGTCTAGCTTTTACAGCCAGCAGGACAGCATTGACTATTACAACGATTATTTTGTCTCTTCCCTGCGTTTTCCGATCATGGCTTCCGGCATGCTCCTTGTTCTCGCTATTGTGCCGTCAGCCTGGAGCGCGCTGATCAGCGTGCGCGTGATGATGCGCGATTTCACAATCAATCTGAAGGTGGGGCTGAGCTATAGCAGACTTCGTCGGTATATTATGCGGGTCTTCCCATGATTGCATTGGTTGCTGTTGTCGCCGGCAGCTTATTCAAGACGCGGTTCCTGGCGAGGGAAGGATGCTTCGTTCATGGTCTATGGCTTGTGGGGAATGATCAGGATGGACTGGCTGGCCTTGCTTGCAGCATCGCTGTTTGAGCTTTTGCTGGTTGCCCCGGTCGCTCAATTAATCACCTGGAGGCTCAGGCATGTTCCTAACGCATTGGGTGTGCTGCAGCAATAAACAAGGTCATCGATCTCAACCTGGATCGCAAAACATTAAGAGGGGATCATCTTGAATCACTCTTTTTGAACATTTCTCGCTGACGGTCGCCGAGGGCGAGAAGGCCGCAATCGTGGGAGAGCCCGGCCTCGGCTAGAGCGCATTGCTGAATGTTCTCGGCTGCTCGATAGCGCTATACGGGCTCTTTTGCGCTGCTGGGCAGATCCTCGCGCACTCTGTCGGTGTTCATGCTCCCAGACCGAGTGACCATCAGGCAGCTGGAACATTTTTGCGCTTTTAGCCGTTGATGCGGATGGGCCTGAAAATTTCAGCGTCTTGTAGATAAGCAAAGTTTGAAGTTTTGAATTGTTTACATGTGCGCATCTTCTGTACGTCGAAACTCAGTGCAGCCCCGAGGCGGCATCGGCATCCAGGAGCCAGAGGGTCTCCACGGTACCCCTGGCATAAGAGGAGGGGACATGCGGGTCGTCTGTGGCTCCCAAGGCGGCGGCCACGGCCGAAGCCTTTTCGGCAGTTGATGTAAAGAGCCAGACCTTGGGAGTTCGGCGGATGAACGGCGTGGTCATGGTGACCCTGAGCGGGGGGGGCTTGGGAGAGTTGTTGACACCCGTCACCAGCAGATCATCATCCTGCAGCCTGACCTCGGGGCGATCGGGGAAAAGCGATGCATAGTGGCCGTCGGGGCCCACGCCGAAGACAGCCAGATCCATGCGGCCATCAGAGCCGAGCTGGTCGATGATCTCCTGCTGATAAGCGGCTGCAGCCTTGGTCAGGGCCTGTATGTTCTCATCCTGGTCGGCGGCCTCCACCTGAGCTGGGCTGCGGGTGTCCACAGGCATAGGATGCACGTTGGCCTGCGGCAGCAATCCCTGATCGATGAGCGAGCCGTACCAGGCTCGTCGTGCCTGTTCGTCGTTGCGATCCGGATCCTCCAGGCCCACGAACCGCTCATCGCTCCACCAGAGGTGGACCCGGCTCCAGTCCACGCTCCGGCTTAGAGGATCTGCGCCCATCCGGGCATAGACATCCGCCGCATCCCGCCCGCCGGTCAGTGCCAAGTCGGCTCGGTCCTGACGGGCCAGCAGGTCTCCCAGCTCCAGCAGAATGCGGTCTGCGGTAGCCTGATTAAGCAACTCGGTTGTGGCGTAGGTTACAGTACGACGCTCGGCCATCTGATCCTCCTTGCATGCAGGTGATGCTTGCCTCAGCCTACACCAAGGCGTTTGTACATGAATTGAATCGCCACGGGGTCTACTGGTGGTCGACCATTTCCCAGCCGGCGTGGATGACCTCCTGGTAGACCTCGTCAGGGTCCAACCGGCCGAGCTCCTCGCTCATGCAGTCCACGGCAGAGCGCAGGGGCATGGAGATGGTCTGTGGGGTCTGATCGGGCTGGTTGATTCGTGCCTGGTCGTCATTGTGGCGCTCCATGCTCATGACCCCGTCGGGGCGTTCGAAGTAGACGCCAGTGACGGCCTGGGCCTGCGGGTCGCGCTCAACGGAGACCGGCACCTTAAGTTTCAAGGCCAACCAGGAGGCCAACAGCTCCAATGGCAGGTAGTGGGCTTGGCCGGTCACCCTGACCGAACGGATGGGCAGGTGAGGCGGCTGCTGCACCATGGAGGTCAGCTGTGCCCGCCAGATGGTGACACTGGTCCAGGACAGATCCACGTCCTTGGCGCTCGAATGGGCAAGCAGCCCGGCAAAGGCAGCCTGGCGATCGTCGGCTTCCATCGCGTCGGTGATTCTGCTGGCGGCCATGGCTCCGATAGGGTCCTGCGATGGATCCAGAGGCGGGTTGGCGGGCCACCAGACCACCAGAGGGGCATCCGGTACCAAGAGGGGGATGACCAGGGCGTCGGAATGGTCCAGCAGAGCCGCCACAGGCCTGAGCACAACCACCTCGCCAGCGCCGGCATCCGAGCCGAAGCGGATCTCGGCATCCAGCGTGCGATCGCCGTCGTGGTCGGTGCTCTTGTAGGAGACGCAATCTTCGGACAGCTGTGCTGCAGCGATCCTCTTGTCCGCCTCCTGTTCGGCCTGATGGTCTTCGGCATTGGTCACTATGGCGATGACGCGGCAGGGGTGCTCCCGGCTGGCGGCGTTTACGGTTTCCAAGGCCGTCTCCAGATGGGCCTGCTCGGTGATGATAACCAGGGTCAGCACTCGTCCCTGGGCGGCCTCTCCTCGCTCCACGTGGAGCTCGTCGATCTCCCGGGCGATGGCGGAGGTGGTGGTGTTGTTCAGTCTGACGATCATGGCATCCTCCAGTGGTATCCGTCGCGAGCCAGCATTTGATCAGCCTCCCGCGGACCCCAGGTGCCGGCGCGGTAGGGCTGGGGCTGGCCCTGTCCTGCCCAGAACTCCTCAATCGGATCCAGGATCTTCCAGGACAGATCGACCTCCTCGGTGGTTGGGAAGAGGGGAGGGTCGCCTAGGAGCACGTCCAGGATCAGCCGCTCATAGGCCTCAGGGGAGGCTTCGGTGAAGGAACGCCCGTAGGAGAAGTCCATGTTGACGTCGCGCACCTCCATGGCCGAGCCAGGGGTCTTGGCCCCGAAGCGCAGGGTCACGCCCTCATCGGGCTGTACGCGGATGACTACGGCGTTGGCGCCTAGCTCCCGGGTGGCTGTGGCCTCGAAGGGCAGGTGGGGGGCACGCTTGAAGACGATGGCGATCTCGCTGACCCGCTTGCCCAAGCGCTTGCCTGTGCGCAGATAGAAGGGGACGCCCGCCCAACGGCGAGTGTCCACATCAAGTCTGATGGCCGCATAGGTCTCGGTGGTGGAGGAGCGGTCGATGCCGTCCTCATCCAGGTAGCCGACCACATGCTGGGAGCCCTGCCATCCGGCTGTGTACTGGCCTCTGGCGGTGTGGGCCGCCATATCCTTGGGAATGCGGACTGCGGAAAGAATCTTGGTTTTCTCGGCCGTCAGGTCTGACGCCGAGAAGGAGACCGGCTCCTCCATAGCGGTTAGGGCCATCAGCTGCAGGAGGTGGTTCTGGATGACGTCCCTGGCTGCGCCGATTCCGTCGTAGTAGCCGGCTCTGCCGCCGATGCCCATGTCCTCGGCCATGGTGATCTGCACGTGGGAGACGTAGTTGGAGTTCCAAACCGGCTCGAACATCATGTTGGCGAAGCGCAGGGCAAGGATGTTTTGCACGGTCTCCTTGCCCAGATAGTGGTCAATGCGGAAGACCGAATCAGGCTCGAAGACTTCAGAGACCACCCGGTCAAGCTCCTTGGCGGAAGCGAGGTCGTGGCCAAAGGGCTTCTCGATGATGACGCGGCGCCAAGCCCCTTGAGAGGAGTGGGAGAGTCCCGACTCGGCCAGCTGGCGAGCCACCTGCGGAAAGGCCTTGGGGGGCACCGACATGTAGAAGGCGTGGTTGCCGCGGGTGCCCCGGACCCGGTCCAGCTCCGATACTGTGGACGACAGGCGGTGGAAGGCTTCGGAGTCGTCGAAGCTGCCTTTGACGAAGCGCATGCCCTGGCTCAGATGCCGCCATGTTGAATCGTTGAAGGGGGTTCGGCAGTGGGCGCGGACGTTCTCCTCGGCAAAGGCGACGAACTGCTGGTCGCTCCAGTCGCGCCGTCCGAATCCGATCAGCCCGAAACTGGCTGGAAGCAGTCCCCGGTTGGCCAGGTCATAGACGGCCGGCAAGAGCTTTTTCTTGGCCAGATCGCCGGTGACGCCGAAGATGACCAGAGAGCTGGGTCCCGCGATGCGCGGCATGCGCAGATCGCGCGGATCCAGCAGGGGATTGCGCCAGGGCGCCTGCCGGGAGCCGTCCTCATCGGGAGGAGCGGGCCGGTCGGCGGAGCGCGCAAGTGATGAAGTGTCCATAGTGCTCCTCGTGAAATACCGTGATTCCTAGTCTACTGTCGGCGGCAGGGGGGCAGGGTTCGTTGTCCGCTGAAGTGTGATAAGCGTCGCAAAGGTCACATTTGAGGAGGGGATCCCTAGAATGGTCGGTATGATTCCCAATGTTCCCATGGCTGAGGCCCTGCACCGTCAGTATGCGCCCTCCCAAGCCGCCTATGAACTGATACATACCCACTGCCAGATCATTGCCGCGCTCGCGGTGCGTATGGCCGACCAGGTCAACGAGCGTCTGCTTCGTGGCGATGACCCTGAAGGGGTCCTGCCCGAGCGGCCGCTGGACCGTGACCTGGTCCGCACAGGCGCCCTGTTGCACGACATCGGCACCTATCGGATTCTCAAGGACGACGGTTCACAGGGCCGGCCCCTGGCTTTCCAAGGCGAGCGGTACATCGAACATGGGCTGGAGGGCTATCGACTGCTGCTGGATGCTGGAGTGGATGAATCGGTGGCCCAGTTCGCCCGCAACCACACTGGAGTGGGACTGACCCGCCGCCAGGTTGAGGAGGAGCACCTGAACCTGCCGCCTGACGACTATCTGCCGGTCAACCCCGAGCAGGAGGTGGTCATGTATGCGGACAAGTTCCACAGCAAACACCAGCCGCCTATCTTCGTCTCCGAGCCCACTGCTGCCAAGCGCACGGCCAAGTATGGTCCCGACAACCTGGCCCGCTGGAGGCAGCTGGTCGCCCGGTACGGGGTGCCGGATCTGCAGCCCCTGGCCAAGCACTATGGCATGACCATCGTCTGATCCGGCCGAACCAGCCCCCAGGAACTCCGGAAGCGACCACCGAATTCACGCAGCATCCACGGGTCTGGCTGGTAGGGGTCGACTGGATCGGTCCGGCAGGCGGCCACGGCTTTCAGAAAAGAGGCCATGCCCTGTGGCCCATAAGCATAAGGGGATGCGCACCAGACAGGGTTTCCCTCCAGAACGAGAGGCCGATCCGAGCTGCGGAGGAAGGCCAGATCCACGCTGATGGGAGCGGAGCACCGACTCCTAGCTGCCTGGAGGGCGCAGTCCTCGGCAATCGTTCGATGCCTGGGATCAAAGACGGCACCATCGAAGATTGTGGTAATGGCTCTGGAGTCTTCGCCCTCATGCAGGCAGTATCCGCTGGAGGCCGCGATCCGGCCCCTGTCGACGATGATCCGCCATTCCTCATGGATATCGGGCAAGTGGGTCTGAATGCGAATCAGTGATTGAGGAGGGGCTGCCCGCAGAGCATTCTGCAGGTCTTCAAGATTTCGTCGGGCTGCAGGCAGGCCTGATACCCGACCGTCGGCCAGCTGTGACCAGGGTCGCTGCCCCAAGTCCGATGGCAGTCGACGCCAGTTCAGAATGGCTTCAGCCGTTACGGTCAGAATCCTGCGTCCAGTCAGGGACTCGTCCAGCTCATCCAGCCATCTGGTCGGTGGGGCTGACAGGAGCCAGGAGGGACGGCCATGGGAGGCCAGCCAGGCGTTCTGGGCGATCAGCAGACCAGGGGTGATCCACACAGCTTCTTTGGCACCGACCTCCCGAATGGGTCCAAACCCATAGTGATGGTGCAGGATGATTCCCGGTTGACGACGTGGATCTTTATTGCAAAAATCGGCGTGTTCGACTTGGTCGGCTTTTAACTGTTCGGTCATGACCCGGGGTATCCACTCCTCATGCGTGATGACCGAACAGATCAGTGCAGTGCCGCCCGTCCTCTGTCGGGAATGTCGGGACTTAATCGACGATGAACCGGTCGTCGTAGGTGCCCTCGTCTACAGTGTCCGAACCGCCCGAGGTCAGGATGATCACGGCGCAGTCATGACGGCGGGAGACCCGCCTGAGGGTGGCCAGCAGGGTGTCCCAGTCGCCCGGCTCCAGTCCTTCAGTGGGTTCGTCAGCGATGAGCACGTCGCACTCGCAGCACAGGGCACGGGCCACCGAGGCCAGACGGAAGTCCAAGTGACGACCCAGGTCGGCGGTCTGCTTGTCCTGCAGACGATCCGGGAAGCCCACCTCATCCAGCAGGTGACGGGCCAGATTGTCTTTGGGACCCAGGAATGTGCGCCCGCTGGCCTCCATGGTGTAGACAAGATTCTGCACGGCGGTCAGGTCGCGTCTCAAGGCATCAGTGCCGAAGATGGCACCGATCTGGTGGCCGCGATAGTCAGAGGCAAGCAGCTGGCGCAGATCCGTGCCCCGGAAGAGCACGCTGCCTTGAGTGGGGGCGCGCAGGCCGGTCATCAAGGCCATCAGGGCGGCCCTTCCGGAAGGAGAGGTGGTCTCCACCGAGTAGATGCGGCGACGCTGGAATTCCAGATTGACATCGTCCAGGATCTGTTCAGGACGGCTCTTGATTTTCCGTGTGTAATCCACGTGCTTCAGGGAGAGCACCGGGTATCCGCCAGGAACCAGGACCGGCTGGCCATCAGTCTCCAGCAGCGGGTCCTCTTGATCGTCTTCGAGATCTTCGGCGTCTCCCTGGTCGATGACCACCTTGAAAGCGGCCAGCGATGCGTCTTCTTCCGAAGAGGCTTCCTCTGCTGGTTCTCCGTCCGCCTGCGCAGCTGCCTCGTCCTGAAACTCTTCCTGGGATTCCGGCTTTGACTCCGCGTCTGGTGCAGATAGCGGTTCAGCGCTGGTGCTCTCGCTGGTTTTTAGCGCAGAATCAGCCGCTGTTTGAACGGCTTTCTTCTGATCGTCTTGTTTCTGATCAGTCTTTGCCTGGTCGGTGGCCTTGATCTCACCCTTTTCCTGGGACTTTTCGTCCGGCTGCTGATCCGACGTCTTTTCGCTCATGCCTCGTCCTCCAGGTCGTTGGTGTATAGCTTGGCGGTTCTGAAGGCCGCTACCCTGGCGGCTGCTGCTAGAGCAAGGACCAGGCAGACGACCAGGCCGATAAGAATCATCTTCCAGATCAGACCGGCGTTAGGCATGCTGGCCAGGTTTCCCAGCCGGAAGAGCGACCGGCCCAGAGGCCGACTGATCGCGGTGCCCAGAGCCAGGCCAAGCACTAGTCCGGGCAGGGTAAGCAAGAGAGTCTCCAGGGCGAACTGCCAACCTAGCCGGGCCTTGTGGATCCCGATGGTGATGGCCATGCCGATTTCGTTGGAGCGGCCGCGCAGCATGAGGAACAGGCAGCTCAGCAGAACCAGCCCGCCCAGCAGAAAGACCAGGATGATGGCGGTTCGCGCCTGGTCGGCGGCCCGGTGGACCGGTTCCATCCGCCGCTGGTAATCCTTCAGGCTGGGGGAGTCGATGTCGTACTGCGAGGCCTTGAGTCCATCCTTGCGCAGTTCCTTGATGAACTTCTGGTAGGTGCTCGGCGAATCCAGAACGAAAGCCACGAACAGCTCATGGCCAGGGTCTCCCGGTTTGCTGGCAGTATCCAGCCCCAGCATGGCGAACGTGGGATAGGCCGTGTAGATGGCTCGATTGGCTGTCTGGTCGGCGGCCTTGCGGTAATGATAGATGCCCGAGACCATCAGCTTGACCTGCTGATCCTGCTGGTGTGGATCCTTGATGGTCAGGGTGTCGCCCACCTTGAGCTTGTTGGCCTGTGCCATCTGCTTGGAGATCAGCACGGTCTGGGTGCCGGAGGCATTCTGCGAGGCGTAGTCCAGCCCCTTGCCCTGGTCCAGCACGAATGGGCCGTGAGGCAGAGTGGGCTCAGCCTCCTTGTCGGAGACGCCCACCAGGGAGTAAGCGCCTGACTGGGGCAGTCCCTCCGGGCTGATGTCTGCAGTCTCATGGAAGTAGGCCTTGTACTGCATGCCATCCATCTGCAGACGCTGGGCATACTGGGAATACTCGTTCCAGCCCAGGGGAGAGGCCTTGGTCCCCTTGCGCGGGCTGATGACGGCATTCGCCTCCTGGGATTCGTAGTCTGTGGTACGTGCCTTGGTGTCAGTCTGGAGCACGGTAGCTGCCGTCGTGGCCAATGCCGCCACGACCAGGCAAGCCAGAACCGTGACCAGGCTCCGCGCCGCATGCCGCCTGATGGTGAACCAGGCGTTTTTGAGAACGAACATGACACCCTTCCTGATAGCGTTCCAGAGATGACCGGGCGGCCCTCTATCGCTGGCCTTAAGTCCGGTCGCCGTCCTCCAGTCTAGCCAGGGACGCTCCCAAGCTAGCGTTGCGAACTTGGAGCTTGCTGAATGCCTCGTTCGGCCTCCTGCTGGTCAGCGTGGGAGAAGTTGCGCACCTTCAGGGAGACGGCCAGAGCGGCCAGAATCAGCACGAGGGTGAAGACCAGTCCGTAGTGGGTGCCTCTGGTGAATGCCTGAGCTTTGTCAGCTCCGGCTGCCTGCCCCTCGCCCATGGCCAGCAGGGAGGTGGTGATGGCTGTGGCCACGGCGCCTACGATCTGCTGCATGGTGTTGATGATGGTGCTTCCGTCGCCGGACTGCGGGCCGCTCAGAGAGTTGAGCGCGTAGGTTTGGGCCGGTGACATGGCCAATGGGCAGCCGATCATCAGGATGATGTGGGCTGCCACTACCAGGGCTACAGGGGTGTGCGGGCCGGTGAACAGGAGGATGACCGTACCAAGCAGGGCGACAAGGAAACCGCAGCGTACGGGCATCCGGGCTCCGAAGCCGTCGTAGAGCCGGCCAGCGAAGGCCGAGACCAGGGCGTTGATGGCGCCCCCGGGCAGCATGAGGATGCCGGTCATGGCTACTGGCAGGAGCAGTCCCCGCTGCAGGAACTGGGGCAGTAGATACATGGAGGAGAGGATGACTGCGAAGTCAAGCATGACCAGAGTGGCACCGTAGCGGAAGGCTGGGATGGAGAAGATACGCAGGTTAAGCACCGGGTGCTCCAGGCCCAGCTGACGACGAATATAGAGGAACAGCGCAGCCAGGGCCACAACCAGAATGGTCAGGGTGACGGGGGAGAGCCATCCGTACCTGCTGGCCAGGCTGACGCCTGCCACCAGTCCGCCGAAGCCGACGATGGACTCCAGGATGGAGGCCAGGTCGGGCCGTTGGTGGGTGATGGTCCCCACGTTCTTCAGGAAGCAGACGGCGAAGACCAGGGCTACAACCAGGAATGGAGTGAAGAACCAGAAAATCCAGTGCCAGGTCAGCTTGCCTAGGATGATTCCGGTCAGAGTCGGGCCGATGGCGGGAGCGAACATGATGACCAGGGCGCACATGCCCATGACCGTGCCCAGACGGGCAGGCGGAAAGATCAGCATGGCCACGGTGAACATGAGCGGCAGGATCAGGCCCGTGCCGATCCCTTGGATCAGCCGTCCTGCCAAGAGGACAGGGAATGTGGGGGCCATGGCTGAGATCACCGAGCCTGCCAGGAAGGCGATCAGGCCGAAGATCACGGTCTGCCTGGTGGTGAACCACTTGGAGATCAGGCTGGAGAAGGGCAGGACGATGCCGATGACCAGCATGTACCCTGTCACCAGCCATTGTACGGTGGCAGCAGGAATCCGGAAGCTCTCCATCAGGTTGGGCAGGGCGATATTGAGCGAGGTTTCACTCAGCATGCCCACGAAAGCCCCGATCATCAGAGCGGCGATAGCCGGCCAGGGATGGGGGACGGCCGGTCGTGAACGGTGAACAGAGGCAGGGGTGGACGTGTTTTGCACGATAATGATCTCCTTCTTCAGACAAACAGCACGTCATCTTAGGGAGGCGGCAAATTTTTCGTAAGTCGGCATGTCTACTCGCTTCGCCGAAGGCGTGCCGCATCGGGACGGAAAAGGTTATGCTCAGAAATGGTCGGCAGCGACCATAAGGAGGGTGCGTGTGGATTGGCATGCAGCGGTCTACGGGTCAAGAGCTGGCGGTTCAGGAGGCCATGGCTTCTATGATCCGGGCGATGAGGAGGAGGGGCGGACCTTTGGCAACCCGGACCCCATCGCTGATTCCACCCTGCGTCGGCTGGGCGGCAAGGCCTACTTCCGTGCCCATCAGCTGCTGGATGATCGGCGTTTTACGGACCTGGGCCTACGGCATCTGGGGGCGCTGACCGTTCTCAAAGGGCGTGTGCCCGCCACCTATCAGCCGGATGGCGACTGCATGGTTCAGGCTCGTCTGGACGAGCAGGCCCATCGGGTCATCGACTCCTCCTGCACGTGCCGGGCCTTTGGGCGTCAGGGTTCTGCATGCAAGCATGTAGTCGCTCTGATCATGGCCTACAACGAGTCCAGCCAGGCCTTTGCAGGATCGGATGACTGGACTGGCGACGAGGATCGATCCCGGTCCGCCCGATCGACCTCGGGACCCTTGGCGGCCTACATGCACCGGCAGGAGGGTCGGCGGCGGCAGGCCTTCCGTGATCGCCAGCTGAGCCTGCTCAAGCAGGAGAACGGTCCGGCAGGCGGCCGCCACCTGCCCATCGGCTCGGTCGGACTGATCCCCGACCTGACCAGCGAACGCGGCGGCTGGCAGGTCCGTCTGCACATCACCTTGCCCTCCCATGGGGTCGTTTACCTGGTCAAGGATCTGCAGGCCCTGCTGCGCGCCGTGGACCATGGCGAATTCATGTCCTATGGACGGCGGCTGGCCTTCATTCATTCTCGTGACACCTTTGATGACCGGGCCCGGTCTCTGCTGACCATCCTGGAAAGGGCCGGCGCCATTCGCCGCAGTCTGGCCGAACAGGAGGGGGGCATGCGCCGTCGTCTTACGCGTGCAGGATTGGCGGGGATCCGTCTCAGCGATGACGAGGTGGCGCAGATCCTCGACCTGTTCGTGGACTCCGGGCTCGCCTTGGACTATACGCCTCCTGAGGATTCCTTCCTGCAGACCATGCCTGCCCCCGTGGTTGACGGAGATCCGGACCCTGGCATCGCAGTCAGCAAGGAGGCGGACGGCTACCGGATCACTCATGCTCTGGCCGTGGAGCGCTTCATCGTAGGCCAGGCCCATTCCTTCGTTATCGTGCGCCCCTCTCAGCTCGGCTTAGGGCTGGATCCGGGACCAGTCATTCACCGTTGCGGCGCGCGTTTTATGCGTCATCGTGACCTGTTGGAGACCCTCTGCCGCCCTGGTGAGGATCGGGATCTGCATCTGGATGCCGACGACCTGGACCTGTTCGCACGGACCGTCCTGCCTGACCTGGATCAGGGTGCCCAGGAAGGATCCGGGCTCTCGGCCAGCCTGCCCGAGGAGCTGGATGCCAGGCGGCGCCCGCCTTGCAGGATTGAGCTTTACCTGGACAGGGATCAGCAGGGGGTCAGCTGTGATCTCAAGGCTCGCTACGGAGATCGTCTTGTGCCCGTAAGCGCTGATCCCGGCTCCGAGGAAGGACGCGGCAGGGATTGGGAGAGCGAGTCTCTGGCCCGGCAGACGGTCCGACGCTATTTCCCCCTGATGGAGGAGGGGCTGGCTCGCATCCCCGAGGAGAACGAGGAGGCCATCCACACCCTGCTGACCCGGGGCCTGCCCGTGCTCAAGGGTCTGGGGCGGGTCTTCTCTACCCCGGCCTTCGACGGGCTCAGCGTCGTCTCTCACCCGCAGATCCGCGTGGGCGTGAGGGCGCGATCCGGTCTGGTCGAGATCTCGCCCATAGCCGATGAGGTAGGGCCTGATGAGGCTGCGGCTATTCTGGCTGACCATCGTCGCCGTCGCCGCTTTCATCGTCTGCGCAACGGGGCCTTCGTCGAGTTGGCTGATCTGAATACGGATGCGGTGGACACTCTGGCCGAAGACCTGGGCATCGATCCGGATGATCTGGCCAGGGGGCCGGTCAGGGTGCCAGAATTCCAGCTCGGCTACCTGGATGCGCTGGTGCCCGAGCAGGATCGTGATTCCAGCTTCCGTGACTACCTGAAGGAGCGCAAGCCTGACCCTCAGGGGTTCAGGATTCCCGACGGGCTGCGCGGGCAGCTCAGACCCTATCAGGTAGAAGGGCTGCGTTGGCTATCTACCTTGAGTGACCGCGGATTCAGCGGTATTCTGGCCGATGAGATGGGCCTGGGCAAGACCATACAGATGCTGGCCTACCTGCTCTCCCGTCGGGATCAGGCCAGGGATCGAGGACCTTCGCTGATCGTCTGTCCAGCCTCCTTGGTTTACAATTGGGAGGCCGAATGCCGCCGTTTTACGCCGGATCTGCGGGTGGCGGTCCTGGCCGGGGCGCGCAGTGAGCGTCAGGCTCTGCTGGATCAGGCGAAGTCCTACGACCTGCTGATTACTTCATATGATCTGCTCAGGAGGGACCTGGACCGGTATCGGAGTCTGCCCTGGTATGCCTTGGTTCTGGATGAGGCGCAGTACATCAAGAACCATGCCACCAAGGCTGCCCGGGCCGTACGGGCTCTGGACAGCCTGCACCGTTTCGCCCTGACCGGCACGCCCATCGAGAATCGGCTGTCTGAGCTTTGGAGCATCTTCGACTTCCTGATGCCGGGGATGCTGGGCCCCTACTCCCGGTTCCGGGACCGCTTCGAAATGCCCATACTCAGCGGCGATCAGGATGCCCAGTCCCGGCTTCAGGCCCTGGTCGGACCTTTCATTTTGCGTCGGCTCAAATCACAGGTGCTGACGGATCTGCCCGAGAAGATCGAAAACGTGATCAGCGTGCCCTTGCAGGGTCGTCAGCGCAAGCTCTATGCAGCCCTGGAGCAGGAACTGAGGGCTACGCTTAACAAGGAAAGGGATCAGGAGTACGAGGTAGGCAAAATCCAGGTGCTGGCTCAGCTGACCAGGCTGCGGGAGGTCTGCTGTGATCCGCGTCTGGTCTACCAGGATCAGGGCCGGGACCGGCGCGGCGATTCAGCCAAGCTGGATGCTATCGAAGATCTGGTGGTCTCCTGCCAGGATGCCGGGCGCAAGATGCTGATCTTCTCCCAGTTCACCTCATACCTGGACCTGATTGCCCAACGGCTCCGTCGGCTGGACGTGTCCTACGATCTGATCACTGGAGCCACCTCCAAGAAGCAGCGGCTGGAGCTGGTGGAACAGTTCAATAGGGATGCCACGCCGGTTTTTCTGATCTCCCTGAAGGCTGGCAATACCGGGCTCAACCTGACCGGAGCCTGTGTAGTGGTCCATGCGGACCCCTGGTGGAACGCCGCAGCCCAGGAGCAGGCCAACGACCGCGCCCACCGGATCGGCCAGACCCAGGACGTCAACGTCTACCAGATCGTAGCCAAGGACACCATCGAGGAGCGCATCCTCAATCTGCAGCGCAGCAAGAGTGATTTAGCTTCAAGATTTGTTGACTCGGCGGCATCCGCCGGAGCCTCCAGCATTGCCAGGCTGAGCAGAAAAGACCTCCTGGCCTTGTTGGGCTGAGTGAGTCGGGTCAGTCTAGATACTAGCCAAAGCAGACCTATAGGTTAGAACTATTTGTCGTAATTATAAAATGTCATCTTTTATCAGGCAAAGGAGGCTGATGGGATATCGATGTCATCCGATAAAAAGCCTGCAGCGCTAGGACCATATTCAGGGTATTGGCGTACTGGCAGGCTGCTGATCACCTCGGGCCGGCTGCCCCGAACCCCGAGACCAGCCATGCTCTCGCCCAATCCAAGGAATGCATGGGCTGTCCCAGTGTCATTGCCGGTTGCCTAGGAAAGAACTGGGGATTCCTGCTTGGGGGCGCTGTATTTCATCATGCTGCTGATTTGGGTTTTCGCTTACTCCACGGCCATCACCAACGACAGCGCCTCTTGCCTGCGCTCTTTCCACATAACCAAGACGGCGTTGTCTCATGATCTCTTCTACGGACTGGCTATAATCCGCATTTTGGCAGCCATCGCTTCTCGAGCTGAAAGACGCTCTTCAAGATCTCCGCTTTTATGATGATGACCAAGCTGATCATCAGCTTCGCCCTAGGAATGGCCATGATCGGATTGCGGAATATTCACAACAAGGGGTCTCCCTGATTGGGGATATCTGGTCAAGCAGAGACCATCATTCCCCTGTCCTTCACCCTGCTCTCCATGCGCTTTTTGCAGTCTCTGCCTGCAGTGGTCATCTCTTTGCGCGCGCATAACAAGAACATCGAAGCCGCACGGTAATAGCATTCGTGACATTGTTCCCGGTGATCTTCTTCTATGCTGTGTCCCTCGACCTGGCACTTGCACGCGATCAGGCCTTCGATGCCTGCCAGAGGAACGTGGTTATACAGCGGGACACGCTGTGCATTCGGACAGGAGAGATCGGAAATTGGTATTTTCAACCTGTTTCATATGGCAGAAGGGCCGAATCGTGGGGATGCTATGCATCGATTTCAGCCAGTCGCCTTGGAGAATTTTCCGGCCGCGACTAGGCGGTTCGACAAACCAAAGGAAATCCAGCCTCAAATGGTTGAACATGATGAAGCTGATCGGCCTGCCCGAGAGAATCTGTCTGTTTCTGCGGATGGCATGGGTGAATGGGTCACTGCGGCTATGGTTGCCAAGGCAGGACGGCAGCCTGATCATTTTGACGCCTCGGAAGGCTTAAGCATCATTCGCGATCCGGATGAAAGCGGATGCTTGATGGGTCAAAGAGGCGATTTCGGTGATTGCCAGACGATTTTGACCGGCTGATTCCTCTATCTGTCGCTATCTGCAGTTGGTTCGTCGAACCTGATTATCTGGGTCTGCCGCGCTGATAAGAAGCCCCGGCCTGTCAGAGGTTATTGCGACAGAACCGGGGGAGTCGAGCCATTCAGGTGGCTCGGGGTCAGTAGCTGGCTGAGGTGGGCCCCTGGAACCGGACCTTTAGCCCCCGGCCGTGATGAAGGAACATCTCTGCACCGTGGCGGTCAATATCGCGGTGGGTGAAGAGCATGCGGATGGCAAAGGCCGTCTGTACATCATCGGGCAGGTCAAGGAAGGCCTTATGGGCGTCCCAGCCATCGGCAGCGACGGCCTTGTTGGGCACGTAGGCGTACCCATAGCCGTCCTCGTCCACGTATCCCAAGAATGGCAGGTCCCATGCCTGGTGGTAGCTCAGTTGATCCTTGTACTCCTCGACCTTCTTGAGGGCCTCTTCGCTGATACCGTATTTGCGGGCAACCTCGTTGGCCTTGGCGGTCTTCGCGGCGGCATCTTTTTGGAACATGGAAGTATCAACAACAATGACTGTATCGTCTGCCATGACTGACCTTTCTGTCTAACTGCCTGCACGTGTGATAATCGACATCATGACCGTGCAGGGCCATGACCATTTGGGTGACTGTCCATCGTCGACAGTGACCCCTGGGTTCAGAATTCCTTCCACTTGCAAGGATATCAAATTTCGTCTGCGGATAGGGACAGGGAACCGTGAGGTTCGCCATAATCCTCGCCACTGATGCAGAACCGTCAGCCCAGAGCCTTGTCCTGATCCTTGCGATGTCGAAGCAGGCACGTCAATGCTAGGCCGAGGATGGCATTGCCGACAGCCAACGCTACAGGCATCACCATGTCTGAGCCGGAGGCAGCCAGGGTCGGGAAATCCGCAGAGGATTTCGCCTGAACATCAGAAGTTTGAAGCCTGCCATGACCCGCACCTGAGTTCCAGCCATGACTGAATCGGTTCCCCGTAGGGTGTCGGGCGCATTCCGCCAGCCGCAATCTACGCCGTCATCGAAGTGATTGGGCTCGTACAGGCAGCTGTGCTGAGTGGTATTGCGGATGCTTGAGGACTTGGCATGATCCTGGGTAAAGACGGCATCTTTCGCCTGTCGTCGGTATGGGCTGTTTGGTTGTTTACACCCATGACACCTGAGGCTGGTGGCAGCTTCGTTCCTGATGCCGAAGTTGCCTCTAGTCCGCCGTCATTGACTGTGGCATGCAGGCTGAGCCCGGTCTGACCATAGTAATCGGCTACATCCTTTGTCAGCATCGTGGTCGTTTCCGGCGGCATCGTTCTTGTCGAAAGGAGCGGTGCCGATGATGCGGGAGGGTGACTATGGCATCGTCAGTATCCAGCATGTCCTTTGTGCTCGATCTGCTGGCCGGTGGGCCAATGGATTGGACTGGCATTGACTGGTTCGAAGAGGCGGATTTTTCTGTTTGCACAGATTGAACCGCGCTGGACTGGGTCAATGAGAACTGGTCTGGTTTCGATGTTGCAGAGTTTTCCGTTGTCGCCTGGTCTTGCCCGTTTTTGACTGATGTCGCTGTCTTTTGTACAGCCTGCTGTGCTTGCGTCGGTCTGGGCATCTGCAGCCTGTTCGCCATCGGCCGCCGCCATGGTAGGCATCAACATGGCCATAGCTGGGTGTCCGGCCAGGAATCTTCCGCTCAAATTACCCTTTGCCGCGTTTCTCCTTTTGAGCGCCGACGACCATCCTGGGCGTCGGGCCGGGGCGTTCGCTTCAAGTCATCCGGTCGACTAGCTACGATGCTTCTTAGATTCTCCGATAATGATGCTATAAATCGATATACAAAGTTATTGGTTATGTTTCCTGTATTGCTGTGAGCCTGCGGAGAAAATTTGATTATGGGCAAAGCAAGGAATGGCGCATGATTGAACGCGATCTTCGCGGAGCAGCGGCGGCCGGGCCTCCAGGCCGCGGAATGCGCGAGCGGCTGGCCGTTTATGGTTTCTTCGTCATCATGGGCATCGGTACTTCCGCTTGGATCTCCCGACTGCCAACAGTCAAGGCACGCCTCGGCCTGCAGCCTTCGGGCCTGGCTCTGATGACTATCTTGGGCGGATGCGGTGCTCTGATCGGCATGCTGGTCTCAGGTGTGTTGACCGATCGGCTGGGCGTGCGCAAAGCCATGCTGCTGGCAGCCTCCACCTGGTGTATGGGCATGTTGATCGCTGCCCTGGCTGTCACTCTGCGCTCAGTGCCGGGGGTGGTGCTGGGGCTGCTCTTCAACTCGGCGGGTATCAGCCTTTGGGGGACGGTCAATACTGTTGAAGCTGGCGCAGTGGAGCGATTCTCCTCTCGGTCCATAATGCCGCGTTTCCATGCCTCATATAGTCTGGGCATGTTTCTTGCACTGGGTCTGGGCTCGCTCCTGTCTCATCTGGGCGTGCCCATTGGGGCGCATCTGGCGGTCAATGCCATGACCAGTCTGGCTCTGGTGGCCGCCTGCGTCCTGCTCTGTCCGGCTCAGCCACTAGGGGATTACCAGGGCGGCGCCGATGATGAAGGTTCGGATCAGCATGCTGATCCAGGGCGATCATCCGCCTTCGACAGGCAGCTGGCAGCCTGGGGCGATGCCTTGGTTCTTATGCTTGCCCTGATCAACGTAGCCCTTGAGGCTAGCGAAGGTGCCGTC
Source organism: Bifidobacterium sp. ESL0819 (assembly GCF_052606245.1). Classification (NCBI taxonomy): domain Bacteria; kingdom Bacillati; phylum Actinomycetota; class Actinomycetes; order Bifidobacteriales; family Bifidobacteriaceae; genus Bifidobacterium; species Bifidobacterium sp. ESL0819. Next base: position 848,089 of record NZ_CP199587.1, read on the forward strand.
AATGACTGGAGCGGGATCGGCCTGGTCGATACCTTCGGTGTCTCCGAGTCTCAGGCAGGTCTGGCGCCCACGATTTTCGCTGCAGCCATGATCCTCTCAAGGCTGCTGGGAACGCATCTGATCGAGCGGCTGGGGAACATGCGCTCGCTGGTTCTGACCCTGCTGGTCTCGGCTCTGGGCATCCTGGTTTACGCTTTTTCGCCCTCTTTCGGGCTGAGTCTTGTGGGTACCGGGATCTGGGGCGTCGGGGCTGCTCTGGGCGTGCCCATTGTCACTACTCTGGCAACCAGGGACCCGGCAATGGCAGCCCAGCGGGCTTCAGTCATCTCAACTGCCTACTACGGGGTCTCTTGGATCATTCCTCCGGCTATCGGATTTTTGGCCGATCACACCGGCATCAGACCGGCCCTGCTGCCTTTGGCGTTCCTGCTGGCGGCGGTCACCCTCCTGGTGCCCTCAGTGACTAGACTCACTCGGGAATGATGCTCTTTGACTGGCAAAACTCCGCTAACCGGTTGTCAGGTGAATCCAGAAGATAGAGCCGAGCAGCACAGTCCCTGGGCAGATACTCGGATTCGAACAGCCGGTCCCATACATTGCCATACACATCAGTGAATTTTATGGCCACAGCAGTCAGCCGGCGCCGGTCTTGACGATTTCCTCTATCCAGAAAGCGCGGGGATTCGAAGAGAGGCTGAGGGCAGATGGTAGGAAGGCTCCAGACGAATCGTTTATCAGGGTCCATAGAGATGACCCAGTCCCTCCGTTGGCAGTGTCCGCCAAGCGTGATGATGGCCGAATCCAGGCACCCGGTAATAGTCGGCCGTATTGTTCTGAAGACTGATGGCTTGTAAGCGTGTCTGCTGCAACAGATTCCAATGAACCAGGATCGAGACCTTACGGATGGTGCCCTCGCTGTGGTTAGTGATGATCAGATGTTCATCGGCCCCCTGCTTCTGATTTTCGGTCCGAGCGGTCTCGGACTCCCAAACATCAACCCGTGAAGCTTGCCTGAGCGAGGTCTGGTAGAGGTCATAGCTGCGCCGTTCATCGTCCTTGACGAAGGTTGTTTTCATCTGCCGGGCGGAGTACACGATGGTCGCAGGAATGGCCATAACTGTGGCTAAGACTGTAGTGGAATTAATGATTTATTTTTACCCTCTAGCATGTTCTCAATTAACAATTGGGGATGACTGCCTACAAGGGGCTATCGTCAGTATTGGAAAGTTTTGCAGCCCTCTTTTAGCTCTTTCTTAGTCACAGACGGATAATGGTCAAAAAGAAATCTGTCCATTTGCTTGATCGTTTTCTTAGCAGCATGTTTGTTCATGAATACCGCGTTACGACATGCTACCTGCCAAGGAAGCTTGGGCTCTACCCCATCAATGAGCCACTGAATAAGGTTCGGACGTATGAAGTTCACATATCCACCGACACCTGGCAGACAACCTAATTCGTATCCTCTGCCATAGGTCTCAGAAGCAATAAGCAGATGAAGTATGCCGTGCTCGATGAGATTGCAATATACAAGCCGGTTCTTGCGCTGGTAATCAAAGGGGATGTCCATATACCTGATAAATTCCGGCGATGCCATCATAATCATCTTGTCTTCGTCGATGTGGTGACAATACAAACCCTCAGAAGTGCGGGAAATTTTTCTCTTGGTAGGTGCTTTAATTTCCCCGGCTTTAAATCGTGCATAAGACTTCTCAGAAAAGTAATCGTCTGCCGCCCCTCCATATTTGGTCAAAAAAACATTCACGGCCTCTTGATAGGTACCCTGCAAAAGTTCAAGTCCGTACACTCAGACCCTCCTAGTTATATAGCTTGAGACTGATTTATAAACACAACGCCCAACGCCGCTGTCGTGCATCTTAAAGTTACCTCATCAAGGATAAAACATGTCACTCGATTAAAGCGAGCGGCTAATTTTGCACTTTGGGAAATGGGAAACCGGCATCAGTAAATTTGCCGGTGATCTTCTAGCCGAAGACACTATGCCTACGTCTCATTCAATGTTGAATAATCAAAATCCCGAAAATGATGGGTCTCAAAGGTTCTGGACGGGTGCAAAAGCGCTAGGGGGACAGCTCCGTACTAAACATGTCAGTAACGTGTTTCCCCATTCACCCTGTAGGAATCCGTATCAGAAAGACCATCATCAAGAAGTTGTTTAAAGGTACATTCCTATCTACGGGGCTGTTTTGTCAATATATGAGATCGGTAACATCGATGATGGTCATGGACACTTTGCTTCAACATCTGCAACATAGTCCAAAGCAAAATCGTACATCGTTGTTATAAGTGATCCTATTCTGTCTAGACGGCGACCGTCAGATGGTCAGATGAATGCCTTTTCCCGCCAGGTTTTTCAAGCATTTCTGTAGATAGGCTGGATCGTGCTCAGGATAGATGGGGTCCGTCAATGGTACTTCAGCCAGGTCCTCATAGGGAGGGCAATGCCTGCCGCGATAGAGGGGGTCGTACCAGGCAGGATCGGGATGGTAGCCGCGCTCGCGCATGGTCGCCATGACTAATAGATGAAACTGAAAGAGCTTGTATGGGGAGTGGAGAAAGACATAGTCAACGGTGGCATGCCGTCGTCCCCAGCCCAGTCCACGCAAGGCGGTGACCTCCCGGTGCTGGCCCAGCAGCTGCTGTCTGGGAAGCAGCGAGATCAGATCCTGATGCCACAGTCGCATGACGACCCCCCCTCGTCGGGGTCATGGGCGAACCCCTCCTTCATCCTAGCCGTTTGCATCACGGGAAAGCGGGCTGGCAGAGGGTGGGGTTCCGGCAATTCCTTATTGGGCGATGAATCCGCCGTCCACAACGAATTCTGCACCCAGCGCGAACTTGGATTCGTCACTGGCCAGATAGACGCAGATCTCGCCGACGTCATGAGGCTCGCCGATATGGCCCAGGGGTGTCAGCTTGCTCATCCTGTCCTCAAGGCTCTGGCTGATCAGAGGAGTCTTGATGAACCCGGGGTGGACCGAGTTGATGCGAACACCGTACCCGTTGTTAGCGGAATCCAGAGCAGCGGACTTGGTGAGCAGCCTGGTGCCGCCCTTGCTGGCGTTGTATGCTCCCGCCCGGCTCAGGCCCACGAAACCCTCGATGGAGGAAATGTTGATAATGGATCCGCCGCGGCCCTTCATGACCCGCATGCCATGCTTGGTACCCAGGAAGGTTCCGTTCAGGTTGATGGCGATGATCTTCTTCCAGTCATCGTAGCTTTCCTCGTCCATGGTGACGCCTTTGTCGCCGATGCCGGCATTGTTGACCACGGTGGTCAGCTGGCCCAGCTCCTTTTCAACGGTGTCGATGGTGGAGACCCACTGGTCCTCATCAGTTACATCCAGCGTATGGAAGACGACCTGTCCGGGGTGCTCCTGCATGAAGCTGCGGGAGGCATCGCTTTCCTTGATGTCCGCAAGGGCCACTTTGGCTCCCTCACGGACGAAGCATTCGGCGATGCCTACGCCCATGCCGCCGGTTCCTCCGGTGATGATGGCTACCTTACCTTGCAGGCGATCAGTCATATCTACTCCTTTATAGAAGATGTGCTGTCGTATTCCATCCTATGCGGTGACACGCACACGCTATCGATCGATGAATCCTAGTCCGAGCAGGAAAGCCCGGGTCTGCGCAGGATCCTTGAATACTGCGGTGTTGCCTAGGATTCGCTTGCATACTTCGCCCAATTCCCGGCGTATGGCCGAACGAATCCGTTGAGGATCGCGTGATCCCCTCAGCGTGAGCGTCAGCTCATCCCATTGATTGCGGAATGCCTTCAAGGACTCTGGAAGATCCTTGCCATCTTCCAAGGCCTGGGCAAGTCTCGTCAGCTGGGGCACCAAGCGCCCTGGCAGAACGAAGAGACCTTGGGCTTCGATTAATCCAATGGGCTCCTGCTTGATGGCGTAGAACTCAGGATGGACGTGGAATATGCCGTCCGGATACTGCTCGCTGACCCCGTTGTTGCGTAGAATCAGGTTCATCTCGTATCCCCGGTCAGTGATGAGCACACTGGGCGAGAGTGCTGATTGACGGCCCCGGGGACCCTGTGGACGGATGTTCAGAGCTTCGTCGGAGTAATCGATCCAGCCGCGCCGGATCCGGTCGCTTACCTCGATGATGGCATCCCGATCATGGTCTATCAGGCGGATTGCCGTGCCCGGCCAGTCCGGAATCTCGATCAGCATGCCAGACATTCCGGGCAGGGACATGGCCATTTTCGCTGGAGCCTTGTGCAGGGGCAGAATCTCTCCTCCGCCCTGGTAGTGGTCGTGGGCCAGCACCGACCCGCCGATTCCCGGCAGGGCGGCGTTGCACCCCAGGAAGTAGCCTGGGAAACGATCCACGAAGTCCAGAAGATTGCCAAAAGTCTCTCGGTCCACACGCATGGGTCTGTGTTCGGCATTGACGCAGATGCCGTGCTGGTCGAAGTAGCCGTAGGGGGAGAACTGCCAGAACCAGGGATGACCGCCAAGAGCCATGCCTAGAGTGCGCAGGGTGCTTCTGCCTCGTCCGGCGAAGCCTTCGTTGCTCCTGCATATGGTGCATGCCGGGTAGCCGTTGCCTACTCGATTGCCGGCTGCGGCTTTGGCCATGGTGCGGAACTCGGGTTTGGCCTGGTTGATGGTGATGATCAGGCCCTGGGATTCAAACCTGGGGTTACGATCCAGTTCGGCTTTTTTGATGTAGGTTGATGCGATCCCGTAGTCATATAGCCAGCGCATGGCGGCCATGGATCCCTTTTCAGCCTCGACGGCGGCGAACCTGTCGGCCACCTGGGATGGGGAACGAGTGATCTGGCCCATGAGGCGATCAGTGACCGCTGCATCCCGATCAGCCGTGAACACGCCTGCGGCGTGGGCGTCCCGGCAAAAAGCCGCCAGCAAGTCGGCGATTTCTTCGGCTGTGGAGCCTTGACTCGTCGATTCTTGCTCGCAGTCACGGTCGCTAGGAGTATAGGAGTTCAAATCCAGCAGCGCCAGCAGACGATTGCGCGTCCAGTCCGTGTCGCGTTCGTCCAATTCCAGATGCCGACGGGCAAAGTCCAGAAGGGCATCCAGATCTGCATCCAGGGCAGATTGTTTTTCAGATTCCCGTGGATCGGTCCGTGGGCTCATCTGGTGGCCTCCATGATTTGATTGACTATGCCGGCAGTCTGATCTGTGGATTTTTCCATCTGACGGGCCAGGGTCACCTGGGTGCGGCAGCGCACCAGATTGTGCTCAGGATAGGCGACTGCGAAGTAGGTGTCCCCCTGCAGGTAGTCGGTCAGGAATCGCATGCCGCATTCCTCGGTCATCAGCAAGGCGCTCAGGGGTAGCAGCCGGGCCTCCCGATCGGTGATGCTTGAGCGGACTGCCCCGATGAATCCTTGGGCGTAGGCTTGGAAAAGATTGGTGTCAAAGTGCACCTTTGCCAAGTCCTGCTCGTCCTCCAGCGCAGTGGAAGCTCCGAAACGGATGGAATCCCCGAAGTCGAAGAGCATCGAGCCGGGCATGATCGTGTCCAGGTCGATGATTGCCCTGGCTTGGCCGGTGGTCTCGTCCATGAGAATGTTGTTGAGCTTGGTATCGTTGTGGGTCACTCTCAGGGGGATGGTCCCATCTGCCAGGCCCTCCATCACGGTACCGTAACGGTCCGCGCCCTGTCGGAAGAAATCAATCTCCTCCAGGCATTCCTTGACCCGGCCTAGGCGGTCATTCTCGACAGCGGTCATCAGATCGCGGAAGCGCTTGGGCGTGTCATGGAAATGGGGGATGGTCACGTTCAGCTGGGAGGCATCGAAGTCGGCCAGATAATTCTGAAAACGTCCAAAGGCGTCTCCGGCGTTGCGAAAGACCTGAGGGTTGGGCACCATCTCGTAGGATCGCGTGTGTTCGATGAATTTGTAGACGCGCCAGGCACCTTGGCCGCTTTGGTACCAGGATCCGCCCTGATCGGTGGGCACGATGTCCAGGGTCTCCTGCCCCTGCGAGCGCAGAAAGTCGGTGACCAGCTCGATGTTGTGCATCAGAGCCGCAGTATCAGGGAAAACCGTGGTGTTCATCTGCTGCAGGATGTACCGATGCCGGTCGGTTCTGGCCAGGTAGGTGACATTGATATGCCCGTTGCCGTAGGGGGTGACGTCCTCCAGATTGCCCTCCATGGCGAAGTGTTCCGCCGCCTGACGCGGTGTGCTCTCATCGATTCTCATGATCCCTCTTTTCCGAAGGCAACGGCTGCCAGACTATGGCGGAGGGTTCCAGGTCAAGGACTCGGCTTGCTCCGCCGGGTAGATGGATCTCGGTACTCTGCTCCATTCCGCTGTTGTTGACCACGCAGAAGGTTCCGGCCTGCGGAAAGACGGCTACCTCGCATTCAGGATTGTCGCTGCTCCATTTCCGATACTGCCCCTCCTTGCGGGCCGCCCAGAACAGGGCTCGCTCCAGCAGGCGGGCGTTGACTGCCGAATAGGGCAGGCCGGACAGGTATACTCCGCGTCCGTTGCCATAGTCACGCACAGCCAGCTGGACCTGACCGCCATCGGCTTTGAGCAGCTCCGTACAACCATCGATGGGGTAGGTGTCGAGAATCGGATGGCCGAAGTCAGCAGGGGCATTCTCCGGCAGATCATGGATGATGAAGTGGTCCTGGATGGGTGGAGTGAAGTGTTTGTCCACAGAAAGCGTCCAGTAGCGCTCCTGATCCACGCCAAAGATGTCAGCCAGTTGGAAGAAGCGTCCCTGCCAGTCCAGAGCCGTGGGCTGGCCGACCCCGATCAGGCCGCCGCCGTTTTTCGTCCAAGTGCGCAGGATCCGTATCAGCTCGGGGTTCTTCCAGACCGTTCCGCCGCTGAAGGCGGTGCCTTCCGGCCCGCCGCAGATGATGACGTCGATGTCCGGGTCCACGCCATGATTCAGCAGATCGTCAAAGCTGATGAAACGGACGGAGACTCGCATGCCGGAGAGTGCCTCCAGGATGCCGTAGTAGGAGGCGGTCTGCTGATTGGGCAGGGCATGGGCCACGGTATAGGCCATCCAGGAGCGCATGGCCCCCCAGGAGTTGAGCACCGCCACCGTCAGCTGTGTGGCGGCTGGACGGCTTCCAGTGTGCCGGTGCAGGTCGCGGAACTCCTCGGCGATGGCTGCCACGGTGTCCACGAACTTGGGGAACTTCATCGCCAGCGAAGGGTAGCCGCCGTAGCCCATGCGCGATATGGGGCTGCGCAGGATGGCTCGTCGGGCCTTTCTCCAGTTGTCCAAGCCTTCAATGCTGGGGTCGTTGCCCTCATGGAAGGTGTCTGGGAAGAAATATGGAAGGAATCGTCCCTCGGTGTATCGGACGCCGGGGACGTCGGCGATCATGCGCAGGGTGGTTCCGTCGCCGACGGAACCGACCACGGCATCCAGTTTGAGATCGGAGAACCCGGGCCGATAGGGTTCGGTGCCGATCCACTGGTCGCCTAGGAACATCATGGCTTCCTTGCCGGCTGCGTGGGTCATATCGACCATGGTGGCCACATTGGCCCTTACAAAACGGCTGATGAAGTCCATCCAGTCGCGCTGTGTCCGCGTGGGGACCAGGAAGGAGGAATTGTAGGAACCGTCCCGAACGAAGTCCTCGGCCCGTGGGCGGTATCCGTATTCCTGTGAGAAATCCTCGATGGCTCTCGGGCTGACTGTACAGGCGTAGCCTAGCCAGTCGACGATCTTTTCCTGCTGATCCTGGTCGTAGAGCAGTGTGAACTGGTAGAAGAAGGTAGTGAAGCGAACCACATCGGTGGAGGGGTTCGCCTCCAGCCATCGAGCGAAGGCCTTCATGGCGAAGTCACGGGTGGCGGGGTGGTAGATATCCAGAGGAATCTGATGCTCCCGGTCGCCCCAGTCATTGGTCAGGTGGTTGTACATCTCCACTGGATCCCAGATGATCCGGGCCAGGAAGGTGACCGTATATTCATGCATCGGCATGGCGCCCTCGATGTGGACGCGGTCCAAGTCAGGATCCAGATTCCAGGATTCGTCAGGCAGCACCGCACCGGTGGTCCGGTCTATCACCTCCCAGTATCGGTGGGGGTCGTCATCACGGTTGGGAGTGAATTGCTGGTCGAAGAAGCCGGCCATCAGATCGATGTCGACCCGCCCGTTCTGAGCCACGACCCGATCGGTCAGCAGGAACACCTGCGGCGTCTCGTCCATATGCTCGCGGATCCACTCGTTATAGCCCCTGGCTGGGAAATATGCGCTATAGACTTTCTTCCCCAGCCCCAGCAATTCCTTGTCCAGACTGGTGCCGTCGGAGTTGCGGATGGCATCCGCCCCCCACCGTTGGCAAAGCTCCTCGGTTTGCTTGACGAAATGCTCTTCGCCGGGCAACGTGAATCGGCCTGTGGTGCTCATATGTCAGCATGCTCCTTCGCGGATGTATGGGTTGGTCGGTGGATGATCTTCAGCCCTTGACGGCGCCGGCGGCGAGACCGGCCTGCCAGAACCGCTGCAGGAACAGGAAGAGGATGATGACCGGCAGCACGCCTAGCAGGGCCCCCATCATCAGGGCGCCTCTGTCGTTGAAGGTGGGCAGGGAGACCATGCCATACAGACCCAGGGTCACTGGGTAGAGCCCTTCGCCGGAGAGCATCATCAGCGGCAGCAGGAAGTTGTTCCAGGTGGCTACGAACAGGAAGAGGAAGATGGTCACCATGGCCGGCGCCAGCAGCCTGAGGACGATGGTGAAGAAGATGCGCGCCTCGCCGGCTCCGTCGATTCTGGCTGCCTCCAGCAGTTCCGTGGGCACTGAACTCTGTGCATATACCCTTCCTAGGAAGAATCCGAAGGGCGAGACCGAACAGGGGATGATGATGGACAGCATGGTGTTGTCCAAATGCAGGGCCTGGAAGATGGAGTACTGAGGAATGGTCATCAGGGCGGCAGGCATGAGCAGGGACGCCATGACGACGGCCATCGCTATGCCTTTCCCGCGGAAGTTGAATTTAGCTGTTCCATAGCCGGCCATGACCGAGACGATGGTTCCGATCGCCGCAGATACGCCTGAGTAGATCAACGAATTGGCAACCCACTGCCAGAACCTGGTATGCGTCCAGCCCAGCAGCTTGCTGTAGTTGGTGGCGATGGCGCCAGGCAGGTCCTTGAGGCTCGATGCGAACCAGATGCCATTGCTGCCGATCAGCTGGGAAGGCGACTTGGTAGAGGCGATGATGGCCCAGTAGATGGGGAAGAGGAAGTAGATCAAGGTGATGATCAGGACGGCCACGGTGATGATCTTGGCCAGGTGGGAGGGACGCATGGAGCGTGGCAGTTCCTGGGTGGATCCGCTTCTTGAGTGAAAGATGCGCATTATTCGTTCACCTTCCTTTCAATCCAGGCGTAGAGGAAGGCCAGCACGCCGGCAATCAGGGCCATGACGATGGCGATGGCCGATGCCGGACCATTGCCCTTGGGGGTCAATGTCCCACGGGAGGTGTTCATGGCCATCATCATGGGCGTGAAGGAGTTGGAGATGCCCGGATCGGCTGTCTGCATGACCTGGGGCTCATTGAAGAGCTGGATGGTGCCGATGATGGAGAGCAGCATGGCCAGCAGAGCAGCGCCGCGCACGTTGGGCAGCTTGATGTGCAGGGCGATCTGCAGGCCGGTGGCCCCATCAATGCGAGCCGCCTCATACAGATCATGCGGGATGGCCTGCAGGGCCGCTAGGAAAATAAGCATATTGTATCCGGTGAAGGTCCAGGTGGTGATGTTCGCCATGGATGCCAACACGACCTTGCCGGCAAAGAAATCAACAGTGATGCCCAGGGAGGACAGACCCTTGACGATGGGCGAGATCTGTGGGTTATAGAGGAAGACCCAGATGATGGATGCGACCACCCCGGGGATGGCATAGGGCAGGAAGTATCCCAGTCGGAAAGGGGTCACATGCTTGACCATGTAGGAATCCAGCACCATGGCCAGCGCCAGGGCGGCGATGATCATGATGGGCACCTGAATCACGGTATAAATCAGCACTCGTTCGATCCCTGACCAGAAGTCGCCAGAGGTCACCACATACTTGAAGTTGGCCAGACCCACGAATTTATTGACCATGGTTCCGCCTCCATAGGCTCCGCCGCCCGAGGCGACATCCTGGAAGAAGCTGGAATAAATGGCATAGATGATGGGGATGATGAAGACCACGATGAACAGGATGCCGAAGGGGGCCATGAAAGCCCAGCCCGTGCGTTCGGCCCGTTTCACCGCATCCGAGCGTCCCGTTCTGCCCGGTCGGGCAGCTGACGACCGCCGTATAGCACTCATTCTGGGTACACCTGTCCTTGTCTTGAAGAGAAAATGTGATTATGGCCGAGCATGTTGAGGACCCGAAACACGTTCACCGGCTTCGGGTCCCAAACTTCGGGGATGGTCCCGTTCGGCCCTGATGGCGTCGATTACTTGGCGACGGCCAGGCCGTAGTCCTTGAGGGTGGCTACAGAGGTCGTCTGCGCCTGCGAGAAGATGTCGGCAACCTTGGCCTGCCCGGTGGCAGCCTTGGCGGCAGTTTCTGTCATGTTCGCAGATACAGAGGAGAAGCCAGGCATGTAGGTGAAGTCGCCCATGTTCTTGTTGGCTGTAGCGAACTCCTTCATGAGGTCCTGGCCGCCGAAGAAGGATGACCAGCTCTCGGGGGTCTTCGCATCCTCGGTGGTGGCGGCCAGCACGAGACCCTGGGAGGTCAGGTCCTTGACCTGGGTGTTGAACCAGTTGAGGAACTCCATAGCCTGCTGAGGATGCTTGCTGCCCTTGAGCACAGCGACGCCGGATCCGCCGTCGGGGCTGGATTTGCCGGAGTTGCCGAACCAGTCGCCCAGCTGGGCTACGCGCCAGTCGCCCTTGCCGGTATCGCCCATGGTGTCAACGATAAGAGGTGCCTCCCAGGCTGAGCCAACAGTGCCGATCAGCTGGCCGTTCTTGAGCGACGCATCGAAGGAGGGGTCCCAGCGGGGATTGGTTGGGGCGGCCTTGGCGTCCAGCAGCTGCTGATACACATCAGCCACCTGCTTGGATCCGTCGGTCTGAGTGTTCACCACCCAGGCATCGTTCTTCACGGTGTACCAAGGCTTGGTGGCGCCGGCCAGGCCTGGCATCATGTTGCCGGCTTCGTCGGGCTGGTAGGACATGATGTACTTGCCCTGTGCAGCCGTCTTCTTGGCGGTTTCGATCAGCTGATCCTTGGAGGTAGGCACTGAAATGCCCAGCTTGTCGAATTCGGCCTTGTTGTAGAAGTAGACCAGCGGGCCAGTGTCCTGCGGCAGGCCAAACATCTTGCCGTCAATGCCCATAAGCTTATAGGCGCCGGGGGAGAAGTTGCTCTTGTACTGGGAGGCCTCGTCGCTGACGTCCTCCAGCATGCTCTTGGTGTAGACTTCCGGCAGTTCGGCATAGCCCACCTGAGCCAGATCCGGTGCGTTGCCGGCCTTGACATCGGTCTCCAGCTTCTTGATCATCTCGGCCGACTTGCCGTTGAACTTGGTCGCCTTGACCTGGATGTTGGGGTGGGACTTGTTCCACCGCGCGACGATGTCATTGACGGGGGTCATGTTCGGCTTGTCCGGCAGCCGGTGCAGGTAGGTGATCTGCACCTTTTCGTCCGACTTGGAAGACTCGCTTTCGGACGAGGAATTTGACGCCCCCGATGAGCCGCAACCCGACAGGGCTATGCTCAGGGCCGCCAACGACGTCACCGCGGCAAGTAGTCGTTTCCTTTCAGATATCATTTCCCGCTCCTTTACGGTAAATGGCCGTCGTCGTCACTAGACGACCAGTCTCAGATTAACACACTCGGCCTAATTGTCAACACTATTTACAATTTACCGGCCTGTCTTCTTTGCATGGATGCCAAAAACAATTTTCAGGCTTGGCCGTGGTTTCGTCAGCTTCATGTCAGCCATGCCTGATGCTGATGACTTGTTGGAGGATTCGTATTAAGAGGGTAATTGCTTGTTGGCGATACAGAAAGGAGCGGCGAGGCACAAGACCTCGCCGCTCCTTTCAGTCAGGGTTATTGTTATTAGTTAACTTCGTTTCGCATGACTGCGTCTGGTCAGGAGAATTCCAGCGACCAGGCCGATCGCGGCTATGACCAGCAGGGAGGCCACCGCAACGCCTGTCGCCGATAGCCATCTGTTCTGTCCATGCGCATTGGGATCGGCTGGCTTCTGCTGAATATTCCCATTGCCGGCACCGAGACCGGAGCCAGCGCCGGTGATCGGATTCTTGCCAGGATCTGATCCCGTGCCGATGCCGCCTGTGCCAGTTCCGGGTGTTGCGGACTGAAGCCCACTGATGGCCGTCTGCAGATTGACGGCAGCCAAGGCCACCTGATAGGCCGTGGCCTGGTTGTCGGCCAACACCTGCTTGGCTTTGGACAGCTTGTCCTGCAAGGTCTTCCAGCTGTCTGGAGTGTAGTCGGCCTCCTTGAGTCCGGCAGCCTGATCCACCAGATCCTTCAGCTCGCCCTTGTCTACAGGTTCAGCAAGGGTCGGCAGAGCCCGATCGGTGGTTAGACGAAGCTCGGCTGCTGATACATAGCGATTGGCTTCCGAGCTGCTCATGCCAGTGGTTTCAGTTGCGGTCAATCTGACTGCGACCACATTGGAGACCGGGTCGAAGGAGATCTTCTGCCAGGTCGTCTGCGTGCTGAAGGTGCCGGTTATCTCCACAGGCTCCGACCTCTCGCTCCGGGTCAGAGTGACCTTGTAGCTCTTGATCTTGCCGTTGACCGAGTCGCCGCCCGGCCGTGGGAGGTAACGCAGCCCATTGACGGTGGCGGGCTCGTGCAGGTTGAATTGGTACCAGGCTGAGCCGTCCGCAAGGGCGTTTGCACCCCACTTGGTGTGCCAGTAGGTTGACGGCTTGCCGTCCTGAGCGTATTCCTTGGGCCCCTCGGTACCGCCGACATCGGGCTGTTCGCTGCCCACGGTAACCGCATAGCTATCCTTGGCTATGTCGCTGGCATCGCTGGCCTGCGAACCAGGTGCTGTGGCCATGTAATTCTCAAGAGCGGTCAGAATTCCGTAAGCACGTGACCAGTCCTGTGGTCCTGAGCCGTCCTTTTCGATCAGCAGACGGGCCTGATCCACCGTATGCAGGTAGGTCAGCCAAGCCTGGTCGCTGTACTTTGCCTGGCTGCCGTCGAAGCGGTCCCGTACCTCCTGGAGTTTGGCTCGCGCCTCTTCCTGGGTCTTGGACTTGTCTGGAAGCCGCTCGATGCGCAGGTTGTCCAGGACGAAGTCCTGATATCCGCCGAAGTTGGCCGCATCGCCGGATGTTCCCTGGCGGTCAGGTGCCTTGTCGGTCGAGTAGATGCCGAACCAGGAGGAATCCCGGGGTCCGCCAGTCAGCTCGAATTGGTAGTGGGCCGTTGTCCCCAGAGCCTTGTCGAAGGGTTTCAGCTGGGTGCGGGCTGGGTCGAACTCGCCCTGCCCTATGGCCAGAGCGTAGGAGCCGGTGGAGCCGGCCTGGTAGTCGAAGGAGATTCGGTAGGTGGCTCCGGTAAGGAACCGGGCATTCTGGGGAATGGTTTGGTAGACCAAGGTGTTGCGTTCGGTAAGACCGTTGATCTTGATCGACCAATCTCCTTGCAGCACATCATCCATCTTCTTGACATCCCAGCCCGCCTGAGTGTAGGGGGCATGAAGCTCGGACAGATGGACGCGGTTGTCCTCCACGCCCTCTGCGCCCGAGACCACAAAGGGCCATATGCCTTGGGCGTTGTGCTCGAAGTCATTGGTCAAGGTCTTCACGCCGCCATCTGCGTCCGTTTTCAGACCCTTGTACTCGTTCTTCACCACGCGCAGATTGTCGAAGTAGGCGGATCCATCACCTTGATGTGAAAGGGTCAGAATCGTATTGCCCTGATCTGGCGCTGTGAAGAAGACGTACATGTTCTGGAAGAGGCTGCTGCCGTCTACCGTGGCGCAGTTGGTGTTGTGGGGATCGGCCTGCACAAAGTTCCTGGCTATGCTGCGTCCAGTGGAGTTGGTGGCCAGCACCCGGTCACCGTTGCGGACCTCCAGGCGCGCCTGGCCGTCGCTGCGGTTGTCCACGCCCACATAGAGGGCATAATGTGCACCAGGCTCCAGATCCTTTATGGTCTGTGCTGATTCGACTCGGCCATCCAGCTTGAGCATAGGATTGCTGGAAGCGCTTTTGACGATGCTGGCGCTCCCGGAACCCTTGGACTTCCAGTTGTCCTCAAGGCTTTTCTTGCCGCCATTGAAGCCAGTGTCGACCAAATGGGAACCTGTGCTCCAGTCGATGTTTGGATTGGCTGAGGCCCCGCGATGAACCACGTAGGGGGTCCCCGCTTTGGCGTTCAGAGTGATCTGTCCGTTGACTACGGGTATATCCAATGGGTCGGTCTTGCCCTGGTCGCTCAGTCGGTAAACCTTGACTGTAGACAGATCGTGCCAGGAGTCGGGCAGCGTCCAGGTGGTCTTGCCGCCGCGGGTGTTCCAGTGATAGAGCTTCTGGTCGTTCGCAGACAAAGGCTTGCCTGTCTTGGCGTCCCAGAGCCATGGCAGCAGGTAGGACTCAGTGCCTTGGCCGCTGCCGTCTCCGGGCGAGACCGCTCCCTGCAGGATGGTTCGACCGTCCAGGGTAATGGTGCGCTCACGGTAGGCGGACGATGACTGGTCATTGGATCCACGGTCGATGACCACTTGGTGGCCTAGGTCGTCCTTCAGGATTATCCGCTCCTGGCCGTTGTTAGCTGACGGATCCTTGGGAGATTGCTGGTCCAAGGGGTTGTTGACCCAGCGAATCACCTTGAAGTGCTGGATGAACTTGGTGGACAGATCATGGGTGTAAAGGTTGGTTATATAGGCATCGTAATCGTTGCGGCCCTGCCAGCCTTCGAAGTCCTTCATGCTGTAGCCGCCTAGGAGAGGAGCATTGGCGGCGCCGCCGTAAGAGGGGTAGTCGCCGTCCCAGCTGTCCTTTTGGTGGTTGCGAAGGAAACGCATGACCTGGGAGTTCTGCCCCTTGCTGGTGTAGCCTCCGTAGGTCAGATCCGCCGCCCAGTGCTGGAAGGAGGCGTCATATTCGTTGGCTGCGCCGAATTCGGTGGCTACTCGCCAGCCGTTGTCGGTAATCATCTTCGAGAGCTTGCGGGTTTCCCAGGAGTCTTCGTTGCCGGAGGTCTGATTGCCCCAGACGTCCACATAGACGAAGTCCAGATTGTCGCCCACCTTTTTCTTCAGATCACCGAACCTGTTTTGGCGGGAGCCCGATGCCAGATCGTGGATGCCGTCGATGCCGACCGCCTGATCCAGCCAGTTCCAGCCGTATTGCAGGCTGCCGTCAGTCCGGCGGCGAACCAGATCCTCATTGAAGGCCTTGGCCTCAGGGTACATCTCGTCGGCGTTGACATGCACGCCGAAGCGGGCGCCATACTTGGCGCCCTCCTTCATCAGGGTGTTCATGTCCTTGGCGCCGCCCATTCGGGTGCCGATGTCTCCATAGTCCGGGTGTCCGGAATCATGCCCCTCGTTGGCGTAGCCCTTGAGCAGGACGGACTGACCCAGTCCATCGGTGTTGAGGGCCACCTTCTTTACATTGTCCAAGGTGCTGAGGAAGGGGTTCTGAGCCTGACTTCCGAAGTTCATGGCAATACGCCATGAAACCAGATCCGGCACTTCCTGGGCCCCATAAGGGTTGTTCATGATGGCCCGATAGGCGATGGCTCCGTCCTGCCAGTCGACCCTGCCGTCCTGGTTCTCGTCGCCTGTAATGGCTACGGCAATCTTGGGCATTTCGGTCTGTTCGACTGTGAAAGAGCGGTTCTTGGAGTCTCGAACCTGACGATGGTAGTACCAGGCAGGGCTAGACAGTCCGAGGGATGTTGACCCATGAACGCTGCTGGCGTCTGTGAGCACGCGAGTGTTCCGAGCGCCTCCGGACATTGAACTGCCTGCCGTGGTGCCGTCATGCTCGCTGTTGCTCCATAGCCCGGCGCTCAGTGACCCTCCCGAGACGAATCCGTAGGCGTAATCGGACTTGTTGGGATCGACTGTGGTGTCGTCAGTGACAGAGAAGGTGGTGTCGCCGGGTACCTGGGTGTTCGAGGACATGCGTGCACCAGTGAATTGGGCTCCGTCCTGATCGCTGCTGACGGATACCAGATCCTGTCCGGGCAGGGCTATGGTCTGGATGGGGTGGTCTTCTCCAGCAGCGTTTTCGATCTTGGTGATGTCCAGGTGCAGGGTGTTGGCCTTGAGCCAGAGGACCGCTGTCACTGTGGCATCGATATTCTGGTCGGGCTTTTGGGCGCGAAGCTGGTAGGTGGCTTTGTCTGTTCCCTGCTGGGTGAACGTCACGTCCGAATCAGTCAGATCCATGTCCACGCCATTGATGTTCAGACGACGCAGATCCTCATGTCGGCCGTACATGACCCTGTTGTCCAGCTTGGTCATGGTGTATTGAACCACGGACGGGAAGTGCTTTCTGACCTGCACGCTCATCTCGGAGGTGCTCAGGGTGACCTTGGCCTCTGGGGTGGCTTTGTTCAGTTGCAAGGATCCCAGGTTCAGGTCGGCGCGGTCCACCTGTATGTCCTTAGTGATGTCCTCGTAGCCCTGCTTGCCGATCTGCAGGGTGTATTTGCCTGATTTGATCTGCTTCAGGGTGAAGGCGCCTTCGGCATCTGTCAGTGTCGAGGCTCCCGTCGTATGGACCTTGGCCCCGGCGATGGCTTTGCCGTCTGCATCGACGATTCGTCCGACGACCGAGTGCAGATCGGCCGGGTCTTCCTTGAGCTTGAGCTTGACCTCAGTGATCTGGTTCTGGTAGACGCCAGCCTTCATGGCCAGCTTTCCGGTTAGCGCGCCAGCCATTGGACCGTAGTCGACGTCTTCGAAGGCCGCTCGCCCGTCTACGGTGAGCCCTGCGCGCTGACCAGTCCAAGTGATTCCTACCGTGGTCGGGGTATCCTGGGCCGGTGCCGGAAGTCTGGTTCCCGTGTACCACTGACCGTCACCGCCGTAGCGCTGCCAGAACCACCCCCCGGAGTCATAGCCGATAAAGAGACCGGAATTGGGATTACCGTACCCTAGATAGAAACCGAACCTGTTTTCTGTGCCAGGCTGGGGCGAGCTCATAGTAAGGGTCAGAGCTCCTGGTCTGGTGAAGTCGTAAGTGGTGGCGTCCACAGCGATGGCCGGGTACTGCTCGCTGGCCGTCGTGGAATTGCCATTGGCGGCTGAGGCCTTGAAGCGCAGCCAGCCATTGGACTTTTCCAGCACCTCGCCGCCCTTGACGGTAGTGGAATCCAGAGACCATTCGTGGTCTGCGGGATTGACGGGAGTAATCCGCGGATTGATGCCAGCAGCTTTCGTCCTTGCACTTGATCCTGTAGCCAGGGTTGACGGAGCATTGGCTTGGTACAGCTGACTCCCCGTGGTAGCGAAGGCCGGATCCGCGGCCCCTGCGGTGGCCAAGGCGAATACTGTCGCCAGGGTCATGGATATGATGCGTTTCATATTCTAGACAAGCCTCCTTGCCGTCCATGTGATGACGGGCGACTGACTCATAAGTTCGAGGAAGAGACTGCCTGGAACTACGACTTCATTATTGGGCCAGAACGTCACGTCAATGTCAAATGTAAGTGTAGTAAAGATAATGCTAGTGCACAAGTTGAGATAGGCTCAAAAATCAAGCTTGATTATTTGTATATGTACTTGTCATATTTTGGCAGCCAGGTTCTTTGAACCCTGTTTGCAGTCTCGGTGGCAGTTGATGCACACGGCTGAACTGGGCAACGGATGAGCAACGCCCCTCCCGTGCATTCATGAGTGCAGGATGGTAAGTCCATTGCCGCCTTGAGCTTCGGCCGCCAGCAGGTGAGGCTGGAGCTCAAGATCCACAGGCCGGTCAAGGTTGCCGGGAGGACATGGTCTCGCCATCCGCCCATAGCGGCTGAGCCAGGGGCGGCGAAACCATATGAGAGGGGTCGTTGCAGTGTTCGGTCAGCTGGTTTGAGCGGCCGATTGGCGCGTACCTTTCAGTGGAATAATGCCCAGGAACAAGGCCGCCACCATGATCAGGATGCTCAGACCGAACATGATGATGTAGCCGTGGGGCTGGTCAGCGATGGCGCCCCAGAAGAGAGCGGCGAAGGCTGAGGCCAGCGATCCTACCATCTGGATGCGGGAGTAGATGTTGGTGTAGTCGCGCGAGCCGAAGACCGCTGTAACCAGGATGGGCGTCTGCACCGTAGTGCAGGCGTAGACCAGACCGAAAGCAAAGGCTCCTAGCAGCAGTATCACGGGCAATCCGGGGAAGGCGACCATGAGGCAGACGCCGATGATGCCGCCGCCGATGCCCAAGCAGAGCCCGCCCACGATGCTGCCGTCGTTGACCATGCCCAGGATGACCTTGCCGATGGCTTGGCCGGCCATGCAGGAGGAGGCGATCAGGCCGGTGTAGGCCGCCATGGATGGCAGGGATGCCGCATAGGAGGGCAGGAACTGGTAGATGGTCTGGTTCATCGTGATCAGACCGCAGAAGAGCGCCAGCGCCCAGAAGGCAGGGGAATGCAAGGCCTGGGAAGCAGTCATGCCCACGGTCGAGGCGACAGGTTCCGAGCTCTTGTTGCCCTTGTCTACGGCGCCTGCGCTATTGGTGACTTTCTCAGCGGTCGTGGACTGCTGGTCGTCGACACCGTAGGGATGCAGGCCGATCTGCTCGGGCGTGCTGCGGATGACGAAGATGGTGAAAGGCAGGGTGACCACCAGAATGAGAATGGCGAAAACCAGGTATCCCCGCCTCCATCCATCAGGGGCGGACCTGATGATCATGGTGCCGATCTGGTTGAAGATTACCCCGCCTATGCCGGTGAAGGCCATGCACAGCCCGATGAAGAACCCGACCCGTTTGCGGAACCAAGCGTTGATGAGCGTGGGCACTGACAGATAGAGGATGGCCGGCATGCCGATTCCCAGAATCACTCCGCACAGATAGAACTGCCACATGGCGGATGATCGAGACATGCCCAGACAGCCCAGTCCAGCCAGGATGGTGCTTGCCGTCAGGACAATGCGCAGATCGTAGCGGTGCATCAGCCATCCGGCCACTGGCAGGAAGAAGACCATGGTGATGCTGAATATGCTGAAATACCCGGTGAATGCGGCCTTGGGAACATGGAAGTAGCTGCTGACAGGCGTGAAGAAGATGCCTGCACAACTGCAGACCAGCGATACCGGTATGGCCGTGAAGACGATGCCCGACAGCACGATCAGGTACGGATAAACAGCCTGTTTTCGTGATGAGGGCCTTGTCGGAGTCGTCGACATTGCTGCGACCTTCCTCTTATGGAATCGGAACAAGCCAACTGCTGCTTGGTTGGTATGCTCCCATTGACCTGTGGCTCGGCTGCTCGGATGTCCACTATGGGGAATTTAAGAACCAACTATAGTTCAGTATTTGACCCTCACCTATCGTTACAATGCACACTATGAGGTTTTTTGTCGTCGCTGTTGTTGTCTCCTACAACCGTTCGAAACTCCTTCAGGAGTGCCTGGATGGCATAAGCGGCCAGTCCCGCAAGCCTGATCAAGTCCTTGTCGTGGACAACGCCAGCGAGGACGGATCGGCAGACGTGGTCTTGTCGCACCCCTTGAAGCCTGACCTGATCCGTTTGCATCATAATATGGGCGGTGCAGGAGGGTTCGTGGCTGGAATGGCAGCGGCCCTGGCGAAGATCCCTCCTCAGCGCGAAGCCTACCTGTGGCTGATGGATGACGATGTGGTGCCCCAGCCTAATGCCCTGTCCGGTTTGCTCGATGCTGCCTCAGAGGCTCGCGCCGATAATGGCTCCTGGCCGTCCGTTTTGGGCTCTGAGGCTGTGTGGATCGATGGCAGAGTGCATGGGATGAACAAGCCTCGTCGACGTCTGCCGATCAGAAGAGGCAGACCGCAGCTGCAGGCCAGCGCCCATGCCTACCAGGTCCGCTCCCTATCCTTCGTATCCTGTCTGGTGAATGTCAAGGCCATCCAAGCTGCAGGAACCCTGCCGCGGGCTGCCTACTTCCTTTGGAATGACGACTTCGAGTACACTTCCAGACTGCTGAAGGCAGGCGTCGGCTATTACGTTCCTGCCAGTCGGGTATGGCATAAGACCAAGGTCTTTGGCTCCAGCGATGCCGACCCTGGTTCTCGCTTCTTCTATGAGGTGCGCAACAAGATATGGATGTTCCGATTCAGCAGAGGCAATTTCACGGCGATTGAGCTTCTGGCACTGCTCGTTGCTACTGGCAGACGGTGGCTTCTTACCCTTGTCAGGGCGCATGATCGGCGGCAGATCCTGCATTGTTTGTCTCGAGGATTCAAAGCCGGCATGGCTGCACGCCCTGGCAGCAATCATGATCTGTTTGCCCAGGAACCCGATGTTCAGGCACTGATCGACAGTGTCGATCAGGGGCGGCAGGCGGTGATTCGGTAGAGCTTCGCCCGGCCCTGGCTGTCGACCAGTCGAAGGGCTTGCGGAACGGGATGAAGGCTATTGAAGATCTGATGCTGGGGATCATTGACAACATATGGTCCGCCCATATCCGCATACCAGTCAATGTGATGATCGGTCAGGATCCTGCACACCTGTGGGTCTGAGTCTATGTGCTCGAAGTTTGTGGCCAGATAGGCATGATCGTGGTCCCAATTCATGTTCAGATGAGCGTAGAACGGTGTGGTACCGCCGACAGCTAGCATATATCCGCTGCCATTCCATGGGTCGGACAGGACTTGCTCGCGGGCTGACACATGACGGCCCATTCTCTTCATCAGCAGGAATTCGTCAGTTGACAGCATCGGGGCATCCGCGTTGTTGGCTGCGAAGGCATATGTCGAGCCCAAAGTCTTCTCCATGGAGTCCGACTGCGGATTCACGGCGCAGATCAGCACGGCTACCAGGGCTGCCAACATCACAGCCGGCAGCGATATCATCCTTTCGGCTTGCGGTGCACGGTGTTTCACGGCTTCGATGGCATGCTCCAGGGCCATGCACATGATGGGTATGGCCGCTACAGGCCAAGCAGAGAATAGGCGACGTTGATCCTTGTACCACAAAGCAGTAAGGATTTTGGCCCAATCGGCATGGGTGCCTGCGCAAGCCACGAAGACCAGGCCCAGCAGCAGGAAGGAGGACACAAGGATCATATCCTTTCTGCTGTGGTGCAGGCAGAGCACGATCAGAGCCAGGATCAAGGCCAGAGCCAGGGGCCAGTAGACCGGCAGCCGATGGTTGCCTGAATCGATGGGCTGCCCCAGCAGGAAGCGCATCATGGCGGATGGCAGGTCTTCCGTGGGCTGTGCCGGGCCGCCGTTGAGATGATCCGATATTTTCCGAGCGGGACCACGCAGGTACAGATTGTGGAAGATCTTTAGCCCTATAGCCAGCACGACCAGGAATCCCGCAGTCAACGCCCCGGCGGCTACGCGGAAACGATGCTTGTTGATTGTAGCCAACTTCCTTCCTGCCCGGATCAGCCAAGACAGCATCAGCGGCAGCACAAGAAGAGCGCCGGTCATCATGACCCTGAAATGGCAGAAGGAGACGGCGACGATGCTGAGAAGAATCCAGGCAAGGCCAACTGCTGATCGGTGGCTTTCCTGCCATCCGTGTGTACACCAGGACCAGGTAAGCGCAACGAAGATGGGCAGTATGACCTGGCCGGCGAACATGGAGTATAAGGTGCCCCAATCCAGCAGGAGGAAGGGGAAGCCCGCGCAGCATGAGGCGAGTACCGGTGCGAGCAGATCGCTCCATGCATGTCTGCCCAGCAGGGTTCTGATCAGAAAGAGCATGGAGACCGGCCATATCAGAGCAGCAAAGATCAGCCAGGTGCATGTGACGGCGCTGACTGCCGTCGCAGGTCTGTAGGCCAGCGCTCCCATGGCAGCGAATTCCTGAAATGCTATGGGGTATATTTCCCTGATGGGCGGCAGAGCGTGCAGGGATGAAGCCTGACCGGTGAGCACGATTCGTGCCACTACGTTGTAGTGGAAGACCGAGTCGTAATTTTGCGTGACCTGATCCGGCGAGGGCGCGGCATGCATCAGCCTGATGCCGATGTTGCAGGCAGCCAGCGCTGTGCCGATGACTGCCGGAAGGAAGTGCCTCAATCGAAGTCTGGGTTTTCCTTCATTCTTAGGAGGCGTAGAGGATTCTCGGCCAACTCCATTTGAAGTGCGAAAATGATCGAAAAGCTGACGTGCCAGGAGAATGACGGCAATGAGTATTATGGCCGAAAGCCCGTAGGAACGCCAGTTCCAGGATATGCCGAGCGGCTGGAAGAGCACGCCGTCAATGCCGGCAAGTGCGATGGAGGCCACAGGGCCAAGCGCTATTACGAAGATGGGTTTGCGGTAGCCCAGTGCTGTCACCAGCAGGCATCCGGGCAGGTACAGCGCTGTGATGATGAACAGCAGCAGTGGCCAGGATTGTTGCCAGGTCATCAGGGTTGATTGCATGAGTCACTTCTTTCGGCTGTCATTCACCGACTTCCCATGGAACCGGTTGAGCAGGGTGGTCATGATGGCATACAGACAGCCGCGTACTTGGTCCGGAAGCAGACGGTAGCAGGCGCGGATGAGAATGTTTCTGACATATTGTGTCGGGCTGATGAAGCCATCTTGCAGAAAATCGTTTTGGAGCCGCAGCTCGTCACGGAACATGCGCATGCCGCCTCTTCGATGATACATAGCCGTATTGGATCGATAAAGGACCAGAGGTTCCTTGATGTTGCCGATATGTTCGCCAGCGACCAGCATGGTTTCCCAAAGACGGTAATCTTCGAAGCGCCCGGCATTCTCCGGGTAACCGCCCACCCTGCGCACACTGGTTTTGCGAAAGGCCACACTGGGGTGGTGCAGGGGGGAATGCAGCGTAGCATATGTCCGAAGTTCGGATCCTCCCTCTGGCAGATATCGGATCCGGCCGGGAGCGTGCTCGTCTTTTGAAAACTCCTGGATGGCGCTGCCCAAGGCATCTAAACCTGATGAGGCCAGCAGGGGGATGAGCACGCTGAATCTTGATGGGCGGGATATGTCGTCGCTGTCTGCCCTGGCCACCAGTTCGTACTTGCAGGACTTCAACCCGATATTTAGGGCGTGGGCAAGGCCTTTATTGGCCTGCAGCCGCACAATCGTGAACTCGGGCATCTGATCGGCTCTGTTGGCGTGGACCAACTGCGTCTTCAGCCCAGTCGGATATCCATCAATCAACTGGGACAGTTCTCTGCTCAATGGACCGTCGCACACAATGACTACCTGATTGGGCATCAGGATTTGTTCGATGGTGTCGGATTTCAATGCGCGGGCAACGAAAGAGGGCGTGTCCCCGGCATAGACAGCCATCAGGAGGGAAAACGGAGTGCGACTCTGGTTCCTTGCGCTCATGGCAGTGCCGCCGCCTTTCTTCGTGGATTACTGCGTCGATTCTACATGCGCCCATGCTGGCGCGGTCCTGGCAGATCTGTTCTTCCCAAAAGGTCAGTCCATTACCACGTACTTGGTCATGATTGTTGGCGTGGATCTGGTTGCTGTAAAAACTTGCGCTTCCAGCGACTGGAGGTTGTACCATCAGGTCGATTGAAGATCAAGGAAAGGCGGGACTGCTATGACTGTTGAGGATAAGACAGTGCTGATCACCGGTGCTTCGTCCGGCATCGGGGAGGCCACGGCGAGGCTGTTGGCGCAGCGAGGGGCCAAGGTGGTGCTGGGCGCTCGCCGCAAGGATCGGCTTGATGAGATTGTCAATGATATCGTCCAGGCGGGTGGCCAAGCGGCCTCCGTGGCTTTGGATGTTACCGATAGGCAGGCCAATGAGGACTTCGTGGCTTTCGCCAAGAAGCAGTTCGGCGGGGTGGACGTGGTATTTCTCAACGCTGGGCTCATGCCTAACTCGCCACTGTCTGCCCTGCATGTGGACGAGTGGGAACGCACCATCGACGTCAATCTCAAAGGCGCGCTGTACGGCATTGCTGCGGCCCTGCCGGAGTTCACCGGGCAGCGTCACGGGCAGTTCATCGCTACCTCTTCGGTGGCTGGTCTCAAAGCCTATCCAGGCGGAGCGGTCTACGGGGCAACCAAGTGGGGTCTGCGTGATCTGATGGAGGTGCTCAGGATGGAGTCCGCCCAAGAGGGGACCCATATCCGCACCTCCACCATTTATCCAGCGGCCATTCGGACCGAGTTGCTGGATACCATCACAGACCAGCAGACGCTGGCCAATATGAACAAAACATATGACAGCTATCAGATCGATCCCGAACGGGTGGCTCAGGTGGTGGCCTTTGCCATTGATCAGCCTGAGGATACCAACGTATCGGAATTCACCGTCGGCCCGACCATTCAGCCCTGGTGAATTCCTTCGCTGCTGCCCTTAGTCCTTGCTGGAGGGAAGAAGACGAATGCCTGCTTGGGCCATGGCCTTTCGAGCCTCGACGCCCTGATCCTCGCTGACAGGGACGGTCAGATCCTCGAAGACCGTGACCTGGTAGCCCAGTTTTGCGGCATCCAAGGCTGTCTCCTTGACGCAGTGAGATTCGGCGATGCCGGCTACGTCCACCTGGTCGACTCCTGCCTGCGCCAGTGCGTCGGCCAAGGTGACTCCCGATGACTTGGCCGCAGCGAATTCCTCCCTGCTCTGGATTCGATCAGTGTTGTCCTCGATGCCTTCGAATCCGGAGTAGGCGGCGGAATACTGGCCCTTTTTGAAGTGATGGGCGATGCCCAGCTCCCGAATTCTGGGATGAAGCTCCGCCCCGGGTGAGCCGGCCACGCCGTGCTTGGGCCAGGTGTCCACAAAATCCGGGTGATCAGACCAATGGGATCCGGGTTCGATGTGCCAATCCTGGGTAGTGGCCATGTAGGCATAGTCTCCGGCATGGTCGTGGACGTAGTCGGCGATTTTGCCAGCTGTGGCGTTGCCCCCTTCGACTCCCAGCTCACCTCCTTCGCAGAAGGTCGGTTGAACATCTACGACAATCAAAGCCTTGGACATGGTGATCGCTCCCTTGGTCGATGCTGACGATAGGCAGAGGGAATACCGTTTGAAGCTCGGCAGGCATTCCTCTTACGGATCAGTCTAATTCTTGCAGATGCGTCGGTCCTCCCGCTTGCGTGCATGTGGACAGGTATTACGGCGGTTCCGCCTCCTGCGGCCAAGATGATAAAGGGGCAGCAAGGGAGATCAAACGTGGCTGCGTCATGCGGATCCATGCGAACTTTTGGGGTGTTTGCTTGGTATCCTAAGTGCCAGGATCGTACGGGGCTATAGCGGGTGCTTCCGGGGCTGCCTTCTTCCGTACGATGACGGAGCGGGCATCGTTCCAAGGGAGGAGATGCAGGTATGAGAATCAATGAGTTTGGACAACCTATTGGGGATATGATTTCGTTTGCCGGGGCCATGATGCCGGAGCCTGTCCAGTTGACCGGCAGAACCGTTCTGGTAGTGCCCTTGGATGAAAACCAAGACGATGCCTTCTATGAGCGGATTTTCGGTCCCCAATGCGACAAATCCATCATGACCTATAGCACTCACGACCTTTACCCTGATAGACCAGCATTCGACTCGGGATTCGCATCCATGCTCGAAAGTCGGGATCCGCTCTTCTTTGCTATTCTCCGCAAGCCGTCTGCGCCTGAACTTGGTGCAGATCAGCCTGCAGGCGGGAAGGACGCCGATATGAGCGAGCATATGAAGCTTCATGATTCGTCTGATCTGTTGGGCATGTATGCCTTGCAGCGGATAAGGCCCGACATGGGAAGCGCAGAAATGGGTCATGTCATTTACACTAAAGAGCTGCAGCGAAGCAGGCAGGCTACCGAGGCCCAATATCTGATGGCTCGGCATGTCTTCGAGGACTTGGGCTATCGCCGATATGAGTGGAAGTGCGACAGCCTCAACGCGCCCTCCCGGGCGGCGGCGCTGAGGCTGGGATTCAAGGCTGAAGGCCGGTTCAGAAACGACATGGTCTATAAGGGCCGAACTCGGGATACGGATTGGTTTTCCATAATGGATAGTGAATGGCCGGCAGTGAAAAAGCGGTTGGAGACCTGGCTTGATGATGACAATTTCGATCATGATGGCAGGCAGAAGCGCCGTCTGCAAGACTGCTGAACTTCTGCTGATCTGCATGCAGCCGCTTATGGTTGCACTGCTGCATCCTTGATAAAGCCGAAATAGGCATTCATGGCTCGGGCTGTGGGAGTGTCATTTCGGCGCATCAGTGCAAGCGGAGCCCCCTCGAATAGCACCTTGCCGCCCTCACTCCCGGCTCCTGGGCCCATGTCGATCACCCAGTCGGCCTGACCGATGAAGCGCAGATTATGTTCTATAGCGATCACAGTAAGACCTTTGTTGGCGATGAGGCTGCGCAAGAGGGCAATCTGCTGCAGGATGTTTGATTCATGCAGGCCGCTGGTAGGCTCATCCAAAATCAGCGTCTCATGAATTCCGTCTTTGAGCAGCTTGGCCAGCTTGAGGCGTTGCAACTCACCGCCCGAGAGCGTATCGAGAGCCTGCCCAACGGATAGATAAGACAGCCCGACATCCTCCAAGGCTCTCATGGCTGGGCCCAGCACCTCACGATATTGGCGTGAGGCCTCGCTGGCATTCAGTTTCAGCACCTGGGCGATGCTGAGACCGCGATATCTGGCAGACAGAGCCTGCAGTGAATACCTGGTTCCGTGGCAGCTTTCGCAGACAGTGCTGGTGTCACCCATGTAGGCGATATCCAGAGTGACGACTCCCTTGCCCTTGCAGACTGGACAGGCTCCGGCAGCGTTGAACGAGAAGAGTGAGGGGGACTCGTCTGCGGCTTTGGCGAAGGCCTTGCGCAGCGGGTCGAAGACGCCCAGGAAGGTCAACAGGTTGGAGCGTCCACTGGCCTTGATCGGCTTCTGGTCCAGGAGTATGGCATCATGCTGAGCCATGAAGCCTTCCCTGATCAGCGTGCTCTTACCTGAGCCGGCCACTCCGGTCACCACGGTCAGCATATGTCTAGGTATCTTGGCGCGGGCTCCTCTGACGTTGCGGGCAGTGACCTTGTCTATTGCATAGAAGCCGTGCGAAGGCGCCGCCGGTTCTTTCGCCGAGCCTGGATCTGACAGGGCTCTGCCAGTGGCTGTGCCGCTTTCCAGCAGAGACTGATAGTCCCCTTCAAAGACGATCCGTCCGCCTTCGCTGCCTGCTCCTGGCCCCATGTCGACGATATGGTCCGCAATGGCGATGAGCTCGGGGTCGTGATCCACGATCACTACCGTATTGCCCCTGTCTCGTAAGCCCTTGAAGATTTTCTTGATCCCGATCAGGTCATGGGGGTGCAAGCCGACACTTGGTTCGTCGAAGATGTAGAGAACGTCATTCAGGGGGCTGTTCAGGCAGTTGGCGATTTTCAGACGCTGTCCCTCTCCTCCGGAAAGCGTAGAGGTGCCGCGCTCCAGACTCAAGTAGCCCAGACCAACTGTTATCAGGTTGGCTGTCTTGCGCTCTAGGTCCTGCAGAATGGTGTCAGCCTGATCGTCATGAATCTTCTTCAGCCATTTCTGCAGGTCGGCCACACTCATGGCGGAGCAGTCGGCTATGTTCAATCCCGCGATCCTTGCCGAGCGGACCTTGGCGTTGACCCTGGTCCCTTGGCAGTCGGGGCACTGGGTGATCCGCGTTACCGGCTCCAGCTCATGCTGGTATTTGTCGTTGCTCTGATTGATGAAGGTCTTGGTGATTCGAGGCACCAATCCTTCATACATGGCTGTCTTATGCCAGGCGGGGCCTGGGTGTGCCGGTTTTTGCCTCTTGCCATAGAGCAGGAAGTCAAGGTCACCGCTGGTCCATTCCCGTAGGGGCAGATCGTTGTCAAAGTAGCCTGAATCCGTATACCTGGTCAGTCTCCAGCCTCCCGGCTGGAAGGTGGGAAAGTTGATTGGTCCCTGCTTTAGTGAGAGATCCATATTGAGCAGGTGATCAAGCAACAGACTGCGCACCGTTCCCAGGCCTTGGCAGGTCGGACACATCCCCGCAGGATTGTTGAAGGAATACGTCATGGAATACCCGATGAAGGGCTGGGCCATGCGGGAGAACAGCAGGCGCAGAGCCGTGTAGATATCGGTGTAGGTGCCTACAGTCGAGCGGGCATTGCCCGAGAGCTGCTTCTGGGTTACGACAATGGAGAAGGGCAGGTTGTCGATTCGCGCGACTTCCGCAGGTTGATACTTGGGCAGGAGCTGCTGAATGTAGGAGCTGTAGCTGCGGTTGATCATGCGCTGTGACTCGGCCGCCAGAGTGGAAAACACGAGAGACGACTTTCCTGAACCCGACAGGCCTGTGACCACGGTGATGGCCCTCTTGGGTATAGCCAGCGAGACTTGCTTGAGGTTGTGCGTGGAGGCCCGATCAATAAATATGCACTCGGTCCTCATTGGGCGACTCGCTCCTGGCGCAGCTTGGCGATCAGCCTGTTGGCAAGGGCAGCGAACTCTTTCTGTTCGTCTTCGGACCAGACTTGTCGGGCATCCTCCTCAAGGGTCTTATGCTGTTGATCGATGATGTCGAGCATGTCCCGGCCATCCTGGGTCAGGCTGGTCTCCAGCTCGCGCCGATCATGAGTATCCGGCATCTGTCTGATATATCCAAGATCGCGCAGCCTGCTCAGATTCTTGGAGACTTTGGATCGGCTCATGCCGAGCCGTTGTCCAATCTGCGAGGGCATGGACGCTCCTGTACGCAGAACGGTGAGTATGTCGAACTGCTGCCAGGTGATGCTTCCCGGATTGACCCTGTTGCGCTCTGCCACGAATTCGCACTGCAGATACATGAGAGCCTCGTAGAGGGAGGACGGCTTATTTAATTTCATTATAGAAACTATATCATATTGGAAACTGTCTGCTGATAGATTGGGCTCATCATGCATCAACTTCAATTCCGCCCGGTTTTCTTGGTCTGCTGAAGGGGTAGGCGGACTTTTTGACTGCATGCCTGAGCGTCACTCCACTGCACTCCGGTACCGAACACTTATGGATTTCCTTGTGCCAAGGCTGATCCTGAGTGGAATTCTGCTGCTTATAGAATGGCTGCGTATGTGCAGCGACTGATTATCCCGCTATCCGTAGAATCTAATGCGAACTAGGCTTTAGCGCATAGGGCCTTCTACCGGTTTCAAAGTGGACCTGATCGATGGTTGGATTGCGATTCCCCCGAGCAGGACTACACAGCAGCGAGACTTTGCAGTGCTGGCTATGATCTTCGAGTTGCTGGATTGTCAGGGCAAAGATCAGCCCGCCATTGTCGAAAGCTGTATCGCTGCTCGTGGATTGTGTCGGCCTACCTGGAGGGGACTATGCCGGATGCCCCCCAAGTTTATTGTTGTTTGTTTCGGGATCATCGAGAACCTTTGGCCAGAATTTCTTCCAAGGTCGCATCCGTTTGGCGTATGGCGCATTCTGACTGGGTCATGCCCAAGGGGGCTAAGGCCTTCCGCACCTCCGTCTCGCTTCCATTCATGACCCGTAAGGTTTTCCCGTCCAGAGTGACTGGCAGGTTGGCCTGCTTCAACAGTGCAAAGGCGTCCCGCCACCTGTTTGTATGGACCATGATGGAGGAGTGCCCGCGTAGGACTTCTTCCAAGGTCCCTTCCGCCTGCGTGTGGCCATGTGAGAGAATAAGGCAGCGGTCACACTGTGATGCTTCGCTCATATAATGCGTGGTTACCAATATTCCTACACCGTTGGCGGCTGTACGGTGAAGCTCACGCCACAAACGCATTCGTGATACGGGATCCATTCCCGAAGTGGGTTCATCAAGAACCAGCAGTTTTGGCTGGTGCTCGGCAGCGATGGCATAGGCTAGGAGCCGTTGGGAGCCAAGCGGCAGATTACCGACTGGTCGCTTTCCTAAAGAATCAGCATAGAGGGCGGTCCATCCGCGCGCTGCCACCTTATAGATATCAGCCGAAAACTGCATGTTTTCCCTAGCGCTCAATGCTCGGTAGAGTCCAAGGCCTTGAGGGACATATCCTATAAGTCGACGTGTGGAGAAGCTGGGCTTTCCCCCGAACATGGACACCCATCCCTTGTCCATGGTCTCAAGCCCAAGAAGAATCCTGATGAGCGTTGTCTTTCCTGCGCCGTTCCCGCCGATAAGCCCAAGTATCTGACCTGGGTTGACCTGCAGCGATACCTTATTGAGAGCCTTGAACGATCCGAATTGCTTGGTGATCGACACAGCGTTGACGCAGGGTTTGCTGGTATGGATGATGGATGCTGAAGCCTTGCAGGGCTTGTCTGTAGAATCCGATTCCGACGTTGCTGACGCAGAAGCAGTGGCATGCCCCTTTTCTTCGTCGGAGAGAAGAAAAGCGATGGATGCATTCTCCAAGTCAAAATCGGTGCGGCGAAAATCTTGAGGTGCTCTGCTGTCCTTTGGCGATGTCCAGATATAAACGGTATCGCCCCTTTGCCAGTTATGGTAGGCAACCTTTGAAGGGCGTGCTTGCAATGAGGTTCCGAAGGAAGATTGCAGGATCATCGGCTTTCCGATGTCGAGCGAGGCCTGCCATAATTTGCCTGGTGCATCGTTCTGCATAGCTTGCGGATCGCCCACATACAGGGGTTTTCCTTGGTTCATCAGATACAGAGTCGAGGCACGGGCCGCCTCGTCCAGATATGTTGTAGCGAACAAGACGGTCCTGCCCTCGACCGCTTGGGATGATATCAGAGCAAGAATGTCTTCGCGGCTGGCCGGGTCGACGCCTGTAGTCGGCTCGTCGAGCAGGAGGAGGTCGGGTTCGTGCAGTGCTGCCATGATTACTCCGAGCTTCTGGCGCATTCCTCCTGAGAGCTGCCCTCCCAATCTGTTCCGTGCGTCCATCAATCCTGCACTTTCAATTAAATAGTCAATGCGTTCTTGAGCGTGCGCAGAGTTCATATGGTAGGCGCCAGCGACAAACCGTAGATTTTCCAGCACGGTCATGTCGCGCCATACTCCTGAATCCGCAGGTTGGTAGCCGATGCGTTCCTTGCTGGGCAGTCCTGCAATCTTCCCGGAAGCCGCTTTCACTCGGCCAGCCAGCAGCTTCAGCAGAGTGGTCTTGCCCGCGCCGTCTCCGCCGGTGAATGCGGTCAGGCTGCCTGCAGAGAATGTCCCGGTGAAGGAATCAAGCGCTTTGACTCCATTAAAGGAGACATTGATATCCTTCAATTCAAGACTATTGTTCTGTCTGCCTATTTCCTTAACGTCCTGATCCTTGCTCATCGTGCCCCTCCTCGAGTGAGTAGGCGGCGCAGTTTCAGCGAGGCGAGGGAGAACAGCACCACTGCTTCAGCGGACAGTATCGTCACGGGCAGCCATAGCGACTCCCATGTCGACCCGCGAAGCATGATTCCCTGGGCCATCTGATTGAACCATGTAAGCGGAATTATGTACCCGATCCATCGAACTGATGCCGCCATGGATTCAAGCGGGAAGATGATGCCGCCAAGCAGCATTTGCGGCATGACAATCATCATTGCCATCTGTACAGCCTGTCCAGAGTTTTGGGATATGGTCGAAATGAAAATGCCTATGCCCAGCACTACAAACAGGAACAGGACTGTTCCCAGCAGAAATATCCAGAAATTGCCACGGAAGGGAATCCCGAATACCCATATGCCCAAGATGGTGATGATAGCCATGTCTGCCAAGGCAAGCAGGAAGTAGGGGGCTATCTTCCCGATAATGATGCTGAATGGGTTCAGTGGCATAACAGCGAGCTGTTCCAACGTGCCCTGCTCCCGTTCTCTGACCAGTCCGATACTGGTGATCATGGTGCCGATCAGCGTTATGATCAGGCCGATAAGTCCCGGAATCATGACAAAAGAGGTTTTCAAGTCAGGATTGAAGAAGATCGTCATGGCGGATGTGCTGGCATCATTGGAATGGGCACTGTTCATTTCCTTTGACATGTCGCTGTTCTTTTCCAAGGGCAGCTGAGGTCTTGGCGGTGCGGGCTGGCCCTTTGCCGCTGCCTGCTGGGCGGCGAGCTGATACTCCTGTAGTTGCTGCTCGAACTGTCTCATTTTTCCCTGCTGCGTTTTCAGGGCATTCTTTTTGGCTTCCTTTGCGTTCTGCTGCATATCTTCGCCAGCGAGCTGCAATACCGTTTTTCTGGCGGACTGCGCGGCGAATAGACCTGAACCGTCGATGTAGGCATGAGCGTCTGTCCCCAGAATTCCGCTCTGCTTATCTGCGGCATCGCCCTTTACGGTGATGACTGCATCCGCCTTTCTGTCTCGCAAAAGAGTCTCGGCGTCGTTTCTTCCATGCATATGCTCATCGGTGCTGGTGATGGTCATTCCGTCCTTGCAAGCATCGTATTGCTCCAGCTTTTCAGCGTATTGATCCGCGTTTTTTCCGATGACAATGACTGAAACCTTCTCAACTGAAAAATTCGCGGCATAGCCAAAGATGAACAGAAGAAGCACTGGCATGAGGATAAGCATGGCCAGAGTTCTTTTGTCACGCAAGAGCTCTCTGAACTCTTTGACGATCACGGCGGTCATGTTCTCTCCAATCACTCTGTCTCTCAGATCGGCCTTCGTGGCCGTTGCGCACTTATTCATCATCGATGAACAAATCGTATATTAGCACATATTCATCATTGATGAATTCTTGAGTTTCAGTTAGTATCTCCTATAGGAAATAAAGGATGGAGAACATGTCAGCCGCGGGAAAGCCAAGCACGCGAAAGTCGCTTGAAAAGAAGAAAGCAAGTCCTGATAAAACGGCGGTCAGGGCTGCTGAACGTGTAAACGAAGGGGATTGCTCTCGTAGACAGCGACGCGGGCGCCCTGGTAGAGCGAAGACTTCCGCTACGCGGGAAAACATACTTGAAGCGGCCTGCCGGGCGTTCTCCACCAGCTCATTCGATAAAGTCACTATGCGGGGGATAGCCCGGGATGCCGGTTGTGACCAAAACCTTCTCTACTACTATTTTGGCAACAAGGATGATCTGTTCTCTCGATCCGTTGAACGGATAATTTCGAGCAACCAGCTTACGGTCGATTTTGGTCTCGACAAACAGACTCATAAAGCGCCCTCGCGCATTTCGGGAGCGGAATTCATGAATCACTTATTCCGATTTCTGGAACATTCCCCGTCAGGAGAAACATATATACGCATAGTGCGCAACGCGGCAGGCAATGATCACGTCCTTCGCCTTTTGGTGAGCACCATATCGCAGCAACTCGCTAAGGCGCATCCTGGACCTGCTGATATCGATCATAAAGATGAACGCATGATGCTCATTGCATCGCAGATATTCGGCATCGTCGTTCTGCGGTATGTATTTCGGCTGGAACCACTGTCCTCCACGCCGACTCGGGAAGTGGAACAGGCCGTCGCGCCGGTGATCGACCATTACCTATATGGTGAAATCGATTTTTCAGGATGAGATCATGAATGGTTATGCCAAATTATGAGATTGACATTATTCTCGTGGTCTGAACTGCGCTTGTTGGAATGACTTACTCTATGAGCTGCCTTATCTCAGTCTGTCCCTGCAGTTATTCATCGCCTGAGTAAATAATCCGATACCACAAATGCAGAAATCCCATATGACTGGGTATCGCAGACCGGTTATTGGATGAACTTTTTTGAATTTAGAGATTGGGATAGTTGACTCATCATGAAATCCAACAAGAGGGGTCCTTGCCGGAATTCTCAATGCAGTTATTTAATCATTGGTTTAATGCACACTGGGGAGAGCAAGCGGACCGGACCATTTGTTGCATGGAATTCTCTCTATAGGATTGCTGCGTGTGCAGCGCGAGGCAATATCCTATCTCGCTCTTGTTGATTCAATCTTCTTTAGAATTTAGCAAGTCAGTCACGCAGGCTTGTTTAGGATTCTTGTCCTCGTGGCTTGACGTGGATAAGGATTCTCTTAATCATCCAGCATTTCTGTGGCATTCGGCAGCCCCCTTCGAATCCAGACTGCTTCTCGGCTGCAGACCAACACCATTCGGAATAGCTCAAGACCAAAGAGATACCAGAACCCGTCAAGCAGGGAAATGCTGAGGACGCAGAAAACGACTATTGTGCAGGGCAAGGCCAGGAATTCGACAAGGAAGAGAAAAGCGTTATCCAATACTGGGCGAAGGAAGCCTTCGGTAACCGAATCTGTTATGCTCTTGCAGGCGATATATCCCAAAAAGGGCAGAACGATTACATGCATCTGCGGCCACACCCTTGTGCTGATGCCTGGTTGCATCAACGGTATGACGCTTATGTAGATGAACGAAATGCAAACTGATATGAGGCCGATCATCACATTTGCAGA
The DNA here is from genome assembly GCF_052606245.1 of Bifidobacterium sp. ESL0819. Classification (NCBI taxonomy): domain Bacteria; kingdom Bacillati; phylum Actinomycetota; class Actinomycetes; order Bifidobacteriales; family Bifidobacteriaceae; genus Bifidobacterium; species Bifidobacterium sp. ESL0819. The sequence goes on from NZ_CP199587.1 coordinate 882,446, forward strand.
TCGCATAACCTGCAATCTGCCGTGGACGTACTCAGCGCTTAGCCCAGAAGAGGCGCCTATCAGCCTGGCGACCAGAACCGCCAGCGACTTTGTATATGCCTCAGTGGGAATGAGGATGATGTACACGGCATTGTTCAATAACGCATATGCAGTATATGCGGGAATATCGAGTCTGCCGAAGCTTGAAGAGATGATGATGGTGGATATGTTCCACAGCATTACTGAAAGGCCAAGTGGCACGCACTGCTTCGTATAGGATTTCCACGAGTATTCATAGGCATGTCCTCTGACGGAAACCGATCCACGCATCTGATGCAAGAGCGGGAAAAGCAGCATCACGACCCTTGCTGTTTTTGATAGCAGCATTCCCAGGATGATGGCAAAAATGCCGAGATGCATGCAGAAAAGGAAGAAAACCGAAGCTGATAATTTAATTGAGAATTCGCAGAGATATATAGATAATACTGTTTTCTGCTTCTTCATATTCTGAAGGGCATATTCCGCCACCGTGCCCAAGGTGCTTATGGCATATGCGACTGTGGCCCACCTGACATAGGTGGTCATCATGTCTGCGGCATCCGGATTATGAATCATTGCAAAAGACACGGTTTGCGATGTTATGAAGAGTCCCGAACCAACGATCAAAACGAGAACACCGGTAAAGACGAAACATCTCGAGACGGCAGTGCGTATCTCTGATCTTCGACCTGCTCCTTCAAGCCTGCCGACTATAGTCCCGCAGACGTAGGCTGGACACGTGACCAGAGCTTCATACAGCCAGATGACTTGAGAGCCTGCCGAGACGGCTGACACCTCGCGCTCGCCGACAAAGCCGAGCAGGAAGGAGTCGCAATAAAACATGACGTTAAAAAGCATGCTTTGAAATAGCAGGGGCACTCCAATAGCCGCATTGCGCAAGCATGTTTTGAAAGTGTCGCTCATGTGCCGAGTCATCGCCCCGCCCCGGTTCCGAACTTGGCGGGGAAGCGACCGGTACCGGTGATTTGCTCAAGTAAGCTCACCTGTTGCAAAAATGCATGGGTATTAATTTCTAGCTGGTAACAGGGCTGAGCGTAGTTTCGCCCGCATTTGCCGTAATTCTTTAAAAGCATGGCCCTGAACTTTCTTCGTCTCGCCCTGCTCGCAGCGTCTGGTCGCCTCCGGACATCACTGTCTTTCGAGGCACTGAGGCGATGAGGACCCTTATGGCGACAAGACCGTCTAGCTCACTATATTAAACGAACAGCTAAGATCAAACAAAGCGGAAGAACAGGATCGACAACGCAAAGGATGGCAATGCCGATATATGAGCGTACAAAAAGAGTCTTGGACCACTGTCCAAGACTCTACTGGCGGAGGATACGAGATTCGAACTCGTGAGGGCGTGAACCCAACACGCTTTCCAAGCGTGCGCCATAGACCACTAGGCGAATCCTCCAAGGCTGCAATGAACGGGGCCATAGCCTGCGTTACCCTGATCAAGGCAACTAGGAAATAGTAACACAGGGCGGGGATTGCAGGCCAGTTCAGACGTGTCGTCGGCAGTCCCCGCTCTCTTGCTGTTCTACTTGATCTGGTCCATGGAAAGGCCGAGGGCCTCAGCCACGCGCTGGCCGTAGTCGGAGTCGGCCTGGTAGAACTGCCTGGTCTCGAGGACCTGGATCTCCTGGTCATCGACGGATCCCAGGTTGTTCTTGATGGTCTGGATCAGACGGTCCTTCTCTTCCGGGCTCATCAGCCTGTAGAGACGACCGGCTGCGGAATAGTAGTCCTTGTCATAGGGGCGGGAGTACTCGGTTTGCCCTTGGATGGCATCGCCATGCATGCGGGCATCGTTGTCCTCCACAGGACCACCCTTGCTGTTGGGTTCGTAGTTGACCGATCCATCCTGTCCCTGAGACATGAACCCATCACGCTCGTAGTTGTGGACCTCGTTGATCGGGCGGTTGATGGGCAGCTGTTCGTAGTTGGCGCCCAGACGGTAACGCTCGGCGTCCTTGTATCCGAATAGACGTCCCTGCAGCAGCTTATCGGGCGATGGCTCGATGCCGGGAACGAAGTTGGCGGGGGAGAAGGCCGCCTCCTCCACATCATCAAAATAGTTGGTCGGGTTGGTGTCCAGCACGAACTCGCCGATTTCAATGCGCGGATAGTCCTTCTTGGAGACCACCTTGGTCACGTCGAAGATATCGTCCTTATAGTCCAGCCCCTCCTGATAGGGCAGGATCTGTACGCAGACCTTCCACTTGGGGTAGTCGCCCCGGTCGATGGCATCATAGAGATCATGCAGGAGGAAGTCCGTGTCCTTAGAGGCGGCCTTGGCGGCGGTCTCATCGGTCATGTTCTTCACGCCCTGCTCGCTCAGGAAGTGGTACTTGACCCAGAACTGCTCGCCCTTCGCGTTGACCCACTTGAAGGTGTGGCTTCCGTAGCCGTTCATGTTCCGATAGCTGGCCGGGTTGCCCCTGTCGCCCATCAGATAAGTCACTTGGTGAACAGACTCGGGGGAGTGGGACCAGAAGTCCCACTGCATCTCCTGGCTGCGCAGGTGGGTGGCCGGGTCACGCTTCTGCGAGTGGATGAAGTCGGGGAATTTCAGGGGGTCGTTGACGAAGAATACGGGGGTGTTGTTGCCCACCACGTCGTAGTTGCCCTCCTGGGTGTAGAAGCGCAGGGCGAAGCCTCGCACGTCGCGCAGGGTGTCGGGATAGCCGGATTCGCCGGCCACTTGGGAGAAGCGCAGCAGGATGGGCGTGGTCTTGCCTGCTCCGTTGAATACGTTGGCCTTGGTATAGGCGCTCATGTCCTTGGTCAAGGTGAAGGTTCCCTTGGCTCCGGCCCCCTTGGCGTGAACTACGCGCTCTGGTATGCGCTCGCGGTTGAAGTGCGCCAGCTTTTCAAGGAGCTGATAGTCCTGCATGAGGATGGGTCCGCGGGTGCCCGCCGTCTGGCTATGGTTGTTGTCTGCCCAAGGCTGCCCCTCGTTGGTTGTGAGTTTGTCGTTCATATTTGCTCGATTCCACTGACATCTATGATTTTTGCGACCGACGGTTCCATGCGGGGCTGGGTCTGCGACCCGGCTCTTGGCTAACCGCGTGATCGCTGATAGCAGGACTCTTGATAAAATCCTGCTATCTTCCACCGTATCTGAAGCGGAATGGAGTTGGTGGATATGCGCGCTGAGCAAGAGGCAGATATCCTACTAAGCAAGCAAGGCGTTTATGGCACCGAAGAGTGACGACACCGAAGAGTGACGGGCCTGTTGCATGCAGAATTGCGGGGAAGCCGCCGGCATTGCCTTTTCCATCCGGCAAATGGCGGCGGCTCTCATCGGAGCACTGGCGCTCAGAGCATCTGTATCAGTTCGCCTACATCCTGGATGACCAGCTGGAGGTTGAGCCCGGTCAGGACGGCCACGACAATCCAGGCCAGGAAGGCCATCCATCGAGGGTTGGCGTACTTGCCCATGATCTTCTTGGAGGAGGTGAACCAGACCAAGGGGATCATGGATATGGGCAGGGCAACGCACAGGAAGACCTGGGAATAGACCAGCAGGCTATCCAGAGCGGACTCCTTGCCGCCGAAGGCTATGGTGCAGATCAGCACGGGAATGATGGAGATTACACGGGTGACCAGCCTGCGCAGCCAGAGAGGGATCCTCATGCGGATAAAGCCCTCCATGACGATCTGTCCAGTCAGGGTGCCAGTGATGGTCGAATTCTGACCGGAGGCCAGCAGGGCTACAGCGAAGAGGGTGGAGAGCAGTCCGGATGCGACCGGACCTGCGATGGTCTTGTCGCCAAGGGCGTTGTAGAGGGCAGTGAAGGTGTCCAGCCCTTCACCGTGTCCGAAGAACATGGCCGCACCCAGCACCAGCAGCAGGCAGTTGACCACGAAGGCTGCGGACAGCTGGATGTTGGAATCCCAGGTGGCGAAGCGGACTGCGTTGGCAACCTGGCCGTCGTCGTTTCGGTCGAAGTCGCGTGTCTGAACGATGGATGAGTGCAGGTAAAGGTTGTGCGGCATGACTGTGGCGCCCACGATGCCCAGAGCCATGGTCAGCTGTCCGTTGCCCAGGATGGCTTTGTCGGGGATAAAGCCGCGGAGGACCGCTGGCATATCGGGCTTGGCCAGGAAGACCTCGTAAAGGAAGACCGCCATGATGACCAGGATCAGGGTGGCTACGATGGCCTCGATGCGGCGGAAGCCGATCTTGGTCAACAGCAGGAGGATGAGCACATCCAGGACGGTCAGCGTCACGCCCAGGATCAGGGGAATGCCGAAGAGCAGCTTCAAGGCGATGGCACCGCCGATCACCTCGGCGATGTCAGTGGCCATCACGGCAAGCTCCGTGCAGATCCAGAGAGCGAAACTGACGCGGCGGCTGGTGTGCTGGCGGGTGGCCTGGGCCAGGTCCAGACCGGTCACGATTCCCAGCTTGGCCGACATGTACTGCAGCATCATGGCGATCAGGCTGGAAATAAGGATGACGCTCATGAGCAGGTAGCCGTATTGGGCGCCGCCGCCGATGGAGGTGATCCAGTTGCCGGGATCCATGTAGCCGACTGCCACCAGAGCGCCTGGGCCTGAGAAGGCTGCCAGGTTCTTCCAGAAGGATGAGGTTGAGCTGGGCACAGAGACCGTGGCGTTGATCTCCTCCAGGGAGCGCCCGTTGGCCGTCTCGATGATGGGACGGGATCGGTGCTGCCGACTCGATGGCGGGGTCCTGACTTCGGATCCGGCTGGGCTAGCGGACCCCGAGGCGGGTCGGGTCTTGGTGTTCGGCATGTCACCTTCCTTGATTCTGGACCATGGCGGTCGTGCGGCTGGCTATAGACTTCGACCCTTCGAAGTCTAATGGCGCTCGATGAAGAATACCAGAGATGAACTGTGACAATGTCGAAATATGCCTGCAGGGGTTGCTCGCGGGTCGTGCTATGGACCTGTGCTATAGACTGTGGAACATGGGAATCGCCGAACTGTCTTCCAGCGCCCAGGATTACCTCAAGGTCATCTGGGATCTTCAGGAATGGGATCACGGCCCTGTAAAGCCCACTGCGGTGGCCGAAAAGACGGGCATGAAGCAGTCGACGGTCTCAGGTGCGCTGGGCCGTTTGGTCGATGCTGGTCTGGTCGCTCACCGGCCTTACGGCAAGGTAGAGCTGACAGAGACCGGTCGTCGCTATGCGGTTACCATGGTTCGGCGCCACAGGCTGCTGGAGACCTTCCTGGTGCAGGTTCTCGGTTATGGCTGGGATGAGGTGCATGAGGAGGCCGACCGCCTTGAGCACGCTGTATCCGACAAGATGATTGACCGCATCGACGACTATCTGGGACACCCCACTGCCGATCCCCATGGTGATGTCATACCCTCGGCCGAAGGGAATCTGCCCCCCATACCTACAACCACAAGGCCCCTTTCAGAAGTATCTGCAGGGTCGACGGTACGTGTGCAACGAGTCAGCGACGAGGATCCACGAATATTGCGCACGCTCAGTAATTATCATATAGGACCTGGCTGTCTGGTGCAGGTGGAAAGTCGGCAGGCTGATGATGAGTTAGCCGTAAGTTTGACGGGCACGCGCCCCGGATCCGGTCTTACTTCGGGCGACCTCCTTGTGCTGCCTAGAGAACAGGCGGCACTGATTCAGGTAAACCTCGCCTGAACAAAAATCATTGGGCGATTTGTCGTATTGGACAGGGTCACTGCTCGCTGCGGTTGGCCTCGGGCTTTTGCTGATGATGGTGAAGATATGCGAATAAGTTTGAGGTATGAATGTAGGCTCTTCTGTCGTTTTTCGCTAGTACGTCGAGAATAATGCCGGCGATGATGGATAACAGGCCGACCAGAATTAACAGCACTGAACCGATAAGGGTAGGAATGCGCGGGACTGATCCTGTGCGCCAGAATTCAAGCATTACCGACAAGAGAAAACCGAAACCGACCAGGTCTATCAGCAAACCGCAGCCTCCAAAGAAGGGAAGAGGTTTGTACTCCCTGATCATTCTGAAAATGGTGGAAAGTACTCGGACTCCATCGCCTACGGTGTTGAGTTTGCTGTGGGAGCCCTTAGGGCGGTCGCGGTACTGAACGGGCATTTCATACAGCCGTAGATTCCTATCCAGGCTGTGTATGGTCATTTCCGTTTCCACTTCGAATCCATGGGACAGGATCGGGTAGCACTTCACATAGGTGAACGAAAAAGCTCGGTATCCTGTCATAATATCCTTGACGCGCGCATGGAAGATGCCGTTGATTGCGGAACGGACCAACCTGTTGCCGACGTTGTGGAAGGGTCTTTTGTTCTCCTGGAAGTAGGTGGAGCTTAGTCTGTCGCCTATCACCATGTCATAGCCCTCGAGGATTTTGTCGACCATGGCGGGAGCGCTTTCCGCTGGATAGGTGTCGTCGCCGTCGGCCATGACATACACGTCGGCGTCGATGTCTTCGAACATGGCTCGTATGACATTGCCTTTGCCTTGGCGCGGTTCCGGTCGGACTACTGCGCCCTTGGATTGCGCTATCGAAGCTGTCTTGTCTGTAGAGTTGTTGTCATAGACGTAAATACTCGCCGTTGGAAGTGCTTTGTGAAAATCGTCGATCACTTTTCCTATGGTCTGTTCTTCGTTGTAGCAGGGTAAGAGAACGGCAATAGTGACATCTTCCAAGGCAGGCTTCATGATTAACACTATACATATAGGGATTCTCAGATCGGGGCCGATATGGGATTATGGAATTTGTGGGCAATAGCAGAGGCATGTCCAATCCGCGTACCGCGCTCAGGTTAGCATAGACCACATGCAGCAGCTATTTGAAACTGGATCTGATGCCTGGAAGCAACTTGATGGCTTGAGCAAACGGCAACGTCGATTGGTTATTTCAGCAGTCAACTATCATTCGTTGATGCAGCCTGGTCGAGAACTGCTCTACAAGATCTATATGGGTGAAGACTGGCAGTATCCCCGCTTAACTGACACGTCGACTTTGAACGGTTCTCTAACTAAGGGAGCCGGACTTCAACCTGTAGTCGAATTCAAAGCCAGGTCAACATCCAAGCCTAAGACAGCCTTTGCTCCTCACTATTTTGACCAGCACCATCAATTGGTTGACTGGAATGAACGGTATGTGCTGCTTACGCCGGACGATGCCACTGATATGACGGTCAAGGCCCGGAATCTATCCTCTCGGCTGCCTATGCGCAACCAGATCTACAACTACTGCGAGCTGCATTTTCCTCTCCTGTTTGATCAAGTTCGCGAACTGCTCCGGCGCAGTCGTGAGAAAGCCGGATACCAGGCTATTGAGACTTATCGTCCCGATTCAACCAGCGACCTGTTCGCTCATGGGGCTGTGCATCATCCAGGCAGTCCCATCGAGCCTGGGCAACCGGACTCTTCGGCTCCGAAAGCTGTCATTATTGCCATGCATTGGCTGCAGCCTGGGGGAGCCGAGCGTTGGGCCATGGAAACAGTAGCTCTGGCTCGTAAAGCGGGACTATTGCCTATCGTCATCACCAACAACGACAGTCATCAGCCGTGGATTGTCAACGAGGATTTTGATGATGCCCTCGTCATCAACCTGACTTTTCCTGCACAGGAGGGCATCGGCGACGTGCCGCTGCTCAGGGCTCTGTTTGAGCAGTACAATATCCGAGGCGTCATGATTCATCACAATCAGTGGATGTATGACCGGCTCTGGTGGATCAAGCGGTACTATCCGCATACGTTCATTGTCGACTCCTTGCATATTCTTGAATACCACGACCGCGGTGGCTATCCCAACCAGAGCGTGAGCCGCGACCCTTATATTGATCTGCACCACGTCATTTCGCCCCAACTGCAGGATTGGCTGGTCAATCATCATGGCATAGCGGCGAAAAAGGTGGTTATGGCGCCCTTGGTTGGTCTGACTGCCGATCAAATGCATCCAAGGTACAAGGACCGCGTGCAACAGGGCGTCTTCCATGTCGCTTTTGTGGGAAGAATGACCAGACAGAAGCGTCCTGAGGCATTCATCAATGTCGTCAAGGAAATGGAGCGTCGTTTCCCGGGTCGTTTTCGGTTCATCATGCATGGCAGCGGCGATATGGACCTGGAGGTGCGCAAACTTCTGGAGAAATATGGTCTGGATCGTGCAGTGGAACGGCGCGATGTCTCTCAGCCGGTTTCTGCAACATATGATTGGGCGGACGCTCTGCTGATCACGTCAATCAACGAAGGCATTACTCTTACGACCATTGAGGCAATCAGTCGAGGCATGCCGGTGTTGAGCGCTGATGTCGGTTCCCAATCGACCCTGGTTCCTAGCCAGGGGCTGTTGCCTCGGCAATCGCTCGGGCTGGTTCGCCAATCGGTCCGTTCCTTGCAGAGGATGAATGATCATGAACAGGATCGCAGACGGTTGTGGACTGCGGAGCTGGAACGGCTTCAGGAGTTTTCAAGGAAGGAATCGGCCGACTCCTTCTTCACCCGAATGTTGGGAGAATGGGCGCAGTGATGAATGCTGTAGATAACCGACGGAATGTGGCTGCTGTCGTCGTCACCTTCAACCGCTTGGAAAAGCTGAAGAAGGTTCTGGCTTCTCTGGAATCCCAGACCTTCCTGCCCAAGGCTCTGATCATCGTTGACAATGCTTCGACTGACGGGACTGCAGATTACCTGCATGAATATCAGGATGCATTTTCTCTCAAGGGGAAGGTGGAGCTCCGCGTTGTCACTCTGCCGAAGAACGTCGGCGGGGCCGGCGGCTTCTCCGCTGGCATGCGAGAAGGCTACCGGATGGGTCTCGACTACGTGTGGATCTTCGATGATGACGGATATCCTGAGCCGGATGCCCTGGAAAAGCTGCTCGGAGGCTATGAACAAGCCACCAAGGCTTTGAGCCCGGATATTCCCTTTGCCTGCTCCTTGATCAAGTACATCGACGGGACCATTTCAGAAATGAACAATCCTGTGCCTACCTGGGACTGGGGCAGGTTGCGGGCCATGGGGCTCAGGGATCTGGTGCTGATCAATCAGGCGTCCTTCGTATCCGTGCTCATCCCGCGTTGGGTCATGGAAGCCTACGGACTGCCCTACAAGGAGTACTTCATCTGGTTCGACGATGCCGAGTACACGCTGCGCATCACCAGAGACTGCCCCGGTGTTCAGGTTCTCGATAGCGTTGTGGTGCACGATATGGGTGAGAACAAGGGGGTCAATTTCTCGATGATCAACGAGAAGAACGCCTGGAAGTTCGCCTATGGCATCCGCAATCAAGGATCCTACAGGCTGCATCACAAGAGCCTGGTCCATTATTTGCTTTTTTGCGCTCAGGTTTGGTATGCCATGCGATCCGGAGGAGTCGATAAGAAACTGCGCCGTCAGATGTATGGCAAGATGATCGAAGCTATACGGTTCAACCCGTCGATCGACTATCCGCAGTTGTGAACAAGGATACTGGCGTTCAAGAGGGAAATATCTACCATTTATGATTTTCGTCGTTCTGTTATCGAGGGCTCGGATCAAGCGTGACGAACATCGCGAAAGGAAACAGTAGAAAAGATGATGTGGCTTTCCTTCCTAGCATCAATGCTGCTGACTGCGGGCTTGCTATATATTCCGGGTTTTCTGCTGGTTTCCGCACTCGGATATCCTAGACGTTCCTCCTTGCTGCTCTCCCCGCCAATAGCCCTGGCGCTGTTTGGGATCTTGGAAATACTTGAACAGAAGATAGGCATAAAGAGCACATTCGCAACTGTGGCGGGCGTCTCACTCTGCATATCAGTCATTCCCCTGCTAATCAGAGTGATAGTGCGCAGACTTGGCGTGAATACGTTGCATCGCGATGTCAGTGCCACTGTGGCAGACGGTGATATGCAGAAGCGGCATGACTGGCCGGTGTTGTTTGGCTTCTGGGCGTTCGGGTTCTTCATTACTGCCCTGGTGTTGGTTCGTAATTTCGATGGTCCAGATTCATATTCGCAACTATTCGATAACGCATGGCACATGGGCATAGTCAGGAAATTCCTGACCACCGGGGATATGTCGCCTTTGACTTCTGGCACTATTGTTCCAACAGTCGGCTCATCCTTCTATCCAACTGGTTGGCACTCGCTGGTCGCACTGGTGGCTGGCGCTGTTGGTGTGAGTCCTTTGATTGCAGCGAATGCGGTCAATGCTTGCATTATTGCACTTGTGTTCCCCGGATCCATGTTTCTTTTGTCGAAAAAAGTGCTATCCGATTTGCGCCCAGCGATGGTTCTTTGCATGTGCACTACGTTGATGTTTACTGCATTTCCATGGCGATTTTTGGTGTTCGGCCCCTTGTATTCGAATCTGTTGTCGTTTGCGATACTTCCATTATCCATGGTTCTTTTCCTGAATATCCTTGATGCGAGGAGCAGCGGGAGGCGCCGAGCTCAAGATGGGGCATTGCTGGTAGCAACTATGGTCGGCGTGGCAATTACTCAGCCGAATGCGGTGTTTACCATGGGGATCTTTCTTGTTCCATATCTGATGACTCAAATACCGAGATATTGCGACTCCCCAAGACTCAGAGCCAAACGGGCTGTAATGGTACCAGTATTGAGCGTAGCGGTACTATTGCTGATCGCTTGTGTATGGGTTGGCCTTTACAAGGTGCCATTTATGCAACGGACTGTACGCTGGGGTTGGCCATCGTTCGAAACCAAGCCGCAGGCCATATTCGATATTGTCTTCTTGGGCTTTCATGATGCCGAGCCACAGTTTGTGCTTGGCATATTGGTAATGCTCGGATTCTTATATGTATTGATTCATAGAGAATATTTATGGCTGGGATGCTCACACATGTTGATGTGTTTTCTTTATTTCCTCTCGGCTGCTACTGATGGACGATTTAAGGCTGTGCTTACAGGATTCTGGTACCATGATGCCTATCGTTTGGGGGCTTCGGCAGTGTTCACGGGCATACCGTTGGCGGCTATAGGCCTATGGTCACTGATGAACATGATTGTCAAATTGCTTGATGGCGTTATGCTTGATGGCCATGATTCACGCCAGCGGATCGTGTTGTTTGCCGCCGTGCTTGTTGTCGTGGAAATTATGAATTTCTTCCCGAATTACCATATGCGCGGCAGCCACAGTGTCGATACGCCTTTCGGCGCTGTTACCAGGGATCTGCGCTATACAAATTCGAGAGACGAACCCAAGAGCTACACTGCTGACGAGCAACGCTTTGTTCAAGAAGTTCGTCAGGTTGTCCCATCGGGATCCTTGATTCTCAACCAGCCATACGATGGCAGCGTATATGCATGGGGAATCGATGATCTGAACGTCTATTACAAGGCATGGCAGGGCAATTGGCTGGGTAGGCCTACGGCCCAGAGCAGGTTGATCATGAACGGTCTGGCCTCCGTGAATGAGGATCAGCATGTATGCCAAGCTGTCAAGGAATCGCATGCGCAGTACTTGATGCTTCTTGATCGTACCGACTATAAGCCGGACCCTGATGACAAGGCCAAGGTGATTTCCGACTATGCAGGCTATAAAAAGCGTGATTGGCAGGGTGTTGACGCCATTCATGATGGCACGCCTGGTTTCACTCCGGTTCTTCAGCAAGGCGTTATGCGATTGTACAGAATCGATAGTCGCGCATGCTAGCTGAAGTTATTCAATAGGACTGTTGCGTGTGGTCTGATCATCTATGCCTGTATGCCTGCCGGTTGTCCTACCAGAGAGATGAATCCGCGAGACTGCTCTAGTGACGGGATTTACGACAAGGAAATTGTATACGTAACTGACAAGCATGAGCATGAGGAAAACGACGGTTATAGCGGTTGCTGAGAAAAACAGTTTAGTAAAGAGACCTATCGGCTCTGGGCTATGGAAAACTATGTCCCATAGTAGTGGCTTAATCAAAAAGTTCTCATGAATCAGATATATGCCCAGAGTAGATGGTGCAAGAGCAATGATGAGCTTGCTCCAAACGGTATCGGCACGGTTGTGTGTGCGAGTCTGTGCTATCCAGATGAATATGACGGTACCGGATATCACAGCAAGTATTGGCGAGGCCCCAGGACCAGCGGTCAAAAGGTTGGCTGGCGGATCGCCCAGGATAGCAGTTATTGAGTTCTGCCTGCCAAGTACGTGTGTGCCCACTACGCACAGGCCGAAGCTGACCACAGTGCAAATAAGTGCAGAATACCAATGGATGCGCGGCAGTCTTTTAGGGTAACGCCGGATGTTCGCGCCAATAAGATAAATGGCAATCAGATAACCGCAATCGGTATAGTACTGGCTCTGTGCATTGAGTATTCGCCATATCAGCGTCACCCAGATGATCATGACAGTCAGGATCCATGATTGTGCAGAGGTTAAATGATCCATAAGTTTGTTGATGAATGGGCTGAAAGCGGTCATGATGAAATATGCGCTCATGAACCAATAGGCTATTTCAGTGATGGGGAGGAAAGAGATCAGACCGCTTTTGATGGTCACTCCGGCCAGGTAGTGTTCAGGAATGGCATGGGTCCATCTCAGGAAAAGGAACAATAAAAATATGGGTGCTGAGTAGAGGAAAATCTGCATCCACAACTTCCACAGGCGTTTGATGGGGCTAGTCGTTTTAGTTGCTACAAAATAGGCTGATATGAGCACAAATAGCGTAACACCCACCTGGCCAAGAAAACTGAGAGCGTTGTGAGTCGATCCAGCCCACGTCCCCGTTTGCGCAGGATCGTTGTGTACTGCCCAGTTGTCATCGGCGAAAAAGTGGGTCGTGACAATAAGCAGCATCGCGACGATTCTCAGGAACTCGAATTTCCAGTCTCGTTGCTTGTTCGGCATAAGGCCTCCAGAACAGTCTTCAAACTTGGTCGTGGATTGCTGCGACTCTTTTTGATAGTACTCAAACCATTGTGTCAGTAATGAACAAAGGAAGCAGGGGAGTTCTTGTCATTGAGGGGCTCTGGTAGTCTGTACGGTTGTGAGAAGCATCGTAGATAGATTACGCCAGCGATACCACTATTCATTGGTTATTCTGCGTGAGCTTGTCAAGACTGATTTCAAGCTCAGGTATCAGGGATCCTTTCTTGGGGTTGCCTGGTCGGTTCTGCAGCCGCTGATGCTCTTTGTGGTCATGTATTTGGTCTTCGCTAAATTCCTCAGGATGACTGATGGCACGCCGACCTATCCTGTTGTGCTGCTTCTGGGCATAAGCTCCTGGCAGTTCTTCAACGAGTCGACTTCCGTAGGCCTGCGTTCGATTGTGGATCGCGGCGACCTCCTGCGCAAGGTGCACTTTCCCAATTACATCGTGGTGGTATCGGCTACCATGGGGGCGCTGATCAGTTATGGCATCAATCTGATCGTCGTCCTCATCTTTGCCATCTTCTGTAAGGTGCATTTCACTTGGAGAGTCCTGTTGCTGCCCATCAGCGTCTTCCAGCTGTATATTCTGGCCCTGGGCTTCACGCTGATCATGGCTACCATGTATGTCTACTTCCGCGATGTGTCGCATATCTGGGACGTGTTGCAACAGGTGATCTTCTATTCCATTCCTGTCATCTATCCTCTGACGGCGGTGTCAGGAATCCACCATTGGTGGGGCCCTGTCGTAGCCAAGCTGCTGTTGCTCAACCCCATTGCGCAATCCATTCAGGATATCCGGCATTCATTCATCGCGCCGGAAACCACCCCCACGGTATGGAGTAAAATCGACAATCCCTTCGTGGCCATGATCCCTATCCTGCTCACTGTGATCATAGTGGTTTTGGGCGTGTGCGTATTCCGCAAGTACAATCGCAAATTCGCCGAGGTGATGTGATGAGCAAGGCTGGGGAACCAATCCGTCAGAAAGACGATCGGCCCGTAGTCCTGTCCGTAGAGCATGTGGACAAGGTCTTTCGGCTGCCTACTGAACAGGCCACAGGACTCAAGCAGGCCTTTATCAACTGGACCCGCGGGATCAAGGGATACAAGGAGCAGCAGGTGCTGCAGGATGTGTCCTTCCAGGTGCATAAGGGTGACTTTTTCGGCATCGTCGGGCGCAATGGCAGCGGCAAGTCGACCCTGCTCAAGCTGATTTCAGGCATCTACTACCCTGAACGCGGCCATATCTCCTATACGGGCAAGCTGGTGCCATTCATCGAATTGGGCGTGGGCTTCAACCCGGAGCTGACAGGCCGCGAGAACGTCTACCTGAACGGAGCTCTGCTGGGATTTACCCCCAGCGAGGTCGACGCCATGTACGATGACATCGTGGACTTTGCTGAACTGCGCGAGTTCATGGATCAGAAGCTGAAGAACTACTCCAGCGGCATGCAGGTGCGCCTGGCGTTTTCGGTGGCAATCAAAGCCCAAGGCGACATACTGATCCTGGACGAGGTCCTTGCAGTCGGCGATGAGGCCTTCCAACGCAAATGCGATGATTACTTCACCGAGGTCAAGAAGGATCCCAACAAGACGGTCATCCTCGTCACCCATGACATGGGTGCCGTAAAGAAGTACTGCGACCGGGCGATTCTGATCAAGGACGGCCACGTAGTGATCAATGGCGACAAGGATGATGTCGCCAACCGGTACACCTTGGAGAATCTCAAAGCCCCTGACAAGCAGTCGGACAGCAACAAGCCCGGAGACGAATATCCGACTGGCCTCAGCGCTCAGGTGCCTCTTCTGCGTGCCTATCCGGTATCCTCCTCGGTCTGCAGGAGTTCGGATACCTTCCGCTTTGACGTGGAATACGACTGTGCTGAGTACGACAATCTCTATATGGCCGTTGCCATGCACGATACCCGGCGTGGCGGTATAGCCTATGACACGGGTGCCGATACCATACGTCTAAAGGACTGCGGGCATCGGGTAGTGCATTGTTCGGTACCCTTGAACATTTTCAACAATGGCGAATTTCGTCTTGTCGTGTCCCTGCGCGTGCGAGATGACGCGCAGACGGACAACAATGCTCCCACAAAAATGGTTGCCTTCACCAATGACGAGAACTCCTGCGTCTTTGCCATCAGAGACAAGCGGAACAGGGAATACGCTTTGCTGAGCGACCGCGGGCTGCAGATCAGTCTTCTGGGCGGCGAATCACTCTAGTCTGTCAGTTCTTGCAGCACTTTCGATAGAATTAGGGCATGAGTCGCGAAAGCCAGGGAAAGAAGAGCATGAATTCCCCAGATGAGCCCACCGTCAGGGTCGTCGCCCTGGTATTGGCCGGTGGGGTTGGCGCCCGTATGCGTGGACCGGTGCCCAAGCAGTTTCTGGTAGTTCGCAATAAGCCGGTACTGGTCTATACCTTGGAAGCTTTTCAACGGGCAGTGGCTGTCGAGGACATCATTGTCGTATCCCTGCCCGAGTGGACAGGGATCGTTGAGCAGTATGTCAAGGATTGCGGGCTGACCAAGGTCCGGTCCGTCTTGCCTGGAGGCGCCAGCGGATTCGAATCCATTCGTTGCGGTCTGCATTATCTGGAGGAGCAGTATTCTCCTGAGGACATCATTTTAATCCATGATGGTGTTCGCCCCTTGTTGACTGAAGAGGTGATCAACGCCAACATAGCCGGCGTGGAGAAATACGGCAATGCCGTCACCGTAGTGCCGGCAACCGAGGCCTTGCTTCATACCGATGACGGCGAGTCAAGTAGCCGAGTTGTTGAGCGCTCTCACATCATGCGAACCCAGACTCCGCAGAGCCTGCGTCTGCGCGATCTTTCACTAATCCATCGTCAGGCTGATGAGATGGGCATTCATGATTCAGTCGCTACCTGCACGCTGCTGATCGAAACTGGTCATGTGGTTCATGCGGTAGCTGGGGACAATTCCAATTTCAAGCTCACTAGTCCCGAGGATGTGGCGCTCTTCGAGGCTTATCTCGATGCAAGGGAAATGGCCTGATGACCGCGGGAAGACGAGTTGATGCAGCCATTCTGAAACAGGATGTGAATGACCTGGCTGATGCTCATCCGGACCTGTGGCGGCAGCTGGATGGCTGCAGAATACTGATGACCGGCGGAACAGGCTTTGTGGGTTCCTTCATTTTGCATCTGATGGCTGCTTTGCGCCGTCGTCATGGCTTGCATATCGATGTTCTTGCTCTGGTCAGGAGTCGGCAACGTCTGCGAGATGTTTTGGGCGGCGATTGGGAAGGCTCATGGCTGCAGATCGTGGAGCAGGATCTTCGCGCCCCCCTCTGTCTGAAAAACGAAGGGCCGGTGGAGTATTGCATCCATGCCGCCAGCAATGCCGACCCCGTGGCCTACCAATCCGATCCCTTGGGGACCATGATGACCAATGTTGTTGGGACTGAACAGATCCTGCAATATCTGTCAGGCCTGGACGCCAAGCCTTCCCGGATTGTTTATCTGTCCAGCATTGAAGCCTATGGGGGTCATAGCCAGGGGGGGATCCTCACGGAGGAGGATACGGGAAGCTTCGATCCGGCTGTGGTCCGCAACTGCTATCCAATCAGCAAGTTAGCCGCTGAAAACCTTTGCGCAGGGGCATGTCTGCAGCTCGGTCTTCCAGTGACCGTGGCGCGCATGGCCTATCTGTATGGGCCAGGTGACCGTCTCGACGATCCCAAGATCGTCACGCTTTTTTTGCGGATGCTTAAGGAGGGCAGGGACATCGAAATGCACAGTCCTGGTCTGCAGCGACGCAGTTATTGCTATATCAAGGATGCGGTCTATGGCATCATGCTGCTTCTGCTGCGTGGTCAGGATTGCACATACAATATCGCCAATGGCGAGGAGGTAGTCACCATAGCTGGGGTGGCTCAGCAATTGACACAGCTTTTTGGGCGCCCGGGCGGTCTGGTGCGGCAAGGGCAGCCCAAGCAGGATGAGCTTGCGCGCTTCTCGCCTCCGGAGGACAATATTCTTGATACTTCCAAAATACGAGCTCTGGGATTTGAGGCGGAGGTCGGGCTGGCTCAAGGACTGGAACGCACCGGTCGGTATTTCGGCATGCGGCCGGCCATATGGCAGGCCGACAATGTCGCAGTGAAAGGCATGGACAATGAATAGCCGTCTGATCGCCGACATCAAGGGGCGCCTGCCCATTTCCTCACGGTCTTTGCGGGGCTTCCGGGCGCAGGACGATGCCAGATACGCCCAACTCCTTCAGGTGATTGATGATCAGCAGAAGGCTTTAGGCAAGGCTCAGGAGAGTATTGACCGTCTGGAGAAGCAATGTCGTGGGTTGAATGAGACCCTGGAATACGTCCATGATTCGAATAGCGTCATGTATTGGCAGCTGTTCCGGGGAGATCATGAGACGACTGAGCAGGCTCAACTCAGATTCTTTAGAGGGTTGCCCAAGGCCGAAGGTATTCATGCGCTCTTCCAGGATGCAGAAGCCAGGCTGTTCGAACTCTTCGATCAGTTTTGCCGGGATCACGAGATCTCCTACTGGGGTACCGGCGGTACAGTGCTGGGCGCCTTTCGCCAGCGGGATTTCATCCCCTGGGATGACGATATTGACGTCTACATCACTCGTGAGCAGTTGAGCCGATTGGAAAAAGCCGTGCGTGAAGATGGCCGTTTCCGTGTCACAGTCGTCTGGGATTGGTATGTGCCATGCAAGCAGATCAGATTCCGGTCTACAGATGAGGCCAACCCCTGCTTCGTTGATCTTTTTCCGCTGGATTGGGTGTCGGACGATCCGGAGGATGCATGGCGGGTCTGCACCCAGGAGCGTGTGCAGTATGTCCAGGAAATCCGCAGACAATACGCGAGTTCCTCCTGGAGCCGGGATGTTTATATTTCCGGCGCAGATCCTCTGATACCCGCCTTGGAATCCGACCTGCACGCACACTTGGAGGATCTGGCGGCTCGCGTGTCCATCCTGCCCACGGCTGA
Source organism: Bifidobacterium sp. ESL0819 (assembly GCF_052606245.1). NCBI lineage: Bacteria > Bacillati > Actinomycetota > Actinomycetes > Bifidobacteriales > Bifidobacteriaceae > Bifidobacterium > Bifidobacterium sp. ESL0819. The sequence continues at coordinate 900,267 of NZ_CP199587.1, forward strand.
TGGGGCTACAGGATTGATCAGGGGCATTGAGAACATCGACGAGGTGCGCCCGTCCGGCCCCTACTTGACCGGTGACTGGACCGGTTCAACGACTCTGCCTTTCCGTGGGATCGCTGTTCCGGTGCCCAGCAATTATCGTGAGTACCTGAGTAAGGCCTATGGCGATTACATGGCTCTGCCGCGTGACATGCATTCTCATGAGCATGTCGCTGATGACTACATTGCCTCGCCCGAAGCGGTGCAAGCCATGCGTCGGATGCTTTCGGATGATGGGGAACGGACCCCTGACTATGAAGAACGAAAGTAAGGCATCCGGGCTTCGTTCGGGCAGTGTTGAGGACCATGAGTCAGCTGGGCCTTCATGCCTGATGGTTACTGGGGGTGCCGGGTTCATCGGCACGAATTTTGTGCGTTATGTGCTGGCGCACCATCCCGACACGCACATCGTAGTGTACGATCTGCTCACCTATGCAGCCAAAATAGATAACCTTCATGGCCTTATTCCCGATCGGATCGACATGGTCCACGCCGATATCTGCGATGTCGAATCCGTGGATCGCGCCATCCGCCAGTATCATGTCGATGCCATCGTCCATTTTGCGGCTGAGTCGCACAACGACAACTCCATCCAGGATCCGGAGCCCTTCATCAGGACCAATCTCTATGGCACCTATGTTCTGCTGGAAGCAGCCCGTCGCCACGATCTTCGCTTTCATCAGGTATCCACGGACGAGGTTTTCGGTGATCTCGACTTCGGTGATCCGCGCCGCTTCACTGAAACCAGTCCCTACCGGCCCTCGAGTCCATATTCGGCAACCAAGGCTGGGGCGGATCATCTGGCGCGTGCCTGGTGGCGCACCTATGGAACCCGGGTGACCATATCCAACTGCTCCAATAACTACGGTCCCTATCAGCACATCGAGAAATTCATTCCGCGGCAGATCACCAACATCCTGTCCGGAATCCGTCCGCGAATTTACGGCCAGGGTCGAGCGATCCGGGATTGGATCCATGTAGAGGATGATTGCCGGGCCATTTGGAGCATCCTGGTCCATGGCACGCCGGGCTCAACCTACCTCATCGGCGCGGATGGCGAGTTGAGCAACATGGAAGTGCTCAGGATGATCCTGCATCTTATGGGCCGCGGGGCCGACGAGTTCGATTTGGTGGCAGACCGGCCTGGAGGAGACCGTAGATATGCCATTGATGCGGGAAAGATACGTCGGGATCTCGGCTGGCGGCCTCTGCATCGGGACTTCGAGCAGGGTCTGGCTGAGACGATCGCGTGGTATAGCCGTCATCGCAAGTGGTGGGAAGGTGATAAGCAGGCTGTAGAGGCTCGCTATCGGAAGCAGGGACACTGATACTTGTGGCTGTACCACCCTTGGATGTAAACTAGGTGGGTTCCCGTCGTGGCCAGAGGATCGTTCTGCCATGATTGGGGTGCAATACACCCTCCTGTCACGGAAGGTCCGTGACCTGTAAGTCCAAAGGAGGTGGGTGATGTCTGCGCATAAGTATGAATTGATGTTCATCGCCGATCCGGCCATGGATGAGCGCTCGCTGAAGAAGCTGACCGACCAGTATCTCGAGGTGGTCACCAAGGAAGGCGGCTCTGTCGACAGCATCGACGTCTGGGGCCGTCGCAAGCTGGCATATGAGATCGACAAGCACAAGGAAGGCAACTACGTGGTGGTCGAGTACACCTGCGAGCCCTCCGCCAGCGCTGAGCTTGATCGTGTGCTCAACCTGAACGAGTCCGTCATCCGCACCAAGATTCTTCGCAAGGATGACAAGTAGGCAAACAGCAGGAGGGCGCCGAATCGTCGGCTGACATCCGGCCCTCGGGTCAAAAGGTCCGAAGGCGCGGGATCCGCCCCTCAGGAGGCCCATCCCCAAGTCCTCATCCCAAGGAAAGGTCGTGACATGGCAGGAGATACATACATCACCGTGGTGGGCAATCTCACTGCGGATCCGGAGGTGCGTACGACCTCCAACGGAGGCACGGTGGCCGACCTGACCATCGCGTCCACGCCCAGGCAGTTCAACAGGAACTCAGGGCAGTGGGAGAACGGCGACTCGCTCTTCCTGCGTTGCTCGGCCTGGGACTCCACCTACAGTCCCATGGCCTCCAATATTCAGGCCAGCCTGGCCAAGGGCATGAGGGTGATCGCCCAGGGTCGTCTGGTGCAGCGTTCCTATCAGGATCGTGAGGGCAACAACCGCACGGTCGTGGAGTTGCGTCTGGACGAGATAGGACCTGCGCTGACGCGGAACACCGCTCAGGTCACCAGGAACACCAATGTTGACGGCGGATCCCGTGGCGGTTTCGCAGGCTCCAGCAACGGTGGCTACCAGGGCGGGGCTTCCTACCAGGGCGGTGGTGCCGGTGCGGCATCGGCTCCTATGGGCCGTCAGCAGCCAGCACAGAGCCAGCAGGCCCCTGTTCAGGATCCTTGGTCATCGACCGGGTCCGGCGATTCCTTTGGATCCTTCGGTTCCACCGGCGAGTTCGGCGGTTCCGGGGACGAACCTGAATTCTGAAGTTTCATAGCGTCATCAGTCATTTAAGGAGTATCAATGTCACGTAAAAGGCCGCAACCGCCGGTCAAGCCCTTCAAGAAGAAGCCGAATCCTCTGAGGGCCGCCAAGATTCATACCATCGATTACAAGGACGTGGCTCTGCTGCGCAAGTTCATCTCGGACCGCGGCAAGATCCGTTCCCGCCGCATCACCGGCGTCACCGTCCAGGAGCAGCGCGAGATTTCCAAGGCTATCAAGAACGCCCGCGAGATGGCCCTGCTGCCCTACGCCACCAACGGTCGCTGAGGGAGGTCAGAATTATGGCAAAGGAAACCAAGGTTATTCTGACTGATACCGTGACCGATCTGGGTCACAAGGGCGATGTTGTCGCAGTCAAGCCCGGTTATGCACGCAACTTTCTGATCCCCCAGGGACTGGCCTTCGCCTGGTCCAAGGGCGCTGCCGCGCAGATCGAGTCCCTGCAGCGGGCCCGTCGCGCCAAGTCCATGGCCACCCGTGAGGATGCCGTGGCTGCCAAGGCCGCCATCGATGGACAGACCGTCGAGATCTCAGCCAAGGTGTCCGATTCAGGCAAGCTCTTCGGCGGCATCTCCAGCGATGCCATCGCCCAGGCTCTTCGTCCCCTGGCCGACGTGGATCCCCGCACCATCTCCGTGGAGACCATCAAGACCACCGGCGCGTTCCCGGCCACCGTAGCCCTGCATCCCGAGATCTCGGCCGCTTTTACGGTCAAGGTCGTCGCAGAGTAGCAAATCAGGGTCGGCGTTCGTTTTCAATTCGCCGATCCTGATCATCCCGTAACGATCCTTTTTGCAATAGGGATCTGGGCTTAAGCAGGAGGCCTTCCCGCAGCGGATAAATGCGCGGGAAGGCCTCCTTATGCGTTACTGGCGGCTGCTCACTAGAAGTTGCCACCGTTCCAACCCCAATCAGTAGTGGCCGTGTAACGGATGTAGGTGCGGTCCTTGGGGATGGACAGCTCTGATTCCAGGGTATCCATGATGGCCTTGGTCAGGCTTTCCCAAGCGGACTTGGGGACGTCGCTGCCGAAGACGTTGACTTCCACGTAGGCGGCAGGCCTGCTGTCGTCGCCGCCGAAGTAGATGGGCATGTCCGACTCGAAGGGGCACATGAGCCAGCCTTCGGACTTGCCGGGAACAGCGCTGATGGCCTTGCCATAGGCGGTCTTGATCCGTTCGCGCTGTTCAGCGGTGATGGGCGTGCTTGCATGAGTGTGGATAACGGGCATGATGCTTCCTTTCCGGTCCGTCCGGTATGACCAATAAGGGCGATTTGGCCCGTCCGGCGGATGGCCACTATATTGCCATATCCATAGTAGCTTCGGCCGGGTCGATGGAGGTCAGCACCAGCCGAAGGGACGATGACTCAGGGACCAGGCCCCCAGACGGTGGGCTACCGAACGCGGATTGACTGGTTTGCCCGGCGCCGGTGCGTCCAGCAGCCACTTGCGGATCAGGAAGTTCCAGATGGCCACCACCACGGTGGCTGTGATCTTGGCGATGTTGGAGTAGAGCAGGTAGCGGGCATGCATGGTGGTAATGGCATCCGGGGGCAGCATGGCAGTGCCCATCCACAGGATCGCCTCGTTGATCCCCAGGCCGATTACCGAAGAGACCAGGAAGACCGCCATCTCCATCCACCGGGCCATGTCCTCGCGATGCTTGAAAACGTAGCGCATGCTGGCCAGATAGTTGAAGACCAGCGAGATCAGGAAGGAGATAGCCCCGGCCAGGACGTTGTTCAGGTGCGGTCCCATGATCAGCAGGTTCATGATGCCGATGTCGATCAGGAAGGCGATGACGCCCACGATGCCGAATTTGAGCAGCTGTCCGATTAATCTACGCACGGTAGCCTATTCAATCATTCCCCCTGTGTTGGCGGGGTACTGTGGGCACCTTGTGCGCAAAAGCCTTACGTTATGCCCTTAGGCGGGCAACTCGGTCAGAATGGGTTCCTCGGTGCTGTTGCGGATCTGACGAAAGCCTACAAAGGCGATGGCCAGCGAGGTCAGAGCCAGTGTAGTGACCACTCCGAATCCGCCCTGGGAGCCGTAACGGTCGATGAACTGCCCGGCCACGGCCGAACCGGCCGAGGATCCGATCGAATTCATGGCGCTTAGCCAGGCCATACCCTCAGTGAAGCGGATGGGCGGCACCAGATGGAGCATGAGCTGGTTGCCGTTGATCCAGGTGGGCGCCTGACAGATGCCGATGACCAGGTAGATGGCCATGATGGTCCACAGATTCCTGGCGAACATGAAAGTTCCGATGCCCAGGTTGACCACCAGCAGGCAGAAGTAGAAACGCTTCCAGAGGGGGATGGTCCAGTTCTTGGCCCCGTAAAGCAGGGCGCCGACCAGAGAGCTGAAGGAGAAGCAGGCGAAGACGAACCCGGTCATCTGCTTCATTCCCTGCTCGGTGGCGAAGGCGATGATGGAGATGGACGCCGCGCTTTGGAAGGCTCCCAGGCCGAACCAGGTGGCGCAGACGGCGATCATGCCAGCGCTCCAGAAGGCCCCGCTGCTGCCGTTTCCGCCTTCTTGGGCCCGCAGACGAGCCACTTGCTGAGCCTGCCGCTCCCGGTACTCCTTGCGGGTGATGCCTTGGGCGCGGGCCATGTCCGTCTGCGAGGGCGGTTCGGTTTCTCGACAGGAGAGAAACATAAAGGCCCCGATCAGCACGCAGATCCCGGTGAAGGAGAAGGCCAGCACGCCCGAAATGACCGCCAGGATGGAGGCCAATGGGTTGCCGATCACCCACATGGCCTCGTCGAAGACCCCCGATAAGGACAGGGCCTGGTTGGTGGCTCGGTGGTCGCCGCGTAGCAGGTGCGTCCACCGGCTGCGGCTCATGGCTCCCCATGGCGGAATGGCCGCCATGAAAGGGGTGACCAGATAGAGCACCCAGGTGGGGGCGTGGGAGGTGATGGATGTAATCAAGACCATGGCTGCGACGACCCAGACCAAAACCGTGGGAATGGAGACCTGTCGTTGGCCGAACTTGTCGACCAGCTTGCCCAGCATGGGGCTTACCAGGGCCAGGGCTACGGCCTGGATGGCGGTCAGAGCTCCGGCCAGGGAATAGCTGCCGTAGTAGTGCTGCACCGAGATGGTGATGGTCATGCCCACCATGGGGAAGGGCATGGAGGCGATGACCGACCCCACCGCGAATCGCGCCGTGTGAGGCAGTCGCAGGAGCGCCGAGTATCCTCCGAAGATCCTGTGAACGGCTTCGACCAGAGCCGCCTTCAATTGCCGTGGCATGGGCTGTTCATCTCCCTTTCCTTGGGGCTTTCGCAGACCCGAAACATGTCTGCACGCAGGATTTTCCAAATGTGTAAAGGGTGTGGAGCTGATCGGGGGACTGCTACAGTGGTAACCATATCGGCGCCTGATGGGCACCATCCGGATACTGAGATTCTACCCCTCGCCATGGTCTTTCATGAGGCCCGCTGGGGGCCTGGGAGGTGGGTTGTGCCCGCGACGACCATTCATTTCGTCCGTCATGGCCAAGTTGATAATCCTGATCATATTCTCTATGAGCGATTGCCGGGATTCCATCTGTCTGACCGAGGCAGAGCCATGGTCGAGGCGACGGCCCGCTTTATGGCCGAAGCTCCCGGCATGCATGATCTGGAAGCCGTCTATTCCTCTCCGCTGGACAGGACCAGGGAGACCACGGCCATCCTTCTTGAGCAGATCAATCCCGGACGTGTCCGGCACGGTTTGAAACCCTTGGAGCCTATTTACGATAGCCGTCTGATCGAGGCCGGTAACGAATTTCGGGGCAAGCGCATCGGCCGTGGGCAAGGGGCTCTATGGCGGCCCTCCAACCTGCGGCTGATCCTGGACTTGCGCCGTCCCAGCTGGGGGGAGTCGTATCGGCAAATCGCCCGGCGAGTGGGTGACTTCGTTCGGCAGATGGTCCGCAGCCATCCTGATGCGCAAATTCTAGCCGTCTCGCACGAGTCACCCATTTGGTCATATCGCCACCTCTTGGAGACCGGTCATCCTGAGCACAATATGCTTCTTCGGGCTACCGCTCTGGCCTCGGTAACCTCTATAACCCTGGACTGTGATACCGGCAAAGTGCTGGGAATCGCGTACGCAGACCCGGCGGCAGGCGCGTGAAGACTGCCTGAGCGGCATAGGATGGCTAGGGATACTGTCGCGGATGACTGTCCGAGAACCTGATGAAGGAGCTGATGATCATGGTGGATGTACAGGCAAGCATGGAGGCGATAGCCGGACGGCCCGCCGTGGCTGAGGCAGCTGAGCAGGGGGCCAGACTTGTAGACCTTTGGCCTTTGACGGATGCCGGGCATCTGGCCAACGATGCCAAGTATGCGGAGGACCTGCAGGTGCGCATCAGCATGGTGCTGGCGCAGCTGATGACGGGCGGGGATGTGACCATTCCCGACGCTGAATACGTCTATGAGGGGGCTGAAGACATCCCCGGTCGTCCCCAGGAGCTGGTGGATGCCCTCATGGCGGCCAACGATGCCATCGAAGAGGCTGCACAGGCGCAAGGCGATCAGTCCAAGACGCTTGCGGACTTGGCTGAAACCCTGAGCAGCGGCTGGGATCAGGCTCGGCAGCAGGATGTAGCTGCCGGCGTAGTCAAGGCTGAGCAGTCGCTGAACGACCAGAATAAATTCCCCAATTCCCCGCAGGACGAGGAGGGCGTAGCGCGAGCACTGTCCATGAGCCTGATGATCTGCCGTGATCTACTTCAGCGCGCAGGCGCTGACCCTGACCATGCTGTGGCCGCCGCGCCAATCCTGGTCTATGTCAATGAGCTCAATGAGCGACTGGGCATTCCCCGGGGCTTCCTGTCCGACGAGGATGTCACCCGCGCCCTAGGGTTGCTGGATGATCCGGAGGCTTTCGCAGATCTGCTGGCCCCTCTGACGGGTGCTGAGTGGGACCATCATCGTCAGGAAGTGCTCTGGGATCCCGAGGAGGCCAAGCGCAAGGCCAAGGAGGATGACGAGCGCAAGAGCCGCGAGGCCTTGCAGGCCAAGTTTGCCCATGTGCCTGAGGAACCCAACAAGCCTCATATAGAACTTTGAAAACCTCTGCTCCTCGCCTTGGCATTTGTCAAGGCGAGGAGCAGCCTGGAATCAGCGATCGAAGCGGGCTCCTCGTGGATCGCTGGGCCGGGCCAGCAGAATGATCCCGGTGACGGTTCCGGCGATTATGAGCAGTATGCTGAAGCCTAGCAAGGAAAACGAGGATCCCAGTTGCCCGCTTACCACAGCCAGGATGGCGAAGACCAGAGGAATGCAGCCCACCAGATCGGATACGAAGGGCAGGAGTATCCAGAAGCCGGACAAGTTGGTGTCATGAAGTCGCCGTATGCCCACTGCCAGATTGGGTATGAAAAGTCCAAGGGAGACAAGGAAAGACAGGATTTGTCCCATGAAGGGGAATCCTGAGGTGATCAGCGCGAGCACGAAGTAGATGAGGAAACTCATCAGAGCGGGCCACCAGTATTCTCCTCGGGAGGCCCTTCCGGAGAAAACGACATACTTGACGAAGAAACGCTTGCAGGCATTTGCGAAGTCGATGCCTTGCCAGGGCGCGTTCAGTGGCGGCTCGCCGTTGAATCCGGCATCTGCATAGGGGTGGGCCGGATACTGCGGAACCTGGGGTCCGGGCTGGTAGCCTGCTTGATATCCCGATTGATAGCCTGTCTGTGACCAACTCCCGGGCGACTGATAAGTGTTGCCCGATGCATAGCCAGCCAGAGGGGTTGTGCCATTGGGCTGACCATTGGTCTGGGCACGATTCGGACCTTGCTCATAGGGCTCCTGCGGCTGTCTGTAGTGCTGCTGTCCATAGGGCTGTCGCTGGTTATAGCCGGGCTGCTGACCGTAGGCTTGTTCTTGGTAAGGCTGTCCTTGGCGATAATCGTTGGCGAGGTTCTCAGCCTCGCCGATCGGATGGTAGGTGTTGCTCTGATTTGAGGCTGCTCCTGTGTAGCTGGATTGTCCTGCTTGGGGCTGGTTCGGGTAGGCTGCGGGTCCTGAGCCGGTTCCGTTCACTTGAGCGTTCTGGGCCCAGCCGTTCGCCGAACTCTGCTCATTGGGACCCTGGTTCCCGCTGCTTGCATCATCTGGATAGCTCATGGATATCGTCCCTCTCATCCTCGGTCAAATAATCTTGGATCTTACTGATCCGTAGATTCCTATTATGGCAGGTCGGTCCTTCTGCTCGCCAGCCGTAGATAGCGCACTGGATAGTGAGCTCGCAACGCTCTTTTGGACCGGTCCGTCACATTCGATATGTGATTGTTGCCACAGGACGCTTCACTCGTCGTCCGAATTAACCATATCATCGTCGCCAGCATCGCCCAGCAGCAGACGTTCAGTCAAGGTAATCATGCCCAAGAGAAGGGCGGTCAGCAGGATGATGACCAGGGTGGCCGAGAAGATCAGCGGAGTTCTAAAGGAGTTGAATGCCGTCTGCAGCCATATGCCCAGGCCGTTCGTGGCGCCCAGATATTCCGAAGTGGCCGCGGTAGCGAAGACATAGGCGGCACTGATGCGCAGACCGCCGAAGATCTGCCCAGCAGCCACCCTCAGCTTGACGTGCCAGAGGGTCCAGGTTCGGGTTGCTCCGCAGTTCAGAGCCACATCCTGGTAGAAGCGCGGCACGGACTTGAGGCCCCGGTAGGTCTGGACCACGATGGGGAAGAGGGCGAAGACGGCCACGATGACCACCTTGCCCAAGGGTTCGAATCCGAACCAGATCACGAACAGGGGGGCGATGGTGATCAGCGGAATCATCTGTGCGCCTGCGATCAGGGGGTAGAGGGCATCGTGCAGGGTTCGCCAGCTGTAAAGAGCCAGGCCCGTCACCAGTCCTAGGGCCGTAGCCAGAAGGAAGCCCAGCAGGCCTTCAAGGGCGGTGATGGCGGTCGCGGGCAGCAGCTCATTCCAGGACTGCACCGTGGCAACCAGGATTTGGCTGGGCGCAGGCAGAGCTTGTTCGCTGACTCCTCCTAGGCGGGCAGCCAGCTCCCAGATGATCAACAGCGCCAGCAGAGTGAGTGCCGGGGGCAGCGCCCGGGCTCTGCTCCGCTCATGTTTCTTCATCGATCGGCTGCTTCCCGCACGTAGCGGTCAGTCCATAGATCCTTGGCCTGCGGGGCCTTGTCTGGGTCGCCCTTCTTGGCGTTCCGATAGGTGCCAGCCTTGAACTGGAAGTCCAGATAGTCCTGGGCGTCCTTGACGTTGATCAGTCCGCTGATGTTCTTTTGATCTGGACTGTCGACCCAGTATCCCTCCTTGACGATGCTTTCCATGGAGCGTTTGGCCAGGATTGGATCGATGGCTGATCCCTTGGTCTCCTGGACCAGGATGTCCGCTGCCTGGTCTGGATGGCTCAGGGCGTAGTCGTAGCCCTTCAGACAGGCTTTGACGAATGCCGTCAGGACGCGACGGTGGTCTTCCTGCTGCAGCCAGGAATTTTTGACCACAAAGCCCAGCTGGTCGGGGTTGCCTGGCACTCCCCAGTCGGCCTGGGTGAAGCAGTGCAGCGCCGGGCCTTTGAGCTCGCTCTCTATGCCCTCCCAGTTGGCGTAGAAGCCTGCGAAGTCACCCTTGCCGCTGGTCAGGGTGGCGAAGGTGTTGGTGCCGCTGGTCACCCGCTTGAAGTCGCCCTTGCCGCCTGCATGACGGATCATCTGCTTGACCACGGCAGTCTGTTCGGCCGAGCCGAAGCTGACGAAGGTCTTGCCGTCGAAGTCCTTGGGGGTCTGGATGTCGGTGCGTGAGGCCAGCGAGCACCAGCGCGCCACTGAGTGCTGTCCTATGTTGAAGACCTGCCGCAGATCGGCTCCCTGGGAGTTGAAGGTGGCCAGGTTGCTCAGCTTCGAGAATCCTACGTCGGCGACTCCGTTCTGAACGGAGGTTTCAGCTCCTGCCTGGGCCGTGGGCAGGATGGTCAGCTTCAAACCGGCTTTGTCGAAGTAGCCCAAGTGCCGGGCTACGTATATGCCGACGTGATTGGTGTTAGGCGTCCAGTCCAGCATGAAGGAGAGTTTGGCGCTGTCGTCAGCCTTGTCGTCTGCCCCCTTGGCTCCGCAGCCTGCGCCCGTAACCGTCAGGCAGAGCGCCGCTGCTAGGGCGAGCGCCCGTTCGATCAGCCTGTGACCGGAAATTCCCTTCAAGCTGCTGCTCTCCGACATGCTCATCACTGTCACCTTGCCTCTCCGGCACCTCTAGTGCCCATCCGCATCGGGGCTGCTACGGGAAGGTGAGGAGCCCGCGCGACGATCCGGTACGGTCTTGACCGATGGAATTCTGCGATGTGTGTCACGGCTGCTGCCACCAGCCGCGCGAACAAGACCACTCTAGTCCAACCCGGCCGATCCTGCCTCGCCGTGATGAAAGGCTGCATCATGTTACTCTATACTGGAAACTCACGAGAGGTCTGTGCGGGCCGGCCGCTGTCGGTCTCGTCCGGAGCAAGACAACCGATTTCGGTAGGCGTCGACGGAGGGTTCCCATGTCGGTGACCATCAGTGATGTGGCCAAGCAGACGGGCATGTCCGTATCCACGGTCTCCCAGGCGCTTAACGACAAGGGGCGCATCTCACCGCCCACCAGGGACAAGGTGCGCCGGGCGGCCATGGAGCTGGGCTACATCCCCGACAGTCGAGCTCGTTCCATGCGATCATCGCGTTCTCATGCCGTAGGTCTGCTGGTTCCTGATATCCGTAACCCCTATTTCTCGGAGCTGGTCTATGCTGTCCAGGACCAGCTCTACTCGGCAGGCTACGCGCCTCTGATTGGCGTGTCCTCTTGCCAGGCCAGCAGGCAGGAGGACTACTACCGTATCCTCCTGTCACGGCATATGGACGGCGTTCTGGTCGTGCCTGACGGGCCCACGTCGCCCATGCTGCGCACCATGCTGGCAAAGGAATTTCCCGTTGTCTTCGTGGATCGCCCTGACCAGACCCTGCCTGGTGTCCCTCTGGTGGATTCCGACCCTGTTCCCGGCATGGAAGCGGCCCTGGAGGCTCTGGCAGCCAAGGGATGCAGACGAGTGGCCTTCGTTCCGGGCCCAGAGAGTCGCTCCTATACTTTCCGCGAACGCGAACAGGCCTTCCTGGCTGGCGTGCAAGCCCACCAAGGAATGATGGAATTAGTGGTCCGCCAAGGGTTCGAGAACCGTCCTCGGGCGGCCGCGACCATGCGCAACCTGCTTGGCCAGGGTGTGGACGCGGTCATCTTCGGCTACTCTGCCGATGCCATCAAGGCCGTCGCCATGGAGTGGGACGGCGACCTGCGCTCGCGTGTGCCCCTGGTCTCCTTCGATGACCTGGAGGTCTTTCAGCTGATAAGTCCCCAGGTGTCGGTCATCTCCCAGCAGGTGGATCGCATGGGTCGCCAGAGCGTTGACATGCTTCTGTCCATAATCGAACCGAGGCGGCAGGCCCCGGAGGGCATGAGTGCGGATCGCCGTCTGCGCACCCGAACTCTCTTCGTGCCCCGGGGTCTGCTGGCCTAGATCCGCTCTTGCTTGATGAAGGGCGGGGCTCGACAAAATGCGTGCGTGTCGGGAGGCTGTGCCGTCCCTGTAAATGATCTCTGCCGACCTTTCGGCCATTTGGCGCCCTTGTCCAGACCCTCCAATCGGTGACTCTGTTCATAAAATATGAGAATTACTAAATATAGGTGACCAATCATCCTTGGGCACTACATATGGTGGTCGTGGCGTGATAGAGTGAGTCGTGTCAGCAATAATGACACCCATGTGATTCGCTGTTCCTGGTTTGGAATTTAGGAACGCCAAAGCAACTGCACATGAGCAATCGTATGAGGTATTGAGGAGTGACGATGGATACTGAGGTCATGACCGATCCCGTGAAGGAGCGTGGCATTTCGGATCGCGATGCTGTCGAAGGCATTCTGGTTGAGAAGCGCGACGGCCGGATCGTCGATTTTGATCCCGTCAACATCATGAACGCCATCGAAGCCGCCTTCAAGGATGTCAAGCACAAGGTCAGCCCCGAGGATCGCCAGCAGATCCGTGGTATGGCCCTGACCGTTCAGTCCGAGATCACCGATCGCTACACCAACCCGGTCAAGATCGAAGACATCCAGACCCTGGTCGAGCATGCCCTGGTCAATGCCCATCTTTACGAGATCGCGCGCTCCTATACCTCCTACCGTCTTGACCGCGACATTCAGCGTGCCAAGGCCACTGATGTCAACGAGGCTGTTCACCGCCTGACCAGCAAGGACGAGACCTTGGTGCGTGAGAACGCCAACAAGGATGCCAACGTTTACGCCACTCAGCGCGACCTGCTGGCCGGAGCGGTCTCCAAGGCCTCGGCCTTCGCCATGCTGCCCAAGGATGTCTCCAACGCCCACATGAAGGGCGATATTCACTTCCATGATGCGGACTACTCGCCCTTTACGGCCGAGACGAACTGCTCCCTGCCTGACTTCGGCGATATGCTGGCTCATGGCTTCGAGCTGGGCAACGCCATGATGGACTCGCCCAAGTCCATCGGCACGGCCGCCACACAGATCACCCAGATCATCAAGGACATCGCAGGTTCCCAGTACGGCGGCCAGACCGTCAACCGCTGCGACGAAATGCTGGACAAGTACGCCCGTCTGGACTACAAGAAGAACTATTCCATGGCTGAGGCCGTTCTGCCGGACGAGGAGCCCATCGACGTGGCCAAGGATGTCGTCCGCGGCCTCAAGGCTCGGGAGGCCGACTGGCTGCACCTGGACGATCGCGCCCCCATCGGCGAGGATGCCCCCTTCGATCTGGATGCTCCGCAGATCGTTCGCCTGCGTCAGGTCTATGCCAAGATCCTGACCCGCAAGAACATATACGATGCCATGCAGACCATGGAGTACCAGATCAACTCCAACCGTGTCAGCAACGGGCAGACGCCCTTCGTCACCGTTGGCTTCGGTCTGGGCACCTCCTGGTTCGCCCGGGAGATTCAGCGGGCCATCTTCCTGATTCGCATCCGCGGACTGGGCAAGGATCGCCACACCGCCATCTTCCCCAAGCTGGTCTTCACCATCAAGCATGGTCTGAACGCAGACGAGGGCGATCCCAACTACGACATGAAGCAGCTGGCGCTGGAGTGCTCGACTAAGCGCATGTATCCTGACGTGGTCTTCTACGAGAACCTGGTCAAGATCACCGGCTCCTTCAAGGCCCCCATGGGCTGCCGATCCTTCCTGCAGGGTTGGACCAACCCCGAGACGGGCGAGGACGAAGAGGACGGCCGCATGAATCTGGGCGTCGTCACAGTCAATATCCCGCGCATTGCTCTGGAGTCCCGCGGGGACAAGGATCGCTTCTGGAAGATCTTCGACCAGCGTATGGAGGTGGCTCACCATGCTCTGCAGTTCCGCATCATGCGCTGCAAGCAGGCCACGCCCATCAACGCCCCGACTCTCTATCAGTACGGCGCCTTCGGCAGGCTGAAGCCGACTGACAGCGTGGACACCCTCTTCCGCAACAGCCGCGCCACTGTTTCGCTTGGATACATCGGCCTTTACGAGGCCACCAGCGTCTTTTACGGCAAGGACTGGATGAAGGACCATAGCTGGGATCCGGATGGCAAGGAATTCGCGCTGAGCATCGTGCGCAGGATGAACCAGCTCTGCAAGCAGTGGGAGAAGGCCGAGGGATACCACTATTCGGTCTACTCCACGCCGGCCGAGTCGCTGACTGATCGCTTTGCTCGCATGGACAAGGAGAAGTTCGGCGTAGTCGACGGTGTGACTGACCACGACTTCTATACCAACAGCTTCCATTACCCGGTCTGGCTGCGGCCTACGCCCATGGAGAAGCTCAGCTACGAGCGGGACTTCCCCTACCTGGCTTCGGGCGGGTTCATCAACTACTGCGAGTTCCCCTCGATGCAGCAGAACCCCAAGGCCCTGGAGGCGGTCTGGGACTATGCCTACGACATCGGCATCGGCTACCTGGGCACCAACACCCCTATCGATCATTGCTTCGTCTGCGGCTATGAGGGTGATTTCGAGCCCACTGAGGAGGGCTTCAAGTGCCCCGAGTGCGGCAACGACGACCCCGATAAGTGCAACGTGACTAAGCGCACCTGCGGTTACCTGGGCAATCCCGTTCAGCGGCCCATGGTCCACGGCAGGCATGAGGAGATCGCCCACCGTGTCAAGCACATGGAGGGCGAGACCGGCCACGTGGTCCTCAAGGACGGATCCACCAAGGAGTGGTTCGACGATAAGGCCGAGTAGGCTCTGAAAAGACGCAACCAATGGCGGGCCGGGCAGTTTGCGGCCCGCCATTGTCATGAGGAGGACCGTATGACGGACAAACAGGGGGCCATGAGGAAGACAGGCGGTCACCGTGACTTCGCGGCTGATGAGCAGGGGCGCGGTCCAGGAGTCCCCTCTGGGCTGACCAACAATCCCAAGGCAGGACAGTGGGACGGACGTCGGCTTAGTCGGGGAATCGTGGCGGACTACAAGCGACTGGTCATGACCGATGGCGAAGGCATCCGTTGCTCCCTATACGTCAGCGGCTGCCCCTTCCGTTGCCAGGGGTGCTATAACTCATCCATCTGGGATTTCAGTGCCGGACATCCCTATACCCGGCAGCTTGAGGACCGCATCATCAAGGACCTGTCGCTGTCCTATGTGCAGGGCATCACCTATCTGGGCGGGGAGCCCTTGCTCAACACACCCATGCTGCTCGGCCTTTCGGAGCGGATCCGACGTGAGTTCGGCCACGAGAAGGATATCTGGTGCTGGACCGGCTACACCTGGGAAGAGCTGAACCGGCCGGGGGAGACTCCGGACAAAGCCCAGCTGATCTCCTATCTTGACGTGCTGGTGGACGGACGTTACTTGGAGAATCGGAAGAACAGCCTGCTTCAGTTCCGAGGCTCGGACAACCAGCGGATCATCGACGTGCCACGTTCTTTGGAGCAGGGCCAAGTGGTCATCTGGCCCAAGCTGCACGACCAGACCAGGTTCATTCCGGAGACCTACAGCAAGGACCGACAGCAGGAGCAGCAGCGAGGCTAATGCCGGCCCCTGCTCTGTCTTGGCCAACGTCGCCTTGCCGGGGCACAATGGGTGTCATGACTGATGAGCATGATCACGACGCTAAACCAGACCTGCCCAAGGACCTGAGGGTCCGCTTCTGCCCTTCGCCGACCGGCACCCCCCATGTGGGCATGGTCCGCACAGCCCTCTTCAATTGGGCCCAGGCCCGGCACTCGCATGGCACCTTCGTCTTCCGCATCGAGGACACCGATGCACAGCGCGACAGCGAGGAGAGCTATCAGCAGATTCTGGATGCTCTCAAGTGGCTGGGGCTTGACTGGGACGAGGGGGTCGAAGTGGGCGGTCCGGATGGCCCCTACCGGCAGTCCCAGCGCGGCGATATCTACCGTGATGTGGCCCGACAGCTGGTGGATGCCGGCTATGCCTATGAGTCTTACTCCACTGCTGAGGAGATCAAGGAGCGCAACCTGGCCGCCGGTCGTCCGGCCGCTTTCGGCTATGACGGCTATGACCGCGACCTGAGCAAGGAGCAGCGGCAGGCTTTCCGCGAGCAAGGCAGGCGCCCCGCCCTGCGCATCCGAATGCCCGACGAGGACATCGCCTTCAGCGATCTGATCCGTGGGCGCATCGAGTTCAAGGCCGGATCCGTACCTGATTACGTGATCGTGCGTCCCAACGGCGATCCCCTCTACACCCTGACCAACCCGGTGGACGATGCTCTGATGCGCATCAATGTAGTTCTACGTGGCGAGGATCTGCTCAGCTCCACTCCCCGGCAGATCGTCCTCTATCGGTACCTGATGAAGCTGGGCATAGCCCGAGCCATGCCCCTGTTCGGGCACCTGCCCTACGTCATGGGCCAGGGTAAGAAGAAGCTGTCCAAACGCGACCCTGAATCCAACCTCTTCCTACATCGGGAGCATGGCTTCATTCCTGAAGGACTGCTGAACTATCTGGCTCTGCTGGGCTGGTCCATCGGCCCGGACCGTGATGTCTTCTCCATGGACGAGATGATCGAGCACTTCGATATTCGCGATGTCAAGGCCAATCCGGCTCACTTCGACCTCGACAAGGCCGTAGCCATCAACGCCGAACACATCCGCATGCTGGAGCCGCAGGACTTTCTGAACCGATCCCTGCCCTACCTCAAGCGCGACGGGCTGGTGAGCGCTGAACGCTGGCAGGACCTGAGCGATCGGGAGCAGCGAATTCTGGCCGCTGCCGCCCCTCTGGTCCAGCCTCGTGTGCGCCTGCTGGGCGAGGTTTCCGGCATGGTTGGCAGTCTGCTCAGCCAGGAGGAGTATCTGGAACCCGAGCCGGATGCCCGCAAGCAGCTCAAGGACTCCGCCGGACAGGTCCTGGACCTGGCTATTGCCGCTCTGCAGGGTGTGCCCGACCAGGATTGGAAGACCGACCACCTGCACGATCTGCTCACTCAGGCGCTGGTGGAGGAGGGCGGCTACAAGCCTCGTCTGGCCTTCGGCCCGGTCAGGGTGGCGGTCTCAGGAAGGAGGGTCTCGCCTCCTCTGTTCGAGTCTCTGGAGATCCTGGGCAAGAATACAACACTCCGAAGGATGACCAACTTGCGCCAAAACCTCTGATCGGGTATATTTCTTTTTTGTTGTGCTACTGACCTGATGAACCGGGTTCGTACGCGGCGAAAAGTGAAGCCCCCGTCGTCTAGCGGTCTAGGACTACGCCCTCTCACGGCGCCAACACCGGTCCAAATCCGGTCGGGGGTACGACATGTGGCAATCGTCCAAGCAATTGTCGCAGACCCAATTGGGGTATGGTGTAATTGGCAACACAGGTGATTCTGGTTCATCCATTCTTGGTTCGAGTCCAGGTACCCCAGCGATAGGGACGTAGAGTCCCAAGGAGCGGAACACCGACACGGTGTTCCGCTCCTTTCCGTTTACGGATTATTATAGCTCCTAGGAATGTTTCCGGTTTGCAAAGCGGCGGCTGGATGCGTTCAATGGAATTGCCCGTGGTGTGAGCAAGCAAACAGAAAGAGGAGGCCCGGCAGACTGCTATGTCAGAGTTTCCGATGATGGAATCTGCTATTTTGAGCATAGAAGCTTGAGTGGTGGACCCAATCATCGGTTGATCGGGCGACATCACCCGGTATAGGAATCATTGTACGATTTTTTCGGTAAAGGTGTGTGATTATGACGACAATCATGGTGTTGGGAGCTGGTTATGCGGGTCTTCGCGCGGTCAAGAAGCTGGTTCGTGCAAAGACTGATGCCCGTATAGTCCTGGTCAATCAGAATGAATACCACTACGAGTCCACCCAGTTGCATCAGGTGGCGGCGGGGACCAAGGAGCCGGCGGACATAGTCTTCGACTTGCGCAAGGCCCTGCCTGATTCGGTGGAGCTGATCGTCGACAAGGTGGTTGGCATCGATCAGGACAACCGCCGGGTCAGTCTGGAGCATCATGACCCCCTTTCCTATGATTACTTGATCAATGCCCTGGGCTTCGAGTCCGAGACCTTCGGCATCAAGGGAGCCGATGAGTACGGGTGGCCCATTATTGATGTGGACACTGCCCTGGCGGCCCGCAAAAAACTGGAGCAGACGCTGGCCCGCTACCAGACCAGCCATGATCCGCTGGATCTGAGCATTGCGGTCTGCGGCGCGGGCTTCACCAGCATCGAAT
The DNA here is from genome assembly GCF_052606245.1 of Bifidobacterium sp. ESL0819. Classification (NCBI taxonomy): domain Bacteria; kingdom Bacillati; phylum Actinomycetota; class Actinomycetes; order Bifidobacteriales; family Bifidobacteriaceae; genus Bifidobacterium; species Bifidobacterium sp. ESL0819. The sequence goes on from NZ_CP199587.1 coordinate 918,528, forward strand.
ACCTGGGCGAACTGGTCTATCGGCTGCCTCAGCTATCCAAGCGTCTGGGCTTCCCCATGGATCAGGTCAAAGTGGATTGCATAGAGGCCTCGCCCAAGATTCTGCCTATGTTCAGCAAGGATCTGGTCGACTGGGCTGTGGATTACCTGCGCAAGCGGGGAGTTGCCTTCCACACCTCGACTCCTATCACCGAGGTCAGGGAAGATGCCGTTGTCTCCAATGATCAGGAGTTTAAGGCCCATACGATCATTTGGACAACGGGTGTGCGCGGCAGCCACGTTATTGCCGACTCCGGGTATAATCAGAAGCGTAACCGTGTAGTGGTCAGGGATGACTTGTCGGTGGAACAGCATCCAGAGGAGTTTCTGGTGGGTGATGTCAGCGCCGTTCCCGACCCCCAATCGGGTCGGCTCTACCCCACTACTGCACAGATTTCGATGGCCCAGGCTAATACCGCAGCCGCGAATGTCCTTGCCAGACTGCGAGGGCAGGAGCCCGAGCGGTTCACCTTCCGAAGCCTGGGGACCGTGTGCTCTCTCGGTCCCCACGACGGGGTTGCCGAAATCGACCGAATGGGTACGCTGAAGCTCAAGGGCAAGGTTGTTTCGGCTCTGAAGTGGATCGTCAACGAGCGATCGGTTCTGGAATTGGCCGATGTGCGTACCATGTTGGAGAGCAACTGAACCGCTGTTGCAAGGGGACGCAATGGGCAAGGCGATTAGGGGGAGGAGGACGGACATGGCTCATGTCATGGAGATGTTGCAGCATCGTTCTGTGATGGGAAGCATGTCCGTCCCTCTTTTGCCTCGGATCGGCTCATTCTTGTCCACGATGGCTCTTGGCCCAGTGTTCATTAACATTATATTGACTACCTCCTGCTCTTCCTCATCCTGGCGAAAATCGTGGCCGACTATGGCCCCCGCCAGGTTTGTGGAGATCCCCGTGCCAGCATGCGGATCGGCAGGAGCGAGAGGAGAGTGGTATTAGCATGAGTTTCCTACAAGGTTTCTGGTTCTTCATTATTGGCCTGCTTTTTGCAGGGTTCCTTCTGTTGGAAGGATTCGACTTCGGCGTTGGCATGGCCACCAGATTTGTGGCTCGCGACGGTGACGAGCGTGCCACTTTCATGAGGGCCATTGGCCCCCACTGGGACGGCAATGAGGTCTGGTTGGTCACCGCCGGCGGCGGTATGTTCGCAGCTTTCCCGCTTTGGTATGCTTCTCTCTTCTCGGGGTATTACATTCTGCTCTCGCTGGTGCTGGTCTCTCTGATCCTGCGTGGCATCTCCTTCGAATTCGCCTCCCATGCGCTGACCAGTCGTGAACGCGGCGTCTGGCAGTGGGCCAACTTTATTGGCTCCCTCTTTGCGCCCTTCTTCCTGGGCATGATGCTGACCAGCCTGATCCAGGGCATTCCCATGGACAAGGACGGTAATGCCTGGCCCGGGTTCTTCGACGTCTTCAACTGGCTGTCTGTGGTCGGCGGCATAGCTGTCGTCTTCTTCAGCTTCGTTCATGGCCTGCACTTCCTGAGCCTGAAGTTTGGGGCTGTGGAATCTCGGCGGATGCTCAACGTCAGTGAGAAGGCCTACTGGATCGCGTATCCTGCCCTGGTTGTCTTTGTGCTTCTCGCCATCTTCAACACTGATTTCTATAAGGCCCGCCCCCTGTCTACCTGGCTGATCACTGTGATTATCCTGGCATCGGTCATCGGAGGCCATGTTGCCGACTTCAAGAAGCGCGACGGCTATGCCTTCACTTGCTCAGGCATCACCTTGATGGCTATCATCGCCTTTATTTTCAATGGGCTCTTCCCGCGCGTGATGATCGCTGACGACCCGGCCCACAGCCTGCTGATCCAGGATGCCTCGGCCTCTCCGTTGACCATGAAGATCATGACTGTAGTGCTCTGCATCTTCCTGCCCATTATGCTGGCCTACTTCATCTGGAGCTACTTCATCCAGCGCAAGCGGCTGGACACCGATGGCATCCATCTGACCTCACCTGTGGCTTCTTCGGCCACTGTGGCTGAGACCATCTGAAAATCTAAAAGGGGGCAAGGGACAGTGCTGGCAGGATCTGAGCGTATCCAGAGGATGATGCATTGATCGACAAGAGTCTCTTCCGTTTCGACGGTATCCGGTTCACCCTGGGCCTGCTGGCTGCCCTGTCCCTGGTCCAGGGCATCGGTGTGGTGGCTCAGGCCTATGGGCTGACCCTGGCCTTGGTGCACATTTGGAAGCTTCATAACCTGAAGGTGCTGGTGGTGCCAGTACTGATCTTCTTGGCAGCCTATACCTGTCGACAGCTCTGTGATGTGGCCAAGGATCGTCTGGCTACTGACCGGGCTGATGCCATTGTGGCTGAGTTGCGACCGCGCATCCAAGACAAGGTCTTCACGCTAGGGCCCTCTGCTCTGGCCCAGCGTGGCACAGGCTCCGCTGTCACCATGCTGGTGGATGGACTTGATGAGGTCCGCACCTACGTGTTGACTGTTCTGCCAAAGATGATGGACCTCCTTTTCATCCCCTTGATCGTCCTGGTTGCGGTCTGGACACAGGATGTGACCTCCGGCTTCATTCTCCTGTTCATGCTGCCCCTGCTTATTTTCTTTATGGTCATACTGGGGCTGGCCGCCAGAGACCGCTCCAGTCGACAGTATGCCCAGTTCCGCAAGCTCAACACCAGGTTCATGGATACGGTCCTGGGTTTGCCAACTCTGAAAATGCTGGGCATCGACAAGGAATACGAGGACGAGATCTACTCGGTCTCGGATCGCTTCCGCAAGAGGACCATGAGCGTAATCAGGGTGGCCATGACCTCCACCTTTGCCCTGGACTTCTTCGCCACCTTGGCCATTGCCATCATGGCAGTCTTTCTGGGCAATAATCTGATCAATGGCAAGGCGGAACTCTTCCCTGCTCTGCTGGCTCTGATCCTGGCTCCTGAGTACTTTATGCCCATCCGCCAGTTCGGAGATGACTTCCACGCTACCCTCAACGGCAAGAATGCCTTGGATGACATCGTGGATGTGCTGGCACAGCCGGAGACCAGGCGCTTGGAGAAGCTAGACTGGTCCGGGTGGAAGAAAGACAGCCACCTGCGCCTGGAAGGAATCGACTTCGCCTATCCCGGCCCCAAGCCGGTGGAAAGCAATGCTTCGGCTGGGGCTCAGATGGATGCCATGGCTAAATCCGGGAATCAAAAGACCAGCAAGAAGAATAGCAAGTCAAAGACAGCCAAGGCTCATGACCGTAATGGGAAATCGATCTCGGTTGGGTCATCGCAAGGCGCTGAAGTCGGGACTGCCTCGGATTCTCGCATAAGCGGGGCAGAAGGCGAACCGGAGGAGCAGCCTTTAGCCCTGCATGGATTGGACTTCGATCTGAATGGTTTTTCCAAGGTGGCTGTTGTTGGCCGTTCGGGAGCCGGCAAGTCTACGTTGATGGATCTGCTGGCCGGCTTCGATCAGCCGAAAGCTGGCACCATTGACCTAGATGGTCATAAGCTAGAGCACTGCAATGTGGCTGCCTGGCAGCGGCATATCAGCTATATTCCCCAGAATCCCTTCATCTTCCATGGCACTGTGGCCGACAACATTCGCTTCTACAAGCAGGATGCAGACGATGCCGCAGTGGCACGGGCAGCTGACCGGGCTGGGCTGACCGACTGGCTTCGAACATTGCCTGACGGTCTGGACACTCGAATCGGCGAAGGCAACCGCGGCATCAGCGGCGGCCAGGCCCAGCGGATCGCTCTGGCCAGGGGCATCCTGGACCCTTCACGCGAAGTACTGTTCTTCGACGAACCCACCGCCCACCTGGACATCGAGACGGAATATGACCTGAAGCAGACCCTGCTGCCCATCATGGAAGGGCACCTGGTCGTCCTGGCCACCCATCGGCTGCATTGGCTGGCCAACATGGACTGGGTGATCATGCTGGAGGACGGACGAATCGTGACCCAAGGCGACCCCCACGAGCTGATAGGCCATGGCGGACCTTTGGATACTCTGATCGATGAGATGGGGGGGAACCAGATTGCCGACTACCAGCAGGACTGAAACCGTCGGAAGAGACGGCAGGGGATCGTCGAAGACGTCCCGCCGCGGCCGCGGACTGTCAGGCTACATGCATATCTGGCACCGGGACCATTGGTTCTGGCCCTACCTTCGACAGAACAAGGGGCTGCTTGCTCTGATCTTCTTCCTGGGGACCATTACCTTCGTTTGTGCGGCTGGACTGATGTTCACATCGGGCTTTCTGATCAGCAGGTCTGCCCGGCACCCCTACAACATCTTCGCCGTCTATGTTCCAGTGGTCCTGACCAGGGCCTTCGGCATTGGACGGCCCACATTCAAGTACTTGGAGCGCATCAAAAGCCATGACTGGGTGCTCCGGGTGGTCTCCAAGCTGCGCGTTCAGCTCTACCGCACCCTCTCAAGGGATGCGGCCTTTCTGAACGAGCATGAGCGTACAGGCACGGTTCTGGGCATGCTCTCGGACGACCTGGACCATCTGGAGAACTTCTATCTGCGCACCATCTTCCCCACGGTCGTAGCCTATATGATGTGGTTGGTGGTCACCATCGCCGTAGGCGTCTTCTCCTGGCTGACATCACTCCTGCTCTTCCTGCTTTTTGCTCTGATCCTGATCCTGGTTCCGCTGGTATCGCTGGCTTATTCAGACGGACGCTACGATATGGAGAAGGCACGGCGGCAGGATCAGTACACCGCAGTGACCGAGAGCTACATGGGTCTGGGAGACTGGGTGATCACCCACCGTCGTCGACGCTTCATGGACACGGCGGCCGAAGATTTCAGCGACATCGCCAAAGGCCGCAAACAGCAGAAGCGGTTCGAGCGCTGGCGCAATTGTGGCATCCAGATGATTTTCGCTCTTATGGTGGTGGCTCTGATCGTTGGGGCGGATCTGCGTATGACCAGCTCCGAATCCATTGCGGACTTTGCGGCAGCCGTGGTCCTGGCGGTTTTCCCTCTGGTTGACTGTTTCATCGTGGTCTCCCAGGCTGTAGCTGAGGTTCCCCTTTATACAGACTCGTTGGACCACCTGAATAGTTTGACCGAGCGGGTCGAGTCTCGTCAGATTGCACCGACTGCGCAGACCAGACTGGAGGGGCCGATCAAGTCAATTGTTTTCGACCATGTCAGCTTCTCGTATGGGCCTGACGACCCCTTGTTGCTCAATGATTTCAGCCTGCGGATCGAGGGTGGGCAGCGCGTGGCCTTGCTTGGCCCCAGCGGGGAGGGCAAGACAACAGTCCTGCAGCTGCTCCTAGGCGACCTGCGTCCGACCAGTGGTCGCATTCTGATCAACGGAATGCCTGTCGAGGCACTGCAGGATCAGCGTCCGGAGCTTTTCGGCTATTTGAACCAGCAGGCCTTCCTCTTCAACACTACGATTGCCTCTAACGTGCGTCTGGGTGCCCCTCAAGCCGATGATGATCAGGTTCGCCAGGCCTTGAAAGCTGTACAGTTGGATGAGGTTGTGGCAGACATGCCCCAGGGGATCGACACGCCGGTGGATGAGGCCGGGGGGCGTCTTTCGGGCGGCCAGCGTCAGCGTCTGGCACTGGCCAGAATCGTGCTCAAACGCACCCCGATCATTCTTCTGGACGAGCCGACCATCGGTCTGGATCCTATAACCGAGCGTCGGCTTATGTCCATGATCTTCAAAGTCAGCCAGGGTCGTACTCTTCTTTGGGTCACCCACCACTTGCAGGGACTTGAGGAAGCCGACCAGATCATCTTTATGCAGGATGGCCATATAGCCATGCAGGGCCGACCCGTCGACTTGTACCATGACAATGCTCGTTTTCGTGAACTTTATCGAATGGACGTCTCTGACGTGGACAAGGATACCTTTGGAGGGATATACTCAGAGAGGCAGTCAGATTCAGATGGACGAAATCCTGTTGAATGATCATCAGGCTGTTTCTGTGAGCAATGAATTTTGCACGGTTGTCGGGTCGCCGATCAGAGTGGTTGGCTTTTCGGCAGGTCAGTGCATGCCGTCAGTTTGTGAATTTGATGGTACGGAAGTCGGAGCTCGGAGAAACGTCCAGGTCGCGAGGTCAGGGAGAGCCGAAAGGTTCCTGTGGGCACAAGCCTGGTCATATCTGAATCCACCAGGGTCCGGTCCGCGCGCCCACGTCCGATGGACCACTGCAGAGATTGGGAGGAACGATGTTCACTGTATTGGGATTGTCTAGATTCCAGTTCGCCATGACGACGATATTCCACTTCTTTTATGTCCCCATGAGCATTGGTCTGGCCCTTGCGGTCGCGATCATGGAGACCGTCTATGTGGTGACCAAGAAGGATGTCTACAAGAAGATGACCATATTCTGGTCCAAGATCTTCCTGCTTTCCTTTGCGGTCGGCGTGGTCACCGGCCTCATCCAGGAGTTCCAGTTCGGCATGAACTGGTCCAACTATTCCAGATTCATGGGTGACATCTTTGGCGCCCCGCTGGCCATTGAGGCTCTGGTTACGTTCTTCCTGGAATCTACTTTCATCGGCGTGTGGATGTTCACTTGGAACCGGTTCAAGCCGGCTGTGCATGCATCTTTCATTTGGCTGACTTTCCTTGGTTCGACTCTGTCGGCTATCTGGATTCTGGCTGCCAACAGCTTCATGCAGCACCCGGTTGGCTTCGAGATCAGCCAAACTACCGGCCATGTGCGTCTGACTAATTTTGGAGCTGTCATATCCAACCCTCAGCTCTGGATCGAGTTTCCCCACGTCTTCTTCGCTGCTGTCTGCACAGGGGCCTTTGTGGTCATGGGCTGCAGCGCCTTCAGTCTTCTGAGGATGCATCTGGGCAACAAGAATAAGGCCGTAGCTGTCGTTGAGGCTGATTCAGAGAAGCAGGCTAAGGTAAACCTGTTCACCAAGTCCATGCGTCTGGCCGCCTTGGTTGGGCTTATCGGATCCCTCTGCGTGATTACCTATGGTGATCTGCAGGGCAAGTACATCGTGACCGATCAGCCCATGAAGCTGGCTGCTACTGAAGGCATTTACGAGGATACTGGCGATCCTGCTCCCTGGACGGCTGTGGCCCTGATCAACGAGAAGGATCACAAGGTCGACGGGTCGGTCGAGATTCCTGGTGCCATGTCGATGCTGGCTTACGGTAAGAGCACCGGTGCTGTCAAGGGTATGAATACCATTAATAAGGAGCTGCACGAGAAGTATGATGCCAAATACGGCAAGGACATGAACTACTACGTGCCGGTCACCACCCTATTCTGGGTCTTCCGTCTGATGGTCGGGATCGGGTTCTCCTTCGCGCTGATATCGGCATTGGTGCTTTGGTTCACGCGTAAGAAGAAGAACACCCTGTACACTTCGCGCTGGAAGCTTTGGATCATGGGTATCTTCACCTTTGCACCCTTCGCGGCAACGACCAGCGGCTGGCTGGTGACTGAGCTGGGACGCTATCCATGGCTGGTCTATGGTTTCCAGACCATTGCCGATGGAGTTTCGCCCACTAGCACCGTGCCAAACCTGCTCTTCACCTGCATCGTGTACTTCCTGCTCTTCCTGGTTCTGGGCGGTGTCATGGTCTTCTACACCAGGCGGACTCTTCATCAAGGGCCCTTCTATAAGCCGGATGAGGGCAATGAGCCGCAGACGGACAAGGTGCACGGCGCACCGGCCAGGGTGGCCTTGGCCTGAAGGTCGACTGGCTTAAAGCTTTCCTTGCCCTTCGGCTAATCCCCCGCTTCGAACCTTATGGTTTGGGGCGGGGGATTAGCTGTCATCGGGCATTGCTGTCAGCACCGGCCAGCGATCCCGAGCATGAAGTGCATATTGTGGAGGATGTTCGGTGAACGTCTGATACCGGACTGGACTCGCCTGTTTTGGTTTGACCACACAGGTTGGGGTTACAACGCTTTTGGTCAGACCTGAGCGATCAGCTTGGCCGTAATTCGCTGCAACAGCTCACGCAGGCTCCGGTCCATGGGGGAATCCGCCAAGCTGTCTGAAGCGTGTAGCAGATAGTCCTTGGCGATTTGCCGACTGCTCTTCATCAGCTGGGGATGGGCTCTGAAGTAGTCAACTACCTGGTCGGAATCGTCCTGCTGAACCAAGGCTCTGAAGTTCTCATCTTCTTGGAATCCCAACAGAACCGGCAGCGTGTAGATTCCGTCGCGGATATCCTCCAGCTTGGGCTTGCCGGTGTCTCGATCCAGATCGAAATCGTTGATGTCATCAATGATCTGGAAGGCCATGCCCAGATTGCTGCCGAAGTCTCTGGCAGTACGCTCCAGTGCCGGGTCCGTTGGCTGGCCATCAAGGCGGATCCCGGTCAGACATGACAGGCGGAAGAGGGCTGCAGTCTTGCCCGAGATGGCTCTGTTGTAATCGTCAACAGTGATATGGGTGTGATGGCGGTCGGACTCCTGGTAGAGCTCGCCTCCGACGATTTCGCAGACCGTACCGGCCTGCTCGCGGATAAAGTCCGTGTCGGGAGCGATGGAGGCCATGATCTCCATGTAGCGCGAGAGGATCAGATCCCCCAAATATATGGCGGCCTTGTTTCCTCGTATGGTGTGGACCGTGGGTTTGTTGCGGCGGATGGATGCATTATCCAGAACGTCGTCATGGACCAGCGTGGCCAGATGAAGCATCTCGATAGCGGCAGCGCCAGTGATGACAGTATCGTCCAAGCGTCCTTCGGCGCCTGTGCCGGCTCTTGCAAAGAGGATCACCAAGGCAGCGCGGATCATCTTGCCATGGTTGTCCAACAGTCGGCGGTAATCCTCCTGATAGGGGGCCACGTGGGTACGCTCTTGATGCAGGCGATCGACGACTCGCTCAAGATCCTTGCGTAACAGGAGCTCTTGTCCTTCTGCCATGGAGGTATGCTCCCTCTAACTCGTTGAGAACCGCAACTTAACTAATATACCAAGTTCAATACCATCCGCGGAGATTGTCGGCCCTGTTCCGGCTGTTACCGTGGCCAATGTGGCCAAGTTAACATTAGGCTGCTGTCACGATGCAGCGAAGCCTCTAGATGGGTTCTATTCGTAAGGAGGCTGCACAGATCGGCCGAGGAGCGAAGCCGGGTGAAGTAGGGTAGATGTATGAGTCAGCATTTCCACGCGGATCAGGTCTCCCCACAAGGCGGCGAGGGAGAACCTGATCGACCGCTGTCCGTTTCGGCTCGTCTGGGGCGGCTTCAGTTTCACTACTCGGGCAAATTCAGACTTCTGCAATTGGCCGACGTTCAGGAGGGCCCCAAGGTCTCCACGGACACAATCAGGCTGATAGGCGCGGCTTGTGATGCGGCAAAGCCTGATCTGGTGGTCTTCTCGGGCAACCAGGTGGCCGGTTATGACACCGCCTATGAGCGAACCTTTCGTAAAAGGCGTTGGAGCACCCCGTTGGACGGCATCTACTCTGCTGGTCTGAGCATGGGCGGCGCCCTGGGGCTCGGAGGAGCCTCGCTGAAGCGCTCCTCCAGGCTCCAGGATGGCCCGGCAGCTGTGGACCGCGAGGAATCGGAGCATCAGGGTGCCAGCAGGGACGCCGAGCGTGTACGTCGGCAGAACATCAAGCACACCGAGGATTTGGTTCGCAGAACCGTTGGCCTGATTACCGGCCCACTGGTTGAGCGTGGGATTCCCTTCGTCGTCACCTATGGCAATCACGATTTTCAGTGCGGTCTGGACACTGATCAGATGGATGCTATATATCGGGAAGTGCCCGGTTGTCTGAACCCTGAGGCTACAGTCGCTCATCCTGATCGGGTCCATGCGCTGATCGGCTCGGCTCTGCCCTCTCAGACGGCCTTCGTCTGTGCTCCGGGCACCTTCGCCCTGCCTGTGGCGGATTGCGACGGTCGCGGTGTGGTGATGGGGCTGGTCCTGCTGGACTCTGGCGACTATGCCCGTGCAGGCGGCTACGGCTCGCCTTCGGCTCAGGCCTTGGACTTTTTGGCGGCTGCTCCTGATCTTTTGGGCAACCGATCCATAGTTTTCCAGCACATGCCCATTCCCCAGTTCTATGATCTGCTCAAGCCGGTGCCAGCCACCACAGCCTATGCTGTCCAAGGCTACCGAAGTTTCGATTCCCGTTGCTATATCCTGGACGAATCGCGCACGTGTCCGGGCTCCTACTTGGGCGAAGGCGTCTCCTGCCCGGATGAAGACAGTGGCGAGTATGGTCTGCTGACCCGAAAACGGGGCTACTTCGCTCTCTTCGCCGGGCATGACCATCGCAATGGCTTCGTAGGGCGCAGTGGAGATCTGACCCTGGGCGCTACGCCCACATGCGGATTCGGCTCGTACGGGCCGGTACCCAGTAAGCGGGCGGCCCGGCTCTTCGAGTTCGACATCCGCCATCCCCATCACCCTCGCACCCAGCTCTTGGAATTCGGCCAATTAGTGGGGCGGCCCGGTTCCCACAAGGTTTACACCTTCGCCATGAGCCACGTGCCTACATCCACCGGGGATGCAGTCAACCTCTTGCGTCGGCCTGGGTTCTTGGCGGGCGGTTTGACGGCCCTGGCGGGGCTGATCGCCTCTTGGGGCTCCACTCGACGCGGTAAGGGCTGAGAATCCGCTCAGGCTCTACGACGGGCGGGGGATGAGGCTCGCAGCAGAGCTTCAGTCAGGTATTTGCCTGCGGCCATGACCAGGGGGGCGTAGCGCCTTCCTGGCGTCGTGGACATGCGGTTGACCGGTCCGGAGATGGATATGGCAGCCATGACCTGCCCGGATCCATTGCGGATGGGAGCCGAGATGGAACAGACGCCCTCTTCGCGCTCGTTGATGGACTCGGCCCAGCCGCGCTTGCGGACCGTGGCCAGAGTCGCCGCGTTGAACTTGGCGTGTCGCAGACCCTGATGGAGGCGCTCAGGCTCCTCCCAGGCCAGCAGAATCTGCGCTGCCGACCCGGCATCCATGGACAGCAGGGCGCCTACGGGGATGGAGTCACGCAGGCCCGAGGCTCGTTCCACTGCGGCGATGCAGACCCGGACATCGCCTTGGCGGCGGAAAATCTGGGCTGATTCGCCCGAACGGTTGAGCAGTGTATGCAGAATGGGTCCTGAGGCAGTCAGCAGTCGATCCTCGCCCGCGGCGGCGGCTAACTCGGCGAAGCGGGAGCCCAGGACGAAGCGGCCATGCACGTCCCGCAGAACGAAGCGGTGACGCTCCAAGGCGATGGCCAGTCGGTGAGCCGTGGGGCGCGCCAATCCGGTGGCGTTGACCAGCTGGCCCAGGGTCATGGGTCCGGTTTCCAAGGTGTCCAGAATGCGCACCGTCTTGTCCAGAACGCCGACGCCCGAATGAATCTCCTCCTGATGCACGGTCTGATCGTTTGTTGAGGGGTATGCGTCGTCGTCATTCAAAGAAAGCGTGTCCATGGTTGAATTATGCCATCTCAGTATGTGAAATGCAAAAGTTCATAACGGTTGGGCAGCTCCATACTCGGTGGTAAGAGGCCGGCGGGGTGCCGATAAGGTTGGCGCCCTGGCCGGTCGTAGACTTTCAGGAGGCGATATGGGACGCACAATGGCGGAAAAGGTCTGGACCGATCATTTGGTCAGAAAGGGCCAGGGAGGCGAGCCCGATCTGATCTACATCGATCTGCAGCTCATGCACGAGGTGACCAGTCCACAGGCCTTCGAAGGTTTGCGTCTGGCAGGTCGAAAGATCCGTCACTTGGACCAGGTCATCGCCACTGAGGACCACAACACGCCCACGATCGACATCGATCGGCCCATTGCCGACAAGGTCTCGGCCCTGCAGATCTCCACTCTTGAACGCAACTGCCGTGAGTTTGGTGTTCGTCTGCATCCATTGGGGGACGCGGACCAGGGCATCGTCCATGCTTTTGCACCCGTTCTGGGGCTGACCCAGCCTGGCATGACCATCGTCTGCGGTGATTCGCATACCTCGACCCACGGGGCTTTTGGAGCCTTGGCTTTCGGCATCGGAACTTCTGAGGTGGAGCATGTTCTAGCCACGCAGACCCTGAGCCTGAAGCCGTTCAAGACCATGGCCATCACCGTCCGAGGAGAGCTTAAGCCGGGCGTGGGCGCCAAGGACGTCATCCTGGCCGTCATCGCCAAGATCGGCACTGGCGGCGGACAAGGACATGTTCTGGAGTACCGGGGCGATGCCATTCGACGCATGTCCATGGATGCGCGCATGACCATCTGCAATATGTCCATCGAGGCCGGGGCACGGGCCGGGATGATCGCGCCGGACGAGACTACCTTTGCCTACTTGGAGGGCCGGCCGCACGCCCCCAAGGGAGCCATGTGGGAGCAGGCCTTGGACTACTGGAGGACCCTGCCCACCGATCCGGATGCAGTCTTCGACAAGGAAGTCATTCTGGATGCCGACCAGCTGACCCCCTACGTGACCTGGGGCACCAACCCCGGACAGGGCCTGCCCATTGCCGCCGATGTGCCTGTGCCTGGAAAGATCGCCGATCCGGCCAAACGCCAGGCAGCCCAGGAAGCCATCGACTACATGGGTCTGCAACCGGGGATGCCCATCCGGGACATCGCCGTGGACACCGTGTTCATCGGCTCCTGCACCAACGGGCGCATTGAGGATCTTCGCGCGGCTGCGGCCATCATGAAGGGGCATCACAAGGCCAAGAATCTGCATCGCGTCCTGGTGGTTCCGGCTTCTTCGCGGGTCCGCATTCAGGCCGAAAAGGAAGGGTTGGACCGCATCTTCGAGGATTTTGGAGCCGAGTGGCGTAACGCCGGCTGCTCCATGTGCCTGGGGATGAACCCCGACCAGCTGGTGCCGGGGGAGCGTTCCCTTTCCACATCCAACCGCAACTTCCAGGGTCGTCAGGGCAAGGGCGGCAGGACGCATCTGGCCTCGCCAGAGGTGGCCGCAGCGACGGCCATCAGGGGGACCATCTGCTCACCGGCCGATCTGTAAGCCCATCAATCATTCGTCATCGCCATCCAGCAGGCAGGAGGTCATCATGGAGCCACTTTCCGTTGTCACCGGGGTCGGGGTGCCCTTGCGCCGCTCCAACGTCGATACTGATCAGATCATCCCCGCCGTATTCCTGAAGCGGGTGAAAAAGACCGGCTTCGAGGATGCGCTTTTCTATGCCTGGCGAAGGGACCCGAATTTCGTTCTCAATCGGCCCGAATACTCAGGTGCTCGCATCCTGGTGGCCGGGCCCGACTTCGGCATCGGCTCTTCGCGTGAGCACGCGGTCTGGGCCCTGCGGGATTACGGCTTCCGGGTGGTCATCGCCCCCCGCTTCGCTGATATCTTCTATGGAAACACCGCCAAGAATGGTGTTCTGGCTGCCATCATGCCCCAGGAATCAGTGGAGTTGCTCTGGAAGCTCCTGGAGGAGGACCCCGGCACCGAGATGACCGTGGACCTGGGCGCTCGCACGGTCGTCTGCGCTGATGTGACCCTGCCCTTCCAGGTTGATGACTATGTGCGATGGCGGCTTATGAACGGCTACGATGACATCGATCTGACTCTGCAGCACGAGGATGACATCCGCGCCTATGAGCGTATGAGGGCCGAGCGCTTCCCCTTCAAGCCACGCACCCTGCCGGCCCAGCACCTGCCTGAGGAGCCGGTTGCTCCGGCCAGGGAGGGCCAAATCGACTGGCCTGGACCCTTGGCTGATCGCGGCATCATCTGACCGACTGGCCGGTGCCCTCATATGACAGGCTTTTACCCTTCCCTCGCTTAGCATGGACTATGACAGCCAGGTCGACCATGGCCTGCTGGCAGCGAAGAGGGGGCGGTTTATTATGAGGCACGGCAAAGGTGATGTGCACGGCTGGGGCGTCAGACGGGCGGTGAACGTTCTGAGCGCCTTCGCCTTCATTTATGTGGCCATTGAGACTCTGGCGGGCCTTTTGGGAGCCAAGGTGGTTCTGCCCGCCCTCTTCCCGCACGCTTCCAAGGCGGAGCTCAACGGTCATCTGGGGGACTGGGCAGTGGTCGCTTCTGTAGTGCTGGCCCTGCTGTTTGCTTTGATCAGTCAATGGCCGGTCATCGTGGGTCGCGAACGTCATGGCCAGGACCAGGTGCGATGGGTGACCGCTCGACGATTCAGCCTGCTGGCACTGATCATCGCCTTGGCTTGCTTCTTCCTCAGTCAGCTGGTGGCTGGGGTAGCCGACTCCGGGCTGAGGACTGTTCTCTCCGGTACTGGGCTGCATCCGCCGGCCGCGTCCGGCGACGGCAGCCTAGACACGCCTATCATGCTCTTCTACGGCATTCTTCTGGGGCCCTTTGCCGAGGAGCTGGTCTTTCGTGGGGTCATTATGAACGGCCTGCGTCGTTTCGGCCGGGTCTTCGCTATTATTACTTCTTCTTTGCTTTTTGGCTTCATGCATGGCTCCCTGGTCCAGGGTCTGTTCGGCTTCATTTCAGGCCTGGTTCTGGGTTATCTGGCCATGGAGTACGGGCTGGTCTGGTCCCTGTTGGTGCACATGCTCAACAATGCCTTCTCCTCTGGCCTGCTGGCCAAGTACATGCCCTTGGCACCCGAGGTGATCCGCATCGGATTGGGTCTGCTCATGATGCTGGTGCTGTTGATCGGGGTCGTCGGCCTGCTGGTCAAGCTGTGGGCCCTCCGGGATTACTGCCGCATCAATCGCGCTCCCAAGGGTATTTATGCCTCTTGGAGAGCGCCGTGGTTCCTGCTCTTCTGCCTGGCCTGCTTGCTGATGGCCCTGAGCGAATTCGTGCCGGGGCTGGGATGACCAGGCGGTCGATGGTGCTGGCTTATTGTCCGGATTCCGCTGGGGAGCGACAATGTTGGACTGCATCTGGTTTGTAGCGTCAATGACGTGAACGTGGGGAGCGATTCGTGCTGCCGGGCGACCTTTATGGCCGTTCGGTAGTGCATAGGGGGAAGGATCGTCGACGCATGATGGATGATGAGCATCGCAGCAGCGGTAGCCAGCCTGCCGATGTCCGATACAACCAGAAGCGCTGGAAGGTGTCACCTCCCTCTCTTGCCCTCAGAACCGCAAGTCGCACTGGTGGCGAGGTTTACGCCCGTTACTGGAACTATCGGGAGGAGCCTATTGACCCGCCGCAGCTGAGCCTGCCGGGGGAGGCTATGGATGACGGCGTGGCCCATCCAAGGCGTATCGCGCATCAAAAGAATACGCTTCTGCAAACTGCTGACGGGCGCAAGGGAGCCATGCCGGCCGGTCAGCAATCCTCGGCGCTCCCAGAAGCCGATGATTTTTCGACCTCGGTCACTACGACCAGACGGTTGAAGGTTCCTGCATTTACTCCGATTGATCTGTCGGTCGATGGGCGCGACCCGAACGGGTCCGACCAAGGGCCGGTCCTGCGGCATATGGCGGTTCGCCAAGAGTCGGAGGGTTCAAAGACCATGGATATTTTAGAACAGCCGAAGCAGCCTGTTGACAAGGTTGTCTGGTCATGGGCCGAGCCGGAGACGCACAATGCTCAGGTCTTCTCCTGGAGTATGCGCAAACGTCGTAAGCCGTCCGCAAGCAGACGCGCAGACAAGCCAGCAGCTTCCGCCGCCAAGGATTCGCCTGCTTCCGCCGCTTCTGTTGCCAAGCCGGTCAAGTCCAATTCGGTAGTCGCTAATGGGGCGCCTTCGACTTATCTTTATGAGAATTCGAGGCCTACGAAGCCTGATCGCGTGTCTTCTGCATCTGCAACCGCTGATTTGGCTGAATCGTCCGCAGCGCCGGTTCAAACGTATCCAGCTCCTATGGGGTTTGCTGATCGGCCGGTCATCGTACCTCGTTCGGATGCCGACTGGGATTCGCTTGTCACTGGCTTAGGGACTTCGGGCCAGGATGGCGCTCCTGCAAGATCCATTGTCGACGAAACCAATCATCGGCGGCGTTGGGCCTGTTTTGCCCCACGGGTTGTTGCCCGGCATGGGGCAGGCGTCAGCGTCGGCACCGACAGTCAGATGGCTTTATCCTCGGCTTCTGGCAGTCAGGAAAAGGTGCCCGCTCAAGTGGCTGACAAGTCCACCACCTACACAGCCAGTGCGAGGGTGCTGCACGCCGTTAATGGTCAGGCAGCCTTTGCCTTTGCCTACCTAACCATATCCGTTCTGGTGCTCATGCTCGGTTCATGGATGATCCAGCCAGTCCTCATGGAGCGGATCAAGTCTCCTGAATTCGTCTTCCTCCTATCCGACGGGGTTGCCCTGATGTCGGTCCTGATAGGGCTGACCTATGCCTGCATCTCAGAATGGAGCGTTATTCGAGGTGTGGATCAGCGAGGTCAGGACGCCGTCCGCTGGCGCACCGGCCGAAGAATGACGCCTGCGGCTCTGCTTGCCCTTGGAGCAGTGCTTCTGCTGGGCCAGGAAATGGTTCATGAACTGAATAAGTTCTTCAACTATTTCTGCCCACTGCTGCACATCCCTTCCTTGGCCTCGCGCAGCCTGCTGGCTACCGGAGCCTCCTCGCCAATGATGATCCTATATGCCTTTCTTGTGGTTCCCCTGGCTGAGGAGCTGGTCTTTCGTGGCATCATCCTCAATGGGCTTCGCCGGTTTGGGCGGGTCTTCGCCATCCTGACTGCGTCCCTGCTCTGCGCCCTGTCGCAGAGCGACGCTGTCTCCGGGGTTTGGATCTTCCTGCTGGGGCTGGCACTGGGGTACTGCTCTCTGGAGTATGGTCTGATCTGGGCAATAGGAGCCCGTATGGTCGGCGATCTGCTCTTCAGCGGCCTGCCCGACCGCTATCTGATCAGCGCCCCGCGTACCGTTCGCCTGTCGGCTTTGACAGTGGCGCTGGTGCTGGTCCTGGCTGGATTGGTTATGTTCTTTCTGCATCGCATTGGCCTGTTGGACTACTTGCGGCGTTATCGAGCTCCTCAAGGAACTTACGTTTCCTGGAGGCAGCCCTGGTTCCTGTTCTATTCGCTGCTCTGCCTGCTGCTGACCGTTGTCAAGTTCGTCCCCGGTCTGCTTTAGAGCGTGTCATATTGGTGCCGCCAGTAGTGGCGTAGACTTGGACCAGTTGGAGGCCGGTACCGGATGGCCACACCTGCAGAGGAGCATGGAAGGGCATAGTGATATGGGGCAGACAGCGACGGCCGATGCGCCGGTGACCGGGCAAACTCAGAAGCCCAGGCGTGGCGTGGCGGATTACGTATGGATGAGTGCAGCCAGGGTGATGCTCAACCATCAATCCGGCTTGTTGCTAGTATACCTGCTCATCGGCAACAGCGTCGGTTATCTGTTCGGTGTCATTGCTCAGATGGAGTGGAATGCCGTCTTCGATCCGGTGCGTGCCCACTCCGGGTTCATGTATATCATCGATCATGCCGAAGACGAATACGGAGGCATCATCAACCTGGTCGCCTCCTGCACCGCACTCTGCTTCCTGGTATTCGTACGCCGTCGCCAGATCTGCGACTCCGGCCCTCTGGGCATCTTCCACACCGATCTGCATCCCATGACCTGGCAGGTTCTGCTGGGGTGTTTTGCGCTGACGCTTACCGGGCAGACCCTGGGCGGCTGGTATCAGTCAGGCATGGACTGGACTACGGCGGGGATGGGAGTGCATCAGGCCTGGACCGCCGCCAAGCAGATTCAGCAGGCCTCAGGTACCATACCTATGTTCATCTACTCCGGCCTGCTGGCCCCCGTCATTGAGGAGATGGTCTTCAGAGGGGCCATCCTGCACGCATTGAAGCCCTATGGCCATGTCTTCGCCATCGTCACCTCTGCGGTCATGTTCGGCTTCTTCCACGGTGACCTTGGCCAGGGATTCTTTGCTTTCATCATGGGTCTGGTTTTGGGCTATCTGGCTTGCGAATACTCCATATTCTGGTCCATGGCTCTGCATATGTTCAACAACTTGGTTGTCATCGACGGGCTGGATTTTCTCCTGAGTTTTATGAGCGATGACATGTCCCTCTATATGAAAGTGCTTATGATGCTGGCAGGCATCCTGGCAGGCATCCTGGTCCCCTACCTGGGTCGTCATCGGATTGCCGCCTTCCTGCGGAACAACCGCACGTATACAAATGTCTATGGCGCCTGGGTCTGTCCCTGCTTCATCATCTTCCTGCTGATCATGGGCTTGACCATGCTCATCCCCTTTTTCTCGACGGGCAGCTGATCAGTGTCTGGCTGGTATGGGCGGATCTATGCCCGAGGCGACAATTCACGGTGTCCCCACACCCCCTGTGGCAGACTTGCAGATAGGGGCCGATGATGCGCCAAAGCCCGGCTCTGAGCGGATACGAGAAAGAAGCCGATGTATGCCCGAGATGAATACACAGAATGATGTGCTGCATGTGGTGGGCGGCAGACCCTTGCATGGCACCATACAGGTCCGCGGAGCCAAGAACTTCGTCAGCAAGGCCATGGTGGCTGCTCTGCTGGCTCCCGATGTGTCGGTGCTCAAGAACGTGCCCGAGATCCGCGATGTCCAGGTGGTCTCGGACCTGCTGAGGCTGCATGGCGTCAAGGTTGATGTGCGTCCGCAGGAGGGCGTGGTCACCATTGATGCCAGCCATGTGGAGCTGGCTGATGTGGCCGATGTAGACACCCTGTCGGGCTCTTCCCGCATTCCCATCCTTTTTTCTGGGCCGCTTCTGCATCGGATGGGCGAGGCGTTCATCCCCGTTCTGGGCGGTTGCCGCATCGGCAGCAGACCTATCGACTTCCATCTGGAGACTCTGCGCAAGCTGGGGGCCAATGTCGACAAGGAGCATGAGGCCGGCATCCACATCACCGCACCAGACGGTCTGCACGGAGCCAAGATTCACCTGCCCTACCCCTCGGTAGGCGCCACGGAGCAGACCCTGCTGGCGGCCGTCCTGGCCGAAGGCCGTACCGAGCTGTCAGGGGCGGCTACTGAGCCCGAGATCATGGATCTGGTGGCTGTCCTGCAGAAGATGGGCGCCCAGATCTCGGTGGACGTGGACCGGACCATCCGCATCGAGGGGGTGCCCTCTCTGAAGGGCTTCACTCATACCTCCCTGCCTGACCGCATAGAGGCCGCCTCTTGGGCCTCAGCCGCCCTGGCCACTCATGGCGACATCATGGTCAAAGGTGCCCACCAGCCCGACATGATGACCTACCTGAATGTCTTCCGCAAAATTGGCGGCCAGTTCGATGTACGCGATGACGGCATCCGATTCTGGCATCCAGGCGGCGACCTGCGACCCGTGGCCATCGAGACCGACGTACACCCCGGGTTCATGACCGACTGGCAGCAGCCCCTGGTGGTGGCCCTCACACAGGCCAAGGGCCTTTCCATTGTTCACGAGACCGTCTACGAAAATCGCTTCGGCTTCACCGAACCGCTGATTCAGATGGGCGCCACCATCCAGCTGTACAAGGAGTGCCTGGGATCCCTGCCCTGCCGCTTCCAGCAGCGCAACTTCAACCATTCGGCCGTCATCTTCGGACCCACCCCGCTGACTGGCCAGGACATCGACGTGCCCGACCTGCGTGGCGGCTTCAGCCACCTGATTGCTGCACTGACGGCATCCGGGCCCTCTACTGTCCATGGCATCTCCCTGATCGATCGCGGCTACGAGGACTTCCGCGACAAGCTGCTGGCCTTGGACGCGCAGATCGACTGATCCGGCAGACGCTGATGGCTTCCAAAGGCAAACCCTCCCCTCGGTCTGCAGTGCCTGCCCTGTCCGACCAACAGGTGGCACTGCTGGCCCGGCGGCACAGGTTGGTGGATCCGACCCGCTACTATCCCACTGGCCGCCGCACGCCGGCTCTGGATGAGATAGACGGTCAGCACCCTGTGGGCACTACCCGTCTATTGCGCGGGGTCTCCAAGGTGGTGCGTGACTCCTGCCGGGTCTATGCCTGGGGGCTGGAGCAGGTGCCGCAGACCGGCCCCTTTATCACCGCTGCCACCCATGTGACCCAGTTCGACGTTTTCATTCCCATGATGGCCCTCTTCCACCAGGGTCGTCGCCCACGGTATATGGCCAAGGCCGAGATGGCTCATTGGCCCTTGATCGGCAGCTGGTTTCGCATGGTGGGCATGCAGCCGGTCGAGCGTAAGTCCGGCAAGGCCAGATCGATTGAGGAGGAGTCGATCAGCATCATCACTTCGGGCAGGCCACTGACCATCTGGCCGGAGGGCACCGTGACCCGTGACCCCCTGAAGTGGCCCATGTCGCTCAAGCCCGGGGTCGGATTCATCGCCTTGGAGGCCTCGCGGCAGCTTGGCCGAATGGTTCCTCTTTATCCCAGCATCACCTGGGGGGCGGCTTCAATCAATCACAAGTGGCCCTGGCCACGGAAGAACGTGGTCATGTGCTATGACGGACTCCTTGACTATTCCGACCTGCTTGAAGATATGGATCAGTGGGGAACGGAACCCCCCAAGCAGTCCGTACATGCCCTCTGCGTCCGCCTGCGTGACAGGATGGAGGAGGTCATGGCCGAGATTCGCGGCGAGGAGCCCCCTGCAGCTGGATACTTCGATTACGTGACTATGACCCGTAGGCCCAGAAGCGAGCAATAAGGCCGGAACCCACATCCGATTCCCCTGTCTGGCGGTCGTGTCATAGGATGGGAGGGACAAGAATGAGATTGCTGGTCGGCGTTCCTGTGCGTACGGCATTATGCAAAGGAGAATGATGACGAAGATCGCGGTATTGGGAGCAGGCGCATGGGGAACCGCTTTTGCTCAGGTACTCGCCGATGCAGGCAACCAGGTGGTCATGTGGGACATCAACCCGGATGTCGTAGAGGAAATCAACAGTCAACATTCGAATGCTCGTCGTCTTCCGACAGTGAAGAGGCTGCCCGATGCCATCATCGCTGAGGGAGACCGGGCTAAGGCTGTTTCGGGGGCTGAAATCGTGGTTGTCGCCATAGCCGCCCAGCACGCCTGCGAGGCCTTGAAAGAATTTAAGGATCTGCTTGGTCATGATGCTCTTGCGGTTTCCCTGATGAAGGGGATTGAACGGGGCACCGACAGGCGAATGGATCAGGTGGTCTGCCAGACGCTGAATCTGGATCCGGTCAGGTTTGCAGCCGTCTCGGGCCCCAATCTGAGCAAGGAGGTAGCCGCCCGTGAGCCGAGCGCCACTGTGGTTGCCAGCGCTGATGCTGATGCTGCCATGAGAGTGGCCCGTGCCTGTACGACTGACTATTTCAAGGCCTTTGTCTCAGACGATGTGATCGGCTTGGAAATGTGCGGATCGCTGAAGAATGTCACTGCGCTGGCCGTAGGGATGTCACGGGGGGCTGGTTTCGGAGAAAACACGGCCGCCATGATCCAGGCCAGGGGTCTGGCTGAGCTCACCGCCTTAGGGGAGGCTTGCGGTGCCAAATCCAAGACTTTCGCTGGCCTTGCCGGAGTCGGCGATCTAGTGGCCACCTGCGGATCGCCTTTGAGCAGAAACTACACTTTTGGCTTTAACCTGGGCCAGGGCAAAAGCATTGAGGAAGCCACTCGCGTCAGCAAAGGCGTAGCCGAAGGCGTACCCACCACCGATGCTGTTGTCGCCTTGGGCAAGCGTTATCAAGTGGCGACCCCGCTGGCTACAGCTATGAGTCATGTACTGGATCAGGGACTGAGCTGCCGGGGCATGATTGACGAGCTGTTGGGCGGGCAGATCACTGCGGAATGAGTCTGGTGGCCATCGAAAAATTCTGAGGGCTATAGGGAATGCGAAGGCTGTGGAGCCTGAGCCATCAACCTTTTGATTGGCGATAACCGGTTTTCAGATCAAGCCGCGCGTCCGGCTTGCCAGGTTCGTGTATCAGTCCTGGCATGCCTGTTCGTGCCAAGCTTGTGGATGAGCGACTGCGTCCGGGCCGTGCTGCCTTGCGAGGGGATATTCTGCTGTCTTGAATGATGCATCTGCTCGGGCAGGTGCGTGAGGTTGAAAATCATGTCCAGGATGAGGAAAGCCGAGGGATGATGGTCAGGAAACGTGTTGTGGTGCTTTATGGCGGGCGTGCCGACGAACATTCCATATCCTGCGTGTCGGCGGCTGGTGTGCTCAATGCCATCGACACCGACCGATATGAGCCCATCCCCATTGGCATCACCAAGGACGGTCGATGGACCGTAGGCGGTCAGGACCCTAAGCATTGGGGTCTGGACGATGCCAGTCTGCCAACGGTGCAGATAACCGAAGACAGCCGTCCGGTCATTCTCGACATGGCCCGCGGCAGAGAGGGTTTTCTGATCGGCGACCATGCTGATCTGATTTCTGGCGCCCAACCTTCCAGCGCAGTCGGCTCCCTGGAGCCTTTGGGACATGTTGACGCGGTTTTCCCGGTGCTCCATGGCCCTTACGGTGAGGACGGCACTCTGCAGGGTCTGCTCGAAATGATGGGTCTGCCCTACGTCGGATGCGGGGTTTTCGCCTCTGCCGCATGCATGGACAAGCACTACACCAAGATCCTGCTCAGTCAAGCCGGCATACCTGTGGCTCCTGGCATTACCATAGACTCCCGTGAACAGCGGTCCGGCTCCGACCTGCTAGCCACAGTAGAGGAGGCGGGGCTGCATTACCCGCTCTTCGTCAAGCCTTCCCGTGCAGGATCCAGTTTTGGCGTGGTCAAGGTAGAAGAGCCCGAAGGTGAAACCCTGGCTGCCGCAGTCGACGAGGCCGCAAGACACGATTGGCGGGTCCTGATAGAGGAGGGCATCGAAGGACGGGAGATCGAGTGCGCTGTGCTCGCCTCCGGCAAGGACGGAAAGCCCCGCACGGCCTGGCCCGGCGAAGTGGTGCTGGACAAGGCTGATCGGGATGAGGCCTTCTATGATTTCGACAGCAAGTATGTAGACTCGTCCGCCTCCCATGTGGAGGTTCCAGCGGACCTGCCAGAGGAGACTCTTCAGAAGGTTCGCGATATGGCTGCCAAGGCCTTCAGAACCGTGGACGGCGCCGGTCTGAGCCGTGTGGACTGCTTTGTAACCTCTGAGGGCAGGGTCATCGTCAACGAGATCAACACCATGCCTGGTTTCACGCCTATCTCCATGTATGCCAAGGCCTGGGAGGCCACCGGGATTACCTACACCGATCTGATTACCGATCTGATTGAGGGCGTATCGGCCTGACTGTGACAGTGAGTGTTTCCTATAATGGAAGCGTCCGCTGTTGTACTCGCTGGTAAGGCAAGGTTCCCCATGAACGCTGGTCCCGTTAAGCTGCTGAGTCTGATTGCCGATAAGAGCAAGCGTTTTATCGTCCCAGTGTATCAGCGCCCATATTCCTGGGATGAGGAACAATGCGAGCAGCTTTGGAACGATGTGCTTGATATTGAGCGTTTAAACAAAAGATCTCATTTCATGGGCTCAGTGGTATGGATTCAAGAGGGCACCATGGGTGCCGATGGGGTGACACCTGCCCTCATTATCGACGGTCAGCAGAGAATCACAACTGTCGATCTTCTCCTAGCAGCCCTTGCTGACTATGCACGCAGTCATCAAGATCAGGGCAATGAGCTGCAGTTTTCCTGCGAAAAACTCAAAAGCGAATATTTGATCGATTCCTGCAGGAAAGGCGAAGGGCATTATCGTTTGTGCCTCTCGCAGGGTGATCGTGACACATACAGGTCTATCATCCATTATTTGGAAGATCCTAAGGCTTCGATTATGGGTGAATCCCATAGGCTCATCGACAACCTCCATTGGTTCAGTCATCAATTAGAGGACATGAAAGACCCGAACAGTGTGTGGGCCGGGCTCAGGCGCTTGGAGGTGGTATCGATCTCCTTGACCCAGGGTCAGGATGATCCACAGGCTATCTTCGAGTCCATGAACTCGACTGGCAAGGAGCTATCGACTGCAGATCTGGTTCGTAATTATGTACTTATGAGGCAGCCCTTGGAGATGCAGGGAAAGTTGTATGAAGATCACTGGAGAAGAATCGAAATAGCGCTTGGTGCAGATGCCTATGATGACGTTTTTGATGACTTTCTCTATGACTGGCTTGCCATTATCAATGCCCCCAGACCAGTGTCTGCACGAGACGTATACCGGTTCTTTAAGGACTATACGACCAACAATGGCTACGATAACGATGGCCAAATAATCGGACTTCTTGATCAGATGAGTAAGTTTGCCGGGTATTATTCGCGTATTACTTCGAGCTCGGGGGAAGATCCTGAAGTAGATCGATTGCTTGGCCGTATTCATGCTCTCAATATGTCCGTCATCAACCCCCTGCTCATGACCCTTTTGGATGATTACCAGGAGGGGGATGATCTCTTTAGCCGCAGTGATTTTGTATCCATGCTGAAACTATTGGAGAGTTATCTCTTCCGCCGCATTGCCTGCCAGATATCGAGCAATGGGCTGAACAGGTTTTCGCTTTCGGTCATTGCACGTCTCAGACAGATAAAGGAAGATGGGTCACCCGGTTATCGGCAGGCTTTCGAGGCAGCCTTGCTGGGCGGTGATGGAACAAGCCATCGGATGCCTGATGACAATGAATTTCGTCAGACTCTTCTTTCACGCGACTTCTATCCCTTTTCGCGTTGTTATTACATGTTGACAACACTGGAAAATGCGCACCATCCTAAGAATCCGATTGACTTTTCCTCAGGGAATCTCACCATTGAGCATATTCTGCCCCAGAATGCGCTCGCTCATGAACAGTGGCGGCAGATGCTGGGCTCTGATTGCGAAAGAGCCTTTGCTGAGCATGTTAATAAACTCGGGAATTTGACGCTGACCGCTTATAACTCTGAACTCTCAGATGGGCTTTTTGAAGCGAAACAGCGTCGAATTGTCGGCGGGTATCAGGATGAATACCTGTCTATTTCACATGGGTTGGGTGATGCCAAGACTTGGAACGCTGAGTCCATCGAGGCCAGGACGCGCCTACTGACAGACGAGGCCTTGACAGTCTGGCCTATGCCTAAGATCGATCGAGCGACTATCGACAGGTACCGATCTGATAAGCAGTCGAAAATTCCGGCAAAGACGGTTTCTTTGCACATGTTGAGTGCCAGTGGACTGCTGAAACCCGGCGATCAACTTGAAAGTCTCGCTCGCAAGTATGAGGCCAGTGCTCTCATAACTGAAGAGATGATGATTAAGGTCTCGGACGGGCGTGAATTTGACAGTCCCTCGTCAGCGGCTTCGCATGTTCTCAAATTGGCTGGGGCGAGCAGCAGCTCAATCAATGGCTGGACGTTCTGGGGACGTGGAGGCATCAGCCTTGACGATCTTCGTTCTCGTTACCGGGTCTCGCAAGGTGATATGGAGTCTTTGGACCGTTCGAAGTTGCGAGCCATGTTCTGGGATGGATTCGTTGACTTCTGTAAAGCCAGAGATGGCTTCATGACTACATTCGGCTCGTCCTTTACCGGAGCCGACCATACGGGATACCGGCTGAGTTTTGGATCCCCTGTTTCCGGCTGCAATCTGGCAGGTCTCATCGGCATCAGGGATGAGTACACCACTGTTGAATTTCTCTTTCACGATCCTGTGCGATATGCGGACTTCATGGATCACAGGTCTCAGGTCGAGAGCGATCTGTCAGGACAGGAGGGTGATTTGGACTGGGATGATAAGGATGCAGACAAGAAGTCACGCCACCTGACTTTGACCAGGCATACTGATTACAAACAAGATCAATGGGATGATGTCTATCGTTGGCTGGCCGGCGCCTTGCTGAATATGAAAAGTGTCGGCAGATACGTCCGCTAGTTATCCGGGACAAAAACCTACAGCAATCAGTTGGCTTGGTCTACACCTTTCCCCGATTGAAGCTCGGCCTCCTGGACCAGGTAATCCTGGCCGGCAAGAGCGCGGGTGGCGGCATCCTGCATGTCAGCGGCGATGATGCCCTGCTTGGCGAACATAACCACTTGGCCCTTAATGCCATAAGGGGTGAATCCCTGGAGCTGAACAATGGGCGGGTTGGCTGGCATGGCCATGTCCCTGGTCGCCTGGGACGCCACCTCTGCAATGGAACGTGAGGACCCGACTATATCGGCATCTCCCCGCAGGGTGAAGGGAACCGTGGTGGCGGCCTCGCCGGCCTCGGTGATTTTCTCAAGCGCCGTGGTGTTGAGGATGGAATTGGGGATCAGCAGCTGGTTGCCGGTCCTGTCGATGACGATGGTATGGCGCCAAGTCACGTCGCGGACAGTTCCAGTGGTGCCCTGGATGGTGATGATGTCGCCAGGTTGAACCACCTTGCTTACCATCAGTCCGAAGCCGCCGACGATATTGGCGATCGTATCCTTCAATCCGAAGGAAAGGGCCAGGCCGCTGACGCCCAGGGCGGCGACCACAGTGGAAGGGTTGATTCCGAATACGGGTTGCAGAACGGTGGCTGCTGCAAATATCCAAATCAGGGCGCGGACGATGTTCACGAAGATGGAAGCACTGGGCAGGTTGGTCCGTTCCAGGGCGCGCCGCATGGCCGCCGTAACGATCTTGGAGATCAACGCGGCGCAGACAGCCACGACGATCAGGAGGATGATCTTTCCGAAATTCTGGCGGAACCAGTAGATGACGGCATCGCTGAAGCTGGAGATGGCCTGTTCGGACCTTCCCATGGGGTTCTTGTTCGGATTGATGCCTGTGCTGGCCAGAGCTGGAATTTCACTGGCAAAATTGACGGTCAGATTCATGATGCCTGGTCCTCTGACTGGTTTCCTGTGCCGCCTGTCAGGGGCTTGTCCATCCACATGTGCGGGCATCCCTCGTCCTGGTCGTGAATGCCCATGTCGCGATACCCCAAGGACTTATAGAAGCCCTCCACCCGTTCCTGGGCATGGAGCGTGAGCCGGTCCGCCCCCTGGTTCCGAGCGGTTTCCTCCGCCTTGCCTACCAAATCGGCACCCAGATGCTGACCTCGGTAGGGCTTCAGAACGGCCAACCGGCCAAGGGTCCATGCCTCGCCCTGGTCTGGAAAGATTCGGCATACTCCGACGGGCTTATCCCCGTCATAGGCCACGATATGGAGACTGGCATCGTCGGTCCGGTCGAACTCGTTGTGGAAGCCCTGTTCCTTTACGAATACGGCCCTACGGATGGCCTTGGCTTCCTCGGAAATGGCCTCGCTCACCTCATATCGCATACTTCCTCCTCACCACGGCTCTCCGCTGCCTCCAATGTACCAAGCCCGATCCTTGGCGGGAGCGGATGTCCGCAACCGGATGACGAATGTAATGAGGCTATCGGCTGTCTGACCCAGACGGTTACATGGATAGGGAATCTGCAAGCGGCACAAACCCGCGGCAGCGACAGTGAAGTGATGCGGGAACGATGGGATGGCCATGGACAAGGACTCGAAACCGACAGGTGCGGCTGGCGGAGCCGGTAAAGGGGATCGGCGCTCGCAGAGGAAGCGGATGCTTGCTGGCGAGCTTTATGACGCTTCGGATCCCGAACTGGACCAGCTGCGAGTCAAGGCCCACGAACTTTGCCGCCTTTTCAACGCGTCTTCTGAGCAGGAACGGGACCTGCGCAGTCGGCTCTTGGACGAGCTGGTGCTCGAACATGGCCAGGACGTCGACTTTATGGGGCCCATCTACTTCGACTATGGATGCTTCACCAAGCTCGGCTCGCGCATCTTCGCCAATTTCAACTTCACTGTTCTGGATACCTGTCCGGTACAGATCGGCGACGATGTGATGATCGGCCCCAACGTCACCCTGGCCACGCCTCTGCATCCTCTGCGGTGGCAGGAGCGGAATCTGAGGCGCCATGAGGATGGCTCCCTTTACGACTACGAATTGGGCGCTCCGATCACCATCGGATCCAACTGCTGGCTGGCATCAAACGTGACTGTGGCCGGGGGAGTGACCATCGGCGATGGGGCGGTCATCGGGGCCGGATCCGTGGTCACCCATGACATTGCGCCTGACTCCTTGGCCGTAGGCGTGCCTTGCCGGGCGATTCGGACCATCACCGAGGCTGATCGGATGGATCTGCCAGGGCAGGGCTGAAGGCCTCCTGCTTTGGAGCAGCATCCATGATGGCCAGCTGCTGGGCTATAGTCTGTGGGTCTCCGCCTGGGCAGACTGCCTGAATGCGCCCGTCCTGGAGGAAGATGACGCGGTGTGCGCGGGCTGCGACGTTTGGGTCGTGGGTCACCATGAGGATGGTCTGGCCGCTTCGGACGGCCAGATCGAAGAGGTCCATAACCTCCCGTGAGCTATGGGTGTCCAAGGCGCCAGTGGGCTCGTCGGCCATGATGATCTCCGGACTGGCGGCAAGAGAGCGGGCGATGGCCACGCGCTGCTGCTGGCCTCCGCTCATGTCGGCCGGATAGGTATTGGCGTACCCCTCCAATCCGACGTTCGACAGGGCAGACAGGGCTGCCTGGACGGGGATCCTCCTGCCGCCGAAGAGGCTGGACAGCATGGTGTTCTGCAGGCAGGTGAAGGCGTTGACCAGGTTGTAGTCCTGGAAGACGAAGCCGATATGGTCGCGCCGGAGTCGGGTCAGCTCCTTCTCTTTCATCCGCGTCAGGTTCTCTCCAGCGATGGCTACTCTGCCCTGCCTGACCCTGAGCAGCCCCGCGGCGCAATAGAGGAGGGTCGATTTGCCAGCGCCTGAAGGACCCATGATGGCCGTCCAGGTCCCCGTCTGACATTCCAGGCTGATTTCGTCCAACACGCTGGTGCCCTGCTTCTGCCGGGTTCCGTAGTCGTAGCAGACCTTGTCCAGAATGAGCGGGGTCTGTGCGTACGGATCCTTGGTTGTCCCTTGCTGCATCCTTGCCTTCCTTTCGGTCGTTGCCTGCCCTGCCTTGGCTTCAATTCAGCTTGAATGAGGAACCCGGCAAGTGGCTCTTTCTCTATAAGACCATGGCGAGAGCACCTGTCAGGGTGTTTTCAGGGTCGAATCGGGGACGATTCAGGGTGGGGTCCGCAGAATTCGCATTCTCTCACGAAGAGTATGTATTGTGAACGCAGAAGGGGGCATTCCTTGCTGGAGGGGAGGGGACTGATGGACGCTCCGTCATCAGCTTGACGGGGATTCAGCGATCTCTTGCTTCCTTGGAACTGCAAGGATGCAACCATCGGTTGACGGCAAATATCGGTGTCTTTGCCGGGTGCAACCTCAAGCTGGTGGCGGTCGGAGCCCTGTGCGTTTCATCATGGTCTCGTTGCTGGTTGAATCGGCAAACTGCCGATCTGGAGAAAAGAACATTATGAGTTTCAGAACCAACATGCAGTACCTGCGTTCGCAGCGCAACATGACCCAGGAGCAGCTGGCCATGCTGGTGGGGGTTTCCCGTCAGGCGGTGTCCAAGTGGGAGTCGGACAAGGCATATCCTGAGATGGACAAGCTCCTGGCCATATGCGACCTGTTCGGCTGCACCCTTGATGACCTGGTCCTGGGCGACGTTCGGCATCCGGGTTCCGGACAGCGTGCGTCCAAGCCTGACCATCAGGGTGTCGCGCAGACGACTTCGACAACCCAAGCGACCATGCCTGTCCAATCGGCTGTGGAAGACGTGACCGGTTACGCCTCTTTCAGCAATGCCTACAGTCTGCGCATGGCTTCCGGCATCGCCCTTATCATGCTGGGACTGGCTTTCAGCGGTCTCTTCGCCGAAGTCAGCCAACCGACCGATGCACACAATGGTCTGGCTTTCCTCACGCTGATGATGGGTATCGTCCTGGGCCTGGCCTGTCTCATGCCGGCGGTTTCCGCCAGGAGGGATTTCCGGCGCAGGCATCCCTATGTGGCGGACTTCTATACTGATGAAGAGCGCTCGCGAGTATACCGTCAGTCTGCCTGGGAGCTGGTCTGCGGCCTGGCTGTCGTGCTCTTGGATATGGGGATCAACTCTGCTGGGTTCCTGGTCTGGGGCTGGCCCGATCAGGTCAGGAGATTCGTCTTCTTCCTCCTGCTGGCTCTGGGGGTCTTTCTGCTGGTCCATGCGGGAACAAGCCACAGAATGATGAATCTCCGGGCCTACAACAGACAGACCGATTCCGTCGACGACGATCACGGGGATGCCTATCGTTATGAGCACCGGATAAGCAATGCCATCAGCGGAACCATCATGGGCCTTTGCACGCTGGTAGCTCTGACCATGCTTTTTTCGGGCAATTATGACAACCTCTTCGGTTGGCGCATTCCATTCTGGGCCATCTGGATCATCGGCGGGGTGTTCTGCGGAGTGCTCCAGTCTCTGATCGGCATCTTCCGCAAGCCTCCTCATGCCTGAGACCACTGATTTGCCTTCCTTCGAGGGATGTAGTAGTCTTAACAAGTTGTGTGTTCAGCCGTAGCCTTGCGTTGCGGACAAGAACACCTGGGACGACTTGGAAAACAACGTAAAGGAAGTCATCATGGCAGCTCGTTGCGCGGTGTGCGGCAAGGGCCCGCAGACCGGTTACAGTGTTTCTCATTCGCATATCCGGAACAAGCGCATCTTCCGCCCCAACCTGCAGTCGGTGCACACCACCGTTGATGGTCAGAATGTGCGGCTACGCGTCTGCGTCAAGTGTCTCAAGGCCGGCAAGGTGCAGCGCATCGCCGCCTGAGTGCGGCTCGTCGGTCGTATTGGGACCCCCGGGGGCATAAGCTCCGGGGGTTCTTGTCATCCTGAGGGATCTTGGTAGGCGCTTGCGGGAGGTGATCGGGTATGTCGGCAGTGGCTCGTGTTGGTCTGCACAGCACTGTGGCCTCGCTGGTGGCCAACAGGCGTCGGGTGAGCGCTCTCAAGGCTCTGGGCGTGGTCACGGTGGGGGATGCGCTGACCTATTATCCTTTCCGCATCACCGATCCCATGCAGGTCACCACTATTGCCGGTATTCGGCTTGGCGCGCCCTGTGCCTTCGCCGCTCGGGTCGATCAGGTGCATTTGGTGCCGCTGAGCGGCCGCCGGGGCTTTCGGCTGGATGTGATGGTGGGCGACGCAGCCTTCGTCGGTAGTCGGGGCGGCACTCCGCTTACGGTCAGGCTGGTCTTCTTCTCTCATAGGAAGCCCTATATGGACTGGATGGTCCGTAGGCTTCAGATAGGGGCGGATCTGGTCGTGGCCGGTGAGCCCGGTGTCTATATGGATCAGCTCCAGTTCACCCATCCAGAGACCCTGGTTGTTGCTGATGCCGATCAGGAGGTTTCTGACCCTTCGCGGTCCGAGTCTGCCAGCCTTGACGAGGCTTTGGAACGCGTCAGTCGGCCGCGACCGGTCTATCATGCCAGCTCCCGCATCTCCTCGGACCATATTCACGATGTCATTCTGGGTTTTCTGCGTATGCTGGCGCATGCCGGTGGTTCAACTGGATCCATTCCTGTGGCCGGTGCCGCCGAAGAGGGGCAGACCAGTGCCGAGGTTCGCATCGATCCAGAAGCCTTGGGCCGGGCTATACCTGATGTGTTGCCCGAGCAGATCCGTGTCGATCAGGGGCTGATGCATCGTGCTCGTGCCCTTTTGGGCATGCATGCGCCCGATAGCTCTGACGACTTTGCCGCCGCACGCAAGACCCTGCGCTACGAGGAGGCCTTCGTCTCGCAGACAGCCCTTCTGCAGACCCGCCGTCAGACTCAGCAGCAGCCCACTTATCCATGCGCGGATTCGGGAGCTGACCGTGCAGAGACTCTGCCTGCTCGTTTCATCGACTCCCTGCCATTCCAGCTGACCGATGGGCAGCGTCAGGTCATCAATGATATCGGCGTCGACATGGCCCAGGATCAGCCAATGCAGCGGCTTCTTCAGGGCGAGGTCGGCTCCGGCAAGACCGTGGTGGCCCTGGCGGCCATGCTCCAAGCGGTCCAGGCCGGCCATCAGGCTGTCTTGGTGGCTCCGACCCAGGTGCTGGCTGAGCAGCACTACGCCTCCATCGGCGCCATGCTCAAGGCCATGGGCACTGATGTGACCGCCACTGCTGTAGAAGGCCGCCATAAGCCTGTGGACAACGTCACCATGATTCGTATGACGGATCAGCTGGTGCTGCCTCTGGTGCTGCTGACCGGAGGCATGAGACTTGCCCAGCGCCGCTCCGCCCTGGCTGTCTCGGCCTCGGGCCGTCCCTGCATAGTCATCGCCACCCATGCGGCCTTCTCCAGGACCTTCCAGGCTCCTAATCTGGCCCTGACCGTCATAGACGAGCAGCATCGTTTCGGGGTTGAGCAGCGCGAGGAGCTGCGCCGCAAATCCGACCGGGTGCCTCATCTACTGATCATGACTGCCACACCCATCCCGCGCACGGCCGCCATGACCTGGTTCGGCGATCTGGACATCTCCGCCCTGACCGAGCTGCCCAGCAACCGCAAACCAGTGCGCACCCACGTCATCGCCGAGTCTGACGGAGCGACCATGGGTGCTATGTTCCTGCACCTGCGTCGACGGATCGAGGCCGGGGAACGAGCCTATGTCATCTGCGCCCGAATCGACGAGGAGGATGACCCTTCGGCTGTCTCGGACCGCCCTGCACAATCCGCCGGATCCGATTCCCAGCCCCAGTTGTTGGCTGATGGTGACCAGGGGGGTGGCCAGCGTCCGCCCCTGCACTCGGTGGCCGAAATGAGCCAGCGTTTGGCCGTCCTGCCGCAGTTTCAGGGCATTGCCATGGCTACGCTGACCGGGCGGGATGACGATGCTGCCAAGAATGCCGTCATGGAGGACTTCGCCTCAGGACGCACGCCCCTGCTGGTGGCTACTACTGTGGTGGAGGTGGGGGTGGATGTGCCCCAAGCCTCCTGCATTGTCATCTTCGATGCCGATCGATTCGGACTCTCCCAGCTGCATCAGCTGCGCGGCAGGGTGGGACGCGGCGGCACTGACTCTTGGGCCTTCCTGATCTCGCGCGCTCCTGCGGATTCTCCGGCTGCCGAGCGGCTTGAGGTCATTCGCGATACCACTGACGGAGCCAAAATCGCCGAGGAGGACATTCGAATCAGGGGAGCTGGCGACGTGCTAGGTGATGCTCAGTCCGGCGGTCATTCCTCTCTGAAGCTTTTGCGGGTGGTGACCGATGCGCCTATGATCGCCTGTGCCCGTGCCCAGGCAGGCCAACTCCTGGAGTCAGACCCCGCTCTGGCCGGGCAGCCGCAGCTGGCTGGCGCCGTTCTGGACTTCATGAGGGGCAACGAGGGTTTCCTGGTCTCCAGCTGAAAGGACAACGGACCATATGCACATCATCGCCGGCCGATTCAAGGGATTCTCCCTTCCCGCTGCCCTCAAGGGCACTCGGCCCACTACCGATCGCACCAAGGAGGCCATTTTCTCCCGCTTGGAGTCCGAAGACCGGCTGTCTGGTGCTCAGGTCCTAGACCTGTTCGCTGGCACCGGGGCCTTGGGATTCGAGGCTCTTTCCCGCGGTGCGCAGAACCTGGTGGCTGTGGAGTCTTCTGGTCGTGTCGCCGGACTGCTGTCACGCTCAGCCGCTGGGTTGCGTCATCATCCGGCATGGGATTCAGACATGGATATTCGCGTCAGCAGGAGTCGTGCTGAGCGCTTTGCTCGTCCTCTCTCTTCCGGTCATGAGGATGCCGGTCTGTCCGAGGCTTGCTTCGACCTGGTTTTCATGGACCCGCCTTATGATCTGTCGACAGAGGACTGCCAAAGCATTATGACTGACCTGACTGCCCGAGAAATGGTGGACGATGGAGGCATGATCATTCTGGAGCGATCGACACGCACCCAGCCGCCCACGGCTCCTGAAGGATGGGCCATTGATCATGCTCGCACCTACGGGGAAACGGCAGTCTACTATATAACGGCCCGCTGATAGCCCCGCAATGTGATGGTTGATTCATTTAACAGCGGATCAGTTTGATGGCTGATCCTGAGATCTCGGATGAGTTTGCCGTGTATCCCAGCCCAAGTCCTCCAGGATGCGGCGGTCATGCTTATCGAGGGTGGAGCAGTCCAAACGAGCGATCAGGTCTGGACGGATCCGACTGGTTCGCCTGATGGCCTCGTCGCGCCGGAACCTGTCCACTCTTCCATGGTCGCCGCTGGTCAGTATCTCGGGCACGGAAATGCCTCTCCAGATCGTGGGTCGCGTGTACTGGCGATATTCCAGCAGTGGTTCGTCCCCGGTGTAGGACTCCTGCACGATGGATTCAGGATTGCCCATGAAGCCGGGCAGAAGTCGGGTGATCGCCTCCAGCATGACCGAGACAGCCACCTCGCCTCCATTGAGCACGTAGTCGCCAATGGAGTACTCTCTGACGTCAATTCCCCTGCTTCGGTAGTAGTCGGGGATGCGAGCGTCGTAGCCCTCGTAGCGGCCGCAGCCGAATATCAGCCTCTTCGTCCGTGACAGCCTGGTTGCATCGGCCTGGGTGAACAGAGGAGCGGATGGGTTGGGGAAGATCAGAACTGGTCCGACGGGATCAGCCTGATGGCTGTCAATAGATGAATCTGCCTTGGATGCTGTGCCACAGCTTCTGCCGCTGGGACTCTTCGCTGCTTCTTGTTGTCCTTTACCATCGGCGGTATCGGCTGTCTGGTCTATAGGCGGATGTTGTACAGCTGATTCGTCTGGCAATCCCAACAGATCGTCCAGGCATTGTCCCCAGATTTCGGGTTTCATCACCATGCCTGCTCCGCCTCCTACCGGCGTATCGTCCACGGAGTGGTGCACGTCATGGGTCCAGTCGCGCAGGTTGTGGGCGTGGATGGTCACCAAGCCCTTTTCCTGGGCCTTGCCCAGGAGGCTGAGTCCAGTCACGTCAAAATACTCAGGGAAGACAGAGACGATATCGATTTGCATGTCATCAACTCTACCCAAGCCTGGTTCGGGCCGGGCTCGGACGCGGATTGGTGCCTATGGGTGTTACACTAGCTGAGTCTTCAAGTCGCAGATGAAAAACGGCACGTTATGGCACTCGGCCATCGAACCGGTATCGGCTTGAGAGATGTCATCAACGCAGCCAGAGAGCTATAACCGTTGCGCAAACAGCAATGAGAGCGGCATCGGATGATGCCATGCCGTACGGATCCGTGGTGATGGCTATGTGAACAGTCTGATGCGTTAGGAGCGGACGGTCCATGGTCGACCATGTTGATAAAAGAACAAAAC
Source organism: Bifidobacterium sp. ESL0819 (assembly GCF_052606245.1). Taxonomy (NCBI): domain Bacteria; kingdom Bacillati; phylum Actinomycetota; class Actinomycetes; order Bifidobacteriales; family Bifidobacteriaceae; genus Bifidobacterium; species Bifidobacterium sp. ESL0819. The sequence goes on from NZ_CP199587.1 coordinate 953,475, forward strand.
TGCTGATTACCGGCACTGCCGGGCTCGCCTTCTGCGGGGTGCTTTTGGAGACCTCGCTCAACGTCACTTTTCCGGAGATGACCCAGTACTTCAAAACCGGGCTGGGCACAGTCCAATGGCTGACCACCGGCTATCTGCTGGTGGTGGCACTGACGGTCCTGGCCGCTGCCTGGCTGGAACATTCATTCACGACCCGCGCATTGATTCTGGTCAGCGTCGGGATATTTCTGGGCAGCGACCTGATGTGCATCCTCGCCCCATGCTTTCCTGTCCTTATGGCGGGACGCCTCCTGCAGGGCATCAGCACTGGCATCGCTCTTCCCTTGGTGTTCTCTCTGATCATGAAAAAGGTTCCTCTTCACATCCAGGGTCGATACGTGGGCAGCGCTGGCATGGCGGTGGCTCTGGCGCCCTCCCTGGGCCCGACCTTTGGCGGAGCTGTTATCCAGGCCTTGTCCTGGCGAGCCATCTTCCTGATCGTGCTGCCCATTGAGCTGGTCTTCGGGGTCATAGCGCTCATCTCAGTTGATAAGGAGAGCGCCCACGTCGGCCCATTCGCCTGGATTCAGTTTCTTCTTCTGGGTGTTTTTCTTACAGGACTGACCCTGGGGCTGAGCACCCTGGATGTTCATGGTCCTATTACCTGGCTGTCCCTGTTCATCAGTGTCCTGGCCCTAGCTGCGGGGATTTGGGCTCTTACCCGCCAGCACGCCAGGCTGATCAACATCGCCGTCTTCCGGAACCGTATCTTTACCCTTGCCCTGATCCTCTACTTCCTGGTCCAGTTCGTTCAGATCGGCCTGACGTTCATCCTGCCCAACATGGCCCAGTCCGTCCTGGGAGAGACCTCTACCGTCGCTGGCCTGCTTCTGCTGCCGGGGAGCCTGCTCTCCGCGCTCTGCCAGCCTGTCACGGGCGGCTATCTTGATGGCCACGGCCTGCGTGGACTGCTCGCAGCGGGAAGCATCGCCTTCTTCCTTTCAGCCTTGGGCTTCCTGGTCCTCAGCCGGCATTTGTCCGTCGCGCTGATGGTTCTTCTCTACGCCTGCTACATGGTCGGTCAGGCTTGCGTCTTCAACAACCTGCTTACGGTCGGACTGCAGCATATCCCAGCCGAACTTGTGCCTGACGGCAACGCGCTCTTCAACACCCTTCAGCAGTATTCAGGCGCTGCCTCGACCGGCGTCTTGGCTGCCATCATCACTGGCATGCCCAAGGCCAGAGGGATCCATGCCGGAGCTCAGGCCTTCCAGTTCGGAGCCGTCTGGGCCTTCGTCTTCGTTTTTCTCATCGTCCTGGGCATCCTCCTGGTGGCATGGTTCATGGAGCGCAGCCTGGCCCGTCAGGATAGAGATGGGGTTCAGGTTGCATGACTTCTGATTCGCTCTAGGAAGTCTGGTGTTAGTGCAGGAGCGAAATGCCGATCCAGACGGCCCAGCCTATCGCAAGGACCAGGTAGGGCCACCAGTGCATGCGGGTGATGGCCACGAACTCCCGGATGAAGGCGGTCGGCCAGTAGTAGCCCTTGGTGTGCGAACCGATTCCGTCGGCATTCAGTCCCACCTTGCTGGCGTATTCGCTGGCTCGGAAGACATGGTAGTCGCTGGTGACCAGGGCCACCCGGTAATGCTCGGGTCCGGTTCCCGTCTCGTATCGGGCATCCAGTATCTGCTTGGAGAAGCGCAGGTTCTCCAGAGTTGTGGTCGACCTGTCCTCCATGATGATGGCCTCGGCTGGCACTCCGCAGGAGTTGCGCAAATACTGAGCCATGGCCCTTGCCTCGCTGGTGACCTCGTCGGGGCCTTGCCCGCCGGAGACTACGAAGCGTCCCAGCCGCCCCTGCCGATTCCAGAGATTTACAGCCTTATCCAGTCGTCCCTGGAGCAGCGGCGTAGGCTCTTCGCCGCGCAGACCGGCCCCGTGGATGATGATGTAGTCGTAGCGGCGCTTGCGGGGCAGCAGTCTGTAGAAGTTGGAATAGAGCAGCAGGGCCAGGAAGGAGAAGAAGAACCAGGTGGCTTCCAGGTCGACCAGCCCGGCCAGCTTCTGCAGCCAAGAGGGGGCGCCAAGTCCATCCAGTATTGGCGAAAGAATCATGTAGGCAACCACGGCCAGCGCCAGCAGTCCGGGCAGCAGAGTGGTCAGGGAGGCCCCCTCGTGTCGGATGACGATGACCGTATTGGCCAGGAGGAAACAGATCACCAGCAGGGGAGCGGCGATGAGCAGGATGACCAGGGGAAGGATCAGCCAGCGCATCCCGAACTGCAGAAGAAGCGCTCCGCCGAGGGTCAGCAGCAGCAGCAGAAACCAGATGGCATTGCGGAACTGCCGAGGCTCCTTGTGCAGGTCCCAGAAGAAGAGCAGACCGAAGATGATGGCGGGTGCATAGAGCAGAAGAAGCTGCAGGTGGTTGGACATGCGCCAATTGCCCCTTTCACGAGAATGACCGCACAGGGTCTGCCTCCACTGTAGCGAATCGGCCAGCAACCTCCCATCCTTGACATGCCGCGGGCTCTATGACCGCCGTGGTAACATACATGTGGTAGATTTCATATGTTCCAAAGCTGAGGATAGGCGATTCCCGGCGGTGCGAATTCCAGGTCGATACCGTGTAATGACGGGTCCTTTCAGGATTGCGCATCGGCGTCTGCGTGGGAGTGGACAGTCGCCAGACAACGATGCGTTTGAGGAATCAGGGGTTCAAGCAATCTTCAGCTCCTCCGCGATCCGGAGATGGTTCGTACCTGGCGTACAAGGTTGTAGAGAGGCGTGGCAATGAAAGTAGTGATATTCTCCACCTGCGTGGTGGACCTCATGTTTCCGAACGTGGGGAAGGCCATGGTGGAGGTGCTGGAGCGGTTCGGCTGTGACACCTATCTTCCCAAAAAGCAGATCTGCTGTGCCCAGCCGACTTTCAACAGCGGGTATGTCAAGGAGAGCATGCATGTCATGCGCAACGAGGTCGATGCCCTGCTGAGCGTGGATGCCGACTACATCGTGGGTCCGGCGGGCTCCTGCGTGAATATGCTCAAGGAGTTGCCCTTCCACCTCAAGAGCGACCCCGCTTATGCGGCCAAAGCTCAGACCATGGCTGACAAGACCTATGAGTTCTCGCAATTCCTTTACCGGGTGCTGGGCGTGCTGGATGCGGGCGCCGAACTGGACGCTGTGGCCACCTACCATCGCTCCTGCCACATGACCCGGCTGCTGGGGGAGCGGACCAGCCCCTTCGTTCTGCTGGACCATGTCAAGGGCCTGACCATGGTCCCCCTGCCTCATATCGAAAACTGCTGCGGGTTCGGCGGCATGTTCTCCATGAAGGAGCCTGAGATCTCCAAGCAGATGGTGGATGAGAAGGTGAACGACGTGCTCAGCACCAATGCCAGCGTTCTCATCTCCTGCGATCCGGGCTGTCTGATGAACATCGGCGGCCGCTTCAACCGGCGCGGCGAGAAGATCACCATCATGCACCTGGCTGAAGTGCTCAATCACAAGGTGGATATGAGTCGCGTCAAGTATGTGGACGGCCGCTCTGCAGGCGATGATGCCGTGGGCTCCGTCAGGGCTGCCAAGGAAGAGGGGGCTCTGGTATGAGCAGCATGGTCAACGGCAAGAAGGCTGCGCAGTATCTGCGGACCAGCAAGGCTCCTTTCCTGACCAGGGTCAAAGAGTCCGAGCAGGACAAATTCGCCCAACAGGCCGTGGCCAAGGCCCAGGATGCCCAGTGGGTCAAGCGGGAGGCCGCCCGCCAGGAACTGGGCAACTGGGAACAGTGGCGCGACCTGGGCGAGCAGATCCGACAGCATGTCATCCGTTACCTGCCTGACTACCTGGAGGAGTTCGCCGACAACGTGGAGAAGCGCGGCGGCCATGTTTTCTTCGCTCAGACCGACGATGAAGCCGCTCAGTACATCAAGCAGATCGCCATCGAAAAGAAGGCCAAGCACGTCGTCAAGAGCAAGTCCATGGTGACCAGCGAGATCAACCTGGATCCCACGCTGATGACTGTGCCCGGCCTGGAGGTGCTGGAGACCGACCTGGCCGAGTTCATCCTGGAGGAGGACGACTGGGATCAGCCCACGCATCTGGTCTTCCCTGCCCTGCACAAGAACCGCGAGCAGGTGCGTCGGATTTTCGAGAAGAAGCTGGGCTACAAGGGCGACAACGACCCTCAGCACATGGCGCGGTTCTCGCGCAAGGTTCTGCGCAAGCACTTCCTCGAGGCTGACATGGGTATCACCGGCTGCAACTTCGCCGTAGCCGACACGGGCATGATCAACCTGGTGACCAACGAGGGCAACGCCGATCTGGCCATGTGCATCCCCAAGACACAGGTGGTGGTCATGGGCATGGAGCGTCTGGTGCCGACCATGAAGGAGGCCGAGACCATGGACAACATGCTGGCCCGGTCAGCTGTCGGCCAGAAGCTGACCTCCTACCTGACCTACACTGCGCCGCGCACCGGCCAGGAGTCGGACGGACCGGACGATGTCTATGTGGTCATTCTGGACAATGGGCGCTCAAACGCTCTGGGAACGGTCTTCGAGCCCATACTCCAGTGCATTCGCTGCGCTTCCTGCCTGAACGTCTGCCCCATTTACCGGCACATCGGCGGTCATGGCTATGGATCCATCTATCCGGGACCTGTGGGCTCGGTGCTTTCGCCGGTGCTGGATGGAGGCTACGACGACTTCGGAGACCTGCCATACGCCTGCAGCCTGTGCGCAGCATGTACGGCCACTTGTCCAGTCAAGATCCCTCTGCATCAGCTCATGATCGAGCACAGGAGGATCATGATGGATGACCAGTCCGAGGCCAATCTGATCGACGATACGGTCATGAGGGTCATGGGCCTGGGAACCGGCCACTCCTCGCTCTTCCGCACGGCTCTTGGTCTGGATCACACCATGCTGACGCCCATATCCAAGAAGCAGCCGGAGACGGCCAAGAACCTTTTTGCCAGTGATCGGCATGTGGAATGGATGCCCTTCGTCTTCGGCGGTTGGACCAAGGTTCGTGATCTGCCTGATCCGCCTAAGCACGGGCAGAACTTCCGCAGTTGGTTCGCTCATCATAAGAAGGAGCAGCAGGCATGACCGATCGTGAGGTATTCCTGGACTATCTGGCCAAGAAGAGCGGCAGACCCCGTCATCAGCTCAAGGATCATCCTCTGGTGCCGGTCAACGACCTGCCGGAGACTACCCTGTCAGGCCACACGCAGGATGAGCTGCTGGAGATCGCTCGGAAGAGCAGCGAGGCCGTCCATGTGGACTTCCGTACTTGCACCAAGGCTGGCCTGCCCGCCGCCTTGGATGAGTTCATCGATTCGCGAAAGGATGACAGCGACCATGTGATGCTGCCCACCTCCGACCTCTTTGCAGATTTCGGTCTGGAGGAGTGGAGAGATGGACTGAACCCGCCGGCCACTTTCTGGAAGCCGGGAGCCAGCCGCGAGGAGAACATCAAGACAGCCGACCAGTCCGGGACGGCCATCGCATTTGCGGACTTCCTGTTGGCTGAGTCGGGCACCATCGCTGTAGCCACAACTCCAGGTCAGGGTCGAGCCTTTCACTTCCTGCCGGTGCACTATCTGAGCATCATCCGCAAGTCCAAGATTCTGCCCCGAACCCGGCAGGCCATGGACTACTACGATCCAGCCTTGGTCTCGGGCGAGCTCAAGACCTCCAACATCAACTTCATCACGGGCCCCTCCAACACGGGCGACATCGAGATGGTGATCGTGGTGGGTGTGCATGGCCCTCTGGATATGACATATCTGGTGGTTGAAGACATGTAGCTTTGCTGCATCCCCTGCTTAGGCAGGCGCATTTCCCGTAAGTGGGGAGTCAGCGGATCAAAAAAGGACGCTGGCTCCCCACTTACGGTTTTGCCTCATGGCTTTGCTGAAAGGCGCGTTCAGCCCAGGCCGGGCAAAAGTCCTCCGGGTGGATCAATGGCCACGTACCCGTTTTCAATGTCAACCTGAGGCACCAGGGCTTCGACGAAGGGTATCAGTCCCTCCACACCATCGTCGCTTTCTTCGGTGGTCATGCGGATCTGCAGCTGCTGCTGGGCTGCACCGTCCAGTACGTCGTTGACTTGACCGACCACTCGTCCGGCAGACTCACCCAGTGAGTTGCCCGGAGCCATGCGGACCTCGAGCCCGATCAGGTCTTCGGGGTACCAGGCATCCTCCTGCGCCAGCTCCTCGGCTGGATCAGCCTGGACATACAGTTCAACGCCGTTCAGTGCTTCGGCGGCGTTTCTGTCAGTTACTCCTTGGAAGAGGACGATCCAACGCTGTTTGAAGCGACGGGAGGAGACCACTGTGAAAACCTGTCCGTCATTGGTCTGCAACTGAGATCCGGATGCGAAGCGTCGCTCGGGCTCGTCAGTGTAGGCATATACGTTGACCTCGCCCTTGAGTCCCTGAGCGCGGCCGATACGGCAGACCCTCAGCAGTCTTCGCTGCTGAGGGTCTTGACCCTGCGGGTCGTGATTGATGGACCGGCTGGGGCTCACCGGCGTACGTCCATGATGTCGACGCGAACCTTGTGGTCGGCCAGGGCTTGGATTACGGTGCGGATGGCGTTGGCGGTCCTGCCGCCCCTGCCGATCACACGGCCAATATCCTCGGGATTGACCCGTACCCGCAACAGCTCTCCGCGAGAGTTTTCGTGGGACTTGACCGACACGTCATCGGGGAAGTCCACGATGTTCCTGATCAGGTGCTCAACGGCCTGTGCAAGCATGATAGCCGGTCCTTCCAATCCTCAGTAAATGTGCCTTACTCAGCTGCCTGCTCGGCCTGGGCGGCATCTGCAGACTCATCGGCCTTGGGGGCTTCCTTCTCCGCCTCGGCCTTAGCCTTGGCCTCAGCCTCGGACTTAGCGGCCTTGAGCTTCTGGGCTTCGTTCTGTGCCTGCTCGATGCGGGCTTGGGCATCCGCCTCGGCCTGTGGCACCTTAAGAGTGCCTTCCTTGCCGGGCAGATCCTTGAACTTCTGCCAGTCGCCGGTAATCTTCAGAAGGTTGAAGACGGGGTCGCTGGGCTGAGCGCCTACACCCAGCCAGTACTGGGCGCGCTCGGAGTCGATCTTGATTGAAGAGGGCTGGGTGTTGGGATCGTAGGTGCCGATCTCCTCAATAACCTTGCCATCGCGCTTCTTGCGGGAATCAACCACGACCACGCGGTAGAAGGGGTAGAACTTCTTGCCCATTCTCTTCAGACGAATTCTGGTTGCCAAAACGGCTCTCCTTGGTACTTGGTGTGCCCGGCGGCGTCTCCATGTGGGGCATGGCGGCGCTCCTGGCGTGTTCCTCACGGCCGTCGGAATGAGAGGGCTCCTCCGGACATGAATAACAGCAAAAGTATACCTCACCTAGGCGATAAGCCAGTTGATGAGCCTGTTTTGTATTCAGAGCCGACCAGGCAGGACCAGTTGGGCTATCAGTGCCCGGTGGTCGCTGCCGCTGATCCGAAGAGCATGCATGGATTGTGCGGTCAGGTCATCGTCCATCAGGATATGGTCGATTTCAATCAATGGTGGCAGCAATCGTCCCGAGGGAAAGGTTGGATGGCTGCCAGCCTTCAGGGACAGGGAGGCATCGCGCAGTCCCGACTGCGCCAGCATGGCCCGGAAGGTCGGGTGTTGCAGGGTGGCGTTGCAGTCGCCCATGACGATGGTGGGGGTGGGCGGCTGGGCCAGTTTGGCCAAGGCGGCGATGCCCATGCCCCACTGTCTGGCGCCGCGTTGAGGTGATTTGGGGTGAACGCTGGCCACTCGGACCGGTCCGCAGCTGGTCTTCAGCTCGACCAGAGGCACGGCCGCCGCTGGCAGGTCCAGGGCTGAGGGATAAGCAATCGCGGGCCGGGCCGCCGAGAGGATGACATTGCGTCCGCCGTTGTCATCGGGGCCGGCGGTTCCCTGCGTCAGGTAGGGCAGGAGCTGATGTATGCCTGCGGTCTGAAGCGATTCCAGCAGATTTCCCTTCACCTCCTGCAGGGCCAGCACTTCCACTCCATAGGAGCGCACGCAACGTACGACCTCTTCAGGATCGGCTCGGCCGAAGCGGCAGTTCAGAGTCATGACGCTCAGCCCATGATCGGAGGACGACTGGCCGGTCCGGTCTGTTTGAGGCAGCCGGTAGCGCAGGCGGTGGCAGCTGACCAGAGTAAGCTCTACAAGCGCCAGCAGGCATTGAAGCCAGGCATTCATAAGAACCGTCAATATCAATATGGCCAATAGGGGAACGGCCAATAGATCGATCAGAGCGATCAGCTCAACCAATGGGCGATGCCAATCAGTCCCAGCCGGCAGGAAGCGCAGGGCCATCCACAAGGCGATGAGCCCCAAGAGAATCCAGAGAAGGGTGTTCACGTGCCATTGTCTCCTGCAGGAGAGGAGGGGCCTAGCGGCCGCCGAAGAGACCGCCCAGTCCGCCGCCCAAATTAGGGGGCAGGTCCGGCAGGCCCTCAGGCATCTGCGGGGTTTCAGGACGCTTGGCGAAGGCTGAGCCGCCGGAGGATTTGCCCTTGCCGGACAGGCGCTCGCGCAGAGCCTTCTCTTCGGCCTCCCGCTTCATGGGATTGCCCGAACGGGAACCCTTGCGGCCCTTCTTGCCTTTTTTGCCCTTCTTGCCGCTGCCAGCACCCATGCCGCCCATGCCTGGGATCGAGCGGCTGCCATTGGTCATCCGCTTCATCATCTTGGCTGCTTGCTCGAACCGCTGCAGCAGACCGTTGACGGCCGAGACCGTAGTGCCAGCGCCATAGGCGATCCGGGCCCGCCGTGAGCCATCGATGATGCTGGGGTCTCGTCGTTCCTGAGGAGTCATGGACTGGATGATGGCCTGGGTCCGGTCCACCTCCTTTTCGTCGAACTGCTCAAGCTCCTTGCGGTGCTGGGCCATGCCTGGAATCATGCCCAGGATGCTCTTGAAGGAGCCCAGTTTGCGGACCTGCTGGAGCTGCTCCAGAAAGTCGTCCAGACCGAAGCTGCCCTCGGACATCTTCCCCGCGGCCTTGCGGGCCTCCTCCTCATCGAACTGGCGTTGGGCCTGCTCGATCAGCGTCAGGATGTCGCCCATGTCCAGAATGCGGGAGGCCATCCGGTCGGGGTGGAAGACCTCGAAGTCCTTGAGGCCCTCGCCGTTGGAGTCGAAGAGAATGGGCTTGCCGGTCACCGAGGCTACCGACAGGGCCGCGCCGCCACGAGCATCGCCGTCCAGCTTGGACAGGACCACGCCGGTGAAGTCCACGCCCTGGTCGAAGGCCTTGGCAGTAGCGACCGCGTCCTGCCCGATCATGGCATCGATGACGAAGAGAATCTCATCGGGGTGGACGGCATCGCGAATATTGCGCGCCTGCTCCATCAGCTCCTGATCCACGCCCAGCCGACCGGCCGTATCAATAATGACTACGTCGTAGAGTTTGTCCTTGGCCACCCTGATCGAGTCGGCGGCCACCTTGACCGGATCGCCCTTGACCTGTCCTGGGGCCGCCAGCTCGGAGCCGTTGGTCTGTACACCCGGTTCGGGAGCGTATACCGGTACTCCTGCGCGTTCGCCGACCACCTGGAGCTGGGTGACAGCATTGGGTCTTTGCAGATCCGCCGCCACCAGCAGGGGGGTGTGGCCGGCATCCTTGAGCCAGTAGCCGAGCTTGCCTGCCAGCGTGGTCTTGCCGGCGCCCTGCAGGCCGGCCAGCATGATGACTGTAGGCGGGGTCTTGGCGAAATTGAGCGGCCGATCCACTCCCGCGCCCAGGATGTCGGTCAGTTCTTCGTAGACGATGGAGACCACCTGCTGGGCCGGGTTCAGAGCCTTGGAGACCTCCTCGCCCAGAGCGCGTTCTCTGATGCGTCCGGTGAAGGAGCGCACCACATCCAGGGAGACATCAGCATCCAGGAGGGCGCGCCGGATCTCGCGGATTGTGCCGTCGATGTCGGCCTCGGTCAGCTTCCCCTTGGAGCGCAGATGGGTGAAGGCCTGGGAGAGCCGATCGGTCAAAGATGAAAATGCTGCCATAATGTCCCAAGTCTACCTGTCAGCCGGGAGAATGGCCGCTGGCCGCTTCTGGAATGAAATGATGGCTGAGCATGGATGCGTTCATTGCGACGAGGACAGCGCAAAGGATCGGAGAGGCTTTATCAAGCGGATTCCGGTGTACGTTGCGTCTTCTTGACATCAGCCTCTGCGAGCTTCTATACTAAGTCGAAACGATTCGACATCTCGGATGCATCGATGGAGATGGTCAGAGGCCTGCAATACATCCGAAGTCGAAACATTTCGACATGCTGAATCGCGGTAACTGGATGCAAGGATGCAAGAAAGTGTTAGGAGCCATCATGAAGATCAGAAGAGGGATCGGAGCGGCCTTAGCCCTGGCCATGTCGATCCTGCCGCTGGCGGCCTGCGGATCGGGGGGCGATGCCCCCCAGGAAGCACATCCGTCCAGCATCAAAATCTGGTACTACGAGGAGCCCAGCAGCGGTCAGGCCAGAGGCTGGCTGAAGGCTGCCGATATCTTTACCCGACAGACCGGCATCAAGGTGGACTTCGAGGTCAAGTCCTTTACCCAGATAGCCCAGAATGGCAGCCAGTTCCTCAACTCGGACGATGCCCCGGACGTCATGGAGTCCAATCGCGGCAATGGCTCGGCCGGGGTTCTGTCCACGCTGCAGCTGCTGACCGACCTGAAGCCCTATGTGCAGAAGTATGGCTGGGACAAGAAGGTGCGCGGCCAAGCGGCGGCAGTGGGCAAGTACGACAAGCGGGGCGTCATGGACGGGGATACCTGGTACGGGGTTTCCTCCTATGCGGAGATGCAGCGCGTCTACTACAACAAGGACCTGTTCGCCAAGTACAGGATTCCCATCCCGCGTACCTTTGACCAGTTTGTAGCGGCGCTCAAGGCCTTCAAGAGCCACGGGGTAACGCCCATAGCGGCCGATGCCCAGGAATACGGGGTGCTTTGGCTCTGGTGGCAGCTGGCCATGACCAAGGCCGATGCCCGCTTCGTTGACGACTGGCAGCTCTACAAGCATCCGGTCAACTGGCGCAGCGAGCCGCTGACGTTCGCCACCAATACCATCCGTGACTGGATCGACAAGGGATACATCTCCAGGAACGCCACCGGCATGAAGGCCGAGGACACGACAACGGCATTCATCAAGGGGACCTATCCCATCTACCAGACCGGCACCTGGAACCAGACCCGCTTCATGGAGCAGGTGAAGACCTTCGACTGGACGGCATCCATCTTCCCGGGGGCCAAGATGGTCGAGGGCTGCGCGGGCAACCTGCTGGTCATCCCGCAGAAGTCCCGGCGCAAGGATGCCGCAGCCCGCTATATCAACGTGGTCCTGTCCAAGGAGGTTCAGAACTACATCGGCAACAAGGGCGGCGTGCCAGTGGCGGCCGATACGGAGGCCATCACCAGCCCCAAGAGCCGTGATCTGGTCAACGAATACACCAAAGCCTCGGACGCCAGCCGGATGAGCTACTACCCCGACTACCCTGCGCCCAACCTGACCGACGCCATGCCGGCCGCCTTCCAGGAGCTGGTCAACGGCACCAAGAGCCCCGACCAGGTTCTGGACACCCTGCATAAGAACTACGACGACGGCGTCGCCCAGCTCGATCTGGATGACAACTGAGCTGCGTCAATCCGCCAAGGAGAGTACAAGCATGTCTGACACACATAGCAGGAAGAAGGCGCAGTCCCGCATCCCGGGCAGTGCGCCCTCACGGTTCGTCCCATATCTGATTCCCGGTCTGATAGGCATCGTGGCCATCGTCATCGTGCCTATTTTCTGGAACATCTATTTGAGCTTCACCCGTTGGAGGGGGGTGGGGCCGACCAGATGGGTGGGTCTGCGCAACTGGCGACGACTCATGGGCGACTCGACCTTCTGGGTCTCCTTCGGACACACCCTCTGGATCATCGTGGCCATCGTCATTATTCCCACGGTTCTGGGTCTGCTGATCTCCTCGGCCCTGACTGACGTGATCCAGAAGAAGTTCGGCCCCCACACCTCTTCGACCCTGCGGGCCCTCTATTACCTGCCCCAGGTTCTGCCTGTGGCCGTGGCCACCATCATCATGGGCTGGATCTTCCGGCCTGAGGATGGAGCCGTCAACGACCTGCTGACCAAGATCGGCCTGGGAGGACTGGCTCACAACTGGCTGGGTTCGACTACTACGGCCCTGCCCATCCTTATGGTCATCCTGATCTGGATCCAGCTGGGCTATCCCATCGTCATCTTCATGTCCGGACTGCAGCGGGTGGATCCCGAGCTCTACGAGGCGGCCAGCCTGGATGGGGCCAACTGGTGGCAGAAGTTCCGCGTCATCACCCTGCCCTCCATCATTCCCGAGCTGCTGGTGGTCATCCTCACCTCCACCATCGGCGCCCTGAAGACCTTCGCCCCGGTCTACCTGCTGACCAAGGGCGGGCCCGGCACCTCCACCATGGTTCCCTCCTACTACTCCTACAACCAGTTCTTTCAGGTGCAGCAGGTGGGCTACGGCGCCGCCATCTCGACATCGCTGACCGTGGTCATCGTCATCTTCTCCATCGTCTTCACCATCGTGCAGAAGCGCGTGCAAAAGAGCATCGCCTGAGGAAGGCAAGGAAGCGCATCATGAATAATCAAGCCACACTGCAAGCCGACGCCCGGGTATCCTCCCGGCACGCCCGTAGAATCCGCACCTGGGGGGACTGGGCCGGTCTGATCCTGCTGATCGCAGGAGCCCTGATCATGCTCTTCCCGCTGCTGATCCTGGTTTTGAACGCCTTCAAGACCACGGCTGACTACAACGCCACGGGCCCCCTGTCCGTGCCCGCCCACTTCAGCATGGACGGCATCATCTCCTTCTGGAACAAGAGCAATTTCCCGCTCAAGCTGGGCAACTCCCTGCTGATTTCCCTGGTGGTGGCTGTGGTCGGGGTCCTGCTTTCGGTCCTCAACTCCTTCGCCCTGGGCATCGGCAGAGTCAAGGGCAACACAGTCATCCTCCTGTTCATCATGCTGGCCAACATGGTCCCCCAGGAGGCTCTGCTCTACCCGCTCTACGTCATGTTCAAATGGATGGGCTTCTATAACTCCCAGTGGTCCATCATCATCATCTTCACCATTATTCAGAGCGCCTACGGCACCTATTTGCTCTCCTCCGTCTACGGGACCTTCCCCCAGGCCATCCTGGAGGCGGCCACCGTCGACGGAGCCTCGCGCTGGCAGATTCTGCGCAAGATCGTGCTGCCGGTGTCCTGGTCGACCATCAGCGTCCTCTTCGTCTTCTTCTTCATCTGGACCTGGAACGAGTACATGATCCCCATGGCCTTTCTGATGAGCGAGAAGACGCAGACCATCCCGCTGGCCTTGGCTACCATGCAGGGACAGCACACCATGGCTGCCACCGACCTGGCCTCCGCCTCCCTGCTCAGCATCATTCCCACCGTCATCTTCTTCATCTTCTTCCAGAGGAAGCTCTCGCAGGGGATAGTGGCTGGCGCTGTCAAGTAATCGCCGCTGCACAAGTACACTGACCATGGCCGCCCGCTGCAAGAAGGCAGAGGAGGGGAGCGGGCGGCCCGAACATGAAAGGCAACCACAACCATGGGCATGACCATGCCGAACATCACCAACGGTCTTGAGGCGCTGACCCGTCCATCCGGGGACCGCACCCGCTGCATCAACGCCGAGAATCCTCGGGGAGGCAAGGGCGAAGCGGCCATGACGGCCAGCAATCTGGGCCCCTCAAGGAAGGGGGCTCCCTGCCTGAAGAACATTCCTCCTGGCCAAGACATGGTTCTGGCCGACCTGTCCGGCGCTGGCGAGATCCGTCATATATGGATGACCGTGACCGACGCCACCTCGCCCACCGGGCCCAACGTCCTGCGCAATCTGATTCTGGAATGCTACTGGGATGGCGAACAGACGCCCTCCGTCTGCGTGCCCCTGGGTGACTTCTTCTGCTGTGGTCATGCCCAGGCCTGCCGGGTCGAGTCCGTGCCTGTGGCCGTCTATCCACGCCGAGGTTTCAACTGCTACTGGCCCATGCCTTTCCATGACGGGGCCCGGATTGTTCTGCGCAACCGGCACAACGAGCCCATCGAGGCCTTCTTCTACCAGATCGACTATGTGGAGAAGGACGAGCTGCCTGAGGAGGTCATGACCTTCCATGCCCAGTGGCGCCGTCAGCGGGTCACCGAACTTGGCCAGGACTACGTCATCCTGGATGGGGTGCATGGCCGAGGCTCCTACGTGGGCACCTATCTGGCTCTGACCGCTCTGGAGAGCCGCTGGTGGGGCGAGGGCGAGGTCAAGGTCTACCTGGACGGAGACAAGGACTACCCCACTTGGTGCTCCACAGGCAGCGAGGACTACTTCGGCGGCGCCTGGAGCTTTGCCGGGCAGGGCGCGGATGGCCGCATGCACGAGGTCACCTACAGCGGGGCCTACATGGGATTTCCCTTCCACTCCAGACAGCTGGACAACCGCGAATCCCAGTACTGGGATGCCGACACCCCGGTGACCAGGGGGTTCTACCGCTGGCACATCCCCGACCCCATTATTTTCGCCAGCGATATCAAGGTGACCTTGCAGCAGATAGGCGTGGACGAACAGGGCTACTTCGAACGTCAGGATGACCTGGCCAGCGTGGCCTACTGGTACCAGCAGGAGCCCCACCAGCCTTTTCCGCAAAAGGTGCTGGAGACGGGAGAGCGGGACCGCCGACCCCGTTGATTGGCTCAGGCGGCCTTCTGCTTCCGTCGGCTGAGGGAGGCTCGATCAATCAGTGTGGGGCGCTCCAGCAGGACTTGTCCAGCCAGGGATGCCCCCTCCTCCACAGCCTGGGTCAGCAGATCCGCAGCCTTGGCGCACAACGAGCGGGGGGTAAGGGGCATCTCAGAGATGCCCTGAAGCTCAAGAGTGGGGCTGGCCTTGCCTGCGGCGCAGGACAGAACAGCCACGTCATCGGGAATGCTCATGCCGTCTGAGCGCATGCGGACCACCACAGTGTCCAGCAGAGAGGGGCGGATCTGGCCGATCAGGCCATCAATGCGGCCGTGATGGATGATGTCCAGCACTTGCTGGGTGTAGGCCAGATCGCTGCCGGTGGGGCCCGGTTCAAGCCGTAGATCTACGCCCAGACGGCGAGCCCAGGTCTTGAGACTGCGTAGCAGGATAAGGCGGAAGCCAGAGCCGCGCCGGTATTCGCCCTTCAGATCCTCCAGAAAGAGCAGGCGTTTGCGTCCCGCTCTGGCCATGGCTTCCACCGCCATGCGACCCATCAGGTCGAAGTCCAGATCCACACAGGCGCATGCTGTGTGCCGCCGAGGCAACCCCAGTGCCACGCAGGGGCGTCCATATGAGGCGGCCTGGGTGGCGCGGATGTCATCGTCCACCAGATCCATCAGAACCACGCCATCGGCCAGATTGCTGCGAGTGACCCGTCGGATGTCTTCGACGCCATTCTCGGCAGTCAGCAGCAGGGAGTCATAGCCACGGGCATGTTCGCAGCTGGCCATCTCGATGAAGTAGTCTGCGTAGGAGGCTAGGTTCTGCCCGGAACGCAAGGGGGCGCTCAGGGCGACGATCTGGTTGCGCTTGGCCCGCAGCATCCTGGCGCCGGCATCCGGTGCGTAATCCAGTTCGTCGGCGGCCTGCATGATCCGCTGGTAGGTTCCCGGGGAGATGGGACGCTTGCCGGAGAATGCATAAGAGACTGTGCTGACCGAGACACCAGCCTTCCTGGCAACGTCGCGTATGTCGGACATGGGTTCAGCGGCTCAGATCCCAGGTACTGCCAGCTGGTGCATCCGCCACGGCCACACCGACCGCTGCTAGCTGGTCCCGAATGGCATCGGCACGGGCAAAGTCGTGATCTTTTCGCGCTTGATCGCGTTCCTGCAGCTGCTGGTGCACCAAGGCGTCCAAGGTGTTCATGGCTCGATTGTCACGGTCGGCTGCGGCTCCTGCCCAGTGGGGATCGAGGGGATCAAGTCCGAAGACATCCAGCATGGCTCTGACCTGGAGCAGGGCATTGGCCAGCCACTTCCGATCCAGAGCATCCGGGTCCGCATCCATGGCCGCGTTGGCTTGACGAATCAGCGCGTACAGGGCAGCCAGACCACCTGAGACGTTGATGTCGTCATTCATGGCCTGCACAAAATCCTCTGGCAGATCGTCCGCACCCAGTCCCGTTACCTGAGCACGCTCGGGCTGTGCTCCAAGGATTCGTCCGGCCCGGTCCACGAAGTTGCCGATGCGCTCGTAGGCGCCCTCGGCCTCCTGAAGGGACTGATCGGACCATTCCAGCATGGACCGGTACTGCACCGAGACCAGAGCGTAGCGCACCACCCAGGCCGGATGCTGCGACAGCACCTGGTCCACGGACAGCCCGTTGCCCAGGGACTTGCTCATCTTCTCGCCCTTCTGGGTCACCCAGGCTGTGTGCATCCATCGATGGGCGAATCCCCAGCCAGCTGCGTGCGACTGGGCCATCTCGTTCTCGTGATGGGGGAATCGAAGGTCAAGACCGCCTCCGTGGATGTCGAACTCCGCGCCCAAATAACGGTGGCTCATGGCCGAGCATTCCAGATGCCAGCCCGGCCTGCCCGTGCCGAAGGGGGTTTGCCAGCGGGCTGTGGCCGGATCGGTAGGCTTCGGTGCTTTCCACAGCGCGAAATCGCGGGGGTCGCGCTTGCCGGGCTCCTCATCGGCGTAGGTATTCTGCCCATCGGTGTCGATGCTGGGTCCCAGCCGGTCGTTGGCGGCGGCCTGTTCGTCAGCGGGCTGGGTGCCGGTCTGCTGGTGGGTCAGGGCACCATATTCAGGCCAGGAGGCCACGTCGAAGTAGACGTTGCCTGATGGACGGCCCTGCTCGTCGGGTACCGCATAGGCGTGGCCGCGGTCGATGATGCGCTGTATCAGGTCGATCATCTCAGGGATGTGCCCGGTGGCTCGAGGCTCGTAAGTGGGCGGCAGGACCCCCATGGTCTCGTAGGCATGAGTGAATTCGCGCTCATAGATGTAGGCCCGCTCCCACCAGCGCTGGCCGTTCGCTGCCGCCTTGGTCAGGATCTTGTCGTCGATGTCGGTCACGTTCCGGATCAGGGTCACTTGGTATCCCAGCCTGAGCAGCCAGCGTCGGATCACGTCGAAGGCCAGGGTGGTCCTGATGTGGCCAATATGGGGCGAGCTCTGCACCGTGGCCCCGCACACGTAGATGCCGACCTTGCCCGGGTCGATGGGGCTGAAGGGGGTCACCCGGTGATCAGCCGTATCATACAGACGCAGACCTGCCGCGGCCAGACTGACTGAAGCCTTGGAATCCTGCGGTTGCGAACTCGTATCCATATCCTTGAGCCTACCAAGGCTTGCTGACTGTCCAAGAGAAAATACCGAGCCTGCGGACCGACCCGACGGCATATGTGCAAGAATGGAGCCATGGCGAAACCTAGGGTGCTGGTAGTTCAGCATGTGGATTGGGAGAAGCCGGGCCGTATTCTTGACAACCTCCAGGAGTGCGGACTGGACACCGAGATTACCAATATCGTGGATGAGAAGAATCCCAAGCTGCCTCGCTCGCGTGAGCTGGCGGGACTGGTCATCATGGGCGGTCCTATGTCGGCCGACGATTACGCGCATTACCCCGGACTCAAGGCGGAGACCAAGCTTGCCAAGGCGGCGATGGCTGCCAACAAGCCCATTCTGGGAATCTGCCTGGGCCATCAGATTCTGGCGCGGGCACTGGGAGGCACCCTGATGCGGAACCAGGAACCCGAATACGGCATGGGGCCCATCCGCTGGGTGGGGCAGGACGACGATGTGGCCATGTGGAGCAAGAACACCGATGTGCTGCACTGGCATGCCGACCAGGTAACCCTGCCGCCGGAGGCTAAGCTCCTGGCACGCTCCCGCGCCACCAAGGTCCAGGCTTTTAGACTTGGGTCGGCATTGGGCCTCCAGTTCCACCTGGAGGTGACAGCGCCCATCTTTGAGGAATGGATGCAGGTGCCGAGCATGATCGGCACGATGAAGAAGTCCAAGATCGCTCGGATGCGCGACGAATTCATGGAGGGGATGCCGCAGATGCAGCCTCTGGCCGACGCAATCTTCTCGGCCTTTGCGGCCCGATGCTCGACCCAGGCCGCCCAGCTGGCTGCCGCCTGAGATTACTCCAGCTCCTCCCCGATGGTCAGCCACTTCTCCTCAAGCTGGTCCGACTGCCCGGTCAGATCCTTGAGCTTGCTGTTGAGCTCGTTAAGACCCTGGTAGTCGCCCGGGTCGTGCTCGGCCATCTGCCGTTCGAGATCCTTGCGCTGATCGGCCAGCTTAGCCAGCTTGCGTTCGATGGCAGAGGCCTGCTTGCTCAGATTTCGTTTGGCAACACGTTCAGCCTTGGCCTGATTGGAATCCCCGGCCTCTTTGGCTGATGCACGGCCCGGCGCATCCGCATCCTCCCGATCAGCCGATTCGACCATATCCAGGTAGTCTTGGACGCCGCCCGGCAGATGAACCACCTTGCCGTTGACCAGCGCGAACTGCTGGTCGGTCACCCGCTCCAGCAGGTATCGATCATGGGAGACCACGATCAAGGTGCCTGGCCATGAGTCCAGCATGTCCTCCATGACGGCCAGCATGTCGGTATCCAGATCGTTGCCTGGCTCGTCCATGATCAGTACGTTGGGCTCGTCCAGCAGGATGAGCAGGAGCTGCATGCGGCGCTTTTGTCCGCCAGACAGGTCGCTGATCCTGGTCATCAGCTGGGAGCTTTCGAAGCCCAGACGCTCCATCAGCTGACCTGGTGACACCTCTTTGCCTTCCACCAGATAGGTGGGCTTGTAGCGGCTGAGGACCTCCTTGATCCGATAGCGGCCGAGTTTCTCCAGCTCATCCAGACGCTGGGTCAGCACCGCGAAGCGGACGGTCTTGCCCACCTTGACGTATCCTGCCGTGGGAGCCACGCTGCCGTCGATCAGACCCAGCAGGGTTGACTTGCCCGCTCCGTTGGCGCCTACGATGCCGAATCGGTCGCCAGGGCCGATCAGCCAGGTCACGTCGTCCAGGACCTTGTGTCCGCTGATGGTGAGGGTGTCGGCTGCCGCAGTGCCTGGGCGGTCCTGACTGTCCCCATCTTCCCTGCCAGGATCGGCGGCCACGGTCACCGAGCCCATCAGAGAGCGCTCGGCATGAGGGGAGGGGACCCGGTCGTCCTTGCTGCCACTGGCGTCAGAGTCGGACCTTGGGTAGATCTTGGTCACGTCGACCAGGTCCACCACCTGCTTGCCCAGGCGTGATGTGGCCATCCGCTTGAGTTCCAGGCTGTTGCGCATGGGCGGCACGTCGGCGATCAGCTCCTGCGCGGCCTTGACATGGAATTTCTGCTTGGTCGAGCGGGCACGTGCTCCTCGGGTCAGCCAAGCCAGTTCCTTGCGGGCCAGGTTGCGGCGCTTGGTCTCAGCCAGATCCGCTTGGCGCTCGCGCTCCACACGTTGGAGCATGTAAGCGCTGTAGCCGCCCTCGAAGGGGTCGATGGTTCCATCATGCACCTCCCACATGGAGGTGCAGACCTCGTCCAGGAACCAGCGGTCGTGGGTGACCAGCAGGAGGGCTCCGGAATTCTTGGCCCAGCGGTTCTTCAGATGCTCGGCCAGCCAGTGGATGGTGAGCAGGTCGAGATGATTGGTCGGCTCATCCAGGGCCAGGATGTCCCAATCCTGAAGCAGCAGCCGTGCCAGGTCCACTCTGCGGCGCTGACCGCCTGACAGGGTGCCCACCTTGGCCTCCAGCTCCATGCCGCCCAGAAGGGACTCGACGATTTCGCGGGATCTGGGGTCAGCGGCCCATTCGTAGTCTTGACGATTCTCCAAGGCTGCCTTGCGGACCGTGTCCTCGTCATGCAAAGGATCACGCTGGTCCAGCATGCCGAAGGTGAGTCCATTGCGCATGGTCACCCGGCCCTGATCGGGTTCCTGGGTGCCTTTCAGCAGGTGCAGCAGGGTGGACTTGCCGTCGCCGTTTCGACCCACGATGCCGATCCGATCACCCTCGAAGATGCCCTGCGTCACATCCGTAAAGATGGTTTTGGTGGCGAAGGATAGAGCGACGTGTTCCAGACCGAGATCATAGATGGGCATGATTCCTCAATTTACCGCCAGCCTTGGATGGAATGAGCTGCGGGCTTTTCAGGTGCTTATTGGTCTTGGCCGGTCTCCTGGTCCCGCTGACGAATTCTGTCCAGATAACCGGTTCTGTCCGCACCGGTGATAGGCCGCAGGATAGTGCAAGGGTTGCCGACCGCGACTACCTGATCCGGTATGTCATGGGTCACGACAGACCCTGCTCCGATGACGGCTCCAAGGCCAATCCGCACTCCTCCCAGGACGACTACGTGTCCGCCCAGCCAGGCACCCTGGCATATCTCGATGGGTCGGGCCTGGCAGGCTCCAGCCTTTCGCTCCTCATAGTCCAGAGCATGGTTGGTGCAGAAGAGTCCTGCGCCGGGGCCTATCCACACGTTCCTGCCTATGGTGATCGGAGCGTTGTCCAACATGACAGCACCGTAGTTGATGAGCGTCTGGCTGCCGATCCGTATGTTGCAGCCCACCTCGCATCTGAAGTCCGGATTGATGACGACGTCCTGCCCCATCTGACCGAGCAGGTCTTCCAGGATCCGTCGGCGTTCCTGCTTCTGCCCAGGGCCCGTCCTGTTGTATGCCAGAAAGAGGTTTTCAGCCCGTTCCCTTTGGCGATCGATGTCGGGATGGGTGTCCTGATAGACCTGGCCGGATACCATCCGCTCCCATTCGACCCTGCCTGTTCGGCTCATTCCCGCCGTCACATCGTCAGTCATGCGTACCGCTTTCCATGATTTAAAAATTCGTCAGCGGCCAGTGATCTGGGAGCCTAGCACCTTCTCGCTCAGGGCCCGGGGACCGCGCGTGACAGCCACGGCGCCCGAACGGACTAGTTCGATGATTCCAAAGGGATGCAGCAGTCTCAGAAGGGCTTCCAGCTTGCCCTCGGCCCCGGTGGCCTCGATCGTCAGGGACTCGGGGTGTACGTCGACTACGCGCACGCGGAAGAGCTTGACGATCTCCAGTACATCGGACCGGTTGTGTTCATTGGCCTTGACCTTGATCATGACCAGCTCGCGTTCCACGGCCTCGTCGCCCTTGAGCTCGACGATCTTGAGCACATGCAGAAGCTTGTTGAGCTGCTTGATGATCTGCTCCAGGGGCACGGCCTCCACGTCTGCCGTGACCGTGATTCTGGAGATGTCGTCCCGTTCGGTGGATGAGACGGATAGAGAGTTGATGTTGAAGGCGCGTCGAGCGAACAGACCGGCCACCCTGGCCAGAACGCCGGGGCGGTTCTCAACCAGAACGGAAAGGGTGTGCCTTTCGGAGCCGGGCTTGGATGCTGGATAATTGGCCATGTGCTGTCCCTTTTCTACTTGTTCATGCGACCGGCGGCGTCGTTGGCCATGGCTGCCCGGTCGGCTCCGGTCTGCTCATGCGGCTCCGGCTGTTCCTGCTCCGGACGGATGCCCGCCAGGGGTTGCACGCCTGGCTTGTAGATGATGGTGTCGTTGGATGCGCCAGCAGGGACCATGGGCCAGACCATGGCGTCCTTCCAGACGCGGAAATCGATCAGGACTGGTCGGTCGGTCACTGCGTTGGCCTGGTCGATGGCCTCCAGGGCCTGCTCCTGTGTAAAGGCTCGCAGTCCTATGCAGCCATAGGCCTCGGCAAGCTTGACGAAGTCGGGGACGCCGTTGCCGTCTGTGGGCTTTGCGCCGCCGTCCTCCAGGCTGGTCTGGGAGTAGTGGCTGCCATAGAAGAGAGTCTGCCACTGGCGGACCATGCCGTAGACCGAGTTGTTGAGTATGGCGATGCGGATAGGCAGTCCCGCCTGTCTGGCCGTGGCCAGTTCCTCGGAGGTCATCTGGAAGGAGCCGTCCCCGTCGATCAGCCAGACGGACCTCGGATCCTCCTGTTCTCTGGTGCCGATGGCCGTGCCGATGGCGGCGGGAAGACCGTAGCCCATGGTCCCTAGCCCGCAGGAGGAGACCCAGGAGCGGGTGCGTTCGAAGTCGATGAACTGACTGGCCCACATCTGGTGCTGACCTACGCCGGATACCCAGATCGTGTTGGGATCGGCCTTGTTGCTCAGGGTCTGGACCACCCACTGGGGGGCCAGGGTGCCGTCCGGGCTGGGCTCGAAGGTGGTGGGGTAGTCGTGCCGCCAGCCGTCGATCAGCCGCCACCAGGGCTTGAGGTCGGGCTTGCCCAAGGTGCGCTGGGCTGCCTTGAGCGCTGGGATCAGATCGTCCAGCACCTGGCCCACGTCACCGACGATGGGCACGTCCGCCTGTCGGTTCTTGCTGATCTCAGCCGGATCGATGTCGATGTGGATGACTCGGGCCACCGGGGCGAAGTCCTCCAGGCTGCCGGTCACTCTGTCGTCGAAACGCGCGCCCACGGCCACCAGCAGGTCGGAGTGCTGGATGGCTCCGTTGGCGGCTACCGTGCCGTGCATGCCGGGCATTCCGAGAACAGCTGGATCGGAGTCAGGCACGATGCCTCGTGCCGGCAGCGTGGTGACCATGGGGGCACCAGTAGCTCGAACTAGTTCCTGGACCTGCCGACGGGCGTCTGACCGGACTGCGCCGCCGCCCACATAGAGGACGGGCCTGTGCGACTGGACCAGGAGCCGGGCGGCATCGTCCAGGACGTGCCCGTGTGCCCGCGTCACCGGGTTGTAGCCGGGCAGGATCATCTCCTGCGGCCAGGAGTAGAGCATTTTGCCGTTCTGGGCTGTCTTGCTCAGGTCCACCACCACCGGGCCGGGTCTTCCCGAGCTGGCGATGTGGTAGGCCTCGGTCATGACCCGGGGGATGTCCTGGGCCTTGGTCACCAGATAGGAGTGTTTGGCCACCGGGTAGGTGATGCCCACGATGTCGGCCTCCTGGAAGGCGTCGGTGCCGATGGAGTCCACGCCCACCTGTCCGGTCACCACTACCAGGGGGACCGAGTCCATCATGGCATCGGCTATGGGGGTGACCATGTTGGTCGCTCCGGGTCCGGAGGTCACCAGGCAGACTCCGACCTTGCCCGTGGAGACGGCGTAGCCCTCGGCTGCGTGGCCAGCGGCCTGCTCGTGGCGGACTAACGTGAAGTTGAAGCGCACCTGGTCGTCGATGGCGTCGTAGGTGGGCAGAATGGCCCCTCCCGGAACCCCGAAGACCTGGGTGACCCCAAGATCCTCCAGGGACCGAATCAGTGCCTGGGCTCCCGTCATGGATTCGCCCTGGGCAGGGACATCCTTGTCGTCATGGTTCCAGTTCTTGGGTACCGAGCTGAACGCTTGCAGAGGTGTCGGCAGACTCATGTTTCCTCTCGACCTCCAGACTGCGCGCCGACCTGCGGCCGTGCATGTCGAAATACGAACCTGTGGGAGCGTCGGCGAGGTAGGCGGACGAATCCCGATCAGGAGGAGGCACCTGAACCGTTCGTGACGGCAGGCCCCCGGTTATGCCCATAGTCTAAACAAGGGTCTGGTCGGAGTGCTGCCGCAGTACCGTATGCCGGAATTCCAGCCAGGGCCTCAGGAGGTTTGCTCGGCGTGCAGGGTCGCAAGCAGTTCCTGGTCGTCCAGTTGCTTCCACCCCTGGGCTGCAGCAGCCAGTTGGGCTTTTCGCTTGCTGCTGGCTCGGCCCTTGCCAATCACGGTCCCGCCGTCCTGCAGTCGCAGCTCTGCGGTGAAGACCTGGGCGTATTCCGGCCCGGAGACCGCCATGGTGTACCGGGGTTCGCCTAAGTCCAGCTGGTGGGCCTTGACCGTGATCGAGGTTTTCCAATCGAGTGCCGGCCCCTCGGTGGCTACCTCGGCCAGGGTGTCGTCAAGAAGGGTATGGACGGTGGCCCGGGCTCCCTCGATGCCGTGTTCCAGAAAGACTGAGCCGATCAGGGATTCGACGGTGTCGCAAAGTATGGAGTCCTTGTCGGCCCCGCCGTTTTCGCTCTCTCCCCGGCCCAGAAGAATATACTGACCCAGGTGCAGCTTCTCCCGCGCGATAGCCGACAGGGCCTCCTCGGAGACCGCCTTGGCCCGCATCTTGGCCAGCTGGCCCTCGGTCATGTCGGGATGAACCTTGTATAGGGTCTCGGTGGCCACCAGTTCCAGAACAGCATCGCCCAGGAACTCCAGCCGCTCATTATTGGGCATTCCCGGGTGTTCATGGGCGAAGGAGCGATGGGTCAGGGCATGCACCAGCAGCTCCGGGCTGATCCTGCCGCCCAGGGCCTGGAAGAGCTCCTCGGCCGCCTGGTTGCCGGGGTCCAGCTGCCCCTGTTCGTCCTGCTGCATATGTTTGTCATAGTCCTTCCTGGAGTGCCCTGTCTGCATGGCCCTTCTCGCTTTCTCGGCCTTTCCGCCTGATGATATGGAAAAACCCCTGCCACCCGTCGATGGCCGGGGTTCCCTCATTGCGTGCTGATCGCCGATTGGCTTACTTGCTGAACTGCGAACGAATTGCGTCACGGTAGACGCGCCCACGATACGTGCCGCAGCTGGGGCACGCCATATGCGGCAGCGCAGGAGCTCCGCAGTTGGGGCAGGTCACCGTAGCGGCGGCCTGGGTCTTCCAGTTGGCGCGCCGGGAATGGGTGTTGGCGCGCGAGGTCTTGTACTTTGGCAGTGCCATATTGTCCTCTGTTTCGATCGAATACTTCGAGCTTAAGCGTAGAGCAGTCTACCGCAACCTCCGGTCATTCGCCAGTCTGGCCGTTGCTGCCGGGGTTCTCCTCCTGCTCCAGACGCTGTTTCAGCCCCTCCAGGGCCGCCCAGCGGTCATCCAGCATCTCGTGGCGATGGTCAGGATGGTCATTAAGATCCATGCCGCACTGGGGGCACAGGCCTCGGCAGTCTGGTCGGCACAAGGGCTGCAGGGGGAGAGACTCCACCAGGGTGTCGCGCAGCAGGGCCTCCAGATCCATGAAGGCACCCCCCGTGGCTAGCGGGTAGGTCTGACCGCTGGCCTCCTCCTGATCGGCCAGGATCTCCTCCTTGCCATGGGTTGGCTCCGGTTCGGGTTCCTTGTAGGGGAAGAAGACCACCGGATCGTCCTGAATGCTGGTATTTACGGGTCTCAGGCAGCGGGTGCATTCCGTCTTCAGGGGCGCGCTGATGTGGGCCTGCAGCAAGAGTCCATCCACCAAGGAGTCGATGTTGCCAGCTACATGCACGGGTGTTCCTGCAGGGATGCCCACCACCTGGTCGCCGATGCCCTCCGGGGCTGGAAAATCACGATCTACCCGGGTGCTTTGTCCTGCTCGCGTCGACACCTGGGCCACTGAAACCGCCCAGGGGGAATCCTCCGGTCTGCTCATTCCCGTGTCTCCTTTCCCTCGTCAGAGGCTGACGCGTTCATGCTACGCGCCGCTTCCTGCTCACGCTGGTGGAGAACCTCCAGGCCGGCACGCACATCCTGGCTCATCTTGTTCAGCTGAGTGTCAAGCTCGCCCATGACTTGGTCTGCATATCCGTTGGCCCCCTGGACCAGACGGTCTGCCTGAGCCTGGGCCGTGTCGATGATGGTCTGGGCCTTCTGCCGAGCTATGGCCACTACGTTCTCCTGACCGGCTAGGAAGCGGGCCTGTTCGCCGGCCTCTTTGACGATGTCTGCAGCCCGACTCTGGGCGTCGGATACGGTGGCGTTGGCTTGAGTCTGCGCCGTGTTTAGCCGACGTTCAGCCTCCCTCATGAGCGCCGAGGCCCGCTCCAGCTGCACTGGCAGCATTTTCTTGAGTTCGTTGAGGTCATCGGTCAGCTCGTCTCGATCCACCTTGACCAGCTCCGGACTGAAAATGGGGGCCTTGGCCTCATCTAGCATGGCCTGGATCTTGTCGATGATGTCATAGACGGTGGTGAATTCCGATCGGGGATTCCTGCTGTCGCTCCGATCCTCCTGCAGATCGGGCAAGTCCTTCATATCGACTGTGCGCCTGGGGCCGCCCGCTCTGGTCGAGTCATCGATAGGCTCGTCATCGTCCTTTTCCTGGGCCTGCTCGTTCATTATTGGCTCTTTTCCGTGTGCAGTATGTCCTTGTGCAATGTGCTGGTCAGCGCGTCCACGACGCTGTTGGGGACCATGCCGGTGATGTCTCCTCCGTGCCTAGCCACGTCCTTGACGATGGTGCTGGAGATATGCTCCCGCATCGGGTCGGCCGGCAGGAAGAGCGTTTCCACCCCGGACAGCTTGCGATTGACCAGGGCCATGCCCAGCTCGGCCTCATAGTCCCCGTTCTGCCGCAGTCCCTTGACGATCACCGAGGCTCCAACCTGACGGCAGTAGTCGGTGATCAAGCCGTCGGTCGAGGTTACGGTGATGTTCGGGTATCCGTCCTGGTCCAGGGCATGGCGGATCATAGCCACCCGCTCCTGCTCGCTGAACATAGGGGTCTTAGCGGCGTTCACGGCCACAACTACGTGAACCGTCTCAAAGAAACAGGCGCAGCGTTCAATCACATCCATGTGGCCGGAGGTAACCGGATCGTATGAGCCAGGGCATACAGCGATAGTCATGCTTCTCAGCGTAGCGCGTCATAGGGAGCGAACGTGGAGGTTGCCGCCGTACCATGGATGTCATGACTGGAAGCAAAAGCAATCGCATGGAGGATCCAGAGCGGGAGCAGAACCCTGACCAGAGCACTGGCACAGCCGTTCTGGACCGTCCGGACACGGAGACCGCCGAGAAGACCCGTCTGGATGACCAGGGCGATGCCGATAGGTTCGCCCACTACGTCTCCCGTGAGCGCATCGCCGAGTCCAAACTGACCGGTCGACCCGTCGTGGCCCTCTGCGGCAAGGTCTGGGTGCCCAAGCACGACCCATCCCAGTACCCGGTCTGCCCGGACTGCAAGCGCATCTACGAACAGATGACCGGCGGCAGCCACTGAGCTGTCCAGTCTGCTTCAGGACTGGCGGTCCACGGCGATCCTGTCGATCGTTTTCAGCTCCTCCTGGCTGAAATCGGCCGACTGGACGGCCTTGAGGTTGTCGATGATCTGCTGGGGCTTGGAGGCGCCGATGAGCACTGAAGTGACAGCCGGGTCCCTGAGCAGCCAGGCCAGGGCCATCTCAGCCAGACTTTGGCCGCGTTGGCATGCCAGGTCGTTCAGAGCCTGAATCTGCCTCAACCGCTGAGGAGTCAGCGCAGACTCCTTGAGGAAACGACCGTCGGCCCGAATTCGGCTGTCCTCGGGTATCCCATGCAAATAGCGGTCGGTCAGCAGCCCCTGGGCCAGCGGACTGAAGGTAATCAGCCCCTTTCTTTCCTTCATTGCGGCCTCTTTGAGACCGTTATCCTCAATGGTTCTGTCGAAGATGGAATAGCGGTTTTGGTTGATGACGAAGGGAACGTGCATCTCGGTCAGGATGGCCGAGGCCCGTTTCATGGTCGGCCCGTCGTAGTTGGACAGTCCCAGGTAGAGGGCCTTGCCGCTGGTAACCGCCTGGGCCAGGGCGCCCATGGTCTCCTCCAGAGGCGTATCCGGGTCGGGGCGGTGGTGGTAGAAGATGTCCACATATTCCAGTCCCAGCCGTTTCAGGCTTTGGTCCAATCCGGACAGGAGATGCTTGCGCGAGCCGAGGTTCCCGTAAGGACCAGGCCACATTTCATATCCGGCCTTGGTGGAGATGACCAGCTCCTGGCGGTGGTGGCTGAAGCACCGCCGCAGAATGATCCCCATGTTGCGCTCGGCAGCACCCGGTCCTGGGCCGTAGTTGTCGGCCAGATCGAAGTGGGTGATGCCGTGATCGAAGGCCGTCGTGCACAGCTCCTGCATCCGTTCCAGTGGCGTGGCGTCGCCGAAGTTGTGCCAGCAGCCCAGGCAGATGGGCGGCAGTTTCAGGCCGCTGCAGCCACAGCGCCGGTAGGTTGTGGAATCGTACCGGTTCGGGTCGGGCAGGTAGGTTTCGGATTGCGCGCTCATCAGATGCTCCTGACCAGGGTGGGCAGGACCGGTTCGCCCTTCATCAGGCTCAGGGCGTTGATGGGCAGCTCCTCAAGGGCCTTGGCCCTGTGCTCTCGGGCATCCAGGACGGCCTGCCCCCCTTGGTAACCTGGCATGCTCTGACCATGGTCCACGTAGGTGACCAGCAGATCCCGCCAATCCTGCTCGGGTGCATAGGCGGCCAGAGCCTTCTCGGCGCCCGAGATCACATGCTCAGCATCGGCCACCCCGTTGTGGTAGGAACGGTAGGCCAGCTTGCGTCCTGGCACCGAGGCCTTGCCTGCCGACTTCTTGGCTACGGCCTCCATGTTCCCGTTGGAGTTCTCGCGCTCGGTCAGCTTGTAGACCATGGCACAGGTTGGGGCTCCCGAGCCGGTGACCAGCATGGTGCCCACTCCGTAAGAGTCCACCGGGGCGTCCTGCAGGGAGGCTATGGCGTACTCGTCCAGGTCGTTGGTGACGGTGATGGTAGCCTTGGTGGCTCCCAAGGAGTCCAGCTGGGCACGGACCTGCTGGGCCAGCGAGCCTAGATCTCCGGAGTCGATACGCACTCCGCCCAGCTCCGGTCCCGCCACCTCGACGGCCGTCCTGACGGCCTCCTCGATGGAATAGGTGTCGGTCAGCAGGGTGGTCCCCTTGCCAAGGGCCTGGATCTGCCCCTGGAAGGCCTCGCGCTCGCTGTCATGCAGGAGGGTGAAGGAGTGGGCTGCGGTTCCGATGGCCTTGAAGCCGTATTGCTTGGCCGCCAGCAGGTTTGATGTCCCTTGGAATCCGCCTACTATGGCCGCTCTGGCTGCAGCCACGGCCGCGTATTCGTTGGCCCGGCGCGCGCCCATGTCCATGCATGGCCGGCCCTTGGCCGCGGTGACCATGCGAGAGGCGGCCGAGGCCACGGCTGAATCGTAGTTGAGTATGGAAAGGATCAGGGTCTCCAGCAGTGTACATTCGCCGAAGCCGCCTTCGACCTGCAGAATAGGGGAGTCGGGGAAGAATATCTCGCCCTCACGGTAGCCGCGGATGGTCCCGGTGAAGCGGAAGTGCTCCAGCCAGTCGATGGTGGTAGGACTGACGATGCGGCGGTCGGACAGGAAGCGAAGCTCCTCCTCGCTGGGGTGGAAATTCGCCAGTGCATCCAGAATGCGTCCGGTGCCTGCCACCACTCCATAGCGGCGTCCCGCAGGCAGGTGTCGGGTGTAGACTTCAAAGACGGATCGGCGCCTGGCCGTACCGTCCTGCAGGGCTGCATCCAGCATGGTGTATTCGTACATGTCGGTCATCAGAGCCGTAGATGCTCCGCTGTTCTCACTATTGTTTTCGGCGTTCATATCTTCCCCTTTGTAGGTGGAAAAAGCCCTTGGTTAGCCCCAAGTCTAATCCTCTGCTGACTGCTTGGCTTGCCCTGCCCTCTCAAGGTCGGGCTAAGCTGGTCCGCATGAGATTCGTCGTGGGCATCTACCGATTGCTGATCGCCTTCTTCTGCCTGGGCGGCACCTACGAGGCCTGGCTGCTGGGGATCGGCAACAAGTGGGTCTATTTTACCTTCCAGACCAACATTGCCCTGGGCCTGGTCATGCTCTGGGCTGGTGCGGCCACCCTGCTCAGGGGCATCCAGCCCCCCGCCTGGCTCAAAGGCTGCCTGACGCTCTACATCGTCATCACCGGTCTGGTGGCCCTTCTGGTCCTGGGTTTGAACAGCACGGACTACAAGCTGGTCCTGGGCGTCCGGACTACGTTGATGATTCACGTCATCAGTCCCATCATGGCTTCCGTCGACTTCCTTCTGTTCGATCCCCATCGCCGCTTCCGCTGGCATAACGTGCTGACCTGGCTGATCTATTTCCCCTTCTACGTGGCCTTCGTGCTGATCCGCGCCGCCATCTGGCCTCATTCAGGACCGCAGCCAGACGGCGATCCGTACCCCTATGCCTTCCTGGACCTCGGGCACCTCGGCTGGGCACAGTTGATGATCAACATGGCTGAGTACCTAGTGGTCTTCTTTGCCCTCTCACTGGTCATCTTCCTGATCGATCGCATCCTGCCGGCCAAGACACCGCTGACCATCGATAGGTAGACAGCTGGCGGAATAATAGGGGCCAGACCAGGCAAGCCTGGATGGAACGAGAAAGGATCATCGCTGATGGTTGCTATCAAGGACATGCTTCAGGAGGGTGCCGTGCTGCGACCTGACGGCAGGGCGGCTGATGAGTTGCGACCGGTCGTCATTACCAGGCACTGGACGGAGGCTCCCGAGGGATCGGTGCTGATCGAGTGCGGCAAGACTCGGGTCATGTGCACGGCTTCTTTCACGCCGACCTTGCCCCGTTGGCGCAAGGACTCAGGTCTGGGCTGGGTCACGGCCGAGTACGCCATGCTTCCCAGGGCCACCAGCGACCGAACTGCGCGCGAGTCCGTCCGGGGAAAGGTCGGCGGCCGCACCCAGGAGATCAGCCGGCTGATAGGCCGCTGTCTGCGCGGCGTGGTGGATATGAAGGCCTTAGGCGAGAATCAGATCCAGCTGGACTGCGACGTGCTTCAGGCCGATGGCGGGACCCGTACAGCCTCGGTAACCGGCGCTTATGTGGCCATGGTCGATGCCCTCAGATGGGCCCAGGACCATCATCACATCCGCAACGCCGACAAGGTGATCAGGGATTGTGTTTCGGCTGTCTCAGTGGGCATCATCGATGGCAAGCCCATGCTCGACCTCCCCTATCTGGAGGACAGCCGAGCCATGACCGATATGAACGTGTCCATGACGGGAGCCGGCGACTTCATAGAGGTACAGGGAACAGCGGAGCATCGTCCGTTCAGTCGGCAGGAGCTGGGCCTTTTGCTGGACCTGGCCTCCAAGGGGAACAAGGAGCTCCAGGCTGTTCAGCGCAAGGCTCTGGCAACCGACTGATGCCCGGGGCAGGCATTTCAGCGAGGAGGATCAGCATGGGGCAGACCAGAAAAGTGGTTGTGGCCACGCATAACGAGGGCAAACTGCGTGAGCTTCGTCGCATACTTGACGACCTCCTGGCTGATGAGGGGCGGAGGATTGAACTGGTTTCAGCCGGCCAGCTGGGCCTGCCCGATCCGGTGGAGACCGGCGCCACCTTTCAGGAGAATGCTCTTCTCAAGGCGGAGCAGGCCGCCCGGGGATCAGGCCTGCCCGCGCTGGCGGACGACTCAGGGCTGGTCGTTGATGTGATGGGCGCCGCTCCGGGGATCCTCTCGGCACGATGGAGCGGCCGCCACGGCGACGACCAGGCCAACATGGACCTCTTGCTGAACCAGCTTCAAGACATTCCTGACGACCACAGGGGAGGGCGGTTTGTCTGTGCTGCCGCTCTGGTCGTCCCGGACGTGCCAGGGTACGCCGTCCGAGGGCGTCAGATGACCAGGATCGGCGAGATGCCCGGGAGCATCATCCGCCAGCCACGAGGGGAAAACGGGTTCGGCTATGACCCGATCTTCGTACCGAGGGATCAGCCGCAGGGCAGCGGCAAACAGCAACTGCTGACCACGGCGGAAATGACCTCAGACCAGAAGAACGCCATATCGCACAGGGGCAAGGCATTGGCGGCCATCATGCCCGTTCTCATCAGCTGGGTGCTGGGAAAAGACCATATCAAAGTCTCATAGGCCTGGCGGATGAAGAACTGCAAACGGCCGCGAAGCACCAGTTGTGAAACACCCCCATCTGAATCCCCGATCATGCTTTCAGTTTCGGTACTCTTGAATCATGTAAAGGGAAAAGAAGACATCATAAGTCAAGATCTGATACTTGAGCTCTGCAGTTGGTTGGCCTGCATTTTGGACAAATCAAGTATGCGGTTCATCTGATCTTGATGATGGTCTTCTTGTGATTCGGGGGGTAACGTATTGAGGCGATTGCAAGAACGGAGAGGTCGGGGCGCAGTACATGCGGGCCGCTCGATCATCGCTGCTCTGACAACCCTTCTGGCGACGCTTGCTATGGTTGTTCCGTTGGGGCTCAGCGCTTTGTCGGCCAATCAGGCCAGTGCCGCAGATGGGCAAGGCGAAACGGCAAGTGCAAAGCCTGTTCTCTATAAACTTCTGGCATATAACGACAAGATCGATTCCTATCAGGATGAGCTGCGTATGGACTTTGTCCTGCGTGTGAAACACCGCGCCTTCGATCCGCAATGTCAAAATGGGGACGATTCCTCTGCTTATGGAACGCAATCCTGCACTTTGTCCTTCTTCTACGAATTTGAGGGAGAGACCAATAAAACGCACTATCGGCGACTGCGCTATATGCAGACCATACCGTCGGACAGCAGTGATCCCAATAATCCAACCACTATTGCCAACCCTAGCGCCGGTGCAGTGAAATGGGCCTATAACCAGGATGAGTATTTTACGGTCCATAAGGTGATCAACTCTGGTCTCTATGACTTTTTGGTAATCTCCATAGAGGGAGATTTGTCGTATGGGGACAAAAACGACAACCCGCAATATTATCAGACGGGGGGATATCCTCAGCCGCTCAACCTCTATGCGGTTGTTGGTCCGCAGAACACCTTGACCTGCGGCTCTTCCCAGTGGGCTTACGGTGACAATGATTGCACTGACTTTCATGCTGAATCCTTGACCGGTTTAGGCGATACGGTTTCCAATATCACTGCAGATCAGGGGAAAAACATAAAACTGTATATGGGCGATTGCTACGCCAGCGATCCGAATCGCTGCAGCGGGCCTGCCTCCTTTGTCGGCTGGGACAATTATCCGCCGCTATGGAGCGGTCATCAGGCCAATTGGGGCCTGGTAACTGATTATGGGCTTTCAGTTGATCTGGGCAACAATCAAAGCCAACCCTATAGTCCAGGGGTGGCACCGCCTAAATCCTTCTTCGTCTTTTGGTTCAATGTCCGCGGCGGGAGCAATACATGCTCCAAGACCGATTCCTACTACTACCAGTGGGTTGGTCTTAAAAACAGCCAGTGGATGCCCGTCGATTCCTTGACCC
The DNA here is from genome assembly GCF_052606245.1 of Bifidobacterium sp. ESL0819. Classification (NCBI taxonomy): domain Bacteria; kingdom Bacillati; phylum Actinomycetota; class Actinomycetes; order Bifidobacteriales; family Bifidobacteriaceae; genus Bifidobacterium; species Bifidobacterium sp. ESL0819. The sequence goes on from NZ_CP199587.1 coordinate 986,482, forward strand.
CTAAGCCCGTACTGGTAGGCAATAAACAACAAATCAGCCAGAACAACCGAATGACAACCTCCTGGGGCATTCAATACAATGTGGCAACCAACAACCCCGATAACTCCGGCGTTCAGTCCTCGAATATAGCGCAGCCGGCGACAGGTCCGGCAAACGAGCTGAACGTGAACGCGGCAAATCCTACGGGTCCGCAAGCAAAAGACGGATCAATCGATTTCAAGCGCATCAAGGAGCAAGAAGGCTTCGACGGGTACTTCAAGCTGGTTACCTGGCCTGTGACCAGGAATATGAATGACACCGGGACCAGCAACAACTGCACGGTCAATCCTGAAGTATACAACCCTATGAATGTGGGCCTTGCCGGCATAACGGACAATATGGATGATGCCCAAAAGGTCAGGAATCTGGACACAGGGTGGACGATTGACACTGCCTTCTATAAGTTTGATGTGCCTCGTCCCAGTGATCCGACTATCACCAGTGTCGAGAATGGCGTCAACAGTCCTTGGGATCCCTCAGGAAGCGTCTATACCAGCAAGCTCAATCCTGTAGTCAGTGGTGAGTGCACTCCCTCCAATGACACCGCTCGTCCCAATAAGGTCACGCTTTACGGCGAGGATCCCAATAATGCTTTCAAGGAGGGGCAGGGCCAGAACGGCGAGGACTTGGTGAAAAACTCGGACTCCTGGGGATTCAAACTGGGAGAGACTGAATGCAAGCCCGATTCCACGAGCAAACAGGGAGGATCCTGGCAGATACAGGATGACAATGCACAATATCCGTCGCCCGATCCAGGCAACAAGTACAACAGGTACAGGCGATACCACGCCTGGGTGACCGAAACCGCCTCCGGGTTCGGGCTGACTTCGTTCTTCTCGAACATAAAAACAGCCTATTTCGTCTCCAATGAGAAGGCGCCTGGGGACAATCTCTCTGTCACAGTGCCTCATACGAAAAACGGGAATCTGCCGGCAAACTCGGTCGTCTCCTTCAAAGGGGAGGTGTCACCTATAAATACAGCCTGGACCTCAGGAAAACTGGGAATGGCCGATTCCAGCATGGCCATCTCCATGAAGCAGAATGCAGCTTCAGACTGGACCAGCCTGGTGACCACTCCAATCGGCACCTTCCAGAGGAATTCAGCGATCAATGCCTCGTCTACATATACGGATCCTGCATCACGCTCTGTATTGAAGGTGGTAAAGACGGCAGCGTCCACCTGGTCCTGGACGCTGAACATACCTGTTGACAAATTCAATGGCTATAACGGCGACGACCAAACGGAAAAGTACGCCTTCCGGGTTGTGCTGATCAATCCGATGAATGTCTCCTCAGATCCTGCCTTGATCAACCGAAAGGTCGATATCACTCCTACCACCCTGTCCTTGTCGCGGTTCGATGTCGCCCAGGTAGCCGGCAAAGCATATAAATATGTCAACGGAAGCAAGAAGGTTCCTGAGACCAAAGGCACCGTGGTCCATATAGTCTGGCCAGACAATACCAGCACGGACGTCACCGTGGGAGACCAGGGCTCATGGCAGACGAGTCCGCCTGAAGGCATAAAGCAGGGGGTGCTCACCGTTCAGGTTCCTTCTGATGATGCTGAAAGCACCGATTCCGCGAGCGGCAACTTCCGGGGCGGAAACGAGTCAGCTCTGAAGTCCTACACGCTGGAATCCCGGCCAATCATCTCCTCTCTGCCCTTCGCTGGAGGATGGCCGCTTTCCGCGCTCAAGATCCTGCTGATGCTGGTGCTCGGACTGGCCGGGTTTGTCGCCTGTCTAAGGAACAAACAGGAGAGCCGATACTGATTCTGACGGAATAACGCAAGGTCTGTCCTCACCTCATGAAGTTCGCATGAGGAGAGCGGACCTTGCTTGTAAATCCTGTGCGCGAGATGGGACTCGAACCCACACGTCCGAAGACACAGGAACCTAAATCCTGCGCGGCTACCATTACGCCACTCGCGCGTACGACATACCTTACCGGTCCGAAGGAACTGGTGAAAGAGCCACTTGACAGAATCGAACTGTCGACCTTCTCATTACGAGTGAGACGCTCTGCCAACTGAGCTAAAGTGGCCTTGGCCTCCTGCCCGGACCCGCCGGATGAAGACAACATGCTACATCATACTGGATGCACGAGATAAAAACGCCTTGGCTTTCAGTCATGGGTGTACAAGCTTCTTGACACAATGAAAGCATGGATCTCGATGATTTCTATGCCGTCATTCCGGCCGGTGGCGTGGGCACCCGGCTTTGGCCATTGAGCCGCCAGGACCGGCCAAAGTTCCTCTACGACCTGCTGGGGTCAGGCAAAACAATGATTCAGGGCACCTTTGACCGGCTGGCTGGCATCTGCGGGACTGATCATGTGGTCGTCTCCACCGGACAGCGACATGTGGACCAGGTTCGTCAACAGCTTCCGGATTTGGCTGAGGACGCGCTCTTCGCCGAACCTGTTCCTCGCGATTCCATGGCGGCCATAGCGCTGGCGACTGCCGTGCTGGCCCAGCGGCACGGCGGAGAGATCATCGTTGGCTCCTTCGCCGCCGACCACGTCATTCGAGACGACCGCGCCTTTGCTTTTTCGGTGGGCCAGGCGGTGGCTGCGGCCAGAGCAGGCTATGTGACCACCATCGGCATCGCCGCCTCCCGTCCGTCCACCGCCTTCGGCTACATTCACCAAGGACCCTCCCTGGCTGATCGCATTCCCGGGGCCCCGGATGCCCGCCTGGTCAGCGAATTCGTCGAGAAGCCGGATGCCTCTACAGCACAGGCTTACCTGTCAACAGGGGAGTACCGATGGAATGCCGGCATGTTCGTCATGCAAGCGCAGGTGCTCCTGGACTGTCTGAGTCGTTACAAGCCGGAGCTTCACGCCGAGGTCATGGCCATCGCCCGGGTCTGGGACCGGGATGAGCGTGTCCGCAGCCAGGCCATGGAGGAGCACTGGCCAGGCATCGAGAAGATCGCCTTCGACTATGCCGTAGCCGAGCCGCTATCGGCGGCTGGCGGCGTGGCTGTGGTGCCTGGGGGGTTCGACTGGGACGACATCGGTGACTTCAATTCAGTGGCAGGTCTGCTTCCGTCGTCCAATAGACGCAACATCAAGATTCTGGGGGATGCCGACCGGGTCATGTATCTGGATTCCGCTGGAGATATGGTCGTGCCCGGCGCCCAGCGCACGGTCGCCCTTCTAGGCGTGGATGACATGATCGTCGTCGACACTCCCGACGCTCTTTTGGTGGCCCCTCGGGCCCGGAGCCAAGAGGTCAAGGACATGGTAGCCAAGCTGGCCCAGTACGGCCGTGACGACATACTCTGAAAACAATCCAGCCGTCAAACAATATTGACCGATTTTGTTGTCTTCTGTCTGCTTTTGTGAGTAGTTTGGGGTACAGAACCGGGTGCTCGTCAGACCCGGCATCACGTCAGGAAAGGACCCGAACAACCATGGCCATCAATCCTCCAGTGGACGCTACCAGCACCAAGGCCTGGGCAGCCTTGCACCAGCACTTCGACGACATGCAGCGTCAAGGGATCGATCTTCGCGCATGGTTCGCCAAGGATCCGCAGCGCACCGAAAAGCTCAGCTTCGAGCTGGGCGATCTCTATATCGACCTGTCCAAGAATCTGATCCAGCCCGAAACCCTGTCCTTGTTGGCTCAGCTGGGCCGCGAGGTCGGTCTTGAAGAGCGGATCGAGGCCATGTTCACCGGTGAGCACATCAACAATACCGAGGACAGGGCTGTTCTGCACACAGCCTTGCGCCGGCCCGAGGAGGACCGTGGTCGTCTGATTGTGGATGGCCAGGATGTGGTGGGCGATGTCCGTGACACCCTCAGGCGCATCTACGCCTTTGCCGACCAGGTCCGCTCAGGAAGCTGGACCGGTCTGACCGGCAAGCGGATCACCACTGTGGTCAACATCGGCATCGGCGGCTCTGACCTTGGCCCGGTCATGGCCTACGAGGCCCTGAAACCCTATGCGGATGCAGGCATCAGTGCGCGCTACATCTCCAACATCGATCCCAATGATCTGGCCGAGAAGACACGCGATCTGGATCCGGAGACCACGCTCTTCATCATCGTTTCCAAGACCTTCACTACACTGGAGACCCTGACCAATGCCCGCCAAGCCCGCGCCTGGCTCCTGAAGAGCCTGGCTGAGCGCGGTCTGCTGTCCGAGGGTGGCGAGGACCGCTCGGCCGAAGCCATTCGCCGACACTTCATCGCCGTTTCGACTGCACTGGACAAGGTGCGTGACTTCGGCATCGATCCAAACAACGTCTTCGGCTTCTGGAACTGGGTTGGCGGCCGGTACTCGGTGGATTCCGCCGTGGGCACCTCCCTGGCTATCACCATCGGCCCGGAGCGCTTCGAGGAGTTCCTCAAGGGCTTCAACACTGTCGACCGCTACTTCCGCGCTACCCCTCTGGATCGAAACGTGGTAGCCCTGATGGGTCTGCTCAACGTCTGGTACGTCAACTTCTTCGGCGCCCATTCGCACGCCGTGCTGCCCTACGACCAGTATCTGCACCGCTTCCCGGCCTACCTGCAGCAGCTGACCATGGAGTCCAACGGCAAGTCCGTGCGCTGGGACGGTACGCCGGTGACCAGCCTGACCGGCGAGATCTTCTGGGGCGAGCCCGGCACCAACGGCCAGCATGCCTTCTACCAGCTGATTCACCAAGGCACTCGTCTGATCCCCGCTGACTTCATCGCCTTTGCCAATACCCCCAATCCAGCCAAGGATGGCGACCAGGACGTGCACGAGCTCTTCCTGGCGAACTTCCTGGCCCAGACCAAGGCATTGGCTTTCGGCAAGACCGCCGATGAGGTCCGCGCCGAGGGCACTCCCGAGGCCATCGTCCCGGCCCGGGTCTTCACCGGCAACAGGCCGACCACCTCCGTTTTCGGCGATGCGCTGACCCCGGCGGCCCTGGGCGAGCTGATCGCCCTTTACGAGCACATCACGCTGACCGAGGGCACGGTCTGGGGCATCGATTCCTTCGACCAGTGGGGAGTTGAGCTGGGCAAGAAGCTGGCCCGCGAGATCACGCCGGCCATCTCCCGGGATGATCAGGCGCTGGCCGATCAGGATCAGTCCACTAAGTCCCTGATCGCCTTCTACAGGGCCCACCGCCGCTGATGTCGTGCCGGGCCACTGCAGGTCCGCTTGGTGGTATATTATTGGACAGTTGTTTGCCGGAAGGGCAGTTGCCGCATGGGCTCCCTTCCTTTCAGGTCCAGCCGGATGCTCCGGCGGATCGGCACCCCCGACGGCAGACCGTCGGGTTCGTCCAGGATCGCCTCCTTTGGGGGTGCGGTCCATGTCATGGGTCGATGTGCGGCGGCCATGGAGGAACAGCATGAACGCGATTCAGGAATTTGACGCCAGCCACATGAAGCCTGCGGAGCAGATCCCCGACTTCCGCCCCGGCGACACCGTCGAGGTCAACGTCAACATCACTGAGGGCAACAATTCCCGTATCCAGGCTTTCACGGGCGTGGTGATCGCTCGCCAGGGCTCCGGCGTGCGCGAGACCATCCTGGTGCGCAAGGTCAGCTTCGGCGTGGGCGTCGAGCGTCGCTTCCCCCTGCACTCCCCGCAGATCGACTCCATCAAGGTGCTGCGTCACGGCCGCGTCCGCCGTGCCAAGCTCTACTATCTGCGCGGACTGCACGGCAAGGCCGCCCGCATCGTCGAGCGGCGCGACAACAAGGCTGAGGCTGCCAAGTAGAATTCGACCAAGGCGATTCAGCCCAGGCTTGGCCGCAGACACCCGGGATGCAATTCTCCCGGGTTTTTCTATGCTTGAGTGTGTACGCTATGAGGCATGAGGAGCCTACTTGCCTGCGGGTTTCGAGGGATGACAAGGAGTGAATATGGCCTTTCGGGACGAGGAAACGACCCCGTCAGGACTCTGGTATCCGGATGGCAAGCAGGCTACCTCAGCCCCGGTGCCACCCCGTCATGCCCTGGACCTCGGCGATGGGCGCGACTCCACCAAGAGCAGTCACCCGCGACTTGGCGAGCGTGGCTTCCTGCCCGAATTCCTGTTCGAGCTGCTGGTCTTGGTGGTCGTCGTTGTCATCCTGCGTGTCTTTTTGTTCAGCATCTACATCATCCCCTCCGGCTCCATGGAGAATACCCTGGGCATCGGGGACAGGATCCTGACCACCCACAGGCTGACCAGATCCATGGTGTCCCCTCGCCGCGGGGATGTGGTGGTCTTCACTGACCCTGCCGACTGGCTGGGTGATGAATCCAAGCCCAGCTTCGGTGGCAATCACCTGGTCAAGCGCCTTATCGGCATGCCCGGCGACACGGTGGCCTGCAAGGGTCATGGCGCCCCGGTCACCGTCAATGGCGTAGCTGTCGACGAGAGCTCCTATCTGCGCCCGGGCGTAGAGCCCAGCTCCTTCCCCTTCAGGATCAAAGTCGATCCTGGGTATGTCTTTGTCATGGGCGACAATCGCTCCAACTCCGCTGATTCACGCTTTCACAAGGAGGACGGCCACCATGGGCTGGTCCCCATGGAGAACATCAAGGGCACAGCACTGCTGACCTATTACCCTGTGGGCAGCTGGAAGCTGCTCAACAACCAGCACAAGGTTTTCAATGCCGTGCCCGAGCCTAGTCAGGGCTGAGACGACTGTGCGGAGGATCCTGCCGACCTTGGCTACCGAGATCGCTCTAGCGAGCCAGGGAGCCGAGTATGTGCTGGGCCTGGACGAGGTCGGCCGCGGGGCTCTGGCGGGTCCGGCCATGGTCGGCGTGGTGGCGATACGATCCGCCGACTTGCCTCATTTGAACGTCCCTGCCGGGGTGGCGGATTCCAAGATGCTGACACCTGCGCGTCGGCTGGCCATGTACCGTGACCTGGAGGACTGGGCTGCCGGCTGGGCGGTGGGATCCTGTTCCAACCATGAGATCGACCAGTGGGGCATTGTCCATGCTTTGGGCATTGCTGCCCTGCGTGCGTTGGTCGAGCTGGAGCATGGGATGGCTCTAGGGCCGGATTGCCGCCTGGCTGCCATCCTTGACGGTCCCCATGACTACATCACCCCGGCCGCCGACAGTTTTGACGCCCCCGATCTTCCGGCTCTGCCCAAGGTTTCCACCCAGGTCAAGGGTGATGTCCACTGCGCCAGTGTGGCTTGTGCGGCGGTCATCGCCAAGGTCACCCGTGATGATCTTATGGTCCGGCTGGCCGCCTCGGATCCTGCCTTGGCCCCCTACCATTGGGAGCATAACAAGGGCTACGGGTCGCCAGCACACCTGGAGGCCATTCGCTGTCTGGGGCCTAGCCGCCTGCACCGGGTCAGCTGGCATCTGCCTTCATCCGGTCCTGACAGAGGCTAATATCGGAACGGTCGACACGGCTATCGGGAAGAAGGTCACATGCCCGCAGGCAACGGGGGCAGGTCACGGTCCAAGCGCCCCTCCATGTTCGAGGTTGCCCGGCTGGCCGGGGTCTCCCACCAGACCGTGTCCAGGGTCATCAACAATTCCAAGGACGTATCTCCGGCTACGCGGATCAAGGTTCAGCAGGCTATCAGGAAGCTGGGCTACCGCCCCAGCAATTCCGCGCGTGCTCTGGCATCCAGCCGCAGCCGAACCATCGGACTGGTGGCTGGCGGCGTCAGTCTCTTCGGGCCTGTTTCATCGATTACGGCCATCGAGACCGTGGCCCGTTCCCATGGTCTGTTCATGTCGGTCATGATGGTGGACGAGTCAGCCTGCACCCTTGCCGGATTCCAGGAGCTCTGCGGCACCTTCCTGGAACAGAACGTGGATGCCTTCATCTTTCTGACGCCTACCGACACCATGTTCCAGGCCGCCTGTCGGGTGGAGGTAAGCCAGCCTCGTGTCATTGTCACTTCCACCCATGGCATCACCAGCGTCGAGGAAGCCCTGAGCCGCAGGCGGGGCGACGGCCGTATCGCCATGACCGGGATCGACCAGTGGGGCGCTGTGCAGCGACTGGCCCAGCTGCTGGTCTCCCGTGGCCATCGACGAGTGCTCTATATGGCTGGTCCTGCGCAGTGGCGGGATGCAGCCACCCGTCTGGCCTCCTGGAAGGTCGCCTGCGCCCGCTGCCGCATACGGACGGCTGTGGTTCATGCCCGAAGCTGGGAGGCGGGTGAGTCCTACACCCTCATGAACCATCTCATCGATCAGCGGGGCATGAACGGCACCTCCCTGCCCTCGGCCGTGGTCACCGCAAACGACAATCAGGCCGTGGGCGTGGCCCGGTCCCTGCAGGAGCACGGCATCCGCATCCCCCGCGACATCAGTCTGGTGGGCTTCGACGACGTTCCTACCGTGGACAACATGTTTCCGCCCCTGGCGACGGTTCGTCCACGCTTCGAGGAGCTGGGCGTGGCCACTATGCGGCAGGTCCTTGCCCTGCTCCACCAAGGGCAGGCTGTGGACTTCCCGGTCACTCATCATGGGGTGGGGTTGATTCAGGCGGATGTGATTCAGCGTCGGTCTCTGGGCTACGCAGCAAAGCGCGTCTGAACGCACTCGGCTCGCATCCCCTCGGGCTTGCCTGATGCTCTTGTCTTGGATACAATCGCAAATAGGCTATGTGAGCGTTAACATATCAGGCAAAGGAGCAGACATGGTTGTCGGCGAACAAGGCGTCATCGTTAGCGAACTGCAGGAGGGTGCGACCAGCCTGGGCATCGAATTCGGCTCCACCCGCATCAAGGCTGTGCTGATCGACCACGACTACCGAACGCTGGCCACCGGGGATGCCGAGTGGGAGAACCGGTTGGAGGACGGTCTCTGGACCTACTCCATGGATCAGATCCATCAGGGACTGCGGGCGGCCTACGCGGCCATGGCAGAAGACGTTCGTCGCCAATACGGGGTGACGCTGACCAAGATCGGCGCCATGGGAATTTCGGCCATGATGCACGGCTATCTGGCCTTCGACAAGGGTGGTCGGCTGCTGGTGCCCTTCCGCACCTGGCGCAACACCAACACCCGCCAGGCTCATGAGGACCTGTCGAAGATCTTCAAGATCAACATTCCTGAACGCTGGTCCATCGCCCACCTCTACCAGGCCATCCTGAACGGCGAAGAGCATGTGTCCAGGGTCGCCTACGTCACTACGCTGGCCGGTTATATGCATTGGAGGCTTTCCGGACGCAAGGTCATCGGCATCGGCGACGCATCGGGCATGTTTCCCATCGATTCCTCTCGAAAGGAGTTTGACCAGGGCCTGCTGGAAATCTTCTCCCGGCTGCCCCAGGTCCAGGCCCAGCCCTGGGATATCCACGACCTGTTGCCTGAGCCATTGACCGCCGGCAGCGATGCGGGCGCGCTGACCGCAGAAGGGGCCGCCCTGCTGGATCCCAGTGGTAATCTGCAGCCCGGCGTGCCCATGGCCCCGCCCGAAGGCGACGCGGGAACCGGCATGGTAGCGACCAACGCGGTTCGTCCCCGCACCGGCAATGTCTCTGCGGGCACATCCATCTTCGCCATGGTGGTTCTGGAGCATCCCCTGCGTGACTTCCACCCCGAGGTGGATCCGGTCACCACGCCGGCTGGGGATCCGGCTGGCATGAGCCACGCCAACAACTTCACCTCGGACCTGAATGCCTGGGTGGGGCTGTTCGGGGAATTCGCCAAAGCCGCCGGTCTGGAGCTCAAGGGGGATGCGCTTTACGCCACCCTGTTCAATCAGGCGCTCCAGGGAGACAAGGATGCTGGCGGGCTGATCAACTACTGCTTCTATTCCGGGGAGTTCCTGGCTGGCCTTGAGGAGGGCCGCCCGGTCTTTGCGCGCGGTCCCGAGGGGCGGATGACCCTGGCCAACTTCATGCGGGCCCAGCTCTTCTCGGCCTTCTCGCCGGTCACTATCGGCATGGAAGTGATGACCCGCCAGGAGCATGTCCAGGTGGACACCATGGTCGGCCACGGCGGCATCTTCGCCACGCCCAAGGTGGCCCAGCGAATCCTGGCCGCCGCCTTCAACGCCCCTATCAAGGTCATGTCAACTGCTGTGGAGGGGGGCGCCTGGGGCATGGCCGTCCTGGCTGACTATCTGGGTCATGCCGACCAGACCCTGGCTGACTACCTGGATGCCAATGTCTTTGCAGGCGTTCAGTCCACGACCGAGCAGCCGGATCCGGCCGATGTGAAGGGCTTCAGAGCCTTCTTTGACCGCTTTGCCAAGGGCCTGCCCATTGAGCAGGCGGCCGTGAAGACCATCCCCCTGCAGGGGTGAGACTGGGAACCGGAAACGTCAAGCGGCCGGATCAGCGGATCGGGCCGGGAAAAGGAGTTGCAGATGGTGTCCTTGGCTGATTATTCACCCGAGGTGCGCGACGAGGTGAAACTGGTGCGCGAGCAGGTGGCCACCTTGCACGCGCAGCTGACCAGGTGGAATCTGGTGGTCTGGACGGCAGGTAACGTCTCGCAGCGGTTGCGCTCTGCCGATCTGATGGTCATCAAGCCCTCGGGGGTGCGCTATGAGCACCTGACCCCAGGCTCCATGGTGGTCACCGATTTGGACGGCAACGTGGTGGACGGCGCTGAGGCCCCCTCCTCGGACACGCTATCCCACGCGTATATCTACCGGCACATGCCCGGGGTCTACGGCGTGGTCCACACCCATTCCACCTATGCCACTGCCTGGGCGGCCACCGGCAGGGACATTCCCTGTGTGCTGACCATGATGGGCGACGAGTTCGGCGGTCCCGTGCCCGTAGGCCCCTTCGAGCTGATCGGATCGGAGGCCATCGGCAAGGGCGTGGTCGACACCCTCAAGGATCATCCGGGCTGCCCAGCCGTGCTCATGCGCAACCATGGGCCATTCACGGTGGGAGGCGATGCGGAGGCAGCAGTCAAGGCGGCGGCTATGACCGAGGAGGTCGCCCATACGGTTTGGGCAGCTGAGCAGATCGGCACGCCCAAGCCCATCGATCCGGCTGACATAGCCAAGCTCAATGACCGGTATCAGCACGTCTACGGCCAGCACTGAGCTGGCTGGGCAATAGCACTTGACAAAGGCATAAGCAAAGGAGCAAGTATGAGCATGAACAATCCCTTCGAGGGCAAGGAGCTCTGGTTCGCCGTTGGTTCGCAGGACCTCTACGGTGAGGAGACGCTGCGCCAGGTGGGCATCCAGGCGGCAGACATCGCCAAGTCCCTCAACGACTCGGGGCGAATCCCGGTCAAGCTGGTTCTCAAGCCCACCCTGAAGGATTCGGATTCCATCCTGAACTTCATGATCGATGCCTCGTCGAACCCGGCCTGCATCGGCGTAGTGGCATGGATGCACACCTTCAGTCCTGCCAAGATGTGGATCCGGGGTCTGGAGAAGCTGCGCAAGCCGCTCCTGCAGCTGAATACCCAGCACCATGTGGAGATCCCCTGGGACACCATCGACATGGACTTCATGAACCTGAACCAGTCGGCCCATGGCGACCGTGAATTCGGCTACATTCTGACCAGGCTGGGAATTCCGCGCAAGATCGTGGTCGGCCACTACACCGACCCTGAGGTTGCCGACAAGATCGGCGTCTGGGCGCGCGCCTGCGCTGGCTGGGATGCCGCCAACAACATGAAGGTCTGCCGCTGGGGCGACAACATGCGCGATGTCGCCGTCACCGAAGGCGACAAGACCGAGGCCGAGAGGGTCTTCGGCGTCTCCGTCAACACCTGGCCGGTCAACGAGCTGGTGGATCATGTGAGCGCCGTCACGGACGATCAGATCAAGGATCTGATCGAGGACTACAAGCGCAGCTATGAGGTGGCTCCCGAGCTTCTGGACTCCCGATACGGCTCCCTGGTGGTGGCTGCCCGCGAGGAGCTCGGCATGCGGGCCATGATGGAAGAGGTAGGCGCCACCGCAGCCGTGGACAACTTCCAGGATCTTGGAGGCCTGCGTCAGCTGCCCGGCGTGGGGGCCCAGCGGCTGATGGCTGACGGGTACGGGTTCTCTGCAGAGGGCGACTGGAAGACTTCGGTTCTGATCCGGATCGGCAACGTCATGGGCTACGGGCTCAAGGGAGGCTGCTCCCTCATGGAGGACTACTCCTATAACTTCGTGCCCGGCCACGAGGAGATCATGGGCGCACACATGCTGGAGGTCTCGCCCACGCTGCTGACCGAGGGACGGCCTCGCCTGGAGATCCACCCCCTGTCCATCGGCGACAGGGAGGACCCGGTGCGTCTGGTCTTTACAGCTACGCCTTGCACCGATGCTGTGGTCGTTTCCCTGGCGGATGTACGCGAACGCTTCCGTCTGGTTATGAATGTCGTGGACGTGGTCGAGCCCGGCGGGTCCTTGGCCAAGCTGCCTGTAGCCCGTGCGCTCTGGAAGCCGCGGCCTTCGCTCAAGGTATCGGCTGAGTGCTGGCTGCGCGCCGGCGCAGCCCACCATACCTGCATGACCACTACGGTGGGCCGTGAGGCTTGGGAGGACTTCGCCCGGATAGCTGGCGTGGAGCTGGCCGTCATCGACGAGAATACCGAACCCCGGCGTTTCGAGGACGATCTGCGTGCGGCTGAGCTCTACCACCGGCTGGACAACCGGCACTGAGCACCTGCTCCAAGTAAAATTGCAAGACCCCGACCATTCAGTGTGGCGGGGCCTTTGCATATTCGGCTTGTCAGTTTGCGTTGTCTTTATTTTGCCGGTACAGTGATGATTAGGCAATGGGAATAGTGGCATGTCCAAAGGTTGACATATTGCCAACCCCCCTGAGTCGGGGAAGTGAACGGTTGGGGAGGCGAAGATGTGCCTGGCCATCCTGTGCCTTTTAATAAAGAAGGGAATGCGTGCATGCACATGCAACGAGATAATGAAGGGATAAGGCTCCCTAAGCTTTTAGGCTTAGCGGTTGCCGGAGCTACGCTTCTGGCAGGCATGGTTGTCTTGCCAGTTACTCAGGCTTCAGCCGATGAAGACTATGGATTCACTAGCGAGGACCAGTTTGTACCTGGCGCACTGGACGAAACCAAGGTCCCTCAGCTGACGGTCACCAAGTATCTGTCCATGACCGAGGGGTTTGCGCCTACCGGCTCTGCCGCTGATGGCAATAAGTTGAAGAATCTCACTCCTGCCCAGGGCATCCTCTTTAACGTTCAAGAGGTTCAGCCTAAGGGCGCCGGTAAGACCCTGGCTGATATTAAGGCCGATGACCCAGAAACCTGGGAGGCCAAGAGCGGGACGACGAAATTTGCCGGTGTCACCAATGGTCAGGGTGTCATTGACACCTGGTACCAAGGCGATGGAAATGGGAAGCCGACTAGTACAGTAGCTACCTTCCCTGCAGGCAAAGGTCATTACTATATTCTGAGCGAGAACACCGCCAATTCTCCTGCTTTCGATTCCTCGAATCCGAATAAGCTTGATCAGAACAAGTACAAGACCGCCGCCAACTCCTTCTTTGGTCTGCCCTATGCAACCAATGGGACGGATGCAAACCAGACTCGTGGTTTTGTCTACCATCTTCACCTGTATCCGAAGAACGTCACCAAGCAATCTTTCACTAAGACTGTGCAAAGCGTGCAGGATGCTAACGGCAACCCGAAGAATCAAATCACAGCAGTTGCCGGTGATACGATCACGTACAAGCTGTCTCAGAAGCTCTACAACGAAAGCTCTCCCAAGCAGAATGACGGTAAGCTTGATGTCAAGGAGCTGAAAGGCGAGGGCAAGGATGTAAGGATCGCCGATCGTATGTCAAGCTCGTTGCAGGGTAATCCAGACTCCGTTCAGGCTGATATTCGGGATACCACCGGCAAGGTTGTGAACTTGACAGCTGATGATTTCGCTAAGGATGTCAATACTAATAAGAATCCTGCTCGTCTGAACGACGCCACAAAGAATATGTTTGCTGATGTGCCTACGAGCGACGTGACTTACTGGGTATTCGACTTCTTTACCGCCAGTGGTGCTTCCAAGGCACAAGGCGTCGGAACATCGGAGATGGAGTTGGAGGTTACCTATACAGCAAAGGTGACCGCCAATGGCGATTCCACTGGCACCGGCGGCGTGGTTAACGACGCTGCATCTGACTACAGCGAGAACAAGAATGATGACGGTACGCCCAAGGATCCTGAACAGGATCATACGAATGTGACCAATGCCGCAATCGCTTTTGGCTCTGTTCAGAATGCGAACACGAGTTTTGCAGCCCTGCCCGGTACTGAATACCGTCTGGTTCAGAATGCTGATTCGATAGACAAGTATCTGGCTTCGGATGGTCAGTTCTATGCTGAGGGTGCCGCCCCAGCAGGTGTCCAGCTTTACAAGGCTACGGCCAACAATAAAGGTCTGGTAACCTTTGCGGCTCTGCCTATCTTTGGAGATGAAGCCAGGGCAGCTGACAAGACTGTCAAGAACGTCAACTGGCAGTTGGTTGAGACCAAGACTCCAGAGAATTGGCGCAACCCCGGCATCCCCTTCCAAACGATCACTTTCGCGGATGCAGGTAAAACCGAGACGCAGATCGTTCAGGAGTATGGGCGCAACGCCACTATTCAGCCAGATTATACCAAGCTGAACTTTGGTAAGTTCGATGCTCCTGCTGAGCAAATACCCGCAGGGACTAAGATGACCTTCAACAACCAGGCTGTCTCCAAGTACTTGGCTCACTACAAGACGACCGAAGGCGACTCGCCATTGGCCCTGCCTCTGACTGGTGGCCGCGGCATTGTGCTGCTGCTGATTGTTGGCGCCCTGATCATGGGCGGAGCCCTGTATGCCCGGAGTCGGCGTAATAACGCTGCTAGGGCCTGATGATCACGGTCACATCAAGTATCCTATGAGGTGACCAGGTGGCGGATGGTTCCTCCGTGAATCGTCCGCCATTTTCTTACGGACCGTGGATTTTGATCGGTTCGTACCTGTCGGAATGCTGGTCTGATTTCTTTTGGACTGGCGGATCCGACGTAACCACGTCGTCGAAAGGCGGCCTTGGAAGGGAAGGTTTATGAAGGGAATTGCCTTGCCGAAATGCCTTGCTCACCGGGTCTTGCCCTGTTTGATTGCGGCTTTGGCCTGTTTAGGTCTGGCTGCTTTTGATGTGACGCCGGCAGCAGAGGCGGCGACGGTCAACCCGACCCTGACGGTGCAGCTCAAAAAAGGAAACTCGGTTCAAGGTGGTCAGAATAGCATTCTGCCGAAGCCTCCTGTATCTGCAGGGGCAGGTTACGTCTTTCGTGCTCTGAAATTGGACGCTGCCACTCTCAAAAGCCGAGTAGAAGCGCTTGACAGCAATCCTGGTGTTGATAAGGCTCAAGCAGCCCTCAGCAAAGAGGTGGCTGCCAATCCGGATGCATTCAAAGACACGACACAGCCAGCTGAGTATTATGGCGTCTCTGACCAGGACGGCACCATCACCAATGCGTCTGAAGCGAAAGCCCAAGGCGTTTGGCTCACCGGAGCACAGCTTGATCTTGACACGCCTAGCCTGGTTGGAGGAAGCCCCGCTGTTTTTGACGGCGACTACTTCCACGCCTCATACTGGTTGGTCACTTTAGCGGCCGCACCCAAGGGAGAAAAGGTAAAGGTCGACCCTGTGGTCGTGCAGTTGCCGCTCTATCGGGAGCAGGGTGATGTCAATCCGCTCTATGATGTGACCATCAGCCCCAAACTCGTGACTGTGTCTCAAGAGGTCCCGATTGTGCGCCCCGAGCCGGGGAAATTGGCAGCCACTGGTGTATCCATGTTGGCGCCCGGCATTCTGCTCATGATCTTGGCCGCATTGGGCCTTTATCTGGCAGTGGTCGCCCGATCCTGGAACAGGGATGAGCGTTAGTTATCTCCATAGCAGTGCCGGGATGGTGTCACTGCTTGACATCGAAGGCATCTATGTGGATGCATAAGGACCGACGACATCATACAGGTGCCGCCGGTTCTTGCATGTCGAGGACTATCAAACTGGACTATTTGAAAAGCAGAATGGTGAAGGACGCAATGGACCAGGATTCTGACCCGGTGACTCTGGACACAACCCACGCTAATGACAAGGGCGATGGCGTCTCCAGCTCTTTCATCCATGACGCATCCCTGGCGGGTGAGCCTGCAGAAAAAACGGACATACCGCCTGTCTATCCTCCCAGTTCCGCTGCCGCGCCGACCGATGCCGCCCTGAAAGTCGATGAAGATCATGGGCCAGAGCAATCGGGCGCCTCAGATGCAATAGGGACTCCGATGAG
Source organism: Bifidobacterium sp. ESL0819 (assembly GCF_052606245.1). Taxonomy (NCBI): domain Bacteria; kingdom Bacillati; phylum Actinomycetota; class Actinomycetes; order Bifidobacteriales; family Bifidobacteriaceae; genus Bifidobacterium; species Bifidobacterium sp. ESL0819. Next base: position 1,002,675 of record NZ_CP199587.1, read on the forward strand.
GGTTTCGGGTGAAGCACGAATGTCGGCTCCGATAATCGCTGCGGCTGAACGTACCGACCAAGGCGAGGGTCAACAAGGAATTTCGGATCACGTGGCAGCGACCGCCTCCTCAAGTGCCAATGCCAGCCAGTCGGTGAAGACGAGCGGTCGAACGGCCTCCAAGTCAGGAAGGGGATTCGGGCTCCTGGAGACTTTAGGCTTCCTGATTGGTCTGGGAATCTTCCTTTACCCGTTGCTGGCTGCTTACGTCAATTACTCCGAAAATTCCGCCGCAGTGGACAACTATGATCAAATTGTGGCCGCACTGTCGCCAGCCCAACGCAGAGCCATGTGGCATGATGCCAAGCAGTACGATGATGAACTGGGCAAGCCCACCCTGAGAGACCCGTTCAAGTACGCAGAAGTCAAAGAGCCACTAGGCCGCTACTACAAGATCCTCAATGTGGACGGCAAGGGGATGATGGCCTACGTGGATATACCCAAGATCAATGTCAAGCTACCCGTGCGTCACGGTACCAGCGATGAGGTGCTCAGGGACGGCACTGGTCACATCGCCACCACCCATGTACCTACAGACAACCGGACTATTCACGCTGTCATCACGGGGCACACTGGCGAGGTCGGCTACATGCTCTTCGACAACCTGACCCAGCTGCGCAAGGGGGATGTCTTCCAGATACGGGTGCTTACACGTCATATGAGCTATAAGGTCGACCAAATCAAGGTCATTAAGCCCACCGATGTCAGTGCACTGCAGCCTGTTCAGAATTCCAACTATGTGACCCTGCTGACTTGCTACCCCTATGGCATCAATTCCCACCGCTTGATTGTCCGTGGGCACTACATTGGCGATGATGTGCCTCCAACCAGACCCAAGGGGGCGCCCCTCTACATGGTATGGGTGCTCCTGGCCCTTTTTGCAGCCTGCTTGTTGGGTTGGTACCTTCTTTCGCGTCGCCGACGCAACTGCCGCCGTGACCTGGAGCAGATGGAGCACCTGGGGTCTCGGGCGACAGCACCTGGGAGTGCGGGGGAGCCCTTGGCCACGATTATGGCCAGTCATGAGTACGAGACTCGATCAGCAGCAACTCGCCGTCGTCGGTTGATCAAAACCCGGAAAACCTGCAGCGCCTTTATGTGGCTGCTGGCCCTGCTCGCCCTCTTCTTCGCCTGGGGCTCCGTCGGAATGATGATGCGGATCAGCCTCCTGCCCGTGTTTGACCTTGGTTACCATTGGTTCGACACCCATCTGCTGTACTTCTTCGGCATCACCAAATACTAGGCTGGTGCATGGGCGGGCAGGTTTGTCCACATGGGCCTGTTCTATCGTGACCGTGCTTGTGTCTGGTCCTAGAATGGAGCGAGCATGGCCCGGCAGACTGCTGGGTCGCCTTCTGGGAAGGTGTGGACCATGACAGCAGTTCCCGACATTTTATTGTCTGATGGCAACCACATTCCGCAGGTTGGCCTAGGGGTCCTCAGAATCGACGATGATCAGACCGCGGGAGTGGTGCGCTCTGCCTTGGAACTGGGCTATCGTCACATCGATACTGCAGCTGGCTACCGAAACGAAGGGGGCGTGGGCCGTGGCCTCAAGGACTTCGGCTGTCAGAGTGGTCCTGATCGTGCCCGCCTTTGGCTGACCACCAAGCTGCGTGACTCCGAACAGGGCTATGACAGCGCTCTAAGGGCTTTCGACCGCCAGCTGGCCCTGCTGGGCTCCGACTATGTCGACATGTATATGATCCACTGGCCCACCCCGTTCGATTGGCGGGCCGACCAGGTCTGGCGCGCATTCCATCGCTTGCGTGATGAGGGGCGGGTGCGGACACTGGGGGTTTGCAACTTCCTGCCGGAGCATCTGGAACGTCTGCATAGGGAGACGGGGGAGTATCCCGCCGTGGATCAGATCGAGCTGCACCCCAGCTGGCAACAGCGCACGGTGACGGCTTTCTGCAGGAAGCACGGCATCGCCGTCCAGGCATACTCGCCATTGGCGCGCGGCGCAGACCTGGCAGCCGGCGGCGAAAGGCTGGAGAAAATCGCTCAGGCTCACGGGGTAACGCCAGCCCAGGTGGTGCTGCGCTGGCATATTGAAAACGAAACCATCATCATCCCCAAGTCTGTACACAGAGAAAGGCAGGCGGAGAACCTGGACCTGTTCGGCTTCAGTCTGACCTCTGCGGAACATGCCGCCATCGATGCCATGGACTCCTCCGTGCGTGCAGGACACGACCCTATGACCTACGCTTACGCCTGAACGCTATCATGGATGATTCATGCATGCAGTCGACATAGGAGGTATCGGCGGTAGATGACCGGTCCGAGACGCAGAAGATATCGGTATCGAGGCCGCGGCCGGTACGGTTCGTTCCGGCGAAATCCCGCCCCTGCCCGTTTCCGCCGCGAGTCGCTTACGGAACGGGTGCTGATCCTTCTGGTAGTGGCTGTGGTCCTAGGCATCTCCATCGGACTGATACTTCCTAGGGTCAACGGTGGTGTCGGGCGGCTGACCGGACGATATACGGCAACGGGCGATGCGGCTCAGACTCTGCAGGGCCTGACGGTGAACGATCAAAACCGACCCGGCCGCCAGTACCGGCGTGAGGCCTTCGGCTTCAAGGAGACTGATGAGGACGGAAACGGCTGCAACGTACGCGAGGATGTGCTGACCCGCGACCTGACTGACCTGCGTACCACGACTCCCGGCGGTTGCAAGGTAGCCAGCGGTCGTCTGCAGGACCCCTACACCGGACGGACCATCGAATTCGTCAGAGGGCCGAAAACCAGCTCTGCCGTGCAGATTGACCATGTGGTCGCCTTGGAGAACGCCTGGCGATCAGGAGCCAGCAAGTGGGATACGGCCCATCGCTACCGTTTTGGCAACGACCCCTATAATCTTCTTGCTGTGGACGGTCCGGCCAACCAGGCCAAGGGGAGCGCCTCGGCCGATTACTGGCTGCCGGAGAACAAGGACTATCAATGCTCCTATGTGGCTCGTCAGATAGCAGTCAAGGACAAGTACTCCCTGAGCGTCACCAGCTCGGAAAAACAGGCTATGCTGGCCGTTCTTCATACCTGCCCGGGCCAGCCGCTCCCGCAGGATCGCTGAGCGCCGGCCTTGCGCTGATAAGCGGTAACAGATTGCCATGTGCGGGTTTATTTGCATAAGAAGAGCTTCATGGCCTGACTGTTTACACTGAGCCGACCTTTACGGTGTGATACTATTATTAAGGTGTGGTACACAGTTGTACCAACTACATGGAAACCAGTCAGTCTCTGGTTCCATGACCGCGACCATAAGCAACAGGGAGGTTGGCTATGAGCGACAATATCGGCTCACATATACGAAAGAATGGACACTACATACGGGACCGCATGCTGGAATGGCGGAAAATAGCCATTCTGCTTGTCGCTCTGGCTACGATTATGGGTTTGTCCCTCGGAGCGCCAAAGGCGGTTGCCGCGCAGGAAACGGGGCAGAAGTCCGATTCTGTAGGCGGGAACGGCCTGATCGCCAATGATCGTTTCTGGGATGACGCTGACGGTAACCCAATGTATATGCAGGGCGGAGGGATTTTCGATTTTCCGGATCCTGCCACGGGGAAGGTCTCTCATTTTTGGTACGGTGTCCACTTCTCCCAGGCTGAAACTTATCGTCAGAACCCTACCCATGCGCTCACGGGCAATGATTTCGTCTCAGTGGATGTATACAAATCCGGCAATCTGACCGATTGGCGGTATCAAGGCGTGGCGTTGGACAGGGCGCAGGCGGATGCATTCTCCAGTGACTTCGGTGGTCGCCATGCAGGTTGGGTGTGCAGAATGGGGGTTGCGTACGTTCCTGAGTTGCACACCTATGCCATGCTTATCCAGCATGAGATGCCCACGGATGCTACCGGTCGCAAGTTTGATAAAAAAGTGCTGATCGCTACGGCCGATTCGCCTACTGGTCCGTTCAAGGCCCAGAGGCGCATCGACATGCGCGATTACGGGCTGGGCACCAGCAATACCGGGGACCAGAGCGTCTTTCAGGATGAGGACGGCACGGGTTATCTGATTTATTCCTATGGAAGTGGCCGGAGCAGTGTCTGGGCAGCCAGAATAGGCGCCAGAGACGGTCGAGTGGATCTGCTGGAACCCACCAAGCTCTACCAGGGCTTCGGGCGCGAAGGCAATGCGCTTTTCAAGCATGCTGGCCGGTATTATCTGGCTGGTTCCGATCTGTTTGGGTGGGATGCTTCCCGAATCCATTTTCAGGTAGCGGATCATATTTTCGGCCCATATCAGCCCGTCAATCGGACTGTGATCATGGATGGCAGCCAAACCGATTTCGGACACATCACTCAGACCGGTTTTTACTACACCTTGCATGGCAGCCGGGCAGAGACCGTCATCCACTGCGGCGATCGATGGGCTGATTTTGCGGGCAATGGGCTTGGCTACAACCAGTGGAATCCGCTGAGTTTTGATGATTCAGGCACGCCTCGCTTCAATTCGATGAGCCGGTGGAAGTTGGATGCAGGCACTGGCCTTTGGTCGATTGACGATGCCAATGATTACGTGCTCAACGGCTCCTTCGAAGCGGACAGGGTTGCGGTAGGCGAGCAGGGGTATAAGGATAAGGACGGTAAGTTGATTGACGATATCGCCGGATGGCGACGGGTCAATCCAGATGCTGTGACCAATGTAGCCGATGGCTATGGACGAGTGGGCGACTTTAACCTGCGGTTCGCCCCAGGACGATCCCGCAGCGCTTCAATCGTTCAGGATTTGGGTGCGGCGGGACACGTTCCCCTGCACGCGGGCCGCTTCCTTCTTAAACTCTCCTATGCGAACCCCAAAGGCATGGATCGGGCCAGGATTGCAATTGAATCAAGCGGGAAAACCTCGGAAATCGACCTGGCAGCCTCCACTGGAGCAGCCTGGAGGCAGGCCTCCTTGCCAGTTGATCTGACTGGTGGGCAGACCAGGATCACTATTGTGGCCTCTGGCAGTTCGGGCCAGACCCTGGATGTGGATGACGTGTCTCTGACAGGTGTGCCAGAAAAGGAGAATGAAACCGACGATGTGATTGATCAGGGCGGGAATGCGCTTCCGACGGGTCATGGAGGGTCCGCGTCCGGTTCTGCAGGGTCAGATAAATCCCTGCCAGCTCATTCCGTCGGCCGGAGCAAGGATCCATGCTCCGACTTAGCTGATACGGGCATCGATACAGGCCTCACTCCCGTTTTTGTGGCTGGCTGTGTGGCTGCGGGCCTTCTGTTGATGGTTGTGGCCAGGTACCGTCGGCGGCGTTTTGAGGCGCTGAATTGACAATCCAGAGCTACAGATTATACTTAACAAGACATTGGTACACAGTTGTACCAATAATTGGAAGGAGTAGGCGTCAAAACCTTATCAAGGACGTTTTCTAACCAATATGAAAGGTTCATCATGTATTCTGCACGAAAAATCCTGACCATGGGCGTCACCATGGTTGCCCTGGCCTCGTTCGCTGCCTGTGGAAGCAGCGGGTCTGGATCAGCATCGAAGCCAGCGGATACTAGCAAAGCCTCAGGGCGCATAGTCTTTTGGGGCTGGGGCAATGGCATCAAGGAAACCATTGATGCTTTCGAAAAGGCCAATCCCGGCATCACTGTGAAGTACAACAACACCGGCACTGCCGGTGACACTCAGGTGGCCTTGTCCAACGCAGTAGCTGCAGGCAAGGGCATTCCTGACGTCACCATGCTGGAGGATCCTACTGTCCAGCAGTTTGCGATTGAAGACAACCTGGAGGATCTATCGGGGTATGGGGCTGACAAGTTCGCTGACGATTTCACCCCGGGACCCTGGAACAAGGTCCAGTATGACGGAAAACCCTATGCGCTGCCCATTGATGCAGGTCCCGAGGTTTTCTTCTACAACAAGGCGGTCTTCGACAAGGCCGGCATTCCCGAGCCCCCTAAGACCTGGGATGAGTACTATCAGGATGCTAAGAAGATTCGAGCAGCAGGTTCCTACATTACCAACAACGCCGGCGACAAGAATGCCTATCAGCCTTTCACCGCGCAGGCCTGGCAAGCTGGGGCGCACCCTTGGAAGGTCGATGGCGACAAGATCACCATCAACATGACCAAGGATCCCGGCATGAAGCGGTATATCGATTTCCAGCAAAAGCTGATCGACGAAGACCTGCTCGATACCAAGACCGCCAACTGGTCTGATGACTGGAATAGGGCGCTTAACGATGGTTCGGTGGCCTCGCTGACCATTGGCGCCTGGATGCCCACCAATCTGGAGTCTGGTGCGCCCGACCAGAAAGGCAACTGGAGGGTTGCGCCTCTGCCGCAGTGGAAAGAGGGGGACAGCGTGTCTGCGGAAGATGGCGGTTCGGCTCTTGTCGTGCCTAAGAAGGCCAAGAACAAGGCGGCAGCTTGGAAGTTCGCCGAATATCTGACGCATGGCAAAGGAGCTCAGGTCATGGCTGACCAAGGCAGCTTCCCCTCCCTGAAACGTATCCTGAGTTCCGCTGATTTCACCAGCAAGAAGAATGAGTACTTCGGAGGCCAGGAGGTCAACAAGGTGCTGACCGAGGCAGCCAACCTCAAAGTCTCCAAGTTCCAGTACCTGCCTTACAACCCCTTCGCACAGTCAACCTATGGGGATTCCATCGGCAAGGCCTACATGAAGAAGACCAGTCTGGAGAAGGCCTTCGAGGACTATCAGCAGAAGTTGGTGGATCACGGCAACCAGCAGGGGTATCAGGTCAACAAGTGAGTGATGACTCAGGCGGCTGGTAGCAGCCGCCTTCGAACAATGACAGGAAAGAAGGACAGGCATCATGAGTGAAGCCGAAGGTTCGACTGCGCGGATTTTGGCCCACGCGCGGGATCATGGCCCTGGCGAAGCCAGCGGGAGGCACACCGGGGAGCGGCCTCACAGAAGCGACTGGCGGGGATGGAAATTCATGGGACCCTTTGTCCTGGTCTTCGTGTTCGTTTTCGTCCTGCCGGTGCTCTATGCCATCTATCTGAGCCTGTACGAGAAGCGCATGATCGGAGGGAACGTCTTTGTGGGCCTGGCCAATTACGTCAGGCTGATCAAGGACGGGCAGTTCTGGTCATCAGTTGGCCGTGTGGCGATCTTCACTGTGGTCCAGGTGCCCATCATGCTCTTTCTGGCGGCATTGATGGCGCTGGCTCTGGATTCGCTCAAGCTGCACGGCACACGCTTCTTCAGAATCAGCACTTTCCTGCCCTATGCGGTGCCTGCCGTAGTGGCGGCTCTGATGTGGGGATTCATATACGGAACCAAGTACGGAATGATAGGTTCCCTGAATCAATGGCTGGGCACGCATATCGACGTTCTGCAGCCCAGCGTGCTTCTGGCCGCCATAGGCAACATCAACACCTGGGAGTTCACGGGCTACAACATGCTGATTTTCTATTCCTCGCTGTCGACTGTGCCGCACTCGCTCTATGAGGCAGCGGCTATAGACGGAGCTTCGGAGTGGCAGATCGTGCGCAATATCAAGATCCCCGAGCTCAAGAGCTCCCTGGTTATCACGGTCATCTTCAGCATCATTGGCAGCTTCCAGCTCTTCAATGAGCCCTCGGTGCTGCAGACTATGGTTCCAGGCAACGCCATCACCACCTATTACACCCCCAACATGTATGCCTACAACCTGAGCTTCATGGGAGGCCAGAGCAACTACGCGGCAGCCTTGGCCATCGTCATGGCCATCATAACCATGGTCGCCGCCTATGCCGTCCAGCTCAGGGGAATGAAGGAGCAGATGCAATGAGCATGGTTGATACGAGGACTATCGACGGGGTCAAGGCTGAACGCATGCGTGCTCGGCGCGTAGCACGAGATGAGCGTGCGGAACGTCGGAGGGCAGCCCGAACAGGGTTTTCCAATCCGAACAATCCGCGGCGCAGCTGGCTGTTGACCCTGGTTGCTGGGATCTTCGCGCTCTACTGCTTGTTTCCTCTGATCTGGCTGGTCATCAATGCCACCAAGACCCAGTCGGATTTCATTGGCACCTTCGGTCTGGCCTTTGGACACAAGTTCGCCCTCTGGGACAATCTGCGCGAGGTATTCACCTATGAGGGCGGTATCTTCGGGCGCTGGCTGCTCAACACCCTGCTCTACGTAGTAGTGGGAGCCGGTGGCGCCACCTTGCTGGCCGTGCTGGGCGGATATGCCTTGGCCAAGTTCCGCTTCCCGGGCCGCCGCCTTGTCTTCGCAGTGGTCATCGGGGCCATCAGCGTCCCGGGCATCGCTTTGGCCGTGCCTCAGTTCCTGCTCTTCGCCAAGATCGGACTGACCGATACGCCCTGGGCTATGATCATCCCCAGTCTGATCTCGCCCTTCGGCCTGTACCTGATGTGGATCTTCTCCGACCAGGCGGTGCCTACCGAACTACTGGAGGCAGCTCGGGTCGACGGGGCCGGGGAGTTCCGCACTTTCTGGCAGGTCAGCCTGCCTCTGCTGGCCCCTGGGATCGTGACCACAGCGCTTTTCACTATTGTGGCCACTTGGAACAACTACTTCCTGCCATTGATCATGCTCAAGGATTCCAGTTGGTACCCGCTGACGATCGGGCTCAACAATTGGAAGGACCAGGCATCGACAGCCGGTGCCCATGCCATTCAGAACCTGGTGGTGACGGGCAGCCTGGTCACCATCATCCCCATCGTCGTCGCCTTCCTGTTGCTGCAGAAATACTGGCAGTCCGGCTTGGCTGCCGGTGCTGTCAAGGAGTAGCGGGAACTCGCAGACGGGATCAAGCATGAGCAGAACAGACCATCATGACCGTCGACAGCCCCAGCCCTATAGACCTTACCGCTGGCCGAAGGGCCCCGATGGTCATTCGAAGGGAATCTGGTTCGGGGGGGATTACAACCCAGATCAATGGCCGGAGCAGGTATGGGCCGAAGATGTTGCACTGATGAGGCAGGCTGGCGTCACCATGGTGACCCTGGGCATTTTCTCATGGGCGCGTCTGGAGCCCAGCGACGGAGTCTGGGAGTTTGATTGGCTGGATCGGGTGGTGGCCTTGCTGGGCGAAGCCGGTATCGCCGTAGACATGGCTTCGGCCACGGCCACGGCCCCATACTGGCTCTACCAGGCGCATCCTGAGGTGTTGCCCGTGGAGGCGGACGGGACCCTGGTCCATCCGGGCGCACGGCAGTCCTGGAGGCCCACCTCGCCGGTTTTTCGGCGCTATGCCCTTCGACTTTGCAAGGCCATGGGTGAGCACTTCCGCGACAATCCGACGGTGGTCGCCTGGCATGTGGGCAATGAGTATGGATGGAACAATGCAGCCGACTACTCGCAGGATGCTTTGAAGGCCTTCCGAGGCTGGTGCCGCAGGCGCTACGGCAGCATCGAGGAGCTTAACCGAGCCTGGGGCAATGATTTCTGGTCCCAGAGGCTGCAGGATTTTGATCAGGTACCCCTGCCTGAACATGCTGGCGTGCGTGACGCCTTTATCAATCCGGCACTGCGCCTGGACTTCCGAAGATTCTGTTCTGATGCGCTGATGGATTTTTTCTGTGCCGAACGTGATCAACTGCAGGAGCTTACCCCCGATAAACCGCTAACGACCAACTTCATGGTTTCGACGGACCAATGCGTCCTGGACTATGAGCGCTGGTCGCACCAGGTCGATTTCGTGGCCAACGACCATTATTTCGCCCAGGGACCCGGACATCTGGATGAGCTGCTCTGCTCGGACTCCCTGGTGGATGCCTATGCTCAGCGTCATCCCTGGTGTCTGATGGAGCATTCCACATCCGCAGTCAATTGGCGCATCTTCAACGCGTCCAAGCGCCAAGGCGAACTGATCCGGGACGCCCTGGCCCATGTGGCTATGGGAGCGGATTCGGTCAACTTCTTCCAATGGCGGCAGTCCGCCTTCGGAGCAGAGGCCTTCCACTCGGCCATGGTCCCCCATGCAGGGCCGGATTCGGCAATTTATGAACAGGTTGCCGATTTGGGATGCATTTTGCGAAGGCTCTCCCAGAGCGGACTGGCCGGGACCCGGTTGGAACCCTCGACTATGGTTCTGCTCTTTGATGCCGACTGCCAGTGGTCCATGGCGGATTCGACTCTGCCTGATCCCTCTATGGATCATTGGCAGCAGGTCTATACCTGGTATCAGGCTCTGCTTGACGTCGGACTCAGGGCGGATGTCGCGCCCCTGAAGGGGCAGTGGGAGAGTTACGACGTGGTGGTGTTGCCGGCCCTGATTCTGCTGGATCAGCAGCAAGCCGCCCGTCTGCGCGACTATGTGAGCAAGGGCGGTCGGCTGGTGGTGGACTTCGCCAGTGGCCTTATGGACGACCATATGCACGTCGGCTTGGGCGGATATCCTGGGGCTTTGCGGGATCTGACAGGTGTCGCTTCCCAGGAGCTGATCGCCTTGGGCACGAGCGACCAAGGCGGTGGATCCATCCTGGTATCAGAGGGCATTGAGGGCAATATATGGGTCAATGAGCCCTTGAGCCTAGAGGATTCGGTAAGGGTGCTGGCTCGCTACCAGGGCCGTCGTTCCTATGACCTCGACATGGCTGGGGAGCCTGCGGTGACCATTCATGGATATGGTCAGGGCCGCGTCCTCTATCTGGGCACGGGCTTTGCCAAGGAATCGCTGGTTTCGGTGATCAGTCGAATCTTCCCTCCTGATTTTCTCGCCGACGCCTCAGAAGCAGGGCTGCATAACGGTCGTGACGGCGATCCGCGGTTGGTGCACCTGATCAGATCCGGGCCACAGGGTCGGTATCATTTCTATTTCAGCCGGGAGTCGACGGTTATCAGAGATGTGGCCACCTCGGGCGAGGCCTTGGTGGTTCAACGAGCGACCCGGTGCGGGGGGGATGGTTTATCCGGCAATCGCTACACTATAGGAGTGCATGGTGTGGTGATCACCCGTCAGTAAATGTGATCGCCATAGTGCCTTGGAGGTTGTTCCATTCTAAGGAGTGTCTATGGCAGCGGATGAAGGACGTCCAGGCAAACGGATCACCCTGCGCGAGGTGGCCAGCAGGGCGGGTGTCTCGCTGAAGACAGCCTCCAATGTAATCAACGGCAATGGCCGTATGTCCAATGCGACCCGTGCGCGTGTGCAGCAGGTCATTGACGAATCGGGGTACCAGGTCAATGCCGCGGCCCGTAATCTGCACCGCAACAAAACCGGTATTATTACGCTGGCTGTGCCTTCGCTGACTCCTCCTTATCTGGCCGAATTGGCTAATAGGGTCATCGACAGCGCTCGTCTGCGGGACTATGCGGTATATGTCAGTACCTATGCCGAGGGGTCTGCCAAGGGGGCGCATGAGATTCTGGCCTCCTTTAACAGCACTATCAGCGACGGAATAATTCTTTCCATGTCGGAGCTTGAGCGATTCGCCGTGGAGGACCTGGATGTGCGTTACCCCTTGGTATGCGTGGGCGCACGGACTACCCATGGGGTGGCGGATCACGTCATGGTCGATGATGCCGAAGCGGCTCGGATGGCCGCAGAGTATTTGTTTGATCGGTCGGTGCGCTCGCTGGCGGTCATCGGTCTGCATGCGCCGCTTGACTATGGTCGGTTAACGGCTGCGATCGAAGGCAATGCCGAGCTCAGGATGAAGGGCGTGCTCAAGGCGATCCGTGCCAGGGGGTTGCAACTGGATGATCGGCTTCTTGGCGTAACCGGTTATGACTGGACCTTGGGCAGCGGGTACCTGACCATGCAGAGGATATTAGAGACGGGTGCGCCCTTCGATGGGGTGATAGCCCTCAATGATCAGCTGGCTATCGGTGCACTGTCAGCCCTGACTGCTTACGGCAGAGCCGTACCCGACCAGGTCCAGATCATCGGGTTCGACAACATCGAGGAGTCTGCTTATCTGCAAACCCCGCTTACTACTATGGATTCCTGCTTGCGGTGGATCTCACGGACCTGTGTCGACCGCGTCCTGGGACGTATCGGAGGCAGAGCTACGGCTCCCCAGGATCTGGTCATCGGATCGCGAGTCATAGCCCGCAGAACCACCCGGTGATCAGTTCTGGGCCTTGGAGTCGGCTGAGGAAGTGATAGCGACAGGGGAGTCGGTGTGGATGATGTGCATGTGGCGCAGGAGCATGCGGGTCATCTGACGACCGGAGCCAGCGCCGTTTCCGCGAACGCCGAAATAGACCAGCAGGACCATGCCCAAGCAGATCAGTGCCGATATGCGCAGGGCCCACTGCACGCCGAAGATGTTGGCTGCAATCTGGGTGGAGCGGCCGCCGCCCAAGGCGCTGTGGCGCAGGGTGGTGATGGTCTCCATGAGGATGACCAGTATGGGCGCTCCGACAGCTCCGGCGATCTGACGGGCCGTGTTGGTGACGGCCGAACCGGCTGAAACATCCTTGGGAGCCAGGTTGTTCAGGGACCAGGTAGTCAAGGGCATCAGGGTGAAGCCCATGCCGATCTGGCGGACAAACTGGCAGATGGAGACCAGGCCGATCCACGTGTTGGCACCAATCATGCTCATCGCGATGGTGCCCACCAGCAGGACCGAGCAGCCGGTCATGGCCACGGGCCGAGCGCCCCAACGGTCCAGCAGACGGCCGCCGAAGAACTGGGCGATGGCGGTGCCGATGGCCCCAGGCAGCATGACCAGGCCGCTCATGGTGGCCGAGAAGCCGCGGTCCGTCTGGATGTACATGGGCAGGATGACGGTGACCGAGCTGAAGGCGAAGAAGGACATGGAGGCGATGATGGTGCCCACGGTGAAGTTCTTGATTCGCAGCACATGCAGGTCCAGCAGGGGTTTGTCGTGGTGGAGCTGGCGAAGAACGAACCAGATGATCCCGATCAGGCCGACCAGCATAAAGGGCCAGGTCATGAAGGAAGTGATGGGGAAGTTCTCAATGTTGGTAAAGCCGAACATAAGGCCGCCGAATCCGAAGATGGACAGGGCTACCGAGAAGAAGTCCGCCTTGACGCTGGTGTCGCGCTGACCGAAGTTGTGCAGGCCGAAGATGGACAGGAGCAGCGCTACCGCTCCGCAAATGCTCAGCGTCAGGAAGATGGAGCGCCAGCCGTTGGCATCGGTCTGCCAGCCGCCCAGGGTGGGGCCGATGGCTGGGGCCACGCTCATGGCCAGGCCCACGGTGCCCATGGCCATGCCGCGCTTGGCCAGAGGATAGATGGAGAAGACGGTGATCTGCAGGACGGGCCACATGGTCCCGGTGCCCACGGCTTCCAGGACGCGGCCCAGCAGGACCAGGGCGAAGGTCTGCGACTGCCAGCTCAGCAGGGACCCCAGGGTGAAGACGGCCATGGAGGTGATGACGATTTGCCGAGTGGAGAAGCGCTTGGTCAGAAAGCCGGTCAAGGGCACCATGACGCCCATGACCAGCTGGAATACCGAGGTCAGCCACTGACCGGCGGTCAGGGTGATGTGGAACTCGTCCACAATGGTAGGCAGGGCCGAAGCCAGCTGCAGCTGGGTGAAGTTGCCCAGGAAGGTGATGACGGTCAGGATGGCCAGCGAAAGGAAGGCTTCATGGGTGAGCTTTCCGTTGACGAAGGCTCCATCCTTGCTGAGGGTCCGCCCTTGCTTGGCGAGCTCCTGCTTCCTCATGCACCACCACTTCCTTTGGATTCGGTTTTCACTGCGCATACCGCTCCCTGCGGTGCCGTCCCAAAAAGGAAATCAGGGCATACCGATACCGGTGACACTAAGAAAAGAACGAGAGAGCTAAGCGTCCGACAATGACCTTATAATATACCAGGCCGTGGATTGTGATTGGGTTTTTCCACACGGCTGACGCGGTTGTGAAGACCTTGTTTGACGGTCAGCGTTTCCAGTATGCTGTGTGAGGCGAGTTTCGGTAATGTGAATACGGGAGGGTCCGACACGGGCTGATGAGGACGGACGTTTGATATGCAACGGCGGTCAAGGTAGGTAGCATGCACGCACATGGTCACGGTCGTGGAAGATTCCCGGCCCTCCTCATGTCACTGGCAATGATGATTCCCCTGGCAGCCTGCGGCGACAACGTCCCCATCGAAGGCAGCGGAGCAGGCAATACTGCAGATCAAGCCTTGTTCCAGGGCGAGTTCGCCGGATCTGGCGCATCCTCCCAGCAGAGCGCCGACGAGGCCTGGATAGCAGGCTTCCGCAAGCAGCACCCGGGGGCGCGCATCTCCTATGATCCGGCGGGTTCCGGTGCTGGAGTCAACGCCTTCCTGTCGGGCTCGACCATCTGGGCTGGTACCGATGCGCCGTTGACTGCCGATCAGATTGAGCGCTCGCGTCAGATCTGTGGCTCCGGTACAGCCATTGACCTGCCCGTCTATGCCACTCCGATCGCCGTGGCCTACAATCTTCCTGATCTGTGGCCGAAGGGTTCAGACGGCCATCTGCGGATGGATCCGGCTCTGATCGCCAAGATCTTCTCCGGAAAGGTTACCAACTGGCGGGATCCGCGCATAGCAGCGCTCAACCCGGAAGCCAATCTGCCCGATCTTGACATCACCGTGATTCATCGTTCGGACAAGTCCGGCACCACGAAAAGCTTTCTGTCCTATCTGCACGATACGGCTGGGTCCGCCTGGCCTTATCCAGCGGGCGAGAATTGGCCCAATGACCTGGGACAGGGTGCCAAGGGCACTGCCGGCGTGGTCATGACCATGAACCAGGCGACGGGCACCTTCGGGTATGCGGACGCGGCCCAGACCACCGGACTGGGCACCGTGGCCGTGCAGGTGGGGAAGACCTGGCAACCGCCTGCAGCCAAGACCGTCGCCAACCTGCTGGATGCCGCCCAGCGGGATCCTCAGGCCAGCCAGCCTGGACGGGTGGTCCTGACCGTGGACCATCGCACCAGCCGTGAGCACACCTATCCCATCGTCCTGGTCTCTTACGACGTGGTCTGCACGGCCTATCGACATGATCCGGACGGGTCCAAGGCCCAGTTCGCCAAGGCCTGGCTGACCTATCTGCTGAGCGAGCAGGGCCAGCGCATGGCCGCGGCCAACGCAGGCAGCGCCGAGCTGGGGCAGGGACTGCGCAGCCAGGCCATGGCCTCGGTGGAGACCATCGGGGGGAAGGCATGACCGACAAACCAAACAAGACCGCAACCCTGAACAAGGCCAAGCGGGTGGACCAGATCTTTAAGGCCTGCGCCGCCGGTGCAGGCATCCTGATACTGCTGGCTCTGGCTGCGGTCACCCTCTTTCTGATCCTGCGCGCGTTTCCGGCCTTCACCGGAGATCCGGAGTCCCGCACCCAGGCCATACTCGCCCTGAGCGGTGGACGGGCGAGCAGTTTCCTGGGCTATGTGGGCCCGCTGGTTTTCGGCACCATTCTGATTGCCGGCCTGGCCCTGCTCTTGGCATTCCCCGTCTCGCTGGGCATCGCCCTCTTCATCGGCTACTACGCCCCGTCCCGCCTGTCCGCGCTGCTCAGCACAGTGATCGATCTGCTGGCTGCTGTGCCCTCGGTGATTTACGGACTCTGGGGGGCCCTGGTCCTGGTTCCCAATATCACCGGCTTCTGGCGCTGGCTATCCGTTCATCTTGGCTGGATTCCATTGTTTTCCGGTCCTGTCGCCGCCCCGGCCCGGTCCGTGGCCACTGTGGCCCTGGTGTTGGCGGTCATGATTCTGCCCATCATCACCTCGGTCACCCGCGACATTCTGGTCCAGGCTCCTCGGCTGCAGCAGGAGGCCGCCTTGGCTCTGGGAGCCACCAAGTGGGAGATGATTCGGCTTGCGGTCCTGCCCTTTGGCCGCTCGGGCATTATTTCGGCATCCATGCTGGGGCTGGGACGCGCCCTGGGCGAGACTATGGCGGTGCTGATGATCCTCTCGCCGGGCTTCAGCTACTCCCTGCAGCTGCTGCAGGCTTCAAAAAGCCAAACCATCGCCGCCAACATCGCCGCCCAGTTCCCCGAGGCGGACTCCCAGGGCGTGGCCCTCCTGGTGGCCACCGGTCTGGTCCTCTTCATCATCACCTTTATCGTCAACTATCTGGCGCGCAGGATCACAGCAAAGGCGGGTGCATGATGACAAGCCGAACTGATCGCGGACCGGTCATCGATTTTGATCGCTTCAGGCCTACCAGATCCTCCATTCGTGCGCGCAAGCGCAAGGACCGGCTGATGACCGTCCTGATCGGGCTCTCCTTTCTGGTCGCCCTGATCCCGCTGGTCTCGGTGCTCTGGGTCAGCCTGTCCAAGGGGATGCAACGGCTGACACCGGACTTCCTGATCCACAACATGAGCGGGGTAGTGGGCGGCAACCCCACGCCATCAGGAGGATACGGCGGCATCCTGCACGCGGTAATCGGCACCCTGGAGATCACCTTTGGATCCATGGTCATTTCGATTCCGGTGGGCGTCATGTGCGCGGTCTATCTGGTCGAATACGCTCATGGAGGCCGTCTGGCCAAGGCCATCGGTCTCATGGTGGATGTGATGAGCGGGATCCCCTCAATCGTGGCCGGCCTCTTCGCTTTCTCCATGTTCGCTCTGGTGGTCGGGCCAGGCACCGTCAATGGACTGGCTGGTTCGGTGGCCCTCTCTCTGCTCATGCTGCCCACGGTGGTCAAGACCTCCGAGGACATGCTGGCCGTAGTTCCCAATGACCTGCGCGAGGCGGCCTATGCCCTGGGGGTGACCAAGCAGCGGACTATTACCAGCATTGTTCTGCGCACGGCCCTGCCTGGCATCGTCTCGGGCACCATTCTGGCTGTGGCACGAGTCATCGGTGAGACGGCGCCCCTGCTGATAGCCTCGGGCTTCATCGCCACCACCAACCCCAACCTCTTCTCCGGGAGGATGACCACCCTGCCGGTCTTCGTCTACAACGAGTATTCCCAGGGTCTGGCCGTCTGCGGGCCAGGTGCTGACCCGGGATGTCTGACCGACATCCACATGCAGCGGGCCTGGGCGGCGGCCCTGGTGCTGATCCTCATCGTCCTGCTGCTCAACCTGCTTGGGCGGCTGGTCTCGCGCATCTTTGCTGTTGGGCGGGCCCGTTGAACACCGCCATGAGAGGAACGGAGGCCGGAACATGGGCCAACGAATAGACATCAGCCATCTCAACGTCTACTACGGAGACTTTCTGGCCGTTCAGGACGTGAACATGCGCATTCAGGCCAACAAGGTCACTGCTTTTATCGGTCCTTCCGGCTGTGGCAAGTCCACGGTTCTGCGCACCCTTGACCGCATGCACGAGATCACCCCAGGGGCGCATGTGAGCGGGCAGGTGCTGCTGGAGGGTCGAGACCTTTACGGACCGGATGTAGACCCGGTCGAGGTGCGACGGGATGTCGGCATGGTCTTCCAGAGGGCCAATCCTTTCCCGACCATGTCCATCCGGGAGAATGTTTTGGCCGGCATCCGGCTCAATAAGAAGCACATCGCCAAGTCGGACGCGGACGACCTGGTGGAGTGGGCCCTGCGCGGGGCCAATCTTTGGAATGAGGTCAAGGATCGCCTGGACAAGCCCGGCGTCGGGCTTTCGGGCGGCCAGCAGCAACGGCTCTGTATCGCCCGTGCCGTGGCCGTGCACCCCCAGGTCCTGCTCATGGACGAACCCTGTTCGGCGCTGGACCCCATCTCCACCCTGGCTGTGGAGGATCTGATCAACGAGCTCAAGCGGGACTACACCATCGTCATCGTCACCCATAACATGCAGCAGGCCGCCAGAGTCTCCGATTATACGGCCTTCTTCAATCTCAAGGCGGTGGGTCAGCCCGGCCACCTGGTGGAGATGGATGACACTACTACCATCTTCTCCAATCCGCACGAGGCTGATACTGAGCGCTACATCTCCGGTCGTTTCGGCTGAGACGGAACCGGCCTGCGCGGCCGCCCGTCAGTTATCATGGTTCCGGCATCCATGGAAGGAGAGACGGCATGGAAGTATTGCTGGAACCGGCCACCCTCTTGGGCATCATACTGGTGGGCTACCTGTTCAAGCGCTTTGGCCTCTTTCATCCGCTGGACTACCGGGTGCTGCAGACCGTTGTGTTCGACCTGGTCCTGCCTGGGGCCATCATCCACTCCTTCGCCACCAACCCTCATGATCCCAGCATGCTTTTGGTTTCGGCCTTCGCCTTCGTGGCCTCGCTCATTCCGCCCCTGGCCATCTTTCTGACAAGCAGGCATCGGCCCAAGGCTGAGCGGGCTTTTCTTATGCTCAACGGATCAGGCTTCAACATCGGATGCTTCTGCTTCCCTATGCTCCAGTCCCTGCTTGGCACGGCAGCTCTGGTGCCTGCCGCCATGTTCGACATCGGCAACTCGGTCATGGTTTCTGCCGGGACCAACGTCATGACCCAGGGGCTCCTGCATATTCGACCGGGCCGGTCCCTGGATCCTGCTGCGGGAGAGCCGGTCAAGCTGGATGACCCTGATGCCCGGAAGCTCCATCGCAAGGCTGCGGCCATCTCCATAGCCAAGGGCTTCCTGGGTTCGCCCTCCTTTGATACCTACATGGTCATGGTGGGCTTTACTTTGACCGGGGTCTCGCTGCCAGGCTGGTCGGCCCAGATAACCCGCCCCCTCTCGGCTGCCAACGCCTTCTGCTCCATGCTTATGGTCGGCATGCTCATGGAGCTGCCCGGCGGCCGGGATGACATCAAGGCCGTACTGCAGGTTCTGGCCTGGCGGCTGCCTTTCGGCATCCTGTTCGCTGCAGCTGCATGGTATTTACTGCCCTTCGGGCCTCTGGTCCGTCAGGCGGTGGCTCTGTGCTGCCTGGCTCCGACAGCGGTGTTCGCCACCATGTTTACCGACAAGGTGCTCGGCAACGCACGCCTGGCCGGATTTACCCTGGCACTGACTGCGCTGATCGGTGCCGTGCTCATGGTTTTGGCCCATCTGCAGATGGGCCTTCTTTAAGGATTCAGTCTTTCTTGCTGTCTTTGCCCTGGGCGTGGCGCTCCTGCTCCTGACGAAGGGTACGGCCTTCGCGGGTGCGCTGCTTGTTGACCGTGGCGGCTGCAATCCGCTCGGCGGTGCGCTCTTCCTGCCCACGATCGACTTCGCTGTCGTGTACATGCTGGTATTGCTTCTGATCGTCCTGGTCCCAGTGATTATCCCTGGCCATATGCCCCTCCTCGAAAGCGCAGTGCCCTACAGTTGATCCCCATTCTGGGGGACGGCTTCAGGGCCCTGCCTTTACGCTGATTATAGGCAGGCTGAAGGCTCTGCAGCGGTATTTGAGCTCGATAGGAGGGACTTGTAACAGAAAAAGCCGAGAGCTCGTGATATTCTTCTCATGTCTCATCGCCAAATAAGACAAAAAGGATCGAATATGCATAAGCTATTTCGGCTTTCGGACAATAATACCACAGTCTCTACGGAAGTGGTAGCAGGCATCACCACCTTCTTCGCCATGGCCTACATCATCGTGGTCAATCCCTCGGTGCTTTCCACGGCGGGCATGCCTTGGGGTGCCGTCTTTCTCGCCACTCTGATTGCTGCCATCATAGGCACCCTGATCATGGCGCTGGTGGCCAACGTCCCCTACGGCGTGGCGCCAGGAGTTGGACTGAATGCTTTCTTCACCTTCACTGTGGTCAAAGGGCTGGGCTTCACCTGGCAGCAGACCATGTGCATGGTCTTCCTGTGCGGCCTGATCAACATCCTGGTCACCGCCACCAAGCTCCGCAAGATGATCATCCAGGCTATTCCGCCCCTGCTCCAGCACGCCATCGGCGGCGGCATCGGCGTCTTCATCGCCTATGTGGGTCTGCTCAATGTGGGCATCATCAAGTTCACCCCCGACAAGACCTCGGCGGCAGGAGCCAACCCTGGGCTGACCACCTTCAACACCTCCGGTGTCATCCTCTTCGTCATCGGCTTGTTGCTGACCATCTTCCTGCTGATCTTCAAGTTCAAGGGTCACTTGGCCTTCATCAACAAGGGGGCCTTCGTCATAGCCATCATCGTGGTCACGCTGCTGGGCATCCCCATGGGGGTCACCAACATGGCCAAGTCGGTTGATCTGGGTCAGGCCTGGTCTCAGCTGCCGCAGACCTTCCTAGCCATTTTCAGCCAGGATGGATTCCCTGCCCTCTTCGCCGATCCAGCCAAGCTGCCAGTGGTTCTGGTGACCATCTTCGCCTTCTCCCTGTCTGACACCTTCGACACTATCGGCACCTTTGTTGGCACCGGCCGGCGCTCAGGCATCTTCTCCGCTGAGGATGAGCAGGCTCTGGAAAGCGGCCGCGGCTTCAGTTCCAAGATGGATAAGGCCTTATTCGCCGATGCTACGGCAACCTCCATCGGCGCCCTCTTCGGCACTTCCAACACCACTACTTATGTGGAGTCCGCAGCGGGCATCGCAGCAGGTGGTCGTACCGGCCTGACCTCGGTGGTCATCGCCATCTGCTTTGCGCTTAGCGCCGTCTTCGCTCCGTTGATCTCGGCTGTGCCCTCGGCGGCCACTGCCCCTGTTTTGGTCATTGTGGGCTGCATGATGATGAGCTCCTTCGCCGAGATTGAGTGGGGCGAGCTGTCTGAGGCCATACCGGCCTTCTTCACGGCCATCTTCATGGGCTTTGCCTACTCGATCTCCTACGGTGTGGCCGCCGGCTTCATCACCTACAGCCTGACCATGGTCTGCAAGCGCAAGGGCAAGGAGGTCCATCCCATCATCTGGGCAGTATCGGCCCTCTTCATCCTGGATTTCGTGCTCCAGGCTGTCCTCTGAAACAAGGTCTTCGATTCCATGTCTATCCAAGTCGTGCAGGATGCGGTCTTGTCGATCTGCTGGCTAGGGGAGACTGAGAGAGAACAATAAGCAATTAAGACAGCCGTAGGGCCTCGTCACATGTGTAGTGACGAGGCCCTACTGGTTTGTTATCTGGCTGAGTGTGGGTTCTCAACTGACAGTCTCCCGTCGTGAAGCGAGCTGGAATCTCTCGCTCGGCCCCTGGGAGGGGGGGAGAGTGCCGGTGTGGATTAAGGGGAGGAGTTGGCGCCATTTTTCATGGGCTGCGAAGTCCACTGAACCTCCAGACGGTGTCGCTATTCTAGGCGCGGATCTAACGGGCTGGTGCGAGGGCGGTCCAGCGCCCTCCTGATTGGCTCGGCAGTGCTTGGCTGGTTTCTTGCCTCCTGCGCGAACGTGAAAAAGTTGCCCAGTAGATAGGTATATCTTGACAAGGCAGCAAATAGTCTGCGTCGCATGGCCGTCCAAGGATCCTGGCTGGAATGGGTCGTGGTTGGTGTCGCCTATGCTGCTGGTCTTGTGGTGAGCAAACATAACATTGTTAAAGCCCAGAACGTGATTACAATGACCGCATTATTAGTTATTTTGCATTAGTGCGCTTGCATAGAAGATCCCCAGCAGACTAGTAGGAAGTCTGCTGGGGATCTTCTGGTTCAGGCGGTTTGAAACAGATCAGTACCAGTTGGTCGCTTGGGATTGGGCCCATGCACCGCAAGGGGTTCCGTAGCGGCCTTGGATGTAGCCCAGCCCCCAAACTATCTGGGTATGGGCATCGGTCTGCCAGTTGGGGCCGGCCGAGGCCATCTTGCTGCCGGGCAATGCCTGAGGAATGCCGTAGGCGCCCGATGGGTTGGAGGCGTTGGTCCGCCAGCCGGACTCCTTGTTCCACAGCTGAACCAGGCAGGTGAACTGGTCCTCGCCCCAGCCGCGCGAGGTGACCAGACCATGTGCGATGCTTTGGGCCTCACCGACAGGGACTGTAGTGGTGGTCGAGCCGGCCTGTGCGGGGGTGCCGCCACCAGTGCCTACTAGGATCACCTTATCGACGGGGACCGTCTTGACGAAAGAGGCAAAAATATTGCTGGTCAGATGCTTGTTGCCGGCCGCCGTGACCAGACTGGTGGTCTCCATAACACCGTTCTGTCCCTCCGTCTTGACCTTAGTGGTGCCTGCAGGGAGGGAGCTGGTCTTCTCTTCGATGGTGTTGAAGGGGATGGGCGACTCATCCGTTTTGACCTGGGCGCCGGCTCGGTCGATACGGATGACGGTCTTCTCGTTGACGCGGGTGGTCAGAGATGGGGTGATCTGATCTCCTGGCTGCAGGGTGATGTCCCCGGCCTCCAGCACGGACTTGACGTTGGTGAAGCCTGTTCCCAGGACCACCTTGTTCTTCCCGTTGATCTGCACATTCACATAGGAGGTGTTCGTGTTGGCACCACCCGCACCGTTGCGGATGGCCTGCCTGGTACTGCCGCGGGACACGGTGTCCAGATCCTGGGTGGCGGAATAGGAGGTCACCCCTGACTTGGCCGAGCTCTCGCTGGATGTGTAGAAGTCGCGCGAAACAAAGCCTGCGCCAACGACCATGCCGAGAACGGTAACACCTGCAGCCAACCGCAGCCACTGACGCTTGGTCAGGGCCTTGACCGCACTCATCCGTCCTCTACGGTGGTTCGCCATTACTCTCCTCTGTTGGACGACAGATCCTCAGTGACAGTCGATTTATCGTTTCCTATCGACTATCGGCCGCATGCTTCCGCTAGGGCCGAAATGGTCACTGGACAAACACAGCTCTACTCTAGTGCAAACCTGTCCTGGAGCCAACTCAACCAGCTCAGACCTGTGCCGGTGTTGACAAATCAGCCTTGCGCGCCTGGTCGATCAGGTCGTCCAGGTCCGAAGACCTGAGCGCTCCGGCTTGCTTGAAGATGATCTGCCCCTGCTTGGTGATCATCAGCGTGGGCACCGCCTGAATGTCGGCGGCTGCGGCCAGATCCTGGTTCTGGTCGATGTCCACCTTGCCGAAGACGATGTCGGTGTTGGTCTGCGAAGCCTTCTCGAAGATGGGGCCGAAGGCCTTGCAGGGGCCGCACCAGGTGGCCCAGAAGTCGATCAGCACCAGGTCGTTGTCCTTGATGGTCTGTTCGAAGTTTTCCGAGGTAATAGTCGTGGTGGCCATGATAATGCTCCTTGAAGTCGTTTGACTGTCGCGCGGGAAGCCCCCGTGCTTAGCAACCGCTTTCAACCAACAGCATTCCATCAAGGCTGGAGAAAGCGCTCGAATATGCTCTGGGTGGAGATGTCCGCCGGGGTTCCGTGGGCGGTCAAGCCTAATGCGGATAATGGAGCCATGCCAGTGCTGAACGACGAGATTCCCGATGATGACGACTTCGATGCCGATCGCGACCGAGGCGCCTTCTCCCACATCACCCCAGAGGACTTCAACAGGGGTTTTTCGGGCTCGAATCCTCCCGGATGGCTGGACCGTGATGCCATCGACCGTGCGCGCCGATGTCTCCCGATGGCCTATGTGGAGGTAGTGCCGGTTCGCGTGGACGAGATGAGTGCCGTCACCCAAGTGGGCACTCTTCTGCGCGTGGATGATCAGGGCAACATCGAGCGCACTCTGATCACCGGACGAATCCTTTACCACGAGACCATCAGGGAGGCTTTAGCCAGAAACATCGCCAAGGATCTGGGCCAGCTGGCCTTGCCTATGCTGCCTTCCAGCCCACAGCCCTTCACCGTGGCTGAGTTCTTCCCCACGCCAGGGGTCTCGGAGTACTACGATCCGCGCCAGCATGCCATCGCCCTGTGCTATCTGGTGCCGGTAGCAGGGGACTGCAAGCCCCAGGATGAGACGCTGGACGTGGAGTGGATCGATCCCAAGGGCGATATGCTGGAGTCATTCATGAGCCAGATGCCCGGCGGGCACGGCAAGGTGCTGCTGAGCGCTCTGACCTGGGCCGGTGCATTGTGAGTCGCAAATCGTTGGAGACGGGCATGACCATTGCCAATACCGTATATCGCCATGGGGAGGGGCTGCCCTTGGTGCTGGTCCATGCATTCCCTGTGGACCACCGCATGTGGGATCGGTGTGCGGCCTCGCTGATCGCGCAGGCTGATCGTGCGGATATGTCTCCCTTCCCTGTCTATGCTCCGGATATGCCCGGAGCAGGCGATAGCCTCCTGCCTGAACCAGCGGCCTGTGGTCCGGCAGACTCAGATGGCGCCCTGCCTGCTGCGCTGGATGCCATGGCCCGTGCCTTCGCGGGCATGGTCGCTGCCACAGGAGCGCAGAAGGCCATATGGGTCGGACTTTCCATGGGCGGCTACCTGGTCGAGGCCGTAGCCAGGCTTTATCCGCAGATGGTGGCTGGGCTGGCTTTGTGCGACACCACTATGATGGCTGACCGTCCAGCCTCCCGGGCCAACCGGCTGCGAATCGCCCGAACCTGCGAGGAGGATGAGACGCTTGATCCGGTCATGCACTTCGCCAGGCCCCAGGAGGGCGATTCCACGGTCAAGCGTTCACCCGTCTTCGTACAGACCATGACCGAATGGATATTGTCCCAGGATCCCAGGGGCATCGCCTGGCGGGAGCGGATGGCCGCAGGTCGCCCGGACCAGAGCGATCTGGTCGGCCGCATCCGGGTGCCTATGGCCCTGGTCAGCGGCCGCTGCGACCCATCCAGCCCCCCGCGTACCATGGAGCCTTTGGCTCAGGCCATGCGTCAGGCTGGAACCGATGTCACTTTCACGGCCATTGACGACTGCGGCCACTTCAGCGCCGTCGAGCATCCCGACCAAGTGGCCGCTGTACTGCTGGACCTGGTTCGTCGCGTAGAAAGGCAGTCATGAGCGGTCCTGAGACAGTTTTCTCCCCATTGGCCCTGACCGGGACCCTGCCCTTCCTGCCTCTGGCTCAAGGTGATGTGGATTACGACACGGCATCGCGGCAGCAGCCTGGTCTGCTTGGCCATCTGCTGGCTCAGGAGGGTACGGCGGTCATCCTGGTGCGTGGCGCCAAGGTGGCTGTGCCCAGAGGCAAGGGGGCGCTGGCTGGTCGAACCGGGGCCAGCATCCGCCTGGCCACCCTGCCTGCTGCGTACTTGCAGGTTCCTCTGGCGGGCTCATCAGACCAGTCTGAGCCGCCTTGCTACTACCTGGGTACGGCAGGCCGGCAGTCCTGGCTGGCTTTGGATCTGGATCTTGCCTGTGCCCATCACAATGCCGGGGGTCCTCTTGGCGGCCTGATTCAGGCCGCTGATCAGCGTTTCGACTGGCTCACCCTGCGTGAGTATGCCCCTCATGGTCGCCCGCGGCAGGTGGGTATAGCCACCTGCGCAGTCGCTCTGTCGCTATGGCATGGACGCCAGGTCTTCTGCCCTCGTTGCGGCGCGCCGGTCCGTCCCAGCCAGGCCGGCTGGGCCCAGCTTTGCCAGGGTGATGCCTCAGGGGATAGGCACACGCTCTTCCCCCGCATCGAACCTGCGGTGATCATGGCCGTAGTGGACGGCCATGATCGGCTTCTGCTTCAGCATAACCGGAAATGGGCTCCCGACTTTCGCTCGGTCACTGCCGGATTCGTCGAGGCTGGTGAGAATCTGGAGCATGCGGTTCGGCGGGAGACCCTGGAGGAGGTGGGTCTGAATCTGGGGGAGATGCGGTATCTGGGATCCCAGCCCTGGCCCTTCCCCTCCTCTCTGATGGTGGCCTTCAGAGCCAGATCTCTGAATACGGACATCCGGGTGGATGGTCAGGAGACCGATGACGCCTGCTGGTTCACCCGGGAGGAATTCGGCGGTGCTTTAGCATCCGGTCGGCTGCGCATACCACAGGCGGCTAGTGTGGCCAGGTACATGATTGAGCAGTGGTATGGCAGCGAGCTCTGATTCGTCAGTGCGGTGTCGCACTCCCGGACATGGTCTCGTCGTAAGATATTGCGAGGAATTGTCAGCAGCGAAAGGTGTGTTATGGCCATGGAGGGGCAAGAAGAGCCTCGTATCTCGGATGTCGGCCAGGCCGAAACTGTGACCATGCCGCCGACGACCGACAATGTGCCTGACCCTGTGGACCTGTTCGCCAACGGACAAGCCGATCGGGCCTTTGGCCCAGGTGCTGGCCACAAGGCTCCTGCGAGCAGTCATCGGATGCGCATCATCCTCGCTCTGTTGCTCCTGGCCGTGCTGATTCTGGTGGGTTGCTGGTTCGGCGCACACGCCTTCTTCCGTGAACGGGTGGCTCCTGGCGTCACCCTAGGCGGGCAGGTCATGACTGGTCGGACCAGCGACCAGGTTCGGCGTATCGTCGATCAGCAGGTCCATGACTCCCAGGTGGATCTTAAGGGTGAAGGCACTTCGGCAAAGGCTGGTCTGAAGGATCTGGGCGTAAGCGTGGATTCAGATGCCACGGTCGCCCGGATTATGAGCGCCAAGGGCTCTGCGGACATTTCCCGGCTGAATCCTTTCCAGAGGGAGGCGGTGCCGCTGGTGGCCGATCGCGATCAGCTGGCTATGAACAAGTATCTGACAGAGCGCTTCATCGACCGCCAGGACCGTTCCGTTCCCTCCACAATCGTCTTTGATTCAGGCGCACACGCCTTCCGTGCTCAGGAGGGTCGTGCAGGCAAGGCGCCTGAGCTCGGCCGCGTGCAGGATGCCGTTTCCTCCCTGATCGACGAACCCGGCAGACATCTGGCCGTAGGTGTGGTTTATAAGGACGTGAACATGCCGATCAGCCTGGACGCCGCCAATCAGGTGGCCTCTCAGGCCAATCAGCGGCTGGCCAAGGACCTGGTCATCAAGGGTGCGGATGACGATCTCATGACTGTGCCGGCAGCAACTGTGGCTACCTGGGTCAAGCCGGTCACCGATCTGGAGAAGGGGACCATGGAGCTAGGCTTTGATCGGCAGGCCATCAAGCAGTATCTGGACCAGGAGCTGGCCCGGCAGCTGGACCGGAATATGGTAACCGCTGTCAATGTCAAGAACACCAAGGGCGATGTAGTGGCTGAGATCACCAAGGGTGTGGACGGAGTCCGGGTCACGGATGCGTCCGCCACTGCGGACCTGGTCGTCCATGCCCTCGAACAGGGCGACACGAATCCAGTCCAGGCGCCCGCCGACATCACTCCCCACAAGGAGCAGACACGGGTGGCCCGCTACGACGTGCCCGACGGCGATGTCTGGATTCAGGTCAATCTCAGCAATCAGACAGCAACCGCCTACCACGGCACCACTCAGGTCAAGACGTTCCCCATATGCTCAGGAAAGCCCCATGACGGCAGATGGTCCGACACTGGTACCTTCTTCATCAATGTGCGCTACGCGGTCCAGACCATGCGCGGGGAGGGCTACGTCACGCCCAATGTCAAATGGATCTCCTACTACAACGGCAGCGAAGGCTTCCACACGGCCAATTGGAACTATGAGGGCATCGCCAGGGGCGACCCTGCCCAATACGGATCCCATGGCTGCATCAACATGTATGAACAGGATGCCAAGTGGATCTTTGACAATGCCCCAATCGGGACCATGGTCAAGGTGGAGGGCCAGGTTCCGGCGGGTCCGGCCCGCTAGGAGCGCTTGCCGCGGCAGACGGTCGAGTAGGCTGGAACCATGAGCGATGAACATAGCGATGGAACTTCCCGCCTGGATGTGCCCGACCACCTGCGGTATTCCCAGGATCACGTCTGGGTCGACCCCAGTCAGTCCCCGGCGCCCATGGGCGTGACCGAGTATGCGGCGGACCAGCTGGGAGACCTGGTTTTTCTGGACCTGCCTGAGACCGGCACGCACGTCGATGCCGGCGATGAGGTCATTGAGCTGGAGTCCTCCAAGGCTGTGGAGCCGGTGGTCTGCCCGGTGGCAGGCACCATAGCCTACGTGAACCGGGCAGCCTCGGACGATCCTGAGGTCATCAACTCGGATCCTTATGGGGAAGGCTGGATAGCCAAGATCGACCTGGAGGGCGATGAGCCCGATCTGATGAGCGCCGAGGAATATGCTCAGCTGCTGAAGAGCCTGAACTGACGGTTTGGTCGTGACCAGGCGATCCGGCAGCAATGAAAAGCCCCTACAGGTTCGGTCGGTCAGCACCACCTTCGATTCGGCTGTGCCTGGGGAGGGCATCCAGAGCATGCCTGCACCGGTACGTCTGCTGAGACGCGCGATGACCAGCGCTTTCGATCTATGGGTAGGGCTGTCCATCAATATGACCGGCCGCATGGGCTGGTCGGCTGATGTCCAGCCCTATGTAGGCTATGGAACCGAATCATATTCCCGGCTGATCTGCCGTACCATTCTGACTGACGGCCGAAGACGCGAGGATCCGGCCATTCGCGGCATCCGTGGCCTACTGACTGTGCCCGCACCCAGGACCAGGGTCAGACTGGCCATCGATAGCACCGCAATCGGAAGGGTTCAGGTGGGTGATTCCTCGGTCTACGACGCTGTAGATCCCAGCCGCAGCTTGAGCGCGAATGCAGTCTTCTCTGACCGATCGGGCTACCTGGATCTGGTGGCCGAGCACCGGCTGACCCCGGGTGTGCATCGGGTCTCCTACCAGGTGCGGGGACGCCCTGCTGTCGATGCGCCCCTTTACATCGTTCCTGGCCAGACTCCTGTCGGGGTCATATCCGACGTGGACGACACCATCATGATCAGTCAGGTGCCCAACCGCTGGAAAGCCGCTTGGAACCTGCTCCTGTCAAACCCTCACCGCCGTTCCTCAGTGCCGGGTATGGCCGTGCTCTACAACCGGATCCGCGACCTGGACCCCCGGATGCCTTTCTTCTATCTGTCGGCATCGCCTTGGAATGTGGAGGGATCCATACGCGGCTTCATCCGTGATCATGGATTTCCAGCCGGCCCCTTGCTGCTGCGGGATCTGGATCCCAGGCCCAAGACCTTCGTGCCCTCCATCGTGCAGCACAAGATGGAGTTCATTCGCCAGCTCATGGCCGACTTTCCCAAGATGCGCTTCGTGCTCATGGGAGACGACGGGCAGAGCGATCCCTCCACCTTCGCTCAGGTGGTGAGGCAATATCCGGGTCGGGTCCTGGCCATCGGCATCCGCCAGCTGAGCCCCCAGGAGACGGGTCTTGGGTCCCTGTCCAAGCGCACTGCCACGCAGCCGATGCCGGTGACGGATGTACCGGTCTTCTACGGGACTACGGGCGCCAACCTGATGCGAACCCTGCTGCCTTATCTGCGTCGCCGTTCCCGAATATAATCGCCCCATGAGTTTTTCGGCCGTCAATCCCGCCCCGCCTCGTGCACAGCGCAGTCCCGTTGATCGATGCTTCCATGGGGATCATTTCGAGGATCCGTACGAGTGGATGCGCAACAGGGGGGATTCTGCCACTAAGGCCTATGTGCGCGATCAGAACCGCTACTGCCAGGAAAGGCTTGCTGGTCAGGAGGATTCGCGGGCCACCCTGTTCAAGGAATTCACCGACCGTGTACAGCAGACCGATATGTCGGTGCCGACCCGAATGCACGGCTACTGGTACTTCTCCCGAACGCTTAAAGGCCAGGAATATGGGGTGCAGTGCCGTCTGCCGGTGCGTGGCCAGGATGATTGGGATCCTCCGGCCGTCCAGGCTGACGCAGAGCCTGGGTCCATGCCGGGCGAGGAGGTCATCTTCGATGCCAACGCCGAGGCTGAGGGCCATGACTTTTTCTCCCTGGGATGCCTGGACCTGAGCGCTGATGGTCGATTAATGCTATACGGACTGGATATTCAAGGCAACGAGCGCTACGACCTGCGCATCCGGGATCTGGCCGAAGGCCGAGACCTGCCCGATCGGATCGACCAGGTATCCTCCGGGGCGGTGCTGACTCCCGACGGCCGTTGGGTCTTCTACACCGGCCTGGACAAGGCCTGGCGACCGGACACGGTCTGGCGGCATAAGGTGGGCACTTCGTCCGACGAGGATGTCCTGGTCTATCAGGAGGGTGACGAGCGCTTCTGGGTAGGTCTGGGGCTCAGCTATGACGAATCAGCCATGTTGATCGCCACCGGGTCCAAGACCACCAGCGAGGTGCTCATGCTGGATCTGGATGACCCTCAGGGGGAGTTTGTGCCGCTGATTGCCCGCAAGGAGGGAGTTGAATACGACATCAGCCTGTCCCGGTTCGAAGGTGTTGGTCCGGCGGGGGAGGACCTGCCGGTAGCCGTGGTCTACCACAATGTGAACAATCCCAATTTCGAGGTGGATCTGATCGATCTGCG
Organism: Bifidobacterium sp. ESL0819; assembly: GCF_052606245.1. Lineage (NCBI taxonomy): Bacteria > Bacillati > Actinomycetota > Actinomycetes > Bifidobacteriales > Bifidobacteriaceae > Bifidobacterium > Bifidobacterium sp. ESL0819. The sequence continues at coordinate 1,032,630 of NZ_CP199587.1, forward strand.
CAGTCACCGTCCGCCCTTCCACTTGGGTGAGGGGGTGCTGCTGGCCCAGGGCAGCCCCTATGGCTGCGAACGCTCTGGCGACCTGGCTTCCCTTCCGCCAGAGAAGCCCTATCGGGATCCGGCCAATCCTGCCATCCTCCAGGGCGCTCGCGGGCTGGGCATCGAGGGGCTGGGCATCCACCGCAGCTTCGTGGTCCTGACCTATCGCGCCGACAGTCTGCCCCATATGGCTGTTATCGCCAAGGACCAGGCACTGGAAGATCTGCAGGCGGGCCGTCCGTGGCGCTTTCGCGAAGTCCTGCCGGATCAAGACGGGGCCGGCGTTGACCGTCTCTACAGCATCGGCCCCACGGACAACCCCTCCTACCAGGCCCCTGGGCTGCGCTACATCCGCGGCAGCTATGGGACCCCGGCCGAGCTGCGGGAGCTGGATCCGGTCCGGGGTGTGGATCGGTTGCTCAAGCGGGCTCGTGTTCTAGGCGGCTTCAAGGCCGAGCGCTATGCCGAGCGTCGAATTCTGGTCCGTGTCAGGGATGGGGCTCTGGTGCCGGTTTCCCTGGTCTGGCGGCGGGGAATGCATCCAAAACTGGATGTCTGCGGAAGGACCGGGTTCGACGACACGGTCATTCAAGCCCCGGACCATCCCGAGCGCCGCCCTTGGCCGGACCAGGATCCAGACAAGTCTGCGCCCATGTTCATCACCGGGTATGGTGCCTACGAGATCAGCCAGGACCCGGGTTTCTCAACTGGACGACTCAGCCTGCTGGACCGTGGCGTGCTCTACGCGGTTCCCCATGTGCGCGGCGGCGGGGAGATGGGTCGCGCCTGGTACGAGCAGGGCCGTCGGCTGCACAAGGTCAACACCTTCCTGGACTTTATCGACGTGACTGCCGCTCTGCAGGCCCAGGGCTGGGCGGATCCTCGTCATACGGTGGCCAACGGCGGGTCGGCCGGCGGGCTGCTGATGGGAGCGGTGGCCAATATGGCCCCCCAGCTCTATGCCGGCATCGAGGCGGATGTGCCCTTCGTGGATGCGCTAACCACTATCCTGGACCCGGATCTGCCGCTGACCGTAACCGAATGGGACGAGTGGGGAGACCCCTTGCATGATCAGCAGGTCTACCGGTACATGCGTTCCTACTCGCCTTATGAGAACGTTCCTGACGCTGATCGGCGGCGTCGGATCTTCGGCGGCGACCACTTTCCTGCCATCCTGGTGACTACATCCATGAACGACACCCGAGTGCTCTATGTGGAGCCGCTCAAGTGGGTGGCCAGGTTGCAGGAGCCGCAGGTGGGAGCCGATGCGCTGATCAGGATCGAGGTCCAGGCAGGCCACGGAGGCATCAGCGGACGCTACCGGCAGTGGGAGGAACTGGCCTTCGAGAACGCCTGGTGCCTGTCCATCATGGTCCCCGGAAGTCGCTGAACCAGGCTTGTCCGGGATTCGGTCAGGGCCAGGAAACAGCCTCGGCGGGCTCGTTATGCTCGTGGTATGACAAATAGCAAGCAGAAAACATATCACATTGCGGTCATTGCCGGTGACGGCATCGGCAAGGAGATCGTTCCCCAGGCTCAGGCCGTTTTGGAAAAGGTTACCCGGGGCAAGGCTGATATTCGCTATGAGGACTTCGACCTGGGCGCTGAGCGCTACCTGCGTGATGGAGCTATTCTGCCCGACGAGGATCTGGACCGGCTTAAGCAGCAGGACGGCATCCTCCTAGGGGCCATCGGCGACCCCCGCATCAAGGCCGGCATCCTGGAGCGGGGCCTGCTGCTCAAAATGCGTTTCGAGCTGGACCAGTATGTCAATCTGCGCCCCTCCAAACTCTACAAGGGAGTGGTGTCGCCCCTGGCTAATCCGGGTGACATCGACTTCGTGGTCGTGCGGGAGGGCACCGAGGGGCTCTACGCCGGTGCTGGCGGTTCTATTCGCCGGGGCACTCCCCAGGAGGTGGCCACCGAGGTATCCATCAATACGGCCTATGGGGCGGAACGGGTCATCCGCTACGCCTTCCAGCTGGCCATGAAGCGTCGCCGCCGCCTGACTCTGGTCCACAAGAAGAACGTGCTGACCAATGCAGGAGACATGTGGCAGCGGCTGGTTGATCAGGTGGGCCAGGAGTATCCCGATGTGGAGCGCGAGTACCTGCACATTGATGCCTCCACCATATTCCTGGTGACCGAACCCAGCCGTTTCGACGTGATCGTGACCGACAACCTCTTCGGCGATATCCTCACGGATGAAGCGGGAGCTGTGGTGGGAGGCGTGGGCTACTCGGCATCCGGCTGCATCAACGCCTCGGGCACCTACCCATCCATGTTCGAGCCCATCCATGGTTCAGCTCCTGACATTGCAGGCAAGGGGATCGCCAACCCTACGGCGGCCATTCTCTCGGCGGGGATGCTTTTGGATCATCTGGGCTTCGAGGATGAGGCGGCCAGCATTGAACGGGCCGTGGAGGACGACATCGAGCGCTCCGGTTCCACCCAGCGGAGCACGAAGCAGATCGGCGAGGATATTCTGGCTCGTCTGTGACTTGGCCGCATGGCGGCTAGACTGGAGACATGACTATGGATGATGCCCCCCAGCCGGATCACCGGCAGTCGAGCGATATGCCGACAGCAAATCCTGGCTTTGGCACGCCTTCATCCCCGCCGGTGCCGCCCGGGCATCGGGAGTCTGCCGGAAGGGATGCTGTTGCCGGAGCAGCCTTGCCGGACCAGTCCAAGGCAGAAGCAGCTGATCGGCAACGACAGGTCCCAGGCAATCCTGCTGGACATCTGCATCAGACGGGTCAGCGCCCTTCTATTCAGTACCCTTACGGTGGGTATCCGACCGGTCAGGGCATGAATGTCCAAGGCATAAACGGACAGGGGGCCGGTGCTGGATATCCGTTTGCTCCTCAGAACGTCGGTCAATATCCGGGAGCGTATCGGTCAGGGCCCGATCGGCCCGGTCCGTATCGGCCCGCTGGGTATCCAGCCGGTCAGCAGTATCCAGCCGGACAGTATTCTGGCGGGCAGCATCCCGGCCGCCAGAGTCCCCAAAGACCCCATCAGCCGGGACCACCAGGCTATCCCGGCCAGTACTCGGCTGGCCAATACCCTCAGGGTGGATACCCCAGTAATCAATACCCAGCAGGTCAGTATCGCCGCAATCAGTATCCTGGAGGTCAGTATCACCCGCGGAACCCCACGCCCCGGCCTTACCCGGTCATGCCCCAAGACGGGTACCACGAGGCTATGCCCAACAGCAAGCGCCCCTATCCGATATCGCCCACCCCGCATAGCAAACTGACAGCCGGAATTCTCAGCCTCTTTCTGGGCTGTTTCGGCGTGGGCAATTTCTACCTGGGCAGGACCGGCCGGGGCGTGGCTCAGCTTATGCTTACCCTGATCGGCTTCTTCTTCTTCTTCCTTGGGCCGACTATCGCCATAATTTGGGGAATGGTCGAAGGCATCCTGATTCTGACATCCTCACCCGACTCTTTCTGGCATCGTGACGCTCGCGGATGGGAGCTGACGGATTGAAGTCGGCCCGCCTGCGTGGCGTCGGGAAGCAGGCGGGCGGCAAACTGGCCGCTGTAACCCTGACCTTGGGCGAAGATCCAGCCTCCTGTCCGGTCATTGCCTCCTGCAGGATTGACGGCGACTTTTTCACGGAGCCATCTGCGACAGCCTCCCAGGAATCCGAAGAGGATCGTGGACCAGTATCACGATTGGAATCCGTAATTTGCGATATGCCGCTGCCTCTTGATCCTGGTATGGCTCTGGAAAGGCTGGGCAGGGTCATGGCAGACGGGGACGGCCAGCGAATTGTCGGCGTTTCCGCATGGACCCTGGTAACCGCGCTGGAGCAGGCCCTGCCGACTGGGCTGGTCATCTTTAGACAAGGGGAGGTCCCGCTGCCATCATCGTCGGACCAGGCCTCTTTCCGGCAGTCGCAGCCGGACGAGGCCGAATGCCGTCGCCGCTGGTCTGGGCTGAAGCTGGATCTGATCAGAGATCGTCCACGGGAGCCGGTCATGCAGATGGCCATGGATCAGGCCCTCAATGATGCCGTGGCTCAAGGCCAGCTGCCGCCCACCCTGCGCATCTGGAACTGGTTGGCGCCAGCCGTGATCCTGGGACGTTTCCAGTCCTTGAGCCGAGAGGTCCACATCGAGCGGGCACGCAGTCTCGGCTTTGCGCTGGTACGCCGTTGCACCGGCGGTGGCACCATGGTCATCCAGCCTGACCGGGCCATTACGTATTCCCTCTATCTGCCTCTGGATTTCGTGAAGGGGGCGGACCTGATCGATTCCTACCGGATCTGTGACTATTGGTTGGTCAGAGGTCTGCGTATGCAGGGGGTTCAGGTCGGCTGGCAGGGCATGAATGATATCGCCTCCCCGCAGGGCAAGATAGGGGGCGCCGCCCAACGCAGGCTACCGGCAGGCTCCCTGGGGCCGGGCGGACTGCTCCACCACACCACCCTTTCCTACTCGGTGGATGCCGATCTGATGGCTCAGGTGCTCAACGTGGACCCCGAGAAGTTCCATGACAAGGCCGTGGCCTCGGTCAGAAGCCGGGTGGATCCCATCGACAGGCAGACCAGTCTGTCCCGTCAATCCCTGATCGATGCCCTTCTGGATACTCTGCCCTCCCTGGTGGAGGATCTGCGTATGTCTAGGCCTGCGCCCGAAGTTGAGCAGCGGGCCCGTACCCTGGCCCGGCAACGCTACGGCCGTGAGGAATGGACCGCTCAGATCGCCTGACGAGGCAAGGGGGTTGATGTGTATGGGTATAATCGTGCTCAGTCGCGTCGAACCCGGCGTGAGGTCATCAACCATGCGTGAGTCGGTGCAGACCCGCCAGACATGGCGAAAAGGAGTGAGAAGTATGGCGGTTCACAAGCCCAATGAGATTCCCGATGATGGGAACGCGCTCAGGCAGACCGCCCTATTCAAACAGGTGCACAAGCAGGACGCCGACCAGCTTCTGGACACTATGCGTGAGTTCACTTATGCCAAGGGGTCCACGGTCTTCCGACAGGGGGATACCGACCATCGCATGTATTTGCTGGAGGAGGGACGAGTCAAGCTGGTCCGCCAGTCGCCAGACCGTCGCATCCAACTGCTCAGCATCCACGGACGCGGGGAGATTCTGGGTGAGATTCCCGTCTTTGACCCTTCTGGCGGACCGCGTACAGCCTCGGCTGTGGTCATGGTCAACAAGACCAAGGTGGCAGCTCTGGATCACGATACCCTCTTCGACTGGCTCAACCAGCACCCCAAGGTGGCTGTGGACATGCTTCAGGTGCTGGCTCACCGCCTGCGAACTGATAACGAGCGCATCTCCGACTTGGTTTTCCTGGACGTGCCGGCCCGCCTGGCCAAGACCCTGCTGGATCTGGCCACACGCTTCGGCGAACCCTTCGAGCAGGGGCTGATGGTTCCTTATGACCTGACTCAGGAAGAACTGGCCCAGCTGGTCGGTGCCTCACGGGAGACCGTCAACAAGGCCCTGATGGACTTCTCCAACCGGGGATGGATATCTCGCAAGGGTCGCACCATCATCATTTTCCAGCCAGGGCCTTTGATTCGACGCTCGCGTATGTGAACGCCGCCGCCCGGTAGAGCCGACGGCCTAGGATGGAGACCATGCCCGAACAAAAGAAATCCATGTCGGTCAGGCGCTTCTTCACGCTGCTGCTGGCTTACCTCATCTTCTGCGTCGCAGGTGGCGTGGTCGTCTCTGGTTTCCTGCTTCCCGCTGTATTCGGCATCAACGCCGCCTCCAGGAATCTGATGCCTGCCTTGAAGACGGAGAACATCGACTTCAACGTTAACGATCTGCCTCAGCAGTCCCGCCTCTACGCCTCCGACGGGCATACGGTCATCGCCACTTTCTATGCGCAGAACAGGATAGTGGTGCCCATCAAGGATGTTTCCGACTATATGCAGAAGGCTGTGGTGGCCCGCGAGGACCGTCGTTTCTTCGAGCATGCCGGCGTGGACACCCAAGGCGTGCTCAGGGCTTTCATCCAGACCTACATCAAACAGGGCGACACCCAGGGCGGATCCTCTCTGACCCAGCAGTATGTCAAAAACGTGCTCATGAGCCAGGCTGAAGAAAACAACGACCCCATCGCCGAGTACCACGCCCAGGAGGAGACCATAGCCCGCAAGATGCGGGAGATGCTGATCGCGGTGCAGATGGAGAAGAAGTATTCTAAGGCTGAAATTCTTCAAGGGTATTTGAACATTGCCCAGTTCGGCACCAACGTCTACGGGGTTGAGTCGGCAGCCAGGCGCTACTTCAGCAAGTCAGCCAAGGACCTGGACCCGGGCGAGGCCGCCACCATTGCCGCCGTGACCAAGAATCCCGCCCGCTTCGACCCCACCGTCAATGTCAAGAACGCCCAGGAGCAGCGCGACATCGTTTTGGATCTGATGCGGCAGGAGAACTACATCAACCAGCGTCAGTATGACGAAAACAAGGCCAAGCCGCTGGATCAGATGCTGCATGTGCAGTCTGTGGACGCCGGTTGCCAGGCGGCCGGGGACGCAGCCTTCTTCTGTGATTATGTAACTAAGCAGATCCTCAACTCCAAAGAGTTCGGCAAAAGCCAGGAAGAGCGCAACAAGCTCCTCAAGGAGGGCGGCCTGTCTATCTACACCACCATGGACGTCAACGCCAATGCCGCAGCCATGAAAGCGGCCCGTGACACCATTCCCGTGGACGATCCAAGCGGCTTCGAAGTCACTATAGCGTCCATTCGCCCGGGAACAGGCGAAGTTCTGGGCTTTGGCATCAACCGCATCTACGATGCCACCCAGAACTCTGGGGGCGGCACCCGCACAGCCATCAACTATGCCGTAGACCAGATCGACGGCGGCGGATGGGGCTTTCCTGTGGGATCCACCTGGAAGCCCATCAACCTGGTCTCTTGGATGAAGGCCGGGAAATCCATCAACCAGCCCTTGCGCACCTCCACCGGATACCCGCAGGCCTCCTTCGCCTGCAAGACGGCGGACGGCACTCCCTACGGGTTCGGCACCGGCAGCTGGCATGTGGAGAACTCGGGCGGCGGCACCGTCTCGCCGGAGTCCCCCCTGCAGGGCCTGGTACGCTCGCACAACACCACCCAGGCCTCCATGGCCCAGCAGATCGGTCTGTGCTCCATAGCCGACACGGCCAAGGAAATGGGCTACCACAATTCGCCCAAGGATCAGATGGATATTCACTCGTCCAATACCTTCCAGCCGCCTATGACCATCGGCGCGGTTCAGGCATCCCCGCTGACCATGGCCAACGTCTACGCCACCATCGCCGCCAAGGGAGTGGCGTGCAGCCCCATAGCCATGACCAAGGTGATCGACAAGAACGGGCAGTCCGTCAAGGTGCCCAAAGCCAACTGCCATCAGGCCATCGATCCCGGCATTGCCGAGACCACTGCTTATGCGCTCAATCAGGGTGTTGTCCAGCCCGGAGGCGAGGCAGCAGTCACTCAGCTGGATGGAGGGCGCAAGACTTTCGCCAAGACCGGCACCCATGAGGACAAGTACATGCTGACGGGCGGGTTCGTACCCCAGGTTGCCGCCTATGTCACCGTGGGCAATGCGGAGGGTCAGGTCTCCTTCACCAACAGGACCATCAACGGACGGTCCATGCACACCTGGTACGGCATGTATATAGCCACGCCTGCCTGGAAGGAGTTCATGAACACGTACCTGGCCGCGGCCAACATCCAGCCGGACAACTCCTACGGCAATCCCGATCCCAGGTTCACCGGCGGGGTTCAACAGCCTCAGCAATCCCAACAGCGGGAACAGTCCCAGCAACGGTACACGGACAGCCAACGACAGACGAACCGACGTGGCCAAGGAAACCAGTCAGGGACTCAAAATACTGGTCCGGACCAATCGCAAACGGTAAATTCGCCAGAGGACTAGGGCCTGGTTGGATGGTCTTTCAACAGGTCCCGACAAGGTCCAGTGAAGGGCTGTGCCTACAATGAGACCATTAGGGATTCGTCGACGGGTGGACCACGAGGGGTGTGGACGCCCGCCGGGAGAGGCAGGAACAGATGGTCCAGAAATATTCAGAGCTGGATGACAAGGCCCCTCGGGCCGAAGGCCCGGTCAATGAGGATCAGGCAATACCCGGGCCGGTGAACGGCTCTGGCATATTGGATGTGTCCAAGCCGAGCTGGTCGTTTGAACCGGGTGCCGACGACGGGAAGAACAAGGCTGGCAAGGGTGCCAAGGGGATCAAGCCGTCCAAGAGAGGCAAGAAGGCCAAGAGGGTTCAAAAGGCCGGGAAATCAGGATCCGGCAAAATGCGGGAGTTGTCCCTGCCTGTGCTTTTCCAGCCCATGGACTTGCGCGACCAGCATATCCGCAACAGAATCTGGATGCCGCCCATGGATACCTATTCGGCCCTGCGGCACGACGGGGTTCCTACCAACTTCCACTATCAGCATTATGTGTCCCGGGCTTTGGGAGGTTTCGGAGTCGTCATCGGAGAGGCCACCGCCGTCAATCCTCAGGGGCGGATTTCCCCCTGCGATGTTGGGCTATGGAACGACGAGCAGGCCAGGGCCTGGCAGGGCATCGTCCGGGATGTCAAGGCCGCTGGAGCCGTGCCCATCGTCCAGCTCAACCATTCGGGCCGCAAAGGTTCCTCAGGGTGCTCCTCCATGGGCTATATCAATGCTACCGTGCCCGTGGCTGAGGGCGGGTGGCAACCCGTAGGCCCCAGTCCTATCGCCTACGGCAGGATGGCGGTCCCGGTCCAGCTTTCGCGGGCTCAGATAGCCTCCATTGTCGCTGACTTCCGCTCTGCTGCTGTCCGAGCCGTTCAGGCTGGCTTCCTTGGGGTGGAGCTGCACGCCGCCCACGGCTACCTGCTCTCTGAATTCCTCGACCCGTTGGTCAACCGCCGCAACGACGAATACGGGGGCGATCTGTCCGGCAGGATGCACCTGCTGATCCAGGTGACTGACGCTGTGCGTGAGGTCATTCCCTCGGGCATGCCCCTGCTGGTGCGCATGTCTGCAACCGACTGGGCGACTGGCGGATGGGGTCTTGACGAGACTATCAGCACTGCCAAGGTGCTCAAGCTGCACGGGGTGGATCTGATTGATGTTTCCACCGGAGGTCTGGTGCCTGGTATGAAGATTCCGGCTGCTCCCAACTACCAGGTGCCATTCTCCTACCAGGTGCGCAGCCAGGTGCTGATTCCCACCACAGCGGTGGGGCTGATCACCAAGCCCAAGCAGGCCGACCGGATCGTGCGCAAGGGCCTGGCAGATGCGGTCGAGATCGGTCGAGCCAGTCTGCGCGACCCCTATTGGCCGCTCAGGGCTGCATACAAACTGGGGCTGTCCGCTCAGCAGACTCCCTACCCTGAGCCCTACCGCCGCGGGGCCTACGGCACCGCACGCTGACAGCGGCCATGGATGCTGTTCGCTGCGGAGCGGGGACTATTGTGGTCATGCCCACGTATCAGGAGGCTGACAATATCGGGGTAACTCTTCCGCAGCTGATGGCATGCTGCCCCGAAGTAGATGTGCTGGTCGTCGACGACAGCTCGCCGGACGGCACCGGTGCCATGGCCGAGAATATGGCCATGCGCGATCCTCGTGTTCACGTGATTCATCGGCATGCCCGCCGTGGGCTGGGTCCAGCCTATGTGCAGGGGTTCCGCTGGTCTTTGGAGCATGGCTACGATCTGATCTGCGAGATGGATATGGATGGCTCCCATCGGCCCCAGGATCTGGCGAGGATGCTGGCAGTGGCTCAAGGCCCTGCACATCCGGGTCTGGTCATCGGCTCGCGCCGGGTGCACGGAGGCCGAACTCAACACTGGCCCTGGTACAGGGCTCTGATCTCGCGTGCGGGATCCTGGTATGCTCGCACCGCCTTGCGGTCCTCCGTACGAGATATGACCGCCGGTCTGCGTGTCTATCGAGCTGACGTGTTGAGGCGGATCGATTTGGGAAGGGTTCGCTCCAGCGGCTACGTCTTCCAGGTGGATATGCTGCGTCGAGTCCAGGCCATGGGCGTGAGCGTGGTGGAGGTGCCTATAATTTTTGTGGAGCGGGTCCGAGGAAGATCGAAGATGGATGCTGGGATCGTTCTGGAGGCCATGGTCCAGGTCACCCTGTGGGGATTTGAACGGCTGATCCGTCGAAAGTGACATCCGAACCTATTTGTGTTCGCTTTTATATGCGACTTTGTAGGGATTTGTTGGAGTCTTGCAGACAGATTGGGCCATGGTGAACAGATTCCTGCAAGAGCGTTGGTAGGCCTCTGGCGTATGGAAGAGTGATCCAAGTATGACAGGGACGTCGAATTCCGCGTTTGCTTTGGGACGGCGACCGCAGTCTGATGGCCGGCTTGCCAGTTTGGGCGAATGTGTGCGATAATGTTCGAATGATATCGTCACAACGCCAACACCTCATATTGAACCGGTTGCGTACTCGTGGCGCAGTCCGTATCACCGCCCTCTCCAAGGAGCTGGGCGTCTCCGCCATGACCATCCGCCGGGACATTGCCGACCTGGCGGACAAGGGTCTGCTCAAGAGGGTCCATGGAGGGGCCGTCACCACAAGCTCGCTTCTGGCTGAGCCGCTCTTCTCAGTCAAGTCACAGATGGACATGGGCCTCAAGGACACCATCGCCCGTCGTGCTATCGAATATGTCTCCCCGGGCGACGTCATCGCCATCGGGGGAGGGACCACGGCCTACGTCTTCGCCCAGCATCTCCTGGAGAGCCGTCAGTGCGCCGGAGTGACCCTGCTGACCAATTCCATCCCTGTGGCCGAGCTGGTTCAGGCCATGGAGAGCAAGGACGTCGAAGTCATCGTCACTGGCGGCGTCATCACCCGATCCAACTCCCTGGTCGGCCCCATTGCGGACAAGGTCATCGCCTCGCTGCGGGTCAACACGGTCTTTCTGGGCACCCACTCGGTCTCCATACCCCGAGGCTTCCTGATGCCCAACTCTTTGGAGGCGGCCACGGATATGGCGCTGATGGACATCGCCGACCGGACCATTATTTTGACCGACCATACCAAGTGGAGCTGCACCTCCCTGTCGCTGTTCGCATCCTTCGACCAGGTGGATACCGTCATCACCGACGATCAGCTTGACCAGGAGTCAGCCGAGTCCACGAGGTCTCTGGTCAATCGGCTGGTTCTGGTGCCGGTCAACCCCGAGGAAGGCCAGTCTCATGACGGTGCCTCCGCTGAGTCCGAGGCCGGTGCCAAGGAAGCGACCCACGCCCGATGAGCGAGCAGCCACACAAGGATGCGCCGGTTGCGGTGGCGGGTTGCCATGGATTGTCAATCATCACCGACGATGAAGGAGCAGCATGAAGTCAGAGCAGTATGTCCCCCAACGGTATGTTCCCGGCGACTATGCCAGGGAGCATATCCGCATCACTCCCACCAGGCTGGCCGACGGGCGTCGGTTCTTCTACTTGGATGATGATCCTGAGTACGTCTCGGGTCGCAAAACCAGGCGTTTGGATGACCCTCGTCCTCTGGCCGACCGGTTCGCCCCCCATCAGGATCAGGAGGGCAGGACGGTGCCCTTCCAGCCGCCGCAGATGCGCCGGGACCCTTTGACTGGGGACTGGATCCCCATGGCTACAGCCAGGATGAACCGGCCCATCACCGCCGGTCCGCAGGCTACGGCCAAGGGCAACCCTTTGGCTGCCAGAAAGCCCGGAGACCCCTACCAGGATGGGGAGATCCCCGATGTGGACTACAACGTGGCCGTCTTTGAGAACCGCTTCCCCTCCATGATGCAGGTGCCCGATACGCAGACGGCAGGCAAGCCATCCCTGGTGGACGGCAACCCCCTCTGGCCGGTGCGTGAGGCCAACGGGCGCTGCGAGGTGGTCTGTTTCGACCCTGACGAGCACGCCCTCCCTGCCGACCTGCCGGTCTCCCGTCTGCGGACGGTCGTGGAGGCCTGGGCCTTCCGCACTGCTGAGATCTCGACCATGGAGGGCATCGAACAGATCTTCCCCTTCGAGAACCACGGCCAGGAGATCGGCGTCTCGCTGGCTCATCCCCACGGACAGATCTACTGCTATCCCTTCATAGCCCCACGGCTGGAGCAGGAGTTGAGGCAGTGCGCCGACTATCGGGAGCGTACCGGCGGCAACCTCTTGGCGGACATCCTCAAGGCCGAGCTGGACTCTGGACGACGCCTGGTCTTCCGCAATGCCACCTGGGTGGCCTATGTGCCTGCCGCCGCCCGTTGGCCTTTGGAAGTCCACATGGCCCCAGTACGCGACGGGATTCTGAGCCTGGACCAGCTCAATGACCAGGAGCGTTGGGATCTGGCCGTCATGTATTCCACCCTGCTCAAGCGGGGCAACGCCTTCTTCGACAAGGGCGATGGCAGGGGGATGGATCTGCCCTACATCGCCGCCTGGCATCAGGCCCCACTGCACGATCCGCGGCGGGAGGACTACAGGCTCAACCTGCAGTTCTTCTCCTTCCGCCGTGCCGTGGACAAAATCAAGTATCTTGCCGGGTCCGAGTCAGGCATGGCTGCCTGGGTCTCGGACACCACCCCAGAGCGGATCGCTGACCGCTTCCGTCAACTGGGGCCTCTGGACCTGGAGAATGGAGAGGATCGATGACGACGAGGGCGGAATTCATACAGGCCTGGACCCAGGGTACGGACGGCCAAGGCGCCACCAAGGCCCGAGAGCTCTTCCAAAAGGTCTATGGAGTGGACCCTCAGGGCGTCTGGAGCGCACCCGGGCGGGTCAACCTGATCGGCGAGCATACGGATTACAACGCCGGGCTCAGTCTGCCCATCGCCCTGCCTACTCGTACCTATGTAGCCGTCAGTCCCAGGGCGGACAGCCGGGTGCGCCTGGTCTCCACCATGGATCCGGAGAATCCGGTCCAGACTGATCTGGATGGGCTTCAGGCCCGGGGAGTGAGCGGTTGGGCGGCCTATCCGGTCGGTGTGGCCTGGGCCCTGCAGCGGGATGGCTTCCCGCAGGTTCAAGGGTTCGATCTGGCACTGGCCTCCTGCGTTCCCGTGGGGTCCGGATTGAGTTCCTCGGCGGCCATGACCTGCGCAGTGGCCCTGGCCCTGGATGACCTGTTCGGTCTGGGGCTGGGAGGCAACGAAGCTGGTCGGGTCAGGCTGGTCCAGGCCGCCATCACGGCTGAGAATGATATGGCCGGCGCTTCTACCGGCGGCATGGATCAGAGCGCCTCCATGCGGTGTCAAGCCGGCTGCGCCCTGCGGTTGGACTGCAGGCCGGAACTGGATGCCATGAGCAACGTGCGTCAGGTCCCCTTCGACTTGAAGGCTGCAGGCCTGGAGCTGCTGGTTGTCAACACCAGGGCTCAGCACCATCTCAACGATGGCCAATACGATCAGCGCCGAGCCACCTGTGAGCAGGCTGCGCATCTGCTGGGGGTGGCCAACCTGCGCCAGTCGGCAGACCAGATCAATGGCGCTGCTGATCCTGCATCCGCCATGGCTGCGCTGCTGGGGCAGCTGTCCGATGAGACCATGCGTCGGCGGGTCCGTCACGTGGTCAGCGAGATAGGACGGGTGGACCGCTTCATCGAGGCCTTCGGCAAGGGCGATTACGCCTTGGCGGGCCGCCTTATGAACGCTTCCCATGACTCTCTGCGGGACGACTACGAGGTCACCTGCCCGGAATTGGATGAGGCCGTGGACGCGGCACGCCAGGGCGGGGCCTACGGAGCACGCATGACCGGCGGCGGGTTCGGCGGGTCCATCATTGCCTTGGCTGATGCTGGCAAGGGCTCCGATCTTGCCCGTGACATCACCGAACGATTCGCATCCAAAGGGTTCAAGGCCCCCGAAGCCCTGATTGCCCTGCCCTCCTCGGCGGCCGCACGCGAATCCTGAGCTGCAGACCTCTACGACCTCGCTTCTCCCTGCGCTCCTCTAAGCTGGGGAAGCGGGGTCCTGGTTTTCAGAGGGGCCGGTCAAGGGCGAGGTGGATGAGGAGGACGGTCATGGACAAGGCAATCATCACGGTGGTGGGCAGGGATGCCATCGGCATCATCGGCAAGGTCTGCACGGATCTTTCCCAGCAGGGCATCAATGTACTGGATATTTCGCAGACCATTCTGGATGGCTTTTTCACCATGATGATGATCGTGGACTGCACCGCCTGCCGGGATGATTTCGATGCGCTCAGCCAGCGGATGGAATCTTTGGGAGAGGACATCGGAGTCTCCATACGTTGCCAGCGCGAGGAGATCTTCACCAGGATGCACCGGGTCTGAGGAGGCGGCCATGATCACACGAGACGAGGTCCTGGAGACCAACGACATGATCGACCGGGAGCGCCTGGACGTGCGCACCATCACCATGGGTATCAGCCTGCTGGACTGCGCCAGCCAGGATGTGGACATGCTCTGTCGGAACATTCATCGCCGAATCGTCTCCCTGGCGGGCGACCTGGTGTCTACGGGGGACGCCATCGCCCGCGAGTACGGCATTCCCATCGTCAACAAGCGCATCACCGTCACCCCCATCTCCTTGGTCGCGGCCGGCGCCTGCCACACCGTGGAGGACTATGTGGCTGTGGCCAAGACCCTGGACCGCTCGGCCCAGGAGGTCGGTGTCAACCTGATAGGTGGCTATTCCGCCCTGGTCGGCAAGGGCATGACTCCGGCGGAGCGGTTGCTGATCAAATCCCTGCCCAGAGCGCTGAGCCAGACGGAACGGGTCTGCGCCAGCGTCAACGTGGGCTCCACCAGAACGGGCATTGATATGGATGCCGTAGCCCTCATGGGGCGGGTCGTCAAGGCCGCTGCCGAGAGCACCGCCGACTCGGACAGCTCCGGCTGCACCAAGCTGGTGGTTTTCTGCAACGCCCCTGATGACAACCCCTTCATGGCCGGTGGCTTCCACGGGGTCAGCCAGGGGTCGGCAGTCGTCAACGTGGGCGTCTCAGGACCCGGCGTGGTCAAGACCGCCTTGGAATCAGCCAAGGGAGCGGACTTCAGACAGCTCTGCGAGACCATCAAGCGGACGGCTTTCAAGATCACCCGGGTGGGGCAGCTGGTGGCCCAGGAGGCCAGCCGCCGCCTGGATGTGCCCTTCGGGATCATCGACCTGTCCCTGGCTCCCACTCCGGCGGTCGGAGACTCAGTGGGGGAGGTTCTGCAGACCATGGGTCTGGAGCAGGTGGGCGCCCCGGGAACCACCGCTGCCCTTGCCATCCTCAACGATCAGGTCAAGAAGGGCGGCATCATGGCTTCCAGCTCGGTGGGCGGGCTGTCCGGGGCCTTCATTCCTGTGTCCGAGGATGCCGCCATGATCCAGGCCGCGCAAGAGGGGAGCCTGACCCTGGAGAAGCTTGAGGCCATGACCTGCGTCTGCTCGGTGGGCCTGGACATGATCCCCATCCCCGGGGATACTTCTGCGGAGTCCATCTCCGGCCTCATCGCCGACGAGGCGGCAATCGGCATGATCAATCAGAAGACCACTGCAGTCAGAGTCATTCCCGTCATCGGCAAGCAGGTGGGCGAGTGGGCCGAATTCGGCGGACTCATGGGCGGTGGCCCGGTCGTGCCTGTCAATACCCGATCCTGCGCGGCATTCGTCAATCGAGGCGGACACATCCCAGCACCCATCCACAGCTTCAAGAACTGAGATCGTCCCGGAGTTCAGCGGCCGCCTTGGAATCCCAGTTGACGCCAGGCCTCGTAGATGGCAATGGATGCGCAGTTGGTCAGGTTCAGGCTGCGCAGGCTGGGCCGCATGGGCAGCCTGACCTGTTCGGCTACATGAGGGCCGGCCATGATCTCCATGGGATCGGGGATGTCGCCCGGTTCGGGGCCGAACAGGAGGATGTCGTCCGGCCGGTAGCTGACCTCGGTATAGAGCTTGTCGGCGTGGGCGGTGAAGGCGATGATCCGGCTGTCGGGCATGGAGCGGACCAGGTCGTCGAAGTCCGGGTGCAGAACCACGTGAGCCATGTCGTGATAGTCCAGGCCGGCCCGGCGCAGCTTGGTGTCCTTGAGGTTGAAGCCCAAGGGCTCTATCAGATGCAGGATGGTGCCAGTAACGGCGCACAGGCGGATGGCCGAGCCGGTATTGCCGGGGATTCGCGGCGAGTAGTAGCACAAGTGGGGCGTGGAGGTCTTCACTCGGCTGGCCTGATCGGCTTTCATCATGGCATCCACTACGGAGATGGGGTTGCCATGAGCGTCGGTGACCAGCTCGTCGGGACCATAGTTCGATTTGCGGTACCCGTACTCGTACATGCGTTCGACGGCGTTCGACGGGTCGCCGGACCGCTCCTGCTCCTGCCTGTTCATGAGGCCAACCTATCGTCGCCAACCGACAGGAGAGGCATTGGAGGTCGGCACCGGCGGGCAGAATACGGCGGTTGAATGAGGCAGATATCGGATGGTGAAGGGCGGTGTGATCATGGAGGGTGCGGAAACGGCCTTGACGCAGATGGAGCCTATCCGCCTGCGGCTGTTCGACTGGTGGAGCCGTTACGCTCGCGACCTGCCCTGGCGCTTTGGACGAACCACGCCCTGGGGGGTTCTGGTCTCCGAGGTCATGAGCCAGCAGACCCAGATGAGCCGGGTGGTGCCCTACTGGACGGCCTGGATGAGGGTGTGGCCGGATGCGGCCTCCCTGGCCGCCGCCCCTAAGGCTGAAGTCATTACGGCCTGGGGCAGGCTGGGCTACCCGCGTCGAGCCCTGCGTCTGCAGGAATGTGCGGAACAGGTTGCCGGCCGGTATGCAGACCGTCTGCCCCAGGATTACGACCAGCTGGTGGCCCTGCCTGGCATCGGCGACTACACGGCCAGCGCTGTCATGAGCTTTGCCTACGGCGAGAGGATCGCCGTCATCGACACCAACATCCGCAGGGTGCTCTCCAGAGTCTTTCTGGAGCGGGAATCCACCGGGGGCGCTGTTAGCCGAGAGGAGCGCCAGCTGGCCTGGAATGTTCTGCCTAAGGACGAGAGATCCGAGGATGCCGGTGCCGAGGGCGAAGGGCCGGAGGATGCCGGTGTCGAGGACAGCGGTGCCCAGGGGGATAGCGGCCGTCTGGGATTGGCTGATCCGCAGGTCCGATCGGCAGCTTGGCGGGAACCGGCCTCGGCCCGATGGAACCAGGCTGTCATGGAGCTGGGCGCCACAGTCTGCGTCGCTCGCAAACCGGCCTGCGATATCTGCCCCCTGGCTGGCCACTGCCGCTTTCTCAAGGCTGGGCTGCCCGGCCTGGGTGCAGGCAGGACCAGACCCCGGCAGCGCTTCGCGGGAACCGATCGGCAGATCCGCGGATCCATCCTCCAAGCGTTGCGGCAGGCTTCGGGCACGCCCCTTTCAAAGAAGGAACTGCAACCCCTGTGTGCGGACGAAATCCGGCTTGATCGATGCATCGTCTCCCTGGATGATGACGGTCTTCTCGAGATCGGTCAGGATGGCCTCCTGCGTCTGCCGAAGTGAAGGCCGCCCCCGGTGACTAGACTGGAGCAGTATGGCCAAGCGACGCATGAGCGAAAAGAAGCGGCGGATGTATCGTCGTCGAAGGATTGCGGCCGCCCTCCTGGCGGTGCTTTTTCTGCTGGTCTGCGCTGGCCTGGTCTGGGGCGTGGGGGCCGGCATCAGAGCCCTCCGGGGGGGCGATGGGCGCCAGGGGGCCTCGACCAGCGTCCATCAGACCGCAAAGACTAAATCTCAGGACAAAGACAAGGACAAGCAGGGCAAGGATCAGAAGAGGAATGCTGACAAGAAGCGTTCCTCTGGTGCTCCTGACTGCGGCAAAGAGGATCTGGCCCTGGAGCTGTCTGCGCCTAATCCCAGCACTGGGGTCGGCGGGTCCATCGACTTTACGGCGACCATTCGCCACAAGGGAACAGGGTCATGTCTGGTGGACGGCTCCGACGGCGGCCGGGTGCTGGTCATCACCAGCGGCGAGGATACCGTCTGGCGCTCCGATGCCTGCCCGGTTGGGGCCCGTGCCCTGCTCATGGCTACTGGAGACAAGGACATGCAGACCATCACCTGGCATGCTGACAGGAGCCAGGACAGCTGTCAGCCCGACCAGAAGCTGCCCCGGGTCAAGGCGGGCTCCTACCAGGCCAAACTGGTGCTGAAGGCTGATTCGCACGTGGTCTCCCAACCCGTGCCGATCATGGTTCAATAGCGGCTTTTCAAAGACGACACGCCGATTGCATGCAGGGCTTCTATCTGCTATTGTTCTGTATCTACATGAGGTGTGTCATATAGCGGGCATGCATCATCGAGGAGATGCCCGCGAATAGGCATATGGCGGCCGTTCGGCATCTCCCTGGGGTAACAGGAATGATCGAGTACGGCGAGCGATAAGGAACGTCCATTTTGGCTGCCAATAAAGCTGTAAGAAGTACCACCACCACGCAGGCACGCGCTGACGAACACGACATCAAACTGCATAAGGCCACCGATCGTGTCAACTTCGGGTCCATCCGCGAACCCATCGAGGTGCCCTACCTCCTGGGCGTGCAGACCGACAGCTTCGACTGGCTGGTCGGCAACGACCGGTGGAAGAAGCGAGTCGAGGAGGACCAGGTCAACGGGACCCATACCGTGGCCCCCGTCTCCGGCCTGGATGAAGTCTTTCAGGAGATCTCTCCCATTGAAAACTTTGCGCAGACCATGAGTCTGACCTTCTCGGATCCCTACTTCGAGGAGCCCCGTCACACGGTCCAGGAGTGCAAGGAGAAGGACTACACCTACTCCGCCCCCCTGTACGTGAACGCTGAGTTCGAGAACGGGGACACCGGCGAGATCAAGTCGCAGACCGTCTTCATGGGCGACTTCCCGCTGCAGACCCCCCACGGCACCTTCATCATCGGCGGCTCGGAGCGCGTCATCGTCTCCCAGCTGGTCCGTTCCCCGGGCGTCTATTTCGACCGCACCCAGGACCGCAACTCCGACAAGGAGATCTTCGGAGCCAAGATCATCCCCAGCCGGGGCGCCTGGCTGGAGTTCGAGATCGACAAGCGCGACGTGCTGGGCGTGCGCGTGGACCGCAAGCGCAAGCAGTCCGCCATCGTCTTCCTCATGGCCATCGGCATGACCAAGCCGCAGATCCGCAAGGCCTTCAAAGGCTACCCGCTGGTTCTGGACGCCCTGGAGAAGGAGACCATCGAGACCCAGGACGAGGCGCTGACCGACCTCTACCGCAAGATCCGGCCTGCGGACACCGCCTCGCCCGAGGCTGGCCGCAACCTGCTGGACTCCTTCTACTTCAACACCAAGCGCTACGACCTGGCCCGGGTCGGCCGTTACAAGATCAACCGCAAGCTGGGTCTTGAGGCCGACTTCAACGACCGCAGCCTGCATCCTGAGGACATCATCGCCACCCTGAAGTACCTGGTGACCCTGCATGCCGGCGGGCATACCTTCCCCGGCCGCCGCGACGGCCAGGATATCGAGCTGCGGGTGGACGTGGACGACATCGACCACTTCGGCAACCGTCGCATCCGCCAGGTGGGCGAGCTGATCCAGAACCAGCTGCGCACCGGTCTGAGCCGTATGGAGCGCGTGGTCCGCGAGAGAATGACCACCCAGGACGCGGAGGCCATCACCCCGCAGTCCCTGATCAACATCCGCCCGGTCAATGCCACCATCAAGGAGTTCTTCGGAACCTCTCAGCTGAGCCAGTTCATGGATCAGAACAATCCGCTGGCCGGCGTGACCAACAAGCGTCGTCTTTCGGCCTTGGGCCCCGGCGGCCTGTCCCGTGACCGCGCATCCATGGAGGTGCGCGATGTGCACCCCTCCCACTACGGACGCATGTGCCCCATCGAGTCCCCTGAAGGCCCCAACATTGGTCTGATCGGATCCCTGGCCACCTTCGCCCGGGTCAATCCCTTCGGCTTCATCGAGACCCCTTATCGCAAGGTCGTGGACGGCCAGGTGACCGACGACGTGGTCTACATGACCGCCGATCAGGAGTCCGAGCACACCATCGCCCAGGCCAACCAGGAGATCGACGAGACCGGACACTTCGTCGAGGACGAGGCCCTGGTGCGTGACGCCGAGGCCGAGGCCAAGGATGTGCCCGTCTCCCAGGTGGACCTGATGGATGTCTCTCCCCGGCAGATGGTTTCGGTGGGCGCCTCCCTGATTCCATTCCTGGAGCACGACGAGGGCCACCGAGCGCTGATGGGCACCAACATGCAGCGTCAGGCCGTCCCTCTGGTCAAGTCCGAGCGTCCCCTGGTGGGCACCGGCTCCGAGTGGCGTTCCGCCATCGACTCGGGCGATGTCATCCTGGCCGAGAAGCCGGGCGTGGTCACCTACGTCTCCGCCGACATCATCCGCGTCATGAATGACGACGGCACCCAGTCCTCCTACAAGCTGGCCAAGTTCCAGCGGTCCAACCAGACCACCTGCTACAACCAGGTCCCCCTGATCAAGGACGGGGAGCGGGTCGAGGCCGGCACGGTCCTGGCTGACGGCCCCGCCACCGAGAAGGGCGAGATGGCCTTGGGCAAGAATGTCCTGGTGGCCTTCATGCCCTGGAACGGCTACAACTACGAGGATGCCGTCATCATCTCCCAGCGGCTGGTCCAGGACGACACCCTGAGCTCCATCCACATCGAGGAGTATGAGACCGACGCCCGCGAGACCAAGCTGGGCGCCGAGGAGATTACCCGGGACCTGCCCAACGTGGGCGAGGACGCGGTGGCCAACCTGGATGAGCGCGGCATCATCCGCATAGGCGCTGAGGTCGAGGCCGGAGACATCCTGGTCGGCAAGGTCACTCCCAAGGGCGAGACCGAGCTGACCCCCGAGGAGCGGCTCCTGCGGGCCATCTTCGGCGAGAAGAGCCGCGAGGTGCGCGACACCAGCCTGCGGGTGCCCCACGGCGAGACCGGCACGGTCATCGAGGTCAAGGAGGTCACCCGCGAGGATGCCGAGGAGGACGGCGACGAGCTGCCCAACGGCGTCAACCGGATGATCCGGGTCTACATCGCCCAGCACCGCAAGATCACCCAGGGCGACAAGCTCTCCGGCCGTCACGGCAACAAGGGCGTCATCTCGAGGATCCTGCCCGAGGAGGATATGCCCTTCATGGCCGATGGCACCCCCGTCGACATCATGCTCAACCCCCTGGGCGTGCCCTCCCGTATGAACCTGGGCCAGGTCCTGGAGCTCCATCTGGGGTGGATCGCCCACTCCGGCTGGGACATCAGCCTGGACCCCGACCTTCAGGCCGAGTGGAAGAAGCACATTCCGGCAGGAGCCGAGAAGGCCGAACCCGGCACCGCCGTGGCCACTCCGGTCTTCGACGGCGTGCGTCAGGATGCCTTGAACGGCCTGCTCAAGACCACCCTGCCCAACCGTGACGGCGAGCGTCTGGTGGGCGACGACGGCAAGGCCGTGCTCTACGACGGCCGCACCGGCGAGCCCTTCACCAAGCCGATCTCCGTGGGCTACATGTACATGCTCAAGCTCCACCACCTGGTGGACGACAAGATCCACGCCCGGTCCACCGGCCCCTACTCCATGATCACCCAGCAGCCCCTGGGCGGCAAGGCCCAGTTCGGCGGCCAGCGCTTCGGCGAGATGGAGGTCTGGGCCCTGGAGGCCTACGGCGCTGCCTACACCCTGCACGAGATGATGACCACCAAGTCCGATGACGTGGATGGCCGCGTCCGGGCCTACGGAGCCATCGTGCGCGGGGAGAACCTGCCGGCGGCCGGCATCCCCGAATCCTTCAAGGTGCTGCTCAAGGAGATGCAGTCGCTCTCCTTGAACGTGGAGGTGCTCAACGCGGAAGGCAACGTGATCGAGATGAAGGACGAGGACGACGACCCCAACGCCGCTTCCGACGATCTGGGCTTCAACATCGGCGCCCGTCCGGACGCCGCCGCCAAGGCCGACCAGTCCGCTCCCGAGCCGGAGTACCGCTGAGCCATCAGTCACAGGGATGCCCGTCAGACGGGCATCCCGCCAAAAGGCAAACTTCAGAGCAGTTACAAGATCAGAGACAGGACACAGAGTGCTGGACGTCAATGCATTTGACAAACTGAGAATCGGACTGGCCACGGCCGACGACATCCGCGGCTGGAGCTATGGCGAGGTCAAGAAGCCGGAAACCATCAACTACCGTACCTTGAAGCCCGAGAAGGACGGCCTGTTCGGCGAGCAGATCTTCGGACCCACCCGCGACTGGGAATGCGCCTGTGGCAAGTACAAGCGCGTGCGCTTCAAGGGAATCGTCTGCGAGCGCTGCGGCGTGGAGGTCACCCGCTCCCGCGTCCGTCGCGAGCGTATGGGCCACATCGAGCTGGCCGCCCCCGTCACCCACATCTGGTTCTTCAAGGGCGTGCCCTCACGGCTGGGCTACCTGCTGGACATCGCGCCCAAGGACCTGGAGAAGGTCATCTATTTCGCGGCCTACATGGTCACCAAGGTGGATGAGGACCAGCGCCACAAGGATCTGCCCGACCTGCAGGACGAGTTCGACAATGAGATCAGCCAGCTGGAGAAGAAGCGCGACCTGGAGATCGACAAGCGCGCCAAGAAGCTGGAGGAGGACCTGGCCGAGCTGGAAAAGACCGACGAGGTCAAGAGCTCCATGAAGGCCCGTCTGCGCAACGGAGCCGAGCGGGACATGACCGCCATCCGCAAGCGCTACGACGACCAGATCCAGAGGATCACCGCCGTCTTCGACCGCTTCAAGACCCTGAAGCCCGGCGACATGGAGGGCGATGTGGATCTGTGGCGGGAGATGCAGGACCGCTACGGTGACTACTTCGAGGGCTGCATGGGCGCCGAGGCCATCAAGAAGCGTCTGCAGGACTTCGACCTGGAGGGCGCGGCCAAGGAGCTCCGTCACGAGATCGACACTGGCTCCGGCCAGCGCAAGGCCCGCGCCCTCAAGCGTCTCAAGGTGGTCTCCGCCTTCCTGAACACCGGCAACAAGCCTGAGGCCATGGTCCTGGACGTCGTCCCGGTCATCCCGCCCGATCTGCGCCCCATGGTGCAGCTGGACGGCGGCCGCTTCGCCACCTCCGACCTGAACGATCTCTACCGGCGCGTCATCAACCGCAACAACAGGCTCAAGCGCCTGATCGAGCTGGGCGCCCCCGAGATCATGCTCAATAACGAGAAGCGCATGCTCCAGGAGGCTGTGGACTCCCTCTTCGACAACGGCCGCCGCGGCCGTCCCGTCACCGGAGCCTCCAACCGCCCGCTGAAGTCCCTGGCAGACATGCTCAAGGGCAAGCAGGGCCGCTTCCGTCAGAACCTGCTGGGCAAGCGCGTGGACTACTCCGGCCGTTCCGTGATCGTGGTCGGGCCCTCCCTGCGCATGCACCAGTGCGGCCTGCCCAAGCCCATGGCCCTGGAGCTCTTCAAGCCCTTCGTCATCAAGCGGCTGGTGGATCTCAACTATGCGCAGAACATGAAGAGCGCCAAGCGGCTGGTCGACCGCGGCGACCCCGAGGTCTGGGGCGTGCTGGAGGAGGTCATCTCCGAGCACCCCGTCCTGCTCAACCGTGCGCCTACGCTGCACCGTCTGGGCATCCAGGCCTTCGAGCCCATCCTGGTCGAGGGCAAGGCCATCCACCTGCCCCCGCTGGCCTGCGCGGCCTTCAACGCCGACTTTGACGGCGACCAGATGGCAGTCCACCTGCCCCTGTCGGCAGAGGCCCAGGCTGAGGCTCGCTCGCTCATGCTGGCCTCCGACAACATCCTCAAGCCCGCCGACGGCCATACGGTCACCATGCCCTCCCAGGACATGATTCTGGGTCTGTACTACCTGACCAGCGTAGTGCCCGGCGCCAAGGGCCAGGGCCGGATCTTCTCCAGCCTGGCTGAGGCCCGGATGGCCCTGGACCTGGGTGAGATCGACATGCAGGCCAAGATCCTGCTGCGGGTGCCTGCAGACTTCGTCATGCCCAGGAACTGGGAGCCCGGCGACCTCAAGGTCGTCGACCCCGAGCCCGGCAGCCCTGACGTGGTCAAGGAGGAGGTCTTCAAGGACGGCTCCAGGCTATTCGCTACCAACTACGGGCGGGTCCTGTTCAACCAGACGCTCCCTGTGGACTACCCCTTCATCAACGAGCAAGTGCCCAAGGGCAAGCTGTCCGGGATCGTGGACGACATCGCTACTCGGTACTCCACCGCCCAAGTTGCGGCCACACTGGATGCCCTGAAGGATCTGGGCTTCACCCGGGCCCAGTGGTCCGGCGTGACCATGGCCTTCTCCGACATCGTGGTGCCGCCCGAGCGCAGCGAGATCGTCAACGAGTACCAGGGGCAGGCCGCCAAGGTCAACTCCCAGTACGACATGGGTCTGCTGACCGACGAGGAGCGCCGTCAGGAGCTGATCAACCTGTGGACCGAGTGCACCGACAAGGTGGCTGACGCCATGCAGGAGCATTTCACTCCGGACAACAACGTGAACATCATGGTCCAGTCCGGGGCGCGAGGCAACTGGATGCAGATCCGCCAGATCGCCGGTATGCGAGGCCTGGTGGCCAACCCCAAGGGCGAGATCATCCCTCGACCGGTCAAGTCCAACTACCACGACGGCCTGTCGGTGCTGGAGTACTTCATCTCCCAGCACGGCGCCCGCAAGGGTCTGGCCGACACTGCACTGCGCACCGCCGAGTCGGGCTACCTGACCCGTCGTCTGGTAGACGTCTCCCAGGACGTGATCGTGCGCGAGGAGGACTGCGGCACCATGCGCGGTCTGACCATGAAGGTGGCCGAGCGCGACGAGCAGGGCAACCTGGTCCTGGTCAAGGCCGCCGACGGCGGACCCTACTCCAGGCTCCTGGCCGCCGACGTCATCGACCCCAAGGACGGCAAGACCGTGCTCTACAAGCGCGGTGATGCACTGTCCATGGATGTCCTGCGCGACATGGTCGCCCACGGCGTGGAGGAGGTCAAGGCCCGTTCGGTCCTGACCTGCGAGTCCACCCGCGGGGTGTGCGCCAAGTGCTACGGCTGGTCTCTGGCCACCAACAAGCTGGTGGACGTCGGCGAGGCCGTGGGCATCGTGGCCGCCCAGTCCATCGGCGAGCCCGGCACCCAGCTGACGCTGCGTTCCTTCCACTCCGGCGGCGTGGCTTCGGCCTCCGACATCACCCAGGGCCTTCCCCGTGTCACCGAGCTCTTCGAGGCTCGTACCCCCAAGGGCGAGGCTCCTATTGCGGAGTTCCCTGGAACCGTCAAGGTGGAGGACACCGACCGTGGCCGCCAGGTGACCCTGACCCCGGACGACACCTCTGTGGAGGCGCTGACCTACCCGGTCACCCGCCGTGCGCCCATGATGGTCAAGGACGGACAGCACGTCGAGGCCGGCACCCAGCTGATCGAAGGCTCCGTGGATCCCAAGAAGATCCTGCGCATCCTCGGCCCGCGCGCTGCTCAGGTGAACATCGTCAACGAGGTGCACACGGTCTACCGCTCCCAGGGCGTGGACATCCACGACAAGCACATCGAGGTCATCGTCCACCAGATGCTCCGCCGCGTCACGGTCATCGACTCGGGCGACACTGATCTGCTGCCCGGCGAGCTGGTCGACCAGGCCAAGTTCAAGGCCGCCAACATGAAGGCCGTCAAGGCCGGAGGCAAGCCGGCTGCGGGACGCCCCGAGCTCATGGGCATCACCAAGGCCTCTCTGGCCACTGACTCCTGGCTGTCGGCCGCCTCCTTCCAGGAGACGACCCGCGTACTCACCGAGGCCGCACTGAACCAGAAGGTCGACGACCTGAAGGGCCTCAAGGAGAACGTGATCATCGGCAAGCTGATCCCTGCCGGCACTGGCCTGGCCAGGTACCGCAACGCCACCGTGGAGCCCGACAAGGCCATCCGCGACACCATCTACCCCAACTTCGGTCTGGGTGGCGGCGATGTGGATCTGAGCGACGCCGATCTGAACGATGTGGACTTCTCCAACATCGACTTCGGGGACCTGAAGCTGGGCGACGACTTCAACCCTGACGACTTCCTCAACGACCAGGGCGGCCAGAGCCATCTGGACACCCCCAACGTGCAGGACCCGTCAGCTGATGCCGACAATCAGACGGCTGCCACGGGCGCGGGATCCTCGGATGCCGCCGACGGCAGCGACTCTGCCCAGCAGCCGCCGCAGCAGTCCGGCGATGCCACCTTCTCCTCCTCGGAGGACCAGCGCTCCAATCAGTGAGCGTCTGAATAACTGAATAACTGAATAACTGGTAGTCGCAGATCCGCTTAGGCCTTATGATCCGGCCTAACGGATTGGGCTGCAGAATACGTGATAAAAAATGAGGGCCTTTACGATCCCAACGATCGTAAAGGCCCTTGTTTTGTTTTCCTCAGCGATCCGGGTTGCCGACGGACGGTAGCAAACGACGGCTGTCTGGTGACCGTGTCTACATCCGTGGTCCACGGCGCAGTAAGTTAGCCCTAGCTTTGCGTGTGAGCCCTGCCTCAGTGGGTTGGTAAGGTCTTGATTCTTAAAGCTCGATCGCAGAACACGCTCTCTTTGCTGCGATGTCATTTGTCTGAGCAAGGAGGAAACGCCATGGCGGGTCCAACCATGATAGGCAGGTCAGCGCAGGTGCCTAGGGGAAAGCAGAGTGCGCCAGCGTCGGGTTCGCGGCAGGGACGTCAGAATGGCGGATCGAAGCTTGTCTACCAGCTGCCAGCAGTCTTGGGCCTCCTGCTCATTGGAAGGGTTCCGGTCGAAAGAGGCCTGATCGGCCATGTCGCGCAGTCGATCAAGATCCCGGCGCAGTCCGGCCGACGAGGCTCCTGGCGGGTCGGTCAGAAGGGTCTGGGCGATCAGAACCGCCTGCTCGCTACGGGTGCCCTCCAGGGGCAGGCCGGTCTGTCTGCCCAGGTTGCCGATCTGTCGCCAGCCGGCGCGGATACGTGTCTTCGCGTCGCCGGTCGACCGGGCCCGACTGAGCAGCCAGGCCTTGATGCCTAGCAGGAGCAGAATCAGGAGAGCCGGCAGCCAGAGCGGCATGGTCCAGAGTGCCGCTTTGGCTATCACAGGTCCGTACCGCTTCCAGAAGGAGAGTGAAGACTGCAGGGATGCTTCCTGCCCGCCGACGGTAGTCCTACCCTGGGTGGCTCTGTCGTCGCGGGGAGGATCGACCAGCGGGGGCGGAGGCTGGCGGACCAGGGTGCGCGGATCGGGCGGCGTGGAGTCCAGGGACTTGTCCGGGGTCTTGGTCTCCGGCGGCGTGGGGTAGAAGGGGACCCATCCTAGTCCCTTCAGATTGACCTCCACCCAGGCCTGAGCATCACGTCCGGTAAAGTCGGTTCGGGTACTCCCATCCGACTCGGTCCTGGTTCGTGACCGACTGATGGCGCCGTCATGGTTCTTGGGCAGGAATCCCAAGACCACCCGGGATGGCAGACCCATCTGCCTGGCCAGGAGAGCCATGGCCGAGGCGTATTGCTCGCTGTCGCCCACCATGGCCTGGCCCTGCATCAGCTGATTGATCCGATAGTCGCCATGGCCGGAGGGTGAGGGGTAGTCTCCAGCTAAACCGTGGGAAAACCATCCTTCACGATGCAGCCGTTCTTCGATAGCCAGTGCCCTGGCGCCGCCGCGCACCTGCATGGAAGTCATGGAGGCAGCGGCCTTGGGTAGGCTTTCAGGGGCATCCGCCAGGGGAGGCACCTGGGCTTCTCCCGGATCGCTGTCGGCAATGCGACGGGTGCCGGGTCTGTCTTCGGCCAGGCCGTGCACTGTATAGCTGGATCCCGCCTGCAGGACCTGATCAGTCAAAGCCGTGTCCGTGGCTTTGTTGAAGTAGAGATTCTCCCGCTGCAGACCCTGAATCGGGTCAATGCCTTTGACCTGTCCAGCGGAAGGCAGCCAGGCGTGGTCGAATCCCTCTCGAATCTGGAAGGTTGCTGTAAATGACTTTCCGGCCGATTTGCTGTCTTTGGTCTTCTCAGATTGTGTTTCTGTGCGGATCTGGGCGCCGATGCGTCGGTAATCGGCGGCTCCTGCTCCCGAGGAGTCTGACAGGTTCCAGACCTTGCCGTCATAACGGTCCATGACGGCCATGCGGACCGGTGTACCGGCGGGGAGGTTACGGACCGTAACCAGGGTATCGTCGCGGTGGCGTTTGATATAGGCACGGTAATCGCTCAAGGGGCTGGTGAACTGGTAAGGGTTCATGGGTGGCTGATAGTGATCGCGAATGACCAGCCGTGTCGGGGCAGGCAGGAGTCCAGCGGAGAAAATCAGTCCGGCTGCCAAGACCAGGGTCAGGAGGGCGGATGCGGGTCCTTGCAGACGCAGCAGCCCCAGTCCGCTGGCAGACCAGATCAGCAGGAGCAGCCAGAGGACGCCGCCCGTCAAGGCTGGGTAGAGGCCTTTGCTGGTGCCCAGGGCCGCCGACACAGCCATGGTGGCCAGGACGGGCAGGGTGGATGCCAGGACGGCAACGGGGTGCGCTGGCCGTCCCAAGTTGCGGCCCAGGCCAAAGCGGGCCAGGAGTACGGCCAAATAACAGGTCCAGAGCATCAGTGTCCACAGGGCCATCAACCCGCCGGCTTCCTGGCCCAGGGGCGGGTCGATGGCTGCCAGGGTCTTGAAAGCGCTGAATGTTGCTGACCACCCTTGTGCCAGAGTTGCCCAGGTGGGCAGGATATGGGCTAGCGTGGTTCCATTCAGGGTAAAGATGGGGCCCAGCAGGAACTGGCCCGCAATCAGCAGCAGAGGCTGCAGAATGGCTGTGGCGATCCCACGGCGGGGGAGCATGGCGATCAGCAGTCCGGTCAGACAGGCGGCTGTTCCCACTGTCAGCCAGGAGGGCAGGCTACCGTATACCGGCAGCAGCTGCAGCCCAGCCAGCAGATCGAGCGCTGCCAGGGCAGCGATCGGAATGATGGGGGAGTGGCGCTTGGTCGGGTCGATGCTGGATTGCAGGCCAGCCTGGTCGATCAGGCGGATAGGCTCCTCCTGGGCTTGATCCATCCATGATGCAGATGTGCTCATGACTGGTTCTCCAAGAAGATGGGAAGGTCCCGAAGGCTGCCCAGAACGGCGCTGACCAGGCCTGGCTGCGTCTGTAGGCTTGGATGGGCATCCAGATCGGCGGCCAGCAGCATGACCGGGAATGTGTCCTGAGCTGATCTGTCTATCAGTGCTGAGGTTTGACGCTCGCCCAGTGAACCGGTCACCAGGATGGTCAGGCTGGTCCGCTCGGAAGCATCACCCAGGTCAGGCTTGCTATAGCTGTCCTGGCGAGGGCTGATGGCGCTGCAGGCATCCAGGAAGCTTCGGGGATCCTGCGAGGGCAGGGTGGTCCATGCGTGGGGATCGTCCGGTTCTGGGGCCAGTGCTTGCAGCCGACGGCCGTCAAGCAGGCATCGGCAGCCCAAGGAGGCGAAGATTTCAACTGCCAGTTCGAATTCATCCGCGTTTCGGTAGGAGTCGGCCTGCCCGTCCAGGATGAGTTCGGTTCTGGTGCGCACGGTGGGCTCGTACTGGCGAACCATCAGAGTGCCGGCCCGGGCAGTGGACAGCCAGTGGACCCGCTTTATGTCGTCGCCCGGAGCATAGGGGCGCAGGGCATGGAACTCCAGGTCGTCGTCGACGATGCCAGGGCCAGGATCTCCCTCCAGGTCGCGTTCCAATCCGGCCTGAAGGGGCGGCAGGGCCACTGTGCGAGGATGGATATAGAGTTTTCGAGCGTTGGTCAGGATCCGACGGCGGCGGATGAGTCCCAGCGGATCCCCAGCCTCCATCGTCACCGGGCCCAGGTCAATCACGCCACGGGACCTGGCTTTAAGTTTGAGGCGGATCTGGTGGCTCTGGCCGGGAGCCAGAGCAGGCAAAGGCGCCAAAGCGGTTCCCTGGCCGATTGTCAGGCCTACTCGACCGCGACGAGTTGAACGGCTGCTTGGGTTGGTCAGAACCAGGACCAGTTCAGCCTGGCCGCCCACCTCCAGACGGCCTTGATCAAGACTTGTTTCGGCACTGCAGGACAAGTTGCCTAGGCTCATCAACAACCCGAGCAGCAGCATGCTTACCCCCAGCAGGGCGCCCGCCAGCAGTTCACGCCAGCCTGTTGGAGCGAAGGCCAGAGCGCACAGAAGCGCAGCCAGAGCCATGGACCGGCCCAGGGCGGTGACGGACTGCCACAGATCAGCGGCCAAAACTCGCAGGCTGTGTCTGGATCCTGCCGAGGTTGCAGGTCTCGCTTCCGGGGCAGGTCGGCGGGAGAAAGCGGTCATGCTCACTGCTCTCCAGTCGGGACGGGGACCTTGGCCAGGGCTTCGGCCAGCGCCTGGTGCTCGTCCATGTCCGCCAGTCTGCTCTGGGCGGTCAGGATAAGCCGGTGGGCCAGGATGGGGTCGACCAGATCCTTGACATCATCGGGAATCACGTAGCTGCGACCCTGAGCGCAGGCCCGGATCCTGGCGC
Source organism: Bifidobacterium sp. ESL0819 (assembly GCF_052606245.1). Lineage (NCBI taxonomy): Bacteria > Bacillati > Actinomycetota > Actinomycetes > Bifidobacteriales > Bifidobacteriaceae > Bifidobacterium > Bifidobacterium sp. ESL0819. Next base: position 1,063,050 of record NZ_CP199587.1, read on the forward strand.
AACGGACAAGGGCCAGTCCGCCTCTGATGGAGGAGCCGACTTGGATGGCGGAGCTGTGCCGTGTGGCTTCGATGATGTGGATGACGTACTCCATGATTGGGGGAGCGCAGAAGACCTTGGAGGCGCAGGCGGCCATGGCTTCTACCTGGGCGGCGTCAACCACCGGGTCGACCAGTCCGGCCCTGTCACGGATGTCGGCCTCTTCAAGGATGCGCATGCTGGCATCGTGTCCAGGTGCCCCAAGCGAGGTGCGGATCAGAAAGCGGTCCATCTGCGCCTCGGGCAGGGCATAGGTGCCCAGTTGCTCGATGGGATTCTGAGTGGCTATAACCATGAATGGCCGAGGGAGTCGGTAGGTTCGACCGTCTACGGTCACCTGGCCTTCCTCCATGACCTCCAGCAGGGCTGACTGGGTTTTGGGGGAGGCTCGGTTGATCTCGTCGGCCAGGACCAGGGAGGCGAAGACTGGACCGGGTCGGAAGGAGAATCGTCCTTGAGACTGGTCGTAGAAGGTCACGCCGAGCAGATCGGAGGGCAGCAGGTCGGGGGTGAATTGAATCCGCTTGCAATCCACGGCAATGGAGGCGGCCAGGGCGCGTGACAGCTGGGTCTTGCCGGTGCCCGGATTGTCCTCCAGGAGTACATGGCCTCCTGCGATCAAGGCGGTGACGCACAAGGCAATGGTCTCCTCCTTGCCCAGCACTGCCTGGCCCACGTTGTCGACGATAGAGCGGAAGAGGCTGGCGAAAGCCGACACGTCTACGGCGGCCTGGCTGCTGCCTCCGGTCTGATCTGACCGTCTTTGCTTCCTGGTCCCAACTGCCTGATCTTCTGGTTCGGCGGCAGGCTGTTGATCCTGTCCGATCTCTTCCGTATCCCGAGGTTGGTCGGTCCCGACCTCATAAGGGAGGGCCGAGGTCTGCTCCAACTGGAGGTATCGAGTCTGATCGCTGGCGTCGACCATATCGGACCTTGCAGGAGCTGATGAGGACCGGGCTAATAGGTTACTGACCGGCTGGCGGCCGGGGATGGTCTCGTCTTCCACCATGGTGCTGTCTGACGGTAAGGATTCCGCCCTAGGCGTCTGAGTGGTTTTATGCCTGGCGGTCGAGGGGACGCGGCCGGGCAGGGTCCGATCGTCGCTCACAGCCGAAGGAGTTTCCTTCTGGCCCAGGCCGGACATGAGAGCCTGGCGCTGTCGCTTCAGCAGATCCAGCCGGTCGGCAAAAACCCGGTGCCCTTCACTGTTCGCCTCACGCGCGGTTGTGGGGATATTCCGTCTTGTCGCGTCATCCGCGATGGTGTCGTCCTGTTGAATGGGTTCCTGTGCGTTTTGTTCATCCATGGTCATTCATCCTTGTCTGCTCCGGGGACCTCTGACGAAGGGTTTTATTGCTTGGCTTGTCGGTCTCTTTGGGCAGGGTAAGCTCCTTGGTGGCGGAGGGCGAATGGCCTTCGGACCCCACTCCATGGATGCGAGCGACCGCCCGGAAGTTCAGTGTTGTGCCCGGCTTGGCTGACCCGGCGGGCAGCGTGATTGTTTCACTCACTTCCTGCTGGTTGCAGGGCAGGGTCCAGGACGCCTTGTCGGGATCAATACCTTCGATGTCCACCTGGATGTCCGCGCAGGGTCGGCCATGTTCGGCCCCAGGGTTCAGGACTAGCTTGACCTGGTTGTTGCCTAGGTACTCCAAGGTCTGGAATGCCGGCGGATCCGGATGCGACCAAGTGGATCCGGCGGCTGAGGCCACAGGTCCTGATCCCGCCATATTAGCTGGGGTCACGCTTACTGTGCAGGTGCCTCCTGCCTCATCATGACTCACGTCGAAGACCGCATTGGTGGAGTTGGCCGCGCGCCATCGTGGCGAACCGCAACCTGAACCCTCGCCGTGGACCGTATAGCTCTGGATGGGCGAGCCATGATTCTCAGGTGCACGCCAGGTGACAGTCAGTATTTCCTTGCTGTCGCCGTTCACGGTCAGTGCCTGTACACCTCCGGGAAGCGCGTCCGGTCTGGCTGCCGCCGGCGAGGAAGCGGGGGACCAGCCCACCTGGTTGTGGGCCTGAACGGTGAAGGAGTAGTCGTGGCCGTTGGACAGCCCATCGATCCGGCACGTGACGGCATTGCCGCAGGAGCGTTGACCTGAGCCTGCAGCTGAGGTGTAGGAGACTCGGTACTCGTCCACTGGACTGCCGTTGACTGCACCAGGCTCCCAAGCCAGGAGAACTGTTCCGTCGCCTGCCTGGGCGGCGCCCGCCAGCATTCTGGGGGCCTGTGGGCGGTCGATGATGCCCACGGTGATGGTGGCGGTGACCCGGCGACCCGGATCCCGGCTGCCATCTTCGACTGTGGCCAGGATGGTGTTGGTTGAGGCGCCGATGTCACGATCGGCTTTGATGGCGATCCGTCCGTTGCCCAGGTTGGTGGCTGTCAGTCGAGAGGCGTCGTCGCTGACCAGGCCGAGCAGGCGAAGCGGAGTGTCGGGGAAGGGGTTGAGGGCACCCTCGAACAGGTTCAGCTCCACGCTCTGTCCGGCCTTGAGCCCTACCTGGCGCGAGGGGACTGAAGCCAGAGGTCGGGTGGTGGCCACGATGCGGAAGGCCAGGACCGTATGCGCATTGCCGGATGAACTGGTGATGGTCACCGGCAGGGTGGCCTTGGTGCCGGATGTTGCGGTCTTGTCGGCGGCCACGTTCAGCTGGCCCCGGGGACTCAGACTGGCATGGATCGGCCCCTGGGGGTCACCAGCGGAGAAAGTGCCATCGGCCGGGTCGCTTCCCTGCGGCCAGCGGGTCATGGCGGTCAGGGAGATGGTCTGCGCCGGTTCCCCGGCCACCAGATCGATGACCGGTGCCGAGAGGACTGGCGGGGATGCTTTGCCGCCGAACACGGTGATGGGCAGAGTCAGCACCGACTCGTTGATGATGGCCTGGCCGCCTGGATCCCCGTCACGGACTGCAAAGGTCAGCGAGGCTGGGCCGGCATAATCCCTTGCGGCGGTGAATTTCAGAGTGTGCTCGTCCACGTAGGGGTCGGATCCGTCGGATTTGGTGGCCGAGACGGACTGGCGGGAGACGATTCGTGCGGTCTTGCCTGCACCCACCCTGACCTGATCGGCGATGTCGATGGTGATGCTTTGCCCAGCTCGTACTTTGAGGGCCGGAGCACGGGGTCTTAGGACCGGTGGGAATACTCCATAGGCAGGAACTTTCACAAAAGCCATTGAAGTGATGTTGTAGCGGGTATTGGTCACGGTGTAGGGCACGGCTCTGGCTTGATCGGTCAGATCGATGACCAGCTTGGTGGAGCCTGCTTCGCCGACCGTTCTGGCATGGGCCCTGGCCTCAGGATGAATTCCAAGGCGCAGATCATCAAGGGTGCCGGAAGGATTGCTGATGGAATCAGCCAGATTGACTTCCACGCTGCGCTTGTCCACCGTATCCTCAGGGGCCACCTGGTAATCCTGAGCTATGGGCGGCTGGATGGGGGCTTGGGGATCCGAGACTACGGTCAGGGTGGCCTGGTCGCTCAGTCCTGCCTGGTTGCGTGCCTGGTAGACCAGATAGGAAGTGCCTGGCTGCGAGGGGGCGGTCAGCCGGATCATGCCGTCTTCGACGCTGGCTTGGTCAAGGCCCTGGCGCTCCAAGTGGGGGCCCAGGCTCAAGGGGTCGTCGTCCCCTGAAATGTCGTTGAGCAGGACAGGTACGTCGGCCACGGTCCCGGGCCGCAGTCTGACCTTGTCATCCCGGGCGAAGACTCCGGTCACTGATGAGTCGGGAAAGACGCCGATGCGGATGCGCGCCTGGGCGCGCTGCCCCACCCAATCCTCCACGGCATAGGTGAACTCATCGGTGCCGTGCGAGTCGGGATAGGCTTCATAGATCAGGTAGTCGGCTCCGGCTTTGACGATCCTGCCCAGCTTGGGCACTTGGTTGCCTAAGCCGGACAAGGTGTCGCAGTCTCCATCGGGATCGATGCCGGTCAGCGGGACGGGGATGCGCACCTTGGTCCCGGCAGCCACCTGGGCCCGCAGATCCTTCGGGGTGGGTGCGGGCTTGTTGGATGCGTCAGAGGCATGCACCCGGAAGGTGATGGTGCCAGAGGCCGCGTTGCCCAGATCGTCCCTGACCGTATAGGTGGCCGGGAAGTCACCGGTGCGCTCGCTGGCCTGGTATCTGACCGTATCTCCGGATACGAAGGCCAATCCCGCAAAGGTGCGCTGATCCGTGGTCAGCTTCTGGTCCAGGGTGACGCTGGTCCCGTCAGCGTGTGTGACCTTGTCCATGACCGAAACCGTGACCAGGCCCGATGAGCGGACCCCAACCGTGAGATTCGGGGCCTTGGGCGCCGAGGCTGCCCTGTTCAATGAGGGAGGCTGCAGGACGATGGTTCCCTGAGCGCTGCCATTGGCGTTGGCGACCGTGTAGGCAATGCTCAGTGGTCGTGTGGGGATTTTTCTGGCCGACAGGTAGATCCGGCGATGGTCCACGATGCCCACTTTGATGCCGGAGTTCGGATCCACGTGCACATCGGTCAGGGCCAGTACTCCGCCCATGGGATCCAGGTCGTTGTCGAGGGGATCGACGATGGCGGTCTGGTCGGCACCCAGCAGGGCAACGTCGTTGACGGGAACCGGCGGAGCGGATCCGCTCTGGTTTCGTTCGGCTTCCAGCCTGACGAGTCCTTGGGTCTCCTGGTCGCCTTGGGCTACCCGATAGGGCACATAATAGGTGCCTGGGTTAGCAGCGGTGGCTGTGAAGGAAAGGCTCTCGGCGTTGACCTCCACCTGTATTCCATCGGGCTTGTCGACCTGGACCAAGCGAAGAGGCCGAGCAGCATTGGCATGTACGCTTCTGCTCAGATCCACAGTGACCTCTCGTCCGGGAGTGGCTTGGCGAATGACCGGATCGACCAGTGGAGCCAGCGTGTTGACGGGTCTGACAGTGAAATAAATGAGTCCCTGACCGCTCATGAGCCCGTCTGAAACAGTGACCTTGACGGCCAGACGACCGGAGGTGGCCGAGCCGGCGCTCATGGTCAGCTGTCCGTCAGCCCTGGTGGACAGGGATATGCGATCGGAGTTCACCGACTCGGCGCCGACCAGGGTCAACGGATCGCCCTCGGGATCCTCGAAGCCGGACAGGGCGTTGACGGTGGTCGTGGCCCCTTGCTCCACCTCGTACTCGGGAGGGGTGTCGTTCTGGACCGGTGCCTGGTCGCCTTGGTCCATCTTGGCTGGGGCGATGTTGAGGTCGATGCCGGCCGAGGAGACCTGTCCGCGTCCGTCGGTGATGGAGTAGTTGATTCGGGCCCGGCCGTCAGGTGCGTCGCTGGCATCCACCTGCAGATAGCGTCCGTTCATAACCGGAGTCAGGCGCAGATTACCCTGCGAGCTTCGCGCATCCTCGATCCGCAGAACCGAGCAATCGGTCTGGCGATCGTTGCGCAAAGGGTCCAGCAGGGCTCTGGATCCGGCCCGAATGCCCAGACTGTCATCCTGGGCCTGGATGGGCTGGGACCCTGATCGGCAGGTGGCTGCGAAACGCTGGCGATTGTCGGCTGAGTCCTGGCGTTGATCGTTGCTGTCCGCGTGCTTGATTTCCATGGTCTGCCACTGCGGCCGGATCACCTTGGTGGAGGATCGGGGGTTCCAGACATCGCCAGTCAGCACATCGTTGAGGATGACCCTCCGGTGGTTGGCCCGGAAGACCAGATCCGAGGTGGGGCTGATGGCCTCCAGTGTGGCGGGATGCGGCTGCTGTGACCGGACCTGTGGCACGGCTTTCCCTGTGGCGCACAGTCGCAGGAAGTTCCGTCCCGAGGAGGCCCAGGCCGTCCAGAGACATCCGCCCGAGGAGACCGGCTGGGCGGGTTGACCGCTGCCGCCGGTACGTACTGTCTCAATGTGATTCTTGGGGTGATCCAGTTCAACCAGGTGGACGCTTTCCTGATCGGTCAGGCCTGCCCAGGGTCCCTGGCGGTCCATATCGACTGGAGTGGACTGAAGCTGCAGGTCTCCCCGGTGCGGTATACGGACGGATCCCTGTGGCCAGTAAAGCCGATCGCCGGCCAGGAGGACGGGTCTTCCGTCGATGACGCTGAGCGCAGTGGCCCGGATGGGGGCGTGGCCAGTCAAGGAGTCCAGTTCACGGTGGGCCCGTGAGTCGGGTCCATCGATCCTGAGCACGACCCCGTCCGAGGGCCGGTAGGCGTAGACGACTCCGGAGGCATCCACAGTGACGGCGGCTCCGGAGCCCAAGGTCAGCACAGGGTCTCGGCGTTGCGTGTCCAGATTTCCCGGCGAGGCGGCCTGACCCACCCAGATCCTGCCAGTCCGCGCCTGGAAGAGGACCAAAGTGGGCCCGTTGATTATCCGCTGGACTCTGGCATCCGACCGGGTGGTGTCCCCTAGAGCAGCGGTGGAGGCCGCTATGGGAGCCATCCCTCCCTCACGGCCCAGGATGACCGCGTATCCACTCTGGGCCAGGTCGAAGTGATCAGTGCCCGTCGACAGGGCCACGTCCGCCTCTCCGATGTCGGGCTTGAACCGGGCGACCTTGCGCTCGTTCTGGGAGGTGATCCAGATGCTGCCGTCGTCCACCTGAACGGCACGGCGGTCCACTCCATGCACGAACAGGGCGCCAAGAACGAGCAGGATCAGCGCCGCCAGCGTGACAGCTAGGATGACGGCAGGGTTCCTGGCACGGACGGCCAGTGCATGCCGCAGACGCAGCCCGGCGCGGCGCATCCGCAGGAATCGTCCCCGCAAGTCCATAATTCCGTAAGTTCCTTTCCCGCACGACAGGGTGCCTGGGATATGCCTTTGCCTCTCCGTTGGGTCCCCGACCGCCGTCAATGCCCCTCTCTGACGACCGATTTTAGCTGATTTCCAAGGTCTTGGCAGTCTGTGAAAATCGGGGTGGTCGAATGCGGACTACAACAACCGTAGCTCATTGAGCTGCACAGATGATGGTCGGGTCCTGTGACATGCTCTGGTCGGCACGCACCAGAGTTACGCTAATGCAGGTCTGACCCCCCTGTGGATCGTCGATGCGGGCGGTCGGCTGTCGGGTCTGAACGCTTTGGCCATGGCCTCCGGTGCCGTCCTGGTCCAAGGGACGCCAAACATAGGTGTCTCCTGGCTTGGGGTCGGGATTGGTCCAGGTGAAAACTGCCGTGGTGCCCTGGTAGCGGCCCTGACCCTGTGTGGGCGAGGGAACAGGGCCCTCCTGTAGCTCTTGGGAGTCGCTCGAATTCGTCGGGTCTGGTGACTGCGCCTGTTGGGAGTGCGTCTGGGAGGAGCCTGTAGTCGGCTGTGAGCCTTGTTTGGCACCATTAGGCAGGCCGACAACCAGGGCCCAGACCAGGACTAGGGCCAGGACGGCAGCGAGAATCAGAGCCGGAAGAATCACACGGCGACCCCCGCCGGAAAACCGCCTGGCCCGGCTATGTTCATGGTCAGCGATCGTTCCCCTACCGGGTTGCTGACGTGATTCGGATCTGGCCCCTGCCTCGGTCCAGAGGGGGTCGGATTCCTTCCTTTCCGGCCGGCCCGCAATGGCTCCGACCTTGGCATGCGGACGTGCATCCGTCTTCGGATAGGGGTCGATTCCCTCGCCGATGAACGGCGTTGCATGGCCATAGAGCTGCTCCTGGACATCCTGAAGCGCGCGGCCGAACTCCAACGCCGAATAGTAGCGGTCGTCCCGGTCATGAGCCATGGCCTTCTTCAGAACCGCAGCCAAGACAGGAGAGGTCTCGCCCATGTGCAGAACAGGAGTTTCCGCTGTCATGATCAGCTGGGCCAGGTGACTTTCATTCCGGGCCTGGTAGGCGTACTCGTAGGGAGAGCGGCCAGCCAACATGCCGAAGAGCGAGGCGCCTAGGGAGTAGATGTCGCTGGCCTCCGATCCTCCCGAGCGATTTGCCAGGACCTCTGGCGCCGCCCAGGGTATGGAAAGCCCGCCGGTCTGTTCGCCTTCATAGATGCTCGACGAGATGCCGAAGTCGGCCAGGACGGGCAGGCCCTGGTCGGTGATCAGAAAGTTGCTGGGTTTGACGTCCCGGTGCAGGATTCCCCGTTCATGGGCGCAGCAGAGAGCCGAAGCCATGCGCACCCCTAGATCCAGCACGCCTTCCTGGTCCATGCCCCCGCTGAGCATGATGGACTTGCAGCTGCCGCCCGGAGCGTATTCGAGTACCAGGCAATCCCGTCCGTCATCGCTGACCAGGGCCTGGTGGATGCTCAGGATGCAGGGGTGGGTAGAGAGCTTGGCCAGGGTTTTGGCCTCTCGCAGAAAGAGCTGATGAGTCTTTCGGTCCATGTTGCTTTGGATGGCCACCTTGACTGCCACTGGTCGGTTGAGCCCCTCCTGTTCGTACAGATAGACGGCGGCGGTGCCTCCCAGGTCCAGGGGCCGCAGGAGCCGAAGCCCGGGCAGCGCCGGCGCCTGGTCCATGACTGGAGCCGCACCCGGGCGCTGGGCCTGGGAACCATTCTGCTGCAAGAGACACCTCCTGAGGACTCTGTCTGAGAACTGCTATCCACGATAACAGCACGCCGTTCCCGATCAGACCTCCTTTTCAGCTTCCTGCCGACACTACCGGACCAGTGGTCTTCGGGGCCTGTAGATGGACCATGCCGGACCTTATTCTTGAAGCTATGAGCAAGCAGTCGCCGGTGGATCCGCAAGAGGCCATGGAACAGGTGCGCGACCTTATCGGCGATCGGCTCCGGAATAAGGAAGGTCGGCCCACCAGGGCCCTGGTGGTGGCTGGTTCCCCCCGCAGCGGCAAGACCAGTCTGGCCACCCGTGCCCTGCTGATCGGTATGGAAAGGTTCGGCGATGGTGCGAGCATGGCTGTATCAGGTCGGACTGCGGCCGATCAGGTCAGCCACAGGGTCATTATGGAGCGGGGCAGGTCCGACCGAACTCGACCTGTGGGCACCTTGCAGGCCCTGGCTTTCCGTCTGCTGACGCGGTCCCGGCTATCCCAGGGCGGACATGATCCGCTTCTGCCCCGACTGCTCAACGGCGCTGAGGAGGATGCCCTGCTTCGGCAGGTCATGACCGTCCATCTGGAGCATGTGCAGGCGGGTGACGACTGCCCGGTCTGTCGGCTTCTGGAGCGATATTTCCGCAACGGGGCAGGCTGGTCGGCCGTCCTGGTCGGCGATGGTCAGGGACGGGTCGTAGGGGTTGCTGACAGATTCATCGCCCAACTACGGGATATGTTCGCCCGCATGACGGAATTAGGCCTGGACAGCGGAGATCGGGATCAGCTTCTGGACGCCTTGGCCGTCCAGCCCATGGATCCCGACCGCCGCGACCGGCTGGGTCTGCAGTGGCGGCTGGCCTTTGCCCTGGAGGATGAATACCGTCAGAGCATCACCAAGAGCTACCCGGACGAATTCCGCCTGGATCCCTCCATGCTTATGGCTGAAGCCTCCCGCAGCCTGGACGGCCTGGCTGGTGAGGATCTGCCCGACCTGCTGGTCGTGGATGACTGGCAGGACATCACCCTGGCCGGTATGGGACTGCTGCAGGGTTTGAACCAGGCTGGCTGCCGACTCCTTCTGGTAGGCAATCCCGACCAGTCGGTCCAGTCCTTCCGCGGCTCCTACCCGGAATTTCTGGCCAATCGTCTGACGGCCCTGTCCAAGCCCATGTCAGGTGCCGCCGCCCCTCTTCTGGCCCAGGACTTTGCCTGCCTGGGCGCCGCCACCGTGACCCTGAAACCTCGGAGGATGGTGGTGACGGAAGCGTCCGCAGACCAGACCGGAGACAGTCAGGGTTCAGATCCAGCAGCTCCCGGCTCCTATGCCGATCTGGTGGCTGCGAGGGTCAGTCTGGGCATCGCCGGGGTTGAGGAGGACGACACCCCCCTGCCTGACAGACCCGGCAAGCTGCCCGCCTGGCCCGGCGCCGGGCCGGTGGCATCCCTGGCTGCTGGCGGCAGTCTGATCCGTGACGGCAGCGTGCAGACCAGGCTCTTCCACACCCCTGACCAGGAGGATGATGATCTGGTCTGGCAGATCAAGCATGAGTTCCTGACCGACAAGCACGACTGGAACGACATGGCCGTCATCGCCCACGACAATGCGACCCTGCGCACCCTGGGTCGCAAGCTGCGCGTTCAGGGCGTGCCGGTGCGCTTTTCCTCAGTGACTCGTCCGCTCAGCCAGGAGCCTGCCATCCAGGGTCTCTTCGCCCTGGTCGAGCTGGCCCAATCGGTACTGGACCCCGTCGCCGGAAGCGACCCGGACGATCCTGCCCAGGTGGCTGCCTGGATCCGTTCGCGCCTGCGCACCCTGATGGCCAGCCCCCTTTTTCGTGTTCCCGCCACTGCCGCTCGTGCAGAGCGCCCTGTCAGGATGGAGCGTTTGGAGTCCATCATGGAGACCATGGCCGCATTGGTCCCCCTGTCCGCACAGCAGGGGAGAGAGCTACGGCAATCGCAGGGACCTTGCATGCCGATACCCCTGTCCGCACAGCAGGGGAGCGAGACGGACTCATCGGGCTCCTTGGACGATCTGCCGCTCCTGCAGCAGGTCTGGCAGACCTGGGTCGAGGACCTGGACCAACGGCGGGTTCAGCGGGACCGTTCATCCGGCATCAGCGTCGACGATTCCCTCTTGGCCAAGCACGACTCCTCTGAGCAGGGAGGCAAATCAGGCTCCTTCTCCAATGCGTCGGCCCCCGACCAGCCGGCGGATCTGGGCGACCGGCATGCTCCACGCCCGGCCATCCTGTCGGTTCAGGCCCTGGAGACCCTGCTGGTTCTGGACCCGGATGGCCGATCCTCGGGGATCATTCTGGAAGCGATGACCGCTATCGCCGGAGGGCGCAAGGAGGATCCTGACGTACTGGTCCTGGACAAGGCCCTGCAGGTCCTGCGTCTGACGGCCACCCGCATCGGCGCCCTGGAGGACCGTCAGCCCCAATATGTGCTCTGGGAGGCCTGGCGAAGTCTGGATCTGGCTGACGACTGGCAGCGGCGGGCCCTGATGGCCACCCAGGAGGGCGAGGAGGCCAACGACCGCCTGGACGCGCTCATGCGGCTTTTCCAGTACGCGGCTGGGTCCCGTCGTTTCCCCACGGTCGATGCCTTCATGGACCAGGTGCGCACCATGCAGATCGAGGCCGACTCCCTGGCGCGGATTGGGCCCATTGAGCATGCCGTCACCCTGACCACACCTGCCGGCGCTGCCGCCCTTGCCGCCGACTGGCCCCTGGTCTGGCTGCCCGCCGTCCAGGACGGGGTCTGGCCGAATCTGATTCCCCGCGACACCATGTTCGGAGCCGAGGAGCTGGCTGACCTGGTCCTGCATGATCGCATCGGCGACCCCCTGGCGGATACGCTCAGCCATGATCCTGCCTTGCGTTCCATTCTCTACGCTGAGAAGAAGGGTTTTCTGGAGGCGCTGACCCGGGCCCGGACTCAGGTGCGTATCAGCGCGGTCTGGAACGACGATCTGGTTCCTTCGGACTTTCTCTACGGCTATCTGCCTGAACGCTATCCGCGCACCGCCGACATGAGCCAGGCCGAGTTCAGCATGGTTGGCGCTGGCTCAGGCGACAGTGAGCGCTACGGGGGACTGGAAGCGTCTGCCAGAGGCCTGACGGCGGCTGCCCGTTCTATCCTGGCTATCCAAGCGCTGCTTCCGGAGGATCGGATCGACCGTGAGCGAGTGGATGATGCTGTGCAAACCCTGCGGCTGCTGGCGGAACAGGGCCAGGATTCGGCTGATCCCCGACATTGGCCATTCTTCTATGACCATGATCATGAGGGTGCCGCTGAGCCGGCCTCGAATGAGCATGCCCCAGATGAGCACTCCGCAGTTGAGCAAGACCCGGATGACGTGGTTTCGCTTGAACAGGACGCCGGATCAAGAGCCGTGGCCGCTGCCACAGGTGTCGCATCGATCACTGAAGGAGACCGTGCCCCTCGTTCAGCACATGCTTCCGTCAATCAAGCCACCCAGGCAGTTCGAACACACGAGCGTGACCAGCGCCATGAGCACCGGTCCGACCGCCAGGTGGTCCTACTCTCGCCGTCGGCTGTTGATGCCATCTGGAACTGTCCCCTGGAGTGGGCTCTAGCAGATCAGTTCTCCGGACCCTCTCCTTCCAGGGTGCCCACTGAGTTCGGCTCGCTGATCCACAAGGTGGCCAGCGAGGGCACAGCCCAGGGTCTGGACCGTCCTAGCGAAGGCAACCCGGATGTTCGCCAGCAGCAGGTGCGAGATGCGCTCCTGGACATTTATCAGCAGCTGGCTCCCCAGGAACAGCGCCTGCGGGACCCTGACGAGCTCTATGACCAGCGCGGCCGCAGCAGCCGGGTGGAATCCATTCTGGACAGCCTAGCCTCTTATTTCGTCCGCTCCTCGACGTCCGAATACGGCCTGGAAGGCAAGAACCCGGTCCCGGTCGGCGATCTGCTAGGCGTGCAGAGCGAACGCTCCTTTGACGTCAGCCTGTCCGTGGAGAACCTGGTTCCTCTTTGGCGGGCCACCTTCCCGGACAGACCTCTTGATGCCGACGGGCTTTTCGCCCTGATGTCCGGCCTGGTCGACGGCTTTCCCGCAGCTCTGGATGCCGGGACGACGGTCAGGTTGACCGGCCGCATCGACCGTCTGGAGGTCAGGTCCCTGCCCGAGGGCATCCGTCTGCGTCTGGTGGACTACAAGACCGGCAGAGTCTCCTATACCCAGGGTCAGCTCTTCAACGATCTGCAGCTGATCTGCTATCAGCTGGGACTGGCCTTCCCGCCCACGCCTGGCAGCAGCCCGGAGGCGGGTGCGGCCTGGAGCCTGCCCCAGGCCCCTGATCTGGACAGGACCGAGGGAATGAAGCTGAGCCAGTCTCTGCTCTTGCAGCTGCAGTTCCCGCCCAAGAACGCTCAAACGGGACTGCGCCGGGAGGAGATGGCCTACCAGCCGCCGCTGTTCGAGCGTGACAGGCTAGTCACTATCGCTCAGCCCAGAACCGGCATGCCCTCCCCGCTCGAGTCCAAGGCCGAGCCCGCCGATCTGTCCGAACAGGTTCCGCCTGGGGTGGATGCGGACCTGTGGGCCATGATCCGAGCCGCGCGGAACTCCTCCCAGGCTGTATGGGGGCTGACCATGATAGCCAGGATCTTCTTCGCTGCCGGGGTCAAGCTGACGGCTGGCCGGGATGATGCGGTCTTCGACCCTGCCCGTTGCCATCGGGCCGGCAATGGGCAGGCATGTCAGGCATGGCAGCTGGTGGCGCCCAATCTACTGGAGGATCAGGAATGAAGCAGACTGCCGAACAGTCCGCCATCGTCAATGCGGATGTCAACGAGGATCTTCTGGTGGTGGCCGGCGCCGGCTCGGGCAAGACCATGACCATGACCAGCCGGATCATCGCCCTGATCCGCCGGGGGGTGCCCTCCGAGCAGATTCTGGGATTGACCTTCACCCGCAAGGCCGCATCCGAACTCCAGTCCAGGGTGGGGGCGGCGGTCATCCGACGCGACCAGGGCAGAGGCGCCTCGGCCGTGGACCCTGAACGCAGCTTCCTCAAGCCGACCGTGTCCACCTATGACGCCTTCTTCCAGTCCATCGTGCGCCAGTACGGCCTGCTGGTGGGCATGGACCAGGACACTCGTCCGCTGAGTTCGGCAGGGGCCTACCAGCTGGCCTCACAGGTGGTCGCCGACCATCTGGATCTGATCTTTCCTGCCGGTGCCTCAGCACAGGATGGCCAATCCGACGATCTGGGCTCCTCAACCTTCTCGACCACCGTCAACCGGGTTCTGGGGCTGACCGGGGCGGTGACCACCTCCATGATCAGCAGCGAGTGCCCGGATTTCGACCAGGCTGTGGAGCGCATTCGTGCCTGGGACCGTGCCTTTGTGGATCGAGCCGACCAGCTGATCGGCGACCAGCCCGTGCCGAATGCCGAGCCCAGAGTCAGCGAGACGCCGCCCAAGCGCAGCAAGAAGGAGACTGACGAGCACTTCCAGGGCAAAATCAAGGCCTTCCAAGATAAACGGCAGAGCATTCGCCTCTACCGGGTGGATGCCATGCGACGGGCCGCTCTGACGCGCGAGAAGCTGCTGACTCTGGTCCAGGACTACCAGCGGGCCAAGCGCCAGGCCAATATGGCCGAGTTCGGCGACTTCACCCTGGCTGCCTTCCAGCTGGTCGACCGTTTCCCCTCCATCAGTGCCCAGCTGCGACGCCGCTACAGCCACGTCTTTCTGGACGAATACCAGGACACCTCCACTACCCAGGCCCTGCTCCTGGCGGCCATCTTCCATCCGCAGCGCCTTAGAGAGAAACAGGGGAGTGTGGATCAGGCTCCTGGCAGGTCGGCCGTGACCGCCGTGGGCGACCCCTTCCAGTCCATCTATGCCTGGCGTGGAGCCAGCCCCGGAGCCTTCCGCACCTTCCAGGCCCAGTTCGGCATGCTGGCCGACCGACCTGCCTCCGACAGCGGTTCCCTGTCTGGCGTAACCGCCTTTGGGCGCTCGCAGGATCAGGACCCGCTGACGCTGTCGCGCACCTTCCGCAACTCCAGCTGGGTGCTCAAGGCCGCCAACCAGCTGACCGTCCCCTTGCGCCATCGGGGCCAGGAGAGCCGGTCTGAAGCGGAACTGCGCGAGGTGGACGTGGCCAGGCTCCGTCCACGTGAGGACGCCGACCCGGGCACCGTTGGCCTCTTGGGCTACAGCACCGGCGGCCAGGAGATCGACGGCGTGGTCAGGTTCGCCCTCAGGGCCCGCGAGCTCTATGGCGATCAGGGCGATGCACCGCATGTAGCTGTTCTCTTCCGTTCCAAGGCAGCCCTTCCCAGGTACCGCCAGGCTCTCGAGGCTGCAGGGCTGAGCTGTCAGGTCGTCGGGTACTCCTCCCTCTTCGACCGGCCCGAGGTCATGGATCTGCGGGCTCTGCTCTCCCTGATCTGCGACCATACCGACAGCGATTCCCTGATGCGTCTGCTGGCCTCGGCTCGGTTCGGCATGGACGCGGCCGACCTGAGCGCTCTGGCCTCCCTGGCGGCAGGGGTCAATGAGGACAGCCAGTACCGGGCTCTTGTCCGTGCCGGCCTGGTTGAGTCCGACCCCGATCCGCGTCGTCGTCGCGAGGATTTGCACCGCTACCGTGACCAGGTCCCCAACGACGTCTTCCTGGTGGACCTGCTTTTGCGCGATGACCTGCCAGAGCTCTTGAAGAGCTCAGGTCTGTCCGCCAGGGGACGGATCCTAGCCGCCGAGGCCGCCCGGGTCATCTGCCAGGTCCAGGCTGAATCCTCGGCCCCCCTGCGCCAGGTGGTCATCGCGGCCATCCGTGCCCTGGACTTGGACGTGGACCTGGTGCTGGCCCGTTCTCTGGCCAATCCTGAACGACCTCTGGAGCCCAGCCAGGCCAAGGCGGGCATCCAGGCCCTGCTGGACCAGGTGGATGTCTACCTGTCCGAGCTGCCCCAGGGCCTAGGGCCCAGTCTGCGCGGGTTCGTCTCCTGGCTGTCCTCTCTGGATCAGAGTCCCGAACTGCCCACTGACGGAGACGAACGACAGGCCGACGTGACCCTGATGACCGTCCACCAGGCCAAGGGTCTGGAGTGGGATGCCGTGGCGGTGGTCGGGCTCAAACGGGGAGCCTTTCCCAGCAGCCAAGGCGATCGGCTCACCGTCAAGCCCGCCTTGGACCAGCCGGTGGTCCAATCTCCGGACGGCCCGGTCTACCAGTACAACTGCACGGCCCGTACCTGGCTGGTCGATCCCCAGTCCGTGCCGGTGCCGGTGCGGGCTGATGCCATGATTCTGCCACGCTTTCCTCACAACGCCCCCCTGGGAGCTGACCCTGAAGACCTGTTGGGCCGGATGGACCTGGCTGGCCTGGAGGAGGAGGCCATGGGCCTGTCTCGGGAGAGTGGGTTGGACGACCAGGCCGACCCGATCCGGGCCGATGCCATTGCCCCCTCTCAGCGCGAACAGTATGGACGGCGGCTGCTGGACGACGAGCGGCGGCTGATCTATGTGGCTTCGACCAGGGCCCGGCATGACCTGCTACTGACCTTCAGCCAGGACGCTCAGGCGGAGTCTGCGGCCTTGAACACGCCAGCTCCGGACCCGGATAAGGCCTCCAACTTCTGGACCGAACTGGTGGAGCTCTTCCAGGAAGAGCCCGATGCTGTCAAGCTGGAGCATTCAGAGGACGCGCAGGAGGGCGTGCCGACGCCGCCCCTGGGGCTCTTTGTCGGTGAGCAGGCCCAGTCCTACCGCCAGTCCATCGTCGACCGGGCCCTGGAAGAGGTGGATCAGGTCGCTGCCCGAGACGGCAAGCGTGACCAGGTGCTCTGGCCTCCGATTCTGAGTGCGCGGACCCGTGAAGCCTTGGACCGTTCGGCTACCTGGGTGCGCGCCGGGGATACGGGCAATCCCGCAATTCCTGAGGAGGGCGATGACGGGCTCTACGCCAATGCGGTCCGCGTCCTGCAGGTCAGCACGGGTCGCTTGGGGGCCGCTGGCGATCAGCTGCTCACGGACCTGGACCTATTGCGGAGCACTGGCCGTCGGATCCTGGGGCACGGGGCCCGCAGCGTCACCGCCATCCAGGCCGGCTCGGCAGAGGGCGATCCCAAGATGGAGAGGGATTACTGGCAGGGGCTGGTCAGACCCATGCCCCAGGTGGCTACCCCAAAGGCCGAGGCAGGCACCCGCTTCCACGACTGGGCCAGGCGCTTCATCCTGCCTGAAATCTCCGCACCTGAAGGACTGGTGGACCTGCCCGATCAGGCGGAAGCGCCGAATATGCTCGATGGTCCGTTGGGGCCTGGGGCCATGGCTGAGCGGGCGCGCATGCTGGACGGGCTTGATCGGGAGCGGGAATCCCTGGATTCCAAGGCCGATCCTGTGCAGGCCCGTCTGCTGACCTGGGAGCAGCGGCTGGCTGATTCTGACTGGGCACAGCGCACCCCCGTCTGGGTGGAACGGCCGATCGTGG
This sequence comes from Bifidobacterium sp. ESL0819, assembly GCF_052606245.1. Taxonomy (NCBI): domain Bacteria; kingdom Bacillati; phylum Actinomycetota; class Actinomycetes; order Bifidobacteriales; family Bifidobacteriaceae; genus Bifidobacterium; species Bifidobacterium sp. ESL0819. The sequence goes on from NZ_CP199587.1 coordinate 1,080,029, forward strand.
CGGTGCTGGCAGGCTCCATCGTCAAGGGCAAGCTGGACGCGGTCTTCGCAGGGGGGCTTGACCCGGATCGCCTGGATGTCAGCTACACCATCGTGGACTGGAAGACCGGATCCCGGCCGCACGGAGAGGAGTCGACCAACCGCCGTCTGGTCCAGCTGGACTTCTACCGTCTGCTTCTGTCACGCTTGCAGGGTATCGGCCTGTCGACCATCGACGCCTGCCTTTATTATGTAAGCGAAGACCGGCCCCAGGATCGACTCGTCAGGGCCCGTGCCAGGACCGAAGAAGAAATTCTCGCATCCCTGGCCGAGGGCATACCCGAGCAGTCGGACGAGGACTGAGTCTGCGGCAGACCCCGCCAGATAAGGGCGATGGGTGCCGCGTATCAGCAATCATGAACAGCAGGCGATCGGCAGATGGCCACGGACCGTCGTAGGGCCGGTACGCCCGAATGGAGCAATGAGACAGATGACAACGTCGAGTAATCGTGACCATGCCTCCCGCAGGAGGGGGAGCGTGCAGATCAGACCCATGGTCTGGGCGGATATGCCCGACCTGGTGGGGACTTTTGACGCCACCTGGAAGGTGCAGGAGGATTCCGAGGGGACTGTGTCCCGGCTGAGCGCAGCCCACTTCATCCTGCATTACCTGGTGGGTGCCACCAGGGCCCGGATAGCTGTCGATGGGCGGGATTTTCTGGGAGTAACCCTGTTGGCCGAGGGACGTGGCGAACTGTGCTTTCCCCAAGCCGAAGAGGAGCTTGAGCAGGTGGACCAGCAGTTGTCTGCCACACCGCTGGGCGCTCAGACCCTGGACCGGGCCCGCCAGTGGCAGCTGACCGAGGTCAAGCTGGAGAAGCAGTGCGGTCTGGCCGTCCCGCCCCAGGCTGAACTGAGGCTCTTCCTGGTCTCCAGCCGCGCCCGGGGGCGCGGCGTGGGCGGCGCCCTATGGCGGGACACCCTGGAGCATCTGGACCAGGCAGGCATTGATCGCTTCTACCTGCATACGGACTCCTCCTGCGACGTGGGCTTCTACGACCATCAGGGAATGGAGCGGCTGGCCGAGCTCAAGGGGCGGGACCATGCTGCCTTCGCCGGGCGCGATCCCTCCGACGACCCGCAGTTCTTCGAGGGGATTGACGACATCTTTATCTACGGCGACCGTGTGAGCGACCAGCTGGGCAAGGACGGTGATCATGGCGGCCGCTAAATCCCCCTTCCTGCGCCTGTTCACTTACCCGGGCGCCGCTGGTTTCTGCCTTTCGGCCGTTCTGGCCCGCCTGCCCCTGGGCATGATGGGTCTGGGCATTGTGCTGGCCTTGAACAACATCTATGACAACTGGACCTCGGCCGGTCTGATGAGTGCCGTCTACACGCTCTGCGCGGCCCTGGTCACCCCCTTCTACGCCCGTCTGTTCGACCGGTTCGGCCAGCGCCGGGTTGGGGTGACCGCCCTGATTGTGCAGGCTCTGGCCATTCTGGGGTTCGCCATAGGGGCCATGCGCCGGGTTCCCCTGGGAGTGCTTTTCGTCTTGGCGGCCCTGATGGGTCTGACCCAGTTCGCCTTCGGAGCACTGGTGCGCACCCGCTGGGCCTGGGTGCTGCGCGATGACAAGACCAATCTGCTCAACACGGCCTACGCCCTGGAGTCGGGACTGGACGAGTGCGTCTTCATCCTTGGACCCATTCTCTCCGCCTACCTGGCCACCTCGGTCAGCCCGGTCTCCCAGCTCTACCTGCCCGCCCTGGCTCTGCTGGTCGGCGGACTGGCCTTCTTTGCCATGCGTTCCACCGAGCCTCCGGCCGTCGTTCGCATGGAGGCCGTTGACCAGTCGGCAGCGGATCATTCCCCGGTGGATGCCCACGGAACCGTTCTGCCAAGCGAAACCGACGGCCTCCGGGGCTCTCGCTCGGCTCTGGTCTACCCGGGCATCCTCCTGCTGGTCGTGATTTTCGTCATCTTCAACATGAGCTTTTCGGCTGTTGACGTCTCGGTGACCGCCCTGACCAAGTCCATGGGCCGCGAGGGTGCTGTGGGCCTGCAGCTGGCCCTGTTCGCCTTGGGCTCCCTGTGCGGGGCGCTGATCTTCGGCTCGGTCAGGCTCAAAGGATCCCGCTGGCGCTATCTGACGACCTTCCTGGTGCTGCTGACCCTGGGCTACGTGGTCTTCCGCCTGGTCATGGACAGCTTGGTCCTGCTGGGCCTGGCCGAGGTGCTGACCGGCCTGTGCGTCTCCCCGATCTTTGCTACCGGCAACCTGATTGTGCGCGAGAACGTGGATGCCCGTGCCCTGACCGAGGGGCTCTCCTGGCTGTCCACCGGCGGATCCATCGGCACCTCCCTGGGATCCACCCTGGCCGGAGTCGCCTTGGATCAGTTCGGGCCTCACGGCGGCATGACCATCCCGGCGGTGGTCACCTGCTGCGCTGTCCCTCTGGCCATGCTGGGCTGGGCCAGGAGCCGCAGAAGGGGTATGGTCGTGGAAAAGGGCGAAAATACGCAGTGAAATGAACAGCCAAGAAGGAGGCAGCCGATGATCCGCGTATCGGTGCTGGGCGCAGGCGGTCGCATGGGAACCGAGGTGGTGCGTGCTCTGAAGGACGCGCCGGATATGCAGACGGCTCTGCTGCTGGGGCCGGATGATGATCCGGCTGCCATCAATCCGAGCAATACGGATGTGGCGGTCGACTTCACCAGACCCGATGCCGTCCTGGGCAACACCTTGACCCTGATAGGGCAGGGGGTCCACACCGTCATCGGCACCACTGGCTGGACCAAGGAGCGTCTGGACCAGGTCAGGCAGGCCCTTGCTGAGCATCCCGGAGTCAGCGTCTTCATCGCTCCCAACTTCGCCATCTCCGCAGTGCTGGCCGACCGGTTCGCAGCTATGGCTGCCCGCTACTTCGAGTCGGCCGAGGTGGTTGAGCTGCATCATCCCGACAAGGTTGACGCCCCCTCCGGCACGGCTCTGGGTACTGCTTCCGCTATTGCCAAGGCTCGCCGTCAGGCTGGCATGGGCCCCATGCCCGACGCGACCCAACAGCCTGATCCTTCCCGGGGCCGGGTGGTTGACGGTGTTCATGTCCATGCCGTCCGCCTGCGCGGGCTCAATGCTCATGAGGAGATTCTCATGGGCAACCCTGGTGAGCAGCTGACCATCCGCGCGGACAGCTTCGAACGTGTCTCATTCATGCCTGGAGTCCTCCTGGCTGTACGCCGAGCCGGTAGCATCCCCGGCCTGAGCGTCGGTCTGGACCGCTACTTGTTCTGATATCCGCAGGATCGTCCCCATATGGAAGGAGCGTGAAGATATGACTGAGACTGGTGCCCATCTGCTTCCCCCTGCCCCGTTTGGACGGGTGATCCCCGCCATGATCACGCCTATGAATAAAGACGGATCCGTGAATTACGGGGCAGCCGCCGATCTGGCCCGCACCTTGGTGGCTGATGGGGCCGACGGCATCCTGGTCAACGGCACGACAGGCGAGTCTCCCGTCACCCACATGGAGGAAAAGGCCAATCTGGTCAGGGCCGTCAAAGATGCCGTCGACGTGCCGGTCATTTCGGGTGCAGGCTCCAATGACACGGCGCACACGGTACGCATGGTGGAGATGACCCAGGAGGCGGGGGCCGATGCCCTGCTGGTGGTCATGCCCTACTATTCGCGGCCCTCCCAGGATGGGGTAGTGGCCCACTTCCGTTCGGTCTGCCAGTCGGCTCAGCGGCCGATCATTCTCTACGATGTGCCTGGACGGACCGGACTGCACGTGGAACTGGATACCTACCGGAGGCTGGCCGAGCTGGACGGAATAACAGCCGTCAAGGATGCCACAGGCGACCTGGCCTCCATGCCTCGCAAGCGCCAGGAGACCGGCCTGACCTGGTATTCAGGCGACGACAGCCTCTATATGCCCTTCCTGGCCTTGGGTGCTGTCGGCGTCATATCGGTTATCGCCCATGTAGCCTCCGGACCTATGAAGCGCCTGGCCGATGAATTCGATGCCGGCGACCTGGATGGCGCAAGGGATTTGGCTGCACGTCTGGACCCGCTGGTCCAGGCTCTCAATGGTCAGGGTCAGCAGGCTGTCATGGCCAAGGCTGCTCTGAAGGCGGTCGGCAGATTGGACCAGACCGCCATGAGGCTGCCCAATCTGGGTCCCGATGAGGATCAGGTGGCTCTTGCCCGAAAGGGCATGAAGGCTGCCGGACTGATCTGAATTACTCCTGAAAGCAGCGTCGCTATCGCCTGTGGTAAGGGTACTCAGGCTGAGCAGCGTCTGGTGGCTCCTCCGAAGTATCGTAAGGGTTCCATGCGTATTGTCCCGCTGGGGGGTCTGGGTGAGATTGGCCGCAATATGAATGTGATCGAGTATAACGGTCATGTTCTGCTGATTGACTGCGGCGTGCTGTTTCCGGAGGAGGAGCAGCCGGGCGTGGATCTGATTCTGCCTGACTTCAGCTATATCAAGGATAAGCTGGATCGGGTGGATGCTCTGGTGCTGACTCATGGGCATGAGGATCATATCGGCGGGGTGCCTTATCTGCTGAGGCTGCGTCCGGATATTCCTTTGATCGGCTCGAAGCTGACTCTGGGGTTTGTTGATGCCAAGTGCGAGGAGCATCATCTTAAGCCCAGGGAGGTGGAGGTCAAGGGTCGTGACAAGCTCAAGGTGGGCCCCTTCAGCCTGGAGTTCGTGGCCGTCAACCGGCATCGGTCTCCTGCAGGACGCTGGACGACGGTCCGCTGCCCGCATCGGTCACGGCTCTTCCAGACCTGGCGCCGTCTCGATCAGGCAAAACAAAGAGCCCCAGCGCCAGTGCGGCCAAGGCCGCTGCCAAGAGCACCGCTTCCGCCAGCATGGCCGGGCGCACCCTGCTGCTCACGCTGGTCGCGTCTGCATCCTGGCCCGCCGTTGCGCCACTGCCAGCCCAAGCCGGTCTTCTGCCCGATCCGCCATGCGGATTCCGGCTTGCGGAAAGGTCTGCCGCTGCCCCGATTGGCCATGTCCTCCCTGAGACTGTTCAAACTTGAATTGATGCCTGAATCGTCTTCTCGACCCCCCTCTCTCCGATGAAGGGCGTCGTATGCCATACGTATCTCCCTGCAGCCTCGGCATGGCCCGGCCGAAGTCGAGAGCGGTATAGTAGCGGCCACCCCTGTCTCTTGCCATAGCCTTGTCAAGGATTTGTTTGAATTCCAACGAAGCCTCGCCCTGGCGCAGGCGTTGAAGTTCGCGATGCATGATGGCTTTGGGCCAGCTGGTCCTCGGTTCGCTACCCGGTATCCATGTTCGGAGGTGGGCCGCCCGGTCAACTTGCCGAAGAGGGAGCGGCCCAGGGAGTATATCGCTTGCCTCTTATCCTCCGGAACGGCAGGTCAGGATCTCGGGCGCAGTCCAGGGGATCGAGAGCCCGGCCAGGAAGTTGGCCTCACTCAAGAAGAGCTCATGGGCATCATGGCCGTAGACGCTTGCCCTGACGGCCACCCGGCGTGAAGGGGCCTCCTGCTCGTGCAGGTAGACGGATGATGTGGCTCCTCTGCGCAAAATGCGGACATGCCGATAACCCGGCAGATGTGGTACCGATACAGGCGCGGGCTCCCGAAGGCAGTCGTGCCATAAAACTAATATATTTGCAATTTTGTGGATTCGGCAGCTCGCTTGAATAGACGAAATTCCCAGTCTGTGATAAGCTTTTCTTGTTGTTGGTTGAGGCAGCTGATTGTTTTTGCGGGTTCATATCGGCTAATTCGTCCTATGAGAGGAAATGTTATGGCAAATGTATCGGTTACTTATGGTGATTTGGACGGCGCTGTCAGCGATCTGAAGAATGGGCACGATACCCTCGTCTCCGAATTGAATGCCTTGAAGAGCAAGATTGATGCCCTTGTCGCAAGCGGGTTCGTGACGGACCGCGCCTCCGGCGCTTTCCAGCAGTCTTATGAGGAATTCACCAAAGGAGCCACGCAGACCGTCGATGGTCTGGACGGCATGGAGAACTTCCTGAACAAGACCAAGCAGTCACTGTCTGATCTGGATAGCCAGCTGGCCAGTTCTTTGCAGTAGGTTTTCTGTCTGCGAGGGAAATATGTGCCTTAGACGTCTGCGGCATGGTTGCTCAAGACGTGTATAGGCGTATTTTGGCCATCTTGTCTTTAAGGCACGCCATCGCAGGCAATGGAGCTGTTTAGGCTCATTGCGGCTCCTTCTGGTCAGCGATGATCAGAAGGAACCGCAACTGTCTCTCTCCAGTGGCTCGTTGTAGTGCTATGAGAATCGGCCTGTCGGATGTGTACTTGCCAGCGGAATAAACGAGCCTGGATTGCCGGACTGCGATGTTCGCGTGCGAGCGTTCTCCGCAGGAATCAGAAACCTTGTTGAGGATTGGAGTGGGGCTTGATTCCGCATTGATGTCGGGATCGGGACTGTGGCTGATCCCTGAACACGCGGTTTCTTTAACGAAGTCGATCAATGGCTCAAACTGGAGAGAGATGTGGTTGCTGAGAATACGGTAATCGGCGGGCGGTATCGTATCTTGACGCAGATAGGCAAGGGTGGAATGTCCACTGTCTATCTTGCGCTGGATACATCATTGAACAAGCAATGGGCCGTTAAGGAGATCAGGCAGGTAACCGATCCCGTCAAGCGGGACATGATCATCAAGAGCATCACCGTTGAAGCCAATATGATCAAGCGCTTGGACCATCCGTCTATCCCTCGGATTGTTGATCTGATCGATGACCATGGCACGCTGTATGTCGTCATGGACTATGTGGAGGGCCGGACGCTCGCGGATATCCTGAAAAACGAGGGGCCGCAGCCTGAAGACCGTGTAGTCGATTGGGGCATCCAGCTATGTGACGCGCTTCACTACCTGCACAGTCGGAAGCCTCCGATCATTTACCGGGACATGAAGCCATCGAACGTGATGGTGACCCCAAGCGGAGCCATCAAGCTGATAGATTTTGGCATTGCCATTGAAATGGGAGCGGATGATGACCGGTCCTCACTGATCGGGGACGACAGGCAGCTGGGCACGCAAGGTTACGGTGCTCCCGAGCAATTCAGCGAAACAGGTCGCGTGGATCAGCGCACCGACATTTTTGCTTTGGGCGCGACACTATACAACCTGCTGACAGGCGTGCGCCCGCGTTCCGGAGCATTCAAACCAATCCGGGACATCGTTCCCTCCTTGTCTGCTGGCCTTGAAGAGATCATATCCGTCGCGACGCAGACCAACCCTGAGGCAAGATTCCAGAACTGTGCTCAGATGGCTTATGCATTGAGACATTACCGGGAGATTGATGAGGTTCATCGTCAAGCGCTCACCAAAAAATGGCGTGCGTTCCTTGCTGTCATAATCGCTTCAGCGGTCTGTTTTGCGCTTTCGGCATGTTCGCTGGGCATGGCGTATAGAACGCGCAATGGCGACTTCAGCTATTGGATGGATCAAGCCGCTCAGACAACGGTCAGCGCTAGAGCCGAAAACGACTTTGTCCATGCCGCCTCCATCAAACCGGACTCTGTCGACCCGTATATCGGGTTGATCAGTTTGTATAAGGCAGACGGTGCATTCGATCCACAAGAGGAGCATACATTCAATGCTGTGATCACCGAGCACAGCAATTCCCTGCGTAAGCATTCCGAGGACTGGTCGAGGCTGTGTTTTGAAACAGGAAAGCTGTATTGGTACTACTTCAAGGTGCCTGAAGACGCCAGAACAGCCTCAGGCTCCTCTATGACGGATCAGGAATCAATGAGGATGGAACGCATAAGGGCGGCCTCTCCCTGGATGCACGAGGCAGCCAAGAGCAAGGACTACAAGAAGGCAGAACTCGCGGATATCTACGCAGGCATAGCGGATTTCAACACGCAAATCGTCCCACTCATCAATGAGGGATCGGATGCCGGCAGATACAAGCCGTATGCAAGGCGCTTGCAACGATTGCTGGATGCTTCCCGCCAGGAGAGCAATGATGTTATTCGATTGGAAGCCGCCAATCTGACGTTGGACGCCTTGCAGATCTTTCCAAGGAAGTTCAGGGCGGATGGCATTGGCAAGGATCAGATGAACGCTTTGGCGGATCGGTCCGTATCCTTGGCCGCCTCGGTAACCCCTACGACTGCCTTGCTTGATGAGAGAAAAAATGAGGCCAATGAATCCTCAAAACAGGTTCGCGCCGCTATAGACAACGCCTTTGTGGATATCAAGGGGGATAAGCAATGAACGCCTGGTCCTGGAGAATGCTGGCTTTGGTATTTCTGGCGGTTGCCCTGGTTCTGGCGGTTGCCGCGATTGTGCTTTATAGGGTCCTGCATATACGCCAGGTGCGGGATGCCCTCACTGGCCGCAGCGAGGCTGCCGAAATTGAACGGATGCGCACAGCCAGGGCGGGTACATGGGCAATGGTCGGCTCACAACAGCAGACTGGCGATCTGGGTTTCAACCCGGGAATCGGGAACAGTCAGGATTTCGCCTCCTCCCAGCAGCATCCGGTGGAATTCGTGGTGCATTCGGCCGATGCATCATCGGAATCCGGGCAAATGAGCGCGCAATCATCAGGGGTTGATGATGACGAGCAGCAGACTTCTCTGATTGGCCATGGGCATGCCGAAACCAGCGCTCGCGATGATGAGGCCCAAACCACGCTTGCAGAAAGGTCTTGACACGATGGCGGAGCCCGTAAAAAGCACTAAGGCGATAAAGGTCCTTTGCTGCATGATGAGTTTTTCGGTTCTGTTTTGTCTCGCCTTGCTCGTATGGCAGCTGTTGCTTCCCACCCGTGCCTCTGCGGCGGAGATGAAGAGCGCCAAGGATCGCATATCCGTATCGATGACTTATCGGCAGATGAAGTCCGAAGATGACCTTACAGACGGAAAAACATGGATTGCCGCAGGGCCGCGTTCTGTTACGATGACCATCACTCCGCGGTCGGCGGATGGCGTCGATTGGCAATCTTCAAGCGATGGCTCGCTGGCAATCGAAGGCATCGGCATCTCCGGCAGCGGACCATGTCCAGTCCTGCAAAGCGACGATCCCGGACAAGGGCCTTCCCGGACCTATACGCTTAGATATACCGATGGCGGGGACAGCTCCCAAGGTGGTCAGGAATATTCGTTGGACAGTTGTCGGCTGAAATTCAGCTATACATTAACCTCGGGCAATGAAGGCGGGAGGGCCGAAAGCCTCAGCGGAGACTTTTCGGAAACGCTCAGTTCCATAGGTATGGCTGCGGTCGATAGCGAAGGCAAGGATATCGATTTTGCTCAGCACCCCAATTCCATAGTTGTGGATTCAACATCTGACAGAAGCCTCAGACTATGGGTATCCGGAGCTCCGAAGGCTGATCCGCTTTCCGGTTATTTCAGCAGCGTTGATACAGTGTCTCTTTCGTCACGCGACCCCTGGCTGGACCGTATAGTCAACATTGCCTTCAACAACCACAAGCGAGCCAATCCCAAGGCCGATTTTGCCCCCATGACCATAAGTCGGATTCCTCCGCATAACCAGGCCGATGACCCCAATCATCAGCCTCCTGTCAGCTTCTCTTGCGGGCGCCCCGCCTCATACTCGCAAAGAAGCGCTCGAATCGGCCAGGGCCATGGGGATCACTCAGGGGTCTGGAAGGTGCTCAACCAATCATGCAAAGCCGATATGAACAGGCTGCCGTACAATGCCAATGCCCGTTATGAGGCCCGCCTCCAAGATGAGCTTGCCCGCTACCTGCATCCAGCGGATGCCGGACAGGATGCCAACCAGCTTTCATTCATTTATGACACTGAAAAGCCTATGCTGACCTCTGCCGGCTATTTGTCCCACGGTCTTGAAACACACCCTGGAGATGATGATTTCCCCGTTTCCGACGGCGTCATGGCCTTTAGGGATCGCGTCATCAGGCTGAGGGCCAAGGATGTTCTTCCATCTAGGCCAACCGTCGATTCGAGTGGCAGCCAACACTACCCGCCGCGAATCAGGAATGATGGTCGCAGCGATCCCTATGCCTCCGGCTTGGGAAAGCTCATGTTGGACGGAAGCCGTTATGACGGCGTCGATAGTCGAGGCAATCCCCGAACTCCGGTTCCGTTGAAACAGTGCTCTGCTGATACCGGCGTTCGGGACGATGACGGCTGTGATTACTCTGTCTCCACAGGTTCTGATGAACAGGGCGAATACTATGACGTGGATTTCCGATCCTCCGGATATTACGATTTCAGCGCCATAAGGGCCAAAGTCGTTGATAAAGCCGGCAATGAAGATGACTTCTTCCTCCTCAAGAGCGGGCAGACGGATCGCTCCAAGGCTCCTAATACGGATGCAATGATTGGCAGGCTGCTGATCGATGTCAGCTATGAAACGCTCGGGGAGCCCAGGATCGCGGTTTCGAGTCGTTCCCCCGGCGCTTCCCGCAAGCCAGGCGCTGTGCCTCCTGACCCTTCCGGCAGTGGGCTGGACAGGTATTATTTCAATTCAGATGTCCGCTTGGCCGTGCAGACCAAAGACCAGTATTTGGCCTACTACCTCCGTACGCTGGCCAATGATCCCCGCAGAAATGTCGGCGTATTGAAGTATTGGCGCGATGATCTGCCAAATGGGTCCAACGAGGCCAAGACGGCCTGCAAGGTGGAGGAATCCAACATAACCGAGGATCGCAGCGAAGACTGGACGTGGAGTCTGGCCTGTGCAGACAGTGTCGAGCAGGTCAATGGAGCCAGCGGGTCCTATCCGGCCAATGGTAAATACACCTTTATGCTCAATGCGGATATTCTGCCTGGTTGGTTCGCTTCTTCAAGGACTCAGTTCGGTATCGATACCAGTGCTCCAGTGGCAGATGGATTTGAGGGTCCGCGTGGTGACGGATTGAAGATAATCCACAGATTCCCTATCAAGGGCTCCCATAAGACCATTGTGACCAGTCCCGGGGAAAATCATGTCCGGTTCAGGGTTCAGGATCTCCTGCCAAAGGAACAGAGGGGTGCTGATAAAGTCCCAGGAGCCTCGCAGGAGGGAGCATCAGGTATTGCCGGGAATTGCGCTGCGGGCACTTGCCATGGCACGGTCCAGGTTTCCATGCCTGCTCCAACCGATTTGCAGGGCAATGCCATAGGTGATTCTGCTGCAAGGACCATGACTATACCGGTGGATGAATACGGCTGGTTCACGATCGATCTGAAAGACGAAGGTTTATACGATCTGTCGAAAATTGTGCTGACTGCTACTGATTGGGCAGAGCATCCGGTTGACAGCGGTGATGGTGACCGGGCGCGGAATGTGCTGAAAGTCAGCCTCGACGAGTTGGTCAGCAAATATCCTGATGCCGCAGGCTTCAATGAAGCCTACGATGCCCTGGTGATCGACAACCCTCAGAACAAGCGGACGGCCCAGATAATACTTAGACAGGCCAAGTCTAATCCCGCTTCTACGGATCCTGCTTACTACTTCAGAGGCGAAGCGCTTGTCGACTTCAAAGTGAAAGACAGATGGTTCCCTCTGTACCAGGCTCTCGGTGACCAGAGCAATCAGAATTTCTTCCATGGCTCCGTCAGTCCGGCCGCTCCGACAGCATTCCCTGCAGTGTCGTTCGAACCTGATGCCTGGGTTCCTGACTCCGCGAGTCCGGACACTTGGGTGTTCCGAGGATATCGGGTTCCCCGTTCTGCCGCCAACCAGAACAGTCCCCATGAGGGGGTTTATGAGTTGGCGGTATCCTATGCTGGCCTGCAGTGCGACAGCAGCCGGTTCGCCGCATCCCAGCGTAAATTCGTCATTGACTATACAGGCCCCCAGCTGGGCAGCCTTCACTTATCAGCGACCACCCCCCATCATTGGCAATGGATATTCCCTACATCGCCCCTGCATGTGTCCTTGGACGGTGTCAAAGACCAGGTTTCCGGTGTAGATGCGAAGACCGTGTCCTTTACGGATTACCAGGGGGATGAGGCGACTCCCATGCTTGGGTATGACCCCTGGCTGGCCCGTCAGGATGCACAGACCCCTGAATCCACCTTGCGATTCGAATCCGATGAGGTCATTGCTTTCGACATGAACGCCGACAGCCAGCGTCTCAGGTTTGATGCCACATCGATAGCCGTCAAGGATTTAGCCGGCAACCCCTCATCGACTCATGCGCTGAGTTCATATGGCGGCAATCGAAGCGACATAGTCAACGACGCCCGGGGATATGCGGGCGCTGCCCTCGATCTTGTCGGTCCGAAGATCACTGTGGCCTATGACAACAATGATGTCAGAAACGGCAAGTATTACAAGGCCAAGAGGATGGCCACCGTTGTTGTTGATGAGTCGAACTTTGATTTCATAAGGGCGAATGACGGCAGACGCATCATCGTCGAATCAAGTGTTGATGGTCGCAAGACCCGACTTGCCGCCAAGGATTTTTCCAACCCAAGCGGCGATAAGCACACTTATCTGGCAAAGCTGGCCTGTGAGAACGATGGAGATTGGACCGTCGATGCCTCGTTGACCGACCCAGGCGAACACCAGGGGATTGCATTCCATGACGAATTCGTCATCGATACAACCAGGCCGGTGCTCTCGCTGAAATTCGACAACAATGACTGTAGAAACGGCATGTACTATAAGGCCCCCAGGGTGGCCACCATCGAACTGGTGGAGCGTAATTTCAGCAGCGGGGAATCAACGGTAACGACATCGGCCAAGGATGACGCCGGCCATGAGGTTCCGGCATCTGCGGGCGATGGCTGGTCGTATGCAGGAGATCCCACGAAGCACACCTTGGTCCAGCATGTATCGTTCAAGGGTGAATACCATTACACTCTTGAGGCCAATGCCACGGATTTGGCCGGTAACACGGCGGAAGCGGCGAAGGAGCCGGAATTCGTCATCGATATGACCAAGCCTGATCTTCATATCGAAAAGGTGGAGGACAAGACAGCATATGCGGGCACGGTAGCGCCCACGATACAGGTCGCTGACACGAATATGGATCAGAGCCGAACGACCTATGCGCTGGTCGGGGACAGGTGGGGCAAGGTCAAATCCACGGACCTGAACCCGAAAGAGTATGAGGAAGATAACGCCAGAACAATCGATATCCCTGATTTCAAGCGCAAGGCAGCAATCGACGATGTGTACACGCTGACTGCGACAAGCGAAGACATGGCCGGTAATTCCACATCGGTGAGCAAGACCTTCTCGGTTAACAGGTTCGGCTCGACCTACCTGTTTTCAGCGGGAACGTCCTCGATCAGGGGTGCGTATTTGAAGAAGGCGGTGCCTATCGCAGTCACCGAGCTGAATGTCAGCGGCATTGATTGGGGTAAGTCAGCCATCAGGTTGGCCAAGGACGGAAGCATCCATGCTGTTCCCGAATCCGATTATCGGATTGTCGACGATAGCGACAACGGATGGAGCAAACGAACCTATGAAATTCCTGCCAGGGTATTCAAGGGCGACGGCTACTACCGCCTGATGCTCACCTCCACTGATCGGGCAGGGAATCTGTCAGAGAATACCATGCAGCACAAGGATGCGAAGCGCAAGGGGGACGCCTCGGTGAACTTCGCAGTGGATTCGCAAGCTCCAACGGCATCAGCTCTGGGCATTGCCTCCAACGGAGTGTACTATGGGCAACAGCATAGAGTGGGCATAGATGCCAAGGATAATATGAAAGTTCGCTCCGTCCGGATTGATGTGGATGACAGGACACAGGGACGGTGGTCTGGCGATGAGCTCCTCAGAGGCGCGCAGTCCATTGATCTGCCGGCGGATGCTCATAATCACACGGTGACGGTCAGGACCGAAGATGCAGCGGGCAACATATCCTCGAGTACCTATCAGGGTGTGGTCGTCGCTTCAGACTGGTGGCAATACATCCGGGAGAAGGGATTGCTTTTTGTGCTGGTCATCTGCCTCGGGATTCTCATGGCGCTGGCGGCCTGCATCCTTGCGGCTCTGATCGTCAGACACCATGCGGCAATGGCCTATAGGCGCAATCCATTTGGCAGGCAGGAGCGGTGAGGCGTGAAAGGCCTTGTCAATATTCATGATGCCCAGTCGGAGGCTCGGTTTACGGCCTACCTGGATGTGCCGGGAGACTCGTCATTGGCTGATCTGCTTCCCTCTCTGGCCAGATTCGCGCAGGGAGCCACGGGCAGGAAGATCGATGTCGGTATCGACGGGCGCTGGGTGGACCCGCGTCTGACCATTGACCAGGTAGGTCTGCATGAAGGGTCATGGATTTCCCTGCTGTGCGAGGGGGCGACGATTATCGACCCGCGGGTTCGCTCGGCTGATGACCCAGCAGCGGTTCAGCTGCGCTTTCTCAGCGGATTCAATGCAGGTGCCATATATGACGTGCTTCCAGGCATCTTGAGGATAAGTTCCCTGATGGATCCTGAAAAAGTGTCGATCAGCGCTGATTTTCTTCTTGACGTTCATCCGGATGGCCGTCTGACGGTGGTGCCTAACATACGCGAGGGCACCGTGGTGAAAGTCGGCTTCCTGCACAGGCCCAAGCGGCAATTGCATTCCGATGTCTGGCTGAACGGGCATGAGCTGATAGAGCCGACCGAGCTGGACTATGGACAGGAGCTCGTGCTTCCCGAATGCATCATCAGCGTGACCAAGGGGCACCCGGATTCCGTGCCAGTCGACAAGGAAGACAGCCCGGGGCACTGGCTGTATACCCGGCCGCCGAAGATCAGGAATGAAGTACGGACTAGACGATATACGCTTCCCGGCTCCCCGACCCGTCCTGACAAGGCCCCAATACCGATCATGTCGACCCTGCTGCCATTGGCCATGTCCGTGGGGATGGCGGTCATTCTGAAGAATTATTCATATCTGGCTTTTGGCATCATGTCACCGGTGATGATGGTAGCTTCGTATTTCTCCGGCAATAACGGCATGAGGAAGAGATACAGGGCGCAGGTCAAACGTTACGAGCAGAGCCGGGACCGCATCAAGGAACAGGCCAGGCATGCGCTTGAAGAGGAAATCAGTGATGTGCGGGCCGAATACCCTGATCCCACAGCCCTGCTTGATCTATGCGCCAGCCATACTGCGCAGCTATGGAACAGAAGGGCCACGGACGACTCATGGCTTGGATTGCGCATAGGCACGGGAGATGTCAAGTCGCATGTATCCCTGGAAATGCCCGATAACCTTGAATTCGAGCGTGTCAAGACATGGCAGCTTCATCATTTCCCTGTCGTTGTGGATTTGCCGGATGCCGGATGCCTGGGGTGCACAGGTGAGCAAGCAGTCATCTTCCCGACAGTGCAGTGGATCGTCGCTCAGATGGCAGCTCTGCACTCAGCGCGGGACTTGTCGATATACCTGCTTTCGCCCAGGTCCAGGAAGCAACCGGAAGAGGGTCGGCCTGCTCCCATACCGGCGCAGATTGATTGGTCCTTCGCCCAATGGCTCCCGCAGCTGGTTCCGCGGCAAGGGCAGAATGCAGTACGCACGTTGGCTACCGGCATCGAAGACATAGCGATGAGAATTTCGGAGCTCATCGCCATGCTGGACGATCGCAAGGAGCTGATGCATGCCCAGTCCATGCAGAAGTGGGCGGGGCCATCGGTAGTTGTGGTGATGGAGCATGCGCATGTGCTCAGATCCATGCCTGGCACTATCAGACTCCTCAAGGAAGGGCCTCTTGTCGGCATGTACATGCTGTGCGTGGAGATCGATGAGAGGCTCCTGCCTGAGGAATGCCAGACCGTGGTGACAGGGGAGGCTGGGGAGCTGAAGGTCCGCAGCAATGTCTCTGATGATGTCAATGACATCATGCCCGACCTGGTCACACAGCAATGGCTTGATGCTCTTTCGCTGTCCCTGGCGCCTTTGGAGGACGGCAGCCCTGATGAGAGCCAGTCCGCCATTCCCTCGCAGAGCAGACTCCTGGACCTGCTGAAGCTGACGCCGACTCCTGAAGAGATCGAAGCCCGCTGGGCCGTGCAACCCCGCTCGACCTTCTGCACGATCGGTGAATCGGTTGACGGCCCCTTCGGCCTTGACATCGCCAAGGACGGGCCCCATGGGTTGATAGCCGGTACAACCGGCTCGGGCAAGTCGGAGCTGCTCCAGTCTCTGGTGGCTTCGCTGGCCGTGGCGAATAGGCCGGAATCGCTGAACTTCGTGCTTGTCGATTACAAGGGCGGTGCGGCCTTCAAGGACTGCGTCAAGCTTCCCCATACGGTCGGAATGGTCACAGATCTGGACAACCATTTGGTGACCAGAGCTCTGGTCTCGCTTGGCGCGGAACTGAACTACCGCGAACATCTTCTGGCCCTTGCCGGCGCCAAGGACCTTGACGATTACATGGACTTCCGGGAGCTCCGCCCTGATCTGACGGAGATCCCCCGTCTGCTGATCATTATCGACGAGTTCGCCTCACTGGCCAGGGAGCTTCCCGACTTTGTCACCGGCCTGGTGAACATTGCGCAAAGGGGCAGGTCACTGGGTATCCACCTTCTTCTGGCGACTCAGCGGCCCGGAGGCGTAGTCTCTCCGGAAATCAGGGCGAACACCAACCTTCGCATAGCCCTGCGCATGACGGACGACAGCGAAAGCCAGGATGTGATCGATGCCAAGGATGCATCGCTGATCAGCAAGTCCACGCCGGGCAGGGCCGTGGTAAGGCTCGGGTCGAATTCCCTGGTGCCCTTCCAATCCGCCAGGGTAGGAGGCAGGTATATCGACCCGAACGACAAGGCTGAGACAAAATCAGAGAAGCCCTTTGTCCGCGCGCTCTCCTTCCCCCAGATCGGACAGCCGGCTCCTGCGCGTCCCAAGTCGAAAGAGGGCAAGGGGGATGTAAGCGTAACCGACCTTATGAAGTTGGTCGGGAGCATCTGCGAGGTGGCCAAGGATGAGGGCATTCCCCAGCAGCGGCAGCCTTGGCTGCCTGCCTTGACCGATGAGATCGGTCTGGATGATCTGCCTGACAGTGAAGATGGTGATGCCCAGGCGAGCCTTCAAGTTCCCTTTGCCATCGGGGACTACCCCAAACTGCAGAAGCAAAGCACGGTTTTCCTTGATATGGCGACCTTCGGTAACCTCTTCATCATCGGCACGTCGCGCAGCGGCAAGACCACGGCCCTTCGGACCATAGCGTTCTCCGCCTGCGAAAGGTATGCACCCACGAAAGTCCAAGTCTACTGCATCGATGGCGGCAATGGCGGCCTCGCTCCTCTCACGGCCTTTCCCAATGTGGGCGTTGTGGCTCTGCGCAGCGAAACGCAGAAGATCGAACGGCTCCTGAACAAGATCGAAAGGGTGCTCAAGGCCAGGTCGGCCACGCTCTCCAAGGGCGGATACAGCAATATTGACGAGTTCAATCGAGGGCTTGACCAGGATCATGAGGAAGAGGCCCTGCCGCATATGCTGGTCATGCTGGATTCATGGGACGGGTACAATTCCGCCTTTGAATCCTATGACAGCGGTTCCCTGATCAGTCGCATACAGAACCTGATGCGGGAAGGGCCGTCGGTCGGTGTGCATTTCATCCTCACCGGCGACCGCTCGCTCCTGTCCGGACGGATGACCTTGCTGGCAGACAGCAAGATCATGCTGCGGCTGGTCGACAAGACCGACTATTCGGAAATCGGAATCCCCGCCAAGGAAATACCCGACAAGATGGCGAACGGGCGAGGTTACCAATCCGTTGACGATGCTGAGGTTCAGATTGCACAGATTCGCCGGGGGGCGGTGGGCCAACAGGAATCCGAGGCCATACGCGCCGCCGGTGTCGCGCTGGCTACTGGCAGGGACGCCGGCCTCTCGCGGTCCCGTCAGCCCTTCAACGTCGAACAGCTGCCCGACGAGATATCCTTCGATCAGGTATACGCCTTGGTCGAGGAATCCGAGTCCCTGGTCAACGGTTTGCTGCCTTTGGGCATCGGCGGCGAGGATAACGATCTTATTGCCTATGATCCGGTGGCGACGCCGATTCTTCCGGTTTTCGGCGGCATGCAGAGCGGCAAGACGACACTGCTGGTCTGGTTGGCCAACATGGCGCTGTACGCTGGGTACCATCTGGTCATCGCAGCCCCCAAGGACAATGCCCTGAGGCATTTCGAGGGGGTGCCCGGAGTCGTGCGCTTGTTCACGACCCCTGCGGACCTGACACAGGAGAATCTTGAACCATATGCGCGCAATGGCGACGAGAAGGCTCTGGAAAGCAGCACCGAAACGGGGTTCAAAGGCAATCTTCTGGTGTTCGATGACTGTCAGCTGCTCAAGGAGATTCCCGCCAGTGCGTGGATGCAGAACCTGGTTGGATCCTTATCGAAGAGTGACGCCTCATGCATCTTTGCTGGAGACATCATCGACTTTCCCCAGGGCTTCGGGAACTGGGGGTCTTCCATGAAGAAGATCAAGCAAGGGGTGCTGATCAGGCCTGAAGAGATGCTGTACGCCGATTTGATTGGAGCCAGATTAAAGCGCTCGCAGTTCAGCTCTGACATGCCTCGAGGCAGGGGTTTCGCACGATTCGGAACAACAACGGTGTCTGTGCAGTTTCCCGAGCCTGAAAGTGAACTGACTTTCCCCTTCCAGCCCCATATGAAGGGCGATGATATACCGTGAGCCGCAGGAAACAGAAAACAGGGCTGGCTAAAACCGCGCAGCCTGCCCGAATTATATCGGAGATCCCTAATCTGCCGCCCATTATGCAGCCAGAAGCTATTGGCAAATGGGATTTACATGATGGCTCCCTAACGCCAAGGCAGGTTCATGAGAGTCCTGCAGGCGGAGATGGCTCATCATATGATCTGGTGTTCTCGGACGGCCGCCGTGTGCCCTGTGCCCAGCGCTGCGTGGTTGGCAGAATGCCGAAACAACCTGGTGAGAATTATGACGCCTACTTAGTGGTGGATGATCCGTCCCAGCAGACATCGAGAAGGCATTTCGAGTTTGGAGTCACTTCCATCGGTCAGGTATGGGCCATGGATTTGGGATCGGCCAACGGGACCTTCGTTCTGTCAAACGGCACCTATGTTCGACTGCCGGAGAAGAAGCGAACCGTTCTGGCTGACAATGATGTGATTAGGTTCGGAGGGCTGAGCGCCAAGGTGGAGAGGAGAGCTGACCGTGGCTGACAAGGTTGTTGTTTCCAATGATGAATTGGACAGAGCCAAAAAGGGTCTGGAACAAGTCAAACAGATTCTTGACGATTTTTCAGGTGCGCAGGGGGACGAAAGTTCCATGGGCCATATGGACGTTTATTCCGAATATACCATGTTTATGAAGCGCATGAAAGATGCCAGTGGCAAGTACTCCAAGAAAGCCGGAGACTTTGCCTCGATGCTTCAAAACGTTATTGATCAATTTGGGGATCTTGACGCTCAATTGAGTCAGCAGGTTAAGCGGTCGGACGGGTCCGCTCAGAGATAGGTTGGAGGGAAGCAGCTATGGAAGGGGCCAGGATACAGTTCAGCATGGATATACCAGCCGATTGGAAGGTTATGGATTTCTCCCGTAGGGGGAGGCAGGATTATGCCAAGGAGCAGTCCATGAGAATCATCGAGCAGGTTCCTGCCTTGCATATTTACCGCAAGAAGCTTGAAGACACCCTCTTCAAGGAGCTGACGTCATCCTGGGCTATGGGTGTTCGATACGGAGCATCCTTGGCGGTGCCCACCACAGATGGTTTGCTGAGCGCCTCTATTACAGTGTCCGTTCTGCCTCCGCCTCCCGGCCAGGAGAACGTTTCCGTTTTTGATGCCATTGCCGCCACGGTCCATCAGAATGATGAAGAGTCGTCGGGGGATAGCGAATCCGACATTTCCCAGGTCTCAATTCCTGAGGCGGGTATGGCATTGCGGGTGCTGGGGCATCGTGTTTTGCGTCCTCAGGAAGCTGCCCAGGGGGTTAAATACTCGATTTTCCAAACGTATGTGCCTTTTGGCGGGCGTATTGTGCTGGTGATGGGGCAGACTTTTTGCATGGATGTGGAAACACAGCTTTTTGAGTTGTTTGATCTGATTACTGGTACGTTGTCGTTAAGGATTGATGGGGGTGATCAGCGATGAGTTTGAATGTCGACTGGAGCGTAGTCGGGTATCAGGCTGATCCCGTGCCGGGCAATCCTGATGGTGTTGATACTTGTGCGAAGATGTTGAAACGCAAAAAAGATTCGGTCGACTCGTTGGTTGATGTCTTGAACAAGATTATGCCTGACAAGGGCGGTTCGGTGTTTGTCGGGGATGCTGCAGAGCAGTATGCGAGGAAGCTGTCTCATTTTCCTGAAGATATGAAAAACCTGTCCCAGGGTTTGGAGGGTGCGCATCGCACTCTCAATTCCTGGAAGTCGAGCATGGAGGAGTACCAGAAGAAGGCTCATAAGGCGTATGATGATGCCAGGAAGGCAGGTAAGGAGCACAAAGAGGCTCAGCAGAACCTTGATGGAGCTTCTGCCACGGCGCGCAACGCGCATTCCGCTGAACATCTGATGCGTAATAGGCAGCAGGCAGGCGAGGATGTTTCCAATGCGGATGAAAAGAAAACCTTGGATCGTGTCCAGCAGGCTGACCAGAGTGTGATTAATTTCCGCAATCAGGTGAATTCCACTGGGAATTCGTATTGGAATGCCATGAAACGTCTATATTCGGCGATCGATGGTTACAATGAAGACGCAAGGAATACCGCGTCCTCGCTGCGGGGTTATCTGGAGAAGATGCCTTCGCCTTCTTTGTGGGAGAGGGTATATTACAGCAGCGCCTGGAGCGTTGTTGTCAAAGTGGCCGAGATAGGCGGCACGATATTCGGCATTGCTGCTCTCGTTCTGGGCTTCGGCGGCATTATCGGCATGCTTCTCTACGCTTTCATCGTGATCGGTTTTCTCAACGACTGGATGGCACATTCTGAGGGGGATGAAAGTGACAGTGAATTTAGGCTTTCTATTGCTTTTCTTATATTATCTCGTATTGGTCTTTGTGGTGAAGCGAAAGGACTTTTTTCGGGGCTTAAATTATTCAAAAGCGAGGGAAAGGGCATGTCGGTTCTTTCAAAGCTGAAGCTTTTTTCAAAGCTGAGGCTTTTGGGTGACCCGACGAAAAAAGGTGGTTATTTGGTTTCGCACTTTTCGAAGATGCTGGGTAAACCGAACGGCATCCTGCCGGTTTCGAAGTGGGCGGAGGAAGCCAAGTCCTTGGCGGCGACTTCGTCTAAGCGTGTGAGCATACCCCTGCTATGGCTGAAGGGGTTCGGGCGCGGAGTGTGGTCGTCTGCAAAAACTGCCGCTAGGAAGGCCTATGATTCAATGCTCTATACGTATATCAGGTTCGGCTACGATGGGTTCAAATTCGTTTCCTACGATGCGGGGAAAGCGGCCGCCAAGGTCAAGGGTTTTGTTGCCAAGAATGGTGGGGTGAAAGGTGCAGTTGCCGCCGTGCGGGAAAACCCTCTGTACGAGACCGTTACCAGCGGAATCCGTTCCGTGGCCAAAGACGAGGTCGATGCCATGAAGCGTCAGGTTCATAATCAGGATAAAGGCAGTGCCGGGTGGAGGACGTCGGTGTCTGAGGGTCTTGGTTATTTGAAGCCTTTCTCGCCGATGGGCGGGTCTTTGGGGTCCGTGCTTGCGCTGGTGTAGGGCGAAGGATGGGTGGTGGTGATGTCTGTGTCGAGTGGTGGGCGTGTTGGCGGGGTGTCGGATGGCGGTGAGGATCGTGTTGATGCGTCGTATGTTCTGTCGTCGATCATGTCGAGTGTGGTTAAGAGTGTCCCGCATGCGCGGCCTGGCTCTCGTGAGTTCTCCCTGGGCGGGGTGCTGTGGAAGACGGTGCTGTACGGGATGACCTATGTGGCCGGGTTCGCCTGCGGCTGGCTCGTCCTAACCGACGACGGCCAGGATTGGGTGCGCGCCTGGATAACTGACTCTGGTTTTCTTGCTGTGCTTTCCGGACTTGCTGTGGCTAACCTGTTGGGGCGGTATGAGAATGGGAAGGGGCGTCCGGGGCCTTGGTTTGTGGTCTTGTCTTTCCCGTGTGCTCCGGGGTTCGGCGTCTTATTCGGGGCTGCCGGTCGTACTTCTGGTGGCGTGTTCCGGTGGGTTCTGGTGTCGGTGGCTGTGCTGGTGGTTGTTGGGGTGTTGGTGTTTCCGTTGGTGATGCGGCTGGTGCGTAACGGGTTCTTGTCGTGGGCGGCGATGGTGGTGTTGTGTGTGGTGCCGTCTTGGATGCTGGCCAAGGCGACGGGGTCGGCTGGCGCGTCCTTGTTCTGGTGCTGCGTGGTGGGTGTTGTCGGCGCCTTGTGGTTCGTGCTGGACATGCGGGCGATCAGGGAGTGCGCGGGCACGCATCGTGATGCGGCTTTCGAGTGGCTGGCGGCCTGGGCGCTGGTGTGCGATCTGATCGTGCTGATCGCCTCGCTTCTGGGAGCCTCCAAAGATGGCGATGATGCCAGCTGATGATGTCTGAGTCGAGTGGCGGGCGTGCTGGTGTCGGCGGGGTGTCGGATGACGCTGAGGATCGGGTTGATGCGTTTGTCTTGTCGTCGATCATGTCGAGTGTGGTTGAGAGTGTCCCGCATGCGCGGCCTGGCTCTTGTGAGTTCTCTCTGGGCGGGGTGCTGTGGAAGACGGTGCTGTGCGGGCTGGCCTATGTGGCCGGGTTCGCCTGCGGCTGGCTTCTCCTGTTTGGTCAGGACCGGGATTGGGTGCGCTCCTTGTTGATTCAAGTTTCGTTTCCCGTGCTGTTCTCTTTTTGCTGTTGTGGTGGTTTGAGGGTGGGAATGGGCGTCCGGGCCTTGGTTTGTGGTTGTTGGGGGTGTTGGTGTTTGCGGTGGTGATGCGGCTGGCGCGTAACGGGTTCGTGTCGTGGGCGGCGGTGGTGGTATTGTGTGTGGTGCCGTCCTGGATGCGGGCCAAGGCGACGGGGTCGGTTGGCGTGTCCTTTTCTGGTGCTGCGTGGCGGGCGTTGTCGGCGCCTTGTGGTTCGTGCTGGGCATGCGGGCGATCGGAAAGTGCGCGGGCGCGCATCGTGATGCCGCTTTCGAATGGCTGGCGGCTTGGGCGCTGGTGTTCGGTCTGACCCTGACGGTTGCCTCCCTTATGGGAGACTCCAATGCTCTTGTGGGAGCCTCCAATGATGGCGGTGATGCCGGACGATGATGCCGGACGGCGGGCTGCGCCATGGGTGTGCTTGCGCTGATGTGGGTATCGGGCGTTCCGTCCCGATGGGCCGCCGGAACGTGTTTATGAGGAAAGGGAAGATGAAGATTATGGCTAGTGCTTTGCTCTCGAAGAGGCCCCCTCGCGTGGATGTGATGAAGGGGTACGAGCCCATGTATGATGCGACCATGCAGGAGTGCCTGCAACGGCCCTTCTACCTGTATGCGAGGGGGAAGGGGCGTTCCTGCCGCAAGGAGATATGGGTTTTCGCCGCGTTCATCTGGGTCTTGGACACCTGCCTGGCCCGCGTGTTCTCTTCGGGTATCTTGACCGTCATACCGGGGCTGTTCTCCCTGGCGGTGCTGGTGCCCATGTATGCCCTGACGGTGCGGCGTCTGCATGATCTGGCCCTGTCGGGGTGGCTGGCGCTCGTCCCCTATGTGCTGGAGGTGGTGGGCGTGGGTCTGATTGCCGGTTCAATGGTGTCGGATATGTTGAAGGGGCTGGAGGACCCGTCAGCTCCTTCGCCTTTGGGGATCATCGTCCTTCTTCTGGCCGTGGTCGTCCGGCTGGCCATCATGTGCGTCCCATCGCGTCGTCGTCATCCAGTTGTCGCTAGCGGAAGCCTTGGTGCGAGTCAGACTGGCGCGCCACAGTACCCAGGGGACCCGAACGGACGGTGACCCCCTGCTGCGGTAACAGGAAAAAACAAACCCCAACAAGGCGGGTTCGAGATAACGGACCGGCATTCCTCTAATGGAACCAGGGTGTCCGGCCGTCTGCTCGCGCCTGGTGAAACGGCGCCTGTCGGCCCCTCGGGCACTTTCTCTCTTGCTGACTCCGACTTCATGATCGAGGAGCTTGACCGCGAAAGGGCGACGGGATCGTGGAGCGGTTCCCCGTCCTCTGGCCTGGGAGGTGGCGGTGATGGCTGTGCCGAGCGGTGAGTGGACCGGCGCCAGCGGGGTGTCTGATGCTTTATTCTAGTGGAGACAGTGATGGTAGGAGTGGTTGGCAGCTGCTCTTTCCTTGCGTGATGTTGCTCAAGGGTGGTGTGTGATGGCTGTTGGTGTTTCTGGTTCCTTGCGGCTTCCTGCGGGGGGCTCTTGGCTGCAGAGGGCGTCTTCGGTCATGTCGCGGGTGGCGGGGTGCGCGCGTCATGCGGCTGCGGGGGAGCGTGTCTTTTCCCGTGCCGGGGTGGTGCGCAAGCTGGCGGTGTACGGGGCGGCCTTCCTGGCGGGGTTCGTGCCGGGCTGGGCCTTCCTGTACGACCAGGAGCAGCAGTGGGTGCGCGGTCGTTGTATCCTGTTTCTTCTGGTGGGCATGTTCTCGGGTTTTGCGATGTGGTGGTTTTTGGCACGGTTCGAGAGCCGTGGGGGGCGTCCGGGGTTCTGGTGCCTGGCGTTGACGATGCCGATGATGCCCTGCTGGGGGGTGATATTCGGCGCGATGACCGGCGAGAGTCCGGGGGTGATGCGCTGGGTGTTCATGTCGGTGGCTGTGCTGGTGGTTGCCGGGGTGACCTGGCTGCGGTTCGTGTCGGATTGGGTGCGTGGCCGTGTGGCGGCGTGGGCGGCTTCGGCTGTGTCGTGCGTGGTGCCGTCGTGGATGCTGTGCCTGCTGTTCGGTGGCTCTCCATGGTCGTGCCTGCCTTGGTGTCTGGCGGTGGGCGCTACGGGCGCCTTGTGGTTTCTGCAGGATTTGTGGGCGATCGACTATTGCGCGGGCGATGATCGTGATGCCTCCTTCGAGTGGCTGGCGGCCTGGGCGCTGATCTTCGACCTGATGACCCTGGTGGCCGCCCTGGCGCGCGGCAGCGACGCTGCACGGAATCAGCAATGAGCCTGTCCCGGTTTTTGGCCTGGCGGGCTGCGTGGCGGATTCGATGCTTTGAGCGGGAGGATGGTGTGTGATGGCTGTTGGTGTTTCCGGTTCCTTGCGGCTTCCTGCGGGGGGCTCTTGGCTGCAGAGGGCGTCTTCGGTCATGTCGCGGGTGGCGCGGTGCGCGCGTCGCAAAGGTTGAAAGGGGAGATTGATTATGGCTGGTGAGCTTAAGGTTTCGTATTTTGAACTCAGCATGGCTTCTCATGTTTTGAAGAATATTGAAGAGGAGATTGGTGATTTTTCGAGTGCCGAGGCTGATTCGGATTGCATGGGCCATTGTTTCGTGGTCAAGGCGTATGGTAATTGCATAGCCCGTTTGCATACGTTGAGCCGTAAATATTCGAGGAAGGCGGGTGACCTTGGATCGATGCTTGACAATGTGGCCGAGGAATTCCACGATGCGGACGACAGGATAGGGGACCAGGCTGGTCAGATACTTAGTTGCGGTTCGAATGTTGAGGCGGTGCACCGTGGCTGAGCAAGGCATCCACTTCAGCATGGCGGTCCCTGATGGCTGGGAGCGGATGGATCTTACCGGAAAGGGGAGGCGGGATTACGCTCGTGCGCAGGCCCAGAAGGCAGTGGAGCAGATACCGGCTTTGGCGGGCAAAAGGCAGGTGATAGAGGACAGGCTCTACCATGAGCTCACATCCTCTTGGGCGAAAGGCGTGAGGTATGGGGCCGCAATGGCGCAGCCCACTGCCGATGGGATTCTGGATGCTTCGGTAACCGTCTCGATTCTTCCCGAGCCTCCTCATCATGACGATGAATCTGTTTTCGAGGCGATATCTGCCACGGTTCATGAGAATGATGAGGATTCGGATGGTGATGACGAGTCGGATGTTTCGATGATCAATCTGCCGCAGGCGGGAAGGGCGGTGCGGGTTCTCGGGCATCGCACCTTGCATCCGGGCGAGGGCTCCCGGCCGCTCAAATATTCGGTCCTGCAGACTTTTGTTCCTTTTGGAGGCCGTGTGGTCGTGGTGATGGGGTTCACGTTTTCCTCTGATGTGGAGGATCAGTTATTTGAATTGTTCGATTTGATCACCGGCACATTGTCGGTATGGCTTGAGGAGGGGGGCGTTGACAGATGAGTTTGAATCTTGACTGGACCGTGCTCAAGTTCGCTGTTGATCCTGTACCCGGGGATCCGAACGGGGTCAGGCGGTGTGCCAGCGAGGCAAGCTTGAAGTGTCAAACAGTGGATTCCCTGAAAGATGATGTGAGCCGGATCAGGTCCAGTCACGACAATGGATCGGTGTTCGTTGGCAAGGCGGCGGACAGGTTTGTTTCCAGACTGGAGGATTTTCCCAGCAATCTTTCCAGCTTGTCGGATGGGTTGAGCGCGATTTCTCAGACCCTGTATTCGTGGGCCGACTGCATGGAGGATTGCCAACGCAGGGTCGGCAAAGCCCATGATCGGGCGGCGGATGCCCTGTCCAGGGCATCCGCCGCGAACTTAAAGCTGACTGGGGCTCTCGCCGAGACGGCCGCTGCCGGCAAGGCTTTGGTTATGGTGGACGAGGTTGGCGATGATGCGGATGTGCAACGGGCGCAGCGCCGTGCCGACGCCGCCCAGAGGCAGGTGGATTCCTTCCGCAGCCAGCGGAGCAGTGCGCTGGATTCGTATGGTAATGCCTGCCGTGATGCTTGCAAGGCTGTCGGCGATTATAATAACGGCGCCTTTATCGCTGCCCGCGGGCTGAACGGGGCGCTGGGCGATTTGCCTTCGGTCTCGGTGTTCGATCGTGTCTATTACAGCGATGCCTGGCGGACGATCGTCAAAGTCGCGGAGACCGCCAACTTGGTTCTTACCGTAGCGATGCTGTTTTTGGGGCCTGGGGGCATACTCGGCCTGCTTGCTTTCGCGCTGGCCGCCATAGGCTTTCTAAATGATCTTCTGGCTTATAGCCATGGAGATGAAAATAGGCGGCAACTAGCGCTTGGTTTTCTCTCAATGGTATTGGCTGGTGCTCCAGGTGCGTTAGGGAAACAGAGCGCTGCTGGTTTGCGGTTTTTTGCTGAGTCAAAGGGATTGCCGATGTATCAGCGGGTGATCGGCGGGCTGAATTCGTACGGCCGTAATTCCGGCATGATCACGGATTTTCTGTCTGAATACGGAAAGAACGATATGAAATTGATTCATGATAGCGGCATCTGGAAGGATGAGAAGGCAATTGAAACGCTCGGTATGGACATTGTCACTGAAAACAACAAGGAAGCGACCCGCTTATTCAATGATTATCAGTTAGAGGGCTTATTGCCGCGTGATTGGAAATGGCTGCTGGAGCAGAGCGACCTGTACGGGGTCTTCAATCCGGCGGATGATGCGACGATAATGCGGTATGGGCTGGATGCGAGCCGCGAGACTTTGCGCGCAGACGCCATGAGGAATGTGGCCCAGGATATGGTTGATGCAGCAAGGCATGTCGAAGACTATAAGGCTGAGGGCGCGCCCAGATTAGCGGCCGACCTGAAGGAGTTGGCCGGGTTGGCCGGCCTGCTTGCCCCGGTTAATCCGGTTCTTGGCCTGGCGGGCCAAGTGGCGAATTCGATCCTTGACCAGTATAGCCAATGCTTGGGAGCTGAGTCTACTTGGCGTGACGGGCCGAGAGGCGGCTTATATGCTTGAGCGGGAGGATGGTGTGTGATGGCTGGTGGTGTTTCTGGTTCCTTGCGGCTTCCTGCGGGGGGCTCCTGGCTGGAGAGCGCGTCTTCGGTCATGTCGCGGGTGGCGGGGTGCGCGCGTCATGCGGCTGCGGGGGAGCGTGTCTTTTCCCGTGCCGGGGTGGTGCGCAAGCTGGCGGTGTACGGGGCGGCCTTCCTGGCGGGGTTCGTGCCGGGCTGGGCCTTCCTGTATGGGGAGGAGCAGTGGATGCGCGACCGTTTTATACAGTTCGGCCTGGCGGGCATGTTTTCGGGTTTTGCGATGTGGTGGTTTTTGGCCCGGTTCGAGAGCCGTGGGGGGCGTCCGGGGTTCTGGTGCCTGGCGTTGACGATGCCGATGATGCCCTGCTGGGGGGTGATGTTCGGCGCGGTTACCGGCGAGAGTCCGGGGGTGATGCGCTGGGTGTTCATGTCGGTGGCTGTGCTGGTGGTTGCCGGGGTGACCTGGCTGCGGTTCGTGTCGGATTGGGTGCGTGGCCGTGTGGCGGCGTGGGCGGCTTCGGCTGTGTCGTGCGTGGTGCCGTCGTGGATGCTGTGCCTGCTGTTCGGTGGCTCTCCATGGTCGTGCCTGCCTTGGTGTCTGGCGGTGGGCGCTACGGGCGCCTTGTGGTTTCTGCAGGATTTGTGGGCGATCGACTATTGCGCGGGCGATGATCGTGATGCCTCCTTCGAGTGGCTGGCGGCCTGGGCGCTGATCTTCGACCTGATGACCCTGGTGGCCGCCCTGGCGCGCGGCAGCGACGCTGCACGGAATCAGCAATGAGCCTGTCCCGGTTTTTGGCCTGGCGGGCTGCGTGGCGGATTCGATGCTTTGAGCGGGAGGATGGTGTGTGATGGCTGTTGGTGTTTCCGGTTCCTTGCGGCTTCCTGCGGGGGGCTCCTGGCTGCAGAGGGCGTCTTCGGTCATGTCGCGGGTGGCGGGGTGCGCGCGACATGCGGCTGCGGGGGAGCGTGTCTTTTCCCGTGCCGGGGTGGTGCGCAAGCTGGCGGTGTACGGGGCGGCCTTCCTGGCGGGGTTCGTGCCGGGCTGGGCCTTCCTGTACGACCAGGAGGAGCAGTGGGTGCGCGACCGTTTTGTGCAGTTCGGCCTGGCAGGCCTGTTTTCGGGTTTTGCGATGTGGTGGTTTTTGGCCCGGTTCGAGAGCCGTGGGGGGCGTCCGGGGTTCTGGTGCCTGGCGTTGACGATGCCGCTAATGCCCTGCTGGGGGGTGATGTTCGGCGCGGTTACCGGCGCATATCCGGGAGTGATGCGCTGGGTGCTGGTGTCGGTGGCTGTGCTGGTGGCGGCCGCGGTGACCTGGCTGCGGTTCGTGTCGGATTGGGTGCGTGGCCGTGTGGCGGCGTGGGCGGCTTCGGCTGTGTCGTGCGTGGTGCCGTCGTGGATGCTGTGCCTGCTGTTCGGGGGCTCTCCATGGTCGTGCCTGCCCTGGTGTCTGGCGGTGGGCGCTACGGGCGCCTTGTGGTTTCTGCAGGATTTGTGGGCGATCGACTATTGCGCGGGCGACGATCGTGACGCCTCCTTCGAGTGGCTGGCGGCCTGGGCGCTGATCATCGACCTGATGACCCTGGTGGCCGCCCTGGTACGTGGTAGTACAGCTGCACAGGATCAATGAGGGCATTGCTGGTAAGGGAAGGTTTTTGGCCTTTTGACGTGCCTGTCGGGCATGTGGTCTGCTTGGCTGCAGTCGGGTTGGATGCCGGCTGTTTCATTTGCTGCTGCGCGGCGGCAAGTGGAGTCCTGCTAGTATAAGGAATCGTCCAGGCCTTTACTGGGCTTCAGGCCTTACGTGAACGATGTCTACAGCCGTAATGCAATTGACGCTGGTTGTCGACAATGAAGTTGGTTGCGGCGGAATCTGTTCTGGCTGGCCGCTCGAATTGCATGGAAGGAAAGGGACCATGGGTGTTGGTGTTGCCTTGTTTGAAAATAGACCGCCTCGTGTGGCGAAGATGAAGAGTTTCGAGGCCATGCATGACGCTACATTTCGAGAATGTCTGCAGCGCCCGCTCTACCTGTTTGCCCGGGGGCGGGGGAGATCGTGCCGCAAGGAGATATGGGTGTTCTTCATCGTTCTATCAATTGTAGAGCAGGGCCTGAGTAATGTATGCGGCGGGGGATCCTGGGCTCTCATCCCTCTGGTCTTCGACCTGATCATGGTGGTGCCGGAGTATGCTCTGGAGGTGCGGCGTCTGCATGATTTATTGTTGCCGGGATGGCTGACTTTGATTCCGTATGGTCTTATGGTTATAGCTACGATTGGGCTGGTGAAATCTCGAATGTTGACCATAGGTGGCGGTCCTTTTCTACTGGCTGTCATCCCGCTGCTCGTGTCGATGGTGATTCAGCTGGTCATCATGTGCACGCCTTCCCGTTATCGCCGTCCGTCCTTTGACAACGGGGCAATAGGGGCGGGAGTGAACCTGTCGGGTATGACCCGGCCTTGGAATGACTAGCCTGCACGGGTGGATTTATATAAGGAGATTGGGATGAGTGATACTGCTGCGGATGTGGAAGGACAGGGAACCGCTGGGATGGGTGTGGATGAGCAATTATTGCAAGGCCTTCCGACTCCCGTTGCCCGCATAATGCGACTGCTCGCTCAGCGGGAGATACCCTCGTATGTCAATGCAACCGGTGGCCCTGTACTGGTGCCGCTGGTCGATTGCGGCATTATGTTTGTAATGAGCAGAAGTCTGGATTCCATCAGTTTCAGGAGTCTGTGGAGCCGGGGATTCAGCTCCGCCAGGTATCGGGATGCGGTGAATGTCTGTGCCGAATGGAACCGGTCGGTTGGATATCTTAAGACCTATGCCACTGAACCTTCCTTAGAGCAGAACCAGGCCGTCAGAATAGTGGGAGTCGGGCAGATCATGTGCGACGAGCGGGATGAAGTACTGGGGCAGCGTCTTGATGATTCCATCTATCTCATACAGAATCTTTATGCTTGGGTGAATGATCAGTGCCCGGATCCCATACGTATACCGAATGCACCATATGGAAGAGGGGCATGAGCAAATGGGTCAGCCGATGAAATCCGTGGTTGATAATGACCGAATCAAGCGGTGGTTGGATGCCCAAGGCTACCGTGTCGAGTATTATGAGCTGTCCTGGGTCGGTTTATGGGGGAATATCCTGCTCGATTTCAGTGTACGTGGCACGTACGATGAGTATCTGGTGGTTCGTGGGACTGAGCGGGGCAGTCATCCGAATGTCCAGCATGAGTTGCTTGAGGATTGCTGCAATGCCTGGAACCGGGATTATGAGGGGCCGGCTGCCTATGTGCAGAGTTCCGAAGAAGGCCTGGTCTTCCGCACGTTGTTGGTGGTGAACTGCCAGGGCGGCATGGATGATGACCAGTTCGATCGCCTGATGAAGTATGCCATGGCGGGTTCGGATGGTTTCCTAGGCTTTGCCCAGGGGCAGCTGTCGAAGATAAGGATGGCCTAGGACGAAGTGCAGGATCAGGCGTGACCGTGGTTCCGGAGCGTGCACGCTGGCAGTAAGCCCCACCCGGGGCGAAATGCCTGACTTGGCGCTGGCTCAGGTTCTACTTTCAGGAAGGGTTGCGGAGGACGTCGGTGTCTGAGGCCTAGCTTCTTTGAAGCCTTTTCGTCGTTAGCCGCGTCTTTGGGTCCCGTGCTTGCGCAGATGTAGGGCGAAGTGTGAGGGGTGCTGCTGTCTGTGTCGGGTGGCGTTGAGGATCGTGTTGATGCGTTTGTTCTGTCGTGGTTCTTGTCGCGTGTGGTTGAGAGTGTCCCGCATGCGCGGCCTGGCTCTCGTGAGTTCTCTCTGGGCGGGGTGCTGTGGAAGACGGTGCTGTACGGGCTGGCCTATGTGGCCGGGTTCGCCTGCGGCTGGCTTCTCCTGTTTGGACAGGACCAGGATTGGGTGCGCTCCTTGTTGATTCAAGTTTCGTTTCCCGTGCTGTTCTCTTTTTTTGTTGTTCTGATCCTGTTGTGGCGGTTTGAGGGTGGGAATGGGTGTCCGGGGCCTTGGTTTGTGGTTGTTGGGGTGTTGGTGTTTCCGCTGGTGATGCGGCTGGCGCGTAACGGGTTCGTGTCGTGGGTGGCGGTGGTGGTATTGTGTGTGGTGCCGTCCTGGATGCGGGCCAAGGCGACGGGGTCGGTTGGCGTGTCCTTTTCTGGTGCTGCGTGGCGGGCGTTGTCGGCGCCTTGTGGTTCGTGCTGGGCATGCGGGCGATCAGGGAGTGCGCGGGCGCGCATCGTGATGCCGCTTTCGAATGGCTGGCGGCTTGGGCGCTGGTGTTCGGTCTGACCCTGACGGTTGCCTCCCTTATGGGAGACTCCAATGCTCTTGTGGGAGCCTCCAATGATGGCGGTGATGCCGGACGATGATGCCGGACGGCGGGCTGCGCCATGGGTGTGCTTGCGCTGATGTGGGTATCGGGCGTTCCGTCCCGATGGGCCGCCGGAACGTGTTTATGAGGAAAGGGAAGATGAAGATTATGGCTAGTGCTTTGCTCTCGAAGAGGCCCCCTCGCGTGGATGTGATGAAGGGGTACGAGCCCATGTATGATGCGACCATGCAGGAGTGCCTGCAACGGCCCTTCTACCTGTATGCGAGGGGGAAGGGGCGTTCCTGCCGCAAGGAGATATGGGTTTTCGCCGCGTTCATCTGGGTCTTGGACACCTGCCTGGCCCGCGTGTTCTCTTCGGGTATCTTGACCGTCATACCGGGGCTGTTCTCCCTGGCGGTGCTGGTGCCCATGTATGCCCTGACGGTGCGGCGTCTGCATGATCTGGCCCTGTCGGGGTGGCTGGCGCTCGTCCCCTATGTGCTGGAGGTGGTGGGCGTGGGTCTGATTGCCGGTTCAATGGTGTCGGATATGTTGAAGGGGCTGGAGGACCCGTCAGCTCCTTCGCCTTTGGGGATCATCGTGCTTCTTCTGGCCGTGGTCGTCCGGCTGGCCATCATGTGCGTCCCATCGCGTCGTCGTCATCCAGTTGTCGCTAGCGGAAGCCTTGGTGCGAGTCAGACTGGCGCGCCACAGTACCCAGGGGACCCGAACGGACGGTGACCCCTGCAGTAACAGGAAAAAACAAACCCCAACAAGGCGAGATGGACAGAGACCAGCATGGACGGCGCTGATACAAGACCGGAATCGACGATGGGCGGCTCGCCGGCGTTGAACGAGAAACTGCCGGCAGGGCTCCCGACCTCTCTTGCCCGCCTGGCTAGGATGCTCGGCCAGAGAGGCGTGCCTGTTTTCATTGATGCCGACGGCGATTCGGTTCTGGCCACCCTGCTCGAGGGCGAGGTGCTGTATACGCTGACTGCTGGTCTGGACTCCATCAGCTTCAGGAGTCTGTGGAGCCGCGGGTTCAGCTCGGCCCGGTACCGTGATGCCGCCAATGTCTGCAATGAATGGAACAGCGTTGCGGCGTGGACCAAGGCCTACGCCAGCGAACCTTCGGCGGAGGAAGACAGAGCCGTGCGGGTTTTCAGCGTCGGCCAGATTATGTGGGATGAACGAGAGGATGTCTTCGGGGCAAGGCTGGATGACTCGCTGAATACCATACAGGTCTTCTATGCCTGGTTGGGCGAGCAATACCCGGATCCCATACGTATCCCCAGCGGGCCCTATGGAAAGAGAGGCTGAATAGTGGCACAGCGTGATGTAGGACCGGCTGCCGTCGTCGACGATGACCGGATCAAGCGGTGGATGGATCAGCAGAATTTCCATGTCGAGTATCATGAGCATGCCTGGTTCGGAATGTGGGCCAATATCATGCTCACATTCGCTATGGATGGCGAGCATCATGAGTATCTGGTGGTTCGTGGGACTGAGCAGGGCAGCCATCCGAATGTCCAGCATGATTTGCTTGAGGATTGCTGCAATGCCTGGAACCGGGAATATGAGGGGCCGACTGCCTATGTGCAGAGTACCGAGGAAGGCCTGGTCTTCCGCACGGTGTTCGTAGTGAACTGCCAGGGCGGCATGGATGATGACCAGTTCGATCGCCTGATGAAGTATGCCATGGCGGGTTCGGATGGTTTCCTTGGCTTTGCCCAGGGGCAGCTGTCGAAGATAAGGATGGCCTAGGACGAAGTGCAGGGTCAGGCGTGACCGTGGTTCCGGAGCATGCACGCTGGCAGTAAGCCCCACCCGGGGCGAAATGCCTGACTTGGCGCTGGCTCAGGTTCTGCTTTCAGGAAGGTATGCGGATTACCTGCTTCCTTTCGCTTATGAGGGGGATTTCCGAGAAGCCAGGTTCTACTATGATTTGACCGGAGCCATATCCCTGCGCCGTGTTCTGCGGCATGGTATGGGTGCTGACCGGTATGCCGGGGTCTTGCAGGCCATAGAGGATGTGGCGCGGGTGTGCGCGGAGGAGCGCGCGGTTCTGCAGACGGTGCTCTGGCATCAGGATTATCTGTACTTTGCCGGTGATGACGCGGTTCCGCGAATGATACAGGTTCCCATCGTCGATGGGCCTCGCTTCGATGCCAGTCCCCTTTCGCTGCTTTTCAGACTCAGCAAGGTCGACACTGGCGCTTTTGGGCATCCGGAGTGGTCTCAATCGGTTGAGGCGTTCGTGCAAACAGGCAAGGACTTCAATGCGGATGCCTACCATGCCATGCTGGCATCGATTCTTCCGCCGGGCAGGTCCCGGACCCTGCCGGGGGGTGATGGCGCCAGCACCGCCTCCTCGGGCTCTGAGGCCCGGAGCCAGGTTGGTGCCGGGACGTGCCCATCCGGTACGGATCCGACCGGGAGTCATTCGGGTGAATCCCATGGCGAGGAGGATGAACGCTACTCGGAAACGATTCTCAAGCTACCGGAGGAGGGAGCTGTCGCGGAGGCTTCCTCTGGGGATCGAGTTCAGGAATCTGATGGCAATCCGGGAATTCGACTTTCGGATGAGGGCAATGATGGGGATACCATTCTGAAGGTGCCCCCTCATCCTGGCCAGGATATACGCGGGGCGGGTGAGGCCTCCGGCGTTTCCGGCGATGAAGGGCCGACCAGCCTCAACATGAGCAGGAGGCCCCGCTTCCGTGTCACCAGAATCCGGGATGGATGCCGTGTGGATTGCAGCCAGGATACGGCCACCATAGGAAGATCCGCCCAAGCTGACATCCATATGGGCGGCAACATGAACGTCAGCAGGATACATGCCCAAGTCAGCCGCCTTCCTGGTGGCGGGTTCGAGATAACGGACCGGCATTCCTCCAATGGAACCAGGGTGTCCGGCCGTCTGCTCGCGCCTGGTGAAACGGCGCCTGTCGGCTCCTCGGGCACTTTCTCTCTTGCTGACTCTGACTTCATGATCGAGGAGCTTGATCGCGAAGGGGTGACGGGATCGTGGAGCGGTTC
Source organism: Bifidobacterium sp. ESL0819 (assembly GCF_052606245.1). NCBI lineage: Bacteria > Bacillati > Actinomycetota > Actinomycetes > Bifidobacteriales > Bifidobacteriaceae > Bifidobacterium > Bifidobacterium sp. ESL0819. The sequence goes on from NZ_CP199587.1 coordinate 1,115,015, forward strand.
CCCGTCCTCTGGCCTGGGAGGTGGTGTGTGATGGCTGTTGGTGTTTCTGGTTCCTTGCGGCTTCCTGCGGGGGGCTCCTGGCTGCAGAGGGCGTCTTCGGTCATGTCGAGGGTGGCGGGGTGCGCGCGTCATGCGCCTGCGGGGGAGCGTGTCTTTTCCCGTGCCGGGGTGGTGCGCAAGCTGGCGGTGTACGGGGCGGCCTTCCTGGCGGGGTTCGTGCCGGGCTGGGCCTTCCTGTACGACCAGGATGAGCTGTGGGTGCGGTACCGGTTTGTGGAGTTCGGCTTGGTGGGCATGTTCTCGGGTTTTGCGATGTGGTGGTTTTTGGCCCGGTTCGAGAGCCGTGGGGGGCGTCCGGGGTTCTGGTGCCTGGCGTTGACGATGCCGCTGATTCCCTGCTGGGGGGTGATGATCGGCGCGATGACCGGCGCATATCCGGGGGTGATGCGCTGGGTGCTGGTGTCGGTGGCTGTGCTGGTGGTTGCCGGGGTGACCTGGCTGCGGTTCGTGTCGGATTGGGTGCGTGGCCGTGTGGCGGCGTGGGCGGCTTCGGCTGTGTCGTGCGTGGTGCCGTCGTGGATGCTGTGCCTGCTGTTCGGTGGCTCTCCATGGTCGTGCCTGCCCTGGTGTCTGGCGGTGGGCGCTACGGGCGCCTTGTGGTTTCTGCAGGATTTGTGGGCGATCGACTATTGCGCGGGCGACGATCGTGACGCCTCCTTCGAGTGGCTGGCGGCCTGGGCGCTGATCTTCGACCTGATGACCCTGGTGGCCGCCCTGGCGCGCGGCAGCGACGCAGCACGGAATCAGCAATGAGCCTGCCCTGGGATGCGCTCTCTGCTTGGCTGAGTAGTGCTAGGTGATGGATAGGTGCGGATCGAATGCGTAGCGTGGGAGGCGGGCGCTTGGTCTCCAGTTGATTGATTCAAGGTATGAACGTATGGAGCGGTAACGACCGTCAACCATAGATAGAGACCAGCCTTAGAGCCTACCCATGGAGACATGGACGAACACAGATGGTGGATCCGGATCGGATTCTTGCAGCTATTCAGGAATTGACGGCAGACAGGCTCAAGGGGCCCGATGGAAAGAGCAGGTCGGTCTTGGTCGTCGATGGTCCACTTCGCAGCGTCGAAAAGGGGCTCGCTCGGCGTTGCTTTGCCGGTGGCATCCTGACGGCTGAAGAGCGGCCGGGCGTATTCCGCGTTCAAACTGGACTCCGCATACTCCAGGGCTGCATTGTGGAACCCTGCCTGGGCAGGATCAGAGAACCCAGGGTTTTCCTGTGCCTGCGCCCTTGCCGGGGCCAGACACATCAAGCATGCCTGAACCGCTCCGATGATGCAGTGCCTTGCGCATGCCAAGCTGTCCTCCGGATTCTGGCTGCTGGCGGCCGGTTGCCTGCCATATGGCTTATGCTGCTGAGTACCGTCTTTTCCCCCTCTTATTTATTGATTTGGGCAGGGACCGTGGAGGTTCGGCGCACGGTGCTTGTCCAAGACTGACAGGGAGGGGAGGGTGTCGCGAAGGTGATGAGTCCCCGTCTGCAAGTAGCGTTGAAGTATGTCTGAGCTCCAAACCCATCTGTTGGACAAGGCCCCGTTCGGGCGGGTCGTGCCGGCCATGGTCACTCCCATGAACCATGACGGGTCCGTGGATTTTGAGGCCGCTGGCAATCTGGCCCGCAGACTTGTCGCTGATGGGGCGGATGGGTTGCTGGTCAACGGCACCACCGGCGAATCTCCGGCCACCCACATGGAAGAGAAAGTCGATTTGGTGCGAGCCGTAAAGGATTCGGTGGACGTGCCGGTCATTTCGGGTGCGGGCTCCAATGACACGGCCCATACGGTCCGCATGGCCGAGATGACCCAGGAAGCCGGGGCGGATGCGCTCCTGGTGGTCATGCCTTACTACTCCAGACCCTCCCAGGATGGGGTTGTAGCGCATTTCAGGTCCGTCTGCCGGTCTGCGGATCGCCCCATCATGCTCTACGATGTACCTGGCCGCACCGGGTTGCACGTGACTGTGGATACATACCGTCGTCTTGCCGAATTGCCGCATGTCGAGGCAGTCAAGGATGCCACTGGTGACCTGGCCGCAGTTCCCATCAAGCGCAAGGAGACGGGGCTGATCTGGTACTCCGGCGATGACGGGCTGTATCTGCCCTTCCTGGCCTTGGGTGCCGTCGGCGTCATATCGGTCATGGCCCATGTGGCCAGCGGTCCTATGCAGGACCTGGCGACTCGGTTCGATCAAGGCGACCTGAAAGGGGCGCAGAGGTTGTCGACTGCCTTGGCGCCGCTGGTCCAGGCTCTCAATGGCCAGGGTCAGCAAGCAGTCATGGCCAAGGCCGCTCTGAAAGTGGCTGGTGTCTTGGACAGCACGACGATGAGGCTCCCTAATCTTGGGCCTGGCAAGGATCAGCTGATCCAAGCCGAGAAAGGCATGAAGGCTGCAGGGCTGATGCGTTCCTGACAAGCAAACAAGCGTCGCCCCCGTATCAGACGGGGGTACAGATAATGGAAACACAAGTGAGAATGGCAAAAACAAGGCAAGAAGACAGTACAAAGAGCAGAAGCAGAAGCAGCAAATCCTCTCCCAAGAACCGTAGCCGCACTCCCGGGCAGGGCAAGGGAGCCGGCAGGTCCCGGAATGAATCCCGTGGACGCCGCAATGGCTCCATCCAGCGTGGTAAGGGTACTCAGGCTGAGCAGCGTCTGGTGGCTCCTCCGAAGTATCGTAAGGGTTCCATGCGTATTGTCCCGCTGGGGGGTCTGGGTGAGATTGGCCGCAATATGAATGTGATCGAGTATAACGGTCATATTCTGCTGATTGACTGCGGCGTGCTGTTTCCGGAGGAGGAGCAGCCGGGCGTGGATCTGATTCTGCCTGACTTCAGCTATATCAAGGATAAGCTGGATCGGGTGGATGCTCTGGTGCTGACTCATGGGCATGAGGATCATATTGGCGGGGTGCCTTATCTGCTGAGGCTGCGTCCGGATATTCCTTTGATCGGCTCGAAGCTGACTCTGGGGTTTGTTGATGCCAAGTGCGAGGAGCATCATCTCAAGCCCAGGGAGGTGGAGGTCAAGGGCCGCGACAAGCTCAAGGTGGGCCCCTTCAGCCTGGAGTTCGTGGCCGTCACCCACTCCATTCCTGATGCTCTGGCTGTCTCTGTGCGCACCCCAGCGGGTCATATCATCGACACCGGCGACATGAAGATCGACCCGCTGCCTTTGGATCACAGGCTGACTGACCTGAGGGAGTTCGGCAAGCTGGGCGAGTCCGGCGTGGACCTGCTCATGGTCGATTCCACCAACGCCGAGGTCCCTGGCTTCGTCAAGCCCGAGATTTCCATCGCCCCAGCCCTGGACAAGGCCTTTGCCGAAGCCCAGCGCAAGATCATCGTGGCCTCCTTCTCCAGCCACGTCCACCGGGTGCAGCAGGTGGTTGACGCCGCTCACAAGTTCGGCCGCAAGGTGGTCTTCGCTGGTCGGTCCATGGTCCGCAACATGTCGATCGCCTCAGACCTGGGCTACCTGCATCTGCCCGAGGACACCGTGGTCGACCTTAAGGACGCCCATAATATCCCTGACGAGAAGATCGTCTACATGTGCACCGGCTCCCAGGGCGAGCCCATGGCGGCTCTGGGCCGCATAGCCGACGGGACCCACCGCGACATCACCATCAACGAGTTCGATACGGTCATCCTAGCCAGCTCGCTGATCCCCGGCAACGAGCACGAGGTCTACAAGGTCATCAACAAGCTGGTGCGCCTGGGCGCCAAGGTGGTCAACCGCGACAACGCGGCCATCCATGTCTCCGGTCACTCCGACGAGGGCGAGCTGCTCCACTTCTACAACATCGTGCAGCCCAAGTGCGCCATGCCCATCCATGGCGAGAACCGGCACCTGGTGGCCAATGGCCTGATTGCCGTCAAGACCGGCGTGGATCCGCAAAACGTGGTCTTGGCCGAGGATGGCGACGTAGTGGACCTCTACCATGGTCAGGCCGCCGTGGTCGGATCCGTGCCCTGCGGATACGTCTATGTGGATGGCGACTCCGTGGGTCAGCTGACGGACGACGAGCTGGAGCAGCGTCGAATCCTGGGCACGGAAGGCTTCGTCTCCGCCTTTGCCGTAGTCGACACCGAAACGAGCAAGGTCGTCTCCGGTCCCAAACTCTACCTGAATGCTGTGGCCGAGGATGAGAGCGAATTCAAGTCCATCAGCGCCCAGATAGTCGATCAGCTCGAGGATGCCATGGCCAAGGGAACAACCGGCACCTACCAGCTTCAGCAGCTGATGCGCCGTACCCTGGGCGGCTGGATCTCCCGCAAGCTGCACCGGCGGCCCATGATCGTGCCCGTGGTGGCCGACATCGCCACCGACGTGCAGCCGCAGGAATGACCATCGCTTACTGCAACTGATACCGAAGGCTCCGGCCGCCCAGATGGACGACCGGAGCCTTCAGTGTTATCAGCAGACAGCAGCGCTTACAAGCAGCAGCGCTTACAAGCTCACGATGATCTTGACGTGGTTTTCCGCATCCTCGCGCAAGGGGCGGAAGCCCTTGTCCACGATGTCCTCGATCTTGATCCGGTCGGTGATGAAGGTGGACAGGTCGATGTTCCGGTCATGGATGAGCTTGATGGCATCGGCATGATCGTTGGCGTATCCCATGGATCCTGACATCAGCTTCTCTCCAAAGCCCATCTCTGCGGATAGGTGCAGGGTGATGGGCTTGACATGGATGGCCACGACGACCAGGCTGCCCTGGGCCTTGAGTCCAGACAGAAGCTGGTGGACCACCGGTTCCGCACCGGCTGCGTCGAAGGCCACATCCGCGCCCCGGCCGTCGGTCTCGGTCTTGACGCGCTCCAGCAGATCCTCCTTGCTGGGGTCGATGACCAGGTCAGCGGCACCGGACTGCAGGGCCTTGTCCTTGCGGGCCTGGGAGAGCTCGGACATGATGACCTTGAGTCCCTTGGCCTTGAGCACGGTTCCCAGCAGCAGGCCGACAGGTCCCGCTCCGCCGACCAGGGCGGTCTGCCCGGGCTCGGTGTGGATCAGACGCACAGCGTGGTAGGCCACGGAGAAGGGTTCGATCAGTGCCGCCTGATCCAGGGGCAGGTCGCCCACAGGGTAGACGCGCTCGGCGGCCACCACCATGTGCTCGCTCATGCCGCCGCCCCAGCCGTTGATGCCGATGAAGCCCAGCTTGGGGCAGTCGTTGTAGTTGCCGGCCTTGCAGGCGGGGCATTCTCCGCAGGCCATCTCGGCCTCGACTACTACGGAATCGCCCACCTTCATGTCGGTGTGCACATCATCGGCAATGGCCTCGATGGTGCCCGAGATCTCATGGCCGAAGACCACCGGCAGGGTCTCCCCGGAGAGAGGGTGTGGGGTGTCTTTCGAGTTGCCGCCGTTTTGCTCACCGTCATAGTAGAGGTGAAGGTCGGAGCCGCAGATGCCGGTGAAGGCGGGGTGGATCTTAATGGTCCCGGGTTTGAGCTCGGGCTCGGGCACGTCCTCCAGCCGTACATCTTCCTTGCCGTAGTACATCAATGCTTTCATATCGTATATCCTCTCTGATATGCGTGTAGGCCCTGCATGGATGGAGTTGAATACCCAACGTGACATCCCTGCGGGCGGGTGATGCTCCCTCATCGAAGACCACCCGACTTTCATACTACCGCTGATATGCCTTCAAGGTGACGGGAGTTTCGGCCAGGACCTCGCCGCCCTGATCGAAATCGAAATCGCCCAGCCAGTGTCCGAACCTGCCGGGTCCCTTGCCGCACCAGACCACCCGAGCGCTTCGGTCAGCCTGTCCGCTCAGCAGCAGATTGGCGGTTCCGGTCACCCGGTCGTTATCCAGACGGTAGTCCAGGAATTTGTCGTCCCCGTAGTGGCAGGCGACCCGCTGACGCTGTTCCTGGTCCAGCACCCGCCAGGGGTCTACGGCGCAGAAGACTCTGGCGGGCAGGTCATGCTCCACTGCCTGGAGCAGGGCCAGGCCCCCGCCCAGGCTGTGTCCGGTAAAGAGCACCTTGCGGTCGGTTCCTGTCGTGCGTCGGGCCAGGTCAAGCGCCTGCTTTGCCAGGATGCCCGCCTGCTGCGTCTGTCCTGGTTCCCCGTTCAGCGGCGGCAGGAAGCAGGTCAGCGCGGCATGGACGTCGTGGCGAGGGTCGTCGCGCAGATTGGTGCCTGCATAGACCACGGCTATATGGGCATAGTCCGGACCATCCTCCAGGTTCCGGGCGACGATCATCCCCTCGAATCCGTTTTCGGGGCAGTAGCGGGAGCGCAGCACCCAGTAGCTGTCCAAAGCCGGATTCTCGAACTGGTGCAGGCCCGGCCTGGTCTTGACGTCTCCTCGGCCGATTCCGTAGGAGTACTGGCAAAGCATGTTGAGTTGCTGTGTGGTAAATCCGGCCCGGACCTGCATGCGCTCCCTTTCTGCCATACTCGTGAGCCATGGACCATGACCAACCGCCTGGAGGTCTGACTATTCCCGTCCGGACTGCGCCCTGAGAAAAGAGGAAAACCGTCCTTCTGGCCCGTCGGCGGGTGCCCGCATTAGACTTGACATGCCATATCCATACAGGACCTATGCCGATGCCGGTGGGGGCACCGGCATTCATGCGCGAAAGGAAATTCATGCCCGGAGCCAATCTGACTCGTGTGGAAGCCGAAGAGCGAGCCGTCGTCGTATCCAATGTCAGCTATAAGGTCCATCTGGACCTGACCAAGGGGCCTGCCACCTTCCCCTCCACGGCCCTGATCGCCTTTGATGCCCGGCCGGGGGAGTCAACCTTTGTGGATCTGATCGCCGACCAGGTCAGCCTGATCGAGCTCAACGGCCGACGCCTGGACCCGGCCCTGGCCTTCCGGGACGACCGAATAGCGCTCGACGACCTGAGCGAGCACAACCAGCTGCGGGTGGAGGCCCTCTGCCGCTACTCGCGCACAGGCGAGGGGCTGCACCGCAGCGTGGACCCCTCGGATGGCAACGTTTACCTCTACTCCCAGTTCGAGGTGCCCGATGCCCGCCGGGTCTACGCCGTCTTCGATCAGCCGGACATCAAGGCCGCCTTCGACTTCACCGTGGACTCCCCTGCATCCTGGACGGTCCTGTCCAACATGCCTCCCGCCTCTCATCAGGACCTGGACAGCCGCACCGCCGAGGGAACCCTGGAGGGCGGCCGCACCGAGGGCGTGACCCGCTGGGTATTCCAGACCACCCCGGTCATGAGCTCCTATCTGACCGCATTCGCCGCAGGCCCCTATGCCCAATGGACCAGCGAGTACCAGAACGAGGATGGACGGATCATCCCCATGGGCCTGTACTGCCGCCAGGCGTTGAAGGACTCCCTGGAGGGGGACGCCGAATACCTCTTCGACGTGACCAAGAAGGGCTTCGCCTTCTACGCCAAGACCTGGGACCTGCCCTTCCCCTGGGCCAAGTATGACCAGATCTTCGTGCCTGAATACAATGCGGGCGCCATGGAGAACATCGGCCTGGTCACCTTCCGCGACTCGTACGTCTTCGAGTCCAAGGCCACCGGGGCTCAGATCAACCGCCGTGTGGAGACCGTCCTGCACGAGCTGGCCCACATGTGGTTCGGCGATCTGGTGACCATGAAGTGGTGGAACGACCTGTGGCTGAACGAATCCTTCGCTGAGTTCATGTCGACCCTGGCCACTGCCGAGGCCACCGAATGGGCCGACGACTGGGCCACCTTCTGCTCCGGCGAGAAGAGCTGGGCCCTGACCGAGGACCAGCTGCCCACCACCCACCCGGTGGTGGCTCCCATCCGCGACCTGCACGATACCGAGGTCAACTTCGACGGCATCACCTACGCCAAGGGCGGTTCCGTCCTGAAGCAGCTGGTCGCCTACGTGGGCCGTGATCGCTTCTTCCAGGGCATCCACAACTATCTGACCGCCCATGCCTACGGCAACGCCACCTTGAAGGATCTGCTGACCGAGCTGGAGAAGACCAGCGGCCGCGACCTGGGCAGCTGGTCCCGGCTCTGGCTTGAGGAGGCCGGCATCACCACGTTGACCAGCCAGGTACAGACCGACGAGCAGGGGATCATCACCGCCATGCGGATCGACCAGACAGCCCCTGAGGAGCATCCTGTCCTGCGTCCTCACCGCCTGGCTGTGGGCTTCTACGACGAGGACCAGTCCGGCAAGGTGGTGCGTACAGACCGGTTCGAGCTGGATCTGGACGGCCAGGGAGCCGAAGTGCCCCAGGTCGTTGGCAGGAAGCGTCCGGCCCTGATTCTGATCAACGACGACGACCTGACCTACGCCAAGCTGCGTCTGGATCAGGATTCCCTGGAGTATGCCACGCAGAACCTCTACCGGATCGAGGACCGATTGGCCCGGGCCGTGGTCTGGCTCAGCCTGTGGGACATGACCCGGGATGCGCAGTTCCCTGCTGAGCGCTTCATCAGCCTGAGCCTGAAGGCTCTGGCCACCGAGCACCAGTCCACCACGTTCCGCTACGCTCTGTCTCAGATCTCCACGGCCGCCCACCACTTCACCGCCTCCCGTCGCCGCCAGCCCATGCTGCAGCTGGTAGCCAGCACGCTCTGGGATCTGGCCATGAAGGCCCAGCCCGGCTCAGACGAGCAGTTCCAGCTGATCCGCGCCTACCTGGGCTACGGGGACGATGCCGACTTCGAGGATCACGCCCGTGGCCTGCTGAGCGGCGACCTGAAGCTGGAAGGTCTGACCATCGACAACAACACCCGCTGGCTGATCATCCACGCCCTGTCTGCCCACGACCTGCTGGCTGAAGGCGAGATCGACCAGGAGCTGGCCGCTCGAGACACTACGGAGAACCGCGAGTTCGCCATGGGCGCCCGTGCTGCCCGTCCGACGGTCGAGTCCAAGGCCTGGGCCTGGGATCAGGCCCTGCATAACGAGGATCTGACCAACTCGCAGATCGAGGCTCTCGCAGACGGCTTCTCCGGCTCGGGGGATCAGGAGCTCTTCGCACCCTACGTGGATCGCTTCTTTGCAGCCGTGGACGAGGTCTGGACCCAGAAGACCTTCCACATTGCGGAGACCCTGCTCAACCCGCTGTCGGCAGGCGGGCTCTACCCGTCCAAGGCCGACCCGGCCGCCCTAGTCAAGGCGGGCGATGCCTGGCTGGCCGACCACGCTGAGGCCCCCAAGGCACTGCGCGGAATGATCATCCAGAACACGGAGTCCTCCCGGCGCATCCTCAAGGTCCGCGAATACAACGAGCGGCTGCGCTAGCGCCCTGTCCGCCCCGGCCCGAATGGCGCCGGGTCAGGGGCGGGGCCATAATGAATCTGTCGCCTGCATGCAGGATGGTACGTGAGGATCGGCGGGGTCGTCAGCGGCTCGGCAGCCGGGTTCGGAGGAGAGCAATGCCCAGATTATTCGGTACCGATGGTGTACGTGGTTTAGCCAATAGAGACCTGACTGCACAGCTGGCCCTGGATCTGGGCGATGCTGCAGTGCGGGTACTAGGCCGTGGCGCGGATCAGTCCGCGGGCCGCCGACGTGCCCTGATCGGCCGCGATACCCGTGTCTCCGGGGATTTTCTGGCTTCGGCCCTGGCTGCCGGCATGTCATCGGGCGGCTTCGACGTGATCGATGTGGGCATCATCCCCACTCCGGGCATCGCCTACCTGACCAGCGTGCTGAACGTGGAGATGGGGGCGGTCATCTCCGCCTCTCACAACCCCATGCCTGACAACGGCATCAAGTTCTTCGCGCGGGGCGGGTTCAAGCTTCAGGATTCCAAGGAGGACGACATTGAAGCGGTCCTTGGCCAGGACTGGGAGCGCCCGGTGGGCGAGGGCGTCGGCCGTGTCTCCCATGATACGGTGACCGCCACCAACATGTACATCGACCATCTGGTGGAGGCCGTGGCCCCTGTCGCTCCCGGCAAGACCCAGCCCAAGCCCCTGGACGGTCTGCGGATCGTGGCCGACTGCGCCAACGGAGCCACCTCGGTGGTAGCACCCGAGGCCCTGCGTCGTGCAGGAGCGGACGTGGTGGTCATCAACGCCTCTCCCGATGGCTACAACATCAATAAGCGCGCCGGATCCACCCACCCCGAGCAGCTGCAGGCCATGGTCCAGGCTTCGGATGCGGTCATGGGCGTGGCCTTCGACGGGGACGCCGACCGTTGCCTGGCAGTGGACGAAGAAGGGGACATGGTCAACGGCGATCAGATCATGGGCATCCTGGCCCGAGCCAAGCAGCGCGAGGGCAAGCTGGCCAATGACACCCTGGTGGTCACCGTCATGAGCAACCTGGGACTCAAGCTGGCACTGAAGCGGATGGGCATCGTCACCGTTCAGACGGCTGTAGGCGACCGCTATGTCCTTGAGGAGATGCTGCGCGGAGGCTATACTCTGGGCGGCGAGCAGTCCGGGCATGTCATCAACCGGGAGTTCGCCACCACGGGCGACGGAACTCTGACGGCCCTGACCCTGGCCAAGGAGGTCATGCGTTCGGGCAGGAGTCTCAAGGAGCTGGCCGCCGACTTCCCCCAGCTGCCTCAGCAGCTGATCAACGTGTCCGGGGTGGACAAGAACGCGGTCCACGCCAATGCCAAGGTCCAGGATGCAGTCGAAGCGGAGGAGCGGATGCTGGGCAACACTGGCCGGGTGCTGCTGCGGCCCTCGGGCACTGAGCCCCTGGTCAGGGTCATGGTCGAGGCGGCCACCCAGGAGCAGGCCGACCAGGTCTGCCAGCGGCTGGCTTCAGTTGTAGCCGACGAGCTGGCCATCTGAACAGAAGACCCAGGAAAGGCGGAATCATCCATGTTCGGCAGAAAAGCGGCCTTCGATGCCGATCTCAACCACCGAGTGGAGTCCATGCTGGCCGAGGCTGGCGAAGAGGAGCTCCTGCCTATCGTGCAGATGGGCGAGCCCGTACTTCGCCAGCAGGCCCAGCCCTACAAGGGTCAGCTGGCAGTCAAGACTCTGAGCAGGCTGCTCAAGGCCATGCGGGCCACCATGCTTGAGGCGCCGGGCGTGGGGCTGGCGGCGCCTCAGGTTGGCCTGGGCCTGGCAATCGCCGTCATAGAGGATCATGTCCGCGACGATGAGGATGATCCGCGTCAGATCGACGAACTGCCCTTCAGAGTCATCATTAACCCCTCCTATGAACCTATGGGGCAGGAGACGGCGGCCTTCTATGAGGGATGCCTGTCGCTGGAGGGATTCCAGGCGGTTCGGCGGCGCTGGCTGGACATCACGGCCAGCTGGGAGGACCGTTTCGGGCGCAAGCATCGCCAGCGCATGCACGGCTGGCCGGCCCGCATCTTCCAGCATGAGACCGACCATCTATCGGGCGAGGTCTACATCGATAAGGCCGAGATTCGCAGCCTGTCCTCCGATGACAATCTGAGCGAGTACTGGGCCTATGACCCGGTTCCCGCCGAGGCGGCACGGGAGCTGGGCTTCGCCCTCTGAGCCCCTTTGGTTCTCTGGTCCAGGGCCATATCTTCAGTCAGCTCCGGTCCGTCCCCCTTCAAGGGGGCCACTGGGTGCATGATCAGTTCTTCAGAGGCATGACGGCCAGGCTCCACAGCCTTGGGCAGGATCATATTGCCATCCACGCCTGGGTCCAGCCAGGAGTCCAGATTCTCATCAGGGATCAGCAGGGGCATCCGATCGTGCACTTGGGCAGCCTCTGCCGTGGCTTGAGTCGTCAGGATGGTGGCCGTCAGCAGCCAGGGTTGGCCTGGCTGAGCTCGCCACCAGGAGTAGAGACCGGCGATGTTCAGGGTGTGTCCGTCGGGAGCCTGGAAGTAATAGGGCTGGTGGTCAGGTGTCCATTCGTAGTAGCCGCTGGCCGGAATGATAGCCCTCCGACTCCGGGCCGAGTCCGCGTAGGTCCGCTTGGTCAGGGCGCTTTCCACTCGGGCGTTGTGGGTGGGGTAGGCCATGTGATCGCTTTCGGCCCAGGAAGGGACCAGGTTCCAGCGCGCCGGATGCAGGTGCCGTTGCCCGTGTCGGTCCTGGGCCACCAAGGCAATGATCGACCCGGGACTGATGTTCCAGGAAGGCTTGGGCAGTCCTGGAGCCTGCCGGGCGCCATAGCCTTGGGCCAGGTTGGCGTAGTCCAGGTCAGCCGCGAATCGTCCGCACATGAAGCCCATTCTATGGATGCCTGGAGCCTCCGTCGAGGAAACGCCGTAGGCCTTTTTCGGGCCAGTCTAAATGCTGATTGACCTCTCTTTCCTGATAGCATGAAAGCGGTCTGCGGCAGCGGTCATACATTGAGGGTCACCGTGGCCGCGGCGGAGTGTCCAACATTGTTTTTTGCCCTGCCTGGCACGAGGCCGGTGGCGGCATTGTGATTAGGAGATGGCTTATGCCTCAGAAGATCAAGGCGTCGATTGCCTACGGCATCGGCAAGGGGTTTGCCCAGCCCGAAGAGATCATCATTGACGACCCTATTGGCGCAGAGGTCCTGGTGGATGTGCAGGCCTCGGGTCTGTGCCATTCGGATCTGCATCTGGTAGAGGATGACGACAAGTTCTTCCCCTTCCCGGCTGTGATCGGCCATGAGATCGCGGGCATCGTCGAGGCCGTGGGCCCCGAGGTGTCCGGCATCAAGGTGGGCGACCACGTGGTGGCCTCCTTGGAGCAGGTCTGCGGACACTGCGCCAACTGTCTCAAGGGTCAGCCCCAGTCCTGCACCCAGCAGCAGGAGTGCGTGCGCGGAGCGGGCGAGAAGCCCCGCCTGTCCTTCCCCGACGGTCGGCCCATCACGCAGGCCTTCGGCACCGGCGGCTTCGCCGAGAAGGCTTTGATTCACGAGAACCAACTGGCCGTAGTCAACAATCAGGTCAAGTGGGATGAGGCCGCCTGCATCGGTTGCGCCACCATCACCGGAGCCGGCGCGGCCATCAACACCGCCCATGTGCGTCCCGGCGACACCGTGGCCGTCATCGGCACCGGCGGCATCGGCCTGAACATCATCTCGGGAGCCCGAATCTGCGGCGCCAAGCGGATCATCGCCATTGACCTGCTGGACAACAAGCTGGAGTTCGCCCGCAAGTTCGGCGCCACGGATGTCGTCAACTCCAAGAACGAGGACCCTGTGGCCAAGGTGCGCGAGCTGACTGACGGCGGCGTGGACCAGGCCTTCGAGGCCATCGGTCTGCCCGTCACCATGAAGCAGGCCTGGGACATGCTGGGCGTGGGCGGCACCGCCTACCCGATCGGCCTGACCAAGCCTGATGCCACGGTCTCGCTGGAGATCAACCCGGCCGACCTGCTGGTCCACCAGCGCGGCTTCAAGGGCGTTTGGATGGGTTCCACCAACATCAAGCACGACATCCCCATGTATGCCGACTTTGCAGTGGATGGACGACTGAACATGCATGACATCGTCAGCCAGCACATCAAGCTCAGCCAGATCGACGAGGCCTACAAGCAGCTGGTCAACGGCGAAGTCATTCGTTCCGTCATCACCGAATTCGACTGATCCTCTCCAGCTGTTCGGCATGACGGCTGGAGGTCATGTCGAACAGAGGTTCTGATTGCCAGGGGCTCCGGATGCGCAAGGCATTCGGAGCCCCTTTGTCGTTTCAGCAATCCCGGAGCCGGATCAGGATAGGAGCCTGCCGATGTTCTCAGCTGCTGCGGCGAGATTGTCAGCGGCCTTGGCCATGGCCTCGTCAAGGCTGACAGCCCCGGGGCTGATGCTGAAGATGGCGTCGATGCCCACCTTGTAGAGCTCTTCGGCCCCTGCGCCCACGGTACCTGCCAGGGCGATGACCTTGCAGCCGGGGGAGGACTCCTTGACGGCCCGGGCTGTGCCCATGGGGGTCTTGCCGAAACCGGTCTGGAAGTCGATGTTGCCTTCGCCGGTGAAGCACAGGTCGGCGCCGCGGGCCAGCTCCTTAAGGTGGGTGGTCTCTATGACAATATCGACGCCCGAGGCCATGACGGCCGGAGTGAAGGCCAGGAAGCCTGCGCCCAGACCTCCGGCTGCTCCTGCGCCCGGTCTGGTCTCCACCTCACGGTGCAGATCTTGGCGAATGACGGCTGCATAGTGGGCCAGGGCCGTATCCAAGGTGGCCGCCATGGATGGGTCCGCACCCTTTTGCGGCCCGAAGACGGCCGAGGCTCCTTCGGGGCCAGTCAGGGGATTGGTTACGTCCGAGGCCAGGCGAATCCGGGTGCTTGCCAGTCTTGAATCCAGCCTGGAGACGTCGATTCGGTCCAGTCGAGCCAGTGCAGCCCCTCCCTGACTCAGCTCACGTCCCTCAGCGTCCAGCAGCCGGGCCCCCAGGGCCTGGGCCATGCCGGCACCGCCGTCGTTGGTGGCCGAGCCCCCGAGACCGACGATGATCTCCTGCGCGCCCTGGTCCAGGGCCTTGCTGATCAGCTCGCCTGTGCCGTAGGTGGTGGTGACCAGCGGGTCGCGTGTCTGCTCGTTGACGAACTGGATGCCGCTGGCCGCAGCCATCTCGATGACGGCTGTCCGTCCGTCGCCGAGAATGCCGTAGCTGGCGGTGACGCTCTGGCCTAGAGGTCCGGTGACCTGGGCCTGGATCATATGGCCTCCGGTGGCATCGATCAGGGACTGAGCCGTGCCCTCGCCGCCGTCGGCCATAGGCACCAGGGCCATCTCGGCTTTGAGCGTGCTGCGTCGCAATCCGCGTTCAATGGCGTTCGCAGCCTCCTTGGCGGTCAGGCTGCCTTTGAAGGAGTCGGGTGCGATGATGATTTTCATGATTGTGACCTTTTCTGACTCGTCGATTCAGAGGACCGGATAGACCAGCATGGCCACCAGGGTCGTGGTCAGGCCCACCAGGAACTCAAAAAAGGAACCGCCTTCATCTGCTCGCCTACGCCGTCCACAATGGCTCGAGCTATCCGGTTGGCGGCTCCGTACTCCATCAAGATGCCCGCCAGCACACGCTAGCTGCCAGGACCCGAATAACCGTGCTTGTGACGCTCTGAGAGCCGGCTACAACGATGTTGACAGTCTGCCTCAGGGGAGGGGCCTCCGACCAGGCAGCCCACGATGGCTCCAGACATGCGCGCATAGGTGGTGTTGCGCTTCCTGAGAATGAGGATGATAGCCAGGGGCAGGCCCAGCAGGGCAGCCCACCATGACAGGGTGATGTCCATGTCAGTTCCTTTGATCTGTTCCTGTGCCGGGGACCAGGGTAGGCATCGCTGCAGATGACTGACCGGCAATGATCCTCTGCCTTTTCTCACTATCAGTGTGGCTCCGCCGAGCTCTTTTTGCCAGAGCACCCACACTCGAAAAGCAAAGGATAGCGTGGGCGAAAATGGTTCATGCACCATATTCATGAGAAAGCGGGCCATGACCATAGACCCTCCGACAGCGCAGACAATCGTCGATACCCTCAAGGATGTAATCGAATACAACAGCAATTTCTTTGACACTGCGGGAACCATGGCGGCCAGCACTGATGCTTCGTGACTGATGCTTCCGCGCATAGGCAGCTTCCATAGCGCGGATCGCCTGATTCAATCAGCGGATCATGACCAGCAATCTGATCAACCTGCTGACCCTTGAGTACAACGACAACGAATTAATGAACGCCTTGGCCCTGGCCCTTGATCTGGATCTGTCGGGTCCACGGCTGGCTCTGGCCGGCAGTGCTCCAGAAGTCCGGTTGGAAAGGCTCAACGGGGACAGGCTCTACGAAAAACTCTGCAAGACGTGCCTGTCCTTCGGGGTTGCTCTCTTCGCTGTAAGTTCCGAGGACTTTCGCATCTATGCGCCGCAGATGGGCACGGAGCTGCTGATCACATCAATGCCCGCTGAGCAGTGCCAGGCCTTTGTGGAGCAGGCCTTTGCAGGCCTGGCGCCGGATCGCATTGATCGGTTCGACAAGGTCCTCAGCGCCTGCACTCGGCACAACGGCAGCATCACGCACGCCGTCCAGGAGCTTTTCATCCATAAGAACACCATGCAGAGCCGGCTGGGTGCTCTGGCGAGAGAGACAGGCTACGATCCCCGCCACCTGAGCGATTGTCCTATCCTGGCTGCAGCTTTTGATCATCGCAAATACCTGGCCTACAAGGATATTCCCGACGAAAGCGCGGAGTCGGCGACCATTCTGAGACCGCTGACCAGCCTGAAAGGACGAACTAGTCCAGACTAAGCCCGGGTAGATTCAATGGTCATCGGCGGAGAGCTGCTTCAGTTCGGCTCGGACCTTCTGGAGCTTGGCGAAGGCCGTGTTGCGGTCCTGGGTGGTTCTGGCCCGGCCATGGTCCCCTGTCAGCTTGGTCTCCTGGGCCTTGAGCAGGTCGATGCGCTCGCGGACGGCGAGTCGGTTGTCCAGATCCCTGCCGTCAGTCTGGTCCAGGGTCACCTGTGCGCACAGGCTGTCCCAGACCTGGTCCATATCCTTGCCGACCAGGGTCAGATTGGTCTGATCTGCAGGGCGGGGTCTGCCCACGTGGAGCGTATGCCTGGTCTCATGACCGGCTTTGGCAGGCAGGGCTCGACGGACGGCCGGCGTGCAGACGGGACCTGCTTCATCTCGGTGGATGGCGATGAAAACCATGCCTGAGGAACGCATGGCGGCGATATGCTCCAGCACATCCTCCGGTACATCGGGGGTCTTCAAACCGACCGCCATGACCAGCACCTCATGGCAGTGCGCGCCATCCGTCACAGGGATGGTCCCGGGCCGCAGCAGAGCCAGCATGACGATTTTGTCGACGTTGGTGGAGAAGTGCTGACGCAGCCGTGAGGAGACGGGCGGTCGCGTGGTGAAAGCGCGCAAGGGCAAATCGCCCTTGGCTGCTGGAACGGCGGTGGTGGGCGGCAGGCCCAGGGAGAGGGCGGACACGCCTTCGTAGGTTGCGATTGACATCCTTGGCCTTTCTGTCGCTGTTTCCGTTATTTTACCGGCATGAGCAAGTTTCGGGTCGCGAGTGTCCGTTTGCCGGCAATGTATATTGGCTGTACATCCAAGAGAGCGCACGCAGGGACCTGAACGAACTATTGGCATGCGCAAGATCTGCGGGTTGGAGTGATGAGACTGAATGATGAGCGAAGATTCACGGATGTCAGGGATTACTGTAACCGACGAGGAACGCAAGCTCCTAGAGGGCTGGACCGAGATCGACGGGGATCTGGATGGCTGCAGTCCCGATACGGTTCGGGCCATTCTGGGCTCCCGGCTGGCTTTTGGACGCATGGATGCGCCCCGCTCACGTCACTGGCAGGTGCCCGAGGGAGTGGACTGCCTCAACGATATCGCTTATGTGGACGACGATCTGCGGGCCCACAAGCTGGATCTTTACCTGCCTCATGATGCTCTTCTGCGCAACGGCAGGGTGACCCCGGTATACATCGACATCCACGGCGGCGGGTTCATGTACGGCTATAAGGAGCTTAACCGTAACTTCTGCACCCACCTGGCCCAGCGAGGCTTTGCGGTCTTTTCGGTCAACTACCGGCTGGTCCCGAGAACGGACTTTATGGGCCAGCTGGATGATGTGCTGATGGCCCTGACCTGGATTAAGAATCACCTGAATGAGTATCCGGTCTCGTCTGATCGGATCTTTGTGACGGGAGACTCGGCCGGAGGCACCCTGGCCCTCTATGCGCTGGCAGTTGAGTCCGATGCCCAATTTGCGCGAACGCTGGGGCTGAAGCCCGCCGGGCTGCGGCTTCGGGGCGCTGCCTTCGTCTCTGGTCTTTTCGATCTGACTCCTTATGTATCGGTGGATCCGGCTGGTTTTCATCCCACAGGATCGCCCACCGATGCCCTGACCATGATCGCTCCATCCTTCTTCGGAAGCTTTGTTCGGGCTGGGGGCGATCGCCTGGCCGACTTAACGACCATGGTTGATATGGTCCGCCTGCCGCCGGTCTTTCTGAACACCAGCGCTGACGACTTTCTGCAGGGCGAGGCTCTCAAGCTAGCTGAAATTCTGTGCAGGAGGGGTCGTGACTTTGAGCTGCACGACCTGAGGCCCAACCGCTTGCAGGCCCTGGGGCACGTCTATCCGGTGGCTATGACCTGGCTGGAGGAGAGCATACGTACCCTTGATCAGATCCACGATTTCTCCTACGACCTGATTTGAACCTGTCCGCATGCCCGGTTCATCCGGTCGCTGGCTATGATGGAAAGAGCAAGGTGGGCATCGAAGGCGCTAGGCCCCCGGTGTCTGCACCGCCGTTTACAGAGGAGTGATTCATGGACGAGAAGACCTTGGTAGAGAAGCTGAGCAACCTGGAGACCATCGACCAGCTGGTAGATCTGTCCAAGCAGATCGGCAAGCCCCTGTCCTACGACGACGCGGATCGGCTCTTCGGCAGGATCAACCAGTGCAAGAACGATGTCGCACAGCTGGGCGGTGACACCATCGCCAAGCTGGCCAAGCAGGTCTTCGGCATCTGAATCGTCAGATCTCTTCGAGGGGCGGACCGATATCCGGTTCTGCCCTTTTTTATGCCCGGGCTCGAGCCTCCTGCTCAATCTGGGCCAGGCTCTTGCCCCTGGTCTCGGGCACCATGATCCATGCGAAAACCAGGGCGCACACATTGATCAGCGCGAAGAGCAGGTAGGTGCCGGTGCCGCCCAGCCGGGCCAGCAAAGTAGGGAAGACCAGGGAGAGTCCGAAGTTGGTCAGGTTCATGGCCACGTTGGCGTAGCCCATGCCCCGGCTCTTGACCTGCTGAGGGAATATCTCGGATAGGAGCAGCCAGGTGACCGGGGCCACCAGGCCCTGGACGAAGATCACATAGATCATCATCATGCCGATCATGATCCAAGCAGCCGTGCGTGACGCGTTGCCGGGGGCATCGACGAAGTGATAGCAGACCCCGATAGCGGCGAGGAAGACGATAGTGCCTGCAAGTCCTGCAGTCAGAATGACGCGGCGGTCGAAGCGGTCGATCAGTCCCAGGCCTCCAATGGTGGCCGCTATGGCCGAGACCAGGATGACAGGCACGGTTGCCACCATGGACAGGGAGGGGTCGAAGCCCAGGGTGTCAGTGAAGATCGTCGGCGCGTAGTAGTTGACGATGTTCAGCCCGGTCAGCTGGTTGATCATGGCCACGCCGATGCCGACGATCAGCACGCGCCGCAGCCAGGGAGTCTTGAAGCTGGCGGTCTTCGCGCTCGTCGGCTGCGACAGCTCCCGCATGGTCACCCGGGCCTCTGCCTCGTCGCGTGTGGACTCGAGGAAAGTCGCCGCCTGGACTGGTTCGCCCTGGCGGATCAGATGGGCCGGGCTGTCATGCAGGAAGCAGGCCAGCAGTGCCAGCAGGACGGCAGGCGGCACTAGGGCCCAGAGCATGGTACGCCAGTCGGCACCCATCCGGTCCAGGATGGCGTTGACGCTGACCGCCAGCAGCTGCCAGACCACGATCATGACCGAGTTGACCGAAACCACCCTTCCGCGTTCCGCAGTGCCGACCATATCAGCCAGGTAGATGGGCACGATGGTCGAGGTCATGCCGATGCCGGACCCGATGATCAATCTTCCCAGTTCAAGCAGGGTCAGGCTGGGGGCCAGCGCGCTCAGCAGGGCTCCGGGGATGGCCAGCAGGGCACCGGCCAGGATGATGCGCTTGGGGCCGAAGCGGTCGTTGAGCCTGCCTGCCAGGTAGGATCCCAACGCGGCGCCTATCAGCAGGGCGGAGGTGACCAGTCCCTGCTCGCCAGCCGTCAGGTGCCCACCTGCTCCTGAGCCCAGATTCATGCCGACCAGCGCGCCTGAGATGACGGTCAGGGTATAGCCGTAGAGGCCGCCAGCCAGCACGCCCAGAGCGGTCATCAGCTGCAGATTGCGCCGCTTTCCTTGAATCGCAGTCATGAGGTCCCCCTTCGCCAGTTCATACGGGCAGAATCAGTGTCATCATAAGCGCCTGGGGGAGTGGTCCGTCGGTTCAGCTCGCCATGGTGGACAAGGCAATCAGCCGGAAAACCACCTATCGAATCCGCTATCCGGATCCAGGTCGCCGGCGACGCGAATACTTGATGATGCTGTCCACGACTTGCGCCTGTCATGGGCAGCGAAACAGCTTGATTTCGCATATGATGAACAAGTATCCACAACAAGGACATCGTGGGTGCTTACGGCCATGGTTCCATACAGCCATGGCGATGAAAGGAAACATTGTATGCGCAAGCTGATTCTCGATCTGGACACTGGTGTCGACGACACTCTGGCTATTTCCTATGCCCTGGGCAGCTCTGAAGTTGACTTGATCGGCATAACGGGCACCTATGGCAATGTGCTTCTGGAGCAGGGCATCCGCAACGATCTGGCCATCACCGACCTGCTGGGCCACCCCGAGGTCAAGGTCTATCCGGGCCTGCCCCACGCCTCTAAGGCCGACTCCTTCGAGGTGCTTCCCGTCTCCGCCTTCATCCATGGAGAGAATGGCATCGGCGATGTGGCCATCCCCGACTCGGACCGTAAGGCGCAGACGCAGTCGGCCGTAGATTTCATCATCGATGCGGTCAATACCTATGGCAAGGATCTGGTCTACGTGCCCACCGGCCCCATGACCAACATCGCCGCCGCCTTGGCCAAGGATCCTGATATCGCTCAGCGCATCGGCTCCATCGTCCTCATGGGCGGGGCCCTGACCGTGCCGGGCAATGTGGACGCCTGGCAAGAGGCCAACATCTCCCAGGACCCGGATGCGGCCGATGTGCTCTTCCGCTCCGGCGCGCCTGTGACCATGGTCGGCCTGGACGTGACCCTGCAGACTCTGCTGACCTATAAGGAAACGGCCCGCTGGCGACAGCTGGGCACTGCGGCAGGCGCCTTCCTGGCGGACATGACCGACTTCTACATCAAGGCCTACGAGACCACCTCGCCCCACCTGGGCGGTTGCGGCCTGCACGATCCGCTGGCTGTGGGCGTGGCCGTGGACCCGACTCTGGTCACCACCCTGCCCATGAACATGAAGGTGGAGACCGAAGGCGCCACTCGCGGGCGCACCATCGGGGACGAGCAGCGGCTCAACGACCCGAATAAGACCATGCGCGTGGCCGTCGGGGTGGACGTACCCCGCTTCCTGGATGAGTTCATGACCCGCATCACCAGGCTGGCCTCCCAGGCTGACTGAGGTCCTCCATCCCCGGCAAGTTCACGCAAAAGAAAGAGAATTGAAGACATCATGTCCGAAAAGCAATCTACCGAGGATTCGACAGCCGTACGATCGCTGATCCTGCTGCTGATCACCTTCGTCCTGGGCACCCTGTGCCTGCAGGGCTTCAACCTGGTCTTTCAGCAGGTCGGCAAGGATGCTGGCGCTCCCGATCAAGCCTCGCTGATCACGGCCCTGCCCAGCATCGTCCTGGGCATCGTCTGCTTCATCTACGGATCCTTGGGCGACTTCGTATCTCTGCGCAAGCTGGTCACCTTTGGCTTGTGCATACTGTTCATCGGGTCCGTGTATGGATACGTGGCCAATACGGTCATGGCACCCAACATCTGGAATGTGATCGCGGCCCGGCTGCTGCAGACCGCCGGCGAGCAAGTGGCTGGCTCGGCCTACCTGGTCGTGGCGACCAAGTATCTCAAGCCCTCCCTGAAGGTGATCTTCTTCGGCATCTTCACGGCAGGCTACCAGGTGTCTGCAGCCATCGGCATCTTCGCCGCCGGTCTGCTCAGCTCCATAGCCTGGCAGTACCTCTTCCTGATTCCTGCAGTCACCATCCTCTTCCTGCCCATCCTGCTCAAGAGTCTGCCCACGGGCGGCGGCAACGGCGAGAAGGTGGACTGGCTGGGCTTCGTCATCTTCGGACTGGCCACGGCCCTGCTGACCCTCTTCTTCTCTTACACGGCCTGGTGGCTGCTGGCGGCCTCGGCTGTCTGCTACCTGATTTTCGCCCTATACATCAGCCGGGCCCGGAGCCCCTTCATCACTCTGGACTTCTTCCGCAACAAGCGCTGGCTGATGGGCATCGGGCTGATCCTGATCTTCTACTTCATGAACTACTGCATGTCGCCCATCTTCAATGCCATCGGGCGTGACGTCTACAAGGTGTCGACGTCTACGGTCTCCCTGCATGTGGTCTGGGCCTTCCTGGTGGCCGCCGTGCTGGGCACTACTTCGGGCGCCATTGTGGACAGGATCGGCCGCAAGTCGGCCATCATCATTGCAGCCAGTCTGATGATTCTGGGCTTCGCAGGATCCGCTCTGGCGGTCAATTCCGGTCTGCTGGCCCTGACGCTGACTGCCTGCGTCTATTATGCCGGGGTCGGCCTCCTGTATTCGCCCATCGTCTCCACCGTGCTTGACACGCTGCCCCAGGAGCAGTCGGGCCGCGGCGTGGGCATGAACGATCTGGTCATGAACGTGACCGGCTCCATCGGCATTGCCGTCATCGGCGGTCTGATGGGCAAGCCCAGTATGGAGGGCTTCGGCATCATGGGCGCCACCGGTCCGGCCGCCAACTACAGCAACCTGCTCCTGATCGGAGCTGCCGTGTCCCTGCTGGGCCTGGTTGTGTATTTGGTCTGCAAGAAGACCATATATGCCAAGACTGCCGACCAGCAGTAGGTCAGCCGCAGGTATATTTCTGATATAGAGCCATGGACCATCCGCTTTGCGATAAAGGGAGTTCCTCTCTCTGCCGCAGTCGGGTGGTCTATTGATATGTGTGATGAGGGCGCGGGAGGGTGTCGGCTTCCTCGCGGAATTGAACCCCTTAAGTGACGCTTGCCTATGTGCATGCTGTGCTGACTATGGGCAGGGCGGGATTGATCCGTGCCCGGTCTGAGCCGTTGTTTCCCTGGCGTAGTCGGTCCCCGTCACTGCCCACGCCCAAGCGGAAATCATTGTTCGTCTCCATCGGTGATCTGGTTGCATTTGACCGTATGGGTGGAGCGTTTCTTGGTGTCTCTGCTGGTCTGTTGTAGGGCTGCACAGCTTATGCTGTTGAAGTATATGGGTGGCCCCATTGGGTGGGGGAGTTGGGGCCACCCTGGTGGTCCGGGCTTTTGTGTCGGGGATAGTGATTGTCCGGACCTGCTTACACGAGGGAAGTCTGTATTTGCGTTGGCTGAGGGTCTCCAGCCGGTGGCGTCTGTCTGCTGCGGCTCATGCGAAGGCGAGCAGCCCTGCTGATACAGGGGTGGCAGGCCGTTTCCGCCAGCCAAGTGCAGCCGGGCTGATGGAGGGATACCGGTACGTGCTGCTGGTGTCGGGGGTCTGGACTGCCCCGTTCAGCGTCCAGTCGATGGTCACAATTGCCGTGCCGGGCATGTGTGCTGGCGTGGTCGCCTTCCAGGTGCCGTCCGAGGCTATGACTTGGGACCCATCTTCTTCTGCCGGGAGAATGTTGTTGAAGCATATCTCCGGTGTGGTGGGCGTGGCCGGAGTGATCTTGGTGTCTCCTGCGGCTGGCTTGGGTGCCTTCGGCAACGGTTTGTGGGTCGGCGCTGCTGCCTTCTACGCTGTCGAAGATGACTGTGTACGAAGCTGACTGTGCCTGCGGTTGGCTGTCGATGGCCTTGCCAGGCTCGGAAGCCGCAGTCGCAAGCGTGGTGGACGCATGCTGGAATGGGGGTGTGGCTAGACGAGTTGTCGTGCTGGCGGAAGCGTCTGTTCGCTGGTCTGTTGTGGCATCTTCCAACCTGACCGGTCGGTGCGCTGCTGCTCTGGCTGCGGCGTCGGCTGCAACAAGGCTGCCGATGATCATGCTGGCTGGAAGAATGACGATGACCTGCAAAAGGCTTACAACGATGGCTGACCGGGAAGACGCGTCCGGGTGGCACATGATAGGTTCAAACCCCTTTCCCAAGACAAGGCGGTCCGATGATGAAAAATCCCAAGTTTTTTCATCGGCTGCATGCCGGGCTCATTCCCGGTAGCTAGAAAAACGCTAGCATGCACAGTCGGGTCGGAATGGGAGCAACACCCGGGTAAATCAGGTAAAAAATGTTATGTCAAGTCCGGGATACGGCAGCTTCCTGCCAGGGGAGGGTAAATATGAGAAGGGCGGCTCCGCTGTGCTAGTGGATTGCGGAGCCGCCCTGTTGCGTCCGGATCATCGTTATTTGGGGTTGGATGCTTTCCGGACGTGCTTACTCGAGCCGAAGTCTACTGGTTCAGGCTTCTGGCCTGTCTCAAGCGTCGCGCCGCGATGGTAGTCGCGATGATGATCAGGCCGATGGCAAGGAGCAGGAGTATGCCGGTGCCGCCGGCTCGGGGCAGGACGCTGATGGAGGTGTACCGATAGATGTTGCTGGTGTCGGGGGTTTGCGCAACCCCGTTCAGCTCCCAGTCGATCGTCACGGTGACCGGTCCTGGCGAGTAAGGCGGCGTGGTCACAGTCCAGGTGCCGTCATTGTTTTTCGTAAGAGAGGTGCCTTCTGCAGTGCCGAACTGGACGAGCTTGGGAATGCCTGCTCCTCCGGGGAAGAGGGTGATCTTGCCTGGATGCTGATCCGGCTTGCCGTTGCTGTCGCGTCCCAGCTGAGCGAGGTCGTTCTTTCCCCAGCTGTAGAGGTTGCCATCTGATCCTATGGCTGAGGAGTGATTAGCTCCTGCCTGAGGTTGGATCAGGCTGATGCCGGCTGGAGCGTCAATTTTGGTGGGCGTGCGGTATGTAGTGCCGCTGGTGGTGCGTCCAAGTTGTCCCCACACGTTGTTTCCCCAGCTGTAGAGGTTGCCGTCCGATCCTACAGCGAGGCTAAAGTCATATCCCGCCACGAACCGGGTGGCTGTAACGCCTGAAGGCATGAAGACCTTGTGAGGGATGTTACTCAGATCGATATTGTTTCCTGACTGGCCTTGTTTGCCTCTTCCCCAGCTGTAGAGATTATTGTCGGAGCCGAGAGCCAGCGAGAAGAACTCACCCGTGCTGATTTGCGTGAAAGTGATGCCGTCTGGAATCAGGTTCATTTCGACGGGGTTAGGGTCATAGAACGGCGTGTTCGCATCATATGAGTGACCCAGTTGGTAGCTGCTGTTTAATCCCCAGGTATAGAATTTGCCATCGGAGCCCAAGGCATGGACATGCTGGCTGCCTGGTCCTGTGGCGACATTGGTGAATGTGATGCCTTGGGGTGCAGCTACTTTAAGAGGTTCGGTGCTCTTTGATACTGTCTTGCCTTGTCCTAGTTCGCCATTCGTATCGTCTCCCCAGGCGTAGAGGTTGCCATCGGAGGCTAATGCCATGGCGAAGGATTTGCCTGCGTAGACTCGAGTGTAGCGGATGCCTGCAGGCTGCGCGGCTGTGTGGGGGGCGAAGCCGTCATCGGTGCCGTTGGTGGGGGTGTAACGTCCCAGCTGGCCATAGTCGTTGCTTCCCCAGGTATATACATTGCCGTCTGAGCCAAGGGCTATGGCGAAGCTGTCTCCTGCAGCGGCCTGGGTATAGCGGACTCCGGCGGGTGTATCCACCCGGGCGGGCTCATTTGAGGTTTTGTGTCCAAGCCGGTAATTTTTATTGCTTCCCCAGCTGTAGAGGTTGCCGTCTGAGCCGAGAGCCAGGGAGTAGTCGTTTCCCGATTGGATCCAGGCGAAGCGGATTCCGCGTGTGCCTTGTGGCGGGGTGAGCTTGACGCTCTGGCCGCCGGTTTCGGGCCCTTCCTTCTTGTCGATGCTCCAGTGCGGGACGGGACTGAAGTGGGCGACCAAGGCGATGTCGCCGGTGACGGGCTGGTTGAAGTCGTAGGCTATATTGGAGCCCCCCTTGGAGTCTTTGAGGAACCAGCCGTCGAACAGGTAGCCGTCCTTGGCTGGATCCTTGTCGGGGCGGACGGCCTGATCGCCGTCCAAGACCTGCTGGGCCTCTGGCGTTGATGTGCCGCCTGCGCCATCGAAGGTGACCGTGTATTTGGAACCATCGTATTTGTAGGCTAGGTGCGCATCGGCCTGATGGTCGTTCCTGGTCCAGGTGACCGTTACGTCCACCTGGCCTTTTTTGTGCGCAGGGGTGCGGAAGCTCCAGACGCCGTCCTGCTTCTTGGTCAAGCCTGTAATCGGGGTTCCGTCCAGCTTGGCGCCGTTGAATTTGAATTCTTGGGTGAATTCCGCCTTGCCGGGGGTGGTTACCGGCGCACTGCTGGCGGTGCCGGTGCCCAGCTGGCCGCTGCTGTCGTCTCCCCAGCCGTAGAGGTAGCCGTCTGATCCCATGACCAGGATGTGCCTGTACCCTGCGACGGCTTGGGCATAGGCGACGCCGTCGCGGGTGTTCGCTTTGCCTGGCTGATTTGTTGATGCGCCACCCGTATCTCGTCCCAGCTGGCCGCTGCTGTTGTCGCCCCAGCTGTAGATGTTGCCGTCGGAGCCGGTTGCCAGGGAGTAGTCGTGTCCCGCGCTGACCTGCCTTGCTTTGATGCCGCCGGGCAGGGCCACCTTGCTGGGCTTGCCGGTGCTGCCGTTCCCCCAGCTGTATGTATTGCCGTCTGAATCAATAGCCAGTGCGTGGCGGTATCCTACGCTGACCTGAGCGAAAGCTGCTCCGGCTGGCGTGTCGGCCTTGGCTGGTTTCCAGTCGGATTCGCCGGCGGTCTCGCGGCTCAGCTGGCCGCTGCTGTTGTCTCCCCAGCTGTACATGCTGCCGTCAGATGCGACTGCAAGGGAGGCCTTGCCGCCTGCAGATACCTGAGTGATCTTTATGCCCTTTAGCAATGGCAACGGGTTCAGTTCTCGGTGAGTTAGACTTAATCCGTCGGTTTCGCGTCCCAGCTGGCCGCTGCTGTCATCTCCCCAGCTGTACACAGTTCCATTACTGCTTAAGGCCAGCGCATGGCTTGGTCCTGCGCTGACTTGAACAAATTCCTTTATCTCTCTTTTTTCTCTATTAATTACACTATATACAGTTCCGCCCATCAGTCTCGGCTTGGAAGGTGATTTGAAGGTGGTGTCCCCTAGTTGGCCTTTTTCATTGTTTCCCCAGCTGTAGAGACGGTGATTGATATCGATGGCTATAGCGTAATCGTCTCCTGCGCTGACTTGGAGGAAGCGAACGTCATTTGGCACTTCTATTCGTTCTGGCTGATTGGCAGGCGCGGTGGCGCTGGGGGTGCGTCCCAGCTGTCCCTTGCTGTTGTCTCCCCAGCTGTATATCGCTCCGGTCGAATCGAGGGCTAGCGAAAAGTCTTTTCCTGCGCTGAACTGGCTGATGCGAATATCGCCTATGGCCGGCGCAGTCAGGGTGGCTGGCGTGTTGCCGGAGGTAGGACCATGGCTAGGGGTAAGACTCCATGAATCGGGACCCTTGACCCAGCGGGCCGTCAGTGTGAGGTCTCCGGTGACGGGCTGGGTAAAGTCATATGCGAGGTTCCCGTTGAACCACCCGACAAAGGAAGCGCCTTTGCAGTAGGGGTTTGCAGGGCGTTCCACCCTATCTCCGGATGTGACTGATGCCTTTGGCGTCGTCGAGCCCATCTCGCTTTTGAAGGTTACCGTGTATGTCGCCGACGAGCGTGGCCGAACTGGGCTTTCATCGGTATTGCCGGAATCCTTGGGATCGCTTTGAGTCGGGGTGGGCGCAGGAGCAGGATCAGTGGATGGCGCCGGCTGCTCAGAGTTCTGTGGCGTTGGAGTGGTCGACGGAGTCTCTGATGTGTCTGGGGTGGCTGCGGGTGCAGAAGGCGTCGCGGGTTTTGCCGGCGAATCCTGTGAGGTTGCATTGCTGGAGGCGATGCCGGAATTCTGCTTGTTTACCCCAGAGTCCGCCGACCCCGTCTCCCTGGCGTCTTCCAGCGCGGCCGTTGCGTTCGCGTCGGACGCGCTAGGCTTGCTCGTGGCCGCATTGGCCGTAGCGACTGTGCCGGTAAGAAGGCCGACTGACAAAGTGACAGCGAGCAGCCGGCCAATGACAGTGGTTGACCGATCTGGCTTGTTCCGACGATGACGCATTATTGACGCATTCCCCTTCTTCATGATCACAGGCCCGTTATCAAATAATCCCAAGCAAAACGGGCAACCCGCCGGGAACATCCCCGACCTGACCTGAAACAACTTTATCACGTCTCTAGAAAGGGTAAATATGGAAAGGGCGGCTCCGCTGTGCTAGTGGATTGCGGAGCCGCCCTGTTGCGTCCGGATCATCGTTATTTGGGGTTGGATGCTTTCCGGACGTGCTTACTCGAGCCGAAGTCTACTGGTTCAGGCTTCTGGCCTGTCTCAAGCGTCGCGCCGCGATGGTAGTCGCGATGATGATCAGGCCGATGGCAAGGAGCAGGAGTATGCCGGTGCCGCCGGCTCGGGGCAGGACGCTGATGGAGGTGTACCGATAGATGTTGCTGGTGTCGGGGGTTTGCGCAACCCCGTTCAGCTCCCAGTCGATCGTCACGGTGACCGGTCCTGGCGAGTAAGGCGGCGTGGTCACAGTCCAGGTGCCGTCATTGTTTTTCGTAAGAGAGGTGCCTTCTGCAGTGCCGAACTGGACGAGCTTGGGAATGCCCACTCCTCCGGGGAAGAGGGTGATCTTGCCTGGATGCTGATCCGGCTTGCCGTTGCTGTCGCGTCCCAGCTGAGCGAGGTCGTTCTTTCCCCAGCTGTAGAGGTTGCCGTCCGATCCTATGGCTGAGGAGTGATTAGCTCCTGCCTGAGGTTGGATGAGGCTGATGCCGGCTGGAGCGTCAATTTTGGTGGGCGTGATGTCTGTCGTCTCGCTGGTGGCGCGTCCAAGTTGTCCCCACACGTTGTTTCCCCAGCTGTAGAGGTTGCCGTCCGATCCTACAGCGAAGCTAAAGTCATATCCCGCCACGAACCGGGTGACTGTAACGCCTGAAGGCATGTTGACCTTTTTAGGGGAGCTCATCCACATACCGTTTCCCATCTGGTTTTTGAAGCCGTTCCCCCAGGCGTAGAGATTATTGTCGGAGCCGAGCCCCAGCCCGAAGCCATCGCCTGTGCTGATTTGCGTGAGAGTGACGCCGGCTGGAATGTAGCCTGGATCGTCGCCGGGCCTAGGGTCATGATAGTAGTGCATTTTTTTGGGCAGGGGGTCATAGTGCGGCATGGCTACACCCGGGGTCGGATACAGTTGCTGGTAATTGTTGCTTCCCCAGGCGTATATGTTGCTGTCTGAGCCCCAAGCGTAGATGGTCTGGCTGCCTGGTCCTGTGGCGACATTGGTGAATGTGATGCCTTGGGGTGCAGCTACTTTAAGAGGTTCGGTGCTCTTTGATACTGTCTTGCCTTGTCCTAGTTCGCCATTCGTATCGTCTCCCCAGGCGTAGAGGTTGCCATCGGAGGCTAATGCCATGGCGAAGGATTTGCCTGCGTAGACTCGAGTGTAGCGGATGCCTGCAGGCTGCGCGGCTGTGTGGGGGGCGAAGCCGTCATCGGTGCCGTTGGTGGGGGTGTAACGTCCCAGCTGGCCATAGTCGTTGCTTCCCCAGGTATATACATTGCCGTCTGAGCCAAGGGCTATGGCGAAGCTGTCTCCTGCAGCGGCCTGGGTATAGCGGACTCCGGCGGGTGTATCCACCCGGGCGGGCTCATTTGAGGTTTTGTGTCCAAGCCGGTAATTTTTATTGCTTCCCCAGCTGTAGAGGTTGCCGTCTGAGCCGAGAGCCAGGGAGTAGTCGTTTCCCGATTGGATCCAGGCGAAGCGGATTCCGCGTGTGCCTTGTGGCGGGGTGAGCTTGACGCTCTGGCCGCCGGTTTCGGGCCCTTCCTTCTTGTCGATGCTCCAGTGCGGGACGGGACTGAAGTGGGCGACCAAGGCGATGTCGCCGGTGACGGGCTGGTTGAAGTCGTAGGCTATATTGGAGCCCCCCTTGGAGTCTTTGAGGAACCAGCCGTCGAACAGGTAGCCGTCCTTGGCTGGATCCTTGTCGGGGCGGACGGCCTGATCGCCGTCCAAGACCTGCTGGGCCTCTGGCGTTGATGTGCCGCCTGCGCCATCGAAGGTGACCGTGTATTTGGAACCATCGTATTTGTAGGCTAGGTGCGCATCGGCCTGATGGTCGTTCCTGGTCCAGGTGACCGTTACGTCCACCTGGCCTTTTTTGTGCGCAGGGGTGCGGAAGCTCCAGACGCCGTCCTGCTTCTTGGTCAAGCCTGTAATCGGGGTTCCGTCCAGCTTGGCGCCGTTGAATTTGAATTCTTGGGTGAATTCCGCCTTGCCGGGGGTGGTTACCGGCGCACTGCTGGCGGTGCCGGTGCCCAGCTGGCCGCTGCTGTCGTCTCCCCAGCCGTAGAGGTAGCCGTCTGATCCCATGACCAGGATGTGCCTGTACCCTGCGACGGCTTGGGCATAGGCGACGCCGTCGCGGGTGTTCGCTTTGCCTGGCTGATTTGTTGATGCGCCACCCGTATCTCGTCCCAGCTGGCCGCTGCTGTTGTCGCCCCAGCTGTAGATGTTGCCGTCGGAGCCGGTTGCCAGGGAGTAGTCGTGTCCCGCGCTGACCTGCCTTGCTTTGATGCCGCCGGGCAGGGCCACCTTGCTGGGCTTGCCGGTGCTGCCGTTCCCCCAGCTGTATGTATTGCCGTCTGAATCAATAGCCAGTGCGTGGCGGTATCCTACGCTGACCTGAGCGAAAGCTGCTCCGGCTGGCGTGTCGGCCTTGGCTGGTTTCCAGTCGGATTCGCCGGCGGTCTCGCGGCTCAGCTGGCCGCTGCTGTTGTCTCCCCAGCTGTACATGCTGCCGTCAGATGCGACTGCAAGGGAGGCCTTGCCGCCTGCAGATACCTGAGTGATCTTTATGCCCTTTAGCAATGGCAACGAGCTCGGTCGCAGGGGATCATATTTACTGTCGTATCCGTCCGAGGTATCGCGTCCCAGCTGGCCGCTGCTGGCATCTCCCCAGCTGTACACAGTTCCATTACTGCTTAAGGCCAGCGCATGGCTTGGTCCTGCGCTGACTTGAACAAATTTATTTACACCGCTTCCCTCTGAACTACTTATACTTATATTATTTATAGTTGCCCACACCAGTTTTGGCTTGGAAGATGATTCGAAGTTGCCGTACCCTAGTTGGCCTTTTTCATTGTTTCCCCAGCTGTATAGTTCGTGATTGATATCGATGGCTATAGCGTAATCGTCTCCTGCGCTGACTTGGAGGAAGCGAACGTCATTTGGCACTTCTATTCGTTCTGGCTGATTGGCAGGCGCGGTGGCGCTGGGGGTGCGTCCCAGCTGTCCCTTGCTGTTGTCTCCCCAGCTGTATATCGCTCCGGTCGAATCGAGGGCTAGCGAAAAGTCTTTTCCTGCGCTGAACTGGCTGATGCGAATATCGCCTATGGCCGGCGCAGTCAGGGTGGCTGGCGTGTTGCCGGAGGTAGGACCATGGCTAGGGGTAAGACTCCATGAATCGGGACCCTTGACCCAGCGGGCCGTCAGTGTGAGGTCTCCGGTGACGGGCTGGGTAAAGTCATAGCGAGGTTCCCGTTGAACCACCCGACAAAGGAAGCGCCTTTGCAGTAGGGGTTTGCAGGGCGTTCCACCCTATCTCCGGATGTGACTGATGCCTTTGGCGTCGTCGAGCCCATCTCGCTTTTGAAGGTTACCGTGTATGTCGCCGACGAGCGTGGCCGAACTGGGCTTTCATCGGTATTGCCGGAATCCTTGGGATCGCTTTGAGTCGGGGTGGGCGCAGGAGCAGGATCAGTGGATGGCGCCGGCTGCTCAGAGTTCTGTGGCGTTGGAGTGGTCGACGGAGTCTCTGATGTGTCTGGGGTGGCTGCGGGTGCAGAAGGCGTCGCGGGTTTTGCCGGCGAATCCTGTGAGGTTGCATTGCTGGAGGCGATGCCGGAATTCTGCTTGTTTACCCCAGAGTCCGCCGACCCCGTCTCCCTGGCGTCTTCCAGCGCGGCCGTTGCGTTCGCGTCGGACGCGCTAGGCTTGCTCGTGGCCGCATTGGCCGTAGCGACTGTGCCGGTAAGAAGGCCGACTGACAAAGTGACAGCGAGCAGCCGGCCAATGACAGTGGTTGACCGATCTGGCTTGTTCCGACGATGACGCATTATTGACGCATTCCCCTTCTTCATGATCACAGGCCCGTTATCAAATAATCCCAAGCAAAACGGGCAACCCGCCGGGAACATCCCCGACCTGACCTGAAACAACTTTATCACGTCTCTAGACGTGTCAGTATTGCCTTGATCACAGGATAACAGATATCATGAAACAGGCTGTCTGCCGTATGACCAATGCCTACTCTATTTGGTTCATTTATTCCTGCTGATGAAGCGGATGCGGAACACCGATGAGTCTAAGAGCGGGATGGACGGCACCGGCTCTGCGGACAATGAGCTGGACGCCGCAGGTGCTGCTGAGGCGGACTGGTCCCGGCTGATGCCGCCCAGGCTGATCCAAGCCACGAGTACGCCAGACTGCCCCGGATTGTAGGCAGACGTGGAGGACGGTGTCGGTCGAACCGGCTTTAGGCACGAGGATTTACAGCACGCGAAACACTGAGGATAAAGCTGATCGCCAGTTTTGAACGACAATATTCAGGTCATGGTTAAGATGGTTGAACGCTATATTTCGTGGCTGTCTAGTGCTTAATTGTCTCATGCGTTCGGTGATATTAATGATAGTCGCTCGAGTAGCACCACGGAAGGGAAGCATAGGCGTGGGCGAGGCTGAGACGTAATTGAGTATCAGCTAGGCGGAACTCAAACAGATGGAAGAGTTTGCGGCGAAAGTCGAGCTGGACGAGCCTGTGTCTGTGGTCTCTGGCTAGTGCTGGGCGTATGGATCTCAACCGTACGGTGGATGAGGAGAAGTTCTTCCGGTAGCTTCACAGGAATTCGAGCGGATGCGTCAGCGCAGTGCTGAGAACAAGCAGACAGCTCCGAAGACTTGGAAGGATCAGAGTCCGTACCAGTCCTGACGACGAGATGAGGCGGCTGGCTGAGCAGGAGTACTATGCTCGTTCTTCCGTCATACGTCAGCTCGTCCAGCAGTATGCGGCCGCATACAGGCGTCCTTCAGATTCCTGAATCGGGTAGCGTGTATAATCCTATTTGCGCCGTTTGCATTAAGCGAATGAGATGTGGTCTGGGCTGCGTCTGCATGTTAAGCGCAACCGCCGAAGTCAATCCTGTATGCAAGCACGGTGATTTATTTCCAAAATGCTCTGCATTGCCCATCTGCATCTATTCTGACAGGGTGAAATAGCTTCTGGGAGTATTGAAAACCCAGCCTGAAATCTTTGTGGAAGAGCAGAAGCGCTGATTCCTGTGATATTGGTTGCTGGTCCAGGTTTTAGGTTCGAGAGTCATAACAGTCATTGAAGTTTCCTCATTTTGTGGGGGAGGGGTGAGCACAATAAAGGGGATAAGAGGTATCTGTGGAAGATTCACAGACCCATGGAGGCGGCTTTAGGGAGCCATGCAGCATCTTTCGCAAACAAAAACAATGGCAGTCCCCACCGAGAGCAGACCATCCTAGGTGACAGACTTGTTGCCTCGTCTCCCACCAGCTAGGAGATTCCGTACGGCTTACGGTAGGGGAGGCATGCTTGCTGCCAAATTCATAGCCGCATCTGGCGAACCTCTCGCCGCTCGGTCGCTTCGGTGCCCCAGCTTTTATAAGTTTCGGATATGCGGGTCCAGCAACGCCATTAATTTGACTCCACTCTGCTGGTTGCATGAGAGCTTGTGCGGGTCGCCTTGCGCGATCTCGATTTGTGCAAAGGGGAAGAAATTCTGGCCGTTGCCTGCTGGGTAATTCATGTTGGAAGAAGAGCGCTGCATGGCTTTGCCGTCCACCTTGCATTGTCCGGCTTCCACCCGCTTGAGGTCGGCTCGCTGCGCAAGTACGTACAGGCTTCCCTTTTTGTCGGCAGCAATACTGCTCACGCTGCCGTCACCAGAAACTTTGTACTTGGTCAAAGAAGAAAAATAACTGGCGGCCTCGTTGACCGAGGGTTCTGACCGGGTCTGTCCCTGGCAGCCTGAAAGCAGGCCGACGCTCATCAGCATGGCCATAGCGGCCACCATTTGTTTTCTCCAAGTGGTTTCAGCTGTGCTCGCCTTGTCATGGAACCAGGACTGCAATGCTGTGAGCCGATGCATGCGCCCGTCGGAACCCGGCTGGGCTGCTTGAGAAGAATCAAATTTCATTTGACGGATAGCCTTTGTCTTCTTCATCGGTTCTCCTTAGTGAAGTGGGAGGCTTACGACACTGTTGACCAGATCCAGATTTGGTGAATCAGAAGAGCGGTTATTGAATTAAGTGTAACTCTCTGTTCATAGTACATGAATATGTACAGCTTATCTTGTCGGTGGTCGAACACTGACTCCATATATATAGCAAGCCTCTGCTCAGCCTTAGCGCTCGGTGCTCCGCTTTATCAATAATGATGCTCAGCCCGTCACCTTCCACACACAGCCACCCTGATTCCCTATTGCGCCTGGTGGAGCCGCCGGCGAAAACGAGATGAGGTTTTTGGGGTCTTGACTGACTGCCATTCGGGCATCCGTTTGGTAAATTCTCCCATTCCTCAAGCAGGCTGCGACTTATGAAAGCGACCTAGGGCGGCCAGGATCAGCAGAACTTCTAGGGTGCCGACAATCAACAGCAGGATCAGGGCATGCTGCGAGCCATTGATTGTGCCCAGATGCTGGTCTGCGACTGCGGCCTGGCCTGCTGCGACGATGGTGGCCGCCAGGCTGCTGCCGATGGCTGCGGCGAACTGCTGGACGGTGTTGAAGATGGCGTTGCCGTCGGCCTGCTGCTCCTGGCTCAGCCGGTGCAGGCCGTTGGTCATGATGTTGCCGAAGCTCAACCCGATGCCCAGCATGAAGAAAATATAGAGTATCAGGATGGCCATGGCTGTCAGCCGACGGGCCGTCAAGGCAAATCCCAGGAGACCGATCAGGGCAACAAGGCTACCGCTGATGATGGGGATGCGCGGGCCGAGCTGATCGTAGAGCCTGCCGGAGAGCGGAGCCAGAACGGCTCCGATCGCCGCGCCCGGCAGCACCACCAGTCCGGCCTGCAGCGAGGTGCAGCCATCAACCAGCTGCAGGTGGTTGGGCAGGATGAATGAGAGAGCCAGGGCGCTGATCTCGAAGAGGATGTAGGCCCCCACATGCAGGCAGAAGCGCCTATCGGCAAACAAGCGCACGTCGATGATCGGTTGGGCCTGATGCCGAGCACGGAGGGCGAACGCTGCCAGGGCGATGAGTCCAAGGACCAGCGCTCCGCCGAATCTCCAGGAGAGCCATCCTGCCGAGGCGTTGCTGATGCCGAAGATCAGGCCGGCAAAGCCTAGGACCATCAGGAACACGTCAAGCGAGCCCAGCTCGGCCGCTTCCCTGTCTGCCAACACAGGAACTGAGGGTATGCAGGACAGGCCGGTCACCAGCGAGATGAGCAGTATGGGAATCAGGATGACGAAGACGAAACGCCAACCGATGGTGGTTGCTACCAGACCGCCAAAGGTGGGGCCGATGGCTGGTCCGATGGCTGTAATCAGTGTGCCTACGCCCATCATGGTGCCGATGCGCTTTGTCGGGACCTGCTGGAGGATGATGTTGAACATCAGCGGCAGGGCGATGCTGGTGCCCAGCCCCTGTATGGCCCTGCCCAGCAGCAGGAGCGGGAAGACCGGAGCCAGCGCGTCGATGACCAGTCCGGCCAGGAAGAGCAGGTTGGCGCACAGAAAGAGGGTCCGGCTGCGGAATCGGCGCTTGAGAACTGCCGAGAGCGGGGTGATGGAGGCGACGACCAGCAGATAGAGGGTGGTCATCCATTGCACGCTGGAGGTCCCGATGCCGAAATGGCTCATGAGGGCAGGAAAGGTGATGTTCATGGCCGTTTCCACGATCACGCCGCAGAAGGACATGATGCCAGTGGCTACCACAGCGCCGATTACCTTGTGAGGGATTGCCGTGCTTTGCTCCTGGATTCGGCTCATGAGCGAGGCTCCTTCCCGGTCTGGGAGGCATCATCGGAATTCAACGCGATGAAATAGGCCAGCACGCGGTCGAAGGCAGCCAGATCATGCTGGTCGAACCGGCGCTCCATGGCCTTTTGCTGGTCTTCTATATAAACCCGCACTGCTGTCTGCAGGCCCCGGGCCTTGGCCGTCG
This sequence comes from Bifidobacterium sp. ESL0819, assembly GCF_052606245.1. Classification (NCBI taxonomy): domain Bacteria; kingdom Bacillati; phylum Actinomycetota; class Actinomycetes; order Bifidobacteriales; family Bifidobacteriaceae; genus Bifidobacterium; species Bifidobacterium sp. ESL0819. The sequence goes on from NZ_CP199587.1 coordinate 1,151,002, forward strand.
GAGCGATGATGCGTTGACGGCCGTCCCTGGGATCCCGTCTGGCCGCGATCAGTCCGCTGGTTTCCATCCTCTGCAGGATTTTTGTCGTTGTAGACGGGCGGATGTCGAATTCCAGCTCGATGTCCCGCTGGGTATGGTTCTGGGACTCGCCCAGGAAGTCGATGATGGACATCTGGGTGCCGGTCAGTCCGTATCGAGTCGCGTAGGCGTCCATGGACCGTGACATGAGGTTGGCTGCCCGTTTGATCCGCTTGCCGTAGTCCTCGTGCAAAGGCTCTCCTTGGATAGATAGTTAGCTACCTAAGGAATAATCTCCTGGGTATGGACAAGCGTGCGTATCTGGGTGCTAATGCTGTAATGCTGTCTATGGATTCTTCTGCATACGTGGCTGAAATCTGCCGGATCGTTGCAGAAAACAGACCGGTGCCGGAGGTTTGACAGTTGCCTAGACCAAGAAGGATAAGGCCGGTTCTGGCGACACAGAAGGAGCTGCTTGTCCGACTTATTCCCGGCGCTGGCTGATGTCGCTGACTGATCCGCGCTGGATCAGCTTCGCTGGAACAAGCGTCTTGGTGTCTGTGGGCACGTATTCTCCCTCACACTGGAGCTTTACCTTGGCGAAGGCCTCGCGTCCGATGGTTTCGAAATCCATGCGCATGGTGGTCAGGCTCAATCTGGGGACTGTTCCGATCAGAGAATCGTCGACCCCGATCACGCTGACATCCTCAGGTACTCTTTTGCCGGAATCCTTGAGGCCTTCAATGGCCCCATAAGCCATCTGGTCGTTGGCAGCGTAGATGGCTGTGCAATCAGCTTCATGGGCCAAGGCGCGCCCCGCCTCATACCCGCTGTCTGCCTCCCAGTCGCCGATATAGGTCGGCGGTACCGGGATGCCGTGAGCGTGAAGAACGTCTCTCCAGCCCTTGGCCCGGCTCTCCGCAGCCCGTGAAGTCGAAGGGCCTGAGATGTGGTACACGGTGCGGTGGCCTTTCTTGAGCAGATATTCGACAACCGAAGTCGAGCATCCGTATTGGTCGGCATCGATGGTGGGGCAGTGAGCGGAAGGCTTCTCGGTGATGAGGACCACGGGAAGCTCCTTGCTGGGTCTGAAGCGATCAAAGTCGACGACTCTTTGTTCTAGTACTACTATGACGCCGTCGACAGGCAATCGCTTCATCTGCTCTACGATGTCCGCCAAGGTGATTTCCGACGAGTAGTTCACGACATGGACGGTTGCTGCATATCCGCATTCGGACGCAGCTTCCACAGCGCCATCCAGGATGCGTGCATTGCCAAATGTAGTGATATTGAACAGGACAATGCCAATATTGTTGAACCGGCCGTGTTTCAGCGCCCTGGCAGCGTAATTCGGCCGGTAACCTAATGCTTTCATGGCGTTCAGCACTTTTTGCTTGGTCTGGGGTCGCACGGCCGTGCTGTCATTGACGACTCGCGACACGGTTTGTGGTGATACCTCGGCAAACCGTGCAACGTCCTGTATCGATACCTGTTTCTTTCGTCCCATGCCTACCTGATCCAGCTCATGGGAGCTTGCCGCCATGTGTGCGAGCAGCCCCTTGGTGGCAGACAATATGTTTGCGACACCATTTTGATAACCATGAGTATATCAAAGATTGGAAGGATATTTGATACCGTGATACGTGCTATGATGATAACGAAAACATCCGGTGAACGTCCATTGTGGTTCAGTATGGTCGGAGCTTGATTGTTTGTGTTGTAGCACAGCTTCGAGGGAGAAGGTCAGATATGGCTGCTGTTGCTAGCGGCGATGCTACCCAGTCGAGTAGTGCGCCCCGGGGCCACATGGGTTCTCGTTGGCGTGGTTGGTTGTTTATGGGGCCGTTTGCGTTGGTGTTTGTGGTGGTGTTTGTGGTGCCGGTGGTGTATGCGGTGTGGATTTCCTTGTTTCAGCATCGGATGGTTGGCGGGACGGTGTTTGTTGGGTTGGCCAATTATCGTCGTCTGATGGCTGATGGGCAGTTCTGGTCGTCGGTGCGTCGGGTGGTGGTGTTCACGGTGGTGCAGGTGCCGATCATGCTGTGCTTGTCGGCGTTGATGGCTTTGGCCTTGGATTCGCTGCGTCTGCATGGGATGCGGTTCTTCCGTATTTCGACGTTTCTGCCGTATGCGGTGCCGGCGGTGGTGTCGGCTTTGGTGTGGGGGTTCATGTATGGGGCGAAGTACGGGCTGGTGGGCTCGCTGAACGCGTGGCTGGGCACGCATGTGGATGTGCTGCAGCCGTCGGTGCTTTTGGCGGCGATCGGGAACATCAATACGTGGGAGTTCACGGGGTATAACATGCTGATTTTCTATTCGTCGCTGTCGACGGTGCCGCGTTCCTTGTATGAGGCGGCTGCGATCGACGGGGCGAGCGAGTGGCAGGTGGTGCGCCGGGTGAAGCTGCCGGAGCTGCGGGGCTCGCTGGCGATCACGGTGATTTTCAGCATCATCGGCTCCTTCCAGCTGTTCAACGAGCCGAGCGTGATGCAGAACATGGTGCCTGGCAATGCGATCACGACGTATTACACGCCGAACATGTATGCGTATAATCTGAGTTTTTCGGGCAATCAGTCCAATTATGCGGCTGCGCTGGCTATTGTGATGGCGGCGTTGACGATGCTGGTGGCGTATGCGGTGCAGCTGCGGAGCATGAGGGAGCAGATGCGATGAGCGTGCTGGATGCTGAGGGCCGCAGGGTGCGTGCGGCCGAGCGTGCGCGGGCTAGGCGCGTGGCGGCGGACGAGCGGGCGGAGCGGCGTCGAGCGGCGTCGAGCGGATTCTCGAACCCGTCGAATCCGCGCCGGTCGGTGTGGCTGACGCTGGCGTGCGGCGTGTTCGCCCTGTACTGCCTGTTCCCCTTCGCCTACCTGCTGGTGAACGCGACGAAGACGCAGGCGGACTTCACGAGCACGTTCGGCCTGGGGCCGGGCCGAACGTTCGCCTTGTGGGACAACATTCGTGAGGTGTTCTCCTATCAGCAGGGGATCTTCGCCCGCTGGCTGGCGAACACGCTCCTGTATGTGGTGGTGGGCGCGGGCGGGGCAACGCTGCTGGCGGTGATGGGCGGATATGCGCTGGCCAAGTTCCGGTTCCCGGGCCGCAAGGCGGTGTTCGCGGTGGTGCTGGGCGCGATCAGCGTGCCGGGCATCGCGCTGGCGGTCCCCCAGTTCCTGCTGTTCGCGAAGCTGGGGCTGACGGACACGCCCTGGGCGATGATCATTCCCAGCCTGATCAGCCCATTCGGCCTGTATCTGATGTGGATCTTCTCGGACCAGGCGGTGCCGGGGGAGCTGCTGGAGGCGGCGCGCGTGGACGGCGCCTCGGAGTGGCGCACCTTCCGCACGATCAGCCTGCCCCTGCTGGCGCCGGGGATCGTGACCTGCGCCCTGTTCACGATCGTGGCGACCTGGAACAACTACTTCCTGCCCCTGATCATGCTCAAGGACGCGGACTGGTACCCGCTGACGATCGGCCTGAACCAGTGGAAGGACCAGGCCAGCACCGCGGGCGGGCAGGCCATCCAGAACCTGGTCATCACCGGAAGCCTGATCACCATCATCCCCTTGGTCATCGCCTTCCTCCTCCTGCAGAAATACTGGCAGTCCGGCCTCGCCGCAGGAGCCGTCAAAGAATAACCAAACAAACCAAAACCGTGCTATAGGCCTTGAGCCGTAGGACAGTGAAAGATATCAGTAGTCATGTGTTGTTGCAAAGGACAACAGAAAAGGAGATAGGGACAATGAGGTTCGAAAAGATGACGAAGGTCATAGCCCTGACAGGTGCTGTGGCCATGGCGTTCGGACTCGCCGGCTGCGGCGGATCCGGCAGCGGTTCCTCTGCGTCGGGCAAGGGCGGGAAGACCGAAATCTTGGTCTGGTCCTGGGATTCGACCCTTCCTCGAACTGTCAAGGGATTCGAAGCCAAGAACCCCGACATCAAGGTGAAGGTCACCAATGTCGGCACCAACAAAAAAGAGTACACGGCCTTGAACAACGCTCTGTCCGCCAACAAGGGCGCCCCTGACCTTGCACAGATCGAGTATTATGCTCTGCCTGAATATGCCACTCAGGACAAGCTGCAGGATCTGTCTGACATGGGCGCCTCCGGATACAAGAGCTTCTATACGCCGGGCACCTGGAATTCAGTGAATCTGAATGGGGGCGTCTACGCGCTGCCTATGGATTCGGGCCCCATGGCTCTGTTCTACAACAAGGAGGTGTTCGACAAGGCCGGAGTGACCGAGGTCCCCACGACCTGGGATGAGTATTACGAGGCAGCCAAGAAGATCAAGGCTGTTGGCTCCTACATCACCTCGGACTCAGGCGATGCAGGGTTCTTCGATTCCATGACCTGGCAGGCCGGCGCCAAGCCCTTTGCCACCAGCAAGGACGGCAAGACCGTCACCATCAATCTGACCGGTGATTCCAAGGTCAAGAAGTGGGACGACTACTGGCAGAAGATGATCAATGAGGACTTGATCAACACCAAGATTCCCGGATGGTCTGATGATTGGAACAAGGGCCTCAATGACGGATCAATCGCTTCTTTGCTCACTGGCGCTTGGATGCCCTACAACCTGCTGTCGGGTGCTCCTGATGCCTCTGGCAAGTGGCGTGTGGCGCAGATGCCGACCTGGGAGAAGGGCGGCAAAGAGAATTCCGAGAACGGCGGGTCTTCGCTGGCTATGATCAAGACCAAGGACGATGCCAAAAGCAAGGCTGCATATAAGTTCCTGGAATACGCCTGCCACAACGCCCAGGGCATTAAGACCCGTGTCGATGGCGGCGCTTTCCCGGCTGACAACAACACGCTGAAGTCCAACGAGTTCCTTTCGATGACCACCTTGAAGGATGCCAACGGCAAGGACAACGAATACTTCGGCGGCCAGAAGTTCAACGAGGTGCTGTCGCAGGCCGCCAAGAACGTTCTGCCTGGCTACCAGTTCCTGCCGTTTGAGGTCTATGCTCGCGGGATCTACGGCGACAAGATGACCGCCTTCACCTCCAAGTCGGCCACCCTGGATCAGGGTATCGCGGCTTGGCAGAAGGACCTGCAGAATTACGCCAAGCAGCAGGGCTACACGCTCAAGGAGTAGGAGTGACTCATATCAAACCAGCGTTGTAGCGCGGGTTTCCTTATTGCAGTGCCGGCCAGAGGGGCCCCAGGGTATTTTCCTTTGGTCTTCCTCCGGCCGGTTTTTCATACACATCGTCGTGTTCTCCCCGTGGCCTTCAACAAGGCATGAAGCGGGTAAGAGGTTGTGATCACGATCAGTACCAGCATGTTCCACAATTGCAGTGGTCATCTGTTCGATTGTCGTCGCGCAGCGAAGGGGCGGCGTCGACAATTCCTGTCTTCATCGTCTGAAGAACAATAAAAGGAATACTCATGAAATTCATGCGAACTATGGCGGTTATCGTAGCGGCGGCAGCGACTTCGACAGCCCTGGGCGGTTTTATGCCGGCCTATGCCGAACCTTCCGCACCAGCAACAGTGACGGTGCGGCCAAATCCCTGGTATGCCAATGGCCCATTTCAAGGCTGGGGCACATCATTGGCATGGTTTGCCAATGCCACAGGCCAATACGGTGAACCAGGGTCCATTACCCGCAGCAGCGGAAACCCCGTGACGGATGCCAAAGCACTGGAGTATGGCAAGCAGCTGCGAGAGAAGTTCTACACCAGTATTTTCGGCAAGGAAGGACTGGGGCTGAATAAGGCTCGTTTCAACATTGGCGGAGGCAACGCCTCAGACGTGGCTTATGGATACCCGTTCATGCGTCAGGGAGCGGCTGTTCCCGGCTACTGGGCGGAAGACCAGGATGGAAGCAAGGGGTTGTATGGTGGCGTAACTACCAAACAAGCCGACAAGAATGCCTTGGATCAGGCTTTTGATCCGACATCGGAGGATTCCTACGTGTGGGGTCCCAAGTCTTCCAAGAGCGACGCCGCCAAGTCCCTGCAGGCGCAGGAATGGTGGCTGAAACGCGGGGTCAAGGACGGCGATATCACTCATCTGGAGGCTTTTGCCAACTCAGCCCCCTGGTTCATGACCGAAGACGGATATGCCACCGGCGGTTTTCGATCCGGAGACAACAACCTCAAGGATCCCGAGAAGTTCGCCGGATACATGGCCAAAGTGGTGAGTCATCTGGATCAGTTGAAAGCTGACAACGGCAACAAGGTAAGGATCAATACGGTCGAACCCTTGAATGAGTCGGAGACGGCCTACTGGGGGACGCCGGACGGAAGGGCCTCAGACGATTGGCCCAGTGATCAACAGGCCCTGATCACACGCTATTGGGAACGGTACTATGCGGATAAGGACAAGTCCGTCACGCCTTATTCGAAAGCGGTGAAGAAGCCCCAGGAAGGCATGCACGTCGACAACGCCCAGGCTCAGCAAACCATTCTGGCCCTGGACAAGGCGCTCAAATCCGAAGGTTTGAAGGATGTCAAGGTCTCAGCGACGGATGCAACCGACTCCGGACAGTTCGTTGACTCCTACAACCAATATCCGCAGGAGGTTCGTGACGCGATAGGGCAGTACAACACGCATTCATACGGCACCAACCGTCAACGTGTGGCCAGGGACATCGCTCAGAGCGACGGCAAGGTCATGTCCATGAGCGAGGTTGACGGCTCCTGGCAGGGCGGCGGATTCAACCCCTACGGCTTCGACAACGGTCTGGGCATGGCAGGGAAGATCAACAACGATGTCTATGCGCTGCAGTCTCAGGATTTCACCTTCTGGCAGGTGGTTGAGGACCTGTACAACATGTCGACCGAGGACAAGGATGTCAACGGGAACCAAGCCAACCCTCAGGGTGAAAACACCAATTGGGGTACTGTCCTGATCGACTTTGACTGCACTGTTGCGGGCAGTGACGGAAAACTGTATTCCGAGCGCGCTGTGGACAACAACGGGGGCAGGACCACGGGCATCAAGCCTTGCTCCGTCGTAGTGAACTCCAAGTACAACGCGGTTCGGGCATACACCCAATTCATCCATGAGGGGGATTCGATCCTGGCCAATGATGCCACCAAGGATAATATGACCGCCCGTTCGGCCGATGGCAGGACGCAGACCATCATCCACCGCAACGACAGCGACAGCCAGCAGCGCCTGGTCATTGACCTTTCCAAATACGGCAGCATCGACAAGAATGCAAGCGGCAAGCTGTTCCTGACCACTGCGCCTGAACCCAAGAGCGATCCCTACGAGGCCACCATGGATTACATGAACGGGTACTCCAATCAGGAGCGTCCCGGAGCGGTCCATATCGATTCAGTCGCCAAGACGGCCACGGTTGAATTGCCTGCCCGTTCGATCGCCTCCATTCAGCTGTCGGGCGTGAGCGGCAAGTCCGATCAGGCAGGCGTGCAGGATGGCGAGAGCTACCAGCTTGTAGGGCAACAATCCGGACGAGCACTTCAGGCCCTTGGCGATGGCAGCCTGGCCATTGAAGATTCGGCGCCGGATTCAGGGGCCGGCGCAGCTCAGACCTTCGTCTTCCACCAGGTCAAAGCCCCTCGAGAGCGTCCGGAGCTCAAGCTGTATATCATCACCGATCCCACAGGGAAAAAGATATTGGGGGACCAGGGCACAATGGTCTCTGGCGCCGCTGACAAGGCAAATTCAGATCTGCGGCAGTGCTGGATATTCAACACCGAGGATGGATCCTCGTGGAGTCTGGTCAATGCAGCGAGCAAGAGCGCACTAGAAGTGAGCGGGCAGGCCACTGCTGCTGGTTCGCCGGTCGGGCTCTACGCTTCCAACGGCGGAGACAACCAGGCCTGGACTATGAGATCCACCAAGCCTTCGGGTGTGCAGCAGGTCTATGTCCAGGCTCGAAAGGGCGGACAGCTGAAGATGCCGACGACGGTCACTCCCTACTATCCTTGGGGCCTCGGGTCTCCGGTCCCCGTTCAATGGGATACCAGCATGATCGACGTCAGCAAGGAAGGTCGATATCAGGTGACCGGTCAGGCTGTCGACGTATTTGGCCATGCCGTCGCATGCAAGGCTGAAGTTTATATTGGCGACTTCACCGTCGCTGATCCGGTATCCGTCACCCTCTTGGTTGGCTCAAGCCGTCAGCAGGTGGAGGATGCAATCAAAGCGGCCCCGGTTTATGCGCATGTCGGAGCTTCCGAGGCTATGGAGGCGGACCGCACGGCTGTGAAGTGGGACTTCTCTCAGCTGGACGGGCAGCTTGCCGATGCTCATGCAGGCGACAGACTGACAGTCAAAGGACGCTTGGGGTTGGTCGGCGGCACAGGGTTGCCGGTGACGGCCTCTGTCTATCTGATGCAGGCCAAAGAGCAGAACATTGCCGACACCAGCAGCAACCTGACGGTCACTGACCAACAGACCGAGTACGGCAAGGCTGAACAGTGGAAGAAGCTGACAGACGGGGATACCGCCGCCGAGGCCTGGGTGACATGGAACTCCCAAGGCGATTACTCGCATAAGCCCACCGCCACTCTGGATTTCGGCCAGGAGCGGGAATTGGGCTCGCTGGTCATCACCTATGGCGACCACGCTCCTAGCCGCGCTCAGGCTGAATACAGCTTGGATGGTCGAACCTGGCTCCCTCTGGGATCAGCTGCCAGTCCAAAGCCCAGACAGACCGTGACATTCAAGGGCGATGCCCGGGTCAAGGCCAGGCAGGCCCGAATCGTCAACACGGTGCAGGGCGACTTTATGAACGCCTCCGAAATTCAGGCCTGGGCCATTCCGAAGGCTGATCCAGTGCATAATATCGCCCCCTCCTCCAGCTCTCACTTCAAGGTGAATGTGCAGGAAGGCTCGACGGCTGCGAAGGCAATAGACGGCGACAGCATCCACAAGGGCTGGTCCACCTGGAACCAGGCGGGAACCCCGGTTGCCACCTTCACCTTCGACAATCTTCAATCCATCAGCCAGGTCAAGACCACCTTCTTCCGGGATGGCCGTGCCTCCTGGCCCAAGTCCCAGACCTTGGAGTATCAGGACGACAAGGGCGCCTGGCAGAGGGTCGGCGTGAAGAGCGGCTGGTACGTCCAGCCGGGTTCCGGTGCGGATACCTCTACGGATGCGGACACTCCTGTGGCTGACTTCCGCATGTCAACGCCCATAGTCGCCAAAGCTCTGCGTCTGACCAATACCCTGCAGGATACGGGCGTCTATATCAACGTGGCGGAAATTGAGGTTTTCGGAACGCAGACGCAAGTCAAGGCTGAACCTATGCCGTCCGCAGACAAGGCCTTGGGCGATCTTCGCTTGGATGGCAAGACCATAGACGGGTTCCTTCCTGACAAGACTGATTACACCGTGCCGCTCCCTGCCGGTTCGCAAGGCAATCCGAAATTGCAGGCCTTTGCGCGCGACACTGCCGCTACGGTGAAGGTCAGGCATGTGAATGCCGAAGAGTCCGTTAAACGTGACGGGATTATTCTGGGCGGCAAGGATGTGATCACGGTCAATGCAGCTGACGGCAGCGGGAGCTCTGAGTACACCGTCAACTACCTTCCTTCCGTTCTTCAGAAACTGCTGGTCACGCCGCCCAGCAAAACCCGATATCTGCTCAATGAGCGGCTCGACCTGTCCGGCATGGCTGTCAAGGCTGTGTATTCAGGGCCAAGTGGAGAACCCGTCAAGGTGGATATCAGCATCAAGGATCCCGAATTGCAGATGAGCGGGTTTGATTCAGCACAGCCAGGCAGGAAAAATGTAACCGTGACCTACCGCGGTGTCAGTGCCGCCTTCCAAGTGGATGTGGTTGATGGCAATGCAGGAGATGCCGATTCACAGCCCGGCTCGAGTCATGGTTCAGGAGCCCCCGCTCATGCCAAGCAAGAGGGCGGCTCAGACGGTGGCAGCGCCTTGAGTCGGACCGGCGCGAATGTGACGCCAACGATTCTGGCGATCGTGGTCTGCCTGCTTTGCGCAGGATCAGCATTGGCTGCAGCTCGCCGTCATCTGAAATGATTCTGAGAAGAGGAAAGCGATGAAGCTCAATCGAAGAAACATATTGGGATTCGCCGCGGCAGTCGTCGCCTTAGCGCTCCTGTCGCCCGGATCTGCGGCTGTAGCCGCGCAGGAGAAGACGGAGCAATCCGGTTCCGCCGGATCCACTCGACAGAGAACCGTTCGGGATGATGATCTCCGGACCATATTGGATACCACGAGGATTGAGGATCTGCAGCCGCTGGCATCAGGTCATCGATCCGATGATCAGAGCACGGCGCCTTATGATCATGCAGAGCCCAACAAGGACGACGTGGATAGGCTCAAGCATGCGCGGTCTGCGGCCGAGGGAGTCCTGGCCTCAGGCTCTGCCGATGAAGGGGAGAAGGGTCAGGCCGGCAAGGACTTGAAGCAGGCCTTCGCCGCTGTGCGCTTCATCTACCATTACACTGCGGTGACAGGCACCAATGGCGACAGGATTTTCGACAACAAGGGCGATCTGATTCAGGCTCATGGCGCCGGAATCCAACGGGTCAGCGCTGCCCTTCTTCCTGCCGCTGATCGGGGCCTGGACGCGGATGGAGACGGATATGTCTACATTCTGTGCGGCGAGGATAAAACCAGCGGTCTGGTAGCGCATGGCGTGCGGATATACTATTCCGACGATCTGTGCAACTGGGTAGATAAGGGACTGGGCTTTCAGACTTATCAAGGCGACAAGGATCTGGCCGATAAATTGGCGGGCTCTGACCGCGTCTACCAGCGTTATTACAACGTGGCCAATCTGGAATCCGATCCGGATTACACGAACATCTACGGCCAGGATTTCAAGGCATTCTCCACGGACGCCTCCAATGCCAACATCTCAGGACCTCAGCAGGCCTTGGACTACCTGCTTTGGGATTTGAAGGCGCTGAGAGGCGACGGATCGGATCCGAAGAAGTCCAGCTGTGTCTTCGAGCGTCCCAAGATGGTCTACAACCCGGCGACCAAACGCTGGGTTATCTGGTTCCATGCGGATGGGCCGCGATACGGCAACGAGGCCACTGCAACCTATTCCAAGGCTAAGGCCGGGGTCGCCATTTCTGAAGGTTCCGATCCGGCTGGGCCATACAAGTATCTGGGTTCCTTCCGCATGAGTCCCGGCGTCAACCTCGGCAACCCTGGCATGGCGCGTGACATGAACCTATATGTGGACTCCGGCAAGGATCAGAATCATGACGGCGTCGATGATGCCTATCTGGTGTATTCCAGCAACGAAAACCGCGATCTGACCATCTCGCTTCTGGACAAGACCTACACCAAGCTGGTTGAGCCGAATGCTCGACAGCAAAAAGGCGTGGATGTCTCCGCAGGAGACACCTACAACATCGTGGCCAGCAATAGCAAGGAGTCGCCGGCTCCCTTCAAGTGGAACGGCAGATATTACATCATCTATTCGGGCACTACCGGCTGGGCTCCCAATGAAAACAAGTATGCGGTCAGTCAGGGCGATGATTTTCTGGGGCCTTACTCGGAGGTAGGATCGCCCTTCGTCAAGGGGAATGGCTGGAACCAAAGCCCGGCCAATTCCTTCTCGACTCAATCCAGCTCGGTCATTCCCTATGACCCCGCGCACGGCGTTTTCCTCTATTGGGGCGACCGCTGGTTCAACCCTGACACCGGAAATGACATCAGCCAATCCAGGTATGTGATGACACCGATGCAATTGGTGAACGGGCATGTCCAGGTGCTGCCGGCTGCCGACTGGAAGCTGTCCGGCATGGATAGGTATCAGGCCATCGATGTGGTCAATGCCGATCTGCCGATTGAAAGCAGTTCTGTCAGTCGGATCGTTGCTGCGCTGCCCAAGAGCCTGAGCGTCAGAGTCGGCGGCCAGACAGCCATCCGGCAGGCCACGGTCAACTGGGAGCCCTACTTTGGCGCAGACCGCCCGTACGGGCAGGTGACGTTCAAGGGGAAGCTGCCTGATTACCAGAATGCGCCTATCAGCTTCACGGCTTCCATCTATCCGGAAAACTCCCGTCTGTTCATTGACGTGGGCTCGGACCCTTCGAATGAGTCGAGCTACTACCGCAAGCTCAAAACCAAGGCTCCACAACTGATGAATGCAAACCGCAGCGACCAGGAATACACCGCTCAAGGCAAGTGGGGCCTGAGCAGCCGCAAAGGTACCGATGTCGAAGCATACGAGACCAGCCAGAACGGCATCTATGAAACAGGATACTGGGCAAAGTCCGGCAAGGACATACGGTATCAGGCGGATTTGCCAGCCGGTACCTATACAGTTCAAGCGGGCTATCAGGAGTGGTGGAACAACAAGCGCCAAACCGAGTTCTCGGTCGTCTGCCATGACAAGACCATCGGCAAGACGAATATCGTGCCTGTTCAGGCCGGGAATGCCACCGATCCGATCACTTTCACCCTGGATCATGCCGACAGCGTGACCTTCCTGACAAGATCCACAGGCGGCGGCGATCCCTTGCTGAGCTGGATAGGGATCTCTGCGCAGGATGATGACCAGGTGGTTTCAGTCCAGCAGATTCAAGGCATCAGAACATTCAAGCAGGGCAGTCAGCCCGAGCTTCCCGACAAGGTGAGTGTCAGCAAGGCGAATGGAGAAAGCGAGGAGCGGGCCGTGCACTGGCTGACCGATGCGTCGAGCTTGACCCTCTATGCGCCTACCGAGGTGCTGGGCACCGTAGAAGGCACGACACTGCCTGCCAGAGCCAGCGTTCAAGAGGTGGAGGATGGGCTGTCCTACTTCATTGATGTCAATGGAGGGGAGTCCTCGTCCACCTACAAGATGCTGAGTGCCTTGTACGATGGCAAATTGGCCAATGGTTCCGCAGATCAGGGCTTTGATGACCTGTGGGGCAATGCCTCTGGCAATTATGGAACGAAGGCTGACGGCAATGCCGATCCCTATGAGTCAGGCGTATTTGCCGGGGCTGATGGCAAGAAGGGGAATCTGTCCTACAAGGTTCTGCTGGCACCTGGCGAGCATCAGGTCTCCTTCGGTTTCCACGATTGGTGGAACCAGAGCAGGCCGACGGTGATCAGCTATTCCTATGACGGTCTTCCGGCATCCCGTGCAGAGAATCGATTGACGACCGCGACCGTTGACGGCGGACGAACGATCGCCTCAGGAAGAGTCAAGATTCCGCAGGGCTGGAACAAGGTAGTCACTTTCACCTTGGATTCCTCTACGGGGACTGGGCCGATACTCAATTGGATCTCCGTCAAGGGTTCGCTGCCCTTAGGACCAGTGCCTGTGCGGCAGCAGCCTGTGATCTCGGGAGCCTCCAATGCGAAAATCGATCAGGGCTCCAGCTTTGATCCTAAAGCCGGGGTCAGTGCAGTGGATTCCTTGGAAGGTGATCTTACCCAGGCAATTCAAGTACAGGGGTCCGTGAATAGCGCCAAGGCCGGGCAATATGCGCTGGACTACACGGTTGCTAATTCAAGGGGCAAACAGGCCTCTGAAAAGCGGATAGTCACGGTCAGCACCGTTGCAGGCAGCTCTTCCGACGAGCCGAAGGATCCGGGTGACAGCTCCGGCACCAATCCAGGTAAGGGTGCCGGTGTAAAGCACAAGACCGGAACGCAGAAGCATTCTGAGGGTTCGAGGCTTTCAGCGACGGGGTCGAACACGGAATTCTTCCTAGCGATGGCAGCTCTAAGCATGCTGTCGGCCCTGGTTTGCTTTGGGCTGATTCCGCATATCCGTCAACACAGGATGGAGAACAGACTATAGTGCATCATCCCGGTGCGATGTGAAATGATGATGCCCCTATCCTCAGGGATAGGGGCATCGGTCAATCTGCTGGACGAGCTGCCTAGCTATGTCAGACCGTGGTTAAGCCGGACCGTGTTCGCACCTGCTCGGTCAGACTTGCTTTCTGGCTACCATCGAGAAGGTCAGGGGGATCTGAGGCTGACTGCGAGGCATGACCCATCCCTCAGGGGTGGACTCGAGCATTGGCAGTGACTGCCAGTCGGCCACATCATGCTCGCCAATGGCCTCTATGGTCAGTCCGGCTTCCAGGAGGACGCTGCTTATCTCCTGGAAGTCATGAGCCCAATTGTGATTGGTGGTGTGCGTAATTCGGGGTTTCGTCTCGTCTTCGGTCGAGTCGACTGCCGACGTGTAGGTTTGATCCGTTTCATAGGTCGTTTCTGTTCCGCCGAAATAGTCTTGAACTATCGACAAGCCCTCATTGTCCAGGGCGAAAAGCAGGGGATGGTTGTCGCGGATCATAAATAGTCCACCGTCTGCCAGCAGGGAGGCTATTGAGCGAGCCCAGTCCTCCAGATCAGGAAGCCATGTGATCGTCCCGCTGCTGCTGACGATCACATTGAACGAGCCTTGTTGCTCGGGCATGGCGTTTGCGGCATAACGGGCATCGCCTTGGACATAGGTTATGGATGCGCCGGCCCGTTCAGACAGACTTCTAGCATAATCCAGCGAAGTGGGTGAGAAATCCAGACCATATACGTCTCGAGCTCCCAGACGCCACCATGACAGGGTGTCAACGCCTATATGGCATTGCAGATGCAAAAGACGCAACCCTTTGACGCCGTGTTCGGATAGGTGCGGCTTCAAAACCTCCAGATCGCGCAAGGTCGCTGCCGACAGGGCCGATGGGTCATCCGCAAAAGCGTCAAGATCTCCATAACCACCGTTGGCGTGCACAACAGCCCTGTTATTCCAGTTGAGAAGATTATCCTCTACATCCTCGTTCTGGTGCAATTCATGAGGCATGGTATTCCTTTCGGATGAGGCCTATCGACAGTGATCGAGCCGGTCAATGTTTAAAAAGGCTTTCAAGTGCAGATTTGTCAATCAAGTGCGAACACGCAGCTCTGCAATATTCTGATTATCCACTTCCTTGACAGATACAGGGTGCCCCGGATGCGATTCGAACGCACGACACCTTCTTTAGGAGAGAAGTGCTCTATCCCCTGAGCTACCGGGGCAACGGAAACTACTGTACCACGACGTGGGACTTGGGCAGGTCGCCGGTGTGCAGGCTAGCGCCTTACTCTTCGTGGAAAAGTCAGCACCCTATCCCCGCCCGCCATAGGATCATGGTTTACAATTGCTCAACGGTCGAGCTGACTGCGTGTCCCTTGGAAGGGGCCGAGTCGGCGATGATTTGCTGGAGGAGACCATGGCGAGATTCAGACAGTCCTTCCTGGTGAGGCATGTCTTTGGGTGGGTGGCTAGGCTGTTGGCGCTGGCAAGCTTGCTGGCTCTGGCGGCGAGAGCCTGTCCGGCATGGCTTTCATCGATGCCTTACCTGCCGGATCTGGCTGCTCTGACGCCCTGGTTCATCTTATTGGGCCTACTGGCCCTGATCCTCGCTCTGATGGCTTCACGATGGTTCACGGCTTTGGTGCTTATCGCTGCCTTGGCCTTGAACGTCTACTGGCAGTATCCCTTCTACCAGCAAGGATCCCAGCTCAATGGGCAAGCCGATCAGTCCATGACTGTTGAGCATCCTGACCGGTACGACAACGTGGCCCGGGTCATGACGATGAACGTCTACAAGGGTCAGACCGATGCCGATCAGGTAGTCAAGACCGTCAGCGACAACCGGGTCGAGGTGCTGGCTCTGCAGGAGGTCAGCAGGGATTTTGTGGACCGTCTGCACAAGGCTGGCATCGACCGCTATCTGCCGCACGAGCAGCTTTCCACATCTTCGAAGGAATACGCCAATGGCCTTTGGACGGCCGCGCCGATGCAGTCGCCCTCAAAGGACGACGTGGGTTCTCGTTCCTCCATGATGCCGGCGGCCAGCATCGACTTCGGCAGGGGAAAGACCAGTGTCAGATTCGTTTCGGTCCATACCACCTCGCCGCAACCAGGGAGCTGGAATGCCTGGCGACGCAGCGTGTCCGACCTGGGAAACCTGCGAAAGCATGAGCACACTCGATACGTGCTGATGGGCGACTTCAACGCCACCTATGATCATGCGGTCTTCCGAGACATGCTGGGGGAGCGGTTCAGTGATGGCGCACGTCAGGTCGGGCACGGCATGAGCATGACCTGGCCGGCCAACAGAGCCCCATTGCCCAGGCTGGCGGCCATCGATCATGTGGTGGTGGACCGCAGCATCAGGGCCAATCGGCTGCAGACCATACCTATCGCGGGCTCGGATCATGCAGCTTTGCTGGCTACGCTGATGGTGGAGTAGGGGGCTTTTCAGGCATCCAAATTGGACTGGGTGCCAGCCTGGGCTCCGGCGCTGGCCTGCTCCTCCTGGGCGGCATCGAGCTTGGCCCGCACCTGGCCCAGCAGCTCCTGGGCACGTTTGGCCAAGGCTTCACCGATTTCCCACTGACGCATGGAGGCATCCAGGTCCAGGCCACCTGCCTCCAGCGCTTGAACCGCCTGAATCAGCTGGTCTCGGGCCTGCTCATAGGGCAGTTTGGCGATGGTTTCGCGTTCCTTCTGACTCAGAGCCGAAGCCAATACCGGCTGATCCTTGCTTTGCTCCTCATCGGTGTCGCTCATGCCTGCTCCTCTTCTTATCTGATTTTTATCTGGTGCGTTATCAAATTGCAGATAGCGCGGATGGTTATCGCGGATGATTATATGTGGCTGAACATCTCGGACGGGTCACTGCCCGCTGACGACTCTGGTCTCGATTCGCCCCTCCTTGACAGTCAGAGTCAGATCCTGATCAGCCTGAACCTGCTGAGGACTGATGACTACCTTCCCATCCAGAGTCTGCACGACTGCGTATCCACGGTCCAGCGTGGACTGGGGAGAGAGGGCGGTCAGCGAGGACTGGAGCTTCTCCACGGTCAGGGATGCGTCGTCAACGATCCGCCGGAGGGCAATGTCCAGGCGGACCAGGGACTCGTCGACCAGCCGTTGGGGCTTGTCCAGCATGGTCTGTGGCTTGGTCAGGCTGGGGCGGTTGGCGTATCCTTCAATCAGCCGTGTCTCGCCTTCGACCATATTTTCGATACGCGCGTTTATACGCATCCGGGCTTCCTGGATGATCCCCTCCTGTTCGACCAGGTCGGGCACCACGCGCTTGGCTGCGTCGGTTGGGGTGGAGGCGCGCAGATCCGCTGCTAGGTCGATCAGAGTCCAGTCGTCCTCGTGACCAATGGCCGAGACGATGGGGGTGACGCAGGCAGCCGTGGCCCGGACCACGGACTCGTCTGAGAAGCCCAGCAGATCCTCGAAGCTGCCGCCACCCCTAGCCACGATGATCACATCCACAGCCGGATCGGCGTCCAGCTTCTGGATGGCCTCGACCACCTCAGGCGGACACTGAGGTCCCTGGACGTGGGCATGCACCACGGAAAATTCGATGGTAGGCCAGCGCAGACGGGCGTTGGTGATCACATCCCCTTCGGCTCTGGCCTTGGGGGCGCATATCAGGCCGATGCGCCGGGGAAATTCAGGCAGGGGAACCTTGTTCTCTGCATCGAAGAGGCCTTCGCCCTTGAGCTTGCGTCTGAGCTGATCGATCTGTTCCTTGAGGTCACCGGTGCCGACACGCTTGATCCGGTCGGCCATGAAGCTCAGACGGGTCTGCTTGATCCAGAGGTCAGGCCGCCCGTGCACCACCACCCGGTCGCCCTGGCGGAATTCCCGGGCCTGGGCGGCGAAGGCCCGAAAGCCCATGACGTTGATGGAGATGTCTTCGAAGTTGTCACGCAGGGTCAGATATGCTGAACCGGTACGGCGGGTGTTGATCTCCACGATCTGACCCTCCACCCAGGCTCCGGGCCAGCGAGCCACTGCGTCGTGGTACTTCTGGCTGAGCACGCTGACCGGCCAGGGGTCTTCCTCGGTGGTATCTCGAGCCAGGCGGGGCAGCTGATCCAGGGGTTTGGGTGCTAGTCCTGACGAGGCTGACCCAGCTGGTGCACCCATTGACCCGTGCATGTTCGAACCCATGTATGCTCGCACCTGATGCCTCCTGACCATCAATTCCGCCAGCCGACCAACTCATCTGGCATCGGCCTGTGCAGGATGGCATGCGGGTTGGTCAGTGAGGAAAACGTTCTTTCAGGGTCTCTCAATACGGGGACAAATCCATGGCCTCTGAAGGGCCTTCGCAAGATCTCTGCCGGCTGCTCATAAGTTGATTTCATCGTGGGCGCAGTTGTTTTCTACCCTTCCAGAGAGGGCCGTGGTTGAGGCGCAAGCGTGGAGGGCAAGGGTTGCGACCAATTCTTTGATCCACCTGCGCAAGTCTGAGGCTTGCCTGTCCAGAGGCGGTTTTGCTGGCGGCTATGTCGAAGTTGACAGCCTTGATTCCTCGATATCGCAGAAGTTATTCACAATCTGGCGGTAGCATAAATAGAGTAAGCTGGATATGATGTGGTGTCTGCTTTTCGAACCCATCATGCGGCGGTCTCACGGATTGAGGTTGTTTCATGTCTGATGGCGTCGACATAGCGGGTCGATATAAGGGGACAGGACCGCGGGATCTCCTGCGTGTGGGATTGGACATTGGTTCCACCACGGTCAAGGCCGTCGTTCTTGGCAGGGGTGACGGGCTGGATCAGGCGCTTTTCAGCGACTATCGCCGCCATCACGCCAATGTGCGGCAGTGCGTGGCCGAATTGGTTACGGACATCAGGCTTTCGTTATCCAAGGTTGGTCTGGCCGGCAATCCCATTAGTCTGGTGATCACTGGCTCGGGCGGGCTGGAACTGGCTAGCCAGCTTCAGGCGGAGTTCGCCCAAGAGGTCATCGCTGAGACCGAGGCCATCAACGCCACCTATCCCGAGGGGGACGTGATCATCGAGCTGGGCGGCGAAGATGCCAAGATCACCTATCTGAAGCCCACTCCTGAGCAGCGGATGAACGGGTCCTGCGCGGGCGGTACTGGTGCCTTCATCGATCAGATGGCCACCCTGCTCAACACCGATGCTTCAGGCCTGAACGATATGGCCTCAAAGTACAAGACCATTTACCCCATCGCCTCGCGTTGCGGAGTCTTCGCCAAGTCAGACTTGCAGCCCCTGATCAACGACGGAGCCGCCAAGGAGGATCTGGCTGCATCCATCTTCAACGCCGTTGCCACACAGACCATTTCCGGTCTGGCCTGCGGACGTCCCATTCGCGGCAACGTGATCTTTTTGGGCGGGCCTCTCTTCTTCATGAGCGAGCTGAGGGAAGCCTTTAAGCGGATTCTCCAGGACAGGGTCAGTCGCTACATCATCCCTGAGAATGCACACCTCTATGTGGCCTATGGCGCCGCCATTATGGCTGGTCGCCACGACCAGGATGACCAGGACAGTACTGCGCAGGTCAAAACTGACTACTCGCCAGAAACCGATGTGAACGACCCCTTCGGTCCGGCTTGGGGACTGGACCAGGCGGAGGTCGACAAGGCACGGTCCGAGAAGGCTTCGAACCTGGACACGATGGCTCTGCAGGATGCCATGCAGGATGGCCGCACCACCACACTGGTCAGCGGCGACGATAAAGTCCAGGCGGCCGAGACCGGCAAGGATGCTCGCCAGGATCAAGACATGCATTTTGATCTGACTTCGCTGGATGGCGTCCTTTCTGCATTGAAGGGCTTGGAGAACATGCCCTCCACGGCCAGAACGATCCGGCCGCTCTTCCTGACCGAAGACGAGCGCAGGGAGTTCAACGACCGGCATGGGGCCCAGGTCATCCCTACTGGTGATCTGTCTGGGGCCAAGGGGCCGCACTTCCTGGGCATCGATGCGGGCAGCACCACCATCAAGGCCGTGCTGATCAACGATGACAAGACCATCGTCTGGTCCACTTACGGGGTACATAAGGACAGCCCGCTGATCGCCGCCGCCAACATCGTTAAGGAGGTCAGGAAGTCCCTGCCGAAGGGCGCCTACATTGCCCGCGCCTGCGCTACTGGCTATGGTGAGGGCCTGGTCAAGGCCGGCCTGCATGTTGACGAGGGCGTGGTCGAAACCATGGCCCATTACAGGGCCGCCGAGGAGATCAGCCCTGGGGTCACCTCGGTCATTGACATCGGCGGGCAGGATATGAAGTACATCGCCGTAAATGATGGGGTCATCGATTCGATCTGCGTCAACGAGGCCTGTTCGGCCGGCTGCGGGTCCTTCCTGCAGACCTTCGCCCAGTCCATGGGCATCAGCATCCAGGAGTTCACCAAGCAGGCACTGGCCTCCGAGGCTCCGACCGATTTGGGCTCCCGCTGCACGGTCTTCATGAACTCCTCGGTCAAGCAGGCTCAGAAGGAGGGCGCCTCCCCGGAGGACATCGCCGCCGGGCTCTGCTACTCGGTGGTCAGGAACGCCCTCTACAAGGTCATCAAGCTGCGTGATGCCAACGCCCTGGGGCCGGTGGTCGTGGTCCAGGGAGGTACCTTCCTCAACGATGCCGTCCTGCGGGCCTTTGAGCTCCTTACCGGTCGCAAGGTGACCAGGCCCAACATTGCCGGACTCATGGGAGCCTACGGCGCCGCACTGACGGCCCGCATGCACTGCCCGCAGAATGACGAGGTCGAGGATCTTACTGTGGCCAGCTCTCACATGGCCGACGGGGTGGAGTCCGTGGGCAGCACGCCCACTACGCCTAATATGGCTCCGGCTTCTACCAAGTCACAGTTGTCACCGGCCGCCGTCAACAAGATTGCCTCTAAGAATGACCAGGGGTTCAAGACGACCATTCCTGACCTGAAGGTGCAGGACGGCCATGTGGTCAGCTCCATCCTGGCGGGGGACGATCTGGACAACCTCTCCATGATTACCACTCACGATGTCTGCAAGCTTTGTCAAAACCATTGCAAGCTGACCATCACCGAGTTCGAGGACGGCGGCCGCTATGTGACCGGGAACCGCTGCGAGCGTGGCGGAGACAAGAACAGGAAGCGCTCCGACAGGCCCAACCTCTACGACTTCAAGTACAAGCGGGCCTTCGCCTACCGCCGTCTGACTCCGGACAAGGCCACTAGGGGCGATATCGGCATCCCCCGTGTGCTCAACATGTACGAGGACTACCCCTTCTGGTTCACCCTGCTGACCTCCCTGGGCTTCCGGGTCATGATCTCCGGGCGGTCCAACCACGAGCTTTTTGAGAGCGGAATGGAGTCCATCGCCTCCGAGAACATCTGCTACCCGGCCAAGCTGGTCCACGGGCACATTCATTCCCTGGTCGACAAGGGCATCAAGACCATTTTCTATCCCTGCGTCACCTATGAGCAGGAGCTGGTTCCCGATACGGACAACCACTACAACTGCCCCATCGTGGCCAACTACCCAGTGGTGATCGAGGCCAACATGGCCGAGCTCAAGGAGAATGGCGTCCGCTTCATGCGGCCCTACTTCAACCTGTCCAACAAGGAGAAGATGGTTGAGCGGATCGTCAAGGTCTTCGCCTGGGCCAAGGTGAGCGAGGCTGAGGCCCGGACGGCCGTCCAGGAGGCCTACCGGGAGGACGCCCGGTTCAAGGAGGATGTCCGGCAGGAGGGACTTCGTGCCCTGGCCTACATGCAGGAGTATGGGGTCAAGGGTGTAGTCCTGTCAGGGCGCCCCTACCATGTGGATCCCGAGGTCAACCACGGCATTCCCGAGACCATCTGCTCCCTGGGCATGGCCGTGCTCTCCGAAGACTCCATCTGCGAACTGGACGTGCATGATATGCCCAAGCTGAGCGACTACATCATTCCTGCGGCAGGGGAGCGGGCCCTGGCCTCCAACAACCCCACGGCTGCCAAGTTCCGCAAGACCGTGCCGCGCTTTGGTGGCGACCATCAGAAGATGCCTCTGAGGGTGACCGACCAGTGGGCCTATCATTCCAGACTCTATTCCGCAGCCAGGTTCGTCTCCGAGTATCCCGACCTACAGCTGGTCCAGCTGGTCAGCTTCGGGTGCGGCGTGGATGCCATCACCACCGACCAGGTCCAGGAGATTCTGGCCGACAAGGGCGATGTCTACACGCAGCTGAAGATCGACGAGGTCTCCAACCTGGGTGCAGCCAAGATCCGCCTGCGCTCGCTGAAGGCCGCCATGGACGAACGCCACCAGCGGGATCTGCTGCAGGAGGACGGCGAAAATCAGAAGGAAGCCCCCGTCAAGGGACAGGCGCCTGAGAGGGTCTCGGTCAAGGATAATGCCGTGGTCAAGAATGTTGACCCATCGACTGACCTGGTTCAGGCGGAGGATTCATTTGACTCTCAAGATTCGCAGGACCCTGTCAGCCATATTGAAGCAGTGGATGCGAATGTCTCTGACCAGCCGAGATCCGATGGATTCCGATCTACCAATGCGCAGAAGATCAGCCTGTCCCGACGCAAGGTTGACATTGTGGCTCTGGCCCGGTTCGTAGCCCTGCACGACAAGAGCGATCAGGGTCTGATAGGCCTTCACCCGATGGGCATCAGGCCCATCCGGGAGACCATGGCCTCGCAGCAGAAGGAACGGGAAGCCGAAAGCAGGTCGGCAGACAGTTCCGCCGACCAGAGCAAAGACGTCCAGGCTGGCGGAGCTGCCGCCAAGCCGACCCTGTCCAAGTACGCTACTGAGCATCGCTTCACCAAGGAGATGGGGCATAAGTACACGGTTGTTGCGCCGCAGATGTCCCCTGTGCATTTCTCCCTTCTGGAGGCGGTCTTCTCTAGTGCCGACTACCACTTCGAACTCCTGAAGCATGCCACGGCCGAAGACATCAATACCGGTGTCAAGTACGTCAACAACGATGCCTGCTTCCCGGCCATCATCGTGGTGGGGCAGCTGGTCAACGCCTTCCTGTCCGGCAGGTTCGACCCGCACAAGTGCGCGGTCATCGTCACTCAGACCGGCGGCATGTGCAGGGCCACCAACTACTACGGCCTTCTGCGCAAGGCTCTGGCTGATGCAGGCTATGGCTATGTGCCGATCATCACGCTGAGCGTACAGGGGTTCAGGGCGAATCCAGGCCTTCAGGTGACCCCTGCCTTGCTTCACCGCGCTGTCAAGGCCTTCTATCTGGGCGATGCCATGATCGAGTGCCTGCTCAGGGTCCGCCCCTACGAGCAGGAGCCCGGCTCCGCCAACAGGCTCTACAAACTCTGGGACACGATCTGCAAGGAGACCATCGAGCATCATGGGTACTCCAAGACCGCCAAGAAGGTGTATGGCCACGGTTATCTGCCCTATGGGACGTTGATGAAGCGAATGATCCGGGCCTTCGACCGACTGCCCTTGCGTAATATCTCCCGCAAGCCTCGGGTGGGCGTAGTTGGGGAAATCCTGGTCAAGTACCATCCCGATGCCAACAACCATGTGGTCGACCTGATCGAGAGCCAGGGCTGTGAGGCCGTGCTCCCCGGTGTCTGCGACTTCATGGTCAACGGCATATCCAATGCTGAATGGAACGAGGAGATGCTAGGCACCGGTGGTCAGGTGGGCGTCAAGAAGATCGTCCTCAAGGCGGCGGATGCCTACCGTGCCCCCATGATCGCCGGCTTCAAGGCTTCCAAGGGAAAGTTCGACATTCCTGCCCACATCAGCGATCTGAGGGAGAAAGCCGCATCGGTCACCTCCCTGGGTGTTCAGGCCGGAGAGGGTTGGCTCCTGACCGGCGAGATCATCGAACTGATCCAGTCCGGGGCCCCCAACATCGTCTGCGCGCAGCCTTTCGCCTGTCTGCCCAACCATGTGACTGGACGTGGCATGTTCGGCAAGATCCGCAGAACCTACCCCGAAGCCAACATTGTCGCGATCGACTACGATCCCGGCGCTTCGGAGGCCAACCAGCTCAACAGGATCAAGCTGATGATCGCTGCTGCCAAGAAGCCAGGCGACCCGCAAAACACCACGCAGAGCCTCAAGGCTGACGTCGAATCCGAGGAAGAGGAATCGACCGGTCTGGATGCAGAGCAGGCAGGACACGTCCAGGATGAGGAGAAGGTTCTGGAGAGCCTGTAGCCAGGCCGTGGCCGGTGTTTGGGCCAACCCGCCTGTCATGAAAGTAGTTGAACCACGAAGATCAAGGAGAGAGAGGGGTTGCCTATGACCAGCCTCGAGGAGATCAAGGCTCTGCTGGACACCGATCAGATCTACATTGCCGATACGCCCGAAATGAAGCAGGTCCAAGATGCCCAGCAGGATCTGGTCTTCGACTTCAACGCCTGCCGCCCCACCCAGGTGGAGAAAAAGCGGGATCTCTGCCAAAGGATGTTCGGGTCATTCGGCCAGGACAGCTGGATTGAGGGACCGGTGCGGGCCAACTGGGCCTGTAACACTTACTGGGGGAGCAAATGCTATGCCAACTTCAACCTGGTTCTAGTCGACGACGGCCGAATTGACATAGGCGATCACACCATGTTCGGACCCAACGTCACCATCGTCACCACCGGGCATGCGATACGTCCCGATATACGTGCCTATGGAACGCCCCAGTTCTCGGTTCCGGTCGGCATCGGCAGGAATGTGTGGATCGGAGCAGGCTCCATCGTCATGCCGGGAGTGACCATTGGAGACAACACGGTCATCGGGGCAGGGTCTCTGGTCACCAGGGACATCCCTTCCGATGTGGTCGCCTACGGCCACCCCTGTAAGGTCGTCCGTCCCATCGATGACCACGATTATGAGTTCTACTGGAGGGATCGACGGTATCAGGCGCCTTATGATGCCAGGCCCTTCAGGATGAGTCAGGATGGCTGAACTAAAAAATAAGTGTTTGATTGACGCTTGCGGATCGGTGACAATTCAGCCAGTGGCCCTGGAAAGCTCTATTGTGATCAGCAGCGCTCTTTGGGTGTGCAGAAGCGGATGCCCGATTTCATGTCGTCAGAAATGGTCCGAGGAGATCTGTCGGTTAATCCAGCAGGCATCGGCAGGATATTGCTGTGGGTGACTCGACGATCCGAAAGTGCAGATGATCAGTGAAAAGATCTGGGTAATCAGCCTGGATTGCAATTCCTCGGTAGCGAGCCATGCAGCGGTTTTTGGTCTAGGAGCATCAATAAATCTGCATGGAAAGCACGGTATTTGCTGCATTGCAGGCTTTGAGAAAGTTAGTTGTCCGTTTCGGTTTATCAGCCGTCCGCCCAAGGCATGCGGATGCTGCTTTCGGATGCAGCGGATGCGGCTGGCCTGAACGGTCCAGTACGGGACCTGGCTGGTTTGGTCACCGTGCAGGAGGGCATCAACCCCCGGGCGAGCAGGTCGCCTGCCTGCTCAATTACTCGTCAAGGAGGTCAGACCCGACGCTTTCTATGAGAGCATCGGCTGGTGGCTGACGGGCAAGCTGACCCTCAGGCTCACGTGAACCAGGGTCGGCCCATGACCGTCGGACCCTGGGACTTGGCAAACATCGTTCTTTGGACCGTCTTTAGTCTGACCGGCTGCAAAGATATCAGTTAACGGGTTTTCAGCGAGAAAGGGAGGTGTCCAGATGGCAGCAAAGGAGTTGACGCAGAATCTGCCCTACTGCAATCCCGACCTAAGCGTGCAAGAGCGGGTGGCCGACCTGCTGGGCCGGATGACCCGGGAGGAAAAGGTGGGTCAGATGATGCAGCTGGATGCCCGCCAAGGAGTGGACAAGGAGGTGGTGGATCAGCATGCCGGATCCCTGCTGCATGTCTCTGCGAAGAATATGACCAAGGTTGACCAGGCCGTTCATCGCACCCGTCTAGGCATTCCCCTGCTGATCGGCGACGATTGCATCCATGGCCATTCCTTCTTTCGCGGGGCCACCATTTTCCCTGAACAGTTGGGCATGGCGGCCTCTTTTGATCCTGAGCTGGTCCGGCGTATGGGACGAGCCACGGCCCAGGAGGTCGCCGCAACGGGCATCCACTGGACCTTTTCCCCGGTGCTTTGCATCGCCAGGGACACCCGTTGGGGACGGGTGGACGAGACCTTCGGCGAGGATCCCTTCCTGATCGGCGAGCTGGCTTCGGCCATGGTGCGCGGCTACCAGGGCGGATCAGCCATGACCGGGAACCTGCCCAAGGATGCTGTGCTGGCCACAGCCAAGCACTTTGCCGGATACTCCGAAACCCAGGGCGGGCGCGATGCCTCCGAGGCCGACCTCTCGCACCGCAAGCTGCTCTCATGGTTCCTGCCGCCCTTCGAGCGCCTGGCCAGGGAGGGCGTGGCTACCTTCATGCTGGGCTACGAGTCCATTGACGGGGTTCCCGTCACCATCAACAACTGGCTGCTTAACGACGTGCTGCGCGGGCAGTGGGGCTACCAGGGCACCCTGATCACGGACTGGGACAACGTGGGCCGGATGGTCTGGGAACAGAAGGTGCAGCCCGACTACACCAGGGCCGCTGCAGCCGCCGTCAAGGCTGGCAACGACCTGATCATGACCACGCCCGATTTCTATCAGGGAGCCTTGGATGCACTGGATGCCGGGCTGCTGCGCGAGGAGGACCTTAACCGGGCGGTCAGGCGCATCCTGGCTCTGAAATTCCGTATGGGGCTCTTTGAAGATCCGCGTCTGCCCGATCCCGAGACTCAGAAGGCGGTCATCAACTCGTCTGAGCACCAGGAGCTCAACCTCCGGGTGGCCCAGGAGTCGGCGGTCCTTTTGAAGAACGACGGCATCCTGCCCCTCTTTGGCGGTGTGGATGCCGATGGCCGCCCCGGTGATGACTCAGCGCACAGCATCGCCCTGGTGGGTCCGCTGATCGACGATGCCCAGAACCAGCTAGGGGACTGGGCTGGCGGCTCGGGTCAGTGCGACTGGATCAAGGACCAGCCTCGGGAGATGATCTTGACTGTGGCGGACGGCCTGCGCCAGGAGCTGCCTGAAAACTGGCGGCTCAACTGCGAGCAGGGCGTCGAAGTGGTCCGTCTGGTTGATGACCCGGCGGGTCCACTCTTCCCTGACGGTCAGCCCAGGCCCAAGTTGGCGGCCCCGGCCAGAATCGATCAGGGCCGCTTCGACAGGGCCATCGACCAGGCTAAACAAAGCGACCTGGTGGTGGCTGTAGTCGGTGACGTGATCCAGCTGGTGGGCGAGGGGCGTTCGACTGCCACCCTGGAACTTTACGGTCCTCAGCGCGATCTTCTGGATGCCTTGGCGCAGACGGGCAAGCCCATGGTCATCGTGCTCATGTCTTCCAAGCCGCTGATCCTGCCCCCGTCCGCGCAGTCGGCCAAGGCCCTGATCTGGCAGCCCGACCCGGGCATGCAGGGCGGTCGTGCCCTGGCCAGGATTCTCACCGGCACGGTTGAACCCACAGGCAGACTGCCCATTACCTTCCCCAGACACGCCGGGCAGCTGCCGATCTACTACAACCAGATCCGAGGCCAGCACGGTGATCGCTATGCCGATCTGACCCAGGATCCGGCCTTCGCCTTCGGCCAGGGTATGGGCTACACCACCTTTGCCTACGGAAAGCCCTTGGTCGATGGACCAGACACCGTGGGCCCCGAGGATACGGTCAGGGTGACCGTGGACCTGACCAACACCGGCCAGCGGCCAGGCACCGAAGTAGTTCAGGCCTATATCAGCGACTTGGTAACCTCCGTCAGCTGGGCTGACCGCGAGCTCAAGGCCTTCCGAAGGATTCAGCTGGATCCAGGGCAGACTCGGAAGGTGGTCTTCGATCTTGCAGTGGCTGAGTGGACCCTGGTTGATGCCGACTGCAACCGTAGGGTCGAACCCGGTCAGTTCCAGGTGCTGGTGGGATCCTCCTCGCGTAGGGAAGACCTACAGGCTGTAACGGTGACCGTAGGGTGAGCCTGCGATCGACTGAGTTGCGGTTGTTTCGGATTGCAGCTGTTATAGGTCATGGCTGCTCCGGATGGCCGTCGGTCGGTTGACGGCCATCCGATAGCGGAACTCCTCGCGTGTTGGTTGCCTAGGGGCTGCGCCCGCTCCTACGATGACAGCATGAGGAAAAGCGTAGGCGCTGGGTATGCGCACCTGTTGACGGTCCCCAATCCTCGGCATGTGGCCAGCCTGGTTGACTACTTCACACGCGGATCCAAACCGCGGTCCCAGTGGCGGTTCGGTATTGAGATCGAACATCTGCCAATCCGCAACGATGGGTCCGATGCTCCGGTTCCCTATGAAGGGGAGCGGGGCATCGAGGCTCTGTTGTCTGCCTTGGAGCCCTGCTACGACGGCGATGCAGAATATCGTGAGGACGGTCATCTGGTCGGACTGAGTCGTCCTGGCTGCGTGGTCTCGCTGGAGCCCGGAAGCCAGGTGGAGTGTTCCCTTGGCCTGGTGCGGGACAGTCGTGAATTCGAGGACCTCTACCGACGCTTCCGTGCCGATGTCGATCCCATCGCCGAGCGGCTCGGGTTTCGCTTGGTCGAGTACGGGTACCGCCCGGCTGGGTCCTACGCGGACGTGAGCGTCAATCCCAAGGAGCGCTATGCGGTCATGAACACCTATCTGGGCCGCATAGGCCAGTGCGGACCCATGATGATGCGCAGCACCGCCTCCACCCAGATCAGCATCGACTACCAGGACGAGGACGATGCCATCGCCAAGATCCGTCTAGGCACGGCCATCGGTCCCATTCTGGCCTACTGCTTCCGCAACACTCCGATCTTCGAGGGAAGACGCAACCGCATGCCCCTGCGGCGCCAGCGGATCTGGGACTGGCTTGACACCCAGCGCACAGGCCTGATCCCGGGGCTGTTTGAGGATGGCTTCGGTTGGGAGAACTATGCCGTGGACATTCTCTCCACCCCGCTCATGGTGGCCGATGTCTCCCACACCCCTGAGGTGGATGGACCACAGGGGCAGCAGGTCTTCATAGCCTGGCATGAGAACGCCGGAGAGATTTATCCTGATCGGCGGCTCAATGATGCCGAGATAGCCCACATTCTGACCACGCATTTTAATGATGTTCGGCTGAAGAACTACATCGAGCTCAGACACTGGGATTCTCTGCCCATGAAACGTGCCAGCCGACTTCTGGAGGTCGTCGGCGGCATCTTCTATGACTCGGATCGATTCGCCAGACTTGTCGGGCTCCTGGACGGGGTGAGCGAGGAGGATGTGCTCCAGGCCAAGGCCGACCTGCAGGTTCGTGGCGGACAGGCCAGCCCCTATGGCCATTCCTTGGATTTCTGGAGGCAGGCCTTGGGCGCAGAGGACACTCTGGACGGTCTTCCGGGCGATCCACGCCATCCTGATCTCTTCCAGTCCTGACGACTATTTCGTTATGCGAACGGACGATACCGGTTTCCTGAGGATGGTATAATCTGTTCACCAATGGGCCTTGATCCGTTATCAGCGGGGAGCCCTCGGAAGAACGGGCTCGCTTGCAGCGATCCTCAGTAGAACCGACGGGTGGGCCCGCATAGCCCAGTTCAAGCGGTCCGGCGTAGGTCATTGGCCGGGCAAGCGAGGTGGTACCGCGGTGGGCCCCATGGTCCCTCGTCCTCGGCATGGCGACATGAACGACCAGCGAGGAGCGTGAACGGTGAATCAGACCACTGATACCCCAGATGCGACAAGTCAGGATGGCGAAGTCTATCCCAAGGCGGTGGTGGACCCGGCTCTGGCCAAGGTGACGCCCAACCCCTCCTTCCCCCACATGGAGGAGTCCGTTCTGGACTACTGGGATCAGGACGACACCTTTAACAAGTCGGTGGATCGCCGCCCTTCCGGCGATCACGCAGACAATGAGTTCGTCTTCTTCGATGGCCCGCCCTTCGCCAACGGCCTGCCCCACTACGGACACCTGCTGACCGGCTATGTCAAGGATGTCATTCCCCGCTACCAGACCATGAAGGGCCACAAGGTCAATAGGGTCTTCGGCTGGGACACCCACGGTCTGCCCGCCGAGCTGGAGGCCCAGCGCGAGCTTGGCATCGACAGCGTGGATCAGATCGAGCAGATGGGCATCGAGAAGTTCAATGACGCCTGCCGCGCTTCTGTGCTCAAGTACACCAGCGAGTGGAAGGACTACGTCCACCGTCAGGCTCGCTGGGTGGACTTCGACCATGGGTACAAGACCCTGAATGTCCCCTATATGGAGTCGGTGATGTGGGCATTCAAGACCCTCTACGAGAAGGGCCTAGCTTACGAGGGGTATCGGGTGCTGCCCTACTGTTGGAAGGATCAGACCCCGCTGTCCAACCATGAGCTTCGCATGGATGCCGATGTCTACCAGGATCGGCAGGACACCACCGTCTCCGTGGCCGTCAAACTCAGAGACGAGGATGCCTATGCGGTCTTCTGGACCACTACCCCTTGGACCGTCCCCACCAACCTGGCCATCGTGGTCGGCGCTGACATCGAGTACTCGGAGGTCAGTCCGGTATCGGGGCCCTTCGCGGGCAAGCGTTTCTACATCGCCACGGCCCGTCTGGGCGACTATGCCAAGCAGCTGGGGGAGGACTACCAGGTAGTTCGCACCCTCAAGGGGTCAGAGATGGAGGGATGGCGATACTGGCCGGTCTTCCCCTACTTCGCTGGAGGGCAGGCTGAATCCGAGGGTGGCACTCCCGGTCCCAATGCCTATACCATTTACACGGCCGACTATGTCGACACCGTGGAGGGCACCGGCCTGGTCCACCAGGCTCCCTACGGCGAGGACGATATGAACACCCTGAACGCCAAGGGCATTCGCAGCGTGGACGTGCTTGATGCAGGCGCCGTCTTCACCGAGCAGTGCCCTGACTACCAGGGCCTGCAAGCCTTCGATGCCAATATGCCCATCGTCCGCAATCTGCGCGCAGGCGACGGCCCCCTGGCACAGATCCCTGCCGAACATCGTGCCCTCCTCTTCCAGGAGAAGAGCTATGTCCACTCCTACCCCCACTGCTGGCGTTGCGGCACCCCGCTGATCTACAAGCCGGTTTCCAGCTGGTTCGTCTCCG
Organism: Bifidobacterium sp. ESL0819; assembly: GCF_052606245.1. Lineage (NCBI taxonomy): Bacteria > Bacillati > Actinomycetota > Actinomycetes > Bifidobacteriales > Bifidobacteriaceae > Bifidobacterium > Bifidobacterium sp. ESL0819. The sequence goes on from NZ_CP199587.1 coordinate 1,181,746, forward strand.
TGACCAAGATCAAGGACCGTCTGTTGGCCCTCAACCAGCAGATCAACTGGATCCCTGAGAATGTCAAGGACGGCCAGTTCGGCAAGTGGCTGGCCAATGCCCGTGACTGGTCCATCTCCCGCAATAGGTTCTGGGGCTCGCCCATCCCGGTCTGGGTCTCGGATGATCCCAAGCACCCTCGGGTGGATGTATACGGTTCCTTGGATGAGCTCAAGAAGGACTTCGGCCGCTACCCGACCGATGACAAGGGGCAGATCAACATGCATCGGCCCTGGATCGACCAGTTGACCAGGCCCAACCCTGACGATCCGACCGGCAAGTCCACCATGCACAGGATCAGCGATGTGCTGGACTGCTGGTTCGAGTCGGGCTCCATGCCCTTCGCACAGTTCCACTACCCCTTCGAAAACAAGCAGTACTTCGAGGATAGGGATCCCTGTGATTTTGTGGTCGAGTACATCGGCCAGACCCGGGGCTGGTTCTACACCATGCACATCATGTCCACGGCCCTTTTCGACCGGCCGGCCTTCAAGAACGTGATCTGCCATGGCATCGTCCTGGGTTCCGACGGCCAGAAGATGAGCAAGCACCTGCGCAACTATCCGGATGTGAACGAGGTCTTCGACAAGTACGGATCCGATGCCATGCGGTGGTTCCTGATGAGCTCTTCCATTCTGCGCGGCGGCAACCTGGTCGTCACTGCCGAGGGCATCCGCGACACGGTCCGTCAGGTCATGCTGCCGGTCTGGAGTTCCTACTACTTCTACACGCTTTACGCCAACGCGGCCAACAAGGGCGCCGGCTACCAGGCCCAGGCGCTAACGCCGGACCGTGTGGGCGACCTGCCGGAGATGGACCGCTTCCTGCTGGCACGGACCCGTCGGCTGATCTGGTCGGTGCAGAAGGCCCTGGACGACTTCGCCATCTCGGACGCCTGCGATGCGGTGACCGACTTCATCGATGTGCTGACCAATTGGTACATCCGCAACAACCGCGACCGCTTCTGGGGCGAGGACCACCAGGCCTTCGACACGCTCTACACGGTCCTGGAGGCCTTCGCCCGAGTTCTGGCCCCGCTGGCGCCCATGGAAGCCGAGCAGATCTGGCGTGGGCTGACCGGTGGGGAGTCGGTCCATCTGGCCGACTGGCCCTTCCTGGCCGATGAGGCCACCGGGCAGGAGACCGAACTAGGACAGGTCCTGCGTGACGATCCTGCCTTGGTAGCCGCTATGGAGAAGGTCCGCGAGGTGGTTTCAGCCACTCTGGCCCTGCGCAAGGCCGAGCAGATTCGCGTCCGTCAGCCCTTGTCCCGGTTGACCGTGGTGGTCCGTGACCCCGATGCAGCCAGCCCCTATGTGGACGTGCTCAAGTCCGAGCTGAACATCAAGGATGTGGAATTCTGCACCCTGGATCAGGCCGGTCAGCACGGCCTGCGAATCATCCATGATCTCAAGGTCAATGCCCGTGCCGCCGGACCTCGGCTGGGCAGGCAGGTCCAGTTCGTCATCCGGTCCTCCAAGCAGGGCGACTGGTCCGAGCAGGACGGGCACGTGGTCGTCACCACTCCTGATGGACTTGTGGCCCTGGAACCCGGCGAATACGAGCTGGACAACCGGATCGAACAGGAGGACGGCTCCCAGGCCGATCGGTCGGCTTCTGCGGCTCTGCCCACCGGCGGTTTCGTCATCCTCGATACTCAGCTGGACGACGACCTTCTGGCCGAGGGCTATGCCAGGGATCTGATCCGCCAGGTTCAGGATGCTCGGAAGACCGCTGGCCTGGACATCGCTGACCGGATCCAGCTGACCCTGACCCTGCCCGAGGAGGATGTCCCCAAGGCTCAGCAGTTCAGCGATCTGATCGCTCGCGAGACCCTGGCGACCAGCCTGACCGTCCATGCCGGCGATCTGGACCAGCCTAGGATCGATCTGGTCAAGCCTTGATCGTAGTTAGACAAAAGGGCTTCCATCCTGTATCAGATGGAAGCCCTTTTCCTATGCCTGCGCTTAGCCGTGTACTGACATCTGAGCTGCCGTGCCGGCTGTTGATCAGCCCTTGACCTTGTCGCTGACCTGATCCAGGGTCTGCATATCCTGATCGCTCAGTTCCAGATGAGCAGCGGCCAGGAGAGCCGGCAGCTGCTCAGGAGTGCGCGCAGAGGCAATGGGGGCCGCGATACCAGGCCTTTGGTTGAGCCAGGCCAGTGCTACGGTGGCCAGTTCGACTCCATGGGTCTTGGCGATGCCGTCCATAGCGGCGACCACGTCCAGCCCCTCCTGGGTGAAGAAGTCCTTGACCATACCCTCGCGCTGCTTGCCCTTGAGGTCGCCCATGGTCCGGTACTTGCCTGTCAGGAAGCCTGAGGCCAGTGAGAAGTAGGGGAAGACCGCCAGATCCTCGTCCTTGGCAACCTGCATAAGGCCATCCTCATAGGTCTTGCGGTATACTAGGTTGTACTGGGGTTCCAGAGCCACCGGCAGGGTCAGGCCCTCCTTGCGTGCGATGCTGAACCATTCGCGGATCCGCTCCGGGGTGTAGTTTGACAGGCCGATGGCCCGGACCTTGCCCTCCTTGACCAGCTTGTCGAAGGCTTCAGCGGTCTCCTCCAAGGGGGTGGAGCTGTCGTCGAAGTGGGCGTAGTAGAGGTCGATCACATCCAGGCCCAGCCTGAGCAGGGATGCGTCGGCGGCGGCCTCTATGTTCTTGGCCGAAAGACCGGAGTACTGCGGGTGCTGACTGACCTTGGTGGCTACCAGGACTTTGCTGCGGTTGCCGTTCTTGGCCAGCCATCGTCCTAGGACGATCTCGGACTCGCCGCCGGAATGTCCGGGAGCCCAGGCCGAGTAGACGTCAGCTGTATCGATCAGGTTGCCTCCGGCTTGCGAGTATGCGTCCAGAACCCGGTCGGATTCGGATTCGTCGCTGGTCCATCCGAAGGTGTTGCCGCCCAGAACCAAGGGGAAGATTTCGGCATCGATGCCGCGTAGTTTTGCCATGTTCATCCTTTCGGTTTGAAGTCTTATTAAGCCGAGTCTATTACCGCTTTATCGTCAGAAGGGATTATTTAGTCGGGTTCATCATGTATGGTCATGATGGAAAAGGCCGGAATGCAGCGATTTGCAGGTCCGGAATTCAAAGGTTTTAAGCTCGAAGGAGAACACTTATGAGTTTAGGCGTTGTCATTTTGGCCATCCTGCTGGTCATCTTCCTCATGGGGATCTTCGTAGTGCCCCAGCAAAAGGCATACGTCATTGAGCGCTTCGGCAAGTACCAACGGGTGGCCCTGGCAGGCATCCATATCAAGATCCCTTTGGTGGACCGGGTAGCCACCAGAACCAACCTGCGGGTCGACCAGCTCAACGTCAAGCTGGAGACCAAGACCAAGGACAACGTCTTCGTCATGGTGGAGGTCTCTGCACAGTTCCGTGTGGAGGCGGCCAATGTGGCTACGGCCTACTACGAGCTGGTCAACCCGGAGGGCCAGTTGCGCTCCTACATGGAGGACGCCCTCAGGTCGGCCATTCCGGCCCTGAGTCTGGATGACGCCTTCGCCCGCAAGGACGACATCGCCTCCGATGTGCAGAAGACTGTGGGCCAGGAGATGCAGCGCTTCGGGTTCTCGGTCATCAAGACCCTGGTCACCGCCATCGATCCCTCCGGCCAGGTCAAGCAGGCCATGGACTCCATCAACGCGGCTCAGCGTGAGAAGGAGGCCACCAAGGAGCGTGCCGCGGCCCGCAGGATCGAAATCGAGACCCAGGCCAGGGCGGATGCCGAGAAGACCAGGATGCAGGGCGAGGGTCAGGCTAATTACCGCCGGGAGATCGCCAACGGCATTGTGGACCAGATTAACAGCCTGCGGGCTGTGGGCATGGATATCGATGCCGTCAACAATGTAGTCCTCTTCAATCAGTATCTGGATGTGATGCGCTCGCTGGCCGATTCCAGCAATGCCAAGACCCTGGTTCTGCCTGCGGCGACCCCCGGCGGGTACAACGATCTCTTCAACCAGATGACCGCTGCACTGATGACCGCTCAGAGCAGCCAGGACAGCAAGAATCCCCAAGACAGCAGCAGGTATACACAGACAGGGGGCGGGACCGAGGCATCGGTTCTCTAAGGTTTCAATAGAAGAAGCCGAAGACAGGCGCCGTTTACATGGCAGGCCCGGCGGGATTCAGCCTTTCAGGAAGTCGTTTATAGCCTCGGCTGCCCGATAGCCCTTGTCGTACATGGCATTGAGTCCCTTGAGTGACTTGCTGAGCGTGGTCAGCCCGCACAGACTGTCCGGGGCCAGGATGAGTACCTGGCCCTCCTTCTCAGCCTGTTTGGCCAGGGCCACCTCGTCGTTGTAGGTGCGATAGCGCTCCATCAGACGCTCGGCGGCCGCCGGATAGGTCTTGGCCAGGATTCGGGCCGGCAGGACATCCTTCTTCTGCTCGCGCAGAATATCCCTCTGCCGTGTCAGGACCAGAACGATGCGCTCATAGCCCTCGTCCAGGGCCTTGCGGATGGGGACTGGATCGGCGATTCCGCCGTCCAGGTAGGGCACGCCATCGATCATGTAGGGCTTATTGGCCACCGGAACAGTGGATGAGGCCTTGAGGACGTCATAGTTGTCCTGGGCCAGGTCTGACTTGTCGAAGTAAGCGGTGGATCCGTCAGTGGCGTTGCAGGCCACAATGGTGAATAGGGCAGGATTAGCCTTCAAAGCAGGGTAGTCCAGCGGGCATTCCCCATTATGGGCTGACAGTTTGCCATAGACGTAGTCCAGATCGACGAAGGTGCGCTTGGTCAGGAAGTTGCTCACACTCGCGTACTCCTTGCGGGAAGAGTAGACGGTGTAGAAGCGGTAGCAGCGCCTGAGCTGGCCTGATAGAAAAGAGGCCAGATTGGCGCTGCCGGCCGAGACTCCGTAACAGTGATCGAAGGTGATGCCCTGCTCCATGCAGCGGTCGAAGACTCCGGCTCCAAAGATGGATCGGTAGCCTCCACCTACGTCGATGACAGCTGTTCGTTTGCGTGCCATGGGCACCTCGTTTCCTGACAGAAATCTGCGCTTGATGACAGCTTATGCGTGAACGTTGGACAAGCTGCTCAGGGGCGGCAGGAGGCTAGAAGCCGCTTGGACAGATCCAGGATGGCCAGTGAGGGATCGGAATTGGCGATCTGTACCCTTCCGGGACCAGGGTCCTGGTTGAGGGCATCGTCTTGGGCCAGCAGATCCTTGAGGTGGCGAGCCGTTCCAGGGTTGCCGTCGATCAAGGCCAGGCTTGGCGGGCAGATTCGGGCGATGGGCTGTCGGAAGAAGACAAAGTGGGTGCAGCCCAGGACCAACGCATCCAAAGTCTGCAGATCATAGGGATCCAAATAACGGTGCAGGGTGGCATCGACTAGGGGCTGGTCATTCAGCCTGTCAGACTCCACAATGGTCACCAGATCTGGGCAGGGCTGGGTGAGGATGGTGTGCTTGCCGGAGAACCGTGCCATCAATTGGGAAAACTTGGACTCCTTCAAGGTCAGCGGGGTGGCCGTGACCAGAACTCGTTGGGGTCGGCCTCCGCCTCGTGTGCAGGCTAGTTTCAAGGCCGGCTCCATGCCGATGACCGGCACAGGGTAGCGTCGGCGCATCGCATCCACGCAGACGCTGGTGGCGGTGTTGCAGGCAATGACCATGGCTTTGACGCCCTGGTCCATGAATCGGTCGCCGATAATTTGACAGCGCTGGGCAATCTGGTCCGGCTTCTTGGTGCCGTAGGGGGCATAGGCGGAGTCGCCGAAGTAGAGCAGATTTTCCTGGGGCAGAAGGTTCTGGATTGCCGCAGTGACGCTCAGACCGCCGAGCCCGGAGTCGAAGATCCCGATCGGTGCATCTGATCCCATGTGATCTGCTCCTTTCACAGCCGAACAACCAGCCTAGCCTGTCGCCGAAAGGCCGTACGCTACAAGCATGAGTATTCCCCGGACTGTTTACAAAATGCAAGCCACTGGCAACGATTTCGTGGTCTACGCCGATCCCCGGGGGAATCTGGAACCCACCGGCGACCAAGTGCGATGGCTGTGCGACCGGCATTTCGGGGTCGGCGCTGACGGGGTCATCCGGCTGACTCACCCGGCCGATGTCAGCGACCTGAATCAAGAGCAGGTGGATGCCTGCGACCGTTTCGGCTGCCAGTGGTTCATGGACTACCGCAACGCGGACGGATCACTGGCCCAGATGTGCGGCAACGGGACGCGGGCCGTCACCCTCTTCGCTCAGAAGCAGGGACTGACGCCGACCATGGAGGGTTCCTCCTTCCTGCTGGGGACCCGAGCCGGGGTCAAGCGGATCGTTTCGCACGGTCCGATGAAGAGCGATGGCGAACATGTGTTCAAGGTCAAGGTCGGAACCTGGCGGATGGAATCGGTAGGGGAACAGCTGGTCGATGGCGGGGACCTATCAGGCTCGGCTCCTGGCACCATGGTGGATATGGGCAATCCGCATGTAGTCGTTCTGACCTCAGTCGCTGCTGAATTGGAGGCCAGAGGGCTGCCGGGAACCGTGACTGACCTGCTGTCCAGGACTGATCTGCCGGACCCGGGCGATCTGGACCTGTCTGCTTCGCCACGGGTCAGTCCCGGACTCGCCGAGGGGCAGAATGTGGAGTTCCTACGTCTGGATGCCCTGGATGCCGAGAATGGCAGCGGTCGGGCTACCATGAGGGTCTATGAGCGTGGAGTCGGAGAGACTTTGTCCTGTGGGACAGGTCTGTGCGCCAGCGGCGTACTGCTGCGAGCACTGACCGGAGCCGATCACTGGTCCATACAGGTAGGCGGGGGCCGTCTGAAGGTGGACGTGGATTCGCAGGATGTGTGGCTGACCGGACCGGCCAGAATGGTAGCCCGTCTGACTCTGGAGAATGTTCCCGGCTGTTGATCAGCCGAAGAGGGCGGAGCCTTCAACAGCGAGGACGATGGTTGCCAGGACAACCAGCCAGATTAGATCAACCATCAGATCGAAATGCCGCTGGTAGTAGGTCTGAAGCCATCCTGGCCTCTTGCGCGGCAGACCCTGCTGAACCACTGTGGCATGGCTGAACGCCATGAACTGCAAGCTGGTGGAGAAGGTCATGACCAGGCACCAGGGGCAGAGGGCGTGGATGACGAAGAGCGACTGGGTGAACAGCCAGAGCGCATAGGCCAGGGCGGCAAGCGAGGCCAGCCAGGTCCCTGCCGCCAGCAGTGCGGGCATCTTGATTCGGCACATGCCCACTACAGCCAACGTCAGGAAGACGGATTCGGCTATCAGTCCTAGGAAGGCATTGGGAACCGGCAGGGTGCCCAGACGAATCAGCTCTGCCTGGGGCGACTGGGCCACGGCTGAGCAGGAGACCACCGAGTTGATGTCGCAGCTCAGCTGGCCTTGGGGGTGACGTGCCAGCTGCAGGGTTTCCGCAGATAGGACCAGACTGGCATAGAGTGCCATGAACGATGCCAAGGCAGCAATCACATAGCTGGAAAGCGATGAAGAGGTCTGTTCGCTCATGGGGTCCATCACCTCGATGATTGGAGGGGTTGTTCTGGGACTGGAACGCGTTCACGAGTTTAGGATGGAGGTATGACGCATGAGGATACTGCCACGGTCTCCAGTCCGTTTGGAGTCGGGGCCGGATGGGACCTGCACTGCCATACCGTGTTCTCAGACGGCACCGAGACGCCTCGAAGGATGGTCGAGCAGGCGCAGCAGCAGGGACTGGAGGGTCTGGCCATCACCGACCATGACACCAACGCGGGCTGGGACCAGGCTCGACAGGCTGCGCACGACTTGGGAATGCCCCTGCTGCCGGGTACCGAGATCACCGCGCAGGATGGCCGTGTCTCGGTCCACATGCTGGCCTATCTCTACGATCCGAAGGATCCGGTCATTGCCGGGCTCTTCGCCAAGACCAGGGAAGCCAGACTGACCAGGACAAGGACCATGGTCGAGCGGATATCTCAGGATTATCCCATCACTTGGCAGGATGTGCTGGATCAGGTCAAGGAGGGGTCGAAGACCACGGTGGGCCGTCCGCATATCGCCGATGCCCTGGTCAAAGCCGGTATCTATGGCGACCGAAGCCAGGCCTTCGCAGGAGTCTGCTCCTCCAAAAGCGCTTATTACCTGCCTACGCCCTCGCCGACCACTCACCAGGTGCTGGAAGCGGTCAACCATGCAGGCGGCGTCCTGATCATCGCCCACCCTGGTGCCGTCAGCCGCAATGCCGTTCTGCTCTCCGACCGGCAGATCGCGGCTCTGGCCAGGGAGGGGCTTGGTGGCCTGGAAGTCTGGCATCGAGACAATCCGCCTGAGCAACGTCGACGACTGCTGGCCCTGGCCCAGCGCTGGGGACTGCTGGTGACCGGAGGATCGGACTGGCACGGCCAAGGCAAGCCCAACCGCATGGGTGAGAACAGCACCAGTGGTGAGGTGGTGGCCCGAATCGTGGACAAGGCCCAGGGATCTCGTCCTGCGGCTTGGAGGAATTAGCGAATACGGATCGGGGGCGGTCAGACCACAAGGATCCGGCCGCCCCCGTCAGGTGATCATAGCCTTATTCGGCGGAGCTTCCCAGGGCGCCGAAACCGACCGGATGAGTGGTGTCTGAACCGACTACTGCGTAGCCCAGTGACTCCTTGGGAACGATGATGTGCCGGCCCTTGTCGTCCACCAGATCGATGGGTCCGCCCTGGCTCAGGGCTTGGCTGATGTGGGCAGCCACCTCGTCGGCCTTGGCGTTGGTGCTGAAGTTGACCGTGCGGGCCACATTCTTGATGCCGAATTCGATATCCATTGCTACCTCCAAGGTTTTCTCCGTTGCCCAGTCCTGCCGGTCTACGGATCTTCCGGTCTCATTATTCGCTGACCCCGGTGATTACGCTCTAAGCGTCCTGGAGCGGCTTCTCTTGGGAAGAATTGGTCTCCGGGGGCGACGCTGATGCCTGTCCGTCTGTGACGATCGTAGGAGTCTGCTCGGGCAAGGGTTTTCTGGCGAGGACGATGGTCTCGGCCTGATCGTCTGCAAGAGCTTTGGATGACAAGGCTTCATGCGGTTGGGGAGCGGTCTTTCCTGCCTCAGCGGCATTCGAAGGCTGGTCGTCTATGGAAGGGTCAATATCGTCATCACCGGTGACTGGGTTGCCGATGCCGCGGAAATGATCGCTTAGGCCCGATTCTTCGTGCTGGGAGACAGGATCAACAGTTGGATGTCTGGACTGATCGTCACTGCCGATGTCGGCGCTCTGGGCCTGCCTCACGGGTTTCTGCCTTGCGTCAGAATGATCCATGGCAGTCTGAGTCTGAGCCAGGTCGGCCATATCCACCCTGCTGATGGCGATAGTGACCGAGCTTTCATCCACCGGTTCGGCGGAAGGCTCCTTGGGTGAAGCCGTTGCATCTGCCGAGGCGGGGTTCTGCCCTGGCTGCGGATTCTTCTGTATCTTCGCTGCAGAGGGGTCTTCAGAATTGTCGCCCTCCAGCAGCGTGCCCACAGTGATGGTAGAGGGTGCGCCATCGGGTGACGAACTGTGCGTCTGCTGCTCATGACGGGTTCGCAGGCCCTGCTCGTGATCGCCCAGCTGCTGGGCCAGACGCTCCACCTGGGCCTTGAACTGGACGATCCGTTCGTTGTCCGCCCGGTCCAAGGCGGTGATGAATTCGCCCACCTGCTCCATCTGCAGCCAGAGATTGGCTCGGAGCATGATCAGGTCATCCAGCCTGGCTCCCATCATCCTGCCATAGGCCGCTATGACTGCGTTTCGGCGGGACCCGTCCAGCTTAGCGAAGATCCAGGCCAGGTCGCGGGCAGGGTCGTTGACCTGCATGTCCTGCCATCCGTAGACCCCGCTCAGTCCTGAGCCTGCGTAGAGCAGATCGCCATCGGAGAATCCTCCGTGCACGGTGCAGGTGTCGAAGGACCAGAGTCCGTCGGTCGCCACGATGGAAGCCCAGGAATCAGTGATTTCCTCGGGCACATGGCCATCCATGCGCAGCCGCTTGATCCATCCTCGCAGTTGTGCCGCGATTTGGTCAGTGGAGAAGGCTGGATAGCCGTAGGTTTTCAGGAAATCAGAGCGCACCCGGTGGATGGCGCCGATGGCGGTGCCTGCGGCGGTGCATTCGTTGAGGGTCAGCAGATGGAGGGGACGGATTCGGCCCGGGCAGTGAGTCATGACGGCAACGGCTGTGGTACCAGTCCGACTGTCGTCCCGCTCGCCTGGCTGGTAGGCCAGAATGTGCTCGACCCGGAAGCCCATGGCTGCAATCTCTTTGGCATCGGCCAGGGCCTGAGCTGCTTTGACCCGAGCGCCCAGCCGACGTTTGCCGGCATCCGAGCTGGTCGCCCAGACATCGTAGACATTGCCGGTCGCGTCCTGGACTACGGCGCAGTCTACGCCCTGTGCACGGTCCAGGCTGCTGAGCTGGTCGCAGTCTCGCGCTCCGGTCATGGGAACGTCGGGCATGGCAGCCGATGCTAATGCAGCCAGGGTCAGCTTCGTTCGTTCACTCACATTCTCAAGGATAATACAAGGACTGTTGTGGATTCGGTTGTCCACTTGACCACATAGGCACGCCGCCGCCGGTTCCGGTACCGGTCTTTGGCACAATGGGGGTGTGCATGAGGATGAGGAACGATTGCTGGAGGGTCTGGATCCTGCCCAGCGACAGGCGGCCACCGTGCTTGACGGCCCTGTGCGGATCGTCGCAGGCGCCGGGGCTGGCAAGACCAGAACCATCACCCGGCGTATGGCTTATGCCTGTGCCAGTGGCAGCTGGGAGCCATCCAGAACCTTGGCGGTGACCTTTTCGGTCCGTGCGGCAGCTGAGATGCGCGATCGTCTGAACAAGCTTGGCGTGTCGGCCTCGTTGAAGGCGGTGACCTTTCACTCGGCGGCCTTGCACCAGCTCAGGCGGGTATGGCCTCAGGTCAGCGAGACCTATCCTCCCGATCTGATTGAGGATGTGGCTCCCCTGGTGTCATCAGCCTATCAGCGGGTCTGCGGACAGGAGCCCGATCCAGGCCAGATCAGGGATCTGACTGCCGAGATCAACTGGGCCAAGGTGGGGCTGATCGCTCCGCAGGACTATGTTCGCGTCTGTGCGGCCGCTCACCGTCTGCCTCCTGCCGGTCTGGAGGCTGATCGGATGGCCGACCTGTACACGGTTTTCGAGAGCTCCAAAGCCGCCCACAATCAGATGGACTTCAACGATATTCTCCTGCTGGTCTGCCACATATTGGAAGAGGACGGGCGGGCTGCTGCAGATATTCGAGACCGGATCGGCTGGCTGACCGTGGACGAGTACCAGGATGTCTCACCCCTGCAACACCGGCTGCTCAAGCTCTGGCTCAACGGGGGGCAGAACCTATGCGTGGTAGGGGACCCGGCTCAGACCATCTACTCCTTCGCTGGGGCCACATCCTACTACCTGCTGAACTTTCCCGGGGAATTTCCAAGCATCAAGGCCGATCTGGACCTGTCCACCGACTACAGGTCCACTAGGAAAGTGGTCCATTATGCCAACGGCATTCTGGCGCACTCGCCAGTGCGTGGCGACTATCTGAAGCTGACCTCGGCCCGTGAGGAGGGCAGCAGGGTCGCGATGACCCGTTACGAGGACGATCGTGATGAGGCTGGAGCCGTGGCTTCTCGTCTTGCCTCCATGATCAGAAAGGGGGCTCAGCCCGGCCAGTTTGCAATCCTGACACGGATCAACGCCCAGCAGACTCTGATCTGCCGTGCCCTGCACGAACATGGAATCGGATACCGGGTTCGCACCGAGTCAGGCTGGCAGAACCAGTCGGTCGATCTGAGCAAACAGGAGGTGCTAAAGCAGCTGGAGGGCGGCATGGGCCAGGGGAGGGTCACGGTCTCCACCATTCACGCCGCCAAGGGGTTGGAGTTCGCTCACGTCTTCATTGTGGGCTGTGCCGAAGGGCTGATTCCCTTTGGTTCACCGCCCGAGGGGGACGCCCTTGAGGAGGAGCGCCGTCTCATGTACGTGGCAGTGACCCGGGCCGAGGACACTCTGCATCTTTCCTACGCGGAACACAAGGATGGCAGTGCCTTCGTCCGACGCGCCCCCAGTCGGTTCATTCATCGCTGAGCACTAACGTCCCGTCCATCGTAGCGTAGGGGAATCGGTTCAGGCTTGGTCGCTGTCCGAATCGCCCCTGTCTGAGTCGTCCGTGTCCGGGTGGGCGCTGCCAGGGTCTTTGGAATCCGAGCCGGCGCTCTTCGGATTGCCAGGAGCTTCATGGTCTGAATGCTTCTGGTCGGTTGAAGCGTCAGAATCGGAATCGTCGGAGTCTGCAGGGGCGGTCGCATCGGCAGAGGAATCCTTCTCCTGGGCGTTCAGCAGTTTGTCCAGCTCGGCATCCCAGTCCACCGAGGCGGCGGTCTTTTGCTTGGACTGCCCCTCTGCAGCGGTTGATGTTCCTCTCTGATCGGCTTCGTCCTTGGCGGGCAGGGAAGGCAGAAGATCAGGGTGGGACCAGTGGCCGTCCCGGCCTTGGATTCCCTCGTCGGCGGTTATGCGCTCCCAGAGATCGGCAGCCTCCCGCAGCCGCTTGGGATGAAGATGCAGACCCAGCAGGGATTCGAAGGTCTGTTCAGCCGGTCCTCCCACAGCACGCTCGCGTCGGGTCATCTCCCGCAGCTGCTCAAGATGGGGCAGGTGGGCCATGCCGGCGTTCCAGACCACGCAATCCACCCAGCCGTCCACCAGGGCCAGCAGATCGCCTAGGCTGTGCAGGGCCTCCTTCTGTTCAGGGGTGTCCTCAATGCCGACGTTGCTGAGGTTGATGGCGCCGGCGATGGATTCGGGGTTGATCTGTTCGGCATCGCGCAGTTGGTCCTCCACGGCGTCCAGGTCGATGGAGACCCCCCGTGCATACTTTCCGATCAGGGCCTCGAAGCGCGGCATCAGCCAGGGGACAGCCGCGTAGAGCCGGGCGTGTGCGGCCTCCTTGAGAGCCATGTAGCTGGTTACCTCATCCAGATTCAACTCCAGGGATTTTGCGTATGACTTGATGTTCTGCGGTATGAGGGCGCCGGCGGGGTTCTTCAGCAGTAGAATGCCCTGGTCGAATCCCCCGTGGACCTCCTTGGCCAGCTCGCCGGCGGCCTGTCCCAGCTGCATAGCGAAGGAGGTATTTCCCAGCAGCCTCATCAGTGTGGTCGGGTCTTTCAGATTGTCGGGCAGTGGGATGGGCACAGGCCCGGCGAACATTCCCGAGATCTCGCCCTGGTCGAAGCCTTGGAAGCGCTGGCTTATGACGGAGGTCAGCGCCTCGCTGACCGCCTGGGCCACAGGTGATGCGAACTGGACCCAAGCGTCTATGCTGCCCTCGATCCATCCGGCACGGGTCAGTGCTTCGGCGTGGCCTGGGGCGGGGTCAAAGGCGCAGACGGTGTCCAACCAGAGGTTAGCCTCGCTCATGACTCGGGCCACCCGGTCGCTATCCTCGGCGGTGACGGTGGTATCGGACTGGTCGGCCCTAGTGCGCCCCAGTGCGATGTTCTTGGCCAACGCAACGTTGATGGGCCCCTGATCAGCCTGGGCCTCCATATCGGTCGGCGTATTCAGCCCCCCAGCCGTGAAAGCCTGGATCAGAGCCTGAACCTCGGCGGGTTTGGGCAGCTGATCGGCTCCCTGGGCCGCCATCTGGGATCGGATGGACTCAGGCAGCTGTGAGAACTGACTCCAGGCCAGCTCGCCCTGCACCGGGCCGAAGCACTCGATGAGCCATTGGTGGATTGCATTCTCGTCCATAGCTTTGTTTCCAGTCCTCGCCAAGGCAGGTTGCCCGCCGTCAAGGTTGACATCTGCCAGGATTATCGTCTTCATCAACCATAATATTGGAGCTATGACACTTCCGCACGGAAAATCGGATCACTGCGCCACAGGCGCATCCGAAAGGCAAGTCGGGGCGCTTGGCGGACCCACGCGCAAAATGCTGGTCGGCGGTCTTCTGGTCATTCTGGCCCTCTTGGTGCTTTTTCTTCCCTCGCCTTATACCATCGAGACGCCAGGACCCACCCAGGATGTGCTGGGAAATTCAAAAGGCTCGCCAGTCATCAAGGTGAAGGGCGGCCAGGTCCACCGTGACAAGGGCCGTCTGCTGATGACCACGGTCAATGCCCGCGGAATCCCCGGCTACCCGGCCTCCAACCTGGATGCCCTGGTTGGCTGGGTGGACCCCCATGCCGCAGTTCTTCCCCAAGAGGCTGTGGTGCCTCCCGGACAGAGCGTAGAGGAGTACAAGCGTCAGGAGCAGGGCGACATGCACGGCTCGCAGAAGGCTGCCTCGGCCCAGGCTTTGGCCTTCCTCAAGACCCATGGATATGACGTGTCAGGTCTGCAGTTCAGCATGAAGGTAGCTGATATCGGCGGACCCTCGGCTGGGCTCATGTACACCTTGGGGGCCATTGACATGATCACGCCGGAGCAGGAGACAGGCGGTCTGACCATCGCCGGAACCGGCACCATGGATCAAAAGGGACGGGTCGGGGCCATAGGCGGCATCCGGCTGAAGATGCTTGGAGCCAGACGGGACGGCGCCACCTGGTTCCTGGCTCCGAAGGACAACTGCTCGCAGGTGGTTGGCCATGTGCCCCAGGGGCTGCGCGATGTGCAGGTGGCCACTTTGGATGAGGCCTATAAGGCCCTAGTGGCTATTGGCCATGGTCAGGGGGAGGGGCTGCCCCGCTGCACGGCCGCTAAAGGCAGATAAGACAAGGCCGGCCCAATTGGTGAATTCCGGCAGTCTTGTTATGCTGAAGCCGTGGCTGAGACTACAACCTATACAGCGGAAGAGTTCGGTTTTCATCCCGGAGATATCGTTCAGGAATGGATGTGGGACGATGATGTCGATGACGGGATCCGGACCAGGATCGAGGACCTGACCGGCGAAGAGCTGGTGGACGAGGACTATGACGCAGCCGTGGATGGAGTCATCATCTGGTGGCGAGACGGCGATGCCGAGGACGATCTGGCGGACACCATCATGGATGCCTCGGCCATGATCAACAAAGGTGCGCCTTTCTGGGTGCTGACTCCCAAGCCCGGCAGACCAGGAGCTTCGGCGCCAGGAATCGTCTCCAATGCGGCCAAGACTGCAGGCATGAATGCGCTGATGCCCACTACCGTCAGCAAGGATTGGAACGCCACCCAGTTGCGGGCTTTCGGTAAGGGCAAGTAAGACTTTTGGCCGTCCAGGCGTTTCTTGCGGGTAGGTATATCGCGTAAGCGCCGATAAACGAGGTGGTGGGCATCGGGATCAACCGATGCCCACCACCTCGTTATCATTCATGAGGAATTCCCAGAGGAATCCCGCTGACCCAGCTGCCCCTACTGCTTGTCCTTCTCAGCAATCGCAGGAGCTGCCGTCGTGGCCTTGTTCTGATATTCGGCCAGCAGGGTATGCGAGCGGATGTCGCATAGGTTGGCCACCAGGGCCATGATCAGAATGACCAGGCCCACCAGGAATATCCAATGCAGACCATCGAAGACGATGGTGCGCGCCGGGCCCAGCAGTCGGGAGGGGATGCTCCCCGCCGTGGCTGGGTTGATCATGCTGTTCATCATATCCTCGGTCAGTCCCTTATGCTGAGGCACCTCGCGAGCAATAACCGTGTTCATGACGATGCCGAAGATGGAGACCATCAGGGTCTGTCCCAGGGATCGAGCCAGGGTGTTGAAGCTGGTCGAGGCACCCACGTCGCCTGAGGGCACCACGCTCTGAGCGGTGATGGTCGAGGTGGTGATGGTCAGACCGAAACCGAAGCCGACCACGGCAGAGATGAGCAGGAAGGCCCAGTAGGCGGTGGCCTGGGGGACGGCTATATAGCAGACGCAGGCTGTCAGGATGAAGGCCAGGCCTATGTTGGTGGCCCGATGCGGCGGGTGGTGCATGGTCAGCGGTCCAGCCAGATATGCGCCCAGGAGCCAAAGGATGGAGGAGGGTGTGACCACAAAGCCGCCCAGGGAGGGGTTCATTCCCAAAACAGACTGCATCCAGATGGGCATGTAGGTGTCGAAGCCCATGAGGAATCCCGCCACCAGGAGCATGCAGATGTTCTGTATGACGAAGGTCCTGATGCGGAAGAGCCGCGGGGGCAGGATGGGATCCTCCTGGCGGCCCTCCACATGGAGAAGCAGGGCAAAGGTGACCATGGTGGCGACGGCTAGGATCAGAGTGATTCGCACATTGCCCGCCGAACCCAGGCTCTGCAGGCAGAGCATCAGGCAGATCAGGCTGACGCTGAGCAGTCCGATGCCCATGTAGTCGATACGGCTTTCGCGCTTCTGGATATGCTCGCTCAGGAAGAGCTGGATCATGACGATGACCAGTAGTCCGATGGGCACGTTGATGGCGAAGACCCAGTGCCAGCTTATCTGCTGGACGATGAAGCCGCCCAGCAGGGGAGCGATGATGGAGGCGATGCCCCAGGCCGAGCCGTTCAGGCCGATCATTCCCGCCCGCTTGTCCAGGGGATAGATGTCTGCCAGGACCGTGTAGGTCAGCGGCTGGATGGCACCTGCCCCCAGACCCTGCAGAAAACGGGCGCCGATCAGCTGGGGCATGGACTGGGACAGGGCGCATAGGGTGGACCCGATTACGAAGACCAGCAGACCGATGGTCAGCAGCGGCTTGCGGCCGAAGCGGTCTGAAAGCTTGCCGTAGATGGGCGTGGTGACCGCCGTCATGAGCAGATAGATGGAGTAGACCCAGTTCATGATGGACAGCCCATGCAGGTCCCCGATGATGGTGGGCATGGCGGTGGAGACGATGGTCCCCTCGATGGCCGTCATGAATGTGGCGATGAAGACCGCTACCGTCACCAGGGTGCGGTTGGTCTTCCTGCCACTGCCTGTATCGACTGTCTGTGACAATCCGAACCCCCTGTCGTATGGTGTGTTTCTCTTCGTTTGCGGACAATGGCCGCGAATTCCTAGTGGATTATAGCCGCACCGTGTGGTCTTGTCACCGTGTAATCTGCTAAGGTGGTGTGCTGGTCCCGTGGCTCAGTTGGTTAGAGCGCCACCTTTACACGGTGGATGTCCCCGGTTCGAGTCCGGGCGGGACCACAGGGGTTTTGAGAAGGGCGTGCTCGGAGTTGCGTCTTAGCGCTCACGTAGAATCGATGCACTACGATCGTTGGCAAGAAAGGTCAGGAGGTCGATGCCTGATGTCAGCTAAGCCTGATGCCCGCGGAACCCAGGCGACCATAGCGCGCTCGGGCAAGCACAAGTGGGGATATGACACCAAGCAGGTGGATGCCTTCCTGGAGCGGGCTCACTCGCTTTATGAGAGCCGGGATCCTGACCTGACACAAGAGGAGATCGCCAACGCATCCTTTGATCTGTGCAAGAACGGCTATATCGTCACCCAGGTGGATGCTGCTCTCTCCCGATTGGAGAGGGTGATTTCCGACAGACAGACCAGTATGGAGCTTGCCCGGGTGGGCGTGGATGGATGGAAGAACAGAATGGTCAGTCTGCAATCCGAGCTGACCACTCATGCGGGCAGAGCTTCGGGCAGCGTCTTTAAACGCGGGGATCCTGGCATGCCTTCCTACGATTGCAAGCAGGTGGAGCGGCTGATTGAGCAGATTCTCAACAAGACATCGGATCTGCTCAACCTGCAGGAGGGGCGGAAAACAGGCTCGGACAAGCCAAAGAATACCGATATTACGGCCGATCGCGTCTCCAATGTCATCTTTACGCAGCGTCGGGGCTCCAAGGGCTATGACGAACGTCAGGTGGATTTCTTCTTGGCCAAGGCGGTCGAGCTCCTGGAACAGCTGGAATCCTTTGCCAGGGTCAGCGAGAAGTCCAAAAACCCTGGCCGCAGTTCGTCGACGCCTGCTGCTTCTGCACGATCGCAGTTTTCAGCGCAGAATTCTTCAGCCTCGGCCATTCAGCCTCTAATCGGGCAGAGCCAGACTCCTGCATGGAGCACAGCTGATGCCTCCGCTTCCGGACCGGTGGGGGCAGCTGTAGAGGGCACCCCGAACAATCCGGATGATTTTGCTCAGCTTCATCAGGCTGAAAGGGCCATCTTTGAGGCTCCGACAGCCAACACCCAGACGATGCCTTCGGTCAAGCCCAGCAGCTCTCTGAGCGCTCTGGCCTCGGCGGTCAACAAGCGGCTGGCACAAGACCGAGCTGGGGCATCCACGGGTGTTGGTGCAGCAGTTGCTGGTACAGCGCCTGCTGCATCTTCTTCAGCCAGACAGACCTATTCAGCCGGGACGGCGAACGGCGGATCTGCCGCTGCCCCTGTCAATTCCGCCGCTATGCCTGCCTCCGTCCCGCCTGCAGCGGCAGGATCAGCGACATCCGCGTCAGCTGCGCAGTCCGTGCCTATCAGCTACCCACCTTCTTCTTCGCCTACGACGCAGACGCCTTCGGTTTCCGTCTCATCCACTCCGGCCGCTGCTTCGGCAGGAGGGGCGTTCTCTCCCTCTGCTAGCACTGAATCGTCGAGACCCGCTTCGAATGGTGCTGATGATGACTGGTCGCCGGCGCCAGGAAGCACCTCGATTATCTCTTCACCCTTCGTTGACGGCCCTCTAGGAGCAGGCGGACCCTTGGGCAGCTATGATGATCCTGCACCGGAAGAGCCTGTCCCACAGGAGCGTCCCTCGGCTCAAACGACCGGAAGCGATAAGGATTCGCGCCAGTCAGTCTCGGACACACCCGACTGGGCCAAGCCGCGGTATTCACCAAACGCGCAGGGCGGTCAGAGCCAGGATCAGGATCCGGATTCCTATCTGGCATCCCTGGTCAACCAGGATCTTCCCAAGATAGAACTGGACATCCCAGATATTTCCTTCCCCGGTTTTGATGACGAGGGAGGCAAAGACGATAGCGGTCACTGAGTCATCGAGTGGTTGCGGAATCCGGAAGGCATGGCAGTGATGAGTGAGGGCAGGCAGGCTTGTTCGTCGCTAGGGCGTGAACGCACCTTGGAGGATTGGTCGCCCAGGAACGAAGTCAATGAGCCTCGCAGTCTAGTTATCCTGGGATCCACAGGATCCATCGGCACTCAGGCCCTGGATTTGATCAGTCGTCATAGGGATCGGTTCCAGGTGACCGGTTTGGCCGCTGGCGGCGCTCATGTCGAACTGCTGGCCCGCCAAGCGCGTGATTTTGGCGTGACCCGTCTGGCTCTTGCCGAGAATGCCCGGGTTCCGGCCCTGCTGCAGGCTCTCAAGGCCCTGGGATTGAATGGCATCCAGGTAGAGGCAGGCATGGAGGCGGTACAGGCTCTGGCTGGTTCGGGCAGCGATCTGGTCCTCAACGGCATCACAGGATCAGTCGGTCTGCGTCCATCCATTTCGGCTCTGCAGGCCGGATCGCAGCTGGCCTTGGCCAACAAGGAGTCTGTGGTGGCTGGTGGCCATCTGCTCTTTGACGCCCAGCTGAGGCCCGGCCAGATTAACCCGGTCGACTCCGAGCATTCGGCCATTTGGCAGTCTCTGCGTTCTGGGCAGCATGGAGAGGTGGCCCGTTTGGTGGTCACCGCCTCGGGGGGTCCTTTCCGGGGTTGGAGCCGCCAGGCTATGCGCAAGGTTACCCCTGAGCAGGCCCTGAATCATCCGACCTGGTCCATGGGCCCGGTGGTCACTATCAACTCCTCCACTATGGTCAACAAGGGTCTGGAGGTCATCGAGGCCAGTCGGCTTTTCCGCATCGAGCCCGAGCGGATCACTGTGGTCGTCCACCCTCAGTCCGTGGTCCACTCAATGGTCCAGTTCCAGGATGGCGCCACCATTAGCCAGGCTTCGCCTCCTGATATGCGTCTTCCCATTGCCCTGGGCCTTTCAGCTCCCGCTCGTCTTGACAATGTGGCTGCCGCCTGCGACTGGTCCAAGGCCAGTACCTGGACCTTCGAGCCCTTGGATGACCAGGCTTTCCCGGCGGTCAATCTGGCAAGACGGGCTCTGGGAAGCTGCGAGCCCATGACTGCGGTCTTCAATGCCGCCAACGAGCAGGCGGTTCGGGCCTTCCTGGATCACCGGCTGCCCTACCTGGATATTGTCGAAACCATCCGTTCAGTCATGGATGCCATGGAAACGCATCTTCCGGGAACATTCACATCCGTGGAGGTAATGGAGCAAGTCGAGCATGAGGCGCGTCAAAGGGCTGATGCTTTGATAGACATGACTGCGTGAGTAGCATTCCCAAGACCGAACAGTCAGCATCCTCCCAAGGGTTCCGTAAGACAGGCGACCAGGCCATCAGCCAGACTCCTCTGCATCCTCGCCGCCGCTCGCGTCGGATCATGGTGGGGCCTGTGCCGGTCGGCGGGGGCGCACCGATTTCGGTGCAGTCCATGACCAACACGGTCACCGCTGACATCAACGCTACCTTGCAGCAGATCGCCGAGCTGGCTGCCGCCGGCTGCGACATCGTACGTGTGGCTGTACCCAGCCAGGACGATGCCGACGCGCTTCCCATCATTGCGAAGAAGTCGCCCATCCCGGTCATTGCCGACATCCATTTCCAGAGCAAGTACGTCTTCCAGGCCATCGATGCGGGCTGCGCAGCTGTCAGGGTCAACCCGGGCAACATCCGCAAGTTTGACCAGGTTGGTCCCGAGATCTGCAAGGCCGCCACCGATGCAGGCATTTCCCTGCGAATCGGGGTCAACGCCGGCAGCCTGGACAAGGATATCTACGCCCGCTACGGCGGCCCAACCCCCGAGGCCCTGGTCGCCTCGGCCTTGCAAGAGGCCCACATGTTCGAGGACGTGGGTTTTCACGATTTCAAGATCTCCGTCAAGCACCACGATCCCGTCACCACGGTCCAGACTTACCGGCTTCTGGCATCCAAGGGCGACTGGCCCCTGCACCTGGGCGTGACCGAGGCCGGGCCTTCCTGGCAGGGGACCATCAAGTCCTGTCTGGCCTTCGGCGCGCTTCTGGCTGAGGGCATTGGCGATACTATTCGTGTTTCCCTGTCCGCACCGCCTGTGGAAGAGGTCAAGGTGGGCTGCAAGATTCTGGAGTATCTAGGGCTGCGCCAGCGCCACTTCGACATCATCTCCTGCCCCTCCTGCGGCAGGGCCCAGGTGGATGTGATCGAGCTGGCCAAGGAAGTCACCGAGGGGCTCAAGGACATCACCGCTCCCATCCGGGTGGCCGTCATGGGGTGCATCGTCAACGGACCAGGCGAGGCCAGGGAGGCCGACCTGGGGGTGGCTTCGGGCAACGGCAAGGGCCAGATCATCATCAAAGGCAAGGTGGTGCAGACGGTGCCTGAGGACCAGATCGTCCCCACTCTGCTGGAACGGGCTAAGGAAATCGCCGCCCAGATGGATGCCAAGGCGGCTGTCGAGGGTGAAACCTTGCCGGAGGTAGGGCCCATGGTGGTCCCGGTTACCGGCCGTGCCAGCTGAGGGCGTAAGCGCCATCCCCGCCACCGGTTACAATGGCCGACGTGTCCCAAGAGGTTGAGCGTTCCCTCCCCGCAAGCGGGTGGAGCAGGGTAAGACGGCTGATGACCAGTCTGCCTGTCTTCGTCATCCTCATGGGTCTGCTGGTCTCTGTCTCCCACCTGACCGCCGTCCCTTGGAAGTACGAGCCGGTGGACCAGAATTTTCCCACTCTGACTCCCGACACTGCAGTCACCTTCGACTGGCCTGCCGGGGTTGCCAGGGAGGCCATGGGGCAATACCAAGTCGAATCCCGACACCAGGAACTGAGCGTGGAAAGGCCCGCCACGGGCGAGCACCAGCGCATCAGAATTCTAATTCGCGCTCCTAAGGGCGCTTCGGGCCATCGGCCGGCTGTAGTCTTCATGCACGGCGCCGGTTACGGGACCTGCGACAACTCCTTCGGGGACGTGGCCCGGTCCATGGCCTCTGCAGGTTTCGTCACTGCTGTGCTGGACAAGCCGGTATGGTCCACTACGGATGCCGACAGGGACTATCCCGCCTCGGCCAGGGCCTATGAGCGGGTTGCCAATCTGCTGCGCGACCAAGATGATGTGGATGCCTCCAAGGTGGGCATCTATGCCACCAGCGAGAGCACTTGGATCGCAGCCATGCTGCTGACCATGGACCATCGGATCGCCTTCCAGATTCTGCTGAGCCCTATGGTCTATTCCCCGCGGCATGCCATGGGCTTCTTCGTGGCCCAGGACTTCGCCATTGCCGGGGCCAACCAGGGCTACCAGTCGGTGGTCCGTCGGCTTTTCAGCACAGATGCCACTCTCTTGGGCCTGAACAATCTGGACATCGAGCCCACCGACCGCTACACCTACGCCATCCCCACCCTGCTGGCCTACGGGGCCAAGGACGTGATGACCGCACAGGTGGAGGGGGTGCAACGCGTGCTGTCGAAGGCGCACGCCTCAGGCAACGAGAACGTCACTGTGCGTTCCTACCCGGTCTCCAACCATGTGCTGCGGCTGGGGGATGAGGCCCGGACCGGCACACCCCTTGCTGACCGCTACCAGCAGGACATGATCGACTGGGCGGTGGGTCAGGTTCATGGCCTGCATCAGACCAGCCCCAGTGTGGGAGGGGCCACCATCCACCAGTCCATCGCCGTGCCTACTGACCTGCGGGGGCGGCGCTCGCTGACCATCTATATGCTGGTCCTGCACCTGCTGACCCTGGTTCTTTTGCTGGCGGCCCTGGTCATGGCAGTGGTGGCAGGTCTGATGAAATTGTTCCGTCTGCGCAGGCGCAAGGACCCGGTTCTGGGCTTCAGCCATGGCTTCGGCGGCACCTTGGTCACCATCACTGGCACCACCCTGGCCACCCTGGTCCTTTTCGGAGCTGGTCTGGGTCAGGTCATCATGGCCGTGGTACGCCTGGGTTGGGGTGGCGTGCCCGACCAGGCTGGGGTCAGCTACTGGAGCTGGCCGGTCATCCAGGTGGTCTGTGCCCTGGTCATCTGGGCCTGGTCGCGCACCTTCGCCCGTATGGTCGAAGTAGCCTCCCTCAAGGGACTGGACCGATTGCCCGATCAGGTCCGCGCGAGCAAGGCCGGCGGCCCCAGCCTGCGTCAGCAGATGCGTGACATGGATCCCAGACCTGTTCTGGCCTCCACCCGTTTTGGCGTTGCCCTCTTCATCGTCACCACCTTGGCCATGTTCGGAGTCCTGCTGATCTTCGCCTTCTGGGGTCTGTTCATCTATCAATGAAAGGACGGGACCGCCGTGGCTATCTATCGTGACGAGGGCCTTGTCCTCAGAACGGTTAAGCTGGGCGAAGCCGACCGGATCGTGACAATCCTGACCAAGGGGCACGGCAAGGTCAGAGCCGTGGCCAAGGGAGTGCGGCGGACCAAGTCCCGCTTCGGCGCACGACTGGAGCCATTCATGCGTGACGATCTGCTCATCTCTAGCGGTCGGAACCTGGATATCGTCTCCCAGGCGGTATGTCTGGTCCCCTACGCCGATGCCATATGCGTCGACTATGACCTCTACGCCAACGGGGGCGTCATGCTTGAGACCGCCGACAAGCTGGTGGTGGGCGAGCACGAACCTGCCCCGGATCAATACCGTCTGCTGGTTTCCGCACTGGCCAGTCTGGCTGGTCACCGGCATGGCCCCCGTGACATCGGCGCATCTTACCTGCTGCGATCCCTGGCGATGGCCGGCTGGCGTCCCCGGCTGGATTCCTGCATCGTCTGCGGCCGGACCGATCAGCTGACCCACTTTTCGGTGCCTGGCGGCGGGGTGGTCTGCAGCCGGGACAGGACCACCGATGCTGTGGCGGTGGATCCTGCCACTCTGGCCCGCTTCCAGGCTCTGAGCAGCGGGGATTGGTCAGTGCTGGACGGCAAGGTCTCAACCCCCCTGTGCGATGGTCTTGTTGAGAAATGGGGCGAATATTATCTGGAGAGACCAATCAGGTCTCTGCGGCTATTAGATTCTTGAAGCATGAGCTTTGACCCGGTCGACTATACCTCCCTGGATGTGCCAGCAGCCCCCTTCTCCGACCCCGGACGGATCCCGCACTTCCCCAAGGGAGCGGTCCCGCGGCATCTGGGCGTGATCATGGATGGCAATGGCCGTTGGGCCAAGCAGAGGGGCATGGAGCGTACCGAGGGCCACCGGGCCGCCGAGCCGGTGGTCTTCGATACCATAGCCGGAGCCATCGAGGCAGGGGTTCGCTACCTGAGCCTGTACACCTTCTCGACGGAGAATTGGAAGCGCTCGCCGGCCGAAGTGCACTTTTTGATGGGTTTCTCCCGGGACATCATCCACCGTCGGGTGGCCCAGATGGACGACTGGGGGGTGCGCGTGCGCTGGTCGGGCCGTCGACCTCGGCTCTGGAAGTCGGTCATCGACGAGCTGGAGGCGGCCATGGATCGGACCCGGGACAACACCAGGATCGATGTGATCTTCTGCATCAATTACGGAGGCAGAGCTGAGCTGGCCGATGCAGCCACTGACATCGCCCAGGAGGTGGCGGCAGGGCAGATCAAGGGTTCCAAGGTGACTGAGAAGATGATTGCGCAGCACCTTTATAACCCTGACGTACCGGATTGTGACCTGGTCCTGCGCACTTCGGGGGAGCAGCGTACTTCCAACTTCCTGCCCTGGGAGGCGGCCTATGCGGAGCTGGCCTTCGTGCCTGAGCTCTTCCCTGACTGCGGGCGCGAGGTGCTCTGGCGGGCCATCGACGATTACGTCCACCGGGACAGACGCTTCGGCGGTGTGGAGAATGCCTGAGAAAACGAGACATCTCAATTTGTGAAGTTAGCCATAGTCGTCCAAATTTACACGTTCGAACTCTCTTGTAATGCTCTTGAACGGTAGTCTGTGTCATATCGCAGCGGAGCAAGCCATGTCTGCTGTGGAAATCAGGGCAGCAAACGAAGCGAAGGAGTGACAGGCGTGGACGATAAGCAACGCATCATGCAGATCATCGAGGACAAGTCACAGGAGTTCATCGATGCTGCCGACCATATTTGGGGTACTCCCGAGACCAGATTTGCCGTGAAGGAATCGGTTCAGCAGCACTACAAGGTGCTGGAGCAGGAGGGCTTTGACGTCGAGAGGGGCGTAGGCCATATGGAGTATGCCTACGTGGCGACCTGGGGCTCGGGCCGTCCAGTGATCGGCATCACCGGCGAATACGACGCCCTGGGAGGCCTCAGCCAGGTGGCTGATCTGGGCGAGCACAAGCCATTGGTCGAAGGTGGCAATGGACAAGGCTGCGGTCACAACATTCTTGGCATGGCTGCCGTAGCGGCAGGCGTGGGCATTAAGACCTTCATGGAGGAAAAGGGCCTTAAGGGAACCATCAAGGTCTTCGGCTGCCCGGCTGAGGAGTCGGGTTATGGCAAGGCCTTCATGGCCAGGGACAGGGTCTTCGACGGGCTGGACCTGGCCCTGTCATGGCACCCCTCGGATGTGACCCAGGCCTGGGGCTCCTCCAGCCTGGCAGTTCTGCAGGCCTACTTCGACTTCACTGGCGTGCCGGCGCACGCGGCTGCGGCTCCTGAGCTGGGACGGAGCGCCCTGGATGCCGCGGAGTTGATGAACGTGGGTGTGCAGTTCCTGCGTGAACACATGATCGATGAGGCCCGCGTGCACTACGCCTTTATCGATGCAGGCGGCGAGTCGGCCAATGTGGTGCAGTCCCATGCCCGGCTCTACTACTTCGTGCGCGCTCCCAGGATGGATCAGGCTCAGGATCTGTTCAAGCGTGTGGAGAAGATCGCCCAGGGTGCGGCCCTGATGACCGAGACCCAGGTCAAGGAGGAGTTCGACGCAGCCTGCTACAATTTCATCCCCAACCATCCGCTGACCGAGGCCATAGACAGGAACCTGGACGTCGTCGGCCCTCTGCCACTGGACCAGCAGGAGCTGGACTACGAGCGCCGCTACACCGACACGGTCCCCGAGGCCGGCAAGCAGCGGGTGCTCAGTCGTGCCAGGGCCGCCTTCTCTGATCTTTCGGAGGAGGAAGTCAGGAAGATGGCCGAGTCCACCATGGCTCTGAAGAAGTATCCCCTGGTCTTCACCGATACGGCATCGGGGTCCACCGACGTCGGCGATGTCAGCTGGCAGACGCCCACCGCCCAGTTCAGCGGCGGCTTCGAGCCCCAGGGCACCTCACCACACTCCTGGCAGTGGGCGGCCAACGGCAAGTCCTCGGTGGCCCACAAGGGTCTGCTGGCTGCTGGCAAGACCCTGGCTCTGACCGTTTATGATGCGCTGACCGACCCGGACCTGGTCAAGGCCGCCAAGGAGGACTTTGACAAGACATTCGCCGGCCAGGAGTACAAGGTCGTCATTCCTGACGATGTGATGCCCCACTGACCTACTGTTCGGGTGCCGTCGGGCCCTGTGACCCTTTGGATCACTTCGCCTGGCGGCTGTCGGCTTCGACTGAAGGATGACAGACCAATGGCAATCAAGCAATCCTCAAAAACGGCAAGCGGAACGCTGATCTTCTCCCTGATGGCGGGTTACTCGATCGTGTACATGGACAAGAACATGATCTCGACCGCCATCATTCCCATTTCCGAGCAGTTCCATCTTGACTCGGGTCAGACAGGCATCATCATGTCGGCCTTCTTCCTGGGTTACTCGCTCATGCAGATACCCAGCGGATGGCTGGCCGACCGGCTTGGAGCCAAGCGGGTGCTGATGGCATCCATGATCATCATCGGCCTGTTCAGCTACCTGTTCGGCCTGGCTAATGGTCTGATCTTCTTCATCATCGTCCGGTTCTTCGCCGGCATGGGTCATGGCGGCTATCCTCCTTCCTGCTCCAAGTCGATTGCGGAGAACTTCCCCCAGGAACGGCGCACCTTCGTACAGTCTTTGATCCTGTCGACCTCGGGCATCGGCGGCATTCTAGCCTTCGTCCTGGGCGCCAACCTGGTTGCCATCAACTGGCACCTGGCTTACGGCGTGCTAGGCACCCTCTATCTGCTGGCTTTTGTCTGCATCCTGATCTTTGTGCCCTCCCAGCCTCGCCAGCCCGAGGTTGATCAGAAGCCCGGAGCCAAGGGTGCAGGGTTCCTCGAGGTCCTGAAGAATCGGAATGTGCTGGTTCTCTTCGTGGCCATGCTTCTGCTCAACATCCTCCTGTACGGCAATATTTCCTGGATGCCCACCTTTATAAAAAACACCTTCGATCTCACGATCGGCCAAGCTGGCATCCTGTTGGCGGTCAATGCGGTATTCACGACCGTTGCGACCATCTATGCCGGTCAGCTGCTCTCGAAGCTCTTCCTGGGCAGGGAAAAGGCGGCCATCCTGGGTGCCGGGCTGATCAGTGCCATCCTGGTCGTATGCTTTGTGTTCTCGCGCAACATCTGGCTTTCCCTCCTGCTGCTGATCCTGGTGTCCTGCGTCTCCGTGGTGGCCTTCACTGGCATCTTCACCTGGCCCCACAAGATCATGGATCCGCGCATCATCGGCTCCGCCATTGGCATCATCAATACTGGCGGCACCCTGGGCGGATTCCTGGCCCCTATGATCATCGGCTATCTGGTCAAGGCCGCCGGCGGATCCTTCGTTGGAGCCTTCCTCTTCATGGGTGCGGCGGCCATCGCTTCCGGACTGATGGCTCTGCTGGTCAAGGTAGGCAGGTAAAGCCGAAGCTGGATCGGCCTGATTCTGGTTCCGAGGATCAGGTGTCTGGGACCGAGTCATGACTGCCGATCTACGGCAAGGAGTCATTGATAAAGGACTGCTGCCTCTTCTAGGATTTCCGATTTTTGGTTCTGACCATGGATGCTCAAAGGCGAGGCTTGCAAGGCAAAAGGCCTGCCCCCTGAGCGATTTCAGGGAGGCAGGCCTTTTCTATGCCGACTAGGGGAGCAGGATTAGCGATCCGGCTGTTCCCAGATGGTGCCCAGCCGGGCGATAGAGAGGGAGTTTATCAGGGCCTTGCCCTCGCCGGATTCGGCAATCAGGCGGATGCCGCGCGGCCCTTCGGCAGGGAAGGAGTAGGAGGACATGATCTCCAGTCCGTCGTTGACGACGACCTCGATCGAGCCCCGGTCTACAATGATGCGCAGCTTGAGCTTGCCCGAGGACTTGTCGACGGGAGCTGTGCGATAGCCGCGGTCCCCATAGGTGTTGCAGTGGCGGTCCAGCACTACGCGGCCCAGTTGATCGTCGTAGCAAACCAGCGTGTGGTCGCCGGATTGTGTCTTGTGGATCTCCAGACCGATGCGTTCGGCCTGGGACCTGTTCAGATCGATCTCCAGATTGATGTCGGCGGTCTGGGCGTCGTCCATCAGATCCTGGCTGCCGTTCACATCCAACTCGATGGGGCCGAAGTTCTGCTGGTCCTGGTCCAGGTTGGAGAATTCGCGCACGGGCAGGCAGCGCAGATGGTCGCTGGCCAGGGTAACCTCGCGGGGCACCGTGAACTGGCCGCACCAACCATCCTCCTGCATGGGGATGGGCTCGGTGAAGGGGCTCATCCATCCGAAGACCAGTCGGCGGCCGTCAGAGGCCTGGAAAGTCTGCGGTGCATAGAAGTTATGGCCGTCGTCCCAGAGATGGAATTCAGTCTCCTGATGGAAGTCGCCGCCGGGCTGCCAGCTGCCGATCACATAGCCGGCGTTGTTGTGATTGCGGGCTTCGAATCCGTGGGGCTTCAGGCCCATGGCCGAGTAGCAGATCACCCACTTGTCCTCCAGGGGGAACATGTCGGGACACTCCAGCATGAAGACCTGTGGGTCGGGGTGCCGGTAGATCACCCGGTCGAAGGTCCAGTGCTCCATATCCTTGGAGGTATACATCCAGATCTCGCCCCGATGAGCGGGGGTGCTGACTCCGAAGACCATGTACCAGAGTCCGCTCATCTTCCACACCTTGGGATCGCGGAAGTGCAGTATCCTGTCGTCGGGACAGGGGACTACCACTCCCTTCTTCTCGAAGTGGATGCCGTCGGAGGAGACGGCCATGCACTGCTCCTGGAGGTTGCCGTCGTCTTCGTTGACCCCGTTGCGCCAGCGGTGACCGGTGTAGTAGATGGTCAGGCGGCCGTCATCACCAACCACGGCCGATCCGGAGAAGACCCCGTCCTTCTCGAATTCCAGCGTGGGTGCCATGGCCAGCGGCTCGCGCCGCCAGGTGACCAGGTCGGCGCTGGAGACGTGTCCCCAGTGCATGTTGCCCCATTCGCTCCCGTAGGGATTGAGCTGGAAGTAGGCGTGGTAGCGGCCCTTGAAATAGCTCAGACCGTTAGGGTCGTTGATCCACCCTGCCTTGGAAGCGATGTGACACAGTGGATACCAGCGGTCATTGCGGGTGGCGAAGAGCCGATCGATGCTCTTCTGGGCCTTGTCCAGCTGAGCGCTCATATCGGCGTTCTCCTTGTTTGTTGGCTGGTTCATCCTTGAATCCTTTCCGGTCCCCGCCGGACCTGGCTGGTCGGGCGGGATCCGCTGATGGTCGATGTGCATGAATGGATTTGCACGGGGTTCAGCCCTGAGTGACGGCAGTCTTCTGCGAATCCCTGATGAAGGGGTCGCCATCCACCTGCTGGTCGTCGCGCTTGAGCACGAAGATACCGTAGATCAGAGCGACCAGCACCACCAATGAGATGGTATAAAAGGTGACCTGGTCTCCGGCCCGGTCGTGGAGCATGCCCAGCGGTGTGGACAGAGCTACTTGGCCCACCTGGGAGGCGATCTGGAAGCCAACCATGTAGAGGGTGGCAGACAGCTTGGGGTTGAAGTGCAGTGTGAAGTAGCGGAAGGCCGGCAGGCTGAAGAGCGGGACTTCGATGGAGTGGAAGAGCTTGACGATGGAGACCATGACCGGGTCGTGGAAGAAACCGCACAGTCCGATTCTGGCGAACATGACCGTGGCCCCTAGCAAAAGGGAGTTGCGAACGCCGATCTTGCGCATGATGACGGGTACGACGCCCATCATGGCCGACTCCAGGAAGACCTGGAAGGAGTTGAGGACGCCATAAACCTGGTTGCCTAGCTGCGGAGTGGCGAAGAGGTTGGCATAGTAGGTGGGAAACATCTGCTGGTCAAAGACCGTGTAGAAGGTGTTGGTGAAGATCATGAAGACGATCAGCAGCCAGAGGGCTGGCATACCCAGCACGTGAAGCATATCGCCCAAGGAGGGCTGAGACCTCTCGCCCTCGGGGGTCGACTCGCGGCTGATCTCCTCGCGCTGTTCGTCGGGGATCCAGAAGGCGTAGACCAGCAGCATGCAAAGGCCGAAGGCGGAGCCCAGCCAGAAGTTGATCATGGGGTTGATGTTGAAGACGAAGCCGGCGATCAGAGCCACAATGGCGTAGCCGAAGGAGCCCCAGGCCCGGGACTGCCCATATTCGAAGCCAAACTTGCGAGAATAGCGCTCGGTGATGGCCTCGATCAGGGAGCAGCCTGACATGAAGCCGGCCGAGAGGACCACAGCGCCCAGCATGGCGCCAACTATCATGTTGGTACGCATGAGCGGCGCATAGATGAATTGAACGAAAGGTCCCACCAGAGCGGCGATGGCGGCGATGAAGATGGCCAGGCGACGCTTCACGCCAAGTTCGTCCTGGATGACCCCGTAGACAAACATGATGATCAGGGTTGCCACGGAGTTGATGGAGTAGATGTTGCCTACCTGCGTGTTGTTCATCCCCAGGCCCGTCACCAGCCACCGCTGGTAGAAGGACCACCAGATGCCCCATGCGCAGAAGAAGAAGAATATTCCGGTGGAGGATTCCAGATAGGATGGGTTCCTCCACGCCGATGATTTGGCGGCCATGCTGCCCCTCTCTCCTTAGTTGTGCACCGCTTCTCCGCAGTGCCTCCAGGTTCGCTGCACGTCCTATGTGCAGAGCGAATCCTGGTATGTATAGTAGGCTGTCAATCGATTTACGTCAAACGATTGACGAACGCTGTGCGTTCCTAAGAGCACGACTAGTAGCTAGCAAAGGATCCTGACCGATTGGCGATTGCCGCTAAGCCTGCCGGAATTCGATCCTGGCTTATCATCTTGCTAGGGCAGGGGGGGGCGATCCTGGATTTAGTGGCTGGCTACGACTGGGTCCAAGGCGGCATCGAGTCGAGTGGAGCCCTTGCGGATCAGGGCGCAATGGATCCGCACCCCGTCAGTTTGATCAAGCGGTGGCAGGATGGCACGGGTTTTAGGCAGCGGCAGGGCAACGCGACGGGGGTTGATTTGCGCCAGCAGTCGCCGCACTGCCCAGAAGCCCATCTCGTAGTGGGGCAGTTCGACCGTGGTCAAGGGGGGTGCTGTGGTTTCGGCTACGACCTGGTGGTTGTCCACGCCTACCAAATTGAGGTCCCTGGCGATAATCAGATGCCGGGCAGCGGCGGCCTGATACAGGTAGAAAGAGCGCGAATCATTGAAGCAGAAAACTCCATCGGGATGCTGACCGTCCACCAGATCATTCACCTGGTCCATGGCTTCCTGATTGAAGCCCACTAAGCGAATCAAGGCTTTACTCGCAGGTAACCCAGCCTCCTTGAGAGCGGCCTGGTATCCGCGCATTCTGTCTGCTTGTGCCGGCAAATCCTGTGTGGTGCCCAGGTAGGCCACTCGGCGGCAGCCTGATTCGATCAGGTGACGGGTGGCATCGTAGCCGATCAGAAATTCGTCAGGGGCGATGCTGGGGCAGCGGTTGTCCCGCTCTACCGCGTTGACCACCACGGTAGGGCAGGAGCGCAGAGCCTGGGGCAGGTCGACATTCTGGTCATACATTTTGGCGAAGAGGAAGCCGTCCACCCCATAGCGCTTCAAAGCCCGGATCTGCTCGGATTCCCGGACGCTTCCATCGGTGGAGACGGTGAGAAGCACATAGCCGCGCTCGGCCGCCGCATCCTGTGCTCCCTGAATGATGGCGCCTGCATATGGTGTGGTGGCCACATCTTCGCTGATGAAGCCCAGCATGCCGGTCTTGCTGGTACGCAACGACCTAGCCATGGGATTGGGCCGATAGCCCATAGTCTTGGCTGTACTGCGCACCTTTCGGGCGGTTTCCGACTTGACTCTGCCCTTGTCGTGGCCGTTAAGCACCAAGGAGACGGTGGAGACGGAGACGCCTATGCGTTCGGCGATCTGCTTCATCGTGATCATGGGCATACCTTAACTTGCTCAGGCGATTTCAGCGCGGCCGATTTTCGGTGACAAGGAGGCTTCAGCGATTTTTTCCTTCCAGGATCCGGTCGATCAGCTCCACCTTCTCATGGATCTGGTCCCGCTTGCCGGGGCGGATGTCCAGCCTGAGGCTGACGCCGGTCCGATATCCCTGCTCGGCCAGGACCCGCGTGGCCTCTTCCGTAACCTCCATGACCTTGTGCAGATCCCCTTCGATGACGGTGCTCATGGCGTTGGTCTGATTGGGCAGTCCCGAATCCCTGATGACCTTGATGACCTGGGCCACGTAAGTGGACATCTCCTCGCCCTGGCCAGAGGGTGCAATCGTGACCTCGGCTACGGTATTCAGATAGGATGGGTCATTCATATCGGGCATATCGGGAACCTTTCCACATCGATTGGTGTTCGTAGGCAGGATGCCCGGTGTCCCCAGCGGTCACCTGCGCGGCCTCCCGTTCCTCCTTCGATGGTAGGCCTCTACGCTGACAGCCGGTCATCCGCCGAAGGTATGCTGGAGGCCGGTCATCAGGTCGTATGTCCCCCGAGGAGGGGGTTTCCGAGCAGAAGGTGTGATCAGTGGCAGTATCGAAACTGGATGAGGTCATCTCCCTGGCCAAGCGTCGGGGATTCGTCTTCCCTGCAGGGGAGATATACGGCGGGACGCGCTCGGCCTGGGATTACGGCCCCCTGGGCGTAGCGCTCAAGGACAATATCAAGCGCGAATGGTGGAGGACTATGGTCGTTACCCGCGACGACGTGGTCGGCGTAGACACCTCGGTCATCCTGCCCACGGCGGTCTGGGAGGCCTCGGGCCATGTCTCCGTATTCAACGACCCGCTGATCGAGTGCCTGAACTGCCACAAGCGGCACCGGGCCGACACCTTGGAGGAGGCCTACGCTGAGAAGCACGGCCACGATCCGGAAAATGGCCTCAAGGACATTCCCTGCCCGGATTGCGGCACCAAGGGTCAGTGGACCGAGCCGCGGGACTTCAACATGATGCTGCAGACCCACCTGGGACCTGTCCAGGACGAGAAGAGCCTGCACTACCTGCGCCCCGAGACCGCTCAGGGCATTTTCGTGGACTTCAAGTCCGTCATGGCATCCTCCCGCTCCAAGCCTCCCTTCGGCATCGCCAACATGGGCAAGAGCTTCCGCAACGAGATAACTCCCGGCAATTTCATCTTCCGCACCAGAGAGTTCGAACAGATGGAGATGGAGTTCTTCGTCCATCCCGGTACCGACGAGCAGTGGCATCAGTACTGGATCGACGCCAGGACCCGTTGGTACGTGGACCTGGGCGTCAAGCCCGAGAACCTGCGCCACTATGAGCATCCCAAGGAGAAGCTGGCCCACTACTCCAAGCGGACCGTGGACATCGAGTACCGGTTTGGCTTCCAAGGCTCAGAGTGGGGCGAGCTGGAGGGCGTGGCCAACCGCACCGACTACGATCTCAAAGCCCATGCCGAGCACTCGGGCGAGGATCTGAGCTACTTCGACCAGGCCAGCGGGGAACGCTACATCCCCTACGTGATCGAGCCCGCGGCCGGTCTGACGCGCTCGCTTATGGCATTCCTGGTGGATGCCTATGACGTGGATGAAGCCCCCAACACCAAGGGCGGAGTCGACCGGCGCACCGTACTGCGTCTGGATCCGAGGCTGGCCCCGATCAAAGCCGCTGTCCTGCCTCTATCCAAAAAGCCTGACCTGCAGCGGATCGCCCATGACCTGGCCGCCGACCTGCGCCAGAACGAGTGGATGGTGGACTACGACGAGTCCGGCGCTATCGGACGTCGCTACCGTCGTCAGGATGAGATCGGCACCCCCCTGTGCATCACCGTGGATTTTGACACTCTGGATGACAAGGCAGTCACCATTCGCAACCGCGACTCCATGCAGCAGGACCGGGTGGCCCTGGATCAGGTGGAGGACTATGTGCGCCGGGTCGTCGGCGAGCAGCGGGTGCGTTACCCTATGGGCCCGGCTGATCTGACCGGTGCACGTGCCGCTGACGGCTACACGGACCTGGCCGGCGAGCCGGGCACGGACGAGAGCGAACCGATCAAGGTGGCCGAGGCCGGTGGCCGGTACTGAGACTGATCGCGCCGCTTCCAAGGTCGCTCCGGTTCAGCTCGGCCCTATTACCGTGCCTGTGCCGGTCATGCTTTCACCTATGGCGGGTGTGACCAACTGGCCCTTCCGCCTGATCTGCCGCGAGTATGGACCTGATGGGCTGTATGTGGGGGAGATGGTCACGGCCAGGGCCTTGGTGGCGCGCAATCCCAAGGCCTTCCGGCTCTGCCGCTTCGCCTCGCAGGAGAGGGTGCGCTCCCTGCAGCTGTATGGTGTAGACCCTCAGATTATGGAGCAGGCCACGCGGATGGTGGTCGATGCTGGCTGGGCTGATCACATCGACATGAACTTCGGCTGCCCGGTTCCCAAGGTCACTAGGCATGGCGGCGGGTCCGCCCTGCCCTGGAAGACCGACCTCTTCTCCGAGCTGGTTCATCGCGTGGTAGCTGTTTGCTCTCCTGTCGGAATCCCTGTCACTGCAAAGATCCGGGTGGGCATCGACCACCAGCACGAGACCTTCCTGGAGGCTGCTCACATCGCCCAGGAGGAAGGGTGCGCCGCTGTGACCCTGCACGCCAGAACCACGGCTGAATACTATGGCGGTCATGCCGACTGGGATCGGATCGCTCAGCTGGTCCAGGCCGTCGACATCCCTGTCTTCGGTAACGGGGACATCTGGACCGCTGAAGATGCCTTGGATATGTTTGCACAGACCGGATGCGCAGGCGTGGCTATTGGCCGGGGCTGCCAGGGCCGCCCCTGGCTCTTTGCAGACATCGCGGCGGCCCTGGCAGGTTCTCCGGAACGGCAGGAGCCCACCCTGGGCCAGGTGGGGGCCATCATGGCTCGCCATGCCCGGCTCCTGGTCAAGTTCTACGACGGCGATGAGCGCATGGCCGTCCACGATATGCGCAAGCACGTGGCCTGGTATCTCAAGGGCTTCGCCGTAGGAGGACAGGTGCGCCGCGACTTCATGGCCTGCGAGAGCCTGGATGAGCTGGACCGCTGCATAGCTGATCTGGACCAGGACATGCCCTATCCGCGCGCTGTGGCCGGCAAGCCCCGGGGTCGGGTCCGCTATGCCAAAAAGGTCCGTCTGCCCTATGGTTGGCTGGATTCGCGGACCACCACCCATCAGGAGCGCGAGACGCTCTTCGGCAACGACCCTATGGATGCGTCCTACTGAAGATGGAAATATTCTCGTCGCCAACCATGCGCGCCCAGATCTAGAATCAGGGTTTAGAATACGGACAGAACGGCGTGGAGGTTCTCTTGAAAGCCGGGGTAGTCGGCTGCAGTATCCCGTGCCCAAGGCCCACGGCCGTAAGAGAGGGTCGGAACGCCTGTGGGCAAATGCGTGTTGGCGTATACGACCTGCGCTAGAGTTGAGCGTAACGTGAGTGACAGGAGCATACTGTGAGCGAGATTGCCCAGAATGACAATTTCAACGACAAGACCAACATCAAGGTCGTTGGTGTTGGTGGAGCCGGTGGCAATGCTGTCAATCGCATGATCGCCGAGGGCTTGCAGAATGTCGAATTCGTGGCCATTAACACCGATGCCAAGGATCTCCTGCGCTCCGATGCCGATGTGAAGATCTCCCTTTCGGATGCCAATAGCCGCGGCTTGGGGGCCGGAGCCGATCCGGAGAAGGGCGCTAAGGCTGCTCAGGACCATCAATCCGACATTGAAGAGGTCCTCAAGGGCGCCGACATGGTCTTCGTCACAGCTGGGGAGGGCGGCGGCACCGGCACCGGTGCCAGTCCGCTGGTTGCGCGCGCGGCCCGTCAGCAGGGCGCGCTCACTATTGCTGTGGTCACCCGGCCTTTCACCTTTGAGGGACCCAGGCGCTCCGCTTCCGCCGAATCGGGCATCGAGAACCTGCGCAAGGAGGTCGATGCCCTTATCGTTATTCCCAATGACCGGCTTCTGGATCTGTCCGATCGCACGGTATCGGTCATGGATGCTTTCAAGACTGCTGATACGGCCCTGCTGGCCGGCGTTCAGGGCATCACCGACCTGATCACCATGAACTCGTACATTCACGTGGACTTCTCTGACGTCACCGCGATCCTCAAGGATGCAGGCACCGCCCTCTTCGGCATCGGCGCGGCCAGGGGCGAGGATCGAGCCACCCAGGCGGCCGAGATTGCCATCTCCTCTCCGCTCCTGGAAGAGAGCATTGAGGGAGCGCATGGAGCCCTGATCAACGTCGCTGGCCCCACTGACCTGAGCATGCAGGAGGCATCTGCCGCCGCCCAGCTGGTGCAGGATGCCATCCATCCCGAGGCTCAGATCATCTGGGGTCTGGCCTTGGATGACGCTTATGGGGACGAGGTGCGGGTCACGGTCATTGCTGCGGGATTCGATCCCACTCCCAAGAAGGAGGAGACCCCGGCTCCGACAGTGGATTCGACTGCAGCACCGGCAGTGGCAGCCCCGGTCCAGGAGCCTCAACAGCCGGTGACAGGCCCGTCCGTTCAAGCGGAGTCCGATGAGACCTCCGAACATGATGTGGTGCTCCCCGACTCCGGCGACGACGGCACTTCCGACCCGGGATATCTGGATATCCCCGATTTTCTGCGGTGATGAGGTGAAGGAGCAGATATGGCAGGATTGATGAAAAACGCGATGTCCTTTTTCGGAATGTCGGATGTCGTGGACGACGATGACGACGACCTGGCCGATGATGACGAGGCCCGTGAAGGCTTCGACACTGATCACTCCGTGACCCCCATGGCTGCACAATCCACGTCCAATGGCCAGGAGGCCGAGTCCACGCCCTTCCAGAGCCGGATCAACCGCATCACCACCATCCATCCCAAGTCCTATGAGGACGCCCAAATGGTCGGCAGGGCCCTGCGGGACGGGGTGCCGGTGGTCCTCAATCTGACTGGAGTGTCCGAGTCAGTAGCATACAGGATTGTCGATTTTTCAGCTGGTGTGGTCTTCGGAGTGCGTGGATCCATTGAGCGGGTCACTCCCAGAGTCTTCCTGCTCAGTCCCGCACAGGTCAACATCAAGGTGGAGGAGCCCAAGTCAGGCTCATCGGCCAGGGGGCTTTTCGACCAGTGACCGACGCCCCGAAAGCCTTGCCCGCAGGAGCTTAAAGACGCATGCTTGTTTCCTTTGTTCGATATCTGGTGGACATCCTCATCGAGACCTACCTGCTGATACTCTTCGTGCGGATGATCCTGGACTGGGTTCTGGTTCTGTCGCAGCGCTGGTATCCGCGTGGCTTCATGGCCTCGCTCATCCATGTCATCTATGCCTTGACTGAACCGCCCCTGCGATGGTTGCGCCGCTACATTCCGCCCCTGCCTATGGGCAGAATCCAACTTGATGTTTCCTTCATGGTGCTCTATGCAGCACTGATCATCATCCAGGTGTTGTTGGGGTAGCGACAAGACCGCTGATACGACATATCCCGTGCTAGCATGCAGTTAGAGAACACGATCGGGCTAGTTGGCCTGAAGCGAGGTGGAGAAACATATGGCTCTATTGACGCCTACTGACATAAGTGAGCATACGTTCCAGACAGTGAGGTTCAAGGAAGGCTACGACGTCGACGAGGTTGACGACTTTCTGGATCAGGTCCAGCAGACGGTTGAAGCTCTGGGCAAGCAAGCCATGCAGAGCAACACGGCTTCGACGCAGTCCTTGGGTACGGATGTCGCCTCGCTGAATTCCAAGATCTCCGATCTGACGGCTCAGGTGGAATCGCTGCAGGCGGAAAACCGGGATCTGAAGCAGGCCCAGAGCTATGCGGAACAACAACCGGCCACTGATGCCCAAGCCAAGAGGCTTTTGGCCGAGTCCCAGAACCAGGTCAAGACCCTGGTCTCCCAAAACGACCAGTTGAAGCGTCAGGTTGAACAGCTCAACACTCAGATTGATCAGCTGACAGCCCAGGCCGCTGCAGGCAACGACAGCCAGGCGCTGAACAACCAGCTGACAGCCATGCAGAAGGAGCGCGACCAGGCCCGCCAGCAGGTTCAGGCGCTGGACAACCAGCTGACAGCCATGCAGAAGGAGCGCGACCAGGCCCGCCAGCAGGTTCAGGCGCTGGACAACCAGCTGACAGCCATGCAGAAGGAGCGCGACCAGGCCCGCCAGCAGGTTCAGTCGCTGACCAACCAGCTCAATAGCTCTCAACAGAGCATGGCCACCGTACGCCAGCAGATCGCCCAGGCTCAGAAGACATCTCAGGAACAGCAGCAGCGCACCGAGCAGTTGAACAAGCAGCTGGAGGAATCCCGTCAGCGTGAGGAGCAGCTGCGTCAGCAGGTTTCGAAGGCCGAGCCTTCCACCGAAACAGGCAGTCTGCAACGGATAGCAGGTGCTGGTGCCGACGAGGACAGCATCGAAGCGAGATCCACCGCCATGCTCAAAATGGCCACGACGCTACATAACCAGTACGTGAATAAGGGCAAGGCCAAAGCCGCCGAGTTGGTGGGCGATGGTCAGGCTAAGTACGACGAAATCGTCAAGAAGGCTGAGGAATACTCCAAGCGAGTGCACTCCGAAACTGATGGCTACTCGCAGCGTATACGCTCGCAGGCCGATGAATACTCGACCAGGACCCGCTCTGACGCCGATGCTTATTCTAAGCGCCAGCACACCCAGGCCGACGAGTACGAGACCCAGGTGCAGACTCGGGCACAGGAGTACGACAAGAACACTCGCGACAGCGCCGACCGCTACGCCACCGATGTCAAGAGCAAGCTCATGGACCAGTCCAAGGTTCTGGAGGAGAATATCCAGGGGCTCAAGCAGTTCGAGGCTGGCTACCGCAGCAAACTGACCGAGTTCCTTAACCAGCTTGTCCACCAGCTTTCGGACACCAGCAATTACCAGTCCATGGAGAAGAAGTCCGAACAGGCACACTGAGCCCATCCGGTAATGACGAAGAACATACACGAGGGACGGCTGCGCAGGCGCGTGGCCGTCTTCGTCGCTCTGGCTGCGGCGGCCATTGCTCTGGATCAGGTGACCAAGGCCCTGGCCTTGGCACGGCTAGGTGATGGATCTAGGGTGGCTCTGCCAGGTCCTCTGCGGGGCTTGCGTCTGGTGCGCAACCCTGGAGCCTCCCTAGGTCTGGGGTCCGGGCGCACCTGGGTCATATCCCTGATCGCCCTGGCCGCTTGTCTGCTCCTGATTGTTCTGGCTCTGCGCACCACTTCCATGGTCTGGACCATGGCCCTGTCCTTGGCTTTCTCCGGGGCAGCAGGCAATCTGATCGACCGAGTGGCCTATGCTTCAGGCTTTCTTGACGGCGCCGTGGTCGACTTTCTGGACTACGGCTGGTCGGTGGGCAATGTGGCCGACATCTATCTGACCTTGGCCGCTGTGGTCATGGTGGCTCTCATCGCCTGCAATGTAGAGTTCAGTGACCGGTCCAGAACCCAAGGACATGGGGGAGCGGCCAAGTGACCCGGCTTCTTCCTG
This sequence comes from Bifidobacterium sp. ESL0819, assembly GCF_052606245.1. Lineage (NCBI taxonomy): Bacteria > Bacillati > Actinomycetota > Actinomycetes > Bifidobacteriales > Bifidobacteriaceae > Bifidobacterium > Bifidobacterium sp. ESL0819. The sequence goes on from NZ_CP199587.1 coordinate 1,221,356, forward strand.
CGCCTGATGCTCTGGTGGGTCGGCGCTTGGACATGGCCCTGTCCAAGATGCTTGGCCTGTCCAGGGCCAAGGCCAGCGATCTGGTGGCCCAGGGCCGTGTGCGGATCATGGGCCGCAGGGTGAGCAAGGCCACCATTTTGATGCTCGGCGATCTGATAGAGCTGGATGAGCCCGAGTCGATAAAGCAGGTGGAGCCGGTGGCCGAGGATATGCCTGTGGTTTACGAGGATGAGGACGTGGTCGTCGTCGACAAGCCAGTGGGGGTGGCGGCGCATCCCTCCATAGGCTGGACCGGACCAACCGTTCTGGGCAGCCTCCTGCAGCGGGGCACTCACATCACCTCCATGGGTGCCCAGGGCCGTCAGGGCATCGTCTCCCGCCTGGACGCAGGTACCAGCGGCCTCATGCTGGTCTGCAAGTCCGATCTGGCTTACAAGGAGATGCGCCGACAGTTCGCCCGGCATGAGGTCGTGAAAATATACCACGCCCTGGTCCAGGGCAATCTTTCCGAGGACAAGGCCACCATCGAGGCCCCCATTGGCCGGGCCCGCGTCTCGGACTTCCGTTTCACGGTCACCCCTGCGGGCAAGGAGGCCATCACCCACTGGGATGTGCTGGAGCGCTTCGGCTCGGCTACTCTGGTCAGCGTCAATCTGGAGACTGGGCGTACTCATCAGATACGTGTGCACTTCTCCTCAATAGGCCATCCCCTGGTGGGCGACCATATGTATGGAGCCAACCCCGACCTGGCGGACAGACTGGGCTTGAAGCGACAGTGGCTGCATGCCATGCGTCTTGAATTCCGCCATCCCCGCACCAGGATCTGGACCAAGGTGGTTTCCTCTTACCCGCCTGATCTGCGCCGTTCCCTGCAGATCGAGCGTCAGAGCGCCTCCGGCATACGCAGCTAGCGGACTCCGGCGATTCTGCCAGGGGCCTGGGTAAATTAGAGATATGTCCTCAACTCGGTCAGACTTCGTTCACCTTCATACTCACACCCACTATTCCACCTTGGACGGGGCCAGCAGGATACCCGATCTGATTGCTGAGGTGGGACGGTTGGGGCAGTCGGCCGTGGCCATCACTGACCATGGCAACATGCACGGAGCCTACGAGCTCTGGCGGACGGCCGTGGATGCCGACATCAAGCCCATCATCGGCATTGAAGCCTATGTGACCCCAGAGACCGCCCGACAGGACAAGAGCCGGGTCCACTGGGGAACCGACGAGCAGCGTTCGGACGATGTTTCCGGAGGCGGCTTCATCACTCACATGACCCTCTGGGCCAGCGACGATACGGGCCTGGTCAACCTGATCAAGGCCTCCTCGGTGGCTAATCTGGAGGGCCTGGTCGGCAAGTGGCCCCGTATGGACAAGGACCTGCTGTCCACCTACCACAAGGGGGTCATCGCCACGACCGGCTGCCCCTCTGGCATCGTCCAGACCAGGCTGAGGCTGGGCCAGTTCGACGAAGCCCTGCGGGCTGCCGGGGAGTTCCAGGACATCTTCGGCAAGGAGAACTACTACGTGGAGCTGATGGATCACGGGCTGGAGATCGAGCATCGGGTGACCAAGGATCTGCTGGAGATCGCCCGCCGTCTGGATGCTCCCCTGGTGGCCACCAACGATTCGCACTATGTGCGCAAGGAGGATGCTTCGGCCCAGGATGCTCTGCTCTGCATCAACTCGGGATCCCGGCTGACCGATCCCGGCCGCTTCAAGTTTGACGGCAGCGGCTACTACATCCGCTCGGCCCAGGAGATGCGCGAGATCTTCAAGGAGTTTCCCCAGGCCTGCGACAATACCCTGGAGATCGCGGAACGCTGCAACGTCATGTTCGACGATCACGAGGACGGGGCCTTCATGCCCCGGTTCGACTGCCCGGAAGGCTGGGACGAGACCTCGCTCTTTCTGAAGAAGGTGGACGAGGGCCTCAAGAACCGCTACCCGGACGGGGTACCCGAGGAGGTATCCCACCAGGCCGACTACGAGTGCGGGGTCATCTGCCAGATGCAGTTCACCGGATACTTCCTGGTGGTGGCCGATTACATCAACTGGGCCAAGAACCACGGGATCATGGTGGGGCCGGGCCGTGGATCGGCGGCAGGATCCATGGTGGCCTACGCCATGGGCATCACCGAATTGGACCCGCTCAAGCACGGTCTGATCTTCGAGCGATTCCTTAACCCTGAGCGTGTCTCGCTGCCTGATATCGACGTGGACTTTGATCCTGAGGGGCGCATGAAGGTCCTGGACTATGTGGGCCGCAAGTACGGCTCCGACAAGGTGGCCCAGTGCGTGACCTACGGCACCATCAAGACCAAGCAGGCCCTGAAGGACTCGGCCAGAATCATGGATTATGAGTACTCGGTGGGCGACAAGGTCACCAAGGCCCTGCCGCCTGCGGTCAACGGCAAGGACATGAGTCTCAAGGATATCTTCGATCCCCAGTCCAAGCGCTATCCGGAGGCCAAGGAGTTCCGTGACCTGTACGAGTCCAACCCGGATGTCAAGCGGATCACCGAGGAGGCCAAGGGCATCGAGGGCATCATCCGCCAGACCGGCGTGCATGCATGCGCCACCATCATGGCATCCAATCCCATCACCAATACCTCGCCGCTGATGGAGCGCACCGACGGCACGGTGACCACCACCTTCGAGTACCATACCTGTGAGACCCTTGGGCTGGTCAAGATGGACTTCCTGGGGCTGTCCAACCTGACGGTCATCAGAGACACGGTCGCCAACATCAAGCGCAACGGCAAGGAGCCCATCAGCATCGAGAAAGTTCCCCTGGATGACAAGGAAACCTACCAACTGCTTTCCCGGGGCGATACCTTGGGCGTATTCCAGCTCGATGGTGATGGTATGCGCTCCCTGCTGCGCATGCTCAAACCCGATAACTTCAACGACATCTCCGCCCTGATCGCCCTCTACCGGCCAGGGCCCATGGATATGAACTCGCACATCAACTATGCCAAGCGGAAGAACGGGCTGCAGAAGATCGAGCCCATCCACCCCGAGGTGGCCAAGCCCTTGGCGGGCGTGCTGGATGAGACCTATGGCCTGATCGTCTATCAGGAGCAGGTCCAGTCTGCAGCTCGAATTCTGGCAGGTTACTCCCTGGGCCGAGCCGATGTGCTGCGAAGGGCCATGGGCAAGAAGAAGCCTGAGGTCCTGGCCAAGGAGCAGGTCCCCTTCTTCCAAGGCATGAAGGAGCACGGCTACTCTCAGGAGGCTGCACAGGCGGTCTGGGACGTTCTGGTGCCCTTCTCCGGCTACGCCTTCAACAAGGCGCACTCTGCTGCCTACGCCTTGATCGCCTACTGGACCGCCTACCTGAAGACCCACTATCCAGTGGAGTTCATGGCCGCCCTGCTGCAGAACGAGCGGACCAACAAGGACAAGACCGCCCTCTATCTGGGCGAGGCAAGAAGGATGGGCATCCGCATCCTGGCGCCTGACATCAACGAGTCCGTGGCTGAGTACTCCGCCGTCGGCGACGTGGTCCGCTTCGGCCTAGGAGCCATTCGCAATGTGGGCGACAAGGTGGTGGCGGACATCATCAAGGAGCGCCAGGGGCCCCGGGGCAAGTTCGTCAACTTCATGGACTTCGTCAAGCGGGTGCCCATGGAGGTGCTCAACAAGAGAACCGTGGAATCCCTGATCAAGGGCGGCGCTTTTGACGGCATCGACCCCAATCGAAGGGCTCTCTTCCAAATCCATGACGAGGCCGTCGACCAGGTCATGCCCATCAAGCGCAAGCAGGCCGAAGGCCAGTTTGACCTCTTTGCTGATGCCGATGACGACGTGCCCCAGCAGGACGCCTTGGGTGATGCCCAGGTAACCGTGCCCGACATCGATGAGTGGGACAAGTCCACCAAGCTCAACTTCGAGCGGCAGATGCTGGGCCTGTACGTATCCGACCATCCGTTGAGCGGCATGACCTCGGTCCTTGCCGGCATGCGTGACATGTCCATCGCTCAGCTGCTCAACCGGTCCAACAGCATGGACGGCAAGGTGGTGACCCTGGCGGGGCTGGTCACTGCAGTGGATCGCCGGGTCTCGAAGAAGGGCAATCCGTGGGCCATCGTTACCATCGAAGACCTGGAGAGCTCCATTCAATGCATGTTCTTCGGCAAAGTCTACGAAGCACACGCCGATGACCTGATCCTGGACTCGGTCATCCGGATAAAGGGAATGGTCGAGCTGCGCGATGAGGCCACCAACATCCGCGCCAATGATATGGAGGTGCCTGTCCTTGAGTCTGCGGACGAGCGGCCCCTGACCATCACTCTGCCCAGGCAGGCCCTGGATCGGGGGCACATGGAGCGGCTGGCCCGGATACTCAAGTCCCACCCTGGCTACTGCCAGGTCCGTCTGGCCGTCCGCGACGACCGGGGCAATGTGCGTCTGCTGACGTTCGGCGACGGATTCCGTACTAGGCATGACACATCCATGGTGGCCGAAATCAAGTCGGTCTTTGGGCCCTCCTGCCTGCCGTCGGCCTAGAACGCGCCCGGAACCGTCTCACCATTTGGGATTGGGGAGAGTCGCTGGCTGTGGCGACACAAAAGTTCACTACCATCAAAGTATGTCAAAGCTCATGATGAGAACCATGGATCTGCGTGGGAAAACCATGTCCCGCGCCCAACTCCTCGCCGCCATGCCCCGAGCCGATATGGGCACGCGGGAGGCCAGCGCCCAGGTGCAGCCCATACTGGACCAGGTGCGCGAGCATGGGGCTGCGGCCCTGCGCGACCTGGAGGAGAGGTTCGACCATGTGCGTCCTCATGATTTGAGGGTTCCGGCATCGGCCATGCAGGAGGCCCTTGAGCAGCTGGATCCCAGGGTCAGGGCAGCAATAGAGGAATCCGTTGCCCGCGTTCGCAAGGTCTGCACCACCCAGGTGCCCAAACCCTTGGCTACCGATCTAGCCTCTGGCGCCCGGGTCAGCGAAAGGTGGATCCCGGTCGAACGGGTTGGTCTGTACGTGCCCGGAGGCAAGGCCCTGTATCCCTCCTCAGTCATTATGAATGCTGTGCCAGCCCAGGTGGCCGGTGTCGATTCTCTGGCTGTAGCCACCCCGCCCGTCTCTGATGACCCCCGCGGTCTGCCAGCGGCAATCATCCTGGCCACTTGCGCCATCCTGGGAGTGGACGAGGTCTATGCCGTGGGCGGCGCGCAGGCCGTGGCCATGTTCGCGTACGGGGCCAGGGGATCCGAGCCGCAGGACGGAGAGATTCTCTGTGATCCGGTCGATAAGATCACCGGCCCGGGCAACATCTTTGTGGCAACAGCCAAGCGGATGGTCTCCGGCATGGTGGGCATCGACGCTGTGGCCGGACCGACGGAAATCGCCGTTCTTGCCGACGGGCAGGCCAACCCAGACTGGGTTGCGGCAGACCTGATCGGTCAGGCTGAGCATGACGAGCTGGCCGGTTCGGTGTTGATCACTGACAGCCAGAAACTGGCTCAGGGTGTGCAGGAGGCTCTGGAACGCAGGGTGCCTCGAACTGAGCATGCCGACCGGGTGCGCACCTCCCTAGGCGGCAACCAGTCAGGAATCATCCTGACCGACGGGATCGACCAGTCCATCGACGTGGCCAATGCCTATGCCGCCGAGCATCTGGAGGTTCAGACAGCTGATCCTGATGCCGTCATCGACAGAATTCGGAATGCCGGCGCTATCTTCCGCGGCCCATACTCTCCTGTGCCCCTGGGCGACTATATGTCCGGGTCCAATCACGTTCTGCCCACTGGCGGCACGGCCCGATTCGACGTAGCCTTGGGCGTCCACACCTTCATGAAGCCTGTGGAAGTCATTGAGTACGACCAAGAGGGACTCAAGCCCATTGCAGCCAAGATCAATGATTTCGCCGTATCCGAGGACCTGCCCGCCCATGGCGAATGCATCCTGAGCCGGTTCCTGGACGACCCCTACGACAAGGCCGACCTGGAGGCCAACGAAGAGAAGGCTGGTCTGCGGTGAGTGCCATACCTGCCGATCTTCCTCTCCGTACGGATCTGGCGGGGGAGGAGCCCTACGGCGCTCCCCAGCTGGACGTTCCAGTCTGCCTGAACGTCAACGAGAACCCCTACCCCCTGGACCAGGAGGTGGTCGAGGCCATCTGCCAGCGCGTGCGCCAGATGGCGCCCGGCCTCAACCGTTATCCGGACAGGGAGCATGTGGATCTGCGGCGGGCCCTAGCCGGCTATCTCAAGAAGGAATCAGGGGCCTCGCTTGAGCCTGAGCAGATCTGGGCAGCCAACGGTTCCAATGAGATCATGCTCCAGCTCTTCCAGGCCTTCGGAGGGCCGGGCAGGACCGCAATGGGCTGCGACCCGACCTATTCCATGTACCCCGAGTACGCCAGAGACACCTTCACTGACTGGAATCTGGTTCACCGACTGCCTGATTTTAGCTTGGATATGGATACGACCATCGAGCGCATCAAGGCTTTGGGGCCAGCCATGGTTCTGGTGACCAGCCCCAACAATCCTACAGGGACGCCTTTGCCCATGGATCAGCTGACCCGGCTCCTGGAGGTCTGCTCTACGGTCCCGGTATCGGGCGCGGATCCGTTCGCCCGGCCCATCGTGGTCGTGGATGAGGCCTACATCGAGTTCCGTGACCCGGGCACGCCCTCAGCGGTCAGTCTGGTCGGGCAGTACGATCACCTGGCGGTCAGCCGGACCATGTCCAAAGCCTTCGCCTTCGCCGGAGCCAGGGTGGGCTACCTGGCTGCATCCAGGGGGATAGTCGACGCGGTCCGCATCGTTCGGATGCCCTATCATCTGAGTGCCCTGACCCAGGCTGCGGCCCTGGCTGCCCTGGAGCATACGGACCTCCAGCTGGCTCGGGTGGATCAGCTTCGCCAGACCCGTCGAAAGACCGCTGAGTGGCTGGCTGGGCAGAAGTTTCATGATCAGCCGCTGACCGTAGTCCCTTCGGCCTCCAACTTCATTCTCTTTGGCACTTTTCCTGACCGCGATGCGGTCTTCGAGTCCATGAAGGACGAAGGCGTACTGATCCGGGCCGTGGGTCCTCAGGGCTACCTGAGGGTCTGCATGGGCACGGACGCAGAGATGGATCAATTCCGCCGAACCCTGGTCGATGTCCTCAAGCGATTCTAAAAGGATGCGGACCAGCGGCCCGGCTATGCTGGTGGTCTAGACGCCGTGCAGAAGATACAGTGCGGGCCGACTCGATGGCTTTCTGGCCCGTGGCGCAAGTGGAGTGTGCGGCAGAAAGCGGAGGAGCAGCAATGGCAGGCAGAACAGCCACCATCACCCGCCAGACCAGTGAATCCAAGGTGAGCCTGAGTCTGGACCTGGATGGCACAGGAGTGACCGATATCGACACTTCGGTTCCTTTTTATGACCATATGATGACGGCCCTGGGCAGGCATTCCTTGATTGACCTGACCATTAAGGCCAGCGGTGACACCCAGATCGACGTGCATCACACTGTCGAGGACGTGGCCATCGTCTTTGGCGAGGCCTTGGCCCTGGCCTTGGGGGACAAGCGAGGCATCAAGCGCTTTGCTGATGCCACCGTGCCCTTGGACGAGGCTTTGGCGCGAGCCGTGGTCGACATTTCCGGCAGGCCATATGCGGTTTGCACCGGCGAACCGGAAGGGTTCGAGTACGCCATGATCGGTGGGCATTTCACTGGCTCCCTGGTCAGGCATGTCATGGAGTCCATCGCTCTGCATGCCGACATCTGCCTGCATCTGACCCTCTTGTCGGGAAGGGATCCGCACCATATCGCCGAGGCTGAGTTCAAGGCCCTGGCCAGGGCTCTGCGTTTCGCTGTGGAGCCTGATCCCAGGGTGAAGGGCATCCCCAGTACCAAGGGGTCGCTATGAGCGCCGATGAGCACGAGGACAGGGACAGCAAGGATCAGGACCTGCCGGATTCCGGTCATCATCTGAGCGAGGAGGAGGTCGAGCGGGCCCTGGCCAGCTTTGAGGCCGAGTTCAATGAGAACCAGGACCAAGTGGATCATCCTGCCAGGAGCGATTCCAGTGTGGATCCTGCCGGAAGCTCCGGATCAGTCGTGGATAACGAGACCGGGCTCAATTCAGGGTCCGCTGACGAATCCTCGGCGAAACCGGATGAGGCCCATGGAGTTGCCGCTGATTTCGATCAGGAGCTTGAAGGTCTGATCGGCAACCGTGCCAAGGCCGCCGTCATGGTGACCCGCCTGGCTTCTGCAGAGCTTCTCGCAGCCTTCTGCCAGATATCCGATATCTCTGCCTGGTGCGTCCAAGCCCGCGAAGGCGCCGTGGCCGTCCTGAGGAATCTGGACGGTGGCGGACCAGAGGCGGCCATCCGCGATCTGACTACAGTCGTATCCGGGCTCAGCGCCATCCTGGCGGTCAACCGGGCCGACAAGCTCGAAGCGACCCTCTGGATCAGCGGACAATCAGGGCAGACGCTTGCGCCGCCCATTCTCTTTGCCGCCACCGCCGACTTTGTGGAGGATCTGATGATCGGGACCACCACGGTGGACAGGCTGCGCCAGGATGGGGCCACCATCTTCGATTCAGGAGAGTACGACCGCGAGAAGGCTATGGGCATCATAGCCTCGCACACCAGGTTCGGGGCCGGAGGATCGACTCGAAAGGGTCGCGTGGAGTAAATGTTCAGGTAAAAGGTTTGGCTAGGAGGAACATGACCAGGATACAGGTGTTTGACTATGGATTCGGCAATGTCAGATCCATGGTGCATGCCCTCTCCCAGCTTGGGGTTGATGCGCGAATCAGCGCTGATCCGGACCTGGCCATGAAGGCCGATGGCCTGGTCATTCCCGGCGTGGGTGCCTACGGGGCCTGTATGGCGGGGCTGCGCGCTGTCGGTGGCGATCGGATCATTCTGAATCGCCTGGCCCAGGGTCTGCCGGTTCTGGGGGTCTGCATAGGCCTCCAGGTCATGTTCCAGTTCGGGGACGAGGACGGTCGCAGCGAGCCCGGTCTGGGCCTGATCCCCGGTCGGGTGACCAAGCTTGACGCCGACGTGGTGCCCCATATGGGCTGGGACCATGTCCAGGCGCCTCAGGAAACACGACTTTTAGCGGGAGTCCAGGATCAGCGTTTCTACTTCGTCCACTCCTATGCCGCCATGGCGGCGCAGGGGGAAGACTACGCCAGCGGGTCGCAGATCGATCCATCCTTGCGTGTATCGGCAGTGGATCGAAAGGGCGAAATCCGGCCAGGGTCAGTCCAGCTAGAGTCTGACAAGACCTCACAAGGCGCATCTTTCAGTAGGCCGCTGGTTACCTGGGCCGACTATGGACGAAGCAGATTCGTGGCTGCCTATGAATGCGGTCCCTTGAGCGCCACTCAGTTTCATCCTGAAAAATCCGGGCAGGCCGGTGCACGGCTGCTGACCAATTGGGTGCGAACCCTTCCCGGATCTTCCACGCTTCCGTCCGAGAAAGGTGAATGAGATGCTGACGCTCCTACCTGCTGTCGATGTTCGTGACGGAAAGGCGGTCCGCCTCAGGCAGGGGGTATCCGGATCCGAAAAAGTCTACGGGGAGCCTGCCGACGCTGCCAAGGCCTGGGTCGATCAGGGTGCCGAGTGGCTCCACCTGGTCGACCTGGATGCGGCCTTCGGCACCGGAGACAACCGTGACAAGCTGGCCGCTCTGGTCAACGAGCTGGGCGATCGCGTCAAGATCGAGCTCAGCGGCGGCATCCGCGACGATGCCAGTCTGGAGGCAGCCCTGGATGCCGGTGCCACACGGGTCAATATCGGCACTGCAGCATTGGAAGATCCGGAATGGACCGGTCGGATCCTGAGCCGCTACGGTCAGAAGGTCTGCGTGGGGTTGGACGTGCGCGGACACACCCTGGCCGCCCGGGGCTGGACCAGACAGGGCGGGGATCTTTTCGAGGCCATGAAGCGACTGGACAGGGATGGGTGCAGCCGCTACGTGGTTACCGACGTGAGCCGCGACGGGATGATGACAGGCCCCAATCTGGACCTGCTGGGCCAGGTGGCTGACCGGACTCCAGCCAAGGTGACCGCCTCGGGCGGCATATCCAGCCTGGATGACCTCAGCAGGATCATGAACCTGGCCGATCGGGGCGTGGACAGCGCTATTCTGGGCAAGTCCCTCTATGAGGGCGCCTTCACCCTGGAGCAGGCGCTGGACCTGGTCTCGGGTCATTGTTAACGCTATAAGCAAGTCTGCGAAATATAGGAATGGGAGCATGAGCTCTATGGATAAGCAAGAGGAGTTCGCGCTGCGCACTGTCGAGGAGCGCGATGTCCGGTTCATTCGTCTTTGGTTTACCGACGTCTTAGGCACGCTGAAGTCAGTGGCCATAGCGCCCACCGAGCTGGAGGTGGCCTTCGAGGAGGGGCTGGGCTTTGACGGCTCAGCCATCGAGGGCATGACCAGGGTTTCCGAGGACGATATGATCGTAAAACCCGATCCGTCCACCTTCCAGATACTTCCTTGGAGAGGCGGACCGCAGGGCACGGCGCGAATCTTCTGCGACGTGCTCACCCCGGATGGCGAGCCCAGCAGCGGTGACCCACGGCACGTGCTCAAGCGGGCGCTGGCCAAGGCCAAGGAGAAGGGCTTCATCTTCTACACTCACCCGGAGATCGAGTTCTATCTGTTCGAGAACCAGGAGGACTGGTCCCAGACCCCGACCCCCATCGATGAGGGCGGCTACTTCGATCATGTGCCCCGTAGCCCGGGGATGGACTTCCGCCGGGCCTGCGTCAACATGCTGGAGCAGATGGGCATTTCGGTGGAGTACTCCCACCACGAGGCCGGACCAGGACAGAACGAGATCGACCTGCGCTATGCCGACGCCCTGACCACGTCCGACAACATCATGACCTTCCGGACCGTGGTCAAGGAGATCTCCCTGGAGCGGGGGATCTATGCCAGCTTCATGCCAAAGCCCTTCACTGACCAGCCCGGATCGGGCATGCATACCCATCTGAGCCTGTTCGAAGGGGACGCCAATGCCTTCTACGAGGTGGGTCAGGAGTTCAACATGTCCCAGACGGCCAGGCAGTTCGCCGCAGGCATCCTGGCCCATGCGGCCGAGATCTGCGCGGTGACCGACCAGTACGTCAACTCCTACAAGCGTCTCTGGGGCGGAGCCGAGGCGCCCAGCTACGTCTGCTGGGGGCATAACAACCGATCCGCTCTCCTGCGCATCCCTCAGTACAAGCCCGGCAAGGGCAACTCGGCCAGGATGGAGTTCCGCGGGCTGGATCCGGGGGCCAATCCCTACCTGGCCTACTCGGTGCTGCTGGCTGCCGGGCTGGACGGGATCGAGCAGAAGATGACCCTGGGCGAGCCCACCAGCGACGATGTCTGGGAGCTGACCGACGCCGAGCGGCAGGCCATGGGCATCGAGCCTTTGCCCGACAGCCTGGACGCGGCGCTCAGGGTCATGGAGAAGTCGGACTTCGTGGCCCAGGTGCTGGGCGAGCAGACCTTCGAGTACTTCCTGCGCAACAAGCACCGGGAGTGGGCCGGATACAGCCGGCAGGTCACCCCCTATGAGCTGGCCTACTACCTGCCCAGGCTTTGAACCCGGGACCTACTGGTCCGATCGGCCGAACCAGCTGTTGTAGATCATGACGAAGTTGCGGTTGCCATAGCTTGAGCAGTGATTGCCCTCGCCGCCGCCTGCCCGCAGCGCTGCTTCGTTGGGCTGATAGGGCGTATAGATGTAGAGCAGGGCAGTGGCATCGTTCTCGATATAGACCTGACCGCTGCCGCAGGAGGCATCGGGGCTGAAGCGCACATCGTTCAGGGCCCTGGTCTTGTAGGGATACTGGTCCCGATGGGCCTGGTAGTAGCGGAATCGGTGGGCGGCCCCGTAGACCTGGTTGAAGAATCCGGCGTAACGGGTGTCGCATTCTGCATCATCAGGGCAGGAAAGGCCCATGGCTGACTGGAGCTGGACCTGTGTGGCGGGCTGGTCGGTGGCTACCAGGTGCTGTTCCTTTTGCAGCATGGTCAAGAGGACCTTTTGACTGATCCCACAGGCACGAGCAGCTCCGTCGATGATCTGGGCCGCGCTCTGTCCCTTACCGCCCTTGTATGCATCGCATAGACCGTCACCGGGACGGTCGGGGACATCCATGTGCAGGCTGCGCAGGCAGGTGGACCCGTTGCATGCGGCTCCCTTCTGATCCAAGAAGGCCTGGACATCGTCTGTGTTCATATCGACGATGTCATGAAAGCGATGGTCCGTGATGATTCTGCCTGGGTTGAAGACGTACTCCTGGGACAGCTGCTCCTGGTGGCTGACGACGCGATTGACCATCAACCGGTAGGAGACGAAGCGGACTGCCAGGATGCACAGGGCGACCACCAAGACCGCGGCCATCAGGGCGGCCCCTAGGGTTTGCGCGCGGCTGAGGGTCATTCTTCTGCCCTTAGCGCCGCTTCTGCGTGTTCGCCTCCATGGTTTTGTGCTCATGGCTTCTCTTCCAGCGCCTTTCTGATTCGCTGCAGACTGACAGGGATGGCCGTTCCCAGCTCCTGAGCCCAAATGGAGACGAAGTACTCCTCCATCATCCAGCGTCCCCTTCGCGCGCGGTCCATGGCATCATCTCGTCCTGGCCCGGCGGGGAGAGCCTGGGCCGTCTTGACCGCTTGGTCCACCAGATCCTGAGCGGTCTGCGCCTGCCATGCCCATCGTACGTCGCGGTCCTTGTCCCTGCGGGCCTTGTCCAGACGCATCAGGTCGGCTTTCAAATACGTGCACAGGCGAGGGAGAGCATAGGGCGGATCAGCACCGATGAAGCCCTTGGCCATCAGCCCTGCCAAATGCTGGCGTATCCATTGCAGGACCGAGAGCAGAGGGAGATCAGCCGGTCCTGATACGGCCTTGTCCACCTTGGCGTAGGTCTCCAGAATGGCGACTACATCCTTGGCCACCTGGTAGACGGTGTCCTCGTAGACCTGACTGACGCTGGCTACGGCCTCCTGCAGGGTTCGGTCGTCGGTAACGGCCTCGGTATGCGGAATAAGGCGCTTTACAGTAGCCAGCTGCAGGTCCTCGGCCAGGGCGGAGGTATCCGGGTAAGGGGCAGAGGCCAGCATCAGGGTCTCTCTGCTCAGCCAGCGGGAGGATATCCGCTGGGCGGGCAGGCGGAGCTTGTCCAGTGCGGCCTGCCAGATCAGCTCCTCCCGTGGCCTGGTCGTGGCACCGGACTGGTGGAGCAGATCGACGCTTTTGACCACCTGGCCCTGACGGGCGGCCTTGGTGGCCTGGGAATCCACCCGGGACCGGGCCGACTGTCGGGCCTGTCCCGCCAAGTCGCGTTGCAGATCGGTCAAGGACTTGGACCGGCCCAGGATCTTGGGGTGGCCTCGGTCCTTGCGGCCGGAACCATGGCCGTGGCGCCGATCCTCCTCCACCTGGAAGGTTGGTCGCAGGTAGTCAGGCAGTCTTTCCAGCCTGGCCTGGGTGAAGACCTCCGGATGCAGCTGGGCTCCGAGAGTATCAATGGCCGCGGCAGTGAAGGCCTGCTCGAAGTCCGGCCAGCCCTCGGCGGGGATGGTGCCTGCATCATTCTCATCTTCTTCGGCAGGCTGTTCCGCCGATCCGTAGGTGGCCCGTGCTGCCGAAGCGGGATCGGCGCCGGGCAGCAGGGGATAGTGACCGTCTATCCAGGCGCGGATGGTTCGGGCGGCATCAGGGGCGGGGACGAACTGTACTCGCAGGGCCTTGGGAAGGGACTTGATGGTGGCTGTGATCAAATCGTCCAAAAGGCCGGGCACAGTCCAGCTGAACTGTCCGGGCGTCAGCTGATTCAGGCAGTGCAGGGGGATATGGATCGTGATGCCGTCGTCCGGCTCTCCTGGCTGGTAGCGGTAGGTCAGGGGCAGATCCATGGGCAGGCCGTCGGTGCCTAGGGTGTGCCAGTGGTCGGGGTAGTCTCCAGGTCGGTAGGAGGCGGACTGGTCGTTCAGACGCTCCACCTTGTCAGGATCGAAGTCCAGTAGATGTGGATCTGCATCGTGGTGCTTCCGCCACCAAGAGCCCAGTGCGGCCAGGGAGGTGGCCTCCTGGGGAATTCGCTCCTGGTAGAAATCATAGAGGTCCTCCTCAGTGACGGTGCCGGTCACCTGGCGGGTCCTGCTGGTCCGCTCGCCCGCTTCGCTGAGCACCTGCCGGTTCGCCTGGATGAAGTCGTCATGCGGGAAGCGCTCGCGCACATCGCCCTGGACCAGACCTTGGCGTATCAGCATGTCCCGGGCCTGGCCGGGGTTGATGCGAGCCCACTGGACGGTCCTGTCGCGCACGATGGGCAGACCGTAGAGCAGGACCTTGGAAGTTGCCACTGCGGCACCACGGGAGGCCGACCAGTGGGGCTCGGCATAGGTGGTCCTGGTCAGGGATTTGGCCAGAGGTTCGGCCCAGGCCGGATCGATGGCCGCGCAGCAGCGAGCCCAGAGCCGGGAGGTCTCCACCAGCTCGGCGGCCATGATCCAGGGCGGATTGGCCTTGGAGAGGGCAGAGCCGGGGAAGATGGCGAAGTGCGTGCCGCGTGCCCCCTGGTAGTCGTTCTTGGCCTGCCGACGCGCTCGCTTCATGGCTTTGGCCCGTGCCGAGCCGTGCAGACCGGCGAAATCTGAGGCCTTGGGTTCGTGGACCACCTGCATGCCCAGGCTGGAGAGCAGGCCGGCCAGCATGGATCGGTGGATGCCTTGATCATCCCAGGAGCAGACCAGAGCATGTGCCGCCTGTTGCCCAATAGGTAGGGCCAGCAGGGCCTGATCCGGTGCCTTGACGGGGACCGGGGAGCCTACCTTCATATGCAGTCCCCGGCACATTTGTGTCAGCTGCCGGTAGAGGTCATGCCACTGTCGCATGCGCAGGAAGGCCATGTATTCCTGCTTGCAGGCCTTGCGCAGGGCTCCGTTGGAGGGCTCCTTGTCCTGCGGGAAGAAGCGGTTCCAGATGTTCAGGGCCGTCAGGAAGTCGCTGGAGGGGTCCTCGTAGCGGGCATGGATCCTGTCGGCCTCCTCGCGCTTTTCCTCCGGGCGTTCCCGCGGGTCCTGCAGGGAGAGGAAGGCCACGACAACCAGAACGGCAGCCAGGGTGTCCGGGGTGGCATCCTGCCCGGCCTGCAGGATCATTCTGCCCAGACGGATGTCGATGGGGATCCTGGCCAGCTGCCTTCCCAGGCTGGTCAACCGAATGAGACCCTGCCGGCGGGAGATGGCCTGCAGCTCGGTCAGCTCCCGCAGACCGTCGCTGACCGCACGGGTATCGGGCGGATCAATGAAGCCGAAGTCAGTGACGTCCTCGGCTGTATGGGCCACGCCCACCGAGAGCATGTGCAGGATGACCGACCCCAGGGAGGTGCGCAGGATCTCCGGATCAGTGAATTTGGGACGGGTATCATAGTCATCCTTGGCATACAGACGGATGGCGATGCCGTCGGCCACGCGCCCGCAGCGACCTGCCCGCTGATCGGCCGAGGCCTGGGAGATTGGTTCGATGGGCAGGCGCTGGACCTTGGCCGATTTGGAATAGCGGCTGATCCTGGCCATTCCCGGGTCCACCACGTATCGGATGCCCGGCACTGTAAGAGAGGTTTCGGCCACGTTGGTGGCGATGACGATGCGCTGATGGCCATGTCGTTCGAAGACCCGGTGCTGCTCCTTGGCGGACAGGCGGGCGAAGAGCGGGATGATCTCCAAGGCATCAGGGCGGCGCATATCGGAGGTTCGCGGGCCGAAGTGTCGCCGCAGGGCGGTCTCGTACTCGCGGATGTCGCGCTCTCCAGCGGCAAAGACCAGGATGTCCCTGGGGCCGTCCACGTGGGAGGAATGGATGACCAGCTCGGCGCAGGCACGGGCCACTGCCTTGGGCAGGTCCGGCTCCTCCCTGTCCTGGCCATTCTCATCGGAGTCAAATCCGGGGACATGCCGCATTAGTGCCGGCGCCGATCCGGCGGGCTCGTAGAGGGTCTGGACCGGATAAGTGCGGCCGGAGACCTCCAGTACGGGCACCTGGGTGTGCAGGGCCTTGGCGAAGTGTTCGCGGAACTTGACCGAATCGATGGTGGCCGAGGTGATGATCAGCTTCAGATCCGGCCGTTTGGGCAGCAAGGCGGTCAGATACCCCAGCAGAAAGTCGATGTTCAGGCTGCGCTCGTGGGCCTCGTCGATGATGATGGTGTCGTAGGCCCGCAGCTGGGGATCACCCTGGATCTGCGCCAGGAGAATGCCGTCGGTGACCACTCGCAGGCGGGTGCTTCGGCTGGACTTGTCGGTGAAGCGGACCTGGTAGCCGATCTGGTCGCCCAGCCTGGTGCCCGTCTCCGAGGCGATGCGTTCGGCTACTGTTCTGGCGGCGATCCTCCTGGGCTGGGTGTGCACGATCTGGCGGCCGTGGTCGCCGCGGCCCATCTGAAGAAGAATCTTGGGGATCTGGGTGGTCTTGCCAGATCCGGTCTGTCCTGAGACGATGACCACCTGGGAGGACTGCACGGCATGGACAATATCCTCCTTGGCCGCGCTGATGGGCAGTTCGGCGGGATACTCGAACTTCATGCCCGGCCTACCTCGATGATCCGGTAGCCCTTGGCCGAGGCATACTTCTCGGCCGTCCAGCCGGAGTCCAGGGCATCAGCCAGCCAGGGAATCAGGGAGTCGGCGCCCAGATTGCGCTGGACCACCAGATAGGCGCGGCCCTGCTGCTTCAGCCTGGGCAGGTAGGTCATCAACAGGTCGTGCAGGGCCGCCTTGCCCACTCGGATGGGCGGATTGGACCATATCAGGTCGAAGCGCAGATCGTCCGGCACCTGTTCCGGAGTCAGGGCGTGCACTCCATGAAGGTCTTGGGATCGGGCGTTGCGGGCGGTCAGATCCAGGGCCCGCAGGTTGGTGTCAACGGCATAGACGTTGGCCTTTGGCGACTGCATGGCCATGCTTAGGGCGATGGGTCCCCATCCGCAGCCGAGGTCCAGAAAATCGCCCTCGGACGGAGGCTGAGGGACGCGTTTGAGCAGGACCGAAGTGCCCAGATCAAGCCTCCCCGCCGAGAAGACCCCGTGGGAAACCTCCACCTGGCAGGTATGACCGGCCAGCTCCACCTGGATGGTCCGCCTTTGATCGGGGGAGGCTGGACGGGCTACGAAATACTGTTCGCCTCCGTACGTCCCGGTCTTGGAGGATTGCCTCCGACTGCTGCCATGGTCCCTTTGCGTCATGTCCATCCCGTCCGTCTTTGAAGCCTGCCCGTCCCTTGGGCGCCCACTGATGTCTGCTAAGAAGATGATAATAAAGACTGTGTCATGATTCCGCCTATACCGGATTCGTTCCCTAGTTCGTAGAACCAGTGCAGAGGTGCCTTTGACCCAAGAAAAACCGACCCAAGAGCATGGCTCAGCCGCCTTTGATGCCCGCCAGGACCCGCTTTCCTCCGAGTCCGAGGTGTTGACCGGCAGTAAAGGGCAGGTCGGGCAGGACCAGGATCAGGAGTGGCAGGAGCGCAGCCGGCGCAATGCCTTCCGTCATGTCGAGGGGCTGGGCGAGCTCCAGGACGTGACCGAGGTGGAGTACCGCAAGGTCCGTCTGGAACGGGTGGTCCTGGTTGGCGTCTGGTCGGGTTCGCGGACCACGGTAGGGCAGGCCGAGGAGTCTCTGCGCGAGCTGGCCGCACTGGCACGGACCGCTGGGGCCGAGGTGCTTGACGGATTGCTCCAGCAGCGAGTCAAGCCGGATCCGGCCACCTATCTGGGTTCAGGCAAGGCGCGTGAGCTGGCAGATATCGTGGCACGGCTGGGTGCCGACACCATCATCACCGATGACGACCTTCATCCCTCCCAGCGACGAGCCCTGGAGGATGTCACCAAGGTCAAGGTGGTCGACAGGACGGCACTGATTCTGGATATCTTCGCCCAGCATGCGACCAGCCGTGAGGGCAAGGCCCAGGTGGAGCTGGCTCAGTTGGAGTACATGCTGCCCAGGCTGCGTGGCTGGGGTGGATCTCTCTCCCGCCAGGCCGGGGGGCAGGCTGCCGGACAGGCTGGCGGCATAGGCTCCCGTGGCCCGGGGGAGACCAAAATCGAGACCGATCGGCGCGTCATTCGACGGCGTATTTCCCGGTTGAAGCGTCAGATCGCTCAGATGGCCCCCTCTCGCCAGGTCAAGCGTGGATCGCGTCGGCGCTATCAGCTGCCGGCTGTTGCCGTAGTGGGGTACACCAACGCTGGCAAGTCCTCGCTGACCAACCGGCTGACAGGGGCCGAGGAGCTCGTGGAGAACGCCCTCTTCGCCACTCTGGACACGGCTGTAAGGCGCACCAAGGCGGCAGATGGCCGACTCTACGTCTACGTGGACACGGTCGGATTCGTCCGCCGACTGCCCACCCAGCTGGTCGAGGCCTTCAAATCCACCCTGGAAGAGGTAGGGCAGTCCGACCTAATCCTTCATGTGGTGGATGGCTCCCACCCCGATCCCTTCGGTCAGATCAGAGCTGTGGATGCTGTGCTGGCAGACATCCCCGGCGCGGAGTCCATTCCCCGTCTGCTGGTTTTCAATAAGGTGGATCTGATAGACCAGGATGCCAGGCTGCGGCTTGCCAACCTTGAGCCCGAGGCCTTCCTGGTTTCGGCCAGGCAGGGTCATGGTCTGGAGTCTCTGCGCAGGCGAGTGGAAGAGCTGCTGCCAGCCCCCGCCGTGCATGTCCAGGCCATCCTGCCCTACACCAGCGGCTCCCTGCTGGAGCAGGTGCGGAAGTTGGGACGGGTGGAATCATTGGAATACCGAGCCGACGGGGTTGCGCTGAGCGCTGATGTGGACGACCGGCTGGCGGCCGCTGTGCTTGACCAGGCCGTTGACCAGAAGACTTCGCAGGCTCCGGGTCGTGACACGCCAACAGCTAGGCTGAGCTCCTGAGAACAGGTGCGCCTCAGGTCATCTATGCTGGGTAGACTACCTATGTTGTCAGCGGCAAACCCGTTTCCAGGGTTCCGATAAGAGAGGTCCATAAAACTATGGCGGAATCACCAATCAAGCCAACCAAGCTAGCGATCGTAGGAGCCGGAGCCGTGGGGTCGACCCTGGCCTTTTCGGCGGCCCAGCGCGGTGTGGCTCGGGAGATCGTCCTTGAGGACATCAACGCCCAGCGTGTTGAGGCCGAGGTCCGCGACATGCAACACGGATCCAGCTTCTATCCCACAGTCACCATCGACGGTTCGGATGATCCGCAGATCTGCGCCGATGCCGACATGGTGGTCATTACTGCTGGGGCTAGGCAGAAGCCGGGGCAGACTCGACTCGATCTGGCCGGTGCCACCATCAACATGATGAAGTCCATCATCCCTCAGATGGTGCAGGTGGCTCCCAACGCCATCTTCCTGCTGATCACCAACCCCGTCGACATCGTTACCAGGGTATCGCTGGAACTGTCCGGACTGCCGGTCAACCAGATGTTCGGTTCTGGAACCAACTTGGATTCCGCCCGCCTGCGCTACCTGATCGGACAGCAGACCGGAGTCAACGTCAAGAACGTTCATGCCTACATCGCCGGCGAGCATGGCGACTCCGAAGTCCCGCTTTGGAGCTCGGCCACCATCGGCGGAGTGCCCATGTGCGACTGGATGGAGCTTCCCGGCCACGAGCCTCTGGACGCAGCAAAGCGCGAGGAGATACATCAAGAGGTGAAGAACGCCGCCTATCAGATCATCGAGGGCAAGGGGGCGACAAACTTCGCCATCGCCATGTCCGGCGTGGATATCATCGAGTCCATCCTCAACGGCACCGACCGGATCCTGCCAGTCAGCTCCCTGCTGGAGAATTTTCATGGGATCTCTGACGTGTGCATGTCGGTGCCCAGCGTGCTCAACCGCGACGGCGTCAACACCCACATCAACACACCACTGAGTGATGGCGAGCTGGCAGCCCTGAAGCGTTCCGCCGAGACCCTCAAGGAGACGGTCAGCAAGTTCGGTTTCTGAGTATTTCGCAGAAGACTCTTGCCTTCTGGACCCCTGGTGGCATACCTTGGTTACTGATGAATCGGGGTATGCATGAGTAGTCATGAAGGTAGCATCCAGGGTGGGGGATCCGCCCATCGTCGACAGTTGCTGACGACCTTGGCTCTGACGGGATCGGTCTTCGTGGCTGAGGTCGTCGGCGCCTTGGTCACCCGCAGCCTGGCCTTGCTGGTCGACGCCGGACACATGATGACCGACATGGCTGTGCTTATCGCCTCCACGGTCACTGCTGTGTTGATGGAGCGTCGTCCCACGGATCGTCGCACCTGGGGCTGGTCCCGTCTGGAGGTCATCACGGCGGCTGGCGGTGCTCTGGTTTTGCTGGCTGTAGGTATTTACGCCATTGTGGAGGCAGTTTTGCGGCTCTGGTCGCCTGGGCGCGACCAGGTTCATCAGCAGGGATTGCTGCTCTTCTTTGGCATCTTGGGTCTAGCCGCTAATGTGGGGTCCATCCTGGTTCTGGCATCAGGGCATAAGGACAATTTGAACATGCGTGCCGCTTTTCTCGAAGTGGTCAACGACGCATTAGGCTCAGTGGCTGTCTTGATATCAGCTGTGGTAATGATGATCACCGGTTGGTCCGGGTTCGACGCCGTGGCGGGAGGACTGATCGCTCTCCTGATGATTCCTCGTGCGATTAAATTGCTGTCCAGCAGCGTCTCCGTGCTTCTTGAGGAGACTCCAGCGGAGCTTGATATGGCCAAGGTCAGGAAGCACCTGGAGGATGTGCCTGGCGTGCTTGAGGTTCATGATCTGCATGCCAATAGTGTTTCCACCGGCCTGCCGCAGCTGACGGCGCATGTGATTGTGCGACAAGGCACGTCGGCTGTCGAGAACGAGCGTATTCTGACCAGCATGCAGCGTTGTCTGCGTGATCATTTTCCGGTCTCAGTCGAGCATACGACCTTTCAGATAGAACCGCAGGGACACCGAGACAGCAGCGGCGAGCATCTGGACATCTAGCTCTCGCTGCGCTCTTTCAAAAAGGCGCTTCGCTAAACTCATCCACCAGGATTTGGTCCACGAAAGAATGCAAGTATCTGCGGTATGAATACAAGGCTGCAGGCATCAGATCTTTCGCAGGACGGTGACCACCTTGCCCATGATTGCGGCATGGGTGCCGTCAATGGGGGAGTAGGACGGGTTGTGGGGGATCAGCCAAACATGTCCGTCCTCGCGGCGGAAGGTCTTCACCGTAGCCCCATCGTCCAGCAAAGCTGCGACGATATCGCCGTTCTCAGCTTCCTGTTGGCGGCGGACCACCACAAAGTCTCCGTCGCAGATGGCGGCATCGACCATGGAATCACCATGGACCTCAAGCATGAAGAGTTCGCCGGAGCCGGTCAGTCGTTCGGGCAGACGCATGACATCGTCCACGTGCTGCTCGGCTAGGATAGGCTGGCCGGCTGCGATTCTGCCGACTAGAGGCACATCGCGCGACTGCATGATGGCCTCGTCGGTCTGCGTATCAGGGAAAGGCATGATCCTGGCGGTTCCTGCTGCCGGTTCAGGCTGATCCTGGACCAGCTCTATGGCGCGTCCCTTATTGGCAGTCAGACGGATGTAGCCCAGATCCTGCAACACCTGAAGCTGGTGCTTGACGGAAGAAGTGCTGCGCAATCCCGCATCTCTGCCGATCTCTCTGTAGGAGGGCAGGAATCCACGCTCTGACAAGTGACGCTTGATGGCTTCCAAGACCTTGGCCTGGCGATCGGTCAGCTTGGGTCTAGACCCCTGGCTCAGACTCTTGGTGCCGCTCGCGTTTTCTCCCACGCCGCTCTTAGTTGAGGTCTCAGCGGTTTCCTGTGAGGTGGCGTTACTAGAAGTGGACTGCCTGACGGAGCTCATAGACGTGGACCCGACAAAGGGGATGGTGCTCACAATGGGCTCCTTTCCTTGAAAACTGAACCAAGTCTAACCCGACTAAAGCAGAAAATCAAACAAATGTTCGAATCGGCCTTGCCAAATGACGATTCAGGTGCCAGAATAAGAACATCTGTTCGATAGAACAAATGTTCGAAAGGGGTGTGCCGTGGTTGTTCATACTTGTGCTAGTTCCCACATGTCTACGCTGTCGAACCTGTCCTCGGCCTGCAAAGCTTATGCTGGTTCTGCATTTTCGTCTGTCATGCTTCATCTCCGTAAAGCCGTCAAAGCCTGTGTATCCGAGCAGGGTTTTGTGGGTGTCATCGTACGCAGATTCGGGGCTTTTCTGGTTGCCGGGGCACTGATCCTGGCTGGAATCGGATGGATGGCGCGACCGGCCACCTCCGCTCCCGGGCCGCAGGAGGTCGTCACCAGAACAGTTCGACCGGGCGATAATGTCTGGTCCTATGCGACCTCGATCACGCCTCAGGGCGAGGATGTCACCAAGAACGTTGACCGCATCATGCAGATAAACAATATGTCCTCACCCAATCTGCGCGTGGGCGATCGGATTCTGATTCCAAGTGAGGATTGAGGCGGCGATTTTCGATTCAGGGCGTCTGCGACGGGGTTTCGACAATTTGTAGCTAGGAAAAAGCTGCTTGCTGAATTCGAGGAGTTTGTTCAGGTTTATAAGCTCATAGGCCCGGTATACGTGGGTCTTGCGGCCTTTGGCGTTAAGATGTTGCCTATGCACTGTCCTTTCTGCCAGAATCCCGATACCAAGGTTGTGGATACGCGAATCAGCGACGACGGCCATGCCATTAGACGCCGTCGTGAGTGTCCGCAATGCTCGCGTCGGTTCACTACGGTGGAGACCTCGATCCTCCTGGTCATGAAACGTTCAGGCAATGCCGAGCCCTTCAACCGCGACAAGGTCATCTCTGGCGTTAGGAAGGCCTGTCAAGGCAGGCCCATTGATGAGAACGACCTGAAGCTCCTAGGCCAGCAGGTCGAAGAGGATCTGCGTTCGCGTGGCCTGGCCCAGGTCGATTCGGAAGAGGTCGGCAGGGCCATCCTGAAGCCCCTTAGAGAGCTGGATGAGGTGGCCTATCTGCGCTTTGCTTCGGTCTACCGCAACTTCAGCAACCTAGAGGACTTCCAGCAGGCCATCGATACTTTGCGGGCCGAGGACCAGTCAGCTGAAAGCCAGTCTGCTGCTGCACAGCCCTGAAGTGAGTAATTTCAGTATCAGCTGTGCTGGTTGTAGTGGTCTCGAAAGCTTCGGTCAGCCTGTGACGGGTACGGATTATTTGGCAATCAATGAGCAGCGGCAGGCATGTCGAAGGCTTGCGCCTGTCAACTGAGATCCAGCAGCCTCTGATCCTCGGCGGTTTGGGCGATTATTAATTCCTGAGTGGCGCGCGTCATGGCCACATAGAGGTCGGCCGCTGCGCTCAGCCTGGAGGGGGCTTCGTTCTGGATGGTCCCGGGCTCCACAAGAACCACTGCATCAAACTCCAGGCCCTTGGTATGGCCGGTGGTTGTGACCATGATCTGATGCTTCTGCCCCTGATTGATGTGCAGCCGTGAGCTGACCCTGGCTTTCAAGGAGCTGGGAACGATGATCGCCAGGCGTCCGGTACCGTCCTCGCCCAGATGACGTTCTGCCAGTTCGCCCACTAGGTCAGGCAACTGGTCCAGCAGATTCGCCCGATCCTCTGCACGCAGGTGGCCCACTGAGCCTTCCACATCGCGCACGGCTTTGAGCGTTGAAACTTCAAGACCCTCGGAGGCTGCGAAGGAGGAGGCCAGGTTGGATACCTGACGAGGATTGCGATAGTCGATGGTCAGCTGCCGCAGGTCCCATCCATCCGGGCCGAAGAGCGCATCCATGGTGGATGTCCAGGACCGGGTGCCGCCCAAAGCTGCCGTCTGAGCCACGTCTCCGACAATGGTGAAGGAGCGTGAGGGGCAGCGCCTGATCAGCATCCTCCAGTCCATGGCCGTCAGTTCTTGAGC
Source organism: Bifidobacterium sp. ESL0819 (assembly GCF_052606245.1). Taxonomy (NCBI): domain Bacteria; kingdom Bacillati; phylum Actinomycetota; class Actinomycetes; order Bifidobacteriales; family Bifidobacteriaceae; genus Bifidobacterium; species Bifidobacterium sp. ESL0819. Next base: position 1,245,251 of record NZ_CP199587.1, read on the forward strand.
TTCGTCAACCACGATGTGCCCGTATACCCATTCACGGTCTGCAGCCGCCTGAAGGGCTGCCTGGTTCTCACCCTGGCCGTTGATGGAATCCAGCAGCATCTGCGAGGTCACGATGCCTGTTCCGATCCCGTTCTGAGCCAAGGTATCGCTGGCGAATCGGCGTTCCTCTTCTCGACGGGCCTTTTCGGCCTGGTCGCGATCCGCCTGACGGGGGTCAGGGCCCAGCAGCTCCATGGCCTCATCCAGGATCGGGATGTCAGATACGGTCAGTTCGGCGCCATTCTGTCGGGTCAGCAAATCAATCTGTTCCGCATTCAGCCAGGGAGCGAACCGGTGCAGGCGGTCCGGCCTGGACCAGAGGTCGTTGACCAGCCAGCGGGGGTTCATAGGCAGCCAGGCCAGGTTGAGGGTCCGTCGCACCTGCTCGTTCAGCCGCAGCAGGGAGGTGACCCGGGCAAGTTCCTCGGTTCCGGGCTGATAGTCCACTCCCTCGGCATAGCGGGCAGTCATGGCATTCAGCGCTGAGCGCACGAAGGTGTTCCTGGCCTTGTTGTGGGGCTGGTGGCTGCGTCGTGCATCGACCAAGGCCTGCTCCAAGTCGACTGCCAGCATGGGTACGGCAACTCCATCCACCTTGACCGTGGGCAGGGAGGCAGGCACCCGCTCCCGGGAGGTGACGGCGTTGGCCACGGCCTCGGCCATGCGGATGTCTCCCTTGAGTCGGGCCACGTGCGGGTCCTCTCGGCGTTCGGTACTGATGCCGGGAATGAGGTCGCCCATGGTTCGGCTGAGCACTCCGGTCTCGCCCAGGGAGGGCAGCACCTGGTCAATGTAATGCAGGAAGGCGTTGGTGGGCCCTACGATCAGCACGCCTGAGCTCTCCAGTCTGCGCCGATGGGTGTAGAGCAGATAGGCGGCCCGGTGCAGGGCCACAGCCGTCTTGCCGGTGCCCGGTCCTCCCTGCACTACTAGTGGACGAGTCATGGGGAAGCGGATGATCCGGTCCTGTTCGGCCTGAATGGTGGCTACGATGTCGGTCATCTGACCGGTGCGACGGCTGGACAGGGAAGCCATGAGCGCGCCCTCGCCGGCTAAGGTCCCTCCTTGGGCTGCCCTGTCCACTTCTGGGGACGACATATCCAAAACCTCATCCTCGATGCCGGCGACCTGGCGGAAGTTGAGGGTGATGTGCCGACGCATGACAATGTCGCCGTGGTCTGCCGGGGTGGCCTCGTAGAAGGGGCGCGCGGCCTCGGCCCGCCAGTCGGTCAGGATGGGTTCGTGGTTGCTGTCCAGAAGGCCCAGTCGCCCGATATATCGGCGACTTCCCTGGACCGTATCCAGTCGGCCGAAGACCAGACGGTCCTCCACGGCTCGCAGCTGGGTGAGTCGATCCTCGTACATGTTGGCGAAGGAATCCCGCTCGGTGCGCTGGGTGGGGGATCCGTGGGAGCCGGCGGCACGAACCGCGTCCAGTCTGGCTCTGGCCTGCGTCCGCAGCTCGTCTAGACGGCCGTAGGCCCTGTCCACCGCCCTCTGCTCTTCATGCAGCTGTGAGGAATAGCTCGACATGTGCGTCCGTTCTGTGCAATGTTCAAAATCGGATGATCCAATATACCGCTCGTCCTCTACTTTTCCGGCCTGGCGGACCGTTGGTCACCTTCTGTTTGCCGGGTGGCGAAACGCCGAGGCGGATCCTTCGGCGAGGCGAATGGCCGGGTTTGAGCCTGAAGTGGCGTTAAAGTGGTGATAGATGGGGGTAAGTGGGGTAAAGTGGGGAGCATTCCGTAGGGGGTGCAACCTGATGAGGCCTCCCAAGGTGACCAACAGGCAAGGAGGTGAGGCATGACCGATATATACGACGCAAAGGCTGCCTCGCCGTCCCTGCCTCCTATGCTTCTGGGCACCTACACTCCCAAGATGGATGCTAAGGGGCGCCTGGCTCTGCCGGCCAAGTTCCGTTCTCAGCTGGGTCAGGGGCTGGTCATGGCCCGTGGTCAGGAACGCTGTGTCAGTCTGTTGCCCCCTGATGAATTTCAGCGAATGGCCGTGCGCATCCAGCACACCTCCATGGGCGACAAATCGGCCAGGGACTACCTGCGCGTATTCCTGTCCGGTGCCGTCGACCAGGTCCCTGACAAGCAGGGCCGCATCCTGATCCCGCCCATGCTCCGTTCCTATGCACGGCTGACCGGCCCTGTGGCGGTCATCGGCGTGGGCACCCGTGCTGAGATCTGGGATCAGGATTCCTGGTCCGCCTACCTGGAGAGCAAGGAGCAGGGCTACGCCGATATCGCCGACGATGTTCTTCCGGCGGTGGATTGCTGATGGAGGCCCTCATGGAAGATCGCAATCCTCCCGACCAGGAGGCTGTGGACAAGGGCATAGTCCATCGTCCAGTTCTGCTGGAGCGCTGCCTGGCGCTGGCAAGACCTGCCTTGGAGCACAGGGGGGCCGTGGCTGTGGATTGCACGCTAGGCCTGGCCGGGCATGCCACCGCCTTCCTCAAATCCTGTCCTGAGGCCCGTCTTATTGGCATCGACAGAGATCGTCAGGCCCTGGATCTGGCTACTGGCCGGATGCGCGATGAGGGTCTGGCCGACCGTTTTACACCGGTGCATGCCCCATTTGACCAGCTGGATGAGCAATTGGATGCCCTGGGTGTGGGCCAGGTGGATCTGGTCTTTATGGATCTGGGTCTATCCTCTTTGCAGATCGACCAGCGTGACAGGGGTTTCACCTACCGGCAGGATGCTCCGCTGGACATGCGCATGGACACTGGCCAGGAGCTGACAGCAGCCCAGATCCTGGCCGAATACGACCAGGAACGTTTGGCTGATATCTTCTCCCGGTACGGGGAGGAGCGTTATGCAGGACGCATCGCACGGGCCATTGTCGAGGCCAGACGAGATCAGCCGCTGACCACCTCGGCGCAGCTTGACCGTCTGGTCGATATGGCAGTGCCTCGTGGCCGCCGTCCACCAGGCAATCCTGCTAAGAGGGTCTTCCAGGCCCTGCGCATCGAGGTCAACGGGGAGCTGGATCGTTTGAGGCGCACCCTGCCCCAGGCCGTTCTGCGGCTGGCTCAGGGAGGTCGTCTGGTCGTGGAGTCCTATCACTCCCTGGAGGACCGCATGGTCAAGCGCTTCATGGCATCAGGGCTGCATGTGGACCTGCCGGCGGGCATGCCGGTGGTGCCGGATCAGGCCCGCCCTTATCTGTCGGATCTGACGCATGGTGCCATCAAGGCCGACTCTGCCGAACGGGAACGCAACCCCCGTTCCGCCTCAGTGCGTCTACGAGCCGTGGAGAGGATCGGAGCCATCCCTGAGGAGCGTCGTCGTCGGCTTCAGGCCGAGGCCAACGGGGAGAGCTCAGATCGACATCATCGTCACGTCGACCATGGTTTTGGATCGAGGCGTCAGCCATGACCATGCCAGCACGTTCAGTCCGTTCCAAGGCCTCTCCGGATAGGGGCCATCCACGCATCCAAGAGTTGCCCACCAGGCCTGAGCTCAGTCTGATCAAGGGTACAGGCAAGCCAGGCAAGGCCCGTCATCCCGAACGGGGTCCAGTAGCTGAGGGGGCCATGCGCCTGATCGGCTGGACACGGACCCGCGGCAATCCCTTGTTGCGCATCATGGTCTCCGTGGTCTTCCTGGCCGCCTGCATGTTCGGATCACTGATGCTGCGCACCCAGATGGTCCAGGATTCCTTCGAGGCTACTCGGGTCCAGCATGAGATCAGCAATCTCACTCAGGACGTCCAAGACGACCAGAACAAGCTCGACCAGCTTCAGGCCTCCCTGCCGGACAAGGCCCAGCAGCTTGGCATGCAACCCCAGCAAGGTCTGAATTCCATTGATCTGCAGGGCTATAAGCCCCCTCAGACCCCCCAGGGCAAGGCGGGTAATCCATGAGCGGTAAGGAAACCAAGCGCTTCTGGCACCTGTCTTTCTGCAAGCGCTCGCTCTCTGTGGGCCTGATCCTGGTTCTGGTGGCCTCGCTGGCCTTGGGCAAGCTGGCCTACATCCAGCTCTTTGATGGAAGGTCCATGGCACAGGCCGCTGCTGCGGGTCGCACCGTGCCCCACGCCATCAAGGCCCAACGTGGCCGCATCCTGGACGTCAACGGCCGTGTGCTGGCCCAGAGCCTGGAGCGATACAACATCGTCGGCGACCCCGAGGCGGCAGCCTCCTTTATGCCTGTCAACTGCACCAAGCACACTGGCGACAACTGCCATAGCATCAAAGGACATCCGGTGGGCGCTGACGGTGCTGCCGGGGTGGCCCGCCTCCTGGCACCGGCTCTGGGAATGAACGCCATGGAGCTGGGTGGCAAGCTCAGCGTCCCTGGACGGTACGTGGTCCTAGCCAAGAGGGTGACTCCCGAGGTCAAGCGTGCCATCGACAAGCTGGGGTTGCAGGGGATCATTACAGCCGAGCTGAGCAGCGAACGCACCTACCCTCATGCTGATCTGATGGGAGCTCTGATCGGGGGCATCGACGACAGCGGCAAGGGGGTAGCCGGGATTGAGCAGATGGAGAATCGGCGGCTGACCGGCTCTGACGGCTATACGGTCTATCAGCAGGGGATGCTGGGTCAGGAGATTCCCGGAACCGTAACCCGTCAGCGCAATCCGGTCAACGGCAAGGACGTCACCCTGACCATCGATCAGGACGTGCTCTGGTACGTCCGTCAAGCCCTCAAGTCAGGCTGCGAGCGCTATCATGCAGACTGGGCCCTGGCGGTGGTTCAGGACACCCGCACCAACGAGATCCTGGCGCTGGCCGACACCGATGATTACCAGGCGGGCAGCGACCAGGCCAAGGTCAACTCCTCCCGGGCAGTGGCGGAGACCTTCGAGCCCGGCTCCGTCGGCAAGACCATCTCGGCTGCAGGCATGCTCCAGGAGCAGGTGCACTCCATGACTGATCGCTTTACGGTGCCGGACCATATCACTCTGGACAACCAGCAGTACAAGGATTCCTTTGATCATGGGGCCGAGCATTGGACACTTGCCGGCATTATACAGAATTCCTCCAACGTGGGCATGGTCATGGCCGGCCAGAACTATCCGGACCAGAAGCGCTACGACTACCTGACCCGCTTCGGCATCGGACAGGTCTCAGCCTTGGGTCTGCCTGGGGAGTCCAAGGGGTTGCTGACCGCGCCTCAGACATGGGACCGCCGCACCCGCAACACGATTCTGTTCGGCCAGGGCTATGCCACCAACGCCGTCCAGTTGACCAATGCCGTCGCCACTTTGGCCAACAAGGGGGTCCGTTCCGACCAGACGATAGTCCGCAGCCAGGGCGCGGTCAAAGCACATCCGGTCAGAGTCGTGGACGAGAAGGTGGCCGCTGAGGTCATGAACGCGATGGAATCAGTGTCTGAGAAATACGAGAAGATGGTCAAGGTGGAGGGCTATCGAGTGGCAGCCAAGACAGGCACCGCCGAGGTGGCCGATAGCTCCGGCGGCCTGGGCGGCATCGTCAGTGACTGGGTGGGCATACTGCCCGCTGACGATCCGCATTTTGTGGTCACCGTGGTGCTGAAGAACCCTCAAAGCGCCTCCGGGGTTTACGGTGGCATCACCGCAGGTCCCATCTTCGCTCAGATCGGTGAATTCCTTATGCAGAAATACCAGGTCCCCACGTCTTCCCCCAGAACCGATGCTATCCCGGTAACATGGTGATACCGGCAGGCATCATGGCGTTTCCGAACGAAGGAGAGATTGCAGCATGAGCGCGCTGAATGAATCAATCTCCCGACGGTTGACCTTGGGACAGCTCAAGGGGCGCTACGGACTGACCTTGGTACCGGACTTTGCTGAACCGGTCACAGTGACCTCAATGGTGGACGATCTGCCCTCAGTGCGCCCCGGCAGCCTTTATGTGCCTGCAGACCAGCAGGTGGATCAGGGCATGGTCGAGGAGGCCGAGCGTCGTGGAGCCTATGCCGCCCTGTTGCCGACTTCGGCTCGTCAAGAGGTGGGACGGGCACGCATACCTCTGCTCTTCGGCACTATGCGCGCCTGGCAGATGGGCCAGTTGCTAGCCAATGCCGCCGGCGATCCCTCGGGAGCTCTGGCTGTGTTCGCCTTGGTAGGTTCCCAGGTACAGGACCAGGTGGACCTCTTGGCTGACTTCCTGCAGGTGCTGGGCAATCCTGTCGGTATGCTCAGCGCCAAGGGCTCGTGCTCGCTGGACCGACGACTGGATCTGGAATATCCCCTGAGCATGTTCGATGTGCAGCGCGGTCTGTCCATCGCTTTGGAGGATGGGGCGGCCGCCATGGTCATTTCCGTGGAGGATCAGACCTTGGCCATGGACGCTCTGCAGGGGGTGGACCTGGATGTGGTGGCCCTGGGAGCCCAGGAGGGCTCCACTCGGGATGCGCGGCACGTGCGGCTGATCTCCAAGGCCCGCCGCTACGGGTTCAACCTGGGCGGGCACACCATCGTGGCCCGGCGCAACGAGGAATCAGACGGGTTGGCTCGTCAGTCTCTGCCCGCTGATGCGCTGAGCGACGATTTGTCCCTGTGCATCGCCATGACTATGGCTGCTGGCGTCAAACGCAACAACATCAGGAGCGCCCTGCGCGTCTCCCGGGAAATGTCCTGAGAGGTGAGGATGAGTCAGTCTGTAGGGGCCGGATCCATGCCCATGACCCTGGATGAGGTCGTTGGATATGTGCACGGTCGGCTGGTCGAGGTCGGCCCTGCTCTCGAACCCGATCTCGGATCCGTGCGTATGCGGGTGGTGACCGACTCACGGCAGGCGGGGGTCGATGGTCTTTTCGTGGCCATCAAGGGCGAGCACGTGGACGGTCATGACTATGTTCCCGGCCTGGGGGCCAAGGGCTGCCGTGCGGCCCTGGTGGACCACCTGGTTCCGGGCGCTGATTTGCCGCAGATTCTTGTGGATGATACGGTCGGTGCCCTGGGGCTGCTGGCCCGGGCCAACATGGACTGTCGGCGTAAGGCTTCAGGCTCCTTCACGGTCATTGGCATCACGGGGTCTGTCGGCAAGACCACGACCAAGGATCTGCTGTCCTCCCTGCTGGCACTCTTGGGTCCTGTAGTGGCGCCGGTCGGATCCTTCAACAATGAGATCGGTCTTCCGCTGACTGCCTTGGCGGTCGGACCGGACACCCGCTACCTGGTGGCGGAGATGGGCGCCAACCATGTGGGCGAGATTGCAGACCTGACCCGCATGGTTCCTCCGAACATAGCCCTGGTTCTCAAAGTGGGAGTGGCCCATCTGGGCGAATTCGGTTCTGTTGAGCGTATCGCCCAGGCCAAGAGCGAGATCGTGCGAGGTCTGGTGTCGGGCGGAACCGCTGTTCTCAATGCAGATGATTCCCGGGTGGCTGCTATGGCTGATCTGGCCTCTGGCTCTGTTTTACGGTTTGGCATGGCCGATGAAGACGGCGGGCAGGACCGTGACCTGGACGGTTCGGCTCGTTTTCTGGACAGCGACAGCCTGGATAGGCCTGCCTTCGAGCTGCGACTGCGCGGTCAGCAACCGGTTCGGCTGCGATTGGGCATCCCGGGACGGCACAATGTCATGAACGCCCTGGCCGCCGCCACGGTAGCCCATGCCCTGGGTCTGGATGCAGAGCGCATTGCCAATGAACTGGGTCGACAGAGGCGTATCAGTCCGCATCGAATGGCTGTATCGATGGTCCGGTTGCCGGATGCTGTCTTCAGACTGATTGATGATTCCTTCAATGCTAATCCCGATTCCATGCGGGCGGGTCTGGACGCTCTGGCTGCCTGGAGCGGGTTCAACGGCCCGGCCTACCGGATCGCAGTCCTTGGGGTCATGCTCGAGCTGGGGGATCGGGGGGAGCAGCTGCACCAGGAAATCGGTGCCTACTGCCGCCGTTTAGGTATTGATGCATTGATTGCGGTGGGCTGCCCGGATCAGCAGATGAACAGCCTGATCCAGGCCTTGGTGCGTGGTGCAGGCGGTACGTCTGATCCCAGCGATGGCCAGCCAGGGTCCATGCGTGTCCTCTTTGCCCGCGATGCTGACCAGGCCGACCAGATGGTTCGTCAGCTGTGCGCCAAGCATTCGGATCGGCAGAATCTTGTTTTGCTGAAAGGTTCGCATATGTCTGGGCTGTCCGATCTGGCCGACCGGTGGCAGGGCTGAGACATGTATCGACAGGCATCCCCGCAGCGGGTTCGAACGTTCAAGGACGGAATCCAAGAGTTGGAGTACACACTGTGATTGCACTCATCATCGGAATCCTGGTCGCCCTGGTGGTGACGCTGGCGGGAACCCCGCTGCTGATAAGGCTGGTCCACCGCTTGCACTACGGCCAGTACATCCGCCAGGACGGCCCCAAGTCCCACCTGGTCAAGCGCGGCACCCCGACTATGGGCGGGGTGGTCATCAACCTGGCCATCCTGCTGGGCTGGGCAGCCTCGGCGCTCTACCGCTACCTGTCGCGGGGCGAGTCCGTGTCCCTGTCGGCTATGCTGGTCCTGTTCGCCATGCTCTCCATGGGTTTCCTGGGCTTTATCGACGACTTCGCCAAGGTGCGCAAGAAGCAGAATCTGGGTCTGTCGGTCAGGGCCAAATTCGTCGGCCAGTTCATACTGGCCACCATCTATGCGGTGCTGGCCCTGAAGCTGCCCACCAAAAACGGCTATCCCAGCGCTCAGGCGGGCATATCCTTTGTGGAGCAGCCCATCATCGACTTCCGAATGGCAGGCAGCATCCTGTCCGTGGTGCTTTTCATCATCTGGGTGAATCTGCTGATGACGGCCTGGAGCAATGCCGTCAACCTGACCGATGGCCTGGACGGGCTGGCTTCGGGCTCTTCCATGATCGCCTTCGTGGGATACACCGTCATCGCCTTCTGGGAGAGCTACCACTTGAAGGGCGGTGGCCATGCCGGTCACGCCTACGCGGTCTCCGATCCCCTGGACCTGGCCATTATCGCCTGCTGTGCGGCCGTGGCCTGCTTTGGGTTCCTCTGGTACAACACCAATCCGGCCTCCATATTTATGGGCGACACCGGATCCCTGGCTCTGGGCGGACTCTTTGCAGCCCTGTCCATCGCCACCCATACCGAGCTTCTGGCGGTCATTCTCGGCGGGCTCTTTGTGGCAGAGGCCGCTTCCGACGTCATCCAGGTGGGCTATTTCAAGCTCACCCACAAGCGGGTCTTCAAGATGGCGCCCATCCATCACCACTTCGAGCTGATGGGCTGGCAGGAGTCCAAGGTGGTTGTGCGGTTCTGGATGATCGACCTGATCTTCGTCCTGCTGGCCTTGGTCTGCTTCTATGCAGACTGGGTGGTCCGCTCTGGGCTGACCATCTGATTCCGTCCATTTATGGTGCCAGCCCTCGGCAGCCGGTATCATGCCAAGCAGATGCCGGAGCTAACGGAATGAGGTGTTCGTGGATATGGACTTGAGCCGGAAGCGAGTGTTGGTAGCCGGACTGGGCATTTCCGGACGGAGCGTGGCTGCAGCCTTGCGAGGCCGGGCTGCCGGGGTGACCACTGTGGACCAGTCCGCCCCGCATGCCGATCTTCGTGACTTCGATCAAGTGGACTGGGACCAAGTGGACCTGGTCATGGCCTCGCCCGTCTTCAACCCGCGCACTCCTTTTATTCTTGAGGCGCAGCGTCGGTGCATTCCCGTGGTCAGCGAGGTGGAGATGGCTTGGATGCTGCGGGTGCCTTCAGCACGGACCGGCCGGCCAGCGCCCTGGATCGGGATCACCGGCACCAACGGCAAGACCTCGACCACCAGAATGGTCGCCGCCATGATGCAGGCCAGCGGGTTTACGGCTCCTGCGGTGGGCAACATCGGCAAGGCCGTCTCGACAGCCGTCCTGGACCCAGCCAATGACCTGCTCTGTGTGGAGTTGAGCTCCTTCCAGCTGCACTTTACCTTCTCTGCGGCTCTGGAGTGCGCGGCCATCACTAATCTGGCCGACGACCACCTGGATTGGCACGGGGGCTTCGAGGCCTATGCGGCCGACAAGGCGCGCATTTACCGGGGCGTGCGCAAGTCCTTGGTCTACAACGCTGACGACCCCCGGGTTTCTGATCTGGCCAGACAGGCTCAGCCAGCCTCCGGTTGCCGAAGGGTGGGCTTCACTCTGGGTAGGCCCGAGCCTGGGCAGCTGGGTGTGGAGGACGGCTGGGTCGTGGATCGCAGTGGATTGACGGGTCAGGATCTTGAAGAGGGCGTCAGACTGGTCCAGGTGGCCGAGTTGACGGACCTGAGCGAGCCTGACGGCACTGTCTATCCCCATCTGCTTGCTGATGCCCTATGCGCTCTAGCCTTGGCTCTGGGTGCTGGAGCCCGCGTCGACGCGGCCATCGAGGCCATGCGCGCCTTCACGCCCGGCGACCATAGGATCAGCACCGTGGCCACCCTGGGTCAGGGTTCGCAGGCCATTCGCTTTGTAGACGATTCCAAGGCCACCAATGCCCATGCCGCCGAGGCTTCCTTGGCCAGCTACCATGACGGCCAGGTGGTCTGGCTGGCTGGTGGGCTGGCCAAAGGCGCCCGCTTTGACGATCTGGTTCGGTCCCGCAGGTCCAAGCTGGCTGCAGCCGTGGTCATCGGCCAGGATCAGCAGCCCATGGTCCAGGCCATCAAGGACCAGGCACCCGATCTGCCGGTTACTCTGATTGATCCTGGCGATGGAGATCAGGTCATGGCCCGGGCTGTTCAGGCTGCAGGCTCCTATGCGCAGCCCGGTCAGGTGGTTCTGTTGGCGCCTGCCTGTGCATCCATGGATCAGTTCGCATCTTATGCCGACCGAGGCGACCAGTTTGCCAACCAGGCCAAACAGTGGGTCCACGAGCATGAAGCGCGACACTGATCCACACACGGCCTCCTCCCGCGGGTCTGACGGCAAGGGGGACTACCGGGGCTGGCGGGCTATTCTCAACCCGCTCTGGTGCTACTACGGCTTTCTGGCTACGGTCGTCGCTACTACAGTCTTCGGTCTGATGATGGTCTTCTCCTCCTCGGCTGTGGATCTGGTGGCCCAGGGCAGCTCACCCTGGAGTCAGGTCATTCGCCAGAGCATATATGCAGTGGTGGGGCTGTTTCTGGCCCTTTTGGCTGTGAGGATCAGCGTCGACCACTACCGGAACTGGAGCACTGGGTTTCTGATCGTCAGCCAGGGCGTCCAGCTGCTGACCCGTACGCCGCTGGGGCGGTCTGCCAACGGCAACGAGGGCTGGATCTCGGTGGGCGGCATTTCCATGCAGCCGGCTGAGCTGCTCAAGCTGGCCCTGTGTCTGTGGCTGCCGCAGGCCCTGATCGAAGCCCAGCGGCAGGCTGGCAAGGATTCTGACTTGAAGACCCTGGCGAAGGCCTATGCCAAGCCGGCCGTCGGCTTTATAGTCAGTTTCCTGCTGATCATGCTGGGCAAGGATTTGGGAACCGCCATGATCATTGTCATCATCGGTTTCGTGGCCTTCCTGGTCTCAGGCTTCCCCCTGCGCTGGCTGCTCAGCCTGGCGGCTCTGGGGATGGCTGCTGTCATCGGTTTTTCGGTCTATGGCAACAGCAACCGGACCCAGCGGATCATGGCTGCCTATGGCAAGTGCTCGGCGGATGACATTCAAGGGGTCTGCTACCAGTCCATCCACGGGCTTTATGCCATGGCTTCTGGGGGATTGACCGGAGTAGGGCTGGGCAACTCAAGGGAGAAGTGGAACTACCTGCCCGAGGCGCACAATGACTTCATCTTCGCAGTCATCGGCGAGGAGCTGGGCTTCGTAGGGGCGGCCATGCTTATTCTGGTCTTTGTGGTCATGGGCTGGTGCATGCTGCGAATCGCCCTGACAACCAGGAACCGGTATGCGGGCATGGTGCTGATCTGTCTGGATGTGTGGCTGGTGGGCCAAGCCCTGATCAACATCTGCGTGGTTCTGGGCCTGCTGCCGGTCATCGGGCTGCCTCTGCCCTTCGTCTCGGCTGGAGGGACCGCCCTGATCTCGTGCCTGGCATCGGCCGGGGTGGCTCTGAAGATGATTCGGACCCAGCCTGACGTGAAGGCAGCCACGGAGGGGTCCTGAGAAGCGGAATGGACGTGATGGGAAGGAAGCGGATTCGAGGATGACGACAGCGACGAGGGCTGAGAACGAAATGCCTGGGCATGACCAGAAGCATGCCGAAAGAGGTGCTGGTCCCCATCTGGTGCTGGCCGGAGGGGGGACGGCAGGGCATGTCAACCCTCTGCTCAGCGTGGCTGCGGTCATTCGGGAGCGCCGCCCCCAGGCTTCCATCAGCGTGATCGGCACCGCTGTCGGCTTGGAGCACGACCTGGTGCCGGCTGCTGGACTTCCCCTGGACCTGATTGAGAAGGTGCCCTTCCCTCGTCGCCCCGGCAAGGCCGCCCTGGACTTCCCCCGGCGCTGGCGGCGTGAGGTGCAGCGGGTCCGAGGGTACCTGCAGGATCGGTCGGCCGACCTGGTGGTCGGCTTTGGCGGTTATGCCTCGGCGCCGGTCTACAGGGCCGCACGGAATCTGGGTCTGCCCATCGTCGTCCACGAGCAGAACGCCCGGGCGGGCATGGCCAACAAGCTGGGCGCCCGCTGGGCCGATTTTGTAGGTACAGCCTACGAGGATACGGGCATCCGGGCCCGGGCGGGAGTACCCGTGCGCCGCGTGGGTCTGCCCCTGCGGCCAGCCATCGCCCGACTAGCCAAGCAGATGGAGACTGACCGCTCCGGCGCCCGTCGTGAGTCGGCACGGTCACTGGGTCTGGATCCCGATAGGCCCATCCTGCTGGTCACCGGCGGTTCCCTGGGCGCGCTCAGCCTGAACAAGGCGGTAGCTGGCGCGGCTCGGCAGCTGTTGGACCGAACCCAGGTGATCCATCTGACCGGTCGTGGCAAGACCGGTCAAGTCAAAGAACAAGTGGCTGCGAATCTGTGCGATGCAGCCATCAACGATCTGGATCCGGCTCACCGGGGCCAGGGGGACTACCACATGGCCGAATACCTGGAGCGGATCGATCTGGCCTTCGCCTGCGCTGATCTGGTGGTCTGCCGGGCCGGTGCCGGATCTGTCAGCGAGCTGGCCGCCTTGGGCGTGCCCGCCATCTACGTGCCCCTGCCCATCGGCAACGGCGAGCAGCGATTCAACGCCCAGCCGGTCGTACAGGCCGGGGGAGGGCTCATGGTGGATGATGCGGCACTGGACGCCAAATGGGTGGGCGAGCACGTCCCTGCGCTTATGGCTGATAAGGATAGGCTGGCTGACATGCGCCGCCGAGCCTGGGGGTACGGGATTCGCGATGCCGCTCAGGTGATGGCTGAGCAGATTCTGACCATGGCCGGCCAACACATTGCTCGCAAGGACTCAGGGAGGGCCTAATCGGGCATAATGGAGGCAGGTGAAGGGTGACCGTCCTAAATGGTCCTGAACTGTTGGAGGAGATGCAACTACTGTGCCAAAGCATGAATTGAATACTGCGCCCGGTCGGCAGGGTGACGGCGACCGGTCCCTGCCGGTTCTGGACCCCTGCCTGCCTGCCTTGGCCCAGGCCGGAGTGTGCGACCCCAAGGATCTGGGGCCCACCCACTTCATCGGCATCGGCGGGGCTGGGATGAGCGTGCTGGCCGAGATGCTTCACCAGGAGGGGGTACAGGTCTCGGGCTCCGACCGCGCCGAGGGGGACAAGACCCGCCGTCTGCGTCAGCTGGGAATCCCTGTCGCCATCGGTCAGGATGCCAGCAACGTGGCCGGGGCCCGCACAGTGGTTTGGTCCAGTGCCATCAAGCCCGACAATCCAGAGATTCTGGCTGCTCGTGACGCTGGTGCCCGACTGGTTCATCGCAGTGACATTCTGGCCCTGCTCATGGCCTCCAGGATTTCGGTCACCGTGGCTGGAGCCCATGGCAAGACCACCACCAGCGCGCTCTTGGCCCACCTGCTGACCAAGGGCGGCCAAGGGGATCTGGCCGATCCCAGCTACGCCATCGGGGGCAGCCTTCAGAGCGACCAGGGGCCCATGGACGGAGGCCATGTGGGAGCCGGGCGGGTTCTGGTGGCCGAGGCGGATGAGTCCGACGGCAGCTTTGGCAAGTACACTCCCGACATCGCCATCATTACCAACGTGGAGCCCGACCACCTGGACCACTACGGCACCGCTGACGCCTTCCACCAGGCCTTTGTCGAACATGCCCGGCAGGCCCGCCGCTTCCTGGTGGTCTGCGGGGACGACCGGGGCGCACTGGAGGTCTTGCGGCGGCTGCATGGGGACTGCAGAGCCGGAATCATCATCTATGGTTCAGATCCCCGGCTGAGTGCTGAATCCTTGCCCGGAGTCCTTGGCCTGGTTCGCATCGAATCCGAGTCCGAAAGCAGTGGCAGCGGTCGTGAGCATTGCCGTCTAGCTCTCCCGGCGCAGGTGCTCCAGGCAGCAGGATTGGAGGCCGGCAAGCCGCTCGATCTGCAGGTGGATTTGGCGATTCCCGGTATCCACAACGCCCGCAATGCCGCTGCGGCAATCATCGCCGCTATCCTGCTGGGAATGGAACCTGATACGGCCGCCGCCTGCGCCGCCGATTTTCGGGGGGCCTCCAGACGCTTCGAGGTCCGTGGATGCCAGCACGAGGTCACCGTAGTGGATGATTACGCCCATCATCCCACGGAGATCGCAGCACTGCTGACTGCCGCCAGACGACGTTATCCGGGTCGGACCATCAGAGTGCTCTTCCAGCCCCACCTGTATTCGCGCACCGCCATCTTCGCAGATCGGTTTGCGGACGCTTTGTCCCTGGCAGATGATGTGACGGTAACTGACATCTTCCCCGCCCGTGAGCTGGCCAGCGACTATCCAGGCGTGGATGCCGGGACCATTCCCTCCGCCGCCCGCAAGATTGCGGCTGCTGGGCCTCTTGTCGGCCGGGACTCGGACCAGAAGCCTCAGGATTCCGGCAATAGATCGAACGGGACAGTCTTCCGGTCCTGCCCGAACATGCGTCAGGCCGCTTTGGATCTGGCCGAGCGGGCTGAGCCGGGGGATGTGATCCTGACCGTAGGGGCCGGTGATGTCACTGCCATGGGGCCAGTCATTCTTGACAGGCTGGCTGAACGGGACCAGCAGTGAAGACCGGCAAGGGTCGCAGCGCCTCCGGCGGGGCCTCGTCCAGGGCTAAGGCCGTCCGGGCTGCCAAGGCTGCGCGGACGGCCCGGTCTGGGCAGGCCAAGCCTTTGAAAAAGGAACCGCAGACCGGCACAACTGCCAGATCGGCGAGGTCAACCGTCTCCGATGCTGCATCCGTGACCGACAGGTCCAAGGCTAAAAAAACAGGCAACGGAGGCAAACGCCTCAAGCGATCCGGAGATCTCAAGGGGTCGAAACGTCTCAAGGGTCGTCCGAATCGTTCCAAGAATGCAAGCGGATCCCGGACGCGTAGCCCCAGGTCGGCCTCCTCATCCTCCCGTTCGCTGGTAAAAGGCAGCAGCGCTTCCGTATCCGAATCCGGGGCATCCAAGTCTGCGCTCTCACGTTCGACGAGTTCGACCGGGGGGTTCGTCGATGCAAGGACCATACCGCCGGACCGACCGGTGTCAGGCAGGATAGGCACCGACCTGGAGGACCGGGGGCTGGGGATCTTCGTTCGGCCTAAGGTGCTGGACTTTCAGGCCCGGGTGCGCGAGAAGAAGAAGGTCAGTCGCAGGCTGGTTCTGATCCGAACAGGCGTCGTCCTCCTGGTCGTGGCTCTGATCGCAGGACTGGCGTGGCTGTTCTTTCTTTCTCCGGTCTTCCGCCTGCAGACTGACAAGATCAATGTCAGTGGTGGCAATGCATGGGTGTCCGACGAACGTGTCTCCTCAATCGTGGCCCATCAGGGAGATCGCTCGCTTCTGCTGATTTCCACCAATGGCGTCGAGCAGGAGATCAGCGGCATGGCCGGGGTGACCGATGCCAAGGTCCGCAAGAGCTTTCCGCACGGGCTGAAGGTGACCTTCGAGGCACAGGAGCCCACTGCGGTCTTCAAGGACGCCCATGGCAAGCTGACGGCCGTTGACAGACAGGGCAGGACGCTCAATACCGTCTCCAAGCCGGTGGACGGGGTGCCGGTCATCCAGGTGGCCACTGTGAAGCGGGCCCAGCAGGATCAGGCGGTCAGGCAGACCTTGCGGATTCTGTCGACCATGCCGGAGGCCATGCGCCATTCGGTGACCAAGGTGACTGCAGAGACCCAGGACTCCATCACCACCGAGCTGGATCAGGGCAAACATGTCATCATATGGGGCGACGGATCTGACCTGAAGCTCAAACAAGCCGTGGTCGACAAGATCATCAACGACCCTTCCAAGATCGGCGACAAGCATCAGCTGGATGTGTCGGCGCCCCTGCGGCCTATCGTCAAATAGCTGCTGAAGAGGATGTTGTCTTCATCAGCCTGTCAGTGTCCAGCAGGATTGTCACAGGGCCGTCATTGATGAAATCCACTCGCATGTGGGCGCCGAATTGTCCCACGGTAACGGGGACACCGGTTGCTGCCAGAGCCCGGTTCAGATCCTGCCAGACGCTCTGGGCGTGCTCAGGCTCTCCCGCAGCTATGAAGCTTGGACGGTTGCCGTGACGCAGATCCGCATAGAGGGTGAACTGGGAAATGGAGAGGATGGAGCCGCCGCAGTCCAGGACCGATCGATTCATCCGGCCCGCCTCGTCGGCGAAGATACGCATTCGGGTCAGCTTGCGTACGGCATAGTCCACTTGGGTATCGCTGTCGCTGTCCTGGACGGCCACCAAAAGCAAGAGCCCCGTGCCGATGCTTTGGGGTTTAAAATCAGGATCCGGCTGTCCCTGCTCGTCGACCACATCGACCCGGGCATGGCTGACCCGCTGTATGACGATTCTCATGGTTCCAGTCTAGAGAGTTCAGGCATTGTTATAGTGCCGAAAGGAAAAGCTGGACCGGTACTTGGTGGGGAGCAGGCAGAGAACTGTTTGAAGACCCGCATGAGGGAAGCTCACCTCAACGCAGGCATGACAAACGGGTCCTTGTCAGTGGTCCAGTCGATGGCTGTCTCTTTCAGCCCTTTTGGCGGGTGGCTTCAGGTCGAAGTGCACGGTGCTCATGTTGCCAATGTAATCGACGGGCTGATCTTCGGTGCAATCCTGATCGGTGTGCATCGATGATGTCATGATGAGTGACCTGCTTTCTCCGCCGATATGCGGATTCTGGCCGGTCATGGCTTCCCTTGGGTCGTCTCAGATTCGTCGGCGCCGCTTGGTTGTACAGACGCATCCGTCAATTGACCGCTGCGGTCATGATCCAGTCGGTCTGTAGATCCTCGCCCAAGATGAAGGTGTGGTCTCCGGTCCGTTTGAAGCCCATGGCTCGGTAGAAACGTTGGGCGGGCTCATTGTGCTCCCATACGCCCAGCCAGATTTTGCTCAGGCTCTGGTTCCAGGCTTGTTCGAAGGCCTGATTGATCAGCATGCTGCCCAGTCCCTGGCGTTTGAAGTCCGATAGGACGTATAGCCGCTCGATCTCCATCGAAGTGTCACCGAACTGCTCTGTCTGGGCCTTCCCGGTGTTGAGCTGCATATAGGCTGCGGGCGTGCCATTCACGCTGGCCAGAAGAAAAACGGACTCAGGTTCGGACAGTTGTGACTTGACCAGTTCGGGGAAGAAGGAGTGCCGGAGGTAGTCTGCCATGTTTTTCCGGCTGTTGTCGGCGGCGAAAGTGTCGCGGAAGGCGGTCATGCCCAAGGAACGTATCAGCCTGGTGTCATTCGATGTGCATCGCCGTATTACTGCGGTCATGATGGCGATTCCTTTCCTCTTGCTCTTGATTCGATCGCTCGGATGTATCTGTGTTGATGAGCGCTGTTCTTAATTGATGACCTTGAGTCCGACCACGCAGGCGACTAGACCGATGATGAGTAGAATGCGGGCGAGTGAAACAGGCTCCGATCCAATAGCCATGGCGTATAGGACAGTCAAGGCAGCTCCGATGCCGACCCAGACCGCGTAGGCCGTGCTGGCAGGAATGCTGCGCATGGCAAAGGCCAGACCCGCCATGCTGGCAATCAGTCCCACAATAAAAACGATGTCAGGGACGATTTTGGTAAAGCTTTGAGACTTGCCTAGGGCGGTGGCCCAGACCGATTCACAGATGCCAGCGAGTATGAGTACGATCCACGAGGACATGGTTCCCTTTCGGCAAGTCTTGTCACTGTCCGGGTACTTGACCATCGTCCGGGAACCTGAACCAGATTCTGAACATCAGAATAGCACGGGGGCAACTCTGATAATGAACTGAGCACGGGAGTGATCGACAGTCCATCGTGAGAAGGAATCAGGGTTGATTCAGGGTCGTTTCAGGGGTTTGCCGGATGTTGCATTCCGCGTCGATCGACTATTCATATAAATAGATGAATGTAGCCGAGTGTACGCACCAGGATGTGGCAGGTGAATGAATCATGACTTGGGCCTTGCGTGACCTGAAAGCCAATAGTGGCATCTGGGCTGGCGTCTTTATCGTTCTTGTGGTTACCCAAACCCTGCTCTGTGCCATGAGCGTGAGCATGGGCGTCAACAGCTATTACCAGGGTTTGTCAGTCAAGACCAGGGATCCTGCCAAGAGTCTGGCTTCGGCTCTGAGTCTGGTCTTCCTCACGGTTATTGTGCTCGGCTGCCTGGTGATCAAGCAGACCCTGCAGGCATCAATTCGCCAACGTCGGCAGGGGCTGGCCCTTCTCTCGCTGCTGGGAGCTACGCCTAAGCAGATCCTGGTGCTTACGCTTTTGCAGGTGATGATTCTGGCTCTTCCGGCCTTTCTTGTTGCTGTGGCTCTTTCACCTGCGCTGGCTGGAAGGATCCTCGATTGGTATTCCACAGGGATGCGAATGCCGGTACATTTCGCTTTTACCTGGCACGGTTTTCCCAGGTCTGCCCTGACTGGTCTCGCAGTGGGGTTGGCCACGGCCGTCTTGGCGACCAGCCGGACATTGCGGGATTTGGGGGAGATGACACCCGTCCGGATGGTGCGCCGTGCTGAGGAGAGCGAATCGATTGACCGGCCCCGACATGGACGCGGTCTTGTATCCCTTTTCCTTGGGCTGGCCTTGCTGCTATTGCCATTGCCTGTCTTTGCCTATCTTTCGCACAGCGGCTCTGTGTCCTTAGAGCCTAAGCAGGTCAAGGCAGTCATAAGTACCGTTGGAAGTGGACCGCTGTTTGCTATTCTCTTGTTGCTGATTGCCTTGGCGCGTTCTGGGGGGCCTGTTATAAGCAGGGTCACTCAACTTTGGACCGCTCTAGTGCCGTCGTCATCTGCCGTTTGGCGGATAGCGCGTTCACAGGCTGTAGTCAGGAGTCGAGACACCACATTCGGCTCAACAGTTATAGCTCTGACTGCCTGCATGTTTCTAATCGGCGGTCTGCTGGCTGCTGGAGGCACCAGTACCGTCGCCATGAACAAGGTATCGGGAATAGAGAACGTCACATCGGGAGGAACCTTGGAGTTGCTCTATGGTTTCTGGGCAGCGCTGCTGGTCGCCTTGGTCGGCGTCATCGCGGGGTTCGCCATCGCCGCTCGGGATCGTGACCTTGATCTGGCGCTCCTGTCAATTGCCGGCGCAAACCCGCAGCAGCTGACTGCTATATCCATATTGGACGGCACCATCGTGATGACTACAGGCATTATCATCGCAGCAGGCGGCACCGGACTAGTTGGACTGAGCACGGCCGTGGTCTATTGGCCCCTTGTCCACAGCCTGTCCATAGTCTTTCCATGGCAGTTCTTCCTCATATGCGGGTTGCCGATCATCGTTGTCGGTTCGTTGGCGACCATGCTGACGGTGCGGCCTGCTTTGAAGCGCTCGCCCATAGCCATTCTGCAAGGCGCCATAGGCGAATGATAGACAATGAGCTTTACTCCCTGGACCTGTGAAGTGTAATTGAGCTGTCATGCAAAGACGGTGATTTCGGCCACGGTTGTGTGTTGCATATTCATAAATAGGCAGTGCTTCGTGGGCTTGGCCAGCACTAGTCAATGAGTCAAATGCAGCTGGATGCTCGCTTTGGTAAGCCAATTTCTATGCGCTCCGGTGCAATATCTATGAAGTGAATAAATTGCGACCAAACTGGTGGCTTAATTACAGTGATTCGAGTCAGTCGGAACCAGCCTTAATTGCCAAGATTCTCGATTGCATCATAATGTTTGTTTATGGCTGCTGTGGTCATCACAGTGAGAATCAGTCGACTCGCGTCATGTTTGTACACTAAAGCCAGTCTACGTTGCCATGCAAATACTCATATCTGAACCAATATACTCCAATTGGTGGTCTCGATATCTTCGCTTAGGGAGTTTAAATTGTAATCGGCCACGTCGTCAAGCATTTGATAGAGCCAGCTCAAGCCGAACTGCTGCTTGCCGATTTCCTTGATCTCATATAGAAACTTTTGCGTATATGCAAACTCAAACTCAATCATGATGGATGGTGTCTTTCATGTTCACTGCATTGCCCGCTTGAATGAGCGGGCAATGTCTCAACTTCTTCTATCTCTGTCGAATTTGGAAAGTCGAGAGCGAAATGGAAGTTCAACTTCGCACAACGACTGAGAGAGAAACATATTAATCGCCGTGTCGGGATCTAGGCCTAGATCTTCAAAAAGCTGTGAGGCCCGGCGCTTCATATCTGCGCTTACGTAAATTTGAATTCTTGCCATCTCTTACATTGTTAGCAACCGCCAGTTAAGCTACTTGTCTTTTGGGCTCCAATGCAAGATCAATATCACCCTTAACGGATTAATTTTGGAGATTGGATGAAAATCGGCCTAATTGAAAAAGCTGCCGTATGGCATCCTTGATACGAGTGATTTTGCAAGCATAGAGAATAAAAAACTGTTGAATCCAAATAAATAGGAATAGGTATGTGCGATACTGTATACAATCAGTTTATTTAGTTTTACATACTTTTGGACCCCTGCCTTAGTTATAGAGACTAAAAGCATCGGTTTATTTGACGCTTGACACCTAACGTACTCGGTTAATACTGTCTTGCCAGATTTGAGGTACTCAGGCAAAACACGAATTCACGGATACGCTCTAACGGATTTTCACACGCATCCCTCTTTTCTAGTGGAGGTGGATGTAGTTGTTATAGGGATAAAAGTTCCTCATGAGCAAATCATTGGAAACTTAAATAGGCTGCACGAGAAAAGAAAACATATGACTTTATCAAAATAGCTTAAAAGCGGAAACCGAATAATCCCCCTGACTCACCATAATCAGTAAGCGTAGGCTTAACTTGATACTCTTCCTTATTCTCGAAGCCTTCAGCATTCCGTAGATTGTCTGAATTTACAGTTACCACATACTGAAATCCTATTTTGTCGGCAAGCCTGGCTCCGATATTTAGGCATGATCCTAGCTGTCTGCTATCCATTGAATCAAACAACCTACTATCATGAAATATGAATCTGGGAGATCGGCCAAGTTCCATTGCGTTCGTCAAGAAGACCATGTCAAGTAAGAACATTTCTACTTGTTTTATACCCGCTGACGCATCACCTATAATCGAGGGGGTTACTGAAAGCTGGCCGTCGGCGGCATCTACTATAGATAAATTGGCTTCTCTATCACGATAGATTTCGTTGCCCAACTCAGTAAATCTGCTGATAACGTCCTCTTCTCTTTCACGATTTTCTTGCGAAATAATATCATTATGTAATTCAGCTTGGGCATCTGCCGCCTTCCTTTTAAGCTCTATATGATTCGCATTCAAGTTCGTTGCGAGATCAAGTTCTTTTTTTAATCTGATTATTTGGTCTTCAAGCTTTTGGACCTTCTGCTGCGCCTTTTGAAACGTTTCCAAAGCTATACCAGTATTTAGTATTTCCATGATTGAGGCTCGCTGTGCATCCAAACAAGCAATTTTATTACTGTCCTTTTCTAGTTGTTCCAGAACCGATCTAAGTTCGGAATCCAAGAATATTTTGCGATTTCTTACTATTGATTTGTTGAAAGCAAGGACATCCTCATATCGCTGGAAAATTGCGTCTGGAAGTACTATCTTCATCTCGGCATACAACTGTTGAATTTGATTTTCATTATCTCTATCAAAAAGGGTTTTTTCATTTGAATTAGCCTTCATCGCTTTTTCAAGACCATCTTTGCGCTTCTTAAGGCTTAGCACTTCTTCGTTTAAATCCCGAATTTGTTGAGATAACTCATCGGCTTTTTCCTGATGGTCTCGGTATTGTTCATCGACTTTGAAGTGCTTGAGTTCATTTGACATTCGATCACGCTGTTTTTCGGCATTGATTAATTTCGAACGTATTGTGCCCTCATCCAGTGATATTCCAGGCAGGGCGCCGTCTTTAATGGCTTTCTTTATATTTTTTTGATTTTTCTTCAGCGCTTTTACCGATTTCACAGCGTTGAGCTTGTATGGCGATAATCCAAGTAAATATCCCAGTCGAACTCCATCTTGCCAGTCAGAATCGTGCGGATCAGTTTTTATCGGATTATTGAAATCTGTGCGGATAGTTTGGGAAACGAGCTCTCCAAGCGTCGGACGGGAAATCTCTTCAGTGAGACTGTATGCATGGCCTACTAAAGCTTTCCAGGTGTCAATTGTCTCTTCTTTTCCGTTGATTGTAATTCTAGTCATCGGATGCATAGGGCGTTCTACGTAGAATCTTCCTTCAGGCAATGTGAAGTTGGCAGAAAAAGTGAAATCTTTTAATGCCTCTACTTTGAGTGGATTTCCCCTAGTCATATTTCCACCTAGCAGATATCGTAATATTCTAGCCAAACTGGTTTTACCAGCACCATTTCTGCTGTCATTATCTTCTGACTCTTGCGTACGATCAGCTGTGACAATGTTCATACCATCATGGAATAATAGAGTTTTGAACCTCGAGTCATTTGCGCTGACTTTGTGAAGGAACATTCTTCAGCTCCAATCTTCCGAACTTGTCATATTTGATGACACCGAGAGTAAACAACATGGTAAGAGCAAGTGAGAACCAATCAAATGTAACTAAAGGTATATCGTTCTGCCGTGAAATCTTCTCTTGATAAGCGTCCCATATTTCAGACTCTGACATATGTCTCTTCATCAGTGATATTATTTGAGCGCCTATCGTCAGAAGCGCTCTATCAGAACTTAATCCTTTAGTTGGTAGCAGCATCAGAATCACCTGCCTGCAGATATTTGTGTTCATAAGGATCTTTGAAGATATCACAACGATCAAAAAAATATGAGACTACTGCATAAACTGCTGTCTTTCTCGAGGTGTCAAAGCGGAAATCCGTGCCTCCTACATAGACGTATAGGTTCTCTAGTATCTCATCGGAATCTTGACACGTCTTGCTGAGCTTTTCATAACGTTTCCGTATCAAGCGGGCTTTAACATCATATAGGTTTGCATCAGATTGGAGATCAAACCATTTCTCTATCTCTGGAGAAAGTTGTCGCCCTTCATTGAATGCAATCTTGTTCATAGGACTTATTTCATTGTATTCCATTTTTTGGGGAGAGACTTCTCCAATACGAGATTCGATCAGAGTGTATGTGTTGTCATTTCCGATTCTTTCAATGGCTTCTACCACGTCTTGGAACTTAGTATCCTCAGCATGAGGGGCAGGAGGTAGAACCTGGGACAGTCTTTCATCATCCAACTTGCAGAGTATTTGCCACAGACTTTGAGAATTCCAAATTTGAATGTTTAAACGCTTTGAGATATCCGACTGGAAATGTTGCTTTAGTTCCTTGTATTTTTTTGCGGTTTTTGGTCCAATTGGAGCATTTGTAATGAAACACCAAGTCTGGATATCAGGCCAGTTTCTTACAGCTTTTGTCAGATCAATTTCCATTTTTTGCGCGGTGTAAGCGTCGCGACTGTTTTGAATTGTTTTTGCTGATTTGCCATAACAAGCATATAGCGTCTTTCCGTCACCGGAAAGACCATCACAGCCTTCATCGCCAAGACTACCCATCGGATCGGGATCAATGAACTCCGGATCTACAAGTTTTAGGACTTTTGATACGTAATCTTCAAAGCTATTGCCTTGACGAATGTTGAACTCACGCTCGTGCTCATTTTGATACCACTCTCTCCAAGCCGAATCAAGCATTGTAGGCTCCCTTTCAACGGCCACTTCGCCTCTATGCATCAGAGTAATGTCAAGAAATGACAATGTGAAACGCAGACTGTGATACCACCCCCACGATTAATTATCGTAACTTGGGTTTTCATTTCAATCGGTTTTCATGAATAAACTAATTTCTTACTAGAGTGTCTTTTTGTAGCAAGCATGGGAACCTATGAATCTTGCGGCCGCTGACTGTTTAGAGAAAAGGGTAGAGTTCACGCGACTTGTATTATTACTTAGAGAGGCAGCTTTTTTACTTTTACAAATAATAATTAAAAAATAAATAAGAAGTGCTGGTCTGTGAATGCTGCACAGAAGCAGGAAATCTATAAGTCTCAGGGGCTTAAAATGAACATAAGGTGGTTTCTACCGGATTCTATGCAGAAAGGTAGGGACGGGGTTAACGTCTAATGGCATGAGTTAGGATTTGGCAGGTCACATCAAATTAAAGCTAATACCAGTATTAGAATAATTCCTGGATGTAACTTACGTAATAAATATTGATTTATTTCGAAATTCGCACACAAAGAACAGCATCGCTGTATCTAATACTCTCAATTTCAGAGACAGGAGATAACAGTAGCAATCAGAGGATGCTTGCTTCGACTTAATTAATAATTAATCCAATCCGTACATATATATTAGGAGAGCGGAATTGGTTCTTGCTGCAAATCACAATAATCAAGGTCATGCAATCCATTATTATAGAACTTTTCTTAAATCCGGTCGACTCTGCTTACTAACTGACCGACAACCAGATTCCCAATAGTCTAAAATTCAATTATAGACGTCACACTATGCGGAATGACGTTTCATGTCTTGTGGAGCTGCGGGGAATTGAACCCCGGTCCGGTGACCGCACCCTCAGTCTTCTACGTGCGTAGTCTGCTGGCCTTTGTGGCTATCTGTCTGCCCCCACCTATGTCGCAGACAACCGGTGGCGGGCATAGCCGCAGAAAAAGTCCCCGAACCGCTCTGTGGCGCGGCAATTCAGGCAAGTCTTCTTAATGACGCTCAGCATCCCCCCGAAGGCGAAGGGGAGTGAACGGAGCAGCTGCTCACTGATTAATCCTGGCGCGAAGCTCAGGCAGCGAGAGCGAACTCAGTGCGGTTAGATTTAGCACTTGTTGTTTGCGGGAGGACATTAACGAGCGGACCCCCGCGTTCTCGGCACGCTTCCCTGCGACGAACAGGTCACCGTCGAAACCGATCAGCCCCAATCTTGAATTATCAAGCTCCGCTGGTGCCATTATGGACCAGCCTCGCCAGTATACAACAGATTGACGCTGCAGGTATTCCCGCTTCTCCCTCGGCATTGACTTGAATCCTGGTCAAGCCACGAAGCCCAGTCGACCAAGGCTCATCAGCATCTGGTAAATTCCCAATTCCGAAAATATAAGTTTGATCCCGTCCAGTCGACAGTTCAACAGGGCGGGACCAAATCATGCGCAAAGGTGAGGGTCACTGACCCTGCTGGCCTAGATAGTCGGGGATATGCTCGGGATATTCGGGCCAGGCGCCCTGCTGGGTGCAGACGAAGGCGGCGGTATTGACGGCGGCCCGGTGGGCCTGAGTCAGGGAGGCTCCCAGAAGGCGGTTGATGGCGAACGTCCCAGAGAAGGCATCGCCGGCTCCGACCGTGTCGGCCACAGTGATTTCAGGAGTGGGCAGATGCGAGGACTGGCCGTCCGCCAGATAGATCGTGCTATAGTCGCTGCCAGCGGTCAGCACGATGGTGTCCAGGTGCCACTGGTCCATGAACCAGCGGCAGAGCTCGTCGTCAGTGGCTCCGGGAACGTGGAACATATCGCGCAGGGTGACCAGCTCCTCGTCGTTGAGCTTGAAGACCGTGGCCATGTCCAGCAGCTCCTGGATCAGATCCTTGCTGTAGAAGGTGCCACGCAGATTGATGTCGAAGAAGCGCATGGCGTGGCTCTTGGTGTGGCGCAGCACCTGCAGGCAGGTCTCGCGGGATTTGCCGCTGCGCATGCCCAACGTGCCATAGCAGACCGCATCGGCCTTGCTGGCCAGCCCGGCCAGGTCATCCGTGTATTCCAGATGATCCCAGGCCACATCAGGCTTGAAGACGTATTGGGGGATGCCCTCGGTCAGCTGAACCTCGACGGTGCTGGTGGGGTGGTCGTTGTGCTGCAGGACGGCGTCGACCCCGGCCTTGTGAACAGCCTCCTCAAGCTCCCGGCCCAGGTCGTCCCGGCCCACGGCGCTGATGGCATAGCCTTCCGCTCCGTTCTTTGCGGCGTGATAGCTGAAGTTGACCGGTGCGCCTCCGGCCCGCTTGCCTGTTGGCAGGACGTCCCAGAGGATTTCGCCGATGCTGAGGACCACGGGTTTACTGGTCATGGTGTTCCTTTCCTGACGACGGGTGATGCGCCCGCCTTGTGCTTATTGATTTCACAGCTGTGCGACCCATGCTGGCCGGGTGCTCCAAAAATTGGCTGGCTGCTACCGCCGCAGCGCCGGTCAGCGTCGCATCTGCTGGAAGGCGGGAGAGCAGGATCTGCGTGTGCTCGCGCAGGCCAGGCAGGGCGCGCTGGGACACCATGGTCTGAACCCGTTCCAGCAGGCGGGTTCCGGCGGCGGCCACCATGTCTCCGATGATGATTTGGGCTGGATTGTAGGCGTTGACGATGGTCACACAGCCGTAACCCACGTAATCGGCTATCTGATCCACTAGGGTCCGTGCGGCTTGATGGCCCGAACGCGCCTGGTCGAACAGGCACGCGCAGGCTTTGGCGTGGGTCATGGCTTTGACTCCGGGGAACTGAATCTGCATATCCGGCTGACACATGCGGCGGTGGATGGCTACCGTCGAGCAGTAGCATTCCAGGCAGCCTCGGTTGCCGCATTCGCATGGCAGGCCGTTCAGATCGATGCTGACATGGCCGATCTCGGTGGCTGCTCCCTGGCTGCCGTCCACCAGGGCGCCTCTGTCAATGACTCCAAGCCCCACGCCTTCGCCCACCAGGAAGTAGGCTATGCTGGATGCTCTTATGCGGGGATCGAAGAGACTCTGGGCCAGCGCGCCGGCTCGGGCATCCTGCTCGATAAAGGTGGGTACGCGGAAGGCCTGGCCGAATTCATGGATGAAGTCCACGCCACGCCAGCCGGGCATGTTGGTGACCAGGGCGATGCGGCCGGTCTCGCGTAGGTAAGGACCCGGCACGGCCATGCCTACGGCCACGATGGCAGGGTTTGTCTCCAGCCGTCTTCCCACTCGGGTTCTGACCTCGGCCACGGCTCCGGGGATGTCATCGGGGTCGACGGGGGGCAGCTCTTCCGAGTCCAGCAGGCGGCCGCTGATGTCGAAGAGTCCAATGCTGATCAGACTGCGGGCGAACTTGACTCCGATGACCTGGTAGCGGTCGGCGTTCAGGGTCAGGCCGATTGATCGACGGCCACCTTCTGAGTCCAGGCTGCCGGTCTCGCTGATCAGACCCAGGCTGACCAGACGGGCCACGAGCTTGCTCACTGCCGCCGGTGTCAGATTGAGTTCCCGGGCCATCTGTGCTCGCGAACTGGTGCCCCGCCGGTGCAGGTATTGGACGATCCGTGACTGGTTGAGCTCGGAGAGGGCCTTTGGCGTGCTGGCGTATGGGCTGCTTCGCATATCGGCCTCCTCCTTGAGCGCTACTGTCACGCGAACTTCGCATACTTCATCAACGGCGTTTATATATTAACATCGTTTAATCCCTGTGCAACTGGTTCGACACTGGTAAAGGAACTGATGGAGGATAGCCGTCGGATTTGCCTATATCTGTAGCTGGATCTGTAGCTGGGGAGGGTTGTGCTTTGTGAAAGTAGGATGTGCCGACGAGAAGGGCCTCGACAAGCCCATGGCACCTGAGGATTTGACTGATCGAGTGCAGAGTGATCGACTGCTGGTCTGCGACAGTGCTGCTTCATACCCCATCCCGTAAGGCTCTGGGCCGGGCGTACGCGCACCCATTGCGGGACACAAGCCCTGGCGATGGTGCAGACGGAACGGTCGGCTTGCGCAGGTGCCCTTGCAGCTTGAGCTCGAATCTTCAGACGGTAGTCATGGGGCTACCACTCAGATTCGCTTCATGAGTCTGCGTAAGCCCCATCTATATAATTTAACAAGATGATAAAAGCAATCTGTCTTTCTGCCCCTGCTGTTCAGCAGGCAGAAACTGATTTCCTCCCCTGTGAACGCCGTAACGGCAAATGCATGAGGCAAAGGAGCATTTCGGATCGGTCTGCGGGAGGGCGACAAGATTGAATACGGGGGCTGCCAGAGCATCAAGGAAGGCTTGGGCTTGCGCTACTACGGCAAGAACAAGGCGGCGGCCGGCAAGCACATGAAAAACTGGCTGCGTTTCGCCGTGGCCTGGTGGCGCACCTTGTAACCAGGGTCTGGTGGATCCCTTCGGCGATCCCACCTTGCGAAGGTCCTGCTACCGCTACACCGATCCCATAAATCAGGCGCTGACCAAGGTGGACTATGCCTTCGAGCTCTTCACTAATACGACTACGACGCAGCCACCACCATCAGCTTCCTGCACACTTACGATCTGCAGGATAATTTCAAGCTCAGCGTCGAAGACAACCACGCCAACCTGGCCATGCATACCTATCAGCATGAGGTCCGTGTGGCCCGCGAGGCCGGATACATGGATGCCTTTAAGACCGAAGCATTCATGCTGCGCTTCATCGTCGGCATCCCTGCCTCACTGAGCTGGTCATCCGCGAGAGCGTGGCCCATCCGGTTCGATGAGATCTGTGGCAACCGCTGAAATTGTGTGTCCCGTCCCGGTATCATGGTCGCGTGTAAACGTAAACAGTTACGCCTGTGAAACGTCTGCTGCCAAGGCCACCGAGGAGGATGGAGTCGTCATGTTCATACCACGGTATTATGAGGATCCAGCTACGCTGCATGTGGGGACTGAGCCCAACCATGCCTACTGCGTCCCGGCTAGCGTCTCTCTGGACACGCGTGGCGATCGGCGCAGGGACTCTGACCGGTACCTAGACCTGGATGGGGATTGGGATTTTCGTTATTATGCCAGCATCGACCAGCTGGATGCCGATGTCCAGTCCGCAACCGAGGCCAAGGACCCTGTCTTTTTCGAAGCCGACTACTGCCTTTCCAGGGATGCAGGACTAGGGGTATACAGGCCAATCCATGTGCCAGGAGTCTGGCAGACTCAGGGCTACGACTACCCCCAGTACACCAACGTGCGCTATCCATTCCCCTTCGATCCGCCCAGAGTGCCTGCTGACAATCCCTGCGGCATCTACCTGCGCGACTTCGATTACGAGCCTGATTCCTCAGCGCCCCGGGCCCTGCTCAATTTCGAGGGGGTGGACTCCTGCTTCTATCTTTGGGTCAACGGGGATCTGATTGGCTACAGCCAGGTCTCGCATGCCACCAGCGAGTTCGACGTGACCGACCATCTGAGGCAGGGCCGTAACCAGCTGGCCGTCCTGGTGCTTAAATGGTGCGACGGCAGCTATCTGGAGGACCAGGACAAGTTCCGTATGAGTGGCATCTTCCGCGATGTCTACATTCTGCGTCGACCTAAGGTGCGTTTGCGCGACTGGTTCGTCCACACCGACCTGGATGAGGGGCTGGAACATGCCAGCGTAACCCTGGACCTGGATCCGACCGGCGTATCAGGCCATGACGATGCCGCTCTAGACGTCCAGGCTCTGCTGACTGATCCCGATGGAGTTGAGGTAGCACGGGCCGAGCTGGCAGGTTGCAAGGGGCCTGCGCAATTGCTCATGGAGGTCGACCATCCCCGCCTCTGGAACGCCGAGGACCCTGAACTCTATCGGCTGACGCTGTCCACTAAAGCCAGTGCTCCTGGCTCCGGCGATTCGGATGAGGTTATCACCGAGTACATCGGTCTGCGCACCATCAGCCTGGACGGCCAGGTGGTCAAGGTCAACGGCAGCCCCATCAAGATCCATGGGGTCAACCGCCACGACGGGGATCCGTGCACCGGATTCGTCATCGACCAGGAGCAGATCATGCGTGACCTGACTCTGATGAAGGAGCACAACGTCAACGCCATTCGCACATCCCATTACCCCAACAGCCCCCAGTACTACGCCCTCTACGATCAGCTGGGCTTCTACCTGATCGCCGAGGCCGATCTGGAGGCCCATGGCATCGAAGGTCTTTACCACGGTCCGGAGTGGAAGGAGCCCGATTACTGGAACGGTCGCATCGCTGACGAGCCGCGCTTTACCGATGCCATCGTCGACCGGGTCCAACGCAGCCTGGAGCGGGACAAGAACCACCCTTCGATTCTGATCTGGTCCATGGGCAACGAAAGCGGCTATGGCTGCGGCATCGAGGCGGCGCTGGCCTGGACCAAGTCTCGGGACCCCTCCCGTCTGACCCACTACGAGTCGGCCATCCACGGCTCGCCCCGGGAGGATCTGGACTACAGCAATCTGGACATCACCTCGCGGATGTATCCCACCATCAAGCAAATCGAGGATTATTTCACGCCGGAGGGTCCTCATGGCATCAGCAGCCACGGGGACGACGGGGACGGAGGTCGTCGACCATACTTCCTATGCGAATACAGCCATGCCATGGGGCTGGGTCCTGGGGATCTGGAGGACTACTTCCAGGTCATTCAGGCGCATCCAGGGCTCCTGGGCGGCTGCATCTGGGAGTGGGCCGACCATGCCATCGACCAGGGCAGGGACCGCGAGGGCCGTCGGATCTATGCCTACGGGGGGGACCACGGCGAGTACCCCCATGATGCCAACTTCTGCATGGATGGTCTGGTCTATCCCGATCGGCAGCCCCACACCGGCCTCAGGGAGTTCAAGAACGTCTTCCGTCCAGCCCGTCTTGTCGGCTACGATCCGCAGACCCGGCTGCTCACCCTCCATAACTATCTGGACTTCACCTTCCTGGATGAATACCTGAGCCTGAAGTGGATCCTTCTGTGTGATGGGGAGCCGGTGGCCTCCGGGTCGCCGGAACTGAATAGGGGAACCGGCCTGCACATCGCCCCCCATGCTGAGGGTACCGTAGGCTTGCCGCCCATGGATCCGCCCGAGCGCGGTCGTCTGACCCTGCTGGTGGAGTATGCCCTGGCCAAGGCCGATCCGGTGCTTCCCCAAGGGCATCCGCTAGGCTTCGATCAGCTTGAAGCCGCGGACATGGGAATGCCTGAACGCCCCAACGGCGTGGCCAGAGTCATCAGTGCCGATCCTGGCAACGGAGCCCGGGGCGCCCATCGGCCGGTGGTCAGGCAGACGGATGCCCGCTTCGATGTTGAAGGGTCCGACTGGCGTTACGTCTTCAACCGCCGCACCGGCATGGTGGAATCCATGAGCATCGACAACCGTTCCCTGCTGACCGCCCCTATGGAGGTCAACCTCTGGCGGGCGCCCACCGATAACGATGCCACCATCAAGGAGGAATGGCGCAAGGCCGAATACGATCGGGCTAGCACTAGGGCTCTCTCCTGCCAGCTGCGGACTGATCAGAGCAAGGGGCTGACCACAATCAAGACTGGGCTTTCCCTAGTGGCCCCCTACATTCAGCCCATGGGCAGCATCCTTGCCACCTGGACCCTGAGCGACCAAGGTGGGCTGGATCTGAGCATGGAGCTGCATCGGAATCCTGAGTTCCCCTACCTGCCTAGGTTTGGTCTGCGGCTCTTCCTGCTCCGGAGCCTCCAGCAGGTTACCTACTGCGGTTATGGGCCCTATGAGAGCTATCGGGACATGCATCGTGCCAGCCACTATGGTGTGTTCCATGACACCGCGTCAGGCATGGTCGAGCACTACCTGCGTCCCCAGGAGAACGGCTCCCGCTATGGCTGCGACTACGTCCTGGTGGAGGATGACCGCTCCCTGCTGCAGGCGGCGGGGGAAGGGCCGATCAGCTTCAATTGCTCCCCCTATACGCAGGAGGAGCTGACCGCCAAGGGGCATGACCATGAGCTTGAGGAATGCGGCTCGACCGTGCTCTGCTTGGACTATGCCACAAGCGGCATAGGCTCCAACAGCTGCGGACCTGAGCTGGATCCCGCCTACCGCTTGGACGAAACCGACCTGGTCTTCGGACTGCATCTGCGAGTCCGTTCCAAGTGAAACAGAGACTGGCGGGGTCTTTCAGCCCCGCCAGCGCAGGTACTGTTGGTAGACCTGCTCGCATGGAGTTCGCGTCAGTGTGGTCTCGACGTCCACCGGCCAGTCGTGGGGGAGGCATATAGCCGCGATGCCCTGGGCGTTATCAGGCTCCGTCCGGCCCCCAAGGGGGCAGCTCTTGTGGGCCTGCGTCGCTTCATCGATGATCCGCTGGATTTCTTCGAGAACTAAACCATCCGAAGAATCCGTGGGTCGGCGGTAGCTATATCAGCGCAGGCGCTAGTCCTCTCATTCATCGAATAGTTGTATAGCCCATATGATGATTGGCTTCGCCCAGGTTTAGCGGTCAACCCGAGACTAGTCGGGATTGACTGGCAGCTCACTGCCATTGACCCTGAAGAGGGCGTGGGCATCTCCGCCATGCAGACGTTTCAGATAGGTTCGCGCTCGGGTCATGCGTTCCACAGTAGTCTGGGCCAGCGGGGCTGGAAGCCGATCGGGGTCGAACCATCCGACTGACAGGCTCTCCTCGTCTCCCACAAAGGGGTTGGCATTGCCGCTGGGATCAGGTCGGCAGATGAACAGATGATCCATGTACATGGTCTGATCCCCATTGGCATAGGTGACCGCCTCCCTGGAGGATGTAACCGCCGCCAAGGCAGTGACGATCACATCCACCCCGGTCTCTTCCCTGACCTCGCGAATCACGGTGTCGGCCGGATCCTCGCCTGGCTCATTGATCCCATAGACCAGGGCCCACTGTCCGGTGTCGGAGCGTCGGCCCAGCAGGACACGGCCCTGGTCATCGCGGACGAAGGCCGTCACGCCGTTCAGCCAGAGCAGGTCATGACCTATGGACTTGCGCAGTCTGAGGATGAAATCAGGGGTGGGCATAGTCAGTCCCGGTCCGGGTCGGCGAGCGCAGCCCGCTGTGCCATCCAGGCTTCCACATCCTCTACGGTCTTGGGGATGCCTGCGGACAGCCACTGGGGACCCTGCTCGGTCATGAGCACGTCGTCCTCCACGCGCACGCCGATGCCACGGAACTCCGGGGGCACCAGCAGATCGTTCTCCTTGAAGTAGAGTCCAGGCTCGATGGTGAAGATCATTCCCGGGGTAATTGGTGCACCCTGGTAAGACTCGTAGCGGGCCTCGGCGCAGTCATGCACGTCCAGACCCAGGTGGTGGGCGCAGCCGCAGGCGTGCCAGCGACGGTGCTGCTGGCCCTGAGGGGAGAGGGACTCCTCCACGCTGACCTTGAGGATGCCCCACTCATGCAGGGTCTGCGCCAGCACACGCATGACGGCATGGTGGATGTCCGAGTAGGTGGCCCCGGGCTTGGCTGCCTCGAAGCCGGCCTGCTGGGCCTTGAGCACGGTCTGGTAGATCCGCTTCTGCAGGGGGCTGAAGGTGCCGCCCACGGGGAAGGTGCGGGTGATGTCGGCCGTGTAGAGGCTGTTGACCTCTACACCGGCGTCGATCAGGAGCAGATCGCCCTTCTGGACGGTTCCGTCATTGCGCATCCAGTGCAGGATGGGGGCGTGCTTGCCCGAGGCGATGATGGACCCGTAGCCTACGTCATTGCCCTTCTCGCGGGCGTTGGCGTTGAAGACGCCCTCCAGCATCCGTTCGGAGCGGGGACGGCCCGTCACTTGCGGCAGATGGGTCAGAATTCGGTCGAATCCGTCCTTGGTGGCGGCGATGGCCTTGCGCATCTCGCCCACCTCGTAGTCGTCCTTGATCATGCGGGCCTCGGAGGTGAACTCCTCGAGCTTATCGTCCGCCTCCTCGTTACGGTCCGGACCGCCGATGCCGTTGGCCTTGCGGGCGGCCTCCACCTGGTTGAGGACCTCCTGGTCGGCGGTTCGGATCACCCTCAGCTTGACCGCTCCCTGGTCCGGTCCCAGGTCCTTGGCGATGGCATCGGGGAAGGTGGCGATGTCCTTGGTGGGGATGCCGGTCATGACGGCCAGCTCCCGCAGCCCGGCCCGGGGGCCTACCCAGTATTCCCCATACTGGGAGGACCGGTAGTAGTCGCGGGTGGACTGGTCGGCCCGGGGATGGACGAAGAGTTCAGGGGTATGAGTCAGGCCCTTGGCGGCTTCCGGACTGTCGGGGTCCACTGGGTCTAGGACCAGGATGGCTCCGGGCTCATAGTCCTCGCCCAGGCCCGTGTAGTAGGCGAAGGTGGTGTCTGGGCGGAAGGCGTAGTCATTGTCATTGTTTCGGGTCTTGTAGGAGCCAGCGGGGATGACCAGTCGTTCGCCGGGGAAGCGCTGGCCCAGCTCACGCATGCGGCGCTCAGTGTATTTGCTGGACTCCAGAGGCTCGATCTGCGGCTCCTGGGCCTGCCACCCGGTGGTCATGAACTTCTGGAAGGAGGGGGAATTGGGGCGCAGGGTGCGGTTGTTCACCCGGTCTTCCATGTTCTGCTCGTCCAGATCCACATTTTTGGGATCGGTGTCTCCTCGTAGATGCTCCTGTGCGGATGCGGTCACGTCCAGCCTCCTTGAAATCCCGGTTCTGACTATGTTGGTTCCATGCTAGTGCGTTCTGCCGATGTGGCGGTCAGCTGCCCTGGCCTTCAATCGGGGCCGGTCGCGCTTAGAATGGGCGGGAAGCATCCACCAGCAGCAGGAGGCGAAGGCAGAATATGTCATTCGAGCACCCCAACAGCAAGGGTCAGGACATCCGTGATGTCGAGCGGGCCATCATGGCGCGTCCCGCCGAGCATGACAGCACCAACCTGGACCTGGACAGGATGGGGATGATGCTGGACCTGCTGGGCCACCCCGAGCACAGCTTCCGGGTCATCCACGTCACCGGAACCAACGGCAAGGGCTCCACGGCTCGGATGGCCGAGGCTCTGGTTCGGGCCTACGGTCTGCGCACCGGGCTCTACACCTCGCCCCATCTGGAGCGGATCAACGAGCGCATCGCCATAGACGGTCAGGAGCTTTCAGACGAGGACTTTGTGGATCTCTACCAGCAGATCAAGGATTTCATTGCCATGGTGGATGACCGCTTCGCCCGGCAAGGCAGGGCTTCCATGAGCTTCTTCGAGGTCCTGACAGCCATGGCTGTCTGGGCCTTCGCAGATGCCCCGGTGGACGTGGCCATTGTCGAGGTGGGGATGGGCGGCCGTTGGGATGCCACCAACGTCCTCGATGCCGACGCTGCCATCATCGGGCCGGTGGACATGGATCATATGCAGTGGCTGGGGGACACGGTCGAGCAGATAGCAGGGGAGAAGGCCGGGATCATCAAACCCAAGTCCACGGTGATTGTTGGCGCCCAGCCTCATGAGGAGGCCGTCATGCCCATTATCGAGCAGGCCGTGCGCGAGCAGGGCGCACCCACCCTGCTCAGGGACGGCAGCGAGCTGGAGGTGGTCTCGCGCATGCCAGCGGTGGGCGGCCAGGTGGCCACGCTGCGTACGCCCCAAGGGCTCTACAAGGATGTGCCCATTGACAAGTTTGGTGAGCATCAGGCCCACAACGCCCTGGCGGCTCTGGCCGCTGCCGAGACGGTCATACCCGTCAACGGGGCCCTGGACCAGGATCTGGTGGCCGAGGCCTTCAGTCAGGTGCGCATCCCTGGACGGATCGAGCAGGTGCGCACCTCGCCCACCATCATCATCGATGGCGGGCATAACCTGAACGCGGCCCAGTCTCTGCGGGCGGCCATCGAGGAGAACTACGACTTCAAGCAGCTGGTGGGCGTGATTTCCATGATGTCCGACAAGCAGGTGGAGGACTATCTGGGCCTGCTGGAGCCCGTGCTGGACAGCGTTGTAGTCACCGAGAACTCCTGGAAGGGCCGGGTCATGCCGGCTGAGGATCTGGAGCGGGTCGCCGTGCGGGTCTTCGGGCCCGACCGGGTGGTCCGGCGCGACCGGATGCCCGATGCCATCCAGACGGCCGTCGACATGGTCGACAGCGAGGACCAGACCGGGGTGGGCTATGGACGCGGGGTACTGATCTGCGGCAGCTTCGTCACTGCTGGGGATGCCCGCACGCTGCTGGCCGAACGTCCCAATCCCGATCTGGCCAAGCCTAAGGCGGAGCGCGCCTGATGTACCTTAAGGAGCTGACCCTCAAGGGCTTCAAATCCTTTGCCTCGGCCACCACCTTGCGCTTCGAGCCGGGCATCACCGCTGTGGTGGGCCCGAACGGATCAGGCAAATCCAACATTGTTGACGCTCTGGCCTGGGTCATGGGAGAGCAGGGGGCCAAGAGCCTGCGAGGCGGTTCCATGGAGGACGTCATCTTCGCGGGCACCTCTTCCAGGCCCCCATTGGGACGGGCGCAGGTCACCCTGACCATCGACAACACCGACCGGACGCTGGACATCGACTACACCGAGGTGACCATCAGCCGGACCATCTACCGCAACGGCGGGTCCGAATACGCCATCAACGGGTCCGACTGCCGTCTGCTGGACATTCAGGAGCTGCTCAGCGATACCGGTCTTGGGCAGCAGATGCACGTGATCGTCGGCCAGGGGCGGCTGGATGCCATCCTGCGGGCTGATCCGGCAGGCCATCGGGCCTTCATCGAGGAGGCAGCCGGCATCCTCAAACATCGTAAGCGCAAGGAGCGCGCCCTGCATAAGCTGGCCAACACCGAGGCCAACCTGTCCCGTCTGGATGACCTGATCGGCGAGATTCATCGGCAATTGGGGCCGCTGGGCAGACAGGCCAAGGTCTCCCGTCGGGCAGACATGATCCAGGTCAGCCTGCGGGACGCTCAGGCACGCATTCATGCCGACGACGCCCTGACCTCGCAGAAGAAGATAGAGGATCTGCGCTCGCGGATGGTTCAGACCCGGGGGCGGCTGGCTCGGGGACAGGAGGACCTGACCAGGGTCAAGCTGCGCATTGAACAGCTGGAGGGGCTGGATCGACAGTCCAGTCCGGCTCTGGACGCCGTCAACCAGCAATGGAACGACCTGACCAAGCTCGGTGAGCGTGCCGGGTCTCTGGCATCTTTGGCCAGGGAGCGTAGCCGTTCGCTGGAGGCTGGCATGGTGGCCGATCAGGGCCAGGATCCCGGAGTGCTCAGGCGGCGGGCCGACGAGCTCAAGGGCCAGGCCGACCAGGAGGAGGGTCAGGTTGAAGCCGACCGTATCTCCCTGGATGGCTGTGTCCAAGCCCGTGCGGATCTGGAGCGGCGGCTGGCCGCTCACCGGCAGACCATGACCGAGCTGCGGCAGGCAGCCAGAAAGCGGCAGGCTCGACTGGGAGACCTGGCGCAGCTGGTGTCCAAGGAGGCATCGGCCCTGGATCTGTCCAAGCAGCGTGAGCATGATCTGGCTGGTCAGCAGGATCAGGCCAAGGAGGAGATGGAGAGGGCCCGAAGCCAGGTGCGCGACTTGGATAGCCGGGAAGAGAGCCCTGACCGCGATGGCAGACAGGCTCTGGATCAGGCAGGTCAGGTCAGGGATCAGGCCCGCAGCAGGCTCAATGAACTTGAGGAGCGTGAGCGTCGAATCCAGTCCGATGCCATCTCGGCTCAGGCCAAGGCCGATGCTCTGGCGGACACGCTGGATCATCGTAATGGCAGTGAGTCCTTAGCCCAGGACGAGGATCCTTCTCTATTGGGCGCGCTGACTGATTTCATTCGAGTGGAGGAGGGCTGGGAGGAGCCCTTGGCCCAGGCCCTGCACGACTATGCTTCGGCTTTGGTGGCCAAGGATGACTTGACGGTAGACCAGACCCTGGAGCGGGCCCGCCAGGATCGTCTGGGACGAGCGGCACTGATCTCGGCATCGGGCCCGCTTAAAGACTCATTCATAAGGCCTGGGGAGGGCCCCTGGCGCTCCGCTGCTGACTTGGTGGTCCTGCGGGAGCATCAGGCTGATTCCGATCGAGCCCAGGAGGTGCTGGCATCTGTCCGCTGTCTATTGGCTTCTACCGCTGCCGTCGACGACCCAGATCAGGCCCGCCATGCCCTGGCGGACGGATGGCAGCAGGCATTGACCCGCCTGGGAGATCTCTACGATCAGATAGGTGCTGTAGGCGGGTCTGCCCCTGCCACCAGCGATCTGGCGCTGACTGCGCGGCGGGATCGGGCCCTGGCGCAGGTGAAAGCCCTTCAAGAGGACTCCCGGTCCCTGCAGCCGCAGACAGAGGCAGCTCGTACCGCTCTTGAGCAGGCTGAGCAGAAGCTGCAGGAGGCGCGCAACTATTGCACCGAGGCTCGGGTCAAGGCCGAACAGGCCGCCCGGGAGCTGGCAGACGCCCGCAAGGAATCGGATCGGGCTCAGGCCGCAGTCAAGGATCTGGACAACCGGCTGGCCCAGGTGCGCGACCAGGTGCGCACCCACGAACTCAAACTAGAGGATCTCAAGGCCGGTCTGGCGCGAGCCCAGGAGGAGGACAGCGGGTCTGATCCTGATGACCCGGAGGGCATGGAAGACCGACAGCATGAATTGGAGACGGCCCTGGACCAGGCCCGCGCCGCCGAAATGGAGGCCAAGCTGACCTGGACCGAGAGCGATCGAAGGCGCGCATCCCTGCTGCGCCAGATTGATCTGCTGCGGGATCAGGCTGACCAGGCCGAACGCCGTCGTCAGCGAATAGCCGAAGAGAACCATCGTCGGAAGGCTGGCATGGCTTCTCTGGGGCTGATTGCGCTCAGGGCCGACCTGCTGGCCCGGCTGATCAAGGGGAGGATGGAGCATGCGGCCCGCCGCCGTGATCAGCTCAGGGCCAATGCTTCCGCCCACGACAAGGAACTGACCGACCTGCGCGCCAGCAGGGACGCTCTGGAACCCAAGGTGGCCAGTCTGCGACAGGATGAGCACGGTCTGGATCTGGAGCGGGAGCGCCTGGCCGGTGAAGACGGCCGCCTGCGCCAGCGCATCCAGGATGACCTGGGCATGGAGCCGGTGGAGCTCATCCGCGAATACGGCCCTGATCGTCCGGTTCCTGTTCTGGATGACGAGGGCAATCCGGTGCCTCTGGACCAGGATGCGAAAGACGAAGATGAAGATTCGTCAGCTTTCAAAACGGTGCCTTACCAGCGTGGGGAGCAGGAGAAGCGGCTGGCCAAGGCCAAGCGAGACCTGGCCGCCCTAGGCAAGGTCAACCCGCTGGCCACTGAGGAATACGAGGCCTTGGAGTCCCGCAACCGCTACCTGCACGAGCAGCGTCAGGATGTAACAGGGTCTCGGGACGATCTGATGGCTCTGGTCAAGGATCTGGATTCGACCATGGTCACGGTCTTCAAGGAGGCATTCGATGATACAGCACAAGCCTTCGAGCGCATCTTCGCCATCCTCTTCCCAGGAGGTCGAGGAAGGCTGCGGCTGGATGATCCGGACGATCTGCTGACCACCGGCGTTCTGGTCGAGGCCAGCCCGGCTGGCAAAAAGGTCCGTCGGCTCTCACTGCTTTCGGGCGGTGAGCGGTCGCTGACGGCCCTGGCTTTGCTTCTGGCCATCTTTACGGCCCGCCCCAGTCCCTTCTATGTCATGGACGAGGTCGAGGCCGCCCTGGACGATGTGAACCTGACCAGGCTGCTCAAGGCCTTCGAACAGCTGCGCGAGCATGCCCAGCTGATCATCATCACCCACCAGCAAAGGACCATGGGCATCGCTGACGCCCTCTATGGGGTCACTATGCGAGGGGATGGGGTGACGGCTGTCATTTCCCAGCGGCTGAAGGATCCGGATCCTTCAGGTCGCGAAGAGCCCGAGCGCGATCAAGAGTGACCCGGGCCAGAACTGCTTGGGAGTCCACAATGGGCAGCTGCGGCATGGGGTAGGCCTCGTTGAGCACCGATAGTTCGGTGCAGCCCAGCAGGATTGAGTCGCAGTGGTAGTCATCCAGGAAGGCATCGAGGACGCCCAGGTAGCGATCCCGGTCCAGACGGCCTTCCTTGACGTCGTCGTAGATCAAGGCGCTTACACGGTCCTGCAGGGCCTGGTCCGGATCCACCAGCAGATAGCCGGCCCTGTCGGCAGGGCCCTGGTAGATGGCGGCGTGACGGGATCCCTCGGTGCCCATGTACCCCATGCGCGGATGGGTTTGCGCCGGATATTGCTTATTCGCCCAGTCAATGGTGGCCTGAGGCATATCCAGAATGGGCACTGGGGTCAGGGCCTGGAGCCTAGGCAGTATCTGGTGGGCCGTGTTGCAGGCCATGACCATGAAGGAGGCGCCCATGGCTGTGGCCTGACGCACATCCTCGGCCAGATAGGGGAAGGGATCATCCTTGCTGCGGCCCAGAATGAACTCGGTGCGGTCGGGCACGGTGGCGTGATTGAAGACCACATAGTCCAGAAAGTCCTGATCCCTGCGCGCCCCGGTCATACGGTCCAGCACCCGGACGAAGCTTTCAGTGGCCAATGTACCCATGCCGCCTAGAACGACGAAGAAGTTTTTCATGCCAGTGTCCCCTTGTCGCGGAAGTAGCGCCGGTAGCGACGCCGATAGATTGAGAACATGTGACGGATCAGCGCCCAGCGTTTGAAATTGAGATCATTGCTGTACTCCAGGGTGGTGCCCCAGTCCCCGCGCCGGATCATGGCCATGGCCTGTCGCTTGTCCTCGGAGTCTGCGCAGTATTTGCGGAAGATGTCCCTGGGAATCTCCATCCATAGACGATGTCCGCGGCCGAAGACGGTGCGTCCGTTGAAGGGGGTGTCCAGGACCAGATCGTCCACAAAGCAGCGGGCCAAGTTGAAGCCGTTCAGGGTGACCACGTAGCTGCTGCGGCCTTGGCGCAGATTGATCTCGAAAAGCTTGTAGACGCCATCGCGCGGATCATACTTCATGTCGAAATTGGCCACGCCGCTGTAGTGGATGTCCTCGAGGAAGGCCTTGATCCGGTCGAAGATGTCCTGGTTGTAGTCGGGCATGATGGCCGCATAGTTGCCTATGGCTTCGGGCGTGGGATCCTCCAGCAGGGGATGGCCCAGGAACATCATGCGCACCCGGTGGTGACGGTCCACGTATGCATTGAGCACCCTCATGTTGTCATCGCCTCCGGGCACGAAGTCCTGGATGACCATCTGCGAAGTGTAACCGGCCTGGTAGGACCTGCGGATCATGGTGTCCAGCTCATCCGGATCGCTGAATATAAAGGCCTTTTTTCTCCCGGGGAAATGGATGTTCAGCCACTCGTCGCTGTCGGCTGCCTTCATGGCCACCGGATAGTCGAAGGGCAGATTCCGGTGGCGGCCGGCTTTCACGTCCTGGGCGTCCACCGACACTGTCTTCGGGTGGGGTAGGTCATAGCGATCGCAGAGCTCGTAGAAGGAGGATTTGAGCGAGAGGGACCGATTCAGCTCCTGGTCGATGGCGTTGAAGGCGAATCGCTCGCGCAGAGACTCGCCGAACTTGTCCAGCAGGTTGGCGTAGCTGTCCCCGCAGGGCAGAAGGAGCAGAGCGGCCCCTGGATGCTCCCGGTGATAGGCGTCAGCCCATTTATTCAGGGCGGGCACGAAGACCTTGGGATTGGTGAAGTCGGGAACCAGGTGCACGTCGAGGATCCGGCTGTACTTGGTGGGGGAGAGCTGGTAGTGGCCGAATACGGTGGATACCACCCCGTAGGCCTCATGGAAGGCCCGCGCCATCCCGTAGGCGTTGATGTCGGTGCCCAGTATGACCGGTTGGAACTCTTTCATATCTCTGAAACCACCTACCATGTGCTCGTGCACCCCATTCTGCCGTGGGGCATTCGGCTTTCCATATTAGGGAACAGTCGGGATCGTCAGCTGCGGGCTGTGCCTGTAGCTCCCAGGTCATAGCTTTCCGTACCCAGCAGACGTGCCACAATGTGGTCGTCGCCCTCATACGGCACGTGGCTGCCGTTCTTTTTGAACCAGCGTTCCTCACCCTTGCCGATGACCAAGGTGATTCGCAGACGATCCTCCGGCCTGCCAGGATCTCCCAGGGCCTGCTTTATGGCCTGGGCCCTGTCCGGCACAATACTGGCCTCCAGTTCCGGGTTGGTCACGAAGCCCAGCATCTGCCTGTCCACCTGGTCCGAGCTTTCTCCCTCCTCGTCGTCAGCGGTCAGGATCAGCCGGTCGACGCGGTCCTGTGCGGCGCTGACGATGCCCTTCCTGCGGTCGATGGCTTTGCCGCCTGCAGAGCCGGAGACCAGGGTGATCAGGGGTCTGCGATTGCCGTAGCGCTCGTTCACGAAGTCCAGCAGCGCCGTGACCGAGGCCTTGTTGTGGGCGTAATCGACATAGACCACCCGGTTGTCGGCCTTGAAGCGTTCCATTCTGCCGGCTATCCTCACCCTCTCCATGGCCTGGAGGACGTTTTCGTCAGGTTTCAGACCCAGCCGAATCAGCATGGCTAGGGCTGCGGCCGCGTTCAGGGCGTTGAAATTCCCGTCCA
This sequence comes from Bifidobacterium sp. ESL0819, assembly GCF_052606245.1. NCBI lineage: Bacteria > Bacillati > Actinomycetota > Actinomycetes > Bifidobacteriales > Bifidobacteriaceae > Bifidobacterium > Bifidobacterium sp. ESL0819. The sequence continues at coordinate 1,287,837 of NZ_CP199587.1, forward strand.
TGGACAGGCTGACAGGCATCGTGACTCCGCCCGAGGGCCCTATCAGATAGTCGTCGCCCCCTCCAGGAGCCTTGCGGACCAAGACGTCGTCATGCTTGGAACCATCGCCGAAGGTGGTCACTGGAATGCCGACGAGCTGGGCATCCTGACGGATCAGGTCGGCTCCGCAGGCTTCGGCTCCCAGGACCAGCTGCCGGCTGTTGTAGGTTATGCGGCGCTTGCAGTAGAAATAGTCCTCGAAGCTTGGATGTTCGATGGGGCTGATGTGGTCGGGGGATATGTTCAGGAATGCTCCCAGGTCAAATGTCAGCCCGTAGACGCGATCCACCTTGTAGGCCTGGGAGGAGACCTCCATGACCAGGTAGCGCATGTTGGCGTCTGCCGCCTGGCGCATCATGCGGAAGAGGTCCAGCGACTCGGGTGTGGTCAGCTTGGACTCCTGGTAATGGCGGCCGTCCAGACAGTTGTCCACTGAGGAAAGCAGGGCCGCTCGGCCTGCGGAGATCCTGCCCAGCATGGCGTGCAGGAAGTAAGCGGTGGTGGTCTTGCCCTTGGTGCCGGTGATTCCTACCAGGGTCAGCTGTTTCTGGGGGTAATCGTAAAAAGCGGCAGCGAGCAGGCTCATGGACTTGCGCACGTCGTTGACGATGATCCCTGGCGCCCTGGTGTGGGCGGACAAGTCCTCCTGGGCCACATAGGCAGCCGGTCCCTCGGGATCGCAGACATCCAGATATTCAGGCAGGAAGTGGCCCTTGCAGAAGAGCAGACTGCCAGGTCCAGCCTGGCGGGTGTCGTAGGTGATGTCAGTGAAGGGCTTGGATGACTGGGCGTTCTCTTGGGTGTTTAAAGTCCATTGATCGCTCTGGATTACCTCGCGTAGCTGACCATGTTCGCGCAGCAGCTCCAGGGTTGAAGCCATCGTCAGCGCCATGCTGTCTTCTCCCTTGTCTGTTGGTTGTCGCCTGAGCCGTCCCGACACGATTGGTGACCTGGATCGAGACCAGACCCAAGTCTAAACCGCCTTGAGGCCAAGGCAGGAGAATCCGGCGACCCTTGACTGAATGGACAAAAGCGGGCGGCGGGTCGGCCTCGGAGCCGAGCCTCAGAGCCAGGAGTCGGTGACTGGACGGCGGCCTTGGGAGAGCAGGTATTGGTTGAAGTGGTCCCGCCACTTGGCCTGTGCCTGCCGCTGCCAGTCCATAAGGGAGTCCATGGTGATTCGCGCCACCTGGGGGAAGAGGGTGGTCATGGGCTTGATCAGGTCCACGGCCGCCACGGTATCCGCCGTAGCATCATGGAAGTTTCCATGGGGGATGACACCATAATACTCGCTGGTCAGCTCCAAGGTGCGGCGGCCCGACCGGTGGGAGATCTCCCTGTCCAGGACCAGAGGGTCCACTACCAGCAGATCCCCCTCGCCCAGGGGCTTGACTGATCCTGAGCACCAGTGGGCTATGTCCCCGTCCAGCATATGCACGTCGAAGGGGGCGTTGTAGGCCAGCAGGGGGATGCGCTTGTCCTGGGCGCGGGCAATGAACCCGGCCATCTGCGCGGTGGCCAGCTCGGGTTCCATGCCCTCGGCGGCCAGCTGCTGGTCGGTGAATCCGTTGACCCGGCTGGCCCCTTTGCTGATATGCCGGTGCGGGTTGACAATCCAGGTGGCCACCACATCCCCTGAATAGCCCTTGGCCGGGTCGCGCAGAACCAGGCTGGCCGAGACGATGCCGTCCTTGCCTGGTTTGGTGCCCGTGGTCTCGGTGTCGAACCCCAGAAGCCAGGAGTCTCCTAGGCGAGTCGACCCCTCCTGTTGCGGGGCGGACTGAAGTGCCTGTTCCATGCTGGTGTGCGCAGTGTCTTCCATAAATGTGATTTCCTCTCAGTCATCATGGTAACCGAGGGCCGGCCGACTGGCGACCGGGTCGAAACCGTCACGGGCGAGGGGGGATGGCACAATAGGGAGTGTGGCAGATACCAGCGAGCTCGAAAGCAGAAAACGTCAATTCGAGGCCCTGGCCATGCCTGCGGTGGATGTGCTCTATCGCCAGGCCATGCGCCTGACCAACAACCCCGACGACGCCCAGGATCTGGTCCAGGACACCTTTGAGCGAGGATTCAAGGCCTTCGACCGCTTCCAGCCCGGCAGCAACTTTGAGGCTTGGATGACCACCATCGAGCGCAACGCCTATTTCAACCAGTACCACAAGGCCAAGCGGCGCCCGCAACGGGCCAACGACTCAACAGGCGAGTACAACGACTGGGACATCTATTCGGCCTCGGAGCATGGATCCGAGGGGCTCAAATCCGCCGAGCAGGAATACATGGAGACCTTTGCTCCCGAGGAGATCATGGCCGCCCTGGACCGGCTCAGTCCGGAACGTCGACGGGTCTTCATCGACGCAGCCATCGACGGCAAGAGCTATCAGCAAGTGGCCGACGAGGAGGGCATCAAGATCGGTACGGTCATGAGCCGGCTGAACCGGGCGCGATCACAGCTGCGCCAGGAGCTGGAGCGGTATGCCAAGGAGCGCGGCTACCAGCACGAGCACGAGGCTGTGGACAAGCCCTCAGCGGAACGCCATAGACCGGTTGAGGCCGGACCTAGTATAAAAAAATAGAGATCAGCAGCAAGGGGCATCGAGGGCTCCGAGGATCAAATATCAGGAAGCGGGCAGGAGCATGGACCGACGCGTGGAGATGAGTCACTACGCCTACGATGATGGAGGCGCTGTCAGGGTGACCCACACCAGCCTGCGGATCTATCAGGATGCCTCCTGCGTGAATCCCAGTGACTGCTTCGATCCGGAATCCTGCTGCGACGAGCGCGAGCGCATGGTCATCGAGGAGCTGCGTCGGTATCTGCGCCCTGAATGCGCACCGGAGTGTCTGCTGGATCGGCTCAGGCATATGTTCGATCAGATGGATGAACTGGAGCAGGGGACGCCGGATCGCAGTATGGACAAGTAGGTCCAGTCGGTTTCCTTGGCAGGTCAGGAGTCCTGTCAGACTATTGCAGAGATCATGGTCGTGCTTATGCAGCCATGGTTTTTATTTATATATGCAAAACCCCGGCACCATTGGTGCCGGGGCAGACGATCAGGTATTCGGCCTCTTGCCGTGGTTGGCGGCCTTCTTGCGGCGATCCCTGCGCTTGCGTCCGCGCATGCCCATGATTGGTCTCCTTTGCTACTGATAATCCGATAAACCTTGTCGATTATCGCACACCGGGCTGACTGTTGTCGACCAGCTAGGCCTTTCAGATCTGTTGCGCCCGGTATCCCACCTGGGTGGTGTAGACGGCAGCAGGCTGCAGAATGACCAGGTTTCGGCCTGTCCGGAAGGCATTGGCGTAGGCGGTCATGGGTTCCACGGCAACGCCGGCCGGGCGCATGTCGGCGTAGAAGCCGGTCCCAGTGCAGACCTGCCAGGAGGTGATGGTGTCATCGCCCCAGAGCTGAATGCGGATGCCGTCCGGCCTGGTGAACCAGGCCGAACAGGTCCCGTCGTCATCACGTTCCACATCGGTCCAGGCATCGTCGAAGGCTGCATCTTCACCCAGCACAGTGCCTTGACGCAGATCAGTTCGTCCCTGGACGGGTTCGGTGCCGGTAGGCAGCAGTCTGTCCGGATCGACCACCACATGGGTGCTGCAGGGGATGGTCAGGGTGCAGGGGGCGTTGTCCTTCTGGATCTGGTCGCCGATTCCCTGCTTGCCGTTGGACAGCCAGGGGTGGATGCCGAAGGCCCAGGGCGCGGCCTCGTCACCCAGATTCACGGCTCGGGTGGTCATGGTCAGCCCCAGGTCGTCCAGGGTGTAGGTAACAGTGACCACGACGTCGAAGGGGTATCCGGCCATATCGGGCACTCGCCAGGATAGGCTGACGGAGTCCTCAGCCAGGACCTGCAAGTGCCAATAGGCGCGGTATCCGTAGCCGTGAATGGCGGTGCGCCGGTCGTGCTCGTCGATGGGCAGAGTGTAGGTGTGGCCCTGGAAGTCGTAGGTGCCGTCCTCGATGCGGTTGGGGAAGGGGACCAGGACGTTCCCGTTGCTGCATGGTACGGTTCCATCCGGGTCGAATGAGGCAAGCAGATCCTTTCCCCGGTATTTCAGGACACGCAGGATGGCTCCCAGTTCGGTCACCACTGCTTCGTAGTCCCCGTGACGGATGCTGTACTGCTGTCCGGTCCGGGGCACGGCCCCGCCCATTATCTTGTTCGTGTGCATGCTCCCACTTCCATAGTGCCGTTGATGCTTGGTACGCCACCATCCTAGCGCCTGAGCGGTCTTGGCTTCTTGGTGAAAGAGTGGCAGATGGGCTTCCGGGTTCCGCCCTGGCTTTCTACCATGGTATTGCAGCGTCCGGGACCGTCCGGATTGACATCGATAAGGAGCGGCAGTGTCAGGATTTCGGACCACCGTGTGCGAACAGCCGACCCAGCAGGGGCAGGGGCGCGTCGTCTTGGCTGATCCGCGCGGGTTCTGCGCAGGGGTGGACCGGGCCATCCAGACTGTGCAGACCATCCTGGATGCGGACAACCCCCACCAGGGACTGCCGCCGGTCTATGTGCGACGGCAAATAGTCCACAACCGGCATGTGGTCGAGGATCTGTCCCAGCGAGGGGCCGTGTTCGTGGACGAACTGGACCAGATTCCCGAGCGGGCTGTTCGTGCCGGGGTGCCCGTGGTCTTCTCGGCTCATGGAATCGCTCCCTCGGTGGTCAAGGAGGCCCAGCGGCGGGGGATGCGCGTGGTTGATGCCTCATGCCCCCTGGTCAGCAAGGTCCACAGGGAGGTTCAGCGCTTCGTGCGGGACGGCTACTCGATCATCTATATAGGCCATCGGGGGCACGACGAGGCTGTTGGAGTCATGGGGGAGGCCCCGGACCGGGTTCACCTGGTGGAGCATGAGGCCGATATCGACGCTTTGAGCTTCGGGCCGGACACGCCGCTGGTCATGCTGACCCAGACCACCTTGAGCCTGGATGAGACCGCCGATCTGGCTACGGCCCTGCGTCTACGATTCCCCTGGATAGAGGAGCCGCCGGGATCCGACATCTGCTACGCCACTCAGAACAGGCAGCAGGCTGTCAAGATGGTGGCGGGCCAGGCGGACTGCATGATTGTAGTGGGGTCGGCCAACTCCTCCAACTCGGTGCGTTTGGTCGAGGTGGCCCGTCAGGCCCTGGAGGTCCGCTTTCCAGGTCAGGGCGGGCAAAGGGCTCATCGGGTAGACGATGCTGGTGAGCTCGATCCCGCCTGGCTGCAGGGCATGGATTCCGTGGGGCTCACTTCGGGTGCTTCGGTTCCTGAGCATCTGGTTCAGGCGGTGCTGGAGACCTTGGCCTCTCGGGGGTTCACCCAGGTGACTAGAGCCCGGGCAGTCGAGGAGCATATGCATTTCGTCCTGCCTGCCGCCCTGCGCTCTGCACGGGTGTCCAGGAAGGTTGGGCAAGCCACAGGGCTGACGAACTCTTCAGTCAGTGGCTAGAGGCGCGGTTTTGGCCTTGAGAACCCGTATCAGATCTTGCGGATCCAGTCCCAGGCTGATGCCGCGCTTACCGCCGGAGACCATAATGGTGTCGAATTCCAGTGCGCCCTGGTCCAGCACGGTCATGTGTGCGGTGCGCTGGCCGAAGGGCGATATGCCACCCAGGACGTATCCGCTCTCCCGTTCGGCCTGGGCCTTGTCGGCCATGCGTGCCTTCTTGGCTCCTACGGCGGCTGCCAGGTGCTTGAGGTTCAGGTGGCCGGTCACCGGTACAATGCCGATGACCCGCTCCCTGCCCGTGTCAGCCATTAGGGTCTTGTAGACCATGCGCGGATCCAGGCCCAGCTTTTTGGCCGCCTCGATGCCGTACCCCTGGTCCATATGGTCGGCGCTGTGATGATACTCGTGAATGGTGAATGGAATCCCCAGACGATCCAGCTGGGCCATGGCTGGAGTCGCAGCCTCCGAGTCCGCCCGTTTCTTCTTGCTCATGACTCCATGCTAAGGTACTGACCGTTTATATAGGCTTTTAGGGGGTGTCTTTAGCGCCACTTGCGCGGAAAGGGTAGTCCATGACCGCAGTCAATGCCTGGCTGCTCGATGCGGTGACGGGCGGATGGGGGCTGGCCGTGCTTTTCCTGGCCGCCTTTTTGGATGCCCTGATCATTCCCATACCCACGGAGCTTATGGTCCTGGCCACGGCTTCGGCCTTTCGAGCTTCTGGTCGACCCCTGCCCGTATTGGTCTTCCTAGTATGCGCTTTAGCTTTTGCGGGCGGCGATGCCTGCACTTATGAGCTGGGGCGATTGGTCCCGCTGAATCGTCTGGCCGTCTTTCGCGGGGCAGCAGGCAAGGCAGTGACTTCCTGGGCTCACCGGGCTCTGCTGCGGGGAGGTGGCTTCTTCACGCTGGCCTCGCGTTTCGTGCCCTCGGGCCGGACTGTGGTCAATCTGACTGCCGGGGCGGCGCGGTATCCGCTGAGCCGTTACCTGCCCCTGGCTGCACTGGCCGGTCTGCTCTGGTCGATCTATATGTGGACCTTGGGATATCTGGCTGCCTCTTGGCTGGAAAACAATCCTCTGGCCGTCATGGCCATCGGTTTTCTGGCAGGCATGGTCGTCGGCCTGGTCTGCGACCTGGCCATGCGGGCGCTCACCCGGAGGCGCTGATCACAGCAAGGGGTCCGTCCCCCGTAGGGAACGGACCCCGTAATCGCTATATCCGGAAGAACCGGCTGGATGCTCAGTCGCCCAGTTCGGCGAAGTAGAGCAGGGTGCGGATCATGTTGCTGGTGAAGCCGTACTCGTTGTCGTAGAAGGCAACGGTGCGGACCAGCTGATCGTCCCCGTGGGTGTTGACATCGGTCTGCGTGGGATCGAAGATGCCGCCGTGGGTGTCGCCGATCACGTCGGAGGAGACAATGCCCTCGTCGTTGTAGCCGAAGTAGTCCTTGCCCTCGAAGGCCTTCTTGGCGGCGTCGTTGATCTCGTCGACGGTGACCTTCTTGTCCAGGACGCAGGTCAGCTCGGTGACGGAACCGGATGGAACGGCCACACGCTGCGCATGGCCCTGCAGCTTGCCGTCAACAGAGGGAACGACCTTGCCGATGGCCTTGGCGGCACCAGTGGAGTGCTCGATGGTGTTGATGGCGGCGGCGCGAGTGTTGCGCGGCTTGTTGCCCTTGGGGCCGTCCAGCAGCATCTGGGAGCCGGTGTAGGCATGGATGGTGGTCATGTAGCCGATGCGGATGCCGAAGTTGTCATCCAGCATCTTGACCATAGCGGCCAGAGATCCGGTGGTGCAGGAACCGGCGGAGATGATCTTGTCGGAAGGCTTCAGGGTCTCCTGGTTGACGCCGTAGACCACGGTGGGCGTGGTGTCGTCCTTGGCAGGGGCGGAGATCAGAACCTTCTTGGCTCCGGCATTCAGGTGGGCCTGGGACTTCTCGGCCGAGGTGTAGAAGCCGGTGCACTCCAGCACGTAGTCAACGCCGTCGTTCTTCACCCATGGGATGTTATTGGCATCCTTCTCGGCGTAGACCGGGTACTCCTTGCCGTCCACCACGATGGCGGTGTCGGTGGAGGTGACCGAGACAGGGGTGCCGTCGTCGTGACGGAAGGTGCCCTGAGTGCTGTCGTACTTGAGCAGATAGGCCAGAATGGCCGGGGTGGTCAGATCGTTGATGGCGGCAACCTCGATGTTGGAGGCGTCGCCGCCACGGGCCTGGAGCTCAAAGATGCGCCGGAAGGCCAGACGACCGATACGTCCGAATCCGTTGATGCCAATCTTTACTGTCATTCAATTCTCCCTTGGAGATTGGCCGTATACAGCACAAAAATTACCGGACCGTATATGGCCGATTACTGATAACATCTCATAGTTTATAGAACCCTGTGTACTTATAGCAAGCGATTACACGGGTTGTGCCGAGGAAAAAACGAACAAAATTCTTGGTAGGTTTTGTTGTTTGTTTGCACAACAAAACGATCAAGAATTGTGAGAATTTTCGTTCGTATCGGCCAGCCAATCCTCCCACTGCTGCTGACGGAATCCGACCAGGACATGCCGGCCATCCAGCAGGATGGGACGCTTGACCAGCATGCCATCGGTGGACAGCAGCTGCAGAGCTTGCTCCGTATCCATCTGCGGCAAACGCTTGCTCAGTCCCTGGCTGCGATAGGCCTGACCCGAGGTATTGAAGAATCGTCGGATGGGCAGGCCGCTCATGTCCAGCCAGTCGGACAGTTCCTCCTGGGTGGGGCGGTACTCCTTGATGTCACGCTCGGTGAAGTCCACATTGTGATCACGTAGCCAGGCGCGGGCCTTGGCGCAGGTGGAACAGCGGCTGTAGCAGATGAAGAGCGGGTGTTCGACTGTCGGGATCGCTGATTGCGCGATTGATGCTGCTGTCATAGGTCTTCCTTTCCGGATAGGGCTTGCAGGTCAAGCGGGCTCAGGCCAACCGCTGGGAGGGCCGGGTCTCCAAGGATCCCAGGTTGGCCTTGGGTTCCAGACTGGTGCTCCAGACTGGCGCGGGTGCTGAAGTGGGATAGGTGACGAACACCGTTCCCTGCTTCAGGGCTATGTGGGCCGGTCTGCCGGGCAGGAACTCGTTGCTGACGCCGTTCACCTGCTGGTTGGTCATGGTCATGTCGTCCGTCTGGTATTTGAGGCCCTGTTCGACTACGCCCAGAGCCTGGTCGTCGGCCGACAGGACGGAGACCATGGACCTGGGCGGGCATTCCCAGGCGGGAAAATCCAGACTTCCGGAGCCAAGGGCCGTGACCAGCATTCCCTGGCCCCAGAGTTCGGCCCGGCCTCCGCTGGCGGCAATCAGATGGATCAGATTCAGGTTGGCCAGCGTATGATCCATGCGTCCGCCCAAGCCGCCATATATAAGAAATTGTCGGCAACCGCGCTGCCAGCCAACCTTGACTGCTGCCAGCAGGTCCGTATCGTCCTTTTCAGCAGGCAGGACGCGTCGGGGGATGTCGGTGCGCAGCCTTCGGCTGCCAGCGGGCAGGGAGTCGAAGTCCCCCACGACCAGGTCCGGCTCGTCCCCGTGCTCCAGAGCCGGCTCAAGTCCACCGTCCGCCGCGATAACCAGGGCCTGTCCGCCGCGAGTCGTCTCTTTTCCAAAGTACTGGCCGGCGCCCCAAATCCGGCAGAGCGGCGCTTGACCCGCTTGGCTCGTACGGTCCGGCTGACCGACATCCTGCATAAGATTCTCCTTTCTGTGCTCGTCCTTTGGAGGCGCCTTCATCATCCCAGACCAGCCAGACTGACCAGGAAGGCCAGCCAACCCTGCACCAGGGCCATGTAGGTCAGGGTGCCGCAGGCAATGCTGACCATCATGTTCCGCCAGTGTAGGTGGACTAGGGTCGTGACCAGCAGAGCCAGTGCCTCATAGATCCCGTGGTCGCCTCCGACCAGGTTGGTGTGCCTGAGCGAATAGACCACCAGCAGACCCATGACAGCGGCTGGCAGCAGACGTCCCAGCCTGGTCACCAGTGCCGGCGGCCGACGCCCCTCCGGCCAGATTATGAAGGGCAGGAATCTGGTGGCCATGGTTCCCAGGACCACAATGCCTATGGTGATCAGTTGCTGTGCAGTGGTCATGAGGTCTCCTTGCGGCTGCGGAAGTCCAGCAGGATAAAGACGATCAGTATGACCGTCATGGATGGAATGATGAATCGATCGGGTCCGAAGACCAGCAGGCAGGCCAGCGAGGCCAGCAGACCAATCATGGCCGGCAGGCGGGCTTCAGCCTGCCGCCACTGCTCCAGAAAGAGGACTAGGAACATGGCGGTCAGCACGAAATCCAGCCCCCTGGTGTCGAAGTTCGCCAGGTTGCCCAGCACAGCGCCCAAAGTGGCGCCTCCAACCCAGTAGATCTGGTTGAGCAGGGTGACGAAGAACAGGTACCAGCCCTTGTCGGTTCCTGCCGGGTGAGGCTCAGCGGATTCCAGAGCGAAGGTCTCGTCGCACATGCCGAAGATCAGGTAAGGCTTCTTACGGCCCGTTCCTCGAAAGACCGGCAGCATGGCCAGGCCGTAGAAGAGGTGCCGCGCATTGACCATTAGGGTCAGCATCAGTGCGCCCCAGGGGTTGAAGGTGGACATGAGCAGATCCACGGTCACGAACTCCATGGATCCGGCGTAGATCAAGGCGCTCATAGCCAGCGGATAGATCACCGGGAATCCGCGGCTGGTCATCAAAAAACCGTAGGAGATCCCCAGCACCAGGAATCCGGCCATGATGGGCAGGGTCCGGGGAAAGGCCGCAGCCAGAGAGCCCAGAATGGTCCCGGAGGGCTTCGCATCTTCATCTGCGTCTTCCTGCGCTGGCTGCATGATCTGCCTCCTGGCTTCGATTTGGAGATGGTCACATGATAATCGCCTCTTGCGGTGCAGGAGCAGGCTGGTCGACAATGTGAGAAGGCTGTTAAGACGCGACAGGGGCGGAATAGGTGCTCTTCGGCCCATGTTGAGCCCAGTGAAAGGCACTGGTATGTGAGGAGGGATCATGGACGAGAACAAGATTTCGACCAGCAACCCGGCCACAGTCGTCCTGGCGGGGGGATGCTTCTGGGGCATTGAGCGGTTCTTCCAGGAGGTGGACGGGATCATCGACACCCAGGTGGGATATGCCCAGTCCACAGTGCCCGACCCCAGCTATGAGCAGGTCTGCAGCGGTGTCACCGATGCCGTGGAGAGCGTGCGGCTGACCTACGATCCTCAGATGGTCAGTCTGCGAACACTGACCCTGCTTCTGCTGGATCTGATCGACCCCTTCTCGGTGGATCGGCAGGGCAACGACCGAGGCAGGCAGTATCGCAGCGGCCTCTATTGGGATCCCGAGCATCGCGAGCAGGAGGAGCCCGTCTTTCGTCGCGCCTTGGAGGAGCTGGAGCGCAGGACCGGCCGTCAACCCGCTGTGCAAGTGGAGGCTCTGATCAACTTCTATCCGGCTGAGCAGTCCCACCAGGACTATCTGCTCAAGCATCCCGACGGATATTGTCACATTTCTTTGGATGCCATTGCCAACGCTGCCTCCCGCCAGCGCTACATCGAGCGCATCTGGTCCCTGGACCCTGAAAGCTACGAGGTGACTCAGCATTCGGCTACCGAACGGCCCTTCGCCAACGCCTACGACGGAGAGTTCCGCCCGGGCATCTATGTGGACGTTGTCAGCGGGCAGCCGCTCTTCTCCTCGGCCGACAAGTATGACTCGGGCTGTGGCTGGCCGGCTTTCACCAAGCCCATTGACCCTCAACTGCTGGTCAACCGCAAGGACTACAAGTTGCTGGGCCGGCCTCGGATCGAGGTACGGACGGCACAGACCGGCATCCATCTGGGGCATGTCTTCGACGATGGCCCGGCTGACCGTGGCGGGCAGCGCTACTGCATGAACTCCGCCGCCCTACGTTTCGTGCCGCGGGACCGGATGGAGGCAGAGGGCTACGGAGACTACCTGCCCCTAGTGGACGCGGCAGCACGCTGACAGTTCTGCTTTCGGCGGCATGCCGGAGTCTCCAGTCCATGGGAGTTCCGGTCTAGTCCACGCATAAGGTCCTCTTGTTTTTTTCTGCTGTCCATTTGGTCTATTGTGGGCTGATGGTGGACCAATAAGGAGCTAGGCCAATGTGCGGGATTGCTGGGTTCGTTAACGACGCCTCTGCCGAGGAAAAGACGACCGTGCTTAAGCGGATGACGGACATCATCGCTCACCGTGGCCCTGATAACGAGGGTCATTTCGTCGACGGGCGGGTGGCCTTGGGCTTTCGGCGCCTCAGCATTATCGATTTGCAGGGCGGAGACCAGCCCATCTTCAACGAGGATTCCTCCATGGCCATCACCATGAACGGGGAGATCTACAACTACCGCGAACTGCGCCGCCAACTGATCGATCTGGGCCACAGTTTCTCCACCGAGTCGGACACCGAGGTCATTCTGCACGGCTACGAGCAGTGGAGTCACCAGGTGGTCAACCACCTACGTGGCATGTTCGCTTTCGTCATCTGGGACCGCGGCCGCGGCGAGCTCTTCGGAGCCCGGGATCACTTCGGCATCAAGCCCTTCTATTACGCCCAGATGGGCGGCACCTTTATGTATGCCTCGGAGATCAAGAGCCTCCTGCAGCATCCGGACTTCCACAAGGAGCTCAACACCCAGGCCCTGCGTCCCTACATGACCTTCCAGTACTCGGCGCTCCCCGAAACCTTTTTCAAGGGAGTATTCAAACTTCCCGAGGGCCATTGGTTCACCTTCCGGGACGGGAAGATGGACATACACCAGTATTACGACCCGGCATTCGGAGAGAGCAAGCAGAATCTGAGGGACTTGGTCGACTCAGTCGACCAGACTGTCCAGGATTCGATCAAGGCCCACCAGGTGGCCGATGTGGAGGTAGGCTCCTTTCTCTCTTCAGGGGTGGACTCCAGCTATGTCGCAGCCCTAGCACGCCCCCGTCATACCTACTCGATCGGCTTCGGCAAGGGGACCTACAACGAGTCCGACCAGGCAGGCGAGCTGGCATCCATACTCAAGCTCAACAACACCGCTGAGTCCTTGGACGGCGACCAGGCCTTCAGCTACTTCCCGCAGATCCAGTGGTACATGGACGAACCAGACTCGAATCCTTCCTGCGTGCCGCTCTTCTTCCTTTCCGAGCTGGCCAGCCGAGACCTGCGCGTAGTCCTGAGCGGGGAGGGCGCCGACGAGCTCTTCGCTGGCTACATAGACTACGGTGTGCATACGCGCTCGCGCATCATCAAGGACGTCACCCGCCTTCTGGGCCGATTGCCCCGCAAGGCCCGGTACGCTATTGGACGCTGGGCCAAGGGCAAGCACTTCCACGGGGCCTGGCACCTGTATGCCAGCCTGGCTCCTGCCGAGGAGAACTTCATCGGTCAGGCAAAGGTCTTTGACGAGGACGAGGCCGGCAGACTGCTCAAGCCGGCTTATCGCAAGGCTCCACGGGTCTACGAGATCACAGGAAGGATATATTCCCGTCTCAAGGGGCGCAGCCTGTCCGAGATCAAGAAGAAGCAGTATCTGGATATGCATCAGTGGATGCCCGGGGATATCCTGCTCAAGGCCGACAAGATGACCATGGCCCACTCCTTGGAGCTGCGGGTTCCCCTCCTGGATCGCAAGCTGATGGATGTGGCTGAGAAGGTGCCTACCAAATACCTGATTACTGATCAGAACACCAAGTTCATCTTCCGCAAGGCTGCAGACCGCCATATTCCCAGGGAGTGGTCCTCCAGGGAGAAGCTGGGCTTCCCCGTGCCCATCCGGGACTGGCTGCATCAGAAGCGTTATTATAAGCTGATCCGTAGCTTGTTCGAGCAGGAGTGGGTGGGCGAGTTCTTTGACCAGGAGGCTCTGCTGCGCATGCTGGACGACAACTATGCCAAGCGTAACGACGCCCGCCGCAAGATCTGGACTGTCTACTCCTTCCTGACCTGGTATGACGTCTATTTCATACACGACGGGACCAAGCCAGATTTGCTGGATCTTCAAGCCTAGCGGTCTGTCTTGAGGGCTGTGCTATACTGCTACACGGCTTGAGAAATCAAGAAAGCGGATGATCCCACCTGGGAGCCTTCCATGGCTTCGGGTTCGACCTGCGTCGATGACGGCTGGCCGTCATCATTAAGATGCAGACATTGGCGGTTTCAGCGCCATACGGCTGTGACGGTCATGTTCGAAACCCATGGGTCCTTCGCCTGGCAGTGGATGTTGTGGTATTTGAGAAGGAGTCATCATTAGCGACGAACCAAGGATTAACGACGATATACGAGTGTCTCAGGTACGCCTGATCGGGCCCAACGGCGAGCAGGTGGGAATCATTGCGACCTCCGTCGCCCTCAACCTGGCCAAGGAGGCCAATCTTGACTTGGTCGAGGTTGCGCCCAAGGCCAAGCCTCCGGTCGCCAAGCTTATTGATTACGGCAAGTTCAAATACAACGAGAAGATCAAGGCTCGTGAGGCGCGCCGTAATCAGAGCATGTCGGAGATCAAGGAGATCCGTTTCAGACTGAAGATCGACGACCATGACTTCGAGGTCAAGGAGGGGCATGTGCGCCGCTTCCTGTCTGCAGGAGACAAGGTCAAGGTCACTATCATGCTGCGTGGGCGCGAGCAGTCCCGGCCCATCGGCGGCGTGGAGCTCCTGCGCAAGCTGGCTGACGATGTCGCGGATCTAGGCTCCATTGAATTCGCCCCCAAGCAGGAGGGGCGTAACATCATCATGACCCTGTCGCCCAAGGGCAAAAAGGTCCACACCCAGTCCGAGCAGCGTCGGCGTGGCGGCCAGGCCCGTGCTGAGCGCAAAGCCCGTCAGGCGGCTCATCTGGCTGCCAAGGCTGACGAAAAGGAGACCGCGCGCACTGTCCAAGAACACGCGGGATCCAGCAATACTTCTCCCAAGCAGATGAAATCCAAGGAGGGCAGCAATGCCGAAGATGAAAAGTAACTCCGCCGCATCCAAGCGCGTCCGGACCACGGGTTCGGGCAAGCTCATGCACGCCGGGACCGGTATGCGCCACAATCTGGAGCACAAGTCGGCCAAGAAGCGTCGTCACCTGTCCACTGACGAGGTGCTCGCTCCGACCCAGTCCAAGAACATGAAGAGGATGCTGGCCCGCTGAGCGGGCGCTGTCGCGTCGAGTGAGATTTTAGAAAGCTGAGGAATATCTATGGCACGAGTCAAGCGGGCTGTCAACGCGCATAAGAAGCGTCGGGTCGTCCTGGAGCGGGCATCAGGCTACCGTGGCCAGCGCTCCCGTCTCTACCGCAAGGCTAAGGAGCAGCTGCTTCATTCATATACATACAACTTCCGGGACCGCAAGGCCCGCAAGGGCGACTTCCGCAAGCTGTGGATCCAGCGCATCAACGCCGGATGCCGCGCCCAGGGAATCACCTACAACCGCTTCATCCAGGGGCTGCGCCTGGCCGGGATCGAGCTGGACCGCCGCGCCCTGGCTGACCTGGCCGTCAACGACATCGACACCTTCAACGCCATCGTGGCCGAGGCCAAGAAGGCCCTGCCTGCCGATGTGAACGCTCCGGTCGCTGCCTGAGTCAGCGAAGCCAGGCAGCGCATTGTAAGAACCTCGCCTTTAGCGAGGTTCTTTGCATAGTTGACCATTGCTCAGGGGGACGGTAAGTTGATTGACGACAATGATGCCGGGAGCTGCTATGAACGATGATCAAAGCATAGATGCATCAGCTGCATCGGCAGAATCGGCAGGTCAGGCCAACCCATCACAAAGCGGTGGCACCTCTAAGCTGACCAAAATCAATCAGTCGCGCCCCATTCTTCGGTCCAGGATTTTTCTCTATGTCACGGAGTTCTTCTCGGGAATGGCCGTCATGGCCGCCGAGCTGGGTGCCTCTCGTCTGTTGGCTCCATACTTCTCGTCCTCCCAGATCGTTTGGACCATCATCATCGGGACCATCATGATCGCCCTGGCCTTGGGCGCCGTCGTCGGTGGGCGCTGGGCCGACAGGAACCCCGACCCTGACAGGCTCTACCTGTGCATTATGGCCGCTGCCGTCTGGATAGCCCTGATCCCCCTGGTAGGCAAGTATCTGATTATTCTGATCTCGGGGCTGCTGATCGTGGCCGTCTCTGCAAATTTCCTGGTCCTGGCGGCATTCATCTCCTGCCTGATCATCTTTGTTCCGCCCCTCTTCCTCCTGGGCACCATCACCCCCGGCCTGGTCAAGAGCGCCACTGTCTCCTTGGACGACAATGCTTCGGTGGTCGGTCGGCTCAGCGCCTGCAACACCGTAGGCTCCATCCTGGGCACCTTCCTGCCTACTTTCGTGACCATTCCAGCCGTGGGGACCTTCGTCACCTTTCTGATCTTCTCCGGAATACTTCTTCTGGTGGCCTTGGTCTACTTTCTTTTCTCCCATGTGCACCGCTTGATCTGCTTCATGGCCACGGCGGCCTTTGTGGTCTCGGCCGTCCTGTCGCCGATGACGGGGTTCGCCTTCTGGCAGAAGGGTCTGGCCTATGAAGGCGAGTCCATTTACAACTATCTGCAGGTCAAAACCCTGGCGGACAGAACCATCCTTTCCACCAACGTCCTTTTTGGCGTCCAGTCAGTGACCATGAAGCATCCCGGGATGACCGGCATGTACTACGACACGGCTCTGGCGGCACCGCTCATGGCTGAACAGGCCCGCTCTGCCCTGATCCTGGGGATGGGGACCGGAACCTACGCTCGGCAGCTGAAGCGGTACTATCCTCGGATGGCCATCCAAGGGGTGGAAATCGACCGGACCATCAGCGACCTGGCCCTCACATATTTCGATCAGCCTGCTGACATTCCGGTTTCCACCTATGATGGTCGGGCCTGGCTGGCAGCCAATAGCCAGCGCTACGATCTGATCATGGTCGATGCCTATCAGGACATCACCATTCCCTTTCAGATGAGCTCAACTGAGTTCTTCGACCTGGTCAGGGATCACCTGAATCCTGGCGGGGTCATGGTGGTCAACATGAACATGATCGACGACGGTCAGGGGTCCATCAATGCAGCCCTGACGAGTACCATCACCAGGGTCTTCGGAGCCAATGCAATCCTGACGGCCGACGTGCCTCAGACCACCAATCGCGAGCTTTTTGCACGTCACCCGACTTCAGGGAAGTCTTCGGTCTCAGGAGGAGGGGACAAGAAGGAGCCTATGAGGGATTATCCGGGTTCTGACCTTCTGGCGGAGGCTGCCGCCAGGGTCAGCCCTGATCCGGATTTGTCGGACATGATGGAGAAGGTTAGCTCGCGTCTGAGCGCGGTTCAAGATTCTAAGGGGAGAATATTGACCGATGACAATGCGCCTGTGGAGCTGCTGGGCATGCACGCAATTGACGGAATCATCACCAGGGAGGCCGGCCCATATCGACGCATTCTTCAGCAAAAAGGAATCCAGGGGCTGATCAAGGAGATCTCTTAAGCGATCCGTCTTTATGCCAAGCGCGTTGGAGGCAGGGAAGAGGGGCAGAGCGTTAGAATGTGGCCTGAGACCAGCATTGATGAACAGAACCGGAGGTTGAGCGGGAGTGGACGGCAAAGGCCTTTCGTCATCGTCCGATCATCAGGATGGACTGACTGAACTGCTGGATCAGTTCCTGGCCTATACCGGCCTGGAGCGGGGTCTCGCCCCTGCCACGGTCAAGGCCTATCGTTCCGATCTGAGCATGTACATCAGCTGGCTGTCCGGTCGTGGCATCACCTGTCTTGAGCAGATCCAAACCGCCGATGTGGAGGGTTTTCTGGCCCATCTGGCTGGTGAGAGTCCAGCCAGTCGCTCACGAAGGATGGCTGCGGTCCATGAGTGGCATCGGTTCGCTCTCAAGCAGGAGGTGACCGACCAGGATGTCTCCCGTACCGTCAAGGCTCCCAAGGGCTCCTCGGCCCTGCCGGATGTGCTGGACGTGGAACAGGTGTCCCGGTTGCTGGATGTGGCCGCCATGGGCGGGTCCAAGGATCCGGTGATCCTGCGAGACAAAGCCCTGCTGGAGTTCATGTACGCCACCGGTTGCCGGGTCTCGGAGGCCGTGGGCGCCGATCTGGAAGACGTGGACCTGCACGAGCGGGTGGCCCGTCTGACCGGCAAGGGCGACAAGCAGCGTCTGGTGCCTATAGGCTCCTACGCCTGCCAGGCCATGGAGGCCTACTTGAATATGGGGCGGCCCAGCCTCTGCGATCGAGCCGCCAAGGGTAGGGAGCTGCGGGCCGTTTTCCTGAACAAACGAGGCAAGCGGCTGACCAGACAAACCGTCTGGCAGGTGGTCAGGGATGCCGGCCGCCGGGCAGGTCTGAATAGACCCCTGCATCCTCATACCTTGCGGCACTCGTTTGCCACTCATCTGCTGGAGGGAGGAGCCGATGTGCGCTCTGTCCAGGAGCTGTTGGGCCATGCCTCGGTGACCACGACGCAGATATACACACACGTCAGCCCTCAGGCCTTGATCGAGACCTACCAGACGGCCCATCCCCGTGCCCGTTGACCCGCCAACCCGCGAATGCGGTCGGAAACTTGATAGGGTAGAGGCATGCCTACGGATTTGTTAGGGCGCGAATATGAGACGTTCGTTGCCCCGGAGCCTTTGAAACAGCACGGCCCGGCCCGTGTCCTTGCTATGTGCAACCAGAAGGGCGGCGTGGGCAAGACCACATCATCCATCAACATCGCTGGAGCCCTGTGCCAGTATGGACGACGCGTTCTGATCGTGGACTTTGACCCCCAGGGCGCGGCTACCGTGGGTCTGGGCATCAACGCCAACAGCGTGGACAACACCATTTACACCGCCATGTTCGATTCGTCCCTGGATGTCCACAAGGTGGTCCGACACACTCGTTTTGACGGTCTGGACATTATCCCGGCCAATATCGATCTGTCGGCCGCTGAGATTCAGCTGGTCACGGAGGTCGGTCGAGAGCAGGCCCTGTCGGCCGCCATTCGGCCTCTGCGTCAGGAGTATGACGTCATCATCATCGATTGCCAGCCCTCGCTTGGACTGCTGACGGTCAATGCACTGACTGCTGCGGACGGGGTCATCATTCCCGTCGCGGCTGAGTTCTTCGCCTTGCGCGGTGTGGCCCTGCTCATGCAATCCATTGAGAAGGTCCGTAGCCGCATCAACCCCGACCTGCAGATCTATGGGGTGCTGGTCACCATGTACACCAAGACCCTGCATTCTGACGAGGTGCTTCAGCGTATCTATGAGGCCTTCAAGGACAAGGTCCTGCACTCCATCATCAGCCGGTCCATCAAGCTGCCCGACGCCACGGTGGCCGGCGAGCCCATCACCATGTTCGCCCCCGAGCATAAGACCGCCAAGGAGTATCGGGAGGTCGCCCGGGAGCTGATCGACCGCGGCATTGTGGCGTGAGGGGATCAACGGACGGCTTCGCTGTCGACCTGGATGTCTACCAGGGACCCTTCGATCTGCTGCTGGGCATGCTGGCCAACCGAAAGCTTTCCCTGACGGAGGTCTCGCTAGCCTCCATCACCGGGGAGTTCCTGGGCTATGTACGCACATTGGACTTCAGTCAGGGACTGGACCAGGCCAGCGCCTTCCTGGACGTGGCCTCGGTTCTGGTGGAGGCCAAGAGCGCCGCTCTGCTGCCTGTAGAGGACGAGTCCATGCGCGACCAGGCCTCAATGGACGCCCTCCGGGAGCGTGATCTGCTCTTCGCCAGACTCCTGCAGTACAGAGCCTTCAAGCAGGCAGGGCAGGACTTTCGGGCCAGGCTGGCCGCCAACTCCGGCCGCTACCCGCATCCCGGCCATCTGGAGCCTCAGCTGGCTCATCTGCTGCCTGATCTGGTCTGGACGCTGAAACCGGAGGACCTGGCCCTGCTCTGCGCTAATGCTCTGGTCAACGCTCCCGCCTCCCAGGTTCGTCTGGACCAGCTGCATGTGCCACTGGTAGATCTGAACAAGGAGGCCGACCAGGTTCGCCGGGCCCTCCTGGCGCAGCCAGGTCACCCGGTGGCCTTCGCCGATCTGGTCGCTTCCTCAAAGGGTCGAGCGCAGGTGGTGGCTAGATTTCTGGCCGTGCTGATCTTCTTCCGGCAGGAGCTGATCCAGTATTATCAGGATGGTCCCTATCAGCCGCTCTATCTACGCTGGGTAGGGCCGACCCGGAAGTCGGAAACGGCCTTGATCAGTGAGGGGGACTTCGCATGAGTCACTCATCGGCTCCTGACACCCGTCCCGAGTACGTGGACTTCGACGTGCAGGACTTTCCCGGTGGACTCTCTTCCTGCCTGGAGGCCATACTGGTTGCCACGGATCGGCCGCTGACTGCAGAGGACTTCTCCCGGGTGCTGGCCGTGGATGCTGACCAGGTCAGTGCCGCCTTGGAATCGCTGGCCGAGTTCTATAGCGATCGAGGATTTGAACTGCGTCGGACTGCCCGGGGCTGGCAGCTGACCAGCCGGGCCGCCTACCAGCCTGTCGTGGCAGCCTTCGTCAAGGATGGACAGACGGCTCGGCTCTCCCAGGCAGCCCTGGAGGCCCTGGCCATCGTGGCCTATCGCCAGCCCATGACCCGAGCCCAGGTGGGACAGATCCGCGGGGTCAACTCGGACGGGGTCATCCGGGCTCTGTTGGTGCGCGGCCTGGTCCGCGAGGAGGGCCTTGACGAGCAGACCCACGCCGCGCTGCTGGTCACCACCGACCTCTTCCTTGAGCGGATGGGCCTGCAATCCTTGGAGGACCTCCCATCCCTAGCCCCCTTCCTGCCCGATGAGGACTCGGCTCTGGCTGAGGCCCGCCAGGAGCTGTCCGACCAGCTTCAGTCCCCGGATCCGGCCCAGGGTTCGCCCAAGGGCGTGGAGCAGTGATCGTCTGTCATCCAAGGCGGTTACACTTGTCTCTGTTTGTCCAATTCCGGGACCGTGCCATCCGACAGAAGGACGGTAGCGGGCATGAGGAAGCATTCACGAGAATGAGGTTTTGATGGCGGTACGCGGCGATATACGAAATGTGGCGATTGTGGCACACGTTGATCACGGCAAAACCACTCTGGTCAATGCCATGCTGCAGCAGTCGCACGTCTTCTCGGAGCGGGAGGAGGTGCCCGACCGGGTCATGGATTCCAACGACCTGGAGAGGGAGAAGGGCATCACCATCCTGGCCAAGAACACCGCCGTCAAGTACACAGGTCCTCTGTCCGCCAAACTGGGCGAGCCCGATGGCATCACCATCAACGTGGTGGATACCCCGGGCCACGCTGACTTCGGCGGCGAGGTGGAGCGCGGCATCTCCATGGTCGACGGGGTGGTCCTGCTGGTGGATGCATCAGAGGGCCCCCTGCCCCAGACCCGATTTGTCCTGCGCAAGGCCCTTGAGGCCAAGCTGCCGGTCATTCTGGTCATCAACAAGACTGATCGGCCCGATGCCCGCATCTCCGAGGTGGTCTCAGAGTCCACCGATCTGCTTCTTGGCCTGGCCCAGGACGTGAGCGAGGAAGGAGTGGATCTGGACCTGGATTCCCTCTTGGATCTGCCAGTGATCTACTGCGCAGCCAAGGCTGGCAAGGCCTCTGTGAATCAGCCAGCTGATGGAGCCGTGCCTGACAACGACGATCTGGAGCCACTTTTCGAAGCCATTCTGAACAATATTCCCGCCCCGGTGTACGAGGAGGGTGCCCCCCTGCAGGCCCATGTGACCAACATCGACGCCTCCGACTATCTGGGGCGTCTGGGCCTAGTGCGCATCTACAACGGCACCCTGACCAAGGGCCGCCAGTACGGCCTGTCGCGCGTGGACGGGTCCATAGAGAACTTCAAGCTGACCGAGATTCTGCGGACCAAGGGCCTGCAGCGCTTCCCCGTGGATGAGGCAGGCCCTGGCGACATCGTGGCAGTAGCTGGCGTTGAGGACATCATGATCGGCGAGACCATCGTCGACCAGGACGATCCCCGCCCTCTGCCTTTGATCCATGTTGACGACCCGGCTGTCTCCATGACCTTCGGCACCAATGATTCGCCCCTGGCTGGCACTGAGGGCAAGGACCACAAGCTGACCGCTCGCATGCTCAAGGATCGCCTGGACCGCGAGCTGATCGGCAATGTCTCCATCAAGGTGCTGCCCACCGACCGGCCCGACGCTTGGGAGGTACAAGGTCGTGGCGAGCTGGCACTAGCCATCCTGGCCGAGCAGATGCGCCGTGAGGGATACGAACTGACTGTGGGCCGCCCCCAGGTGGTCACCAAGACCATTGACGGCAAGCTTCAGGAGCCCATGGAGTCCGACACCATCGACGTGCCCGAGGAATACATGGGCGCAGTCACCCAGCTCATGGCCGATCGCAAGGGCCGCATGGAGACCATGACCAACCATGGTTCCGGCTGGGTCAGGATGCAGTTCACGGTGCCTTCCCGTGGCCTTCTGGGCTTCCGCACTGCTCTGCTGACCGCCACCCGCGGCACCGGCATCTCCTCGTCGATCTCCGCCGGCTACGCTCCCTGGGCAGGCGACATCAAGACCCGGCAGAACGGATCCATGGTCTCCGATCGCTCGGGCAAGGCCAGCCCCTACGCCATGCAGAAGCTTCAGGCCCGGGGAGACTTCTTCGTCAAGCCCCAGTCGCCCGTCTACGAGGGGCAGATCGTGGGCATCAACAACAAACCCGGCGATTTGGACATCAACATCACCCTGGAGAAGCACATGACCAATATGCGTTCCTCCACAGCCGACGTGCTGGAGACCCTGACCCCGCCTATCGACATGAGCCTGGAGGAGTCTCTGGACTTCGCCAACGATGACGAGTGCGTGGAGGTGACCCCGGAGTCCATCCGTGTGCGCAAGATCATCCTGGACAGGGATGCCTGGTACAAGTGGAACGCCCGCCAGCGCAGGGCCAACAAGAAGTAATCTTCTCTCATCATCAGACTAGTCCGACCCGGCCGTCCCGCGGTGACCGGGTCGGACTAGTCTTGAACCCATGAAGAGACAGGTTTCGACATCCGAGGATCAGACCTCCTCCCATTCGATGAAGGAGGTCGGCAAGGCAAGCCCCTTCCGTTGCCTGCTGAGCCTGCCCATCGGTCTGGCGGTGGGCGTGCTGGGGACCCTGGTTCAGCGTTCCGGAGCCGCTCAGGGTCTGCCCTGGGGCATGATCCTGGCCTATCTGCTGGTGGCTCTGGCCTCCTGGTGGGTTCGTTGCGATAGCGGCACTATGGGGTTGGCCTTGCATCTGGTGGCCTCGACGGTCATCGTCTGGCTGCTCTCCATGCGGGGGCCGGGCGGCGATGTTCTCATGCCCTATGCCAATTTCCCCGCATTCTTTGCCAAGTATGCGGTCTTCCTCTGGATGGGTGGGCTGATCCTGATCCAGACCCTCGCCATCTGCCTGCCGGCCTCCTGGTTTGCGGACGGCCCTCTGCGTCGTGAAGGGCGATCAGCATGAGCCGGGATCCATCAGAAAGGTCTGGGACTCTACCTGACCGGATCCTTCTGCACTTCTTGGGTCCTAAGGGGACTTTCACCCATCAGGCCGCCCTTGAGGCCGCCAGTCTCGTGGAGACGAGGCTGGGCTGCAAGGCTGACTTGCGACCCTGCCCAGATGCGGCTTCCATCGTGGCCGCCGTGGAAGAGGGCCGAGGCTGGGGAGTGCTGGCCTGGGAAAACAACGTAGAGGGCCATGTGGTACCCAATATGGATGCTCTGATTGACGCTCAAGCGGCAGCGGGCTTCGGCATGGTCCGCCTGCCCATCGTTTTCGATGCCTTCGTCCGGGCCGACCATGGCCCCCTGCGCCAGGTCGGCGCCCACCCCCACGGACTGGCCCAGTGCAAGGGCTTCATCAAAGAGACCGGCCTCAATCCTGTGACGGCCAACTCCAACGCTGCGGCCTGCCGTGATCTGGGCCCTGATCAGGTGGCTCTGGGCCCACGCATCTGCGGGAGCCTTTACGGACTGAAGACCTACCGGCGGGAGGTGCAGGACTATCAGGGAGCCCGAACCGACTTCCTCCTGCTGGCTCCTCGGGATCAGGCCGCCTGGCTGGCGCGCCGCCTGGCGCCGGGCGGGGATTTCGAATCCATCGTCACCTTTATTCCCTTGAATACCGGGCCGGGCGTGCTGGCCGACCTGCTGGACCGCCTGCGCGATGCGGGCCTGAACATGACCTCATTCATGTCTCGTCCTATCAAGGGGCACGACGGGACCTACAGCTTCGTAGCCAGCATCGATGCCGCACCCTGGCAGAGGGGTCTGCATCAGGTGTTGGCCGACCTGCTGGACAGAGGGGACTGGCTGAAGACCCTAGCGGTCCATCCGCGCACACCGCATCCAGCCCCACCCATTCGCGAGTGGATGCTGCCCAGAGCAGGGGCCTTCCGGGGTGAGGACCCCGATTGCGAGACGATCAGCAAGGAGTTGTTATGGTAGATGGATCCGTGCCTTTCGTGCCCATGGACCTGTCCGGACCCGAGCACATGCACCCGATGGCGGGTATGGCCGCCTCGCCGGTGCTAACTTCGGCCCACAAGATCGCTGTGGCGGGACTGGGACTGATCGGCGGATCGTTGGCTCGTCGCCTGGCTGCCCGGGGTCGGTTCGTGATGGCATGGAACCATAACGACCGCCCCTACGAGCAGGCCCGCAGCCAGGGGATCCACTGCGTGGGCACTCTGGAGGAGCTGGCCAAGGGCAAGCCCGACGTACTGGTGCTGGCCACACCTCTGCGTGCTATGCCTGACGTGCTTCAGGCCCTGGCTCCTGTACTGACTCGGGGCACCACCCTGACCGATGTGGGCAGTGTCAAGGGTCCGGTCCGTCGTCAGGTTGAGCAGGCCGGTCTGGCCGATCGCTATGTAGGTGCCCATCCCATGGCAGGCAGCGAGGGTTCAGGCTATAAGGATTCGGACCCGGCTCTTTTGGAAGGCGCCCTCTGGGCCCTCTGCGTTGATGAGCACACGGATTACAGCCGCTTTTTGACTGTGGCTGACATGGTCACCCAGGGGCTGGGCAACCGCCTGATCGCCTTGGACGATGCCACTCATGACCGTGCTGCGGCACTGATCTCGCATATGCCCCATGTGGTGGCGACTGCCTTGGCCGACATGCTGGCGACATCGCCTGACCGCCGGGTGGCTTCGGCTCTGGCAGCCGGGTCCTGGCGGGACATGACCCGGGTAGCCCTGACCGACCCGGAGCGGACCCGGGCCATGGTGGAGGAGAACGCCGACCAGGTGGCTGACCTTTTGGATACCCTGGTCGAAAATCTGCAGGGCATGGCTTCTCTCCTGCGGGACCACGAGTCGGAAGCCGACGCAAATCGTCGGGACTTCTTCCTCCAGGCTGATCCCTTCCGGCGCTACAAGGCCGCCCTAGGTGATCAGGAACAGATTCCCTCCACCGACCTTGAACTGGACCCGCAGAAGGGCAATTGGCGGCAGGAGCTGCTTGAATCGGCCCTGCGGGGCGAGCAGGTATCGGCCTTCCTGACCACCAGTCGGGCCCGGGTGTTGCATCCTCCGATCATCGATTGAGATCCGGAGGGTCCGAGCGGGGCGAACGGCGTTCCGGGACCGGCTTCAGAGCCACCACGTCTTCCGCTTGGAGTTTCACGCGCTCTCCGGGACGTGAGCCATTGGCCGCTGGGTCCCTGTCCAAAATCAGCCGCTGTCCATCCCAGTCGACCACATGGCCCACGTAGTCTCGGAACTTGGGCCTTCCGTCTTCCGGGTCCGGCCCAAGGGCAATCCTGACCACCAGCCGCGCTCCGGCCGGTATGGTTGCTGGCAAGCGCATGGCTATCCACCTCCCGGGTCAGTATCGCCTGCGGCTTCGACGATGGCGAAAGGGCCTAGACTGTATTGCACATGTTGCGTGGATATGCAGCACAGCGAAGCGAAGGGAGAGCCCGCAGTGGATCAGGATCTGCAGGACTTTACCGACTATCTTTCCCGGGTGGCAGGCAAGAGTCCCAATACCGTGCGGTCCTACCGGGCCGATCTGGCGGGCTTCCTGCATCTGATGCACCTGCATGGCATCGATGACCCCTCGCAGATCGACCTGGCCACCATCAGGTCCTGGCTGGCCCACGAGGCATCGACCCACGCCCGCTCCACCATGGGCCGGAAGACTGCCGCACTGAGGTCCTTCTTCGGCTGGCTCAGCCGGCATGGCCGGATCAAGACCGATCCCACCCTGGCCCTGAGCAGTCCCAAGCAGTCCGAGCACCTTCCTCGGATTCTGACGCATGACCAGGCCAACACTCTGATGGATACGGTTGACCAGGATCCGGTCGAGCCCCGTGAGGACCAGGACGTTCAGGCGGCATTGCAGGTGCGTGACGCGGCCATGCTGGAGCTGCTTTACGCGACAGGCATGCGTGTGGCCGAGCTCTGCGGACTGGACTTGGAGGATGTGAACCGGCACAGCCGCACTGTAAAGGTCCTGGGCAAGGGGTCCAAGGAGCGCGTCCTGCCCTATGGCCTGCCCGCAGATCGTGCTCTGGACCGCTGGCTAGGGGAGGGGCGGCCGCTCCTGACGGGCGCAACAGTCAAGTCGGCCCGTAAACCAGGTCAGGCCCTCTTCCTGGGTCAGCAAGGCGGCAGAGTTGGCCAGAGGCAGGTCCGCAAGGTGGTTCATCAGGCAGCTAGTCAGGCCGGGGTGCCCGACATCGCCCCCCATGCTCTGCGTCACTCGGCCGCCACGCATATGCTGGATGGGGGAGCCGACCTGCGCGAAGTTCAGGAGATGCTGGGCCACTCCTCCCTGCGGACCACCCAGCGTTACACCCACGTTTCCATCGAGCAGCTGCGGGCCCGGTACAGACAGGCTTTTCCGAGAGCCTGAGACCGGCAAATGAGACGAGGCTTGCCTTGCGAAACATCTTCGTACCAGAATATGGCGTATTGTGGCTTACACGTCAGCCAGGGATCTTTGAGGTTCGGTCATCCTAGCGTCCCGGTTGCAGACGTGACGTTGACACTCAATGAATATATGGATTAAGGGAAAGGGAGCAGCGATGAAGAAGGGTTCACAGCTTACGCTCGTGTCCGCGGTCATCTGTGCCTTGGCGCTTTTGGCCAGCGGCTGCGGCAGCGGTTCGGACACCAAGGGCGCACAGCAATCGTCCAGCAGCCAGTCAGGCAATAACACCGTCGTTTCGATTCGTGGATGCGAGCCGGCCAAGCCGCTCATTCCCAGCAATACTGTGGAGAGCTGCGGCGGGCTGGTCGTGGATGCCATTAATGCCAAGCTGGTCTGGTTCGATGACCATGGCAAGGCCCACAATGATCTGGCCTCGGAAATCAAGGCCGATGATGACATGACCCAGTACAAGGTCACCTTGGTCGATGGGCGCAAGTTCTCGGACGGCACTCCCATCACAGCCAAGTCCTTTACGAGGGCCTGGTCCTGGGCGGCCAATGTGAACAACGGCCAGCTAGGCTCCAGCTTCTTCTCCAACATCAAGGGCTATGACGATCTGCAGAAGCAGGGCGTGTCTGCCGATGCCCAGCTGTCCGGGCTGAAAGTCGTGGATGACAAGACCTTCACCGTGGATCTGAGCTCGCCATCCTCCACCTTCCCCATCCAGGTGGGCTACACCTCCTTCGCGCCACTGCCCGACTCCTTCTACAAGGACACCAAGGCTTTCGGCGAGAACCCCGTCAGCTCGGGCCCTTATAAGCTCGATTCCTGGCAGCACAACACCATGGTCAAGCTCCGCAGGAACACCACCTACAAGGGTGATGTCAAGATCCAGAACGGTGGCGTCGACTACAAGATCTACACCGATGTCGGCTCGGCCTACGCCGATGTGCAGGCAGGCAATCTGGATGCAATCGATACCATCCCTACTTCGGCCCAGAAGACCTTCATGAAAGACAGTCTCGTCAAGGGCTACAACGAGCCAGGTTCCGTCCTGCAGATGTTCACCATCCCCACCACCATGGAGCACTTCGGCCAGGACGAGGAGGGCCACCTGCGCCGTCAGGCCATCTCCATGGCTCTGGATCGCAAGATGCTGATCGACAAGGTTCTGGGCGGTCTGGGCGTGCAACCCACTGACTTCACTGCACCGACCATCCCTGGTTACTCCAAGAACCTTAAGGGTTCTGATAACCTGAAGTACGATGCCAAGAAGGCCAAGGATGCCTGGGCCAAGGCCGATGCCATCAGCAAGTGGCCGGCTGACAAGAGCTTCCAGCTGGTCTACAACGCCGATGGGGGCGCCAAGGACTTCTATGACGGCATGGCCAACTCCATCAAGAACACGCTAGGGATCAATGCCGTGGCCACTCCTGTGCCCACCTTCAGCGAGTTCCGTGGCAACGTCAACAAGCGCGCCTACAAGGATGCGGCCTTCCGGTCGGCCTGGTCGCCCGACTACCCCTCGCCCGAGAGCTACCTGCTGAGCAACTTCGCCAGCTCGGCGGCCGATGGCAACGGGTCCAACGATGGCGATTACAAGAACCCCAAGTTCGACGACCTGCTGAAGCAGGCTGCCAAGGCTAAGAACACCGACGAGGCCAACAAGCTTTTCCAGCAGGCCGAGGAGATCCTCCTGCAGGATATGCCTGCGGTTCCGCTCTACTACTCCAACAACAAAGGTGCGTCAGCCAAGAATGTGCAGGGACTGGCCATTCGCTGGGACGGCCAAGCGAACCTTGCGGAGTTGTCCAAGAAGCAGTGATGATCGTGCCGGAAACGGCATAATCCGTCGTCACCGGCCCGGCCGAATCCGCAACAAAGCGGATTCGTGCCCGGGTCTTATGCACTGGCGGCGGATTTGGGAAATCAACCAAAGGAAAGAGCAGTATATATGAAGAAGCAATCGGCCCTGACCATTGCTGGCGCCGGAATGTGCGTCATGGCGCTCACGCTTGGCGCCTGCGGCGGATCCGGCGGATCCGATTCCTCTGCCAAGGGGACCAGCGACGGCAGCTCGGATGCCGTCATCTCGGTCTTCAACCCGGAGCCGGCCAATCCACTCATCCCCAGCATGACCAACGAGGTGGGCGGCGGCAACCCCATCGACGTCATGTTCTCCAAGCTGGTCCGCTTCGACGACAAGGGCAAGCCAGCCAACGAGATTGCCAAGCGGATCAAGGCCAACGACGACAACACCCAGTACACCGTGACCATCAACGACGGCTGGAAGTTCTCGGATGGCACCCCGGTAACCGCACAGTCCTTCACCAAGGCTTGGTCCTGGGCGTCAAGCATTGCCAACAAGCAGTTGGGCTCCAGCTTCTTCGCCAACATCAAGGGGTATGACGATCTGCAGAAGGAAGGCACCCCTAGCGATGCCCAGCTGTCCGGCCTCAAGGTCATCGACGACAAGACCTTCACCGTGGATCTGAGCTCGCCATCCTCCACCTTCCCCATCCAGGTGGGCTACACCGCCTTTGCGCCGCTGCCCGAGTCCTTCTACAAGGACACCAAGGCCTTTGGCGAGAAGCCGGTGACCGTGGGGCCCTACAAGTTCCAGTCTTGGGAGCACAACAAGGCCATAAAGGTCGTCAAGGACCCCGCTTACAAGGGCGGTATCAAGGTCAAGAACGGTGGTGTGGAGTTCCGCTCCTACACTGATGCCACCGCAGCCTACCGGGACGTGCAGGCCGGCAACCTGGATGTGCTGGACACCCTGCCTGCTTCTGCTCGCAAGACCTTCCAGGCCGACAACACGGTCCAGGCCATCAACGACCCGGGCTCGGTCATCCAGATGTTCACCATCCCGACCTATATGAAGCACTTCGGCCAGGATCAGGAGGGCAAGCTCCGTCGTCAGGCCATCTCCATGGCCATCGACCGGCCGACTATCATCAAGAAGGTGCTGTCCGGAACCGCCAAGGAGGTCCACGACTTCACGGCCCCCGTCATCCCCGGCTATTCAACCAGCATCAAGGGATCCGACGTGCTCAAGTATGACCCGTCCAAGGCCAAGGAGCTCTGGGCCGAGGCCAACAAGATCTCCCCTTGGGGCGAGGGCGACACCTTCAAGATCGCCTTCAACGCCGACGGCGCCCACAAGGAGATCTACGACGCCGTCACCAACTCCATCAAGAACGCCCTAGGCATCCAGGCTGCGGGCAATCCTCTGCCCACCTTCAGCGAATTCCGCTCCAACGTGCAGAACCGCAAGTTCACCGACTCGGCTTTCCGCTCAGGCTGGCAGCCTGACTACCCTTCGCCCGAGAGCTACCTGTCCAGCAACTTCGCCAGCTCGGCCGCCAACGGCAACGGGTCCAACGACGGCGACTACAAGAACCCCGAGTTCGACGACCTGATGGACAAGGCAGCCTCCGCCAAGAACATCGACGAGGCCAACAAGATCTACCAGCAGTCCGAGGAGCTGCTCTTCCGCGACCTGCCCGCAGTTCCGCTCTACTACCAGAACTCCAACGGCGTGGCTGCCAAGAACATCAAGGGATTCTCCTTCAATTGGAAGGGTGTCCCTGCCTACTACAACATCAGCAAGTGAAATGACGGGAGTCTGAATCCCGCACCTGAACACTGACACCGCCCGGGCCGGCGCGGAAGGATTCATTCCGTGCCGGCCTCGGTGTCTCTACACCTCTGTTGAGGTGTGCTGGTAGACTCAAACAAGAATTTTTGCGGCGACCCTGATCCTCATGCTGATCCCGGTCGCGGATAACAAAGGAGAATAGCCGATGGGAAAATATCTTCTGCGACGTATTCTGCAGATGATCCCCGTCGTTCTCGGCACGACACTGCTGATATACGCGCTGGTCTTCGCGCTTCCTGGCGACCCTGTGGCCGCCATGTTCGGGGACAAGGCGGTCAACCAGTCCGTTGCCGCACAGATACGCTCGGAATACAATCTCGACAAGCCCTTCATCGTGCAGTACGTGCTCTTCCTGAAGAACGCGCTGACCTTGAACTTCGGTAATACCTTCGCCGGCCAGCCTGTCATCAGCGTGATCGGCAGGGCCTTCCCGGTGACCATCAAGCTGGCCCTGATGGCCTTCGTGTTCGAAGGCGTCTTCGGCGTGGTCTTCGGCATTATCGGAGGCCTGACCAAGGGCAAGTGGTCGGACAGCATCATCCTGGTTTTCTCCCTGCTGCTGATTTCGGTGCCTACCTTTGTCACCGGCTTCATCCTG
The DNA here is from genome assembly GCF_052606245.1 of Bifidobacterium sp. ESL0819. NCBI lineage: Bacteria > Bacillati > Actinomycetota > Actinomycetes > Bifidobacteriales > Bifidobacteriaceae > Bifidobacterium > Bifidobacterium sp. ESL0819. The sequence goes on from NZ_CP199587.1 coordinate 1,318,440, forward strand.
CAGTATCTGTTAGGCGTCAAATGGAACATACTGCCAGTCACAGTCTCACCCAATCCGGGCTTCATTGATCTGCTTATGCCAGCCGTTGTACTGGGGTCGGTATCCATGGCCTCGATCATCCGTCTGACCAGGACGGAGATCGCCTCAAACATCTCCGAGGATTATGTGCGCACGGCCCGCGCCAAGGGCATGAGCAACCGATCCGTCATCGTGCGGCATGTGCTGCGCAACTCCCTGATCCCTGTGGTTACTTATCTGGGCGCCGACATCGGCGGACTCATGGGCGGGGCCATGATCACCGAGCGCATCTTCAACATCCAGGGCGTAGGCAACACCCTTTACCAGGCCATTTATCGGGGCGAAGGCCCCCTGGTGGTCTCCATCGTGACTATTCTGGTCCTGATCTTCGTCATCACCAGCCTCCTGGTCGACCTGCTCTACGCAGTGCTCGATCCGCGAATCCGGTATGCGTGAGGGAGAGGGACCGACTATGAGTGAAACGGCAATGAACGAGTCAAGCGAACAGAACGAAAGCCAGGCCCGCGCATACTTCCCCGATCCCTTGCCGGGGCAGGAGCGGTTCGTGGCCCCTATCGACGAGACGCCCCTTCGCGAAGTGGACTCGGTGGATGAGGACGTGCCACCTGCCAGCATGTGGGCCGACGCCTGGAAGACCCTGAGGCGCAACCCGCTCTTCATCATCTCCGCAATCCTGGCGATCGTGGTCATCCTGGTGGCCCTTTTCCCCAACCTCTTCGCCAAGCAGGATCCCATGGCCTGCAACCTGTCCAACTCCGTGGAGCCGGGTCGGCCGGGACACCCCTTCGGCTTTGACCTGCAGGGCTGTGACATCTATAGCCGCGTCATCCACGGGGCCCGGACCTCGGTGGCCATCGGCATCATGACCACTATCCTGGTTACCGTCTTCGGCGGACTCATCGGCGCAATCGCTGGATTCTTCGGTGGCTGGGTCGACGCAGTGCTCAGCCGCATCACCGACATCTTCTTCGCCATCCCCATGATCCTGGGCGCCATCGTGCTCCTGCAGATGTTCCGTACCTCCACCTCACTGTGGAAGATCATCCTGACCCTGACCCTCTTCGGCTGGGTCAACATGGCGCGTATCACCCGAAGCGCCGTCCTGGAGGCCAAAAATCTGGAATTTAATACTGCATCCACGGCCCTGGGCTCCACGCCTCTGCGCAACCTCTTCCGGCATATCCTGCCCAACTCCCTGGCCCCGGTCATCGTCATGGCCACTATGTCGCTGGGCACCTACATCGTCTCTGAGGCCACGCTGAGCTTCCTGGGCATCGGCCTGCCCTCCACCGTGGTCTCCTGGGGCGGGGACATCTCGACGGCCCAGACCCTCCTGAACACCAATCCCTCGGTCCTCTTCTATCCCTCCGCAGCCCTGGCCATCACCGTGCTGGCCTTCATCATGATGGGCGACGCGGTCAAGGATGCATTGGATCCCAAGAGCAGAACGGCCTGAGCGGAGGAAGCATGACTGAAGCAGACAAGAACATGACCACCAATCAGGAGCAGCAGCCTCTGCTCGACGTACGGGACCTCCAGGTGGACTTCACCGCCGACGGGCGCACCGTCCACGCGGTTCGCGACGCCTCCTTCAACGTCTATCCCGGCCAGTGGGTGGCCATCGTGGGGGAGTCCGGCTCGGGCAAGTCCACATCAGCCATGGCTGTGCTGGGGCTTCTGCCCGGCACCGGCAAGGTGACCGGCGGCAGCATCCGGCTCAAGGGCCGCGAGCTGGTGGGCCTGAACCACAAGGGCTACGAGGCGCTGCGCGGTTCCCAGGTGGGCCTGGTCCCGCAGGACCCCATGAGCAATCTGAACCCAGTCTGGCGGATCGGTTCCCAGGTCAAGGAGGCGCTGACCGCCAACCATATGGATGTCTCCAAAGAGAAGCGTTCCCGGCTGGCCAAGGCCCTGGCTGGTGACGAAGAGGTGACGGTAAAGAAGTCCGACGACGAGCTCTTCATCTCCTCCAAGGATCTGTCTGGCCTGCTCGAGGCTGCCCGTAAGGCCCTGAGCGATGCCGGGGTCGCCGACGTGGACAAGACCATGGAGGCCATGAAGGCCGAGTGGGATGTGGGCTCGGAGACTCGCTGGGGCGTAGCCAAGTCCCTGATTGACGCCGGCGTGGATGACGACAAGGCCTGGACGCTGGCCAAAGAGCACGTGACCGGCTCGGACATGAACGACCGGATTGCCGGCCTGCTATCCGAAGCCGGATTGCCTGAGGCCGCAACCAGGGCCCGGCAGTATCCGCATGAGTTCTCCGGCGGTATGCGTCAGCGCGCCCTGATCGCTATCGGTTTGGCATCCCGTCCTGACCTGCTGATTGCGGACGAGCCCACCAGCGCCCTGGATGTAACTGTCCAGAAGCGGATTCTGGATCACCTGCGCGGCTTGACCGAATCTCTGGGCACTGCTGTGCTTTTCATCACCCACGATCTGGGTCTGGCCGCTGAACGAGCCCAGCACATCGTGGTTATGTACCGAGGCCAGGTAGTGGAGTCCGGACCCAGTCTGGAGGTCCTGCAGCACCCCCAGCACCCCTACACCAAGCGGCTGGTCCAGGCTGCGCCCTCGCTGGCCTCCCAGCGCATCATCTCCGCCAAGCAGCGCGGCCAGGATGCCGAGGGCCTGATGGAACACCAAGTCAAGGGCGAGAGCACCCTGGAGCGCAGCGAGCACGTCATCACCGTGGAGCACCTGACCCGCGAGTTCAGGCTGCCCCGTCGCAAGGAAATGTTCAAGGCCGTGGACGACGTCTCCTTCTCGGTCAAGCGGGGGACCACCCTGGCCATTGTGGGGGAGTCCGGCTCAGGCAAGTCCACCGTGGCCAACATGGTCCTGCACCTGCTCAAGCCCACCTCGGGCCGAGTGACCTACGAGGGCCAGGACATCGCCGGCTTCGGCAGCCATCAGCTCATGGAGTTCCGTCGGCACGTGCAGCCGGTCTTCCAGAACCCCTACGGCTCCCTGGACCCTATGTACTCCATCTACCGCTCCATCGAGGAGCCTTTGCGCATCCACAAGATCGGCAACGCCAAGTCCCGGCAGCAGCGAGTCAAGGAGCTGTTGGACATGGTGGAGATGCCCGAGTCGGTCATGGGGCGCTACCCCAACGAGCTCTCCGGCGGTCAGCGTCAGCGCATCGCCATCGCACGGGCCATGGCCCTGAATCCGGATGTGATCATCTGTGACGAGGCTGTCTCCGCTCTGGATGTGCTGGTCCAGGACCAGGTGCTGCGGCTGCTCAATGACCTGCAGGCTGAGCAAGGTCTGAGCTATCTGTTCATCACCCACGATCTGGCTGTGGTCAGGCAGATCGCCGACGAGGTGGTGGTCATGCAGCACGGTCGGCTGGTGGAGCACGCTACCACCGACGAGGTCTTCGATCACCCGCAGCGTCAGTACACCAAGGATCTGCTGGACGCCATCCCCGGCGGCCGGCTGCGCCTGGGTCTGGACTAGGTATCCTTTGCACAGGCTCACAAGGAAATGAGGCATCATGGGATTGTTCGGTTTCGGCAGGAAACACGCCAAGCAGCAGACCGAGGGGGATGTTGAGGATCAAGAGGACCAGTCCAAAGGGCTCCACGAGTCCGAGAGCACTGAGGAATCCGCTGCAGAATCCGACCAGACTCTCCAGGCGGACCGCGACGAGTCGGCTGCGGAGCAGGATGAAGCCGAACAGAGCGGGAAGGGACCCTGGGACAGCATGGACCCCCAAGCCCCCGACACCGATGAGTATCTGGACATCGGCGCTCTGATGCTGCCCTTCCTGCAGGGCAGCGAGCTAAGGCTCAAGGCCAACTCGCAGACAGGCGACGTGCTGGGAGCCACCATCACCTATGGGTCCTCCAGCCTGGAACTGGAGCCCTTCGCGGCCCCCAAGTCGCTAGGCTTGTGGGACGAGGTCCGGGCTGACCTGCTGAAGGCCAATTCCGCCTGCAAGGAGGTGGACGGCGTCTTCGGCAAGGAGCTTACCCTGCCTGTCAAAGTCAAGGGCAGGAACCTGCTGACCCGGGTGGTGGGCATCGACGGACCCCGCTGGATGCTGCGAGGCATCTTCTCCGGCCCGGCGGCCAAGGGCGGCAAGGAGAAGGATGTGCTCGACGGCTACCTGGCCGACCTGGTAGTGAGCCGTGGCGATGAGCCTCTGGCCCCACGTGACCTGGTTCCCATGCACGCGCCTCTTACCCCCAATCAGCGTCGCGGACAGGACGAAGACCAGGTGTCCAAGGACAAGCAAGCTGCTAAGATTCCCGATAGGCCGGAGGGCCCCTTCGATTCGGATCAGCAGACCGAGGTGAAGACCACACTGTCGCGCGGACCCATGTTCTCGGAGATCCGCTAAGGCTGTGAAGCAGAAGCATTCCGGGCTGGCGGCGCTGGCCGACGATGATTTTTCCGTCATGGAGGCCATCGGCGGATGGCGTGGCATCGTCGAATCTTTGCTGCCAGGACTGGTATTTCTGGTTTTCTTCCTGGTGACCGGCCGTCTGGGCCTGACTGTGGCGGTTTCGGCGGCCCTGGCCCTGGCGCAGCTTTTAATTCGTCTGGTCCAGCGGCAGTCCTTCCTAGGGGCGCTGACCGGTCTGCTTTCGGTGGGCATCTGCCTGGTGGCTGCATGGCTGACCCGGGATGCTCGCAACTATTATCTGCCCGGATTTCTGACCAACGGATTCTGGATTATTGTTCTTGGGGCCTCGCTGTTGGCGCGGATGCCCGGCATAGGCTTGCTGGTGGAGTATCTGCGCCGACCTGTCGCGTCAGGCTGGAGACAATGGCTGGCTTCCTGGCGCAGTGAACCGGATCTGGTCCAGGCCTATACTCAGACCACCCTTGTCTGGATCGCCATCTTTGCGTTGCGCCTGCTGGTTCAGGTGCCGCTCTACCTGGCTGGTTTCGTCGGGTTTCTCGGCGCCGCACGCCTGATTCTGGGACTGCCCCTGTTTGCTCTGGGCATCTGGATCAGCTGGCTGCTGATCGGCGGCCCCTACCATCGTCGCCAGGCTGATCAGAAGGTCCACGTCGATCATGACTGAGACCAAGGTTCGTCTGCGTATTGAACGTTATGCCGACCAGGGCCGTTGCGTGAGCCACCTGGAGGATGGTCGAGTGGTCTTCGTCCGCTTCGCCCTTCCCGGGGAGCTGGTGGATGTCCTACTGGATGAGCCTCACGACCGGACCAGCAGATTCGCCACGGGCGAGGTCACCAAGGTGCTGGAGGCCAGCCCTGACCGCCGTGAACTCGTCTGGCCCCTGGCTGGCCCGCTTGCCTGGGGAGGAGGCTTGGGCGGCGCCGATCTGATTCATGTGAGTCTGCCCGGTCAGCTTACCTGGAAGGCTGATCTGATTGGTCAGCAGATGGCCCGCCTGGGCGGGGTGGACATCCAGGTGCCGGTAGCCCGGGTTCCAGGTGATGAGGAGCTGGGCGGTCTGCACTGGAGGACCAGAATCGAGCTGGTGGCCGACGACCAAGGCCGTCCCTCCATGCGTCGGCGTGGATCGCATGACCGTCTGCCGATTCTGACCATGCCCCTGGCTACTCAGGAGCTGCTGGATCTGGCTGACGAACTGGGCATCTGGGAGGGCGGTCTGCCCGCGGGAGCCCGCATTCGCCTGGCCGTACCCCAGCCGCGGGATGGGGGACCGGTCGGCGGCAACTTCGCCCTGCTGGTGGATGGCCATCTGAGCCAGGGGAGTCGCCGGCTGACAGAGCGTCTGGAGGCCGGGGCAGGACCTGAGTACCAGGTTCGGGCTGACGGATTTTGGCAGATCCACCGTAAGGCACCAGTCGTGCTGACCAAGGCGGTCATGGACCAGGCCAGGCTGGCCCTGGATGGGGTGACCGAACCGGTCATCTGGGACCTCTACTGCGGATCAGGGCTCTTCACCCTGCCCCTGGCTGCTCTGGCTGACGGACGGACCCGGCTGCTGGCTGTGGAGGGGTCCGCCGGAGCCATTGCCACTGCAAAAAACAACGTAAAGCGTGCCGGACTGGACCGGGTGGTCCTGCGTCGAGGGGACGTGGCCAAGGTTCTGGCCGGCGATGTTCCCAAGGGGCTGGGCCATCCCGATCTGATCCTGCTGGATCCGCCCAGGGCCGGCGCCAAAGCTGCGGTTTGCCGACTGCTGGCCGCCAGCGGGGCCGGGACCATCATCTATGTGGCCTGCGATCCGACCAGCTTGGCCAGGGATACAGCCACCCTGATCTCTCTGGGCTACAGCCCAAAGCACCTTGAGGCCTTCGATATCTACCCGATGACCCACCATGTGGAGACCGTGGCAGTTTTCACCTGCAATGCGGGAAGACAGCACTGACATGAGCCGCCCAGGACGGGTCTTGACGGTGTACAGGCGGCTGGCGTGTCTGCTGCTGACGGTCGCTCTGCTGGCAGGCATGCCCATGCTGACTGGCTGCGCTCCCAAGGACAGGGCCGTGGGCGACTCCTGGCATGAGGGTACAGTGCCCCATGACGGTGTGGATCGGTCTGATACTTTGGTGGCTTTGATTGGCTGTCCGAAGAAGGGTGACAAGGACCCAGACGCCGGTCTTGACAGTCGCATCCTGTCATCGTTGCAGGCGGAGCGCATGAAGGGCTATTTTTCCTCAGCTCAGTCCACCAGCGATCAGCAGGATGGCGTGCAGGATGCCATCAACCGCGGGGCCAGCCTGATTCTGATACGCCAACCTGGAGCCGGCGACTGGACCCCCGCCCTTAAAGCGGCGCGGAAGGCGGGCATCCCTGTGGTGGAGTTCGCTCAAAGCGGCAAGGCTTGGACTCCTGACCCGGGTAGGCTTTACTATGCGGCCACGGTCCACCCGGTGGATCCTGCAGGAAATCCGCACGCGCCCTTGCTGGCCGACGCCCTGCAGACCATTGTGGACGACGGACCGCATGCCAGGATCATGGCCGTGCGCTTCAGCGCCGACCGAGAGGGGACCGAGGATGAGCACAGGCAGTGAGCAAGAATCGACAGTGGGCACAGGCTTTCCGAACACTGACCGGCCGGGGCTGAGCTCACAGGAGGCGGAGCAGCTGAAGGCCCGGGGCCTGGTCAACGTCTCCCAGGACCAAACCTCCCGCAGCCTAGGCCAAATCATCCGCGACAACGTCTTCACCCTTTTCAACGGGATCATTCTGACCGCCATGGTGGTGGTCCTGCTGACTGGCCAGTGGAAGGACGCGGTCTTCGGCTTGATCATCATCATCAACACCGGCATCGGCGTGGCCACCGAGCTCAAGGCCAAGCACACCCTGGATGGGCTGTCCATCCTGGTGGCTTCCGACTACACGGTACGCAGGGATGGGCGCAACCTGACCGTGCCCCACGATGCCATCGTCAAGGGGGACCTGCTCTGGATCCGCTCTGGGGACCAGGTGCCCGCTGATGCGCAGATCATCGATACCTACGGCCTGGAGCTGGACGAATCCATGCTGACCGGCGAGTCGCGCACGGTCAGACACAAGCCGGGGGATCAGGTCTATTCGGGATCCACAGCCGTCTCGGGCATGGCTCTGGCCCAGGTGACCGCCGTGGGGGCTGACTCCTATGCCGCCACGCTGACAGCCAAGGCCAAGGTCTACAAGAAGGTCCACTCCGACCTGAACGAGGGCATCAACACCATCCTCAAGGTCATGACCGTGGTGGTCATTCCCCTCTGTCTGCTGCTCATCTTCACTCAGATGCGGACCGTAGGCGGCTTTCAGACGGCGCTGACCACTGGGGCCTGGCGGCAGGCCGTGGTGTCTGCCGTGGCCGGGGTCGTGGGCATGATTCCCGAGGGTCTGGTCCTGCTGACCTCCCTGAACTTCGCCCTGGCTGCTATCCGCCTGGCCCGGCACCAGACCCTGGTCCAGCAGATGGAGTCAGTGGAGACCCTGGCCCGGGTGGATGCCTTGAATCTGGACAAGACCGGCACCATCACGGACGGGGGCATCGTCTACGACGGCCTGCATCCGCTGGCCGAAGACCTGCCGGCTCAGCAGCTGCGGCAGGCCCTGGTGGATGTCTGCGCGGAGGAGAGCCCCAACGCCACCGGCCGTGCCATCCTCAAGGGGATGGATGATCTGCGCCCGGGCAGGGCCGTCAGCCGTCTACCTTTCTCGTCTGCCCGTAAATGGAGCGCTGTGGCCGACCAGTCCGGGCGAATCTGGTACTTCGGCGCCCCGGAGGTACTCCTGGCATCCCAAGTAGGCAGATGGCCTAAGGTGGACAAGCAGGTGGCTGACCTGGCCGATCGTGGCTACCGTGTGCTGATGCTGACGGCCCCCAATGGGTATCCGAGCACCGACCAGCCTGACTACTTCACCAGCAGCCCCGAACTGCCTGGGAGTCTGAAGCCTCTGGCGCTGATCACCTGTTCAGAGCACATTCGCGACGACGCTGCCGAGACTCTGGCCTGGTTCCGCCAACAGGGCGTGCGCTGCCGGGTCATCTCAGGCGACAATCCGGCTACTGTGGCGGCCATCGCCAACAAGGTGGGCCTGACCGGCGACCGGGCGCCTCGGGCCATGGATGCCCGTCAGCTGCCCGAGGACACGGCGGCCCTGGCCGAGGTCCTGGAGAACGTCGACGTGTTGGGCCGGGTCCTGCCCGACCAGAAGAAGGCCATCGTTCAGGCCCTGCATCTGAAGGGCCACACGGTGGCTATGACCGGCGACGGAGTCAATGACTCCCTGGCCCTGAAGGAGGCGGATCTGGGCATCGCCATGGGCAATGCGGCAGCCGCCACCAAGGCCGTGGCCCAGCTGGTCCTAGTGGATTCGCGCTTCTCGCACCTGCCAGACGTTGTGGCCCGGGGTCGGCAGGTCATGGCCAACATGGAGCGGGTGGCCGGCCTCTTCCTGGTCAAGACCGTCTACTCGGCCCTGATCTCCCTAGGGGTGGTCCTGACCGGCATCCCCTTCCCCTACCTGCCCCGGCACATCACCTACATCGGTGCTTTGACCATAGGAACGCCGGCCTTCTTCCTGGCGTTGGCCCCCAACACCAGGCGCTACCGGCCCGGCTTCCTGCGGCGGGTGGTCACCTTCGCCCTGCCCTCGGGCATCGCCACAGCCCTGATCGTGCTGGCGGCGGCCTGGAGCTTGCCCGGCCTGCTTGGCATGGATCTGGCCCGGCCTGGCGATCTGGAGCGCTGGCGGTCGGTCTGCGCCATCGTTCTCTTCTGCATGGGCGTGCTGGTCCTGACCCAGGTGGCCCGGCCCCTGCGTTCCTGGAGGGGCCTGCTGGTCCTCTTCTTTGCTGCAGCCGGGGTGATCGGAGCCCTGATCCCTATAGTGGCGCGGTTCTTCGCCATAAGCCGGCCCACAGGTCCGGCCCTGGCCGCCACCGCGGCCTTCGCCCTAGTGGGAGCTGTGCTCATGGTCCTGGCGGTTCTGGGTTATCCGGCATGTGCACGTTACATCCGTCAGGTAACACATAGGCGCTAAGAATGAACCGCAAAAGCACAGATAAGCGTCGCTGACGGCTTGGGGTTCTCCCGCCGCCGGTCCACATGGGCGCAAGGGCCAATCCTCAGCGTCCAAGGAAGGGGTGGTGCATGTCAGAATCCGCACAGAATACCGGCCGTTCCAAGCTCAAGGTGGGCTCCGAGGAGTTCGAATACTACCGGATCAGCGATCTGCCGGGAATCGGCCACCTGCCCTATAGTCTGCGCATCTTGGCTGAGAATCTGCTGCGCCACCAGAACGGGACCACGGTGACCCGGGACCAGCTGGATAGGCTTCTGGCCTGGGACCCCAAGGCCCAGCCCGACAGAGAGATCCAGTTCACCCCTGCCCGAGTGCTTATGCAGGACTTCACCGGCGTACCCTGCATGGTCGACTTGGCCACCATGCGCGATGCCGTCAAGGCCATGGGTGACGATCCCTCACTGGTCAACCCGCTCATCCCCGCGCAGATGGTCATCGACCACTCCGTCCAGGTGGACAGCTCGGGCGCGCCCGGCGCCCTGGAACACAACATGGACCTGGAATACCAGCGCAATAGTGAGCGTTACCGCTTCTTACGCTGGAGTCAGCAGGCCTTCAGGAACTTCCGCGTGGTGCCTCCGGGCACCGGCATCATTCACCAGGTCAACCTGGAGTACCTGGCCCAGGTGGTCATGCGCAGGGACAGGACCCGGGGGAAAAACCCAGCCTTGGTCTACCCGGACTCCTGCGTCGGCACTGATTCCCACACCACCATGGTCAACGGCCTGGGCGTGCTGGGCTGGGGCGTGGGCGGCATTGAGGCCGAGGCGGCCATGCTGGGCCAGCCTATCTCCATGCTGGTGCCCCAGGTCTTAGGCTTCAAGCTGACCGGATCCATCCCCGAGGGAGTCACCGCCACCGACGTGGTGCTGACTGTGACCCAGATGCTGCGCGAGGTGGGCGTGGTGGGCCGGTTCGTGGAGTTCCATGGCAAGGGACTGGCCCAGGTCCCCTTGGCCAACCGGGCCACCCTGGGCAACATGAGCCCCGAGTTCGGCTCCACCTGCGCCATCTTTCCTATTGACCAAGTTACCCTGGACTACCTGCGTCTGACCGGTCGCAGCGACGACCATGTGCGCCTGGTGGAGGCCTATGCCAAGGCCAACGGCCTGTGGATGGATCCGGACGATGCTGACTGCCTCGAACCTGAGTATTCCCAGGTGCTGGAACTGGATCTGTCCACAGTGCGTCCGTCCATTGCCGGTCCCCGGCGGCCCCAGGACCGCATCCTGCTGGACCAGGCCCAGAAGACCTACCAACGGGATCTGAAGGACTACAGCGGCCAGGGGAGGGACAGCGAGCCTGTGCCGGTCAGGAAGGCTGACGGCAGCGAGTTCAGCCTGCGCGACGGGGACGTGGTCATTGCGGCCATCACCTCCTGCACCAACACCTCGAACCCTTCAGTCATGGTGGCTGCCGGACTGCTGGCCCGCCAGGCGCGTGCCCGTGGACTGCGACCCAAGCCCTGGGTCAAGACGTCGCTGGCTCCTGGATCCCAGGTGGTGACGGATTACCTGAATCGGACCGGCCTGAGCGAGGACCTGGACGCCTTGGGCTTCGAGCTGGTCGGCTACGGGTGCACAACCTGCATCGGCAACTCCGGTCCCCTGGATCCGGCCATCCACCAGGCCATCGCCGATCATGATCTGACGGTGACGGCCGTGCTTTCGGGCAACAGGAACTTCGAGGGGCGCATCAGCCCTGATGTGAAGATGAACTATCTGGCCTCGCCGCCCCTGGTGGTGGCATACGCCCTGGCCGGCACCATGGACTTCGACCCCTGGCACGACCCTCTGGGCCGGGACAGCCAAGGCAGCCCGGTCATGCTGGCGGACATCTGGCCCTCCCAGGAGGCCATCGAGTCCGTGGTGGGCACCGCCCTCGACCGGGATATGTACCTGCACGACTATGCAGACGTCTTCGGCGGGGACGAGCGCTGGCGGAAACTGGATGTGCCGGAGGGAGAGCTCTTCCACTGGGATCAGGATTCCACCTACATCCGTCGCCAAACCTTCTTCGACGGCATGAAGGCCCAGCCCGACCCCTTGGAGGACATTCATGGAGCTAGGGTGCTGGCCCTGCTGGGGGATTCGGTCACCACCGACCACATTTCACCCGCAGGGGCTATCAAGGCTGACGCTCCGGCTGGTCGCTACCTGCAGGAACACGGCATAGCCCCCAGGGATTTCAACTCCTATGGCTCTCGGCGTGGCAACCACGAGGTCATGGTCCGAGGCACTTTCGGCAACATTCGTCTGCGCAACCAGCTGCTTGCCTCGGTGGGATTGGGCGTGCGCCCAGGAGGATTCACTTACGACTTCCTGAACGGTCAGGAGACGACCATCTTCGAGGCGGCGCAGGACTATGCCGGGCAGGGCACGCCCTTGGTGGTACTGGCCGGCAGCGAGTACGGCACGGGCTCCTCAAGAGACTGGGCGGCCAAGGGCACCCGGATGCTGGGCGTAAGGGCTGTGATCGCCAGGTCCTTCGAGCGCATCCACCGCAGTAACCTGATCGGCATGGGTGTGCTGCCGCTGGAGTTTCCTGCAGGTCAGTCGGCCCAGAGCCTGGGGCTGGACGGTCAGGAGACCTATGATCTGATCGGCGTCGATGCCCTGAACAGCTCCCTGCCCGAGCAGGTCCAGGTGCGGGCTCAGCGGCCTGACGGCAGCAGGGTGGAGTTTGCGGCCAAGGTGCGCATTGACACCCCTGGCGAGGCCGAATACTACCGCAACGGCGGCATCCTGCAGTACGTGCTGCGTGGTCTGCTGGCCAGGGCCGACCAGGCGGCCTGAAGAAGATACGAAAATCCCCCGCCTCAACGCTTTTGATTAATTTCGGAAGCGCTAGGGGTGGGGGATTTCTTTGTCAGTTGCGGTCGCCAAGCAGATTCAGGATGTAGAGGAAGAGATTGACGAAGTCCAGGTAGAGGTTGAGAGCGCAGAGGATCGAGACCCGCTTGATGGCTTCCGGCCCCTGGCTGCGGTAGGCGGCGAAGATGACCCTGGTCTGCTGGGCATCGTACATGGTAAGCCCGGCGAAGAGGATGATGCCAATGGCCGAAACCACGCGCAGGGCCGTGTTGGACGGGGCCAGGAAGAGCATGACCGCCTGGACCAGGATCAGCATGAGCAGGCCGACCATGAAGACGGAACCCAGGCTCAGCATGTTGCGCCGCGTGGTCAGTCCCAGCATGCTGAGGACGAAGAAGAAGCCTGCGCTGATCACCAAGGTCAGCATGATGGATGGCAGGGAGTAGGTTATGAAGATAGTGCTCAGGGTGAAGCCCATCAGAGCCGCATACACGTAGAACATGACTCGGGCGGTGGAAGTGCGTATGCGCATGATCCGGGCGCTCAGGACCATGGCGAAGACCACCTGGACCACGGCCATGCCGATCCAGCCCAGGGCGCCTGTGGCCTGCATGAAAGCCAGGAGCAGTCCGGTCCGGGCAGTCAGGTAGGCCGTCAGGGCAGTGACCAGCAGGCCGACGGCCATCTCCGCATAGGCGCGCGACATGGAGACCCGCTCCGCCTTTTCAAAGCTGTATGCTGCGTTCGTATCGATGGGCGAGCTCATGCCGTAGGGCTGACCGCCCTGCATGGTCGGCATCGGCTGCTGCGTGTACTGACTGTATGGGGCCTGCGGCCCCGGGTTCCCGTTGAATGCCATCTGCTGCTCCTTTGTCATTGCCGCCTGTGGCGGATGGTCATCTTGTTCAAGTATACATGGCGGGTTTAGCGTTATACAGGGTGTTTGCTCTGACTGGAAACAGGCTGGAATTGCTGCTATGGCGGGCTGGTCGCATACCCCCTGTTTTTGTCAGTAGGTTGTCCGTCCTGGCAATGCTTGTCATTGGCTCAAATGCATAAACTATGGCGCAAACCAGCCGTCTTACCTGCAACCCCGCCCCACAACACCACCCAGCCGATAAACAACGCACAAGAAGTGATTGTGCGAGGAGAGCCTACACGACAGCCGCTAATCAATACATGCCGTGATCAGGTGCTGCTTCCATCTTGTCTTGCGGATAGAATGAGCACACAATACGTCTCGGCCTGAGATTGGCCAACAAGGAGCATGCCCATATGACCGGAAACGTCACCGACACCGCCATCACCCTCAACAATGGGGTCAGCATTCCTCAGCTGGGGCTTGGGGTCTTTCAAACCCCCGACGGCGAGGCCACCAGCCAGGCCGTCACCTGGGCCCTGCAGTCGGGCTATCGCCACATCGACACCGCCATGATATACGGCAACGAGCAGTCCGTGGGGGAGGGTCTGCGCCGCTCTGGGGTTGACAGGAGGGATGTCTTCCTGACCACCAAGCTCTGGAACGACGACATTCGCGCAGGACGAGCCAAAGAGGCCTTCAAGGAGAGCTTGGACCGGCTGGGCGTGGACTATCTGGACCTCTATCTGATCCACTGGCCCGCCAAGGGCTGGCAGCAGGCCTGGGAGGACATGGAGGAGCTCTATACGCAGCGGCGGGTGAGGGCCATCGGGGTCTGCAACTTCCAGAAGCACCACCTGGACGAGCTGCACACCATCAGCGGCACCAAGCCGGCGGTCGACCAGATCGAGTCTTCGCCCCAGTTCGTCAACGGCGACCTGATCGATTATTGCCATGGCATCCTGCGTGTGGATGTGGAGGCCTACAGTCCCTTGGGTGGCACCGGCGGCAACCTGCTGGCTGATCCCAGGCTCAGGGCCATCGCCGAGCGCTACGACCGCTCCCCGGCACAGATCGTGCTGCGCTGGCACCTTCAGCGCGGGGTGATCGTCATTCCCAAGTCCACCCACAAGGAGCGGATCGAGCAGAACGCGCAAGTCTTCGACTTTGAGCTGAACGAGGATGACATGAAGACCATCACCGCGTTGAACAGAGACGAGCGCACTGGCGCGGACCCCGACAACTTCGACTTCTAGGGGATAGCGATGCGGGAGGAGGCCCGACCTTGCAAGCGGTGCCTCCTCCCGGTGACCCGTCGGGAAGCTCCAACCTTCCGCCTGACCCGAATCCTATGGTCAATGATTTGACGGAATTCAGCTATTCAGCATTGCCGCTGATGGCATCGTCATCAGACTCCTGCTCCTGGGGCGAGCCTGAGATGTCGCGGTGGATCGACTGCATCTGCACCTCGATGTTCTGCAGGGAGCGGGCGCAGTCCAACAGGGTCTGTGAGTGCTCGGCCAGGCGGGCGTCGGGCAGGTCGGACTTGTAACGCAACTGGTGCTCCAGGGAGGCCCAGTAGTCCATGGCAATGGTGCGGAACTGCACCTCGACCGGCGTGTAGTGAGGGCCTGAGGTCAGGAAGACCGGCACGGCGTAGATGACGTGCAGGCTGCGGTAGCCATTCATCTTGGGATTGCGGATGTAATCCTTGACCCGCAGCACCTGAATGTCCGACTGGTCGGAAAGGTAGCGGGAGACCGAGTAGACGTCGTCCCGATAGTTGCAAATGACGCGCACGCCGGCCACGTCGAAGATGTGATCGCGCACCGAGGGGATGGTGACAGGCAGGTTCTTACGGTGCAGCTTGCCGATCAGAGAGTCCACGCTCTTGAGCCGGCGCTCCATGTGGTGTATGGGGTTGTGGCTGAAACGGACCTGGAATTCGGTGTCCAGCACATCCAGCTTGGTCGAAATCTCGTACATGGCCCCCTCGTAGGTCTGCATGAGATTGACGAATTCCGTTATCTCGTCGATGTCCAGCTTGGGGCGGTCATTCTCGTCCAGGTCGGACAGCCGCTGCTTCATCTCGGATGCGCTCATGGCACTGTTACGGTCGAGTATCACGCGAACCTCCCATGCCGACGTTCGTAACCATGACTCATGGTACGCACAGGTCACGATGGCTGCGGGACCCGGCCTGCGCATACAATCGTGGCTTATGGAAGCAGGCGAAGACATGAGCGTCACCGCTCAGCATAAGGACAGCAGGGGCGTCTACTATGTGCGGACTCTGGGCTGTCAGATGAACGAGCACGATTCTGAACGGATTGCCGGGGTGCTCCGGGCCCAAGGCTATCAGCAGGCCACGCCCGAGCAGGTCCGTGCGCGCGAGGTCGACGTGATGGTGCTCAACACCTGCGCTGTACGCGACAACGCCACCAAACGCATGTATGGGACCATCGGGCGCTGGCATAGGTTTAAGCAGCACAAGCCTGACACTCGCATCGCCGTAGGCGGCTGCATGGCTCAGAAGGACCGAGAGCGGATCGTGCGAGCGGCGCCCTGGGTTGATGCAGTCTTTGGTACCAGGGACATTGGCTCGCTGCCCGGTCTGCTGGACAAGGCCCGCGAGTATGGACAGCCCCAGGTGGGGGTTTCGAAGGAGCTCCGGGATCTGCCCGGTCGGCTGCCAGCGGTCAGGGCCTCGCGCTCGCAGGCCTGGGTGTCCATTTCGGTCGGCTGCAACAACACCTGCACCTTCTGCATCGTGCCATCGGTGCGCGGGCGGGAGCGAGACCGGTCCATGGACGACATCCTGCAGGAGGTTGAGGGCTGCGTGCGCTCCGGTGCCCGCCAGGTGACGCTGCTGGGGCAGAACGTCAACTCCTACGGCTGGGCCACGGGGGACCGCTACGCTTTTGCCCGGCTCCTGCGCGCCTGCGGCCGGGTGCCTGGGCTGGAGCGGGTCCGCTTCACCTCGCCCCATCCTGCGGCATTCACCGACGATGTGATTGCTGCCATGGCCGAGACGCCCACGGTCATGCACCAGCTGCACATGCCCCTGCAGTCTGGTTCCGACCGGATTCTGCGGGCCATGCGGCGCTCCTACCGGTCCCAGCGCTTTCTGGACATACTCGACAAAGTACGGGCCGCCATGCCCGATGCCCTGATCACCACCGATATTATCGTGGGGTTCCCCGGGGAGACCGAGGAGGATTTCCAGGCCACCATGGACGTAGTGCGCCGGGCGTGCTTCTCGTCGGCCTATATCTTCGAGTATTCGCCCCGTCCGGGCACTCCGGCCGCGCGCATGCCGCAGCTGCCCAAGGCCGTGGTCCAGGACAGGTTCGAGCGCCTGCAGGCCCTGCAGGAGTCCATCACCATGGATCACATGCAGGACTTCCTGGGCAGGCAGGTGGAGGTGCTGATCGGCGACGGGCACGGCCGACACGACGGCAGCACCCATCGGGTGACTGGCCATGAGCGCACCGGAGTGCTGGTCCATGTCGGTGCGCCCCATGGGATGCCTGCGCCAAAGCCTGGGGACCTGGTCACCTGCACCGTCACTCAAGCCGGGCCCCACTATCTGATCGCTGACCCGGATCCCCAGGCGGGGCAGGTCTATGACGTCCGCTGAGCAGGAGCAGCCTGCCGGTCAGGGACCTCGCATCGTCTCCATCGTGGGCCCCACTGCCTCGGGCAAGACCGCCCTGGGAGTGGCTCTGGCGCAGGCTCTCCAGGCACGCGGGCAAAGGGCTCATATCATCAATGCCGATGCCTACCAGATGTACCGGGGGATGGATGTGGGGACAGCCAAGCCTTCGGTCCAGGAGCGGCAGGCGGTGGTCCACCACCTGATCGACATCATCGAGCCGGAGGAGGCCATGAGCGTGGCCCGCTTCCAGGCCATGGCCCGGTCCTTGATAGCCGACCTGCGGGCGCAGAAGATTCGCCCCATTCTGGTCGGCGGCTCCGGGCTCTATACTCGGGCGGTCATCGATGATCTGTCTTTCCCTGGCACCGATCCGGCGGTCAGGGCCAGGCTGGAGGAGCGGGCCCAGGAGGAGGGCCCCGGGCTGCTCTTCCGCGAGCTGCAGGAGCGCGATCCGGAGGCTGCGGCCAGGATGGATCCTAGGAATGTGCGACGAACCGTGCGGGCTCTGGAGGTCATGAACATCACCGGACGGCCATATTCGGCCAGTCTGCCTCGATACCGCTACCTGTTGCCCGCCCTGCAGCTGGGCCTGGATCTGCCTCGGGAGGAACTGGACAGCAGGATCGACCAGCGAACCCAGGCCATGCGCGACCAAGGACTGGTCGATGAGGTGAGAGGGCTGCAGAACCGTCTGGGGACCACGGCTGCCCGCGCCCTGGGATATCAGCAGATTCTTGACTATCTGGAAGGCCGCACCGACCTGGTTTCAGCCTTCGAGCTGATAGCGCAGAAGACCAAGCGTCTGGCCCGCAAGCAGATGGGCTGGTTCGGCCGGGATCCGCGCATCCACTGGCTGAATGCCCTGGCTCCGGACCTGGCTGAGCAGGCCCTGAGCCTGGTGGACCAGGCCGACCAAGGCCGCTTCGACCAGGCGGACGCTCAGGTCGACCAGACGGACCAGGGGAGGGTGACCAGACACCATCTGGGTGCCCTTTGACTTCAAGTACTTGAAGTTCCTAAGCTGGACGGATATGACCTCTATCACGCAGCCCCAGGCTGAAACCCAGACCGCCCAGGAATCCGGACCCTGGTACAGCATTCGCCAAGCCTCGCTCATGTCCGGGATGCCGGAGACCACCCTGCGCTACTACGAGACCATCGGCATCATTCCGCCCATCACCAGGGATCCATCAAGCGGACATCGTTGCTACAGCCAGGAGGATCTGGACCTGCTGGAGACCATCTCCTGCCTGAGCGCCACGGGCATGTCCCTGGAGCACATGCGAGAGTACCTGGGCAACCGGGCGGGGGGAGCCGAGGCTGCTGGACGGCAGATCGATCTCCTGAACGAGCAAGGACGGCGGTTGGACCAGCGGATGGCCGATCTGCGTGCACGGAAGCGGTATGTAAGGCTCAAGATCGAATACTGGGGGCACATCCGGGACCACGATCAGACTGGTGCAACCCGCCTGATCAATCAAAGCGCCCAGATTATCGAGGCTGCCAAGCGCAGCGGCAACGAACGGCTCGCAGGCTGAGACTGCCGGAATTGCTGGGTGGCGTATCGACTCAGTGGGCTGGACCCTGGTCCCATCCGGCGATCAGAAATATTCTGGTTGGGTTGACCGGGCGGACCATACCCGCGATCAGAGCTCGCAGCTCATCGGTATTGCCCAGTAGCGCTCGGTGGATGGCTCGGCGGTGGGCACCCGGATCAGCCCGTCCCCAGTCCAGGTCCCAGCCTGCATCGTGGGACAGGCGCGACAGGAAAATGCGCAGGGTCATGTCGTCACAGTCGGCGAAGGGGTGCAGGTAGGAGAGCTCATCGTAGAAATGGGCCAGGCTATCCACGAAGACCGGGCGGTCCAGGCTAACCAGGTTGTGTTTGGCCGCCAGCTCTTGGCTAATGGCCGCAGCACCATGCTCCAGCATCGACGCCGGATATAGGCTGGCGCCGCCGTCCGGTTGAGTTCGGCGCAGCATTCGCCCTTCCGGCAGGCTGGGCAGCAGTCGGCGGTGGATGGCTTTCAGCTCGTCAAGATCGCCCTCGGGCGCCCATGGCCGCTCGCAGACCAGGATGGTCCGCAGAAACAGGGCATCTGTATGGGCATTCCCATGACTGGTCTGGGCCTCTAAGTGTTGAGCCTGGTCAGACAGCTCCTCGGCTACCGCTCTGCCCGCCACGAAGTCGTTCGCCGCTTCAAGAATCGAAGAACCGGGCTGACAGTAATCCAGAAACAGGTTGCGCAGGGCGAAGGCCACGGCGCTCTGGCGTTCGGCTGGTGTCATGTCAACGATGCTAGCCCTGGCAGCCCCCGTCTGAAAGTGTTGTGCATGCTGACCCTGCGAGCCCGATGCGGACCGGGGTTCTGGGTAGGCTGAAAGGGTTATGACACGTAAGCAGCAAGCAGACGCACATCGTCGCGGCCGGACCGCATCCAAAGGCGGCCAGGACTCGGAACCTTTCTGGCACAAGGCCTTGCTGGCCTTGCCTCGGGGCTTGGGATCCCTGGTGCGTGGCGTGGCCGGCAAGAAGGGCGACGACTCCGCCTACCGCAAGGATGGGTTCTGCTTCGTTCTGGTCATCCTGGCCGTGCTCTTCTGTGCCAGCGAGTGGTTCCGAGTCGACGGCTTCCTGGGGCGTGGACTGCATGTCTTGGCTGCGGGCGTTCTGGGACGATGCAGCATCATCCTGCCGGTGGTCCTGCTTTTTGCAGCTTTCCGGCTGGTCTGCTACACCGGGCGCGAGGCGGGCAACCTGCCTGTGGTGGGCGGCCTCTTGGTGGTGCTCTGGTCGGTCTGTTCCATTCTGGACGTGCTTATGGCCTCGGACTATCGCGGCTTCGATATGACGGCCATTATTGATTCAGGCGGACTTCTTGGGTTCGCCTTGGGTTCGCCCCTGGCCTGGGGGCTGTCCAAGGTCTTTGCGGTCATCATCTTCGTCCTTGTGGCCATTTTCGGCCTCTTCATCACCTTTAGATTCCACATGAGCGACTTTGTGGCTTCGATGCAGGGCAAGAGGACTCATGCTTCCAGTTCGGCGCAGACTGCCCCCAACGAGGTCAGGCTGGGGGATGACACCCTGCCTCTGGCACCAGGCGTGCCCACCCATCAGGAGCCGGAGCAGGAGGAAGCTCAGAACTCCGGTAGGAGCGGGGTGGTCGGCTGGTTCAGTCGGTTGCTGCATGGCCGCATCGGCAAGGACACGGATACCCGCCTTGAGCGTTATGAGGCTGACGAGCCCTTTTCCCAGGCGGCTTCTCTGGAGGGAGCTGGCCAAGGTGATCAGTCGCAAGCGTCCACGCAGGCCTTGCCTGAGGTGGAGGCTCCGGCTACGGCAGCCCTCATGGATGCCAGAGAGCAGGAGCATCCCAGGGTTGACCCGGCCGCCTTGTCCGGAGTAGGGGCTTCGGATCCATGGGCCGCTGCCGCTGCTGCAGCCGACACCGTGCAGATGGAGGCCCAGCCCGCTCCTGGAGCAGGTGCCGCCGCCAATGGTCAGGCTGCAGATCAGACGACTGGAGCCCAGGGTGCCGGTGCGTCAGGCTCCTCTGGTGACCGTCAGGTGGACGAGAGCCGTCCCTATGTGCTGCCCAGCACGGACCTGCTGGTCAAGGGCAAGCCCCACGCAGTCAGAACCTCGGCCAATGATGCGGTGATTAAAGCCCTGCAATCAACCTTCCAGCAGTTTGACGTGGATGCCAAGGTGGTGGGCTTCCTGCGCGGCCCCTCGGTCACCCAGTACGAGGTGGAGCTGGGTCCGGGAGTCAAGGTGGAGAAGGTCACCAACCTTCAGCGCAACATTGCCTACGCGGTGGCCAGTTCGGATGTGCGCATCCTTTCGCCCATCCCCGGCAAGTCGGCCATCGGCATCGAAATCCCCAATGTGGACCGCGAGATTGTCCACCTGGGCGACGTGCTGCGCTCCGACAAGGCCAAGCAGGACGACAACCCCATGATGACCGCCGTGGGCAAGGACGTGGAAGGCCATTATGTGACCGCTGACCTGACCAAGATGCCCCACTTGTTGGTGGCAGGTGCTACGGGTTCGGGCAAGTCCAGCTTCATCAACTCCATGCTGGTCTCGCTGATCATGCGGGCCACCCCGGATCAGGTTCGTCTGATCATGGTGGATCCCAAGCGCGTGGAGCTGAGCGCCTACGCCGGCATTCCCCACCTGCTCACGCCCATCATCACCGAGCCCAAGAAGGCCGCCCAGGCCCTGGAGTGGGTGGTCAAGGAGATGGACGCCCGCTATGACGATCTGCAGTTCTTCGGATTTCGGCACATCAAGGACTTCAACAAGGCCGTGCTGGAGGGCAAGGTTCATGCTCCGGCCGGCTCCAATCGCAAGGTGGCCCCTTACCCCTACCTGGTCGTGGTGGTCGACGAGATGGCCGATCTGATGATGGTGGCCAAGAACGATGTGGAGAGCTCCATCCAGCGGATCACCCAGCTGGCACGTGCCGCCGGCGTCCACCTGGTACTGGCCACCCAGAGGCCCTCGGTGGATGTGGTCACCGGTCTGATCAAGGCCAACATCCCATCCAGATTGGCATTCGCCACATCGTCTTCCACTGATTCCAGGGTCATCCTGGATGCCACTGGCGCTGAGACCCTGATCGGTCAGGGCGATGCCCTCTTCCTGCCCATGGGTCAGGCCAAGCCCACCCGTGTCCAGGGGGCATGGGTTTCCGAGTCCGAGATCCGCAAGGCAGTGGATTATGTGCGCACCCAGCGCAAGCCACACTACCGTGAGGACATCGAGCAGATGGCTGACAAGGCCGACCATAAGAACGAGATCCAGGAGGAGATCGGCGACGACATGGACGAGCTGCTCCAGGCGGCCGAGCTGGTGGTGACCACCCAGTTCGGATCCACCTCCATGCTCCAGCGCAAGCTGCGTGTGGGCTTCGCCAGGGCAGGAAGGCTGATGGATCTGCTGGAGTCAAGGGGGATCGTAGGGCCATCGGAGGGTTCCAAGGCCCGCGAGGTGCTCATTCAGCCGCCGCAGCTGCAGCAGGCTCTGGCCTTCATCCGCGGCGATGCCTCCTCCATGGACCCTGTCCCGGATCAGGGCTCAGCCTCCGCGGATGGGCAAGCGCAGGGCTGAACATCGGTCCAAAAAGCTTGGCTTGGTCTACCGTTATGATGACATTGCCGCCCGGCATGTATTGTTGGACGGCCCGAGCGCACGAGAATCGCGTATAAGGAGTGGCAATGCAGGAGCATGCCGAGTCAGAGACCGGTCGTGAGAGGCGCAGGCTTCTCGAAGGATGGAACTCACCCCCAAACCTGGTCACCTACACCCGTATCCTCCTGGTCCTGGTCTTTATCGCCTTGGATCTGATGGCCGGTCCCTGGGGCGAGCGCAGGCCTGGCATGCGGTGGACCGCCGCCGTGCTCTTCATTTTCGCGGCCTCGACCGACAAGCTGGACGGATGGCTGGCCCGCCGGTACAACCAGGTGACCGAACTGGGCAAGCTCATGGACCCCATTGCCGACAAGCTGCTGATCTGCTCGGCACTCATTGTTGCATCCGTCTTCGGCGAGCTCTGGTGGTGGGTCACCCTGCTCTTCCTGGTGAGGGAACTGGGCATTACCCTGCTGCGTGTCCTGGTCATCAACAAGCAGGGACGGGTCATCGCCGCCTCCCGGGCTGGCAAGTACAAGACCCTGTTTGAGTGCATCGGCCTGGGCATGCTCATGGTGCCCCTGTCTCCGGTCTGGCCCTGGTACCTGGTGACCGCCCGCGTGGTCATACTGGTGGCCTTGGCCCTCTGCCTATACTCGGGTGCGGAATACCTGATAGGGATGCGGCGATGATCGGCAAAAGCGTGCAGGGCCGTTGCGACGACCTGGCTGGACGGATCATCGACACCTGCCGTGATTCGGGCCTGCTGCTGGCGGCCGCTGAATCGCTGACCGGAGGACTGCTGGCTGATGCCTTTGTCAGAGTTCCCGGCGCATCAGACGTCTTTCTCGGGTCGGCCGTCACTTACGACATAGCTGCCAAGGCCGCCATCCTCAAGGTGGATCAGGATCTGCTGGCCACTCAGGGCGCAGTCCATCCGCGGGTCGCCCAGGAGATGGCTGAAGGCACTGCCAGGCTCTACACCAGGCCGGGGCACGAGGATACGGTCATCGGCATGGCCACTACCGGTGTAGCCGGGCCAGGCCCGGACGGGGATGATCCGGCCGGACTGGTCTACATTGGTCTGGCTCTGCCCGTACGAGTGACAGGGAGACGCTCAGAGACCGGCCTCCAGGCTCATGCCTACCGTACCTATGCCTATGAGCTGCATCTGGACGGGGACCGCGAACAGGTGCGCCGGGGTACGGTCATGCGGATTCTCGACCAGCTGGATCGGGCCCTGTACTCGAGGGTCTGACTGTAGCCTTGCAGACTGAGGCAAAGTGGCGGCTGTATATATCCTTGCCCCTTTTCTTTTATTTATGTGATCTTGGTCACAAAATGGGTCTCTCGGGTTCCTCCCCTGGAATAATTCACCGGCTCGACTGTTGGTCACTGTGTAAATCGTTGAACAAGATATATGGCGAAAGGGGCTGCTATGGCCAGCACCGAGACCGTGATGACTCGAACAAACGATATGTATGATGTCAAGCCGGCCGCACCTGGAGTGGAGCGCAATGCGCGGGTTCGTGATCTGACGCCTGCTCAGCGTCGCGCCGTCGTCTTCGCTCAGCAGCAGGTAATCCGGGCCAAGGCCGCTAAGAAGGCCAAGGAGGAGCGCCAGGCCAACCTGAACAAGATGTGGATGGAGGAAGACGGCGTGGAGTCCAGCCGTCAGCGTGCAGCATCCACCAGCGACGGCCGGGCCATCACCCATACTGTCTCCCTGCGTGAGGCCTTGGGCCACGTGCTGCGTGAGCTGAGGACCAATGATCATAAGACCTTGCGCGAGGTCAGTGAAAAGGCTGGTGTGTCCTTGGGCTATCTGTCCGAGGTGGAGCGTGGCCAGAAGGAAGCTAGCTCCGAACTGTTAAGCTCAATCGCCGACGCGTTGGGCCTGGGTGTGCCGCAGACTCTGCGGATGGTGGCCGACTACCTGGAGTCGGCTCAGGAGTAAATATAATCGGTCCAGCTGGTTGGCTCGGCGGACCATTCTGGAGGGCGTCCGGTTCCTAGGAACCAGGCGCCCTCTTCTGCTGACGGTCTGCTGCCAACGGTTTTTGTCGATTGGTCTCTGCCCATGGTTGTCGATTGGCGGTTGTCGGTTAATTCCATGAGTTGGTTGCTGTCGAATGGTTGCCGTTGCAGAAAGGTTGTGACAGGGTGGGTCTTGGACGAAAGGTGATGCCGAGTGCGTGAGCGGGAGTTCTGGCAGCTGCTGGAGGAGGTCTTCGGCCGGGTCTACGGACGCAGTCTGGCTCGCGACCAAAGGCTGACCGACTTGGATGATATGACCGTGGTGGAGGCCCTGGATGCGGGTGTGGAGCCACGCGTGGTCTGGAACGTGCTCTGCGATCAGATGGAGATTCCCGATTCCAGGCGTTGGGGGAGGGACCACAATGCGCCGCCCATGCCTGCAGCCTGATGCATGTTGTATTCCCCGCGGATTTACCGCTCGTTCCAGGCAATTTTCGAACATTTGTTCGCATGGTCGGGTATACTGATGCCCATGGTCCGGTGACCACCGACACGTTCGACCACATTGGGCGCCGGGACCGCAGACGGGTTCCGACGACGATAGGCTGTCAATCGTGAGGTCGTCAATCAGGATGTCGGCATCGTGAGGTCGGTTACGAAGAAGGAGAGCCATATGGCACGTCAGAGCAGCAGTGGCAAGGTGAAGAAGGAAGAGGAGGGCAGGATTGACCCCCGTCGTCAGGCAGCCTTGAACACGGCCCTCGCGCAAGTGGAGAAAAGCTTCGGCAAAGGTTCGGCCATGCGTCTGGGCGACAAGCCTGCTCAGGACGTGGAGGTCATTCCCACAGGGTCCCTGGCTTTGGATATGGCTTTGGGCATTGGCGGGCTGCCCCGCGGTCGCATCGTCGAGATCTATGGTCCGGAGTCCTCAGGCAAGACCACCCTGGCCCTGCATGCGGTGGCCAATGCGCAAGCTGGCGGGGGCGTTGCCGCTTTCATTGATGCCGAGCACGCTCTGGATCCAGAGTATGCCAAGAAGCTGGGCGTGGACACGGACAACCTGATCGTCTCCCAACCGGACAATGGCGAGCAGGCGCTGGAGATCGCCGACATGCTGATCCGGTCGGGCACCTTGGATGTCATCGTCATTGACTCGGTGGCCGCCCTGGTGCCCAAGGCCGAGATCGAGGGTGACATGGGAGACAGCCACGTGGGTCTGCAGGCCCGCCTGATGAGCCAGGCCCTGCGCAAGATGACCGGTGCCCTGTCCCAGGCCAACACCACGGCCATCTTCATCAATCAGCTCAGGGAGAAGATCGGTGTCTTCTTCGGCAGCCCGGAGACCACCACCGGCGGCAAGGCCCTGAAGTTCTATGCCTCGGTACGCCTAGACATCCGCCGTATTCAGACCCTGAAGAACGGCGACGAGGCGGTAGGCAACCGCACCAAGGTCAAGGTCGTCAAGAACAAGATGGCCCCGCCCTTTAAGGTGGCCGAATTCGACATCCTCTATGGGGAGGGCATCTCTAAGGAGGGCTCGGTTCTGGATATGGCCCTGCAGACCAGCATCATCAAGAAGTCGGGCTCTTGGTTCACTTACGAGGGCGATCAGCTTGGTCAGGGAAGGGAGAACGTTCGCCAGTTCCTCAAGGACAATCCCGGTCTGACTAAGGAGATTGAAAATAAGGTCAAGGTTGCCTTCGGACTTATTCCCAACCCCTCTGAGGACGATAAGGCCGATCGGACTGATTCTGACCACGGCAGCAAGGAAGACGACTCGGCTCCTGCCGGTGGCAACAACACTGTGCCCACTGCCCAGGCTGCATGACCCGATGATCTCAGTTGAGGACTTCCTCAAGGACAATCCGGCCCGTCTGGCGCAGACTGAGGGCTCTGCCGACTCCGACGAGGGGTCGAGGGATTCCTGGTCGGATCGGTTCCAGACAGACTCTGCTGGTTTGGCGGGTCCAGCAGGTTCAGTCACAGTCATTGATCCTGCTTCTGACTCACGGGCTGCCTCAGAATCTCTGCACGCCTCGAGCCCCCTGTCTGTCGCAGAAGCACGCCCTGCTTTTGCCCAGGAGGATGACCGCCGCTCAATGCAGGCCCGTGCCTTGGGTCTGGGGCATGGTGCTCGGTTCGGAGGAAGTCTGGAAGATGTCGATGCTTCTGCCAGTACTGATATCAGTGCCAAATCCTTAACGGGGCACCATTCCCGAAGGTGTCCTTCCGCCCAAGGCTCCGGTAGAAGCAACCACCGTCGTGGTCGTCGCCTACGAACCGGAGGCTTTGGCGGTGGTTCTGCGCCTGCAATCCAACAAGCAGATGCCGATGACATGGATGCTTGCCGAGAGGCTGCTCTGACCCTGCTTGATGCGGCGGCCCGTTCAAGCGGGGCTCTGGCCCGTCGTCTGGTCGACAAAGGGTTTGATGCGAAGGTGGTCGATCAGGTGATCGACCGGCTGATCAGGCTGGGTCTTGTGAATGATCTGGCCTATGCCCAGGACCTGCTGCGCATCTGTCTGCGTCGAACCATGGGGGAGCGGGGCGTGCTCTCGGAAATGACCCGCAAGGGTCTGGATCCAGGACTGGCTGCACAGGTGGTGGCCCAGGCCTCCCGTGAGGGGCTCTTCGTCGACTCCGCCTATGAGCTTGGTCGCAAGGTGGCCCGAAAGACAGCCGGGCTTGACCTCAAGGTGCGCAAACGGCGATTCTGGAGTGCTGGATCCCGCAAGGGCCACAGTCCTGGCCTCCTTAGCCAGGTCGCAGCAGATCTTTTTGTCTCTGACGATCCTCTCGATTGAGTTGATTGTTGCCAAGACGCTGCGGACACTGCAATATAAAAGGAAAATGAGACCTCTCATATACCCCGGGTTCTGTCGTCGGCCGGATCGGAATCCTGCTGACGGATGGCCATCCATCTCGACCTGACGTTGCCGCCAGGCTCTAGCGGCCTACCCGAAGGCGGGACGAGCAGCCCCTGAATGCCTTCTGCTTGGCCTTGCTCCCGATGAGGCTTGCCATGCGGTCGGCGTTACCGTCGACCCGGTGGTCTCTTACACCGCCGTTTCACCCTTGCTCGCCTTGACAAGACGAGCGGTCTGTTCTCTGTTGCGCTATCTCTCAGGTCGCCCTGGGCGGACGTTGTCCGCCATCGTGCTCTGCGGAGCCCGGAAGTTCCTCAGCCCTTCCTGGGAGAAGGGGCCGCGGCCATCCGAGAGGTCTCGGGGATACAGCATAGCGGAACTGAGCGACTGAACCAGCAGCCAAAGCTCCGCTGTGGCCTCAAGCTCAATCAGTGAGTCAGCCTCGCTCTTCGGATACAATCGGAAGCACAGTCGATGGTGACCAAGTCTGCCATCGCACCAGCGGTTCGTCCGCTCACAAGTGCAAGGAGATTCCCATGGAGATCGTCATTACCGGTCGACATACCCAAATCAAGCAGCGGTTCCGTGATGTCGTGGACAGCAAGATGAACAGGGTGACGGCCATCGCCCCCGATGCACAGCGCATCCAGGTCGTTCTGACACATGAAGGCAATCCCCGCCAGGCTGACAGTGCCAAAAGGGTGGAGCTGACCGTCCAGGCCGGCAAGACCGTGATCCGCGCCGAGGCCTCCAGCGCCGATGAGTTCAGCGCATTGGACATGGCCTTGGACAAGCTGACCCAGCGTCTTCGTCGAGTCCGCGATCGTCGTAAGAACCACCGCCGTGGCCTGGAGCATCCGCCTGTGCCCGTCGATCTGCCCGTGGATGATCATTCAGGCGATCAGGGGGATCAGAGTCGCGAGCCTAACCCAGACAACAGCGCCCAGACCGCCGTAGCATCGGACCTGGAGCCTGGCCAGTCGGTCGAGGTGCAGGTGGGGGATACCCCTATCGTCATCCGCCGCAAGCTACACATCGCCGAACCCATGAGCATTGATGAGGCACTTTACGAGATGGAACTGATAGGCCACGACTTCTTCCTCTTCGTCAACAAGGAGACCAACCGACCATCGGTGGTCTACCGGCGGCACGGATGGAGCTACGGCGTCTTCGAGATCGATACTCCTGAGCATGTAGGCCGGAAGCAGTAACAAAAAACAAATATTTATTGTGGGGCGATTCCTTGGTGTTATGTTCGACTGACCTCCGGGGAATCGCCCTTCTTCAATGCCTGATTCGCTGGCAATGTCGCGGCTTTGCGGACCTGGAAACGGCGGGGGTTGGGTCCTCTCTTCGGCGTTTATTGGTGCTGGTCCAAGTGGAGCTTTGATCGGTATGGTGCTGCTCGGCTGGGTTGGTAGAACAATCGGTTTCGAGAAAATCGGTGCATTCGCGTAAGATAATCAAGGTCTAGGCCTAC
Source organism: Bifidobacterium sp. ESL0819 (assembly GCF_052606245.1). Taxonomy (NCBI): domain Bacteria; kingdom Bacillati; phylum Actinomycetota; class Actinomycetes; order Bifidobacteriales; family Bifidobacteriaceae; genus Bifidobacterium; species Bifidobacterium sp. ESL0819. Next base: position 1,346,749 of record NZ_CP199587.1, read on the forward strand.
GTCAGCTGAGGGCGTGCGAAGGCCATAAAAGAACGGTAGGGAGCGCAACGTGGTAGCAGTCTTGGACAAGGTCCTCCGTATGGGCGAGGGTCGTCAGATTCGCAAGCTTCAGGGGGTGGCCAAGGCGACCAACGCCTTCGAGGATCAGATCTCGGCCATGAGCGATGAAGAGCTCAAGGCGCAGACGCCTAAGTTCAAGCAGCGACTGGAGAACGGCGAATCCCTCGATTCCCTGATGCCCGAAGCCTTCGCCACGGTCCGCGAAGTTTCCAAGCGTACGCTGGGCCAGCGGCATTTTGATGTCCAGCTGATGGGCGGCGCAGCCCTGCACTGGGGCAATATTGCCGAGATGAAGACTGGCGAGGGCAAGACCTTGGTGGCCACCCTGCCCAGCTATCTGAATGCCCTGGAGGGCAAGGGCGTGCACGTGGTCACGGTCAATGACTACCTGGCCTCCTACCAGAGCGAGCTCATGGGGCGTATCTTCCGCTTCTTGGGCATGAGCGTGGGATGCATCATCACCGACCAGCGTCCCGCCGAGCGTCGCAAGCAGTACCAGGCGGATATCACCTACGGTACTAACAACGAATTCGGCTTCGACTACCTGCGCGACAACATGGCATGGGACAAGGACGAGCTGGTTCAGCGCGGACATCACTTCGCCATCGTGGACGAGGTGGACTCCATCCTGATTGACGAGGCACGAACTCCTCTGATTATTTCCGGACCGGCCGAGGGCGACGTGACCCGATGGTATCGGCAGTTCGCCAAGCTGGTCCCTAAGCTCACCAGGGATGAGGACTACGAAGTTGACGAGAAGAAGAAGGTCGTCGGCATCCTGGATCCCGGCATCACTAAGGTGGAGGACTATCTGGGCATCGACAACCTCTACGAGCCCGCCAACACTGCCCTGATCGGGTACCTGAACAACGCCATCAAGGCCAAGGAGCTCTTCCTGCGCGACCGCGACTATGTGGTCCAGAACGGCGAAGTTCTGATCGTAGACGAGCATACCGGCCGTCTGCTTAAGGGACGTCGCTACAACGAGGGCCTCCACCAGGCCATCGAGGCCAAGGAGGGTGTGGAGGTCAAGGCCGAGAACCAGACCTTCGCCACTATCACTCTGCAGAACTATTTCCGCATGTATGACAAGCTGGCGGGCATGACCGGAACGGCCGAGACCGAGGCTGCCGAGTTCATGAACACCTACAAGCTGGGCGTGCTGCCCATCCCCACCAACAAGCCCATGATCCGCAAGGACCAGGACGATATGATTTACCGCTCCAAGAAAGAGAAGCTGGCCGCCATCGTCAGGGATGTGGCTAAGCGTCATGCCAAGGGCCAGCCCATCCTGCTGGGCACCGCATCCGTGGAGTCCTCCGAGGTGGTCTCCTCCCTGCTGGACGTGGCTGGCATCGACCATCAGGTCCTCAATGCCAAGCAGCATGCGCGCGAAGCAGCGGTGGTGGCCGTGGCTGGGCGCAAGGGCGCAGTGACTGTAGCTACGAATATGGCCGGGCGCGGCACCGATATCATGCTGGGAGGGAACGTTGAATTCCTAGCCGATCAGAAGCTCAAGGAGCAGGGCTATTCGCCCGATGACACTCCCGAGGAGTACGAGAAGCGCTGGCCTGAGATGCTGGATTCCGTCAAGAAACAGGTCAAGGACGAGCATGAGGAGGTTGTCAACCTGGGTGGCCTCTATGTGCTGGGAACTGAGCGGCACGAGTCCCGCCGCATCGACAACCAGCTGCGGGGCCGTTCCGGTCGTCAGGGCGATCCTGGCGAGTCCAGGTTCTACCTGAGCCTGGAGGACGATCTGATGCGCCTCTTCAATACCGGGCTGGTGGCTCGTTTCATGTCCAAGAACTTACCTGAGGGTAAGCCCGTCGTCCAAAGGAGCGTCTCCAAGGGCGTGCGTAACGCACAGAAGTCCGTCGAATCCCGCAACTACGAGATCCGCAAGAACGTGCTCAAGTACGACGACGTGATGAACAAGCAACGCCAAGTCATCTATGGCGAGCGTCAGGCTGTGCTCAAGGGCGAGGACATTCACCAGGACATTCTTCGCTTCATCCGAGAGACCGTGACCTCGTACATCCGAGGTGTGCAGAATGGCTCGGACAAGCCTCAGGATTGGGATTCGGATGGGCTCTGGAAGGCTCTGGCCTCCGTCTATCCGATCAGTCTTGACCAGGATGAGACCATGGACTCCTTGGAAGGCCTGAAGGGCGACAAGGCCATCAAGGCCCTGGCTGACAAGGTCGTGGAGGATGCCGAATCCATCTACCAGGACCGTGAGGACGAGCTGGGAGAAAAGGGTTCCAGGCAGCTGGAGCGTCAGGTGGTCCTCTCCGTCCTGGACAGCAAGTGGCGTGAGCACCTCTACGAGATGGACTACCTTAAGGACGGCATCGGTCTGCGCGGCATGGGTCAGCGTGACCCCTTGGTCGAGTACCAGCGCGAGGGCTACCAGATGTACAATTCCATGATTGATGCCATCAAGGAGCAGACTGTACAGCTGCTCTTCAACGTGGATCTCAAGCAGATCGCGGCCAGCCAGGAGAACGAGCGGCGGGCCCGTGAGGAGCGTGAGGACAGCCAGTCCGAACCGGTCAGCTACCAGGCGCCTGAGGAGCCCGATGCTGAGGACGAGACTACAGACATCGACGAAACGGCCCAGGAGCTTGATGATGAAGCTCCGGCGGGCAGTGTTCAGGAGGATTCCGGCGAGGATGCTGCTGACGCAGAAGAGAGCTTGAGCGAGTCCTCAGAGGATCGCGGAGCTGCTGACAATGCAGCTGCTCCGGCCCCTGTCGGTCCTGCGCCAATCAGCCATGCCGAGGGGAAGGTTCCAGCCAACAAGCGACCCAAGGCCGAAGAGGACCACTCTCCTTGGGCCGATGGCCGCACCTTCCCCGGAACTCCACGCAACGCCCCCTGTCCCTGCGGTTCTGGACGCAAGTACAAGATGTGCCACGGACAGAACGAGAAGAAGTAACGAGTTCGCGTAATCGTAAAGCGCCTAAAGGCTAGCCAGGGGGGTTCGACAGCTGGGCTTGCAAACAAGGTGCCGATCTCATCGACGGTCATCGCTCACAAGAGCGGTGGCCGTTTCCATATATTGGATTCCTAATTTTCATATGTTGGTAACCAAGTGACCGGAATATGGGATAACCATGTCCAGGAGAGAGGCGGGAAAGTAAACCTAGAGCAAACAGCGGGGCATCCGGCTCCGCTTCATCAAAGGAAAGAGTCATCATGCGGCCACTCAGCTGGAAATCCGTTCTGAACTCCTTGGTGTCCGGTCGACACCTGAGCGCGGATGAGGCCGAGTGGTGCATGAACGACCTGATGGACGGAAATGCCGACCCGGTGCAGGTGGGAGCCGCACTGTCCATGCAGTCGACCCTTGGGCTGACCAGCCAGGAGGTCGAGGGGGCAGCCAAAGCCATGGTTGGCCACGCGGTTCCGCTGAAAGTCAAAGGTAATGTGACTGATATCGTTGGCACCGGGGGTGACGGGGCTGCAACAGTCAACCTGTCGACCATGGGTGCCATCGTGGCTGCCGCAGCCGGGGTCAGAATCGTCAAGCACGGCAACAGGGCCGCATCTAGCAAGAGCGGTACAGCCGACTGTCTGGAGCAGCTTGGCCTTCCCTTGGATCTGCCGCCTCAGGAGGTGGCTGCCATGGCTGAGCGCTACGGCATCACCTTCGTCTTTGCCAAGACATTTCACCCTGCCATGCGTTTTGCCGGGCCTGTCCGCTCGTCTCTGGGAATTCCGACCGTTTTCAACCTTCTGGGACCCCTGACCAACCCGGTCAACCCGCGCTATGTGGCCATCGGATGCGCCCAGCGTCAGCTAAGTCCCATGATGGCCCAGGTCTATGCCTCACGCGGCCAGGAGGGCATGGTCTACACCTCGGTTGAAGGCCTTGACGAGATGGCCCCGACAGGTCCGGTTTCCATATGGGAGATCCACCAGGGCAAGGTGAAGGAAAGTTCCTTCGATCCGACTCGTGAACTGGGCATCGACCCTGTTGATCTGAACGATCTGCGCGGCGGCGACCCCGCTTTCAACGCCAGCGTCGTCAGGGATTTCCTTGCTGGAAAGGCTGTTCCCTCCCGTTCCACGGCATTGCTCAATGCGGCATCGGCAATCGTGGCCGACGGCTCGCAGATCGATGCTGGTCCAGAAGATGATCTGAGCGTCCGATTTGCGCAGGCCTATCAGCTGGCTACGGAGGTTGTGGACCAGGGCAGGGCTGCAGACCTGCTTGCAGCTTGGATCCATGGAGCCCGGGAAGCGCAGTCGCGTTGCCGGAAAGAGGACCGGACGCATAGTACGGTCTTAGTATAGGTTCGCGGTTGCTGGGTCTGTTCGGGTCCCGCTGGCTGATAGTTCTGCCAGCGGGACCCGTCTGTTCTGGCGGCTCACAGCATCATCGCCGGTACAGCCGATCGTCATCATCGAAGAGACCGCTTGACGCATCCCGGAAGTTCTTCCGGTCGATGATCAGTCCTGCGATGCCTATCAGCAGGAGCAGACCTGCCAGCAGACCTGTCAAGCCGGACCAGCGGGGGATGAAGATGGTGAGGAAAAAGCATACCAGGCCCAGCACCGTCATGATGATGAAGGCCACCCGCCTTCTTCCCAGACCGCTCAGGTCGGGGTTGGGCGGAATAAAGCTCGACGACTGGTCCATGACCTCGTCGGTATCCAGCCAGCTTCTGCCTTGGAAATCGCGCGGTCCGGCACCGCCGACGAATGAGTCCTGTCTGAGGTCCTCGGTTTTCAGCGCCGCTTTTTTCTCGGACTTCCGGGCCTTCTTTTCGAATTCCTTGGCCGTCCTGGACGATTCCAAGGGATTGAGCTCGTCAGCGTGCGAGTTCAGGAAGTCCTCCCACTCATCATCCCCCTGTGAGGATCCGGTTCCCGCCTCGCTGTTATACTGTTTCCCGGCGTCGTTATCCTTGTGCTCGGTCATAGAACCATCGTAACCTCGGCCGAACCCATTCGCTACCAAGGAGTCTCTGTGCTGTACTGGTTCTTCGTCAAACTGCTCGGTCCATTGGCGCGTATCTGGTTCAGGCCGACCGTTGAAGGCACAGGGAACATCCCTAGGCAAGGGGCTGCCATCATTGCCTCCAATCATCTGGCCGTCATCGACGACGCCCTCCTGCCCATCACCTGCCCTCGGATGATCCACTTCATGGGCAAGGCCGAATACTTCAACGGCAAGGGTGTAAAGGGCAAGTTCAAGAAATGGTGGTTCAGCTCAGTCGGTGTCTTTCCCGTCGATAGGTCAGGAGGGTCCAAGTCGCTGGGAGCCATGGAAACGGCGCGTTCCATCCTTGAGCATGGGCATATCTTCGGCATTCATCCTGAGGGTACGCGCAGCCCTGACGGCAGGCTCTACCGTGGGCATACCGGGGTGGCGCGTCTTGCCTTTGAGACGGGAACGACAGTGGTGCCCGCAGCGATCATCGGCACCAGGGAGCTTCAGAAGCCCGGTCATGTGCTTCCGCACCGTGGCAGGACCAAGGTCATCTTCGGCAAGCCCATCACCGTGCCTTCCGTTCCGGTCAACAGCCTCACCCACGAGGAGATCCGCAATCTGACCGATAGGATTATGCAGGAGATCCAGGAGATGAGCGGGCAGCGCTACGTGGATGTGTATGCCCAGGTCATCAAGGCGCATGAGAACAAGGAAGAGCTGGACTGATTTCTCAGGGGCTCAAACCACGGTCAGGGTCACGACGGCTGGCGAACCGTCATCATTGACCACCTTGACCCGGGTGTCAGGGTCGGGGTCCTGGATTCGCACCGTGTGGGTCAGGTTGCCCAGCGGTGCGGAAATGTTGACCTTGAGGCCGTATCCCTCCAGGATCCGGGTGGCCTCATCCTGACTCTTGCCTTTTACGTCAGGCATGTTGATGAATTGCGGCCCCTTTGAGATCACGACGCTGACCGCATCACCCCAGTGCAGCTGCTCCTGGGCCTGATGCGAGGCGGATATGACCTGGTTGCGGGGCACCGTGTCGGACCAGTCCTCACTGTAGTCGACTTTGAGCTTGAGGGCTTCCAGGGCCGCCTTGGCATCATCCCCTGCCTTGCCGATGATATCGGGCATGGCCACAGGCATCCGACCCTTGGAAAGAACCAGGCTGACCTTAGTATCGTGACGGGTCCTGGTCCCTGGGGCTGGCTGCACGGAAATCGCGGCCCCCTCTGGTATATCCATGGAGTACTGGTCCTTGGAGGAGTCATGGTCGATCTTGTCGAACCCAGCCGTCTTCAAAGCTTGCAGTGGGTCCTTTCCATTGGATGTGTCCGGCATGAGGATATCCGTGGGCACTGTGGCCTGTCGCACCCCCTTGGATACGGTCAGGTTGAGCCTGCCGCCCCGCTTGCTGATACGGGCTCCGACGGTATCAGGATCCGCGGCTATGATGCACCCCTTGGGCACTTGGTCGCTGAAGTCGTAGTCGGTGTCGACATCGATGCCTGCGACCTTGAGAGTGCGGGCGTACTTGGCGAAATCGGCGCCGATGACCTTGCACTCCTGATTCTCGGAACAGGAGATGTCATCCGGCTTGGGCAGAGCGTAATAACTGCCTGGGCCCAGGAAGTACCACCAAGCGCCACCGCCACCTCCGGCCAGGGCCAGTACCAGCAGGACCCCCAGCATGATGATCAAGCCATGATGCCGGTGCTTGGGTCGAGCCACTTCAGCGTCTTTTTGCGCGGTCTGGATTGGCGCCGGGATGGTATTAGCATCGGCGGGGGATGCTGCCGGTTTCTGAGGCTGCAGGACGGTTGTGGTTTTGGCTTTGGAGGGAGAGTCCACATCATTGAGTCGATAGCGTCTGGTCGCTGCATCTATACCGGTTTCGGGCGGGGCTGGCACAGACAGGAGTGCGTCCGAGTTCTCAGGGTCGGTTGCTGTCGCAACCGCCTCCGTGGCTGCATCTTCGGCATTCTTGCTGGCTGATGTAGCCGCCCGTGTTGACAATGCGGTCATCTCGGAGTTGTAACCAGGGGTTCCGGCCACGGCGGATTCAGGCTGTCCGCTTGCCGCGCTCGCTGTAGCCGTCGCGGGCAGCACATAGCCCATAGCCTGTCCGTCCAGTCCATTGACTACCTTCTTAAGGCTCTCCAGGGCTTTGCTTGCGTCTTCCGGACGATGCTCAGGGGAGCGGTCGGTCAGCCCGGAGATCAAGGCGGCCACGGATGGGTCGATTCCAGGACAGACCCTGGTCAGGGAGGGGACGTCCTCGTGAACATGCTTGAAAACGATGGTTACCGGGTTGTCGCTGGCGAAGGGGACCGTGCCGGTAAGCATTTCATAGGCGATGATGCCTACGGCGTACAGGTCGCTCTGGGGGGAGGCCTCATTGTTCTCGATGGTTTCGGGGGCCAGGTAGGCGGCTGTACCCATGAGCATGCCCGTTGAAGAGAGGGTGGCCTGAGCAGCGGCGCGGGCCAGACCGAAGTCGGTGATCTCCACGTGGCCGCGGTCGTTGATGAGGATGTTTTCCGGCTTGATGTCGCGGTGGATGACACCGGCTCGATGTGCAGAGGCCAGACCGTCCAGGATCTCGCCCACGATGCGCAGGGTCTCCTTCAAGGGATAGATGCCCTGACGGGCCATGTCCCGCCGCAGGCTGATGCCGTGGACATACTCCATGACCAGGTAGTCCAGTCCACGGTCGACGCCGGTGTCGTAGACCTGAACGATGTGAGGGTTGGCTATGGCGGCCGCGGATCTGGCCTCCCGGCGGAAGCGCTCTTCGAACTGGGCCCTGTGCGGCCCTTGGGCCAGCATGGTATGCATGATCTTGACCGCCACATGTCTGGACAGCCGCTGGTCCATGGCCTCGTAGACTGTGGCCATGCCGCCCTGCGCGATCTCGCGCAGAATGCGGTAGCGCCCGTCAATGATCCGGTCGCTGGTCCTCTCGTCCGCTTCACTCATGCTCGTCTTGTCCGGCCCTCTGCACCTCGGAGGCCTGACCGGCCTCGGCATCAATGGAAGATACACATTCATGATACCCGGCGGTGGTGGCAAGCGGCAGGAAGCGCTGGCAGGCGTTCATGAAGATGATTCGGCCCCTTGTAGGCAGATGCAGATCATCGGCCAGGGCCCGGGCTTGAGCTTGGGCTTGGGAGGACAGGTCGGCAATGCGCTGGCGACTGGCCTCTACAGCGCCGCAGGACTGCATCAGATCACGGACCATGTTCACCTGGGCATTCTTGCGGCGTTGAGAGGGGTAATCGTACAGTCGGCGGATCTGCCTGGTTTGATCAGGATCGGCCATGGTCAGGGTGTCGGCCAGGAGGACGGTCCGCTTGCCCTCGCGGATATCGCCGCCCACAGGTTTGCCGGTGCGGCGGTCGTCGCCTGTTGCATCCAGCAGATCATCCCCCAGCTGAAAGGCCAGCCCCAGATCCAAACCCAGGGTGCGCAATGTCTTCTTGTGTTCTTCCAGATCTGCCCCTGCGGCCAGCAGGCCCAGAGCCAAGGGGGCCAGGGTGGTGTATGAGGCGGTCTTCCACGCCATGGTGCGCAGAGCCTGGCGGCGCAGGCGTTCCGGATCGTCCAGTCCGGCCTCTTCCATGCCCATATCCAGGATCTGGCCGGTGACCACGGCAGTCTGCATGGCTTGAAAGACCCTGTCGATGGTCGGTCTATGGGGCAGGTCGGCAGCCGCCTGCAGGGCCATGTCTGTGCTCAGCGATGCCAGCAGATCTCCCAGGAGGATGCCCAGTCCGGTGCCACGGGCATCGGACTGGGCAGGGGGCCGGTCGCTCCGATCGCTTCCAGCAGCAGGCTTGCTCAGCGCCAGATGGGCGGCCGGGCGACCTCGACGACGGAGGGAGCCGTCGATGATGTCGTCGTGGACCAATGCGCTGGTCTGATAGACCTCCAAGGCGCAGGCAAGGTCCACTACCGCCTGTTCACGGTCCGGATTCTTCTCGGAATCCAGTGCTTGCCAGACGTCGCAAAGCAGCAGAGCGCGCAGCCGTTTGCCGCCGCGGCCGGCCTTGATTGCCTGGAGGATGACCTCCTGTAAAGCCTCCTGTGAGGGGTCCTTATCGAGGGGATAGTCCGGTTCGGGCTCTGAAGCAGTCAGGCGGTCGCAATGGTGTTGGAGCAGTTCCTCCATACGCTGTTCGATCCGTGCTGCAGTCACGCTCTTCATGTCTTAGAGCCTATCCGCATATCTGCCCATCGGACAGGCTGCAAGGACTTTGGTGGATGGGTGGCCCACTTGACCACATGACTGGCTGCGGCCTGTCTGACGGTTCGGACTGGATCAGGATGGTGCCAAAGCTCCCCGGTCCGGTCCGACTGATTGGACCGATTCATAGGCCAGGAGCCGATGGAAGGCGATGATGGCATGAACCAGGCGCATGAAGACGGCATGAAACGAATGGTGGAGAACTACCGTGAGGGTCGACGACGATGGGGTGTTGAAGAGGCTGACAGGCGATGGCTGCGGCAGCCCTTGACTGATTGGACTAGTGGTTTGAAGGTGCAGCAGGCGCAACCGCATTTGGATTCCGGCTCTATGGACCATCTGGCCGTGGCCATCAATGAGACGCTGGCTATACGTGACGGGCTTATTCTATCCATCTTGGCGCCTGAGCCTGGCCTGGACAGCGGTCGGCTGCTGGACCTGTGTGTTCGCCCCAACGAGCCGTCCAACGTAACGGCGCTCTACAGTATTCTGGATGCGGTCTTCAAGGATCCTTCGACACAGCCGGGTCATACCCGGTGCCGGGCCGGGCTTGCCATACTTCGAGCCATGGCAGATCAGGTTCCGCCGGGGTTCCGGGCACAGCCACTGGCGGTCGCTGCCTATGTCGACTGGTGGAGCGGGGGATCCCGTGCATCCGGGCTTGCAGATGAAGCCCTGGCAGATGACCGCTCATGCAGCCTTGCTGCCATCGTTTTGGCCTTGGTCGGTCGTGGCATCGTCCCGGCTTGGAGACAATCTAGCTGAATCGGGAATAATCGTCCCCCTGGGGTGGTTCACTTAGTGAGTCTACGATTTGACCTTGCCATAGCTGTGCCTTGAAAGCAGTTTCGGCGGGTGGGATGATCCAGGAGGAGAATTTGGCCACGAAGGACACCAAGTCAGCCAAGACAGCCGCAGTGGATACCGGAAAGGGACGGAAAAGTTCAACCGTCGGCAAGACCAAGACCGCCACCAGATCCAAGACCAGCAGCAAGGCGTCCCGCAAGACCACAGTTCGCAAGGCCACAGCTGCCAGCACTTCGAGGGCCAAGACGAACCGTCACCCAGCCTCCAAGACCACGAAGAAGGTCGAAGAGGAGCCCATCCTGCAGCAGGAGGAGCAGGAGCCCGACGAGGATCTGCTCGAGGACCAGGAGGATGACGACCAGCTGGACAAGAGCGAGGATCAGCTGGAGGACGAGCCCGACGAGGACGATCAGGAGGAGGACGAGGTCTCCCAGGTCGAGGATGAGGCCGAGGAGGACCGCAAGGCCGCCCATGCCCTTGCTGCTAAGGTCAAGGGAGCCTTTGTCGTTGACGACTCCGATGACGATGAGAATATCACCCCCTCAGGCAACCCCAAGCGTCGTGTGGTCACCGCTGGCGCTACTGCCGATCCTGTCAAGGACTACCTTAAGCAGATCGGTCGCGTCAGCCTGCTGAATGCCGAGCAGGAGGTGGATCTCTCCGAGCGTATCGAGGCCGGTCTTTACGCCCAGCATCTGCTGGACACCGAGAGCGAGGGCATGGACTTCAAGCGTCGCCGCGAACTCAAGTGGGCCGCCAACGACGGGAAGAAGGCCAAGGATCATCTGCTGGAGGCCAATCTGCGACTGGTGGTCTCTCTGGCTAAGCGTTACACCGGCAGAGGCATGCTCTTTCTCGATCTGATCCAGGAAGGCAACCTGGGTCTGATCCGCGCCGTGGAGAAGTTCGACTACACCAAGGGCTACAAGTTCTCCACCTATGCCACCTGGTGGATCCGTCAGGCCATCACCCGTGCCATGGCCGACCAGGCCCGCACCATCCGCGTGCCCGTCCACATGGTCGAGGTCATCAACAAGCTCTCCCGCGTCCAGCGTCAGATGTTGCAGGACCTGGGCCGCGAGCCCACGCCCGACGAGCTGGCCCGGGAACTGGATATGCCTGTTGAGAAGGTCCAGGAGGTCCAGAAGTACGGGCGCGAGCCCATATCCCTGCACACTCCTCTGGGCGAGGACGGCGACTCGGAGTTCGGTGACCTGATCGAGGATACCGATGCCATCGCCCCCTCGGATGCTGTGGCCTTCTCCCTGCTGCAGGAGCAGTTCCAGCAGGTTCTTGAGACCCTGAGCCCCCGTGAAGCCGGCGTCATCAAGATGCGCTACGGCCTGGAGGATGGGCAGCCCAAGACCCTGGACGACATTGGCCGCGTGTACGGAGTTACCCGTGAGCGCATCCGGCAGATCGAGTCCAAGACCATGTCCAAGCTTCGGCATCCTTCGCGCTCGCAGACCCTGCGTGACTTCCTGGATCAGTGACTTTCGCAACCGGCAGGGAAGTATAGATGCTGTCGAGGCCTCCTTGCTAGAAATGGTCATCGGTGCATTAGCGACTGCCCAAGTGGGGGCCTGTGTTCCCCTGGGCGCCATGAGGTGAACGGCGAGGTAAATGGTGGCGAAAAAGGCTGATACGGGAAAGTCCTATGGTGCCGGAAGTCTGACGGTTCTGGATGGCTTGGACGCAGTGCGCAAGCGTCCAGGCATGTACATCGGAACCACGGACAGCCAGGGGCTCATGCACTGTCTTTGGGAGATCATCGACAACGCTGTGGACGAGGCCCTGGCAGGCCAGTGCGACCACATCACGGTCATGCTGCACCAGGACGGATCCATCGAGGTGGACGACAACGGCCGAGGCATTCCCGTCGATATTGAACCTAGGACGGGCCTGACCGGGGTTGAAGTGGTCCTGACCAAGCTTCATGCCGGCGCCAAGTTCGGCAACTCTTCTTATACGGCTGTGGGTGGCCTGCACGGAGTTGGCTCTTCGGTGGTCAACGCTCTGAGCTCCCGACTGGATGTGGAGGTTGATCGGGACGGCAAGACCCACCGGATGCGGTTCCATCAGGGCCACCCCGGCACCTACCAGGACCCTGATCCGGAGCATCCCTCGCCTGACTCGCCCTTCAAGCGCACCAGGAAGAACCGGCCTACGCCCCTGGAGGTGGTGGGCAACGTGCCCAAGTCTCGAACCGGTACCAGGGTTCGCTACTGGGCCGACCCCGAGATATTCAATCCCACGGCCAGGTTCAGCTACGACCAGCTGATCGATCGGGTTCGCCAGACCAGCTTCCTGGTGCCCGGTCTCAAGATCACCGTGATCGACGAACGCATCCCTGCCACTGGAAGCGCTGAGCAGGACCTGCGTTTGGAGGTCGACGGCGAATCTGCTGCGGAGCCGGACGATCAGGACGTTCAGGAGAAGCTTCGTGAATCGCCTGACAGCGGCTACATCGCTGAAGAAGGTGCCAGAGACGAACGTGCCGAAGACGCGCAGACGGATAAAACGCTGACCCCGGACGAATATTCCGATGGCTCCGATTCCGACGGATCGGATCAGGCGGCTGACCAGGATGATGCTGACCTTTCGGTCACCGAACAGGCAGACCGGGCCATGCTGAAGCCGGAGGACGAGTCCGGCCATCAGCGGGTGGAGGAGTTTTTGCATACCGGCGGGGTGACGGACTTCGTGGACTTCCTGTCCAAGGGCGAGCCGGTCAGCGACATCTGGCGGATCAGCGGCCAGGGGACCTACCAGGAGGAGACCCAGCGAGTGGGCCCCGATGGAGAGCTGCACGCCGAGCAGGTGGAACGGATCTGCGGGGTGGATATCGCTCTGCGCTGGGTCAACGATTACGATTCAGTCGTCCGCAGCTTCGTCAATGTTGTAGAGACGCCTGGCGGCGGCATGCATGTGGACGGGTTCATGAACGCCATGACCCGCCAGGTGCGCAAGGCCGTGGAGGCCAACGCACGCCGCCTCAAGGTCAACCTGAAGGATTCCCATACCAAGGTGGAGCGCGACGATGTCCTGGCCGGGCTGGTGGCCGTTGTCACCGTGCGCATCGCCGAGCCGCAGTTCCAGGGCCAGACCAAGGACGTGCTGGGTACGGCACAGGTCAAACCCATCGTCACCCGAATGACTGACGACCAGTTTGGCCAGATGATCAGCGGATCCAAGCGCGGCTTCAAGGAGCAGTCCGGTCAGGTTCTGGAGAAGATCGTCGGCGAGATGCATGCCCGGGTCCAGGCGCGCAAGACCAAGGAGGTCACCAGACGCAAGAACGCTCTGGAATCAGCCTCTATGCCCTCTAAGCTCTCGGACTCCATGCCCGGCAATGACGACATCGCCGAGCTGTTCATCGTTGAGGGCGATTCCGCCTTGGGCACGGCCAAGGCCGCCCGAAACTCCATGTTCCAGGCTCTGTTGCCCATCAGGGGCAAGATCCTCAACGTGCAGAAGGCCTCCCTGTCCCAGATGCTGACCAACAAGGAGTGCGCCTCCATCATCCAGGTGGTCGGCGCCGGCTCGGGAGCCAGCTTCGACATAGACCAGGCTCGCTATAACAAGGTCATCATGATGACCGATGCCGACGTGGATGGCGCCCACATCCGTATCCTGCTGCTGACCCTCTTCTACCGCTACATGCGTCCACTGATTGAGAACGGGCGAGTCTACGCCGCCGTGCCCCCCCTGCACCGAATCGCGCTTGCAGGCAAGAACAAGGGGAAATTCATCTACACTTATTCAGATGATGAGCTTGAGGGCAAGCTGGCCGATCTGCAGACCAAGCACATCGATTACAATCCCGATGTGCAGCGCTATAAAGGTCTGGGCGAGATGGACGCCGACCAGCTGGCCGACACCACCATGGATCCCAGGACCCGGATGCTGCGCCGCATCCGCATGGAGGATGCAGTACAGGCGGCAGGCATCTTCCCCCTGCTTATGGGCGACGACGTGCCGCCTCGCAAGCGGTTCATCGTGGACAATGCCGACGACTTCGATCGGAGCAAGATCGACACCTGATCGACCTTCAGAAAATCTCAAAATGGCGGGAGAGGAGTGTGACGCATATGGGTGAACTCCTGGCTGGTTTCTCCCCGCAGACGGCCGACTGGTTTCGCCAGGCCTTTCCCGACGGGCCCACGCCGACCCAGGTTCAAGCCTGGCCGGCCATCCGCTCAGGCGGCGATGCGCTGATCATTTCGCCAACTGGTTCTGGCAAGACCCTGGCAGCCTTTCTCTGGGCCATCGATGAGCTTATGACCAGGCCCAGAAGCTCCCGGAAGCCTGGGGTCGCCGTGCTCTACGTCTCGCCCATGAAGGCCCTGGGGACGGACGTGGCCCGCAACCTACAGGCTCCGCTGGACGGTATCGCTGAGCGCTTTCAACGGCAGGGGCTCAAGGCGCCCAAGGTCCGGACGGGCATCCGCACCGGGGACACTGATGCCCGCGGTCGCAGGGCACTGGCCGCCCATCCGCCGGATATTCTGGTCACCACCCCCGAATCCCTCTATTTGATGCTGACCTCCAAAGCGGAGAACACGCTGAAGAACGTCCAGACCGTTATCGTGGACGAAGTCCACGTTTTGGCGGGCAATAAGCGCGGGGCCCATCTAGCGCTGAGCCTGGAGCGGCTGGACGACCTGATCGGTAGGCCCGTCCAGCGAATCGGCCTGTCGGCTACGGTCCGGCCGCCCGAGCAGGTCGCGCATTTTCTGGGCGGCAGCCGTCCGGTCAGCCTGATCCGGCCCCAGTCGTCCACGGCCATGGACCTGCGCTTGGTCGAGCCCCTGGAGGACATGGGAGATCTAGCTGCTCCGCCCAGCGAATCCGAGCAGGAGGGACGGGAGAGCGACCAAAGGAGCGGATCCATCTGGCCGGCCGTCGAGCGGGCCATTCTGGACCAGGTTCTGGCCCATCGCACCACCTTGGTCTTTGTCAACTCCCGAGGCCTCGCCGAGCGTCTGACTGCCCGGCTGAACGATCTGCACCAAACCGATTTGAACCAGGGCAGTCGGGGTTGGAAGGGGCGTGACGGGCTGATTCCCTCCGTCAAACCCGGCGAACTCAAAGACAGGTCCGAGCAGGCTAGAGAGCACGTCCACTACGATTCGGCCGCCGGCTCCACTTCCGAGAGGACCTCCGGTCAGACTATCGACGAACCAATTGCCATGGCTCACCATGGTTCGGTCTCCAAGGAACGTCGCCGACAGGTGGAGGACGATCTCAAGGCCGGCAGACTGCGGTGCGTGGTAGCCACCTCCAGCCTGGAGCTGGGCATCGATATGGGCTCGGTCGATCTGGTCATCCAGGTCAACGCCCCTCCGTCGACCGCTTCGGGGCTGCAGCGAGTGGGCCGTGCCGACCACCAGGTCGGTCGGGTATCGCAAGCCAGACTTTTTCCGCTGACCCGCAAGCAGATCCTGGAGTGCACGGCCAGCATGGAAAGCATGGTCCAGGGCGACATCGAACCCACTGTCATGCCCGGCAGTCCCTTGGACGTTCTGGCTCAACAGACGGTGGCCGCGGCTGCCATGGGGCCGCTCAGGGAGCGAGACTGGCTGGCCACGGTCAGACGGGCCGCGCCCTTCGCTCACCTGGACGAACAGGTCTACCGGTCGGTGCTGGGCATGCTTAGCGGCGCCTACACCTCCCAGGACTTCACCGCCTTCCGTCCCATCCTGGTCTGGGACCACCAGACAGGCACCCTGACTGCTCGCCCCGGCGCACAGCGTCTGGCGGTCACCTCTGGAGGCACGATTCCCGACCGCGGCTCCTACAGCGTGGTAATGCCCTCTGAAGCTGCCGGTGGCAAGCCGCGGCGAGTGGGGGAGCTGGACGAGGAAATGGTCTACGAGTCCCGCAAGGGGGACGTGATCACCCTGGGCACTACCTCCTGGAGGATTCAGCAGATCACCCACGATCGTGTAGTGGTGGTACCCGCTCCCGGACGCTCCGCTAGGCTGCCCTTCTGGCATGGGGAGGGCGCCGGCCGTGACCCAGCCTTCGGCCGTCGCTTGGGTAGGCTTGCCAGGGAACTGTCACAGGGTCTGATACCAGCAGTCCAGACTGCCTCCGGTCGGCCGAGCTTCACGCAAGACGTCTGCTCTCGTCTGCTGGAGGACGGTCTGGATCGTGCTGCGATCGACAATCTGGCCGCCTTTCTGGCTGAGCAGCAGGCCTCCACCGGCCAGGTTCCCGACGATCGTCACCTGGTGGTCGAGCGCTGCCCCAACGAAGAGGGCGACCTGAGGCTGATCCTCCACTCGCCTTACGGCCGCAGGGTCAACGAGCCCTGGGCCCTGGCCATCGCCTCCAGGCTCTCCCGCGAGCGCGGTTACGACGGATCTGTATGGGCGGGAGAGGACGGCATCGTCGTGCAGATTCCGGGCACCGATGCCTTCCTGGAAGATCAGCGAATATTCGGATTCACCTCCGATCAGGTGGAGCGCGAGGTTAGACGACATCTGGCTGGCTCAGCGCTCTTCCATGCCCGCTTCCGCCAGTGCGCAGCTCGCTCGCTCTATATGCCTAGGATGGAGCCCGGCCGCAGGGTTCCGCTCTGGCAGCAGCGCCTGCGGGCCTCTCGTCTGCTGGACGCGGCCCTGAAAGAGGATGACTTCCCCCTGGTTCTTGAGACCATGCGCGAATGTCTGCAGGACGTCTACGACATGCCTGCTCTGCGCGAGCTCATGACTGACCTGGAGCAGGGGAGCGCCAGTCTGGTTCCGGCCTCGACCCGGACCCCCTCGCCTATGGCCTCAGGGCTGCTCTTCGGCTACTTGGGGACCTTCATGTATCAGTACGACATGCCTAAGGCCGAGCGCGACGCCAGCATGCTGGCCATCGACTCCGATCTGCTGGAGCGGATGGTAGGCCGGGTGGATATGGCCGACCTCCTGGACCAGGAGACTGTCAACCAGGTGACTGCTGATCTCCAGCGGCTTTCGCCTAGGACCCAGGCTAGGGGGGCCGAAGGCCTGGCCGACCTGTTGCGCACTCTGGGACCCATGGATCTGGCCGATATTCGTCGGCGCCTGCATGGGCAGAAGAACGAACCGGTGACGGATGCACAGGTCCGGGCCATGCTGGAGGATCTGCAAACCCAGTCCAGGGTGATTCAGATCAGGCTAGGCAGACGCGACTGCTGGGTATGGGCCGGTCAGGCAGGGCGGCTGGCGGCGATCCTGGGCACTGACATTCAGCCGTCCGCCCAGACCAAAACGGAATCAGACAGCGAGGCCTTCGACCAGCTGGTCCGGCAATATGCGGCAGTCCATGGGCCATTCACCACTGAAGATCTGGCCGGTCACCTGGGTCTGGGCAGCGCTCTCCTGGAGGACAGGCTGCGCTCCCTGGCCGCTCGCGAGCTGCTTATGACCGGGGTTTTCCCCAGGCCTGACCTGAGTGCCTACGGTGAGCACGGATGGGAGGGGGGCGAGCCGCGTCGAGGGTGGCTGGATCCCGAGGTCTTCCGTCGGCTGCGCTCGCGGTCATTAGCCAAGGCTAGCAAGGCCGCCAGCCCGGTCCCGGGCCATGTCTACAGCGACTTTCTTCTTCATCGTCAGGGTTTAGCGCCTTGGGGCCAAGAGCCTTTGATGGGTACCGAGGGGCTTCTGGAGGTGGTCGGGCAGCTGGAGGGGCTGGTTCTGCCGCCTGCGCTCTGGGAGTCGGCCATCTTTCCGGCCAGGGTGCGCGATTATGGTCCCGCATTGATGGACGATCTGCTGGCCTCAGGTCAGGTGGTATGGGTGGGCGGCGACCAGGGTGATGGCCCCCTGGGTGCCATGGCCTTTTATTTGACCGAGGATTTGGATGCAGAGCTTTCCCGGCAAGTCACTGGTTCACCACATGCCGTTGATGAGGAGGGCAAGTCGAGCGACTCCGGCGATCTGCAGAAGGTCCTGCTGGATGTTCTGGCTGACGGTGGAGCATACCGCTTCGATCGGCTTCTACGCGCCTGCGCCGGCCGGGGCGGCAGTGATCCTGAATCCCCCAGCCAGGAGAACCTGGCTCGCTCTCTCTGGGGGCTGGTCAGGCATGGACTGGTCACCAACGCTTCCCTGGCTCCGGTTCGGCGTCTGATCCGCGGATCAAGTCCTCATTCCTCGGGAAGGGCCCGTCGTTTGCCGCACGCGTTGCGCGGACGGGGCGCTTACCTGGGCCGTTCGGCATTGGCACGGGAGACTGGCTCATCAGCGCTGTCAGCGGCCTCGGAGGGATTCTGGATTCTGGTTGCAGATGAGCACAGGGCTGCAGAAGGCGCAGCGGGGCTTGGCACGGCTGATCCAAGAGACAGACCTAAGGACAGCCAGGTCGATGACCGGCAACGAACTGTTCGTCTGGTCCAGGACGGGCAAGCCATCCTGGACCGCTATGGGCTCCTGTCCCCGGTTCTGCCTGAGGTGCGATCAATTCCGGGCGGATTCTCGGCTCTCTACCAGGTTTGCAGGCGCATGGAGGAGGCCGGCCAGCTGACACGTGGGATCATCGTCGACGGTTTCGGCGGCGCTCAATTCGCCCCCAGGGAGGTCATCGATCAGCTCAGAGGCTTCCAAGAGGACGAGCGCAACGATGGTGGTGGCGTGGAGCATCGGCCGCCTGAACCAGTTGTCATGGATGTGACCGATCCTGCCAACCTCTATGGCACGGCCCTTCCATGGCCTGCCACATCGGGGGATGGCGGCAGTCGTCCCATTCGGAGGATGGGGAACCTCTTAGTGCAGAGTCGAGGCCGAGCCCTGGTCTATGCGGCGCCCAAGGGGCATCATCTGCTGGTCTTCGGGCAACCCGACCGTGAATTGCTGGAGGCTGCTTTCTCCCAACTGGTCTCATGGCTGAGCCGGGATGGGCGGGGACGCATCCTCTTCAGCGATGCCAATGGCCGACCTTTGACCATGCGCGAACCAGTGGGCATGGCCCTGGCCGCCGCTGGATTCACAGCCGGGCCGGGCGGCATGGCTCTCTACTGAGTGTCTGCTGAGCGTTCTCAGGCTACGAAGGCGATGGGCGCTGCCAGCTCCTGGCCGGAGGCATCGCGACGCATGTCCACGTCGGGCAGCTCGATCGGCGATCCGGCGGCGGTGCTGGCATGCAGCGGCCAAGCGCCTACTCGAGCCAGCAGCAGGGTGTCCTGCCCCTTGAGGAAGCGCTGGGAGCGTACGCCGCCCGTGCCACGGCCCTTGACTGGATACATCTCCAGCGGAGTAAGCTTGGCTGCCCCGTTTTCGGTCCCGGGCAAGGCCTCGGAGTCACCGGCTACGGTCAGGACCACGGCCCCGGCCTGGATGCTCATGCCATCCTCGCCGGTCTCCTCATAGGTCCAGCTGATCTCTCCGGCCGACACGACCGCGAAAGTGACGACCTGGCAGCCTTGGCTCAAACGGATGCCCGCCATGCCGGCCGCATTGCGACCCTGGGGTCGAACCTTGTTTCCAGTGAAGGTCAGCAGGCTGGCATCCGAGGAGATGAACACCATGCGGTCCTGTTCCTGACAGGGGGCTGCGAAGACCACCTGGTCCTCCCTCTTCAGGTCGATGATCGACCAGGAATCCATGGTGGTCGGCGACTCCCTGTTCCAGCGCTTGACCGTGCCAAGACGGGTGCCTAGGGCCAGAGGCCGGGAGTCTGCCATGTCGATGACGGTGATGGCGTGCTCGTCGGCTTGGGTGTCGGTGCTGGTGGTCCAGCCAAGGAGCTCGTCAGCCACGATGCCCCCGCTCAGGTTGGGGTTAGCGGTGGCGGGGATCATCGGCAGGTCGGCCACGGGGGCGGTGATTAGCCGTCCAGCCGTGGTGACCAGGCCATAGGTAGCCAAGGTGGTGGTGGCGAATATGGCGATGATCTGGTCGTCATGCCCCCGATCCTGGTTACGGGGCCGAGATCGCCAGGCATCCAGGGCACCCGATGTGCTGCGTGCCAGCAGACCTGTGGCGCTCATCATGACCGTACAGGGCTTATCCTCCATGTGCAGGTCGCCGCCGTCACCGCTGAGGATGGCTTTTCCGCTGGCCAGTAGTGCAGACTGGTTGCCAGCAGCAGCCTTGCCGGGGGTTTGCTGAGCCGTCTGCTGATCGCTGGCTGCCGACTGCACTGGGGACAGGTCTCCGGAAGGCTCCTGGTCCAGGATGACTGTGCGCCTGGGCGTGCCCCACTGGGCCACCGCCTGATCCATCTCCTGGATGACCACCCGGTCCAGCTCGGCCGAGGAGTCCAGAATCCGCTCAAGTTCCTCTAGCTGCTTGTTGAGGTCGTCGCGCTCACCCTCCAGCTCGATCCTGCTCATCTTGGTCAGCCGCCGCAGCCGCAGGTCAAGAATGTACTGGGCCTGGGTCTGATCCAGATCGAAGACCGCCATCAGCTTGGTCTTAGCAGCATCCGCATCGTCCGAGCTGCGGATGACCTGGATGACTTCGTCGATGTCGACCAGTGCCAGCAGGAGCCCCTCTACCAGATGCAGACGTTCCAGGGCCTTCTTGCGCCGGAACTCGCTGCGCCGATGGATGACCGTACGCCGGTGCTCTACCCAGACCTCCAGAAGCTCCTTAAGCCCCATGGTTCTGGGTCGTCCGTGGACCAGGGCCACGTTGTTGATGGTGAAGGAGTCTTCCAGCGGCGTGTATTTGAAGAGCTTGCCCAGCACCTTGCCTGGATCGAATCCCGTTTTGATCTCGATGACCAGTCGGGTTCCGTTGTGCCGGTCGGTCAGGTCGATGGCGCTGGAGATGCCCTCGAGCTTGTGGCTGCGCACCCCATCGGAGATGCGTTCCAGAACTCGCTCCGGGCCCACCATGAAGGGCAGTTCGGTGACCACGATGGCCTTTTTGCGGGCGGTCACGTTCTCCAGGTGGGTGACGGACCTGGTAACGAAGGCTCCCCGGCCGTGCTCGTAGGCCTTGCGAATGCCGTCCCGTCCAACGATGATTCCGCCGCCGGGCAGATCCGGTCCGGGCACATAGCGCATGAGTTCATCCAGCCCTGCGTCCGGGTGGGCCATCAGATATTTGGCGGCGGCCACCACCTCGCCCAGGTTGTGGGTAATCATATTGGTGGCCATGCCCACGGCGATGCCCGAGGCTCCGTTGACCAGCAGGTTGGGTATGGCCGAGGGCAGGACCTGAGGCTCCTTCAACTTGTTGTCGTAGTTGGGGGAGAAGTCCACCGTGTCCTGGTCGATGTCGGCGTTCATGCCCAGAGCCGCAGGAGCCAGCCTGGCCTCGGTATAGCGGGAGGCGGCAGGGCCATCGTCCAAAGATCCGAAGTTGCCGTGGCCGTCTACCAGGGGCAGACGCATGGCAAAGGGCTGGGCCAGTCGGACCATGGCCTCATAAATGGATGAGTCGCCATGGGGGTGCAACTTGCCCATGACTTCGCCCACGGCTCTGGCGGACTTCATGTATGGGCGGTCAGGGTTGAGGTTCATCTGCCCCATCTGGTAGATGATCCGCCGCTGAACAGGCTTGAGTCCGTCGCGAGCATCGGGCAGGGCCCGGGCGTAGATGACCGAGTAGGCATATTCCAGGAAGGACTTGCTCATCTCCTCGTTCAGAGGGGTTTCGACGATGTGCTCCTTGACCTGCCGGGGATCGTACCCTGACGCCTTGCTCCTGCGATGAGTTGCCATGCTCAAGCTCCTGCTCCTTTACGTTCCGCCTTATGATAACCGGACGGTCCGCCAAAGCGTGCGTGCTTGACCCCATGTGTCGACCTGGGGTCTGACCGTGCTTGAATGGGAGGCATGGGCCTGGATACACCTGACATGAAGGAACTGCTGCAGCCGAGTCTGCCTATCCAGTACGGTGACCGGGCGGAGCGCAACCATGTCGGGGGACCCCGGCATCTATCCGCCGTCCTGCCCGCCCTGAGCGCCTGTCTGGGGATGCCTGTGGCCACTGACGTCCACCCGTCCGCAAAGGCCCTTCAGGAGGCCCTGGAGCTGCCGGATGCCCGGTCAGTGGTCGTTGTCCTGGTGGATGGGTTGGGATTCTGGAACCTGGTCAGCCGTCAGGGCCATGTGCCCTATCTGCGCTCGCTGCTGTCCGAACCCATCAATCAGCGTCCCCTATACACCAGCCTGCCCTCGACGACCGTGGCGGCCATGGGGGTTTTCGGCACCGGAACCAGCCCTGGGCTGACCGGCATGACCGGTTACACTCAGCTGAACCCCGACACTGGCCAGTTGGGCCAGATGATCCAGTTTAGAGGAGCTCAGGATCCCGAACTCCTGCAGCGCCGTCCAACGGTCTTCGAGACTCTCCAGGCGCGAGGGGTCAGGGTGACTTCTTCGGGCCTGCCGCGTTTTCGCGAATCCGCCTTGACTCGTGCGGCTCTGCGTGGCGGGGAGTATCTGGCCCATAACCACTCCCGTCAGCGTTTACTGGCCGCCTGCCAGGCTGCTAGTCAGCCGGGGCTGACCTACCTCTACATTCGCGATGTGGACAAGGTGGGCCACCACAGCGGATGGGAGGGCGAGGAATGGGTGGCCGCTCTCGAAGCGACCGATGCCCAGTTGGCCGAGCTTCATCGCCGCCTGCCCGCCGGGACTCTGACGGTGATCGTAGCCGATCATGGCATGGTCGAAACCGATCCGGACCAGCGCATTGATATCGCCCAAGACCCTGAGCTGAACAAGGATGTGCGACTGGTGGGCGGCGAGCCCAGAGCGGTCATGCTCTATCTGGACAAGGGGGCGGATCCCCGAATCGTGGCTGCCCGCTGGCGTGATCGACTGGGGGAGCGGGCCTGGGTGCTGACCCGGGACCAGGCCATCAAACAGGGAATCTTCGGCCCTGTGGATGCTCGGATTCGCCCTGTGATCGGCGACCTTCTGGTTCTGGCCGGTGACCGTACTACTCTGGTGGATTCGGCTGATCAGACTGATGCAGCGACCAGGCTACCTGGCGTCCATGGTTCGTGGACACGTCTTGAGACACAGATTCCCTGCCTGATCGATCTGGTCTGACTGCTTCGGATAAAGAACACAGTCCTCATCGATGTGCTTTTTCGGCCTACTTGCCGAAGAGTATCTCATCCCAGCTGGGTACAGCTGAACGCCCTGAATGTTTTTTGTCGCTCTTATTGTGGCGACGCTCCCGGGGATCATTCCCCTGATTGTCCTGCAGGGCATCTTCGTCTTGATGCTGCCGCTGGAATCGCTCCTGACCAGCCCCGCTAGCGTTTTCCTCTTCCTGACCCCGTCCGTGGTTCAGCACAGGCAGGACTATGGTGGACTCGGTGTCACTGATGGGGTTATGCTCGCTCGTGTTTGGTTTATCGTTCAGCTCGGCACGGGGATGGTCTGTTTCTTGGCCTGCTGTATTTTCCTGGCGCTCCTTGGGATTGCCGTAGAGCCAGGCTGTGAGCGCTGCCTGACGCTCCCCATCCGCCTGGCTGCCACCGCCATTATTCGACGTCAGCTCTTCACGATCATCTTCAGCGGTTAGCCGAAAGGAATCCTCCTGGCTGCGTGGCTGTATGTCTGCCCAGTTGTCTGTCTCAGCGGCAGAGTTCTGATCCCAGGCGGGCCAATCCTGTCGATGCTCGTCTGTGGAATCATCCAGCAGCATCCTGGCTGCGCTGTTCAAACAGGTCACGGTGTTGTCTCGCATGTTCCAGGTCCAATGGGCATTGAAGATTCGATTGTCCAGAGTAAACACGCCATTGATGCTCCAAGGCTCGTACCCTCGCCTGGTAGCCTGCCAGGAAATCTGTCCCAGGCTGACTCCTGTACCGGATAGCACCTTGCTGATCAGATCCTGGTTGTTTCGGCCGCCCGAGCCCTTGGGCGCCGGCATGGTCAGGAACTGCTCGATGGCGTACTTCTTCTCCATTTCCACCGGGGCTGCGAAACGCCGTACCAGCGCTTCGTTGACAGCGTATTGCTGGGCCACCTGCTCCGGTCGAGCGCCGGCGCGCACAGCCGCTTGAATGGCAGAGACGGGCAGGGGCTTGGACTTGCCGGTCTGGGGGTCCACATCCTCTTCCTCTTTTACCTGCTTAGCCTCAAGAATGGCGCGATCAAGCGCATCGTCGACTCTTACGACGAAGTGCCGGTGGTCACAGATGAAGACCAGATCGCCCCTGTCATCGACATGGTCAAAGCTGGCCATTCTGGTCCCATTCTCAGACATGCACGCCCCTATCCTCTTACGGTTCCTTTACAAGGCTTTAGATATTTCCATTGTGCCTTACGGTTCGTATTTTACGTGCTTTTGAAATCGTGTATCCTATGCGCAGTACATATCGTGTGGAATGACCGGTGTGCAAGGTGCCTGGTCAAACAAGGAAAGGGTACACGATGGCACAGGATTACGATACCCCGCGAGACAAGGACGAAGACGAGGAATCCCTGCAGGAGCTGGGCAAAACCGGACAGGATGCCGGGGCCGACCTGGACGACGATGAGAACGCTATCGCCGAGGACTATGAGTTGCCTGGTGCTGACCTGAGCAATGAAGACTCCTCGGTGACTGTCATCCCCATGCAGGGCGATGAATTCATCTGCTCCAACTGCTTCCTGGTCAAGCACCGGAGCCAGCTGGCCTACACCACCCCTGATGGCAAGCCCGTCTGCAAGGAGTGCGCCGCCTAATGCTCTATGACGAGTCCTACAACGAGCCTGAAACGGTCGAGGTCCTGTTCAAGTCATTGGATGGGACCGGCACGCCGGAATACGCCATGCCCGGCGATGCTGGGGCCGATCTGCGGGCTAGCGTGGCTGTGGATCTGGCTCCCTTCCAGCGGGCGTTGGTGCCTACTGGCGTTGCCCTGGCTCTGCCCAACGGCTACGTCGGCCTGGTTCATCCTCGTTCGGGACTGGCAGTCAAAATGGGGGTGACCGTGCTCAACGCACCAGGAACGATCGATGCCGGGTACAGGGGCGAGATCAAAGTGCCGCTGATTAACCTGGACCCACATGAACCGGTCCACTTCGAGCCCGGGGAACGCATCGCCCAGTTGGTCATCCAGCGCTATGTGCAGGCCCGTTTCGTGCCCGCCGAGTGTCTGCCCGGCTCGGTGCGTTCGGATGGCGGATTCGGCTCGACCGGCCGCTGAAGCACGGTTCGGACACGTGTGGCCTGAATGAGCCAGGCGCAAGTGTAGGATTGGTGCATTATATCGGGCATTGGAGGTTTGAATGGTCACTCCGGAAGGTAGCGTCTGCAGCAATGATGTCGATGAGCAGGCTCCTTCCGGCCTGTCCTCCAGAGCATTGGGCTGCGAGATCAGCGATGATCCGATCAACCCCCTGATGCCTATCCGGGAAATCTGCGCCGCCCACCATCCTGGCGAGAATCTATCAATGCTTCAGCGCGCTTATGACCGGGCAGTTGTCCAGCATGCCGATCAAAGGCGCAAGTCCGGCGAGCCCTACATCATTCATCCGCTGGCAGTGGCTCAGATTCTGGCCGACCTAGGCATGGGGCCCACGGTGGTCTCGGCCGGTCTGCTGCATGATACCGTGGAGGATACCGACTACACCCTGGAACAGTGTCGCGATGAGTTCGGCGACACCGTTGCAGGCCTGGTGGACGGGGTCACCAAGATATCCAAAATGGACTACGGCGATTCGGCCCAGGCCGAGACCATTCGCAAGATGATCGTGGCCATGAGCCGGGATGTGCGCGTCCTGGTGGTCAAACTGGCCGACAGGGTCCACAACGCCCGCACCTGGCGCTACGTCAAGACTTCATCAGCCCAGCGCAAGGCCCGTGAGACACTGGACGTCTATGCGCCCCTTGCCAACCGTCTGGGCATGAATGCCATCAAGACCGAGCTGGAAGAGCTCAGCTTCAAGACCCTCTATCCCAAAATCTACAACGAGATCGTGGTTCTGGTATCCCGCAGGGCGGGCCAGCGGGAGGTCTATCTGAAGCAGATCCTGGACGAGATCCACGAGGATCTGGATGCCCAGGGCATCAAGGCCCAGGTGACCGGACGGCCCAAGGACTACTTCAGCATCTACCAGAAAATGATCGTGCGCGGACACGATTTCGCCAACATCTACGATCTGGTAGGCGTGCGCATCATTGTGGACACCATCCGTGACTGCTATGCGGCTCTGGGAGCCGTCCATGCCCGTTGGAGCCCTGTGCCTGGGCGGTTCAAGGACTACATCGCCATGCCTAAGACCAACCGCTACCAGTCCCTGCACACCACGGTAGTGGGCCCGGGCGGCAAGCCGGTCGAGATTCAGATACGCACCTGGCAGATGCACCGTCGGGCCGAATTCGGCATCGCCGCCCATTGGAAGTATAAGGAGAACGGTTCCGCAGGCCGCGAGCTTTCTCGGCCGGACAAGTCCGATGTCAAGCGTGAGCGCCAGGAGGGGGAGCTGAGCCAGGAGGACAACCTGACTTGGATCCAGCAGCTGGCTGACTGGACCAGCG
Source organism: Bifidobacterium sp. ESL0819 (assembly GCF_052606245.1). NCBI lineage: Bacteria > Bacillati > Actinomycetota > Actinomycetes > Bifidobacteriales > Bifidobacteriaceae > Bifidobacterium > Bifidobacterium sp. ESL0819. The sequence goes on from NZ_CP199587.1 coordinate 1,373,213, forward strand.
AGACCCCAGACTCCAACGAGTTCCTGGGCTCCCTCAAGGACGACCTGGGTTCGGCGGAGGTTTACGTGTTCACGCCCAAGGGCAAGATCATCTCCCTGCCAGCCGATTCCACCCCCGTGGACTTCGCCTATGCCGTTCATACTGAGGTGGGTCACAGAACCATGGGCGCGCGGGTCAACGGCCGTCTGGTCCCCTTGGATACCAAGCTGCGCAACGGGGATACGGTAGAGATTCTGACCAGCAAATCCGACACCGATGGGCCCTCGCGCGACTGGCTCAGCTTCGCTAAAAGTCCCCGCGCCCGCAGCAAGATTCGTCAGTGGTTCAGCAAGGAACGGCGTTCGGAGACCATCGAGGAGGGCAAGGACGAACTTGTCCGCGCCATGCGCAAGCGGAACCTGCCCGTGGCGACCCTGCTGACTCCCGAAGCTATGGTGGGAGCCGCCGACGAGCTTAACTATCCCAATGAGAAGGCGGTCTACGCCGCAATTGGCGACGGGCAGGTCTCCACCCAGAACGTGATTTCACGGCTGGTCCATGACGCCGGTCGGTCAGCCCTCGAGGACGAAGTTGAGCAGGAGGCCATCCCCCTGCAGCGGGTCACCAAGGCCAGTCGGCAAGAGGCCTCCCAGGGGATTTCAGTCAAGGGAGTGGACGATGTCTGGGTCAAGCTGGCCCGTTGCTGCACCCCGGTGCCGGGAGACCCCATTACCGGGTTCATCACCCGCAACCAAGGCGTTTCGGTGCATCGGTCCGATTGCCAGAACCTCCTGGACCTGCGCAGGAAGCAGCCCGAACGGATCATCGAGGTTTCATGGACTGGCAAACAGGGCACCTTCATGGTCCAGATTCAGGTGGAGGCCCTGGACCGGCCCCATCTGCTCTCGGACATCACCCAGGTGCTGTCCGACCATGGCGTCAATATCCTGTCGGGAAGCCAGTCCACAGGCCGGGACCGGGTGGCGGTCAGTCAGTTCGTCTTTGAAATGGGCGACCCCCAGCACCTGAACACGCTCCTGTCGGCCGTCAGGAAGATCGACGGAGTCTTTGATGCCTACCGACTGACCGGAGCCAAGGGTTCGACCAGTCCCCATATGCGGTCCATCTGACCTTCCCCGATATGTTTACTTATCTGACCATTCTTTCGATTTGATCGCTTGTTCTTTTCCCTGAAAATCTGCTGGACCGCAGCCTGATGGACGGCTATAGAAAACCCCGGTGGTCAATGACCAACCCGGGGGTCCACAGGAAAACAGGCGCGATTAGCGCACGGCGTTCATCCACTGCTCCTTGGTGGCCTTCTCAGCTTCCAGCTCCTGCTTCTTGGTCGGATCCTGCTCGGCGGCAATCTGCCGGTCCAGGTCCTGAAGCTGGGCAGCCAGCTGCTGTTCGAAGCTGGAGACGCGGGCATCGGCCTCGGGGTCGGACTGGTTCCATGCTGCATCCTCCACGGCCTTGATCTGCCGATCCACGGCATCCATTCTGCCCTCGATCCGGCGCACGTCGTCACGGGGGACAAAGCCGATGCCGTCCCATTCCTCCTGGATCCTGGCCAGTTCCTGCCGTGCCTGCTTGGCAGCCTGGGCATCCTTGACGGGCAACAGGGCCTCGGCCTTGGCAACCAGGGCTTCCTTCTTGGTCAGGTTCTCGCGTTCGTTGACCGAGGTTTTATCCCGGTCTGCCTGACGGGCGTTGAAGAAGACATCCGCTGCCTGACGGAACCGAGCCCAGAGGGCGTCGTCATCCTGACGCCCCGCCCGTCCGGACTGCTTCCAGCGGTCCATAAGCTCGTTGAACTGATGGGAGGTGGGTCCCCAATCGGTGGAGTCCTTGATCTGGTCGGCCTCGGCGATGATCTCTTCCTTGACGCGCTTGGTCTCGGCTCGCTGGGCATCACGCTGCTGGGCCCACTTGCGTTGTGCCTGTTTGAATGTGGTGCGTGCGGAGGAGAAGCGCTTCCAGAGTGCGTCCGCATCCGCCTTGTCAATACGGATGGTGGTGCGCTGGTGTTGCTGCCATTGCTCGAAGAGGGAACGGAACTTGTCCGCTGTGGAACGCCAGTTGGTGGAGTCGCCCAGGGATGCGGCAAGCGCTTCGGCCTTCTCCACGATGGCGGTTCTCTCCTTGATGGCCTTGGCCATGGCATCCTTGCGCGCCTGTGCAAGCTCGTCCTTGCGCGCCTGCCCCTGCTTGGCCAGCTGATCCAGCTGTGCATGCAGAGCGGCGAGGTCTCCGACGGCCTCAGGCTGACTGGTCTCATTTTTGAGCGAGGCTATGGATTCGTCGATCTCTCGGGCCTTGATCTTGGGGCTACGCAGCCTGGATGCGAAGATGTTCAGTTTCTCCTTGAGGTCCAAGTACCGACGGACGTAGAGGTCCAGGGCCTCCTTGGCGTCAGCGTTGGGGAACTGACCGACCTGACGCTCCTGGTCGTCCTCGCGTACGAAGACGTTGCCCTGCTCATCCACCCGGCCGAAGGATTCAGCCTTGTCGATCTCCTCCTGGCTGTAGGCGGGAGCTGCAGGAGCGGCCTTGACACGAGGGGCCTTGTGCGCCAGAGCCGCAGGGGAGGGGATTGCAGTGGGTTTTGGCGGCTTTGGCGCAGCTGGTGCTGGTACAGGCGCTGGCGCTTCAGCTGCCGCAGGCTGGGGCTCAGCCGGTTCCTGTACGCTCTGGGTTGATGTGTCTTCAGCGGGAGCGGTCTGTCCGGGGGTTGTCTGTCCCTGCCTGGCTTCAGGCGCCGTCGCAGCGGCGACCTTGCCTGCTGCATCCGCGGTGTGCTCCTCCTGCGGTGTCGAGGTGTTCTCGGGTGTGATGGCGGTGTTGTCGGCCATGGCCAGCTCCTTAGGCTTGTGTTGGAGAGATCGCAAAATATGGCGGTACCATTTTCCTTGACCTCCTATAGTATAGGTTCTTATGGCAAAAGGCACATCTCTATCCGGTTTCCCTGAATGGCTTCCTTCGCAAAGAGTTGTGGAGCAGCGCATCATTGATACGCTCCGTAAGGTCTTCGAATTGAACGGCTACATCGGCATTGAGACCAGGGCAGTGGAAGCGGGTTCCAGCCTCCTCAAGAAAGGAGAGACCAGCAAGGAGATCTACTTGCTCTCCCGTCTTCAGGATCTGGGTCAGGAAAAGGATGTGCCAGTGGATCGTCGGCTGGGCTTGCATTTTGACTTGACCGTGCCGCTGAGCCGCTATGTAGTGGAGCATAGCAACGATTTGACCTTCCCCTTCAAGCGCTGGCAGATTCAGAAGGTCTGGCGAGGGGAGCGCCCCCAGGAGGGACGGTTCAGGGAGTTCGTCCAGGCTGATATTGATGTGATAGGCAATGGGGAACTGCCCGACCACTATGAGGTTGATGTGCCCCTGGTCATGCTGAGCGCCCTGGAGGAGCTGAGGGCCTTCGGCCTGCCCAAGCCTACTGTGCACGCCAACAATCGCAAGCTTTCCGAGGGATTCTACCGGGGTCTGGGTCTGGAGGACGTCGAGGGCGTCCTGCGCGAGATCGACAAGCTGGACAAGATCGGGCCTGCCGAGGTGGCCAGCCTGCTGGTGAGTGAATGCGGCGCCAATGAGGACCAGGCCAGGGCCTGCCTGGATTTGGCCGAGCTGACCGCTGACGATGGCAAGCAGCTGCGCCAGCGGTTCGATGCCCTGGTCGACAAGGTGGGCATCGACAAGCAGTCTCCTTCTTACACTTTGGCCATTGAGGGGCTGGAGACGCTGACCATGATCATCGACGAGGCCGCCCGCATCCGTCCAGGCTCGGTCATTGCCGATCTGAAAATTGCCCGCGGTTTGGACTACTACACCGGCTCGGTCTACGAGACTTTCTTGGAGGGGGCGCAGTCCTTGGGCTCCATCTGCTCCGGCGGCCGCTATGACAACCTGGCTAGCCAGGGCAACCGCACCTATCCCGGTGTGGGGCTGTCCATCGGGCTTTCACGCCTGCTCTCCTACCTGCTGGCCCAAGGGGTCCAGGCCTCCCGAGTCTCTCCGGCGGCGGTCATGGTCGCTGTCTGGGACGAGGAGGACCGCACGCTCAGCAATCACATCGCCCAGGACCTGCGTGCCCGGGGGGTCGCCGCTGATGTGGCTCCCACCGCGGCCAAGATCGGCAAGCAGATCCGCTATGCCGACCACCTGGGCATTCCCTATGTCTGGTTCCCGGCCAAAGAGGGCCAGCAGGAGGGCGACCAGGTTAAGAACATCATTACCGGCGAGCAGATTCCCGCTGACCTGGTGTCGTGGACGCCGGATAGCCTGTATGCCCGGCAGAGTGTGGAATACCAGGCCTGACGCAGGGGCAGGCCGAGCATTATGGAGGTACAGGAAAGCATGGGCCAGTCGGCTTACAGAACGAGCTACGCCACGGACGTCACTGAAGATATGGTCGGCCGCCAGGTGACGGTGGCTGGGTGGGTGGATCGCCGCCGGGATCACGGAGGCGTGGCCTTCATCGACCTGCGTGATCGCTCCGGTCTAGTGCAGATTGTCATCTACGACGAGGAAGAGGCCCGTCCTCTGCGCAGCGAATACGTGATCCAAGTCACTGGCAATGTCCGCGAACGTCCCGAGGGCAATGACAACGAGCATCTGTCCACCGGGCACATCGAGATTGTGGCCGACAAGATCGAGGTGCTGGCCAAGTCGTCTGCCCTGCCTTTCCAAGTGTCCACGGCCCTGGAGAACGAGGCTGAGAACAAGCTGCCAGGCGAGGATGTGCGGCTGCGCTACCGCTATCTGGATCTGCGCCGCCCCTCCATGCAGCGCAACATCCGTCTGCGGGCCGCCATGAACAGGGCAGCCCGCGCTGCCCTGGACAAGATGGACTTCTGCGAGATCGAAACGCCGACCCTGATAAAGTCCACCCCTGAAGGCGCTCGCGACTTCCTGGTGCCGGCCCGCTTGGTGCCCGGTTCCTGGTATGCCCTGCCGCAGTCCCCCCAATTGCTCAAGCAGCTGCTGATGGTGGGCGGCATCGAGCGTTACTACCAGATCGCCCGCTGCTATCGTGACGAGGACTTTCGGGCCGACAGACAGCCCGAGTTCACCCAGCTTGACATTGAGATGAGCTTCGCCTCCCAGGAAGACGTCATGGCTATGGCTGAGCAGGTCATTGCCGATGTCTGGAAGGCTGCCGGATTCGAGGTCACTCTGCCTATTGCCAGGATCAGTTGGCAGGAGGCCATGGATAAATACGGCTCCGACAAGCCTGACCTGCGCTTTGGCAACCCCATAGTCGAGCTGACCGAGTACTTCAAGGACACCCCATTCCGGGTCTTCCAGGCTCCCTACGTGGGTGCGGTGGTCTACCAGGGTGCAGCCAACCTGCCCCGCAGACAGTTCGATGCCTGGCAGGAGTGGGCCCGCCAGCGGGGTGCCAAGGGTCTGGCATACGTCCAGTTCACCGGCGACGGCACCCTCAAGGGTCCGGTGGCCAAGAACCTGTCCGATGCCGAGCGCCAGGGCCTCAAAGAGGCTGTGGGCGCATCGGATGGCGATGCCGTCTTCTTTGCAGCCGGACCTCGCGAGGCCTCGCAGACCCTGCTGGGTGCGGCCCGTGTAGAGATCGCCCGCCGCCAGGGGCTGCTCAAGTCTGACGAATTCGCCTTGACCTGGGTGGTGGACTTCCCGCTTTTCAAGCCTACCGACGACCCGGACGACGACGATGTCGCCGTTGGCCATTCCAAGTGGACCTCCATGCATCACCCCTTCACCATGCCCTCGGCTGACTGGATCGATCGCTTCGACAAGGATCCTGAGCACGCCATGAGCGACTCCTACGACATCGTCTGCAATGGCGAGGAGATTGGCGGCGGCTCGGTGCGTATCCATCGCGATGACATTCAAGATCGGGTCTTCAAGGTGCTGGGCATCGGTCCCGAGGAGGCGCAGGAGAAGTTCGGCTTCCTGCTGGAGGCCTTCAAGTATGGCGCTCCGCCCCACGCAGGCATTGCCTTTGGCTGGGACAGGACCGCACAGATCCTGACGGGTGCGGACTCCATTCGCGATGTCATCGCCTTCCCCAAGTCCGGTGGCGGACAGGATCCCATGACCGGGGCTCCGGCACCCATCTCCGACCAGCAACGCGCCGAGACCGGTGTGGACTGGGAGCCGGATCAGGAGGATGCTGACTGAGCGCTTCCGCCACTGATCGACGGGAGTCTAAGAGGGCTGGAATCCTGCGGGGTTCCAGTTCTTGGTTTTATGACCTTTTATACCCTGACCAGTCAATCGTGCGGGCTTGGTCAAGGACTCCGCTTTCCAATATGACTGTTTCTATGGCCGTTCCGCAACAAAGGGTGAGTAAACTGCCCACTATGAGCGAAACAACCAAACAGCCGTCGGAGCGGATTCTGCCGGAGAAACCGGTCTCGGACCGCCCTGCCAAAGACAAGTCCGGGCCGCTGGTCGAGCTGGCCCACGTCGAGAAGCATTTCGGCAGCCTGCATGTCCTTAAGGACATCAACCTGCAGGTTGACACCGGCGAGGTGCTGGTGGTGGTCGGGCCTTCAGGCTCCGGCAAGTCCACCATGTGCCGGACCATCAATCGTCTGGAGTCCATCGACTCGGGTGTCATCAGGATCGAGGGGGAGCCCCTGCCCCAGGAGGGGCGCGACCTGGCTCGGCTCAGGGCCGAGGTGGGCATGGTCTTCCAGTCCTTCAACCTGTTCGCCAACAAGACCATCCTGGAGAACATGACCCTGGCGCCCATCAAGGTGCGCCACATGCCCAAGAAGGATGCCGAGGACATGGCCATGGATCTCCTGGCTCGGGTAGGCGTGGAATCCCAGGCCTCCAAGATGCCCTCGCAGCTCTCCGGCGGCCAGCAGCAGCGTGTGGCCATAGCCCGCGCTCTGGCCATGCAGCCTAAGATCATGCTCTTCGACGAGCCCACATCGGCACTGGATCCTGAGATGGTCAACGAGGTGCTGGACGTCATGATCCAGCTGGCTCAGGAGGGCATGACCATGATCTGCGTGACCCATGAGATGGGCTTTGCTCGTCAGGCCGCCGACCATATCGTCTTTATGGCCGATGGGCGGATCCTGGAAAAGGACGACCCCGACGACTTCTTCGACCACCCCAAGACCCAGCGGGCCGCCGACTTCCTGTCCAAAATTCTGACCCACTGAAGCAGGAGGGAAGCATATCCGTATGAATGCAAGTATGCATGGCATGGGCCGGCCGCTGAAGCGGCTGGCCAGGAATCTGGCCGCGATCCTGTGCGCTCTGGGTTGTCTGGTCTCTCTGGCGGCCTGCGGCTCCGACAAGGAGGCAGGCAAGATCCGGGTGGGCATCAAGTTCGACCAGCCTGGTCTGGGTTTCAAGAAGGCCGGGACCTATGTGGGCTTCGACGTGGATGTGGCCACCTACATCGCTGACAAGCTGGGTTACAGTCCCGATGACATCGTCTGGAAGGAGGCCCCCTCCAAACAGCGGGAGGCCATGCTCCAGAACGGCGATGTGGACATGATCCTGGCATCCTATTCCATAACGGATGAGCGCAAGCGGGCCATCTCCTTCGCCGGACCATACATCGTGGCGGGTCAGGATCTGCTAGTGCGTAAGGAGGATCATCAGATCCGAGGTCCCGAGGATCTCAACGGCAAGCGGCTGTGTTCGGTGACCGGATCCACTTCGGCTGTCACCGTCAAGAAGCGGTTTGCCAAGGAGGTCCAGCTGATGGAGCAGCCGGGCTACGCCGAATGTGCCACAGCCCTCTTCTCCGGCATCGTCGATGCGGTCACCACTGACGACATCATTCTGGCTGGACTGGCCTCCGCCTCCCGTGGAAGGCTGCGGCTGGTGGGCAAGCCCTTCACTCAGGAATACTACGGAGTAGGCGTCAAGAAGGGCAACACCAAGCTGGCCCATAAGATCAACGCGGCCCTGGCTGAAATGGAGGCCAACGGCTCCTGGCAGCGGGCGCTCGAGAACAACACTCGGGGCACCCACTACAAACCCGACCCCCGCTTCAACCCGCCCAAGCCCACGGAAGGAGAGTGAGATGTCAACCATTCTCGAACTGTTCACCGACTATGACATCCCGGCAGCCTTCTGGGTCAACATCCAGCTGACCCTCTGGTCGGCCCTCTTCTCACTGATTCTGGGCATCATCCTGGTGATCATGCGGATCTCGCCCATTTCCTCCCTGCGGGCGGTCGGTCGCGGGTATGTGGAGTTCTTCCAGAACATGCCACTGACCATCATCATGGTCTTCATGGTCCTGGGGGCCTTCGCTCAGCTCAAGATCAGCTTTTCGCCGGAATTCTCCGTCAACTTCTTCTGGCTGGCGGTGACGGGCCTGTCCCTGTATACAGCAGCCTTCGTCTGCGAATCCCTGCGCTCCGGCATCAACACGGTGCCTCTAGGCCAGGCCGAGGCGGCCCGCGCTCTGGGGCTGAGCTTCTTCCAGTCGGCCTCGCAGATCATTCTGCCCCAGGCTTTCCGTGGGTCGGTGGCGCCTCTGGGCAACACTTTCATCGCCCTGCTGAAGAACTCCACCGTGGCTGCAGCAGCCTCTGTGGCCTCCGAGAGCTCCTCCCTGATGAGCGAGATGATCGAGTTTCACGCCAACGCCATCGTAGCCATCTTCCTGATCTTCGCTCTGGGCTACGTAATTCTGGTTCTGCCCATCGGGGCTTTGACCACATACCTGTCCAACAAGCTGGCAGTGAGGAGGTGAGCGGCTATGGCACAGGACAATGAGAGCTCGCTGCTCTTCGATCAACCCGGTCCCAAGGGCCGGCGCACCATACGAATTGTCAACTGGATAGCTGCCATCATCTTCGCCATAGTCGTCATTCTGGTGCTGATGAGGCTGCACAACCCTCCGGATGGCGAGAACCAGCTCAGTTGGGAGCTTTGGCGGCCGGCCCTGGACTACGAAGCCTGGTCGGACTTCTATCTGCCCGGACTTTGGCTGACCATCAAGGCTTCGGTGGTTGCTGTGATCGGCTCAGTCATCTTTGGATTCGTCTTCGGCCTTGGCCGTCTGTTGCCCAATGGGCTGGTAAGAGCCGTGTCAGGCATTATTGTGGAGTTCTGCCGGGCCGTCCCAGTGCTGATGATGATGATCTTCTTCTGGCGTTGGTTCGCCTTCGCGGGAGTCAGCCAGGCCTCATACTGGGCCGTCGTGCTGGGCCTGATCCTCTACAACGGCTCCGTGGTGGCCGAACTGATCCGTTCGGGCGTGGGCAACCTGCCCAACGGCCAGCGTGAGGCCTCCCTGGCCTTGGGGTTGACCAGGACCCAGTCACTGATGCAGATCGAAGTTCCGCAGGCCGTATACGCCATGCTGCCGGCGGCCGTAACCCAGTTGGTCGTAGTCCTCAAGGACACGGCGTTGGGCTCCATCATCATGTACACGGATCTGTTGCAGGAATCCCGTCGTCTGGGTTCCATGTACTTCAACATCCTGCAGACCCTGGTGGTGGCCTCGGTGATCTACTTCTTCGTCTGCTTCCTGCTGTCGCACTTCGCCCGCTGGCTGCCCAAGAAGATGCAGGAGCGCACCGCTGCCCCCGCTGACTTCGTGGAGCCGGCAGCGCCCGTGGCCATCATGGATCCCTCCAATGTCAACCAGATAGCCGTAGCCAAGGAGGTGGACGAGGACCGGTACGGCGGCGCGCCGCTGAAGTACCACGCCCACCACCGCGGATCCAATGCCTCCATCCAGCACTGGAGGAAGACCCGCTACATCCAGGGCTATGACAGGACCCAGCCCGACACGCTGGTCGATCCACGCAAGGGGATGGAGATTCCGGACTTCCTCAAACCTGGACGTGGCGGCCGCTCCAGCGGTGGTCAGAAAGCCGAGGGCGAAACCAAGAAAGGCGAGAAGAAGGAAGCCCGGCGCAATAGTGAAAGCAAGAAAAAGGACTGACTAGCCCCTAGCCCTTGTAGCTTGCTTAGATTGGCCCTATGACCCGCAGCTAGCTTCCGGTCGGGCTTGTGTGCCTGGCCGGATAGACTGGTGAACATGGTCCAAGAACATGCTGATCCCTCAACCGCATCAACCGACCAGCCCGCCTCCTTGGGTGATCTGGTCCCTGAGGCGGGAGGCCTCCGCAACCTGACTGAGGATCAGATATACGACCGCTTCTTCTCCTGGGTGGCTTCCCGAGGCATCACCCCCTGGCCGCATCAGGAGGAGGCTGTCCTCTCCCTGGTTTCAGGAGACCATGTTATTCTGTCCACTCCGACCGGGTCGGGCAAGTCCATGGTGGCCCTGGCCATGCACTTCATCGCCCTATGCACCGGGCGGCGCTCCTACTACACGGCCCCCATCAAGGCCCTGGTCTCCGAGAAGTTCTTCGACCTGGTATCGATCCTGGGCCGCGACCGGGTGGGCATGATCACCGGCGACACCCACATCAATACCGATGCCCCGGTCATCTGCTGCACGGCCGAAATCCTGGCCAACCAGGCCTTAAGGGAGGGTCGGCGAGCCGATATCGGCTGCGTGGCCATGGATGAGTTCCACTACTACGGGGATCCGGACCGCGGCTGGGCCTGGCAGGTGCCCCTGCTGACCATGCCCGATGTGCAGTTTCTGCTTATGTCGGCCACCCTGGGCGATGTGGATCAGATTGCCCAGGACCTGGAACGCAAAACCGGGGTGGGTGTGGACATCGTCGCCGACGCCCCTCGACCGGTGCCACTGGATTACCGTTACGTGGATACCCCTTTGCCCACGACTGTGGAATCCTTGCTGGCTGATGGGGATTCGCCGGTCTATATCGTTCATTTCTCCCAGGACGCCGCCCTGGAGACGGCTCAGGCCCTGTCCAGTACGGGGGTCTCTGACCGAGGCCAGCGCGACCGGATCAAGGAGGCTATGACCGGCACCCGCTTCACCACGGCCTTCGGCAGGATTCTGCAGCGGCTGCTGCACACCGGGGTCGGTGTCCACCATGCAGGTATGCTGCCCCGTTATCGGCGCCTGGTGGAGCAGCTGGCCCAGGATGGTCTTCTACCGGTCATCTGCGGCACGGACACCCTGGGGGTCGGCATCAACGTGCCCATTCACACTGTCCTGCTGACCGGACTGACCAAGTTCGACGGTTACAAGATGCGCCGTCTGCGGGCCCGGGAGTTCCACCAGATTGCAGGCAGGGCCGGGCGCATGGGCTTCGATACCAGCGGACTGGTCGTGGCCGAGGCACCTGAATACGAGATAGAGAACGCCAGGGCCGTGGCCAAGGCGGGCAACGACCCCAAAAAGCTCAAGCGAATCAAACGCAAGAAGCCCCAGGAGGGTTTTGTCACCTGGGGCAAGGGGACCTTCGACAAACTGATCGAAGCACGTCCTGAAACCCTGACGCCGCACCTGAAGATCACTCACGCCATGGTCCTCAACGAGGTCGGCCAAGGCGGGGATGCCAGAAGGCGGGTGGAGGATCTGATCGAGGACTCACGTCAGACTCCGCAGCAGAAGGAGCATCTGCAGGACCGAGCCGACGAAATCTTCCGGACCCTGGCCGATACCGGGGTCATCGAGACGGAAAGGAACCCGGACGGCGGGCTGGACTACTTCACGACCGTGGACCTGCCCGAGGACTTCGCCCTCGATCAGCCTCTTTCTCCCTTCCTTCTAGCTGCCTTGGAACTGCTGGATCCCGAGGACGCTGATTACGATATGAATCTGGTCTCCATGGTCGAGGCCACCCTGGAGGATCCTCGGCAGATACTCAAGGCTCAGCAGCGGCAGGCTCGCGACGCGGCCATCCAGCAGATGAAGGAGGATGGCCTGGAATATGAGGAACGGATGGAGCGACTCCAGGATGTGACCTGGCCCAAGCCTCTGGAGGAGCTGCTGGGGGAGGCCTTCGACCGCTACCGTAGAGATGTTCCCTGGGCCAACGACTATGAGATCCACCCCAAGTCCGTTCTCCGGGACATGATCGAGACGGCATCGGACTTCAACGGCTACATCGCCCGCTACGGAATATCCCGGTCGGAGGGGACCCTGCTGCGCTATCTGTCCGATGCTTATCGGGCTCTGAGCAGGACGGTACCGGAAGAGTTCATGGATGAGCGGCTGGAGGACATCCTAGCCTGGCTGGGACTGATTGTGCGCTCGGTCGACTCCAGCTTGGTTGACGAGTGGGAGGCCACAGGCAGAGCCGAAAATGGCGAAGTTCCGAGCGGACTGGATGCCGCCCCGCCCAAGGTGGAGAACCCAGTGGTTGCGGACCGGCGTGGGCTGACTCTGCTCGTGCGTAATGCCATGTTTCAACGGGTGGAGCTGGTTGCTGCTGACCGTCCAGAGGCCCTGGCCGACCTGGATGCGGACTGGGGCTACGGACTTCGACCCTGGAGCGATGCACTGGACGACCTCTACGAAGATCATGAGCAGATCCTGACCGATGGCCAGGCCAGATCCTCGGATTTCTTCAACCTGGACGATCGGGACGAGCGCAAGGGCCACACCTGGCGGGTTCGACAGATCTTCGATGATGTGGAGGGGGAGCGCGACTGGGGCATCGCCGGCATCGTGGATCTGGATTACACCCAGGAGAGCGGCCAGGTGGTCTTCAAGGAATACAGGGTAGGTCCCATCGAGGAGCTGATGGACCTCTAGACCCGAGTCCTTAGAGGACCTTGGAGAGGAAGGATTGCAAACGGGGGCTCTGTGGATGGCCAAAGATCTGCTCGGGCGTGCCTTCCTCTTCGATGATACCGGCATCGGTGAAGATCACCCTGGAGGAGACCTCCCGGGCGAAGGCCATCTCGTGGGTGACCAGAATCATGGTCATGCCGCCCTCGGCCAAGGAACGGATAACTTCAAGCACGTCGCCCACCATCTCCGGATCCAGGGCCGAAGTGGCCTCATCGAAGAGCATGATATCGGGTTGCATGGCCAGTGCCCGGGCGATGGCCACACGCTGCTGCTGACCGCCAGACAGATCCGTAGGCCGCGCATCCGCCTTCTCCTCCAGCCCGACGATCTCCAGTAGGTCCAGGGCCTGCTGTCGGGCATCCTCCTTGGGGGTCTTGTGCAACATATGGGGGGCCAGCATGATGTTGTCGGCCACGCTCATGTTGGGGAAGAGGTTGAAGTGCTGGAAGACCATGCCCACATGCTCGCGCAGCTTGTCGATGTTGGTCTTTGGATCGGAAACGTCGATTCCATAGACGCTGATCGTGCCCGAGGTCGGCATCTCCAAGGCGTTAATGCAGCGCAGAAGGGTGGACTTGCCCGCGCCCGAGGGGCCGATGATGGAGATGACCTCGCCCGGCTTGACCTCCATGTCGATCCCCTTGAGGACCTCGGTGTCGCCGTAGCGCTTGTGCAGATCGCGGATGGATACGGCCATCTGGGATGTTCCCTGGTTGCGGCGACTTTGGTTCTGACGGATGCGACGGGTTAGTCGTCCGGTGTCCATGTCCGGGTCCTCGAAGTTCATCGATGCAGCCTCCTATCGAGCATATTGGCCATCCAAGTCAGGGCGCTGATGGCGACGAAGTAGATGACGCCCACCATGAACAGGGTTTCGGTCACGCGGAAGTTGGCCGCGTAGATCTGCTGGGCCTGATAGAGCAGTTCGCCAAAGCCGATGGCCAGCAGCAGGGAGGAGTCCTTGAGCATGATGACCAGCTGGTTGATGATGGAGGGCGTGGCGATTCTGACGGCCTGGGGCAGGATAACCCGGCGCAGAGCCATGCGACGTGTCAGGCCCAGGCTGCGGGCCCCCTCCATCTGCCCGACGTCCACCGATTCGATGGCTCCGCGCACGATCTCCACCAGGTAGGCTCCGGAGTTCAGAGCTAGTGTCAGCGCGCCGGCCAGCCAGATGCTGATGCGATGGCCGATCAGCTGGGGAACGCCCAGGTAGAAGAAGAAGGCCCAGACCAGGACGGGTGTGCCTCTGAAGACCGCCACGTAGATCCGGGCAATCCAGGACAGGATCCGGTTGGGGCTTATCCGCCACAATCCCAGGATGATGCCGATGGCCAAGGCGATGACGAAGGATATGGCCGTGATAGCCAGGGTGTTGCGCAGGCCCAGCATCAGGGAGGGGAAGGCCTGGCGGACCAGATCGAAGAATCCTGGCCGGGAGGCGGAGGCCTTCTTGCCGGAATGACCGCTGCCCACATAGGAATCAACCAGCTTTTTATAGCTGCCGTCGGCCTTCATCTTGGCCAGACCCTCGTTGAAGGCGGCCACAAACTCCTGATTCTCCCCCTTGCGGACGGCCGCTCCATAGGAGGCGCCAGGCTCCTTCTTGGTCACGGTCTTCAGCCCGTTGCCCTGGGCGATGCCGTAGGCTAGGACCGGGTAGTCGTCGATGACCGCTTGCGCGTTACCGGACTTGACCATCTCGTACATGGTGGAGGACTGATCCACCGCCTTGACGCTAAATCGGTACTGGGCCGCACGTTGCTTGGCGAAAGCCTCGCCCTCACTGCCCGTTTTGACGGCCACCACGCTGCCTCGCAGATCCTTGTAGCTGTGGATCTGGTCGTTGTCCTTGGCGATGGCCATCTGTACGCCGGAGTCGAAATAAGGGTCTGTGAAATCGTAGACCTGCTTGCGCTGGTCGGTAATGGTCATGCCGGCTATGACCGCATCGGCCTGCTGGGAGTTCAAGGCCTGGAGGGCGGCATTGAAGCCCAGGGACTGGATCTGCACCAAGAAGCCTTCAATATCGGCGATCTTGCGGATCAGATCCATGTCGATGCCAACCAGGTTGCCGGACGAGTCGCGGAACTCGAAGGGGGCGAAGGTGGTGTCGGTGGCGATGCGGAAGGTGCGTCCATGGACAGCCTGCGCGGCGGGGGAGTCCTGGGCCGCCTGCGCCGGCGTCGCCATGGGAGTGACGACCAGGACTGAGAGCTCCAGGATCAGGGCCAGCAGGCCGACGGCCCACCTGCCTGGACCCGATGTCCATCCCTGGCGAACATGCTTGGCGATCACTGGCTATTCTCCTTATTGGTCCGACCTGTGCCGGTCCCGTTTTTCAGGCGGCAGGCCTTGCTGCCGCCCATGGCCTACCTGAAGATATCCAGGCTAACGACCAGTAAACTGTACACATACCGTGCTTCAGGAACCCAACTACGCGCTGGGCGATATGGCGATATGGCTTCCCAGTCTAGCGCGTTCATCTTTCTGATTGCGGCAGATGCAGGCCTATGCTGGTGGGGGCGGGGAGCTATAGGGACCCCGAGGAATGAGGTATTGCAGATGGTTGAAGATCTCTTCCAAGCGGCGGATCCCCCCGAGGAGCATACCCT
This sequence comes from Bifidobacterium sp. ESL0819, assembly GCF_052606245.1. Lineage (NCBI taxonomy): Bacteria > Bacillati > Actinomycetota > Actinomycetes > Bifidobacteriales > Bifidobacteriaceae > Bifidobacterium > Bifidobacterium sp. ESL0819. Next base: position 1,388,462 of record NZ_CP199587.1, read on the forward strand.
GCCTCTGGCGGTCAGGATGCGGCCCGGAAGCCTGGACGAGGTGGTCGGTCAGGATAAGGTCACGGCTCCTGGAACCCCTTTGGAGCGGCTGGCCCGGTCAGATCCGAACAACCGACTCACAGCTCCTAGCTCGGTCATTCTTTTTGGTCCCCCTGGGGTGGGCAAGACCACCTTGGCCTACATCGTGGCTCGACAGTCCGGGCGGCATTTCGAGGAGCTTTCGGCCGTCACCTCTGGGGTCAAGGAGGTGCGACAGGTCCTCGCCCAGGCTCGGGAGCGGCTGGTCAGCCAGGGGCAGGAGACGGTTCTCTTCATCGATGAGGTCCACCGCTTTTCCAAGTCCCAGCAGGACGCCCTGCTGCCCAGCGTAGAAAACAGGGATGTGACTTTTATTGCAGCCACCACGGAGAATCCCAGCTTTTCGGTCATTGCGCCCCTGCTTTCGCGTTCCGTGGTGGTCAAGCTGGAGGCCTTGGACGACCAGGACCTGACCACTCTGGTCAGTAGAGCCGTCAAGGACCAGCGCGGGCTCAAGGACCAGGTGCGGCTGGACCCTCAGGCCCTGGACCAAATTGTGCGTTTTTCCGGGGGAGACGCCCGCCGGGCCCTGACTATTCTGGAGGCTGCGGCCGGTGCCGTCACCGAGGACGGACCTCGTGCCAAGGGGGCGCGTCGTCCGCTGATCAATGCCAAGGTCGTCTCCTCGGTCATGGACGTGGCCGCTGTCCGCTATGACAAGAAGGGCGACGATCACTATGATGTGGCCTCAGCCTTCATCAAATCCATGAGGGGTTCCGATGTGGATGCTGCCCTGCACTACCTGGCTCGGATGATCCGGGCGGGAGAGGACCCGCGCTTCATCGCTCGACGAATCATGATCGCCTCCGCCGAGGAGGTGGGCATGGCCGCTCCGCAGGTGCTGCAGATCACGGTCGCAGCTGCTCAGGCCGTAGCCATGGTCGGCATGCCAGAGGCCCGGCTGATCCTGGCCGAGGCAGTCATCGCTGTGGCCACCGCACCCAAGTCCAACGCCTCCTATCTGGCCATCAACCAGGCACTGGAAGACGTGGATGCCGGGCATATCGGCCAGGTTCCCCTGCACCTGCGCAACGCTCCCACCAAGCTGATGAAGGCCTGGGGCAACCATGAGGGCTATCAGTATGCGCATGATGCGCCGGATGCTGTGGCGCCCCAGCAGTATATGCCCGACGAACTGGTCGGACGGCGTTACTACCACCCCAATGATCGGGGCTATGAGCGTCAATTGGTTCCCCGACTGGAGGCCATCAGAGCCATCTTGGACAGGGCTGTCAAGTCGAAGGGAAACGCCGGGTCTGGGCAATGATCGCCGAAACTCCTATACTGGACATCCAATAGACGTTGCATAGCCACACAATGACCGAAACGCCGTAGGGTCCAGACTTTCCACATTGATGGTCGTCACGCTCCCACAAGGAGTCCGTCGCCGTCGGCAGGTCTGACATGGACGCATGGGGTCCGCCTCATGCACGGGCGCGAAGGTGACGATGTCGACAGCGGTCATTGACAATGCAGACATATCCGAACAATCGAAGGGTCTCGGCATGGTCGAGGCCGATCTGGCGGTTCGCGAGATTACCCAGCGAGTAGATAATGCTCATGAATCGGCTACTTTTTACAAGATCGTAGCCCTAGTGGCCGCAGGAATGCTCATGGACAGCATCGATGTCTATGTGGGCAGCGCAGTAGCCAGTTCGGCTTTGAGCACCGGATGGTCCACGGTCGCACAGAATTCCCTCTTCCTGTCGGCTGGTTTTCTGGGGCTGCTGGTGGGCTCGCTGCTGGCCGGGTTCATCGGGGACCTGCGGGGGCGCAAAACCGCCTATCAGATCAACCTGCTGCTCTTTGGCGGTTTTACCCTGCTGGGCGCTCTGGCACCGAACATGGCCGTCCTCTCGGTCTGCCGTCTAGGGGCCGGTCTGGGACTGGGCGCAGAAATTGTCACCGGTTTCTCCATGGTCAACGAATTCGCTCCAATCAAGCACCGCGGCCGCTGGAGCGCCATCGTCTCGCTGGTGGCCAACACTGGAGTGCCCCTAGCCATGCTCCTGTGCGCCTGGATCATTCCGCGCTGGTCATGGAGGCCGCTCTTTGTCGGCATTGGCCTAGCAGCTGCACTGATCTGGTACCTGCGGCGCGACATTCCTGAGTCCCCTCGCTGGCTGGCCCTGCATGGGCGAGTGGACGAGGCCGTCCAGGTGGTCGAGCTTTTGGAAGCCGATAATGGTCAGGGAGGGTCAGACCCCGGCTTTGGCGGCGTCTCCGCACTTGCTGGGAAGCATGGGAACGTCGAAACACCTGCCAAGGCGTCGGGAAGTGTGATTCGCGGCCTGATCGTGGCCACTGTGGCGGTTTCAGCCACCAATGTCTGCTCCTACGCCTTCACCTCCTGGGTCCCCACCATCCTGCTCAAGCGAGGTATAGATTTGAGTGGATCCTTGTGGATCAGCACCCTGATGATGTTGGGCGCCCCACTGGGCTGCCTTATTGGTTCACTGCTTCTGGACCGGATAGGACGCAAGCGCATCATCGTTACGGCCTTCCTGCTGACAGCGGTCTTCGGTCTGCTCTACGCGGCGCAGACGAGCCAGGTCATGGCCATCATGGTGGGTATCCTGCTCATGGCCAGCCTCTACGTCCTCATGTCTTCGGTAGTGGCCGTCTACGCGCCAGAGCTTTTCCCGACCACAGTCCGCTTCCGTTGTGTGGGCATTGCCAACGCCGTTGCCAAGCTCTGCAATGTGCTCATGCCTGTGCTTATCGGTGCCATGCTCAATGTATGGGGGAGTACTTCAATATTCGTCACCATCAGTCTGGTGGCCCTGGCCTCCATGCTGGTTGTCGGATTGATGGGCTGGGAGACTTCAGGCCGTTCGGTGGGCTGACAGGCCAAATAATAAAGAGCCTAAAGGGCAAACGGGCCTGATGCGAACCCAGGGACCGTCCAAGGGGCGGCGAAGGGATCGGTCAGGTCTTTTGCTTGGCAAGTCGATCAGAGCTGATTGGCCAGGAGCCGGTTGTAGACGCAGCGCAGCTCGGCCTGAAAGGTCTCGGGGTTGATATCAGGATTCTGATTGAACAGGTCCGTCCACCAGTTGTTGATCGATCTGATCCGTCTGCGGGCTATGTCCGCGCCCGGCCTGGTCAGGGCGATGATGTTGACCCGGTGATCGGCGGGGTTCTGTTCACTGCTGACCAGTCCCTGGGCTTTCAAGGCTTTCAGATCGCGGGCAAGCAGACTGGGGTCTACGCACAGGTCACGGGCTATCTGGCGCTGACTGAGGCCTGGATGATCATAGAGGTATACGATCAGATCTCCCTGAGTGCCCCGTAAAATGGATTCGCCCGTGTACTGGCTGGCATCGTTGCGTGCATGCCGGTAGATTCCGGCTATACAGGTGCTCAGATTGTGGTAGTGGCTCTTCTTCAACATTGCTGTTCCCCCTAGCTGGTATGAAAGATCAAAGAGTTCGGCGGGCGCGATTGACCGCATAACCGCATAGACCCCTTCGGCATCGTTCCCCTTCCGGGCCTATTCCGACATGTCCCTAGCCACGACCCATTACGAACGACGCATTTTTCATCATATCAATACCGTCGACACCATGGGGATAATCCACGATAGGGACATGAGCCAGGCAGGCCATGATTTCCCGGGCCCCTCCTGCTTGGTCCCGGGCACAGACGGCTATGGAAGCCGTCCTGGCTTCTTTAGTCTCTTGGGCTATGAGTGATTGCCTCTTCTCTGGATCGGTCAGAGTCGGGGACTATCACCGTCATTGCTCCACGGTATGCTAAGATATCTCTTTTTGCGGCGAGATCTGGAAAGGACTGGCATGCGGGTACTGGACTTCGACGGCACCATCTACGATGGCGAGAGTCTGCTTGACTTCTACCTGTTCACTGCCCGCAAGGATCCGCGGGTGCTGCCTTACCTGCCGGTCGCCCTCTTCTATGCCGTACGCTATCGCCTGGGCAGGGTCACCCTGGAGCAGCTGGATGCGGCCATGCGTCGGGCGGGTTCGCGCTACTTGCGTCGTCTGACCTCGCGTCCCGGCTTTGATATGGACCGGCTGGTCAGCCAGTTCTGGGATGCCAATATGCACAAGATCATGGATTGGTATACCCCTCAGGCCGACGACGTAGTAGTCACCGCCTCTTTCGATCTGGTGGCGGGGGAGGCATGTCGCCGACTGGGAATCGCTCGCTGCATCGGATCCACCTTGGATTTGGAATCCCTGACTGTGGGCTACCTCAATTTCGGACCCGACAAGCCCCTGCATTTTCAGCGGATCCTGGGCCAGGAGACGGCCATTGACGCCTTCTATACCGATTCGGCCTTCGACCTGCCCATGATTGATCTTGCCCGGCGGGCCTACCTGGTCGAACATGGCCAGGTTCGGCGTATCAAATAGATCAAGCCAGTCCATTTCTACCACGATCTGTCGGCAGGTTCGTTCCAGGCCAACCCTGCTATCGTTCTGCTTAGAAGCAAGCGAGCATAATGGTATGCCAAGAACACCATGGGCGTCGGTTAGGGACTGGACGCCGTGGCAGCAGTCACCATCGTGGTTGGCCTGATGATTCTGGTCTTCGTCATCCTTCAGCGTTTGGTGACCCTCCGTAAGAAAGGAATGAAGCAGAGTTTTCCGGATGATCTGAATGAGGGCCGATGCCGTGATGATTGCGACATCAGCCCCCATTCGCATGCAGGTAGCAGAGAACGCCCCATTTATTAGTTCATGATTCGAAGGGATAGACCAGCCCCCACTGGCGGCGAAGGGAGTCCATGAGCTCCATGATGCGCAGAGTGTCCTTATGGGGCATCTGGTCGCACTCGGTCTTCCCGTCTAGGATGGCCTGTGCGGCGCTGGCCACCTCGTACTCATAACCGGTCAGCTGGTCGGGGACAGGGTAGCGCTTCCTGAGTTTGTGGTCCCCGTCGTACAGGTCGATGGACTCTACGTTGTTGATATTGATGCACTGCAGGTAACCCTGGTCACCCCATATGCTGCCGGTCCGGTCGCTTTCCGAGACCATGGAGCTGGTTGCTGCGCCCATGGATCCATCCTGGTAGAAGATAGTCGTGGAATTTTGGCTGTCCACGCCTTTCGGGGTGCGTACCCAATCTGTGCAGACCCGTGTAATGGGCTTGGGCCCCATGACCATGTCGATGAAATTAAGAGGGTAGACGCCCACGTCAAGCAACGCCCCGCCGGCCAGGGCCGGGTCGGTCATTCTGGCCTTGCTGGTGGTCATATAGCCCAGGTTGGCGGTGACTGTTCTGACGGTGCCGATCTCCCCTGAGGAGACGATGTCGTCGATGATGGAGCGCGAGGGCATGTACCTGGTCCAAATGGCTTCTGTGCAGAGCAGGCCGGTACGCTCGGATGTCTCAATAGCCTGCCTGGCCTGTTCGGCGTTGGCTGTAAAGGACTTCTCGACCAGAACGTTCTTTCCGGCCTTCATGCAGGCGATGGCCTGCTCGGCATGGAGGCTGTGAGGCGTGGCGATGTAGACTAGATCCACTTCGGGATCATCCAGAAGTTCCTGGTAGGACCCATAGGAATGCTTGAATCCATATTTTTGGGCGAAAGCGGCTGCTCGATTCTCATCCCTGGAGGCTACGGCGTAGGGAGCGATCAGATGGCTGTACCGATGGTCTTCAGCCATCATGACTACGGTCTTGGCCAGTGCATTGGCTATCCGTCCGGCGCCGAGAATGGCGAAGTTGACCCGCATGCCCTTCCGCTCAGCCTCCTGTCGTTTGCCGTTCAATCTGCTCATCCTTGACTCCTTCGTTAGGATCGCCATCTGCTGTGATGGCCTTATACAATTTCTGCAAGGTACTCTCGGCATGGCCGGCGTCCAGCTGGCACTCCCAGACCGTGAAGACCCTCCAGCCCATGGCTCTCAGTTTTTTACTCTGCTCCTGGTCCCGCAGACGGTTCCTTGTCAGCTTTGTGGTCCAATACTCCACATTGGATTTAGGAATGGAGCATTTGGCACATCCCTGATGCATGTGCCAGAAACAGCCGTTGACAAATACTATGGCCTTCCACTTGGGCAGCACCACATCAGGATGGCCCGGATACCTCTTGTCGTTTTTGCGAAACCGCAGACCTCGCGAAAAGAGATAGGACCGGACCTGGCGCTCTATAGATGTCTCAGTGCCCCTGATTCGGGACATGGTGTAGCTGCGTGTGCCGGGCTGGAATCTGCTGGGTCTCTTTTTTGAAACCATCCCCGGCCTGGCTCAGAGGATTTCGACGCTGTTGATGAAGACCGGCTCAAGGGGACGGTCGCCCGAGTCGGTGGCCACAGCGTCCAGCTTGTCGACCACCTTCTGGCAATCCTGATCGACCACTTGGCCGAATATGGTGTGGTGCCCGTTCAGCCAGGGGGTGGGCACGGTGGTGATGAAGAACTGTGATCCGTTGGTGCCGTGGGTCCTTCCCGTGGCGGGGTCCCGGCGTAGTCCTGCATTGGCCATAGCCAGCTTATAGGGTTCATCAAAGGTCAGAGAGGGGTCGATCTCATCATCGAACTCGTAGCCGGGGCCGCCTGTTCCCGTGCCCAACGGGCAGCCGCCCTGGATCATGAAGTCCTTGATGATTCGGTGGAAGGTCAACCCGTCATAGAAGGGATCCTGACGCTTCTGATGCGTCTCGGGATCAGTCCATGCCTTGCGGCCGGCGGCCAGATCCAGGAAGTTGGCTACGGTTTCAGGGGCCTGATCGTCAAAGAGTTCCAGGCGGATATCGCCCTCTGAAGTATGCATGATCACTGTGCTCATGATACTGATCCTCTCATAAGACGGCGACGCCCACCGAGGATCCGAAGGGCATCAGGGCCAGGCGGGCCATCTTGAAGGCTTGTATGCCGAAGGGTATGCCGACCACTGTCAGCATAGTGATCAGTCCGGCAGCCAGATACGCCAGAGCCAGCCACCAGCCGCCCAGGATGATCCAGAGGAGGTTGGCCAGCCAGGATCCCATCCCGCCTCCATAGGTAACCTGTCTGCCAAAGGGGGTCAGGGTCAGTCTGGCCATTTTGAAAGCCTGGACGCCCAGTGGGATGCCCACCACGGTAAGGCAGAGCAGGATGCCCACCAGGATCCAGGCCAGGGCGATGGCCAGTCCGCCCAGCAGCAGCCAGCAGATGTTGCCGATCAGGCGCATGTCGGTCCTTCCGTCAGAGTGGCGGTGACGGCCTTGGCGCAGGCGGTCACCTTCCCGATGATGATGGTCAGTCGGGTCTGTCGTTGCTCAGTCGCAAGTTCCTGCTCCAGGGCATCGATCAGCCGCATTCCTGATTGGACAATGCCTCGCGTCACCTCCACGCCCATGGCTGGATCTGCTGGGCGCAGGGTTGTCCATGCCTGAATCAGCGGCTGGTTGACCTGTCGGTGGAAGTTCAGCAGGGTTTGGATATGCCGGTCTGTGGACTGATCGCTTTGGAGGGCGGGATTATGGGCATTTGATGGGCTGCCGTAGATCAGGGCCTGGCGCAGCTGTTCGTCGTGCTGCTCGGCGTAGAGGTTCATCAGCCAGCCATGTCCATGCATTCCTGCCTGCTCCAGATTGGTACGGGTCCAGACCTCGATCGTCCGGTGCGGGCCGTCCGCCTGGTCCAGGGCCTGCTCCAAGGCATGACCCCAGTCAGGCAGGTGACGCTCCATGACCATATCGCATAGCTGGTCGGCATCCCGGGCGTAGCGGTAGAGGGAGTTCCGGGCCAGATTGGTGCGTCGAGCCACCTCGGCCATGGTCAATCGGCCGCGTCCGCCAGTGCGCAGGATGGTTTCGGCAGCGGCGATGATCTGGTCCAGGGTTTTGGCGCGATGCTCCTGGAGCGTGGATTCGCGGATCCTGGGCATGGTCCTCCTTGGTCCGGCCGACTGGGTGCAGCGATCGTGAATCAGCTTCGGCCGGTCATAGGGCATATGATATGGCCTATTTGCGATCGAGCCAAGCGGTAGAAGCTTGTTCGGCGTGCGGCTTGTCCGCGCTGAGTGAACTTGCCAGAAGGATTTTTGAGACGTATAGTCGCAAAAAATTCGCAGACCGGGGTGAGGGGAGATCTGATGACCGGATCGACAAATACGGACTTGAAAAAGGACAGTCAGGGGTCTCAGGAGGCGGCGCCGCCCTGGCGCGCACTCTGGGTGTTGGCCCTAGGGCTGGCCATGATCGTGCTGGATTCGTCCATCGTCAATGTCTCCATACCTTCCATCATCGCTGCCATCCATATCAACTTGTCTCAAGCCCAATGGGTGACCGCCCTTTACAGCATCGTCCTGGCAGCCCTGCTTCTGCCTTCCGGTCGGCTGGGGGACATGATTGGACGCAAGCGGATCCTGCAGGTGGGTACGGTCATTTTTGTGCTGGGTTCCGTCTTCGCCGCATCGGCCTCCTCTGGCACACTGCTGCTTTTGGCCCGGCTTATTCAGGGAATCGGCGGATCCCTGGTCATGCCTTCCACCCTGTCCACAGTATCTGCCACCTTCCGGGGCCGTCACCGGGCCATTGCATTCGGGATCTGGGGGGCCGTCATGTCCTCCGCGGCGGCGGTCGGTCCATTCCTGGGCGGGGTCTTCACCAGCACTGTCGGATGGCGATGGATCTTTCTGGTCAATCTGCCACTGGGGCTGATCGTCCTCCTGGCTAGCGCGGTCTTTGTGCCCGAAACCAAGTCATCGCATCGGTCGGCCGGCGGCCGGTGGGGGATGTTCGCCGACTGGAAGGGCATACTCCTTTCGGCTTTGGGATCGGCCCTGGTGGTCTTCGCTCTGATCGAGGGACAGACCTACGGCTGGTGGCATCCACTCGCCGCACTTGAACTGGGCCCTCTGTACTGGTCGGTATCGGCGCCTCTGTCGCCTGTTCCGGTCAGTCTGATCCTCGGATTGGCTCTGCTGGCCGCTTTCGCGCTGACTGAGCTGGTCAGGGCGCGCAAGGGCAAGATGGTCATTCTGGACGTATCCATGTTCACCATTGGCACCTTTGGTTGGGGCAACCTAACGGCCGCCATTGTCAACGCTGGTCAGTTCTCGGTCATGTTCATCCTGCCCCTTTATCTGATTAATGCCAGAGGTCTGAGTCCTTTGGGGGCCGGATCCATTCTGGGCGTCATGGCTCTGGGGTCAGTTGTCTCCGGGGGCCTGGCACGGGTGGTTGCCACCCGTCTGGGAGCCGGCGGCACGGTGCAGATAGGCCTCTTGATGGAGATCGTCGGCGTGGCCCTGTCCATTCTGCTCATGCGCGGGTCTGTGCCGGTCTGGCCCATGACCCTGACTTTGATCATCTACGGGGGCGGTCTGGGCTTTGCTTCAGCACAGTTGACCAGCCTGGTGCTTTCGGGCGTCCCGGTGGCCCAGTCCGGCCAGGCTTCGGCGACCCAGTCCACTATTCGTCAGTGGGGGACAGCCCTAGGCGCCGCAGTCTCCGGTTCCGCCCTCTCCCTGGCTTTGAGCCTGGTGCTGCCAAGGCACCTGACGGCGCTCAAGGGGATCTCAGCGCAGATGGCTGATGTCCTGGTCAGATCGGTCCAGTCCTCAGCCGGAAACGCCATCGTCGGCCTGCGTGCCCAAGGTACCCGAGGCCGACTGGGAGCTCTGGGTCCTCAGGTGACCAATGCTTTGACCGAGGGATTTACGCAAGGCGCCCAGTGGGCCATGGGCTTCGCGGTCCTGCTGCTCCTCCTGGGGCTGATCGTCTCGGTGCTGGTACGCCGGGCCGCTCGTAGGGCTGGTGCCGATAAGGTCTAAGGTCTGAGGCTTCTGCAATCCTTCCTTCCTCGCATCAGTCCTCGCATGGGACTGTCTGCCCGTCATGCGACCTAGGCACGGTTTAGAATCATGAATATGGGCATACAAGAGGAACAGTCACAGCAGGACGGCGATCTGCTGGTGGCTCTGGCTCAGATCGACACCTGTGTGGGCGATCTTGACGGCAACGCCGACATTATTCTGGACTACTCCCGTAAGGCAGCTGAGCAAGGGGCGACCTTGGTGGTCTTTCCTGAGATGAGCCTGACTGGCTACCCAATCGAGGATCTGGCATTTCGGGCCAGCTTCCGCCGAGCCGCCTGGTCTCGGGCCGACCGTCTGGCCAAGCAGCTGGGCGACCAGGGTCTGGGGCATTTGTATGTGATCGTAGGGACTGTGGGCACCGACACGGATCAGGACCGGCCCCGCAATCGGCTGGTGGTCCTGCATCAGGGTCGGGTCGAGGCCGGCTACGACAAGCATTTCCTGCCCAATTACGGGGTCTTCGACGAGTACAGGATTTTCACTCCTGGGGATAGGACTGTGGTCCTGGAGGTGCGAGGTCATCGGATTGGGCTGGCTATCTGCGAGGACATTTGGCAGGAGGGCGATCCTATCAGCGACTTGGCTGGCAGGAACATCGACCTCTTGGTGACCATCAACGGCTCCCCCTTTGAGGAGGGCAAGGGTCATGTCCGCTATGAGCTGGCGACCCGTCGAGCCAAGCAGGTCGACGCACCCCTGCTCTATCTGAATCAGGTGGGCGGGCAGGATGATCTGGTCTTTGACGGCGGCAGTTTCGTAGTGGACAAGGATGGCACCCTGCTGGAGCGCTCGCCCAGATTTGTTCAGGACCTGTCCACTTGGACCCTGCCTGCACCAGGGAAGCGCCCACTGCCCAGCAAGTCATGCATGGCCGAAGAGATGCCTGGGGACGAGGAGGTCTATCAGGCCTGCGTGCTGGGGCTGAAAGACTATATGGCGAAAAATCACTTCACAGGCGTTTGCCTGGGGCTGTCAGGCGGGATCGACTCGGCCCTGGTGGCTACCATGGCTGCCGATGCCTGCGGAGGGGAGCATGTGCGCGGCATCTCCATGCCCAGCCGCTACTCCTCGGAAGGCTCCCGGGATGATGCAGCCGACCTGGCTCAGCGTCTGGGGGTACGCTATGCGGTCCAATCCATAGGCCCGGAGTTCGGCGCTTTCCAAGGTCAGTTGCATCTGCAAGGAGTTGCTGAAGAGAATCTGCAGGCCCGGATACGCGGTGTCATCGTCATGGCCTATGCCAATGCTGAAGGGCTTCTGGCGCTGGCCACAGGCAACAAGTCCGAGCTGGCCTGCGGCTACTCAACGATCTATGGTGATGCGGTCGGCGGCTACGCGCCCATCAAGGATCTGCTCAAGACCCGGGTCTGGCAGCTGGCCCGCTGGCGCAACGCCCAAGCCCGGGCACGGGGTGAACGTGAGCCCATACCGGTCAATTCCATCGTCAAACCGCCATCGGCCGAGCTGCGCCAAGGGCAGAAGGACTCTGATTCTCTGCCTGACTACAACCTGCTTGATCGGGTTCTGGAGGCGTACATTGAGCATGCGCACGGTCGCGCCGACCTTCTGGCCGACGGCTTCGATACCGATACAGTTGACACGGTCATGCGGCTGGTGGATCGGGCCGAGTGGAAGCGGCGGCAATACCCGCTGGGACCCAAGGTCACCTCTCTGGCTTTTGGTCGGGACCGTCGACTGCCTGTCACCAACGCCTTTAGGGAATGATCGCCATGAGTTCCGAACGCGAGCGGAAAGTCTGGTACTTCAACACCGTCACCGGCATACCCGAGCAGGGCAAGCTGTCTCCACAGGATAGACGGATGGGCCCCTACAACAGCAGGCAGGATGCTCTTGATGCATGGAAGATCGCCAAGCGGCGGAACAAAGACTGGGATGAGGAGGACCGTCGTTGGCGGCAGGCTTGGGATGGTGATTCGGAGCAAGGACAGTCATCAGCTGACAGATGAAGCTCGCCGTGGGTCGCCCGCCAGCGTTGGCGACCAGTTGGCCGTGCGATCAGAACGGATCGGAGCTCAAGCCGTGTGCTGGGCTATCTCGCAAGACCTAGGAGAGGCGCCCATTGCGTGTCTGCTCGCAGTGTGATATAGCTCACGTTCCTATTCAGTTTCTCGTGGTAGGGCGCACCCTATACTTGAAGTGACAGTGGTGTGAGGAAGCGCCATTGACCATATCAACAAGGAGTTGACTATGACAGCAGTTGAGACCAGCACCGTCTCTCCCGCAGAGCTGCAAGCCAAGGCTTGGAAGGGCTTCAAGGGCGAGGACTGGAAGAAAGATATCGACGTCCGCGACTTCATCCAAAAGAACTACACGCCGTACACCGGTGACGAATCGTTCCTGGCGCCGGCCACAGAGAAGACCAAGTTCCTGTGGAATTACCTGGACGACAATTTCCTTGCCGTGGAGCGCAAGCAGCGCGTCTACGACGTGGATACCCATACCCCGGCGGGCATTGACGCCTTCCCTGCCGGATACATCGATGGCAAGCCGGCCGGCGAGACTCGTGACGACGTGATCGTCGGTATGCAGACCGACGTGCCCTGCAAGCGTGCGATGATGCCTTACGGCGGCTGGCGCATGGTTGAGCAGGCCCTTAAGGAGGCTGGCAAAGAACCCGACCCCGAGGTCAAGAAGATCTTCACCCGGTATCGCAAGACCCACAACGATGGCGTCTTCGACGTCTACACCAAGAGGATCAAGCTGGCCCGCCACAACAAAATTCTGACCGGTCTGCCCGATGCATACGGCCGTGGCCGCATCATTGGCGACTATCGTCGTGTGGCCCTCTACGGCATCGACGAGCTGATTGCCCGCAAGAAGGCCGACAAGGATTCGATTCCCTACCGCAACGACTTCACCGAGGAGGAGATCGAGCATTGGATCCGCTTCCGTGAAGAGCACGCCGAGCAGATCAAGGCTCTGAAGCAGCTGCTGAACCTGGGCAAGGAGTACGGCCTGGATCTGAGCCGTCCTGCCATGAATGCCAAGGAAGCAGTCCAGTGGACCTACATGGCCTACCTGGCCTCGGTCAAGAGCCAGGACGGCGCTGCCATGTCCATCGGCCGCCTGTCCGCTTTCTTCGACGTCTACTTCGAGCGCGATCTGGCCGCCGGCCTGATCGACGAGACCGACGCCCAGGAGATCATCGACAACATCGTGATGAAGCTGCGCATTGTGCGCTTCCTGCGGACCAAGGACTATGACAACATCTTCTCCGGCGACCCCTACTGGGCTACCTGGTCTGATGCCGGCTTCGGCGACGACGGCCGGCCCATGGTCACCAAGACCTCCTTCCGTCTGCTGGCAACCCTGACCTTGGAACACCTTGGACCCGGTCCTGAGCCCAACATCACCATCTTCTGGGATCCGAAGCTGCCTGAGGGCTACAAGCGCTTCTGCGCCCGTATCTCCATCGACACCTCCGCTATTCAGTACGAGTCAGACAAGGACATTCGCGCCCACTGGGGCGATGACGCTGCCATCGCCTGCTGCGTGTCCCCCATGAGGGTCGGCAAGCAGATGCAGTTCTTCGGCGCCCGCGTCAATTCCGCCAAGGCTCTGCTCTATGCTATGAACGGCGGCCGTGACGAGATGACCGGCATGCAGGTCATCGACAAGGACGTAATCAAGCCTGTCACCCCCAAGGAAGACGGTTCACTAGACTTCCAAGAGGTCAAGGACAATTACGAGAAGGCCCTGGAGTGGCTGAGCGAGACCTACGTCGAGGCTCTGAACATCATCCACTACATGCACGATAAGTACGACTACGAGTCCATTGAGATGGCCCTGCACGACAAGGAGGTCTACCGTACCCTAGGTTGCGGCATGTCCGGCCTGTCCATCGCCGCTGACTCGCTGTCGGCCATCAAGTACGCCAAGGTCTACCCGATCTACAACAAGGATGCCAAGGGCACCCCGGAGTATGTCGAGGGTGCTGACGACGACCTGATCGTCAACTACAAGACCGTTGGCGAGTTCCCGGTCTATGGCAACGACGACGATCGCGCCGACGACCTGGCCAAGTGGACCGTTTCCACCGTCATGGGCCAGATCAAGCGCCTGCCTGTCTACCGCGGCGCTGTGCCGACCCAGTCCATCCTGACCATCACCTCCAATGTGGAGTATGGCAAGAACACGGGGTCCTTCCCTTCCGGCCACAAGAAGGGCACTCCGTACGCTCCCGGTGCAAACCCCGAAAACGGTATGGATTCGCACGGCATGCTGCCCTCCATGTTCTCCGTAGGCAAGATCGACTACGACGACGCCCTGGACGGCATTTCGCTGACCAACACGATTACCCCTGACGGCCTGGGACGTGACGAGGATGAGCGCATCAACAACCTGGTAGGCATCCTGGACGCCGGCAACGGTCACGGGCTCTACCACGCTAACATCAACGTCCTGCGCAAGGAGCAGCTGGAGGATGCTGTCGAGCACCCCGAGAAGTACCCCCACCTGACCGTGCGCGTATCGGGCTACGCGGTCAACTTCGTCAAGCTGACCCGCGAGCAGCAGCTTGATGTCATTTCCCGCACCTTCCATCAGGGCGCGGTGACTGACTGATCGCCTTTGCGAGATAGTCAGCCGTTGACGTGACGGTGATCATGGGGCGGGGCGCACCAGGGCCCCGCCCCCTTTTCGTCTTTTTCAGGAGGATCCGATGACGGAGACCACCACCTTCCATACCACACAGCAGCACATGCTGAAGGAATCCAAGGTCTATAAGAGCCAGACTCTGATGGGCGGCCTTTCCGGGTTTGAATCGCCGATTGGACTGGACCGGCACGACCGCATGAATGCTTTGCGCACGGGCGACATTGGTTTTGTTCATTCCTGGGACATCAATACCTCGGTGGACGGGCCAGGTACAAGGATGACCGTCTTTATGAGCGGATGCCCCCTGCGATGCCAGTACTGTCAGAACCCGGACACCTGGAAGATGCGCGACGGCCAGCCTGTATATCTACAGGCCATGATCGACAAGGTGGCCCGCTACCAGGATCTCTTCAAGAGCACGGGAGGGGGAATCACCTTCAGCGGTGGCGAGTCCATGATGCAGGCCGCTTTCGTCTCACGGGTCTTTCGAGCTGCCAAGGAAATGGGCGTTCACACCTGCTTGGACACATCGGGTTTTCTCAATCGTAACTACACCGATGCCATGATTGACGATATCGACCTGTGCCTGCTGGATGTCAAATCCGGTGACGAAACCACCTATAAGAAGGTGACTGGCGGCACGCTGGCCCCCACGATCGAATTCGGCAAGCGTCTGGCTGCCCGAGGCAGCAAGATCTGGGTTCGCTTCGTGCTGGTGCCGGGACTGACCGATTCTGAAGAGAACGTCGAAAATGTTGCGCGGGTATGCGAACAGTTCAAGGATGCCATTGAGCACATTGACGTGCTTCCCTTCCACCAGCTTGGACGGCCCAAGTGGCATGAGCTGCGCATTCCCTACCCGCTGGAGGATGCCAAAGGCCCTTCGGCGGCCCTGAAGGATCGGGTAAAGAAGCAGCTGGAAGCCCACGGATTCGTGGTCTACTGAGCCGCAAATAGAAGCAAACAAGGATAAGTTTCTCGTAACTCCCTACGGCGAATGCCGCGGGGAGTTTTCCATGCTCAGTTGAAGATTCGCCTTCTAATTAAACGATGGTCGGCTCAATGAATGACCGACGGGGATTGCTTAGGGAAGGGGCTGCCATCGGGTTGAGACCATGGACTATGCTGTCAGACGTATGTTTCCGGGCCTGGTCGGCCCGGTGGCGTGATGTCCGACAAGAAATAAAGAGGTTAAGCGCAGGTGACCACGGATCCTCAGACGCAGCTGCTTTCAGAGCCCGCCCAGGGTGTGCCGTCGGTCATTGATGACATGGTCGGATACCGCCGGGCCTG
Organism: Bifidobacterium sp. ESL0819; assembly: GCF_052606245.1. Taxonomy (NCBI): domain Bacteria; kingdom Bacillati; phylum Actinomycetota; class Actinomycetes; order Bifidobacteriales; family Bifidobacteriaceae; genus Bifidobacterium; species Bifidobacterium sp. ESL0819. The sequence continues at coordinate 1,404,225 of NZ_CP199587.1, forward strand.
TCGGCTGCTTGCTCAGGGGAGCGGTGCACTGGCTGCGGATGCTGAACGTGCATCGGGATTCCGCTATGGCCACGATGATTATCTGGTCCAATTCAAGCGCCGGGGAGCAGGGATATTCCTCCTGGATCCGCCGGCTCTGGTGCAGGCGGGCTGCGACTGGTCGGAATTCAATAGAGCAGTCCAGGACGTTCAATGGATCATTCATGACTCTCCTCAGGATCTGCCAGGTTTTTATGCACTGGGCATGAGGCCCTCATCGCTCTTCGACTCCGAACTGGCGGCCAGGATGCTTAATCTTGGTCATTACGGCTTGTCTGCAGTGACATCACACTATTTGGGGCTGACCCTGGCCAAGGAGCACTCTGCTGCAGACTGGTCCTACCGCCCTCTGCCCCGTGATTGGCGCAATTACGCCGCCTTGGATGTCGAACTGCTGGATCAGGTACGATCACGCGAGCTGGAGGATCTGCGCCGCCATGGCAAGGATGAATGGGCCAGGCAAGAATTCGCCTGGCTGTTGAGACAAGGCAAAATACCCAAGCCGGAGCCTGAGCAGCCCTGGCGGCATATCTCGCACATCAACGCCCTACACAACGACCGTCGAGGCCTTGCAGTGGCCCGTTCGCTGTGGACCACCAGAGACCGGCTGGCCCGACGCTGCGACATAGCTCCGACGCTTCTTCTGCCGGACAAGGCCATTATCGAGGCTGGAAGGCTTAAGCCACATAACAACGCCCAATTCCGAGCCATCCGGTCCTTGAATGAACGTGTCAGGATCCATACCGGCGGTGAGCAGGACCGCATGTTTGAGCGCTATGCGCCCATTCAGCGCCGGGTCAAGCCCTCGGTCTGGAAACAGGCCATTTTTGATGCGCTGCGTCTGCCCATTGAAGAGCTGCCGGTGCCTCCCAAGCCTCGTGTTGAAGAGACCAACGCCCCCAAGTCAATGCAGGTCTGGCGGCATCGCCACCCTGACCGACTGGTCAGGCTGGAGGCGGCGCGCAAGGCAGTGACTGATGTAGGCCGTAGGACCAACACTCCTGATGAGATTCTGATCAAGCCCCGCTACCTGCGCAACCTCTGTTGGACCGACGAACCGGATAAGCGGGACGTGGCCGACTTTCTGCGCGAGGAGGGCGCCCGACCTTGGCAGGTTTCACTTCTGTCAGAGTCCCTGACTCGCGCTATTATGTAACGGTTGCCTTACTGGCAGATCAAACGGTTTGGATGAATTGGAGCGCAGCGTGAAAATCAGCGTCAGAAACCTCGAGCCCACTAAGGTCAGGCTCACCATCACCGTCGATCCCGATGAGCTGAACCCCTACCTGGATCAGGCCCGTAAGGAGATCGGCAAGCAGGTGACCATCCCCGGCTTCCGAAAGGGCCATGTGCCTGGACCCATCATCGATCAGCGCGTGGGCTTTGCCAGCGTGGCGGGCGAGGCCGTCAACGCCGGCGTGCCAGAGCTTTACTCAAAGGCTCTGGAGGAGAAGCAGCTGCACGCCATGGCACAGCCGCAGATCGACGTCAAGGACATACCTTCCTCGGCCAAGGACGATACCAAGCTCAAGTTCACCGCCGAGGTCGAAATTCGTCCCAAGTTCGAGCTGCCCGAGATTGATGGCATGGAGATTGAGGTCCCTAAGCCAGCCGTCACCGATGAGGACGTGGACAAGCGTCTGGACAATCTGCGTCAGCGCTTCGGCACCTTGGTCAGCGTGGATCGTCCCGCTTCCAAGGGTGACTACGCCAACATCGACCTGGATGCCGTTATCGACGGCAAGTCCGTGGACTCCCAGCAGGGAGTCAGCTACGAGCTGGGCTCCAACACCATGCTGGACGGCCTGGATGAGGCCTTGGATGGGCTGTCCGCCGGAGAAGAGACCACCTTCGAGGGCACCTTGGAGGCCGGTGAGCACCAGGGCGAAAAGGCCCAGATCAAGGTCAAGGTGAACTCGGTCAAGGCTGAGGAGCTGCCCGACTTGGACGACGAGTTCGCCAAGGAAGCTTCGGAGTTCGAGACTCTGAAGGAGCTGCGCGAGGATGTGCGCAAGCAGTGCCAGGTGGATGCCGAGGGCCGACAGGCCACCGATGCCCGTGATGCCTTCATCGCTAAGCTTCAGGACGGCTTGGACATTCCGGTGCCCAAGGGCATCAAGCAGTCCATGGTGACCGATCAGCTCAAGAACACTGGCAAGGACCCGGATAAGGCCAGCAAGGACGAGAAGGCCGAGGCCGAGCGGACCGTGGAGAAGGAACTGCGCGACCAGATGACCCTTGACGCCCTGGCGGAGAAGCTTGGCATTACGGTCAGCCAGGCTGACGTAACCAACTTCCTGGCTTCCATTGCTCAGCAGTACGGCATGGACCCCAGCGCCTTCATCAACGGCATCGTCCGTAATGGTCAGTTGGGCTCGGCTGTGCAGGAAGTCGGTCGCTCCAAGGGCATGCTGGCCGGAATGCGTGCCGTCACCTTCAAGGATCCCGACGGTCAGGAGGTCGACCTGAGCCGCTTCTTGGGCGAGGACCAGCCCGAGGCTCAGGAGGAGCAGGATGAGAGCGTTCAGGCTGCCTCGGCTGCAGCTGAAGTAGCTGACCAGCTCTCTCAGGATCAGGAGTAGCTTCCCAGGCAGCGAACAGGCCGCACCCCGTGGCAAACAGCCTGGGTGCGGCCTTGTCGTAGCGGTTGCGCAAAGAGCGGAAAGGCTGGGACCGCGTCGATTGCGAGGGCTAGGCTCAATACAGATACGTTTATCGAAGGAGACAGGGTGAACAACTCATTGGCAACCAGTCCCGTGATGGAAGATGGGGAGGCCCCCACGCCGACCGATCCCATCTTCAACCGACTGCTCAAGGACAGGATCATCTGGCTGGGGGACGAGGTCAAGGACGCCAACGCCAACGTCATCTGCGCACAGATGCTGATGCTGGCGGCCGAGGATCCCAAGAAGGATATCTGGCTCTACATCAATTCGCCAGGCGGCTCAATTACAGCGGGCATGGCCATCTACGACACCATGCAGCTGATCGAGCCCGACGTGGCCACAGTCGCGGTCGGCATGGCGGCTTCCATGGGCCAGTTCCTGCTCTCCAGCGGAGCCAAGGGCAAGCGTTTCGTAACCTCCCATGCACGTGTGCTCATGCATCAGCCCTCGGGTGGTGTCGGAGGCACGGCCACTGATGTCAGGATCAACGCCGAACTGATCATGGACATGAAGCGCACGCTCTCCCAGCTGACGGCCGAGCAGACTGGCCACACCCTGGAGGAGATCTACCGGGATAACGAATACGATCACTGGTTCACGGCCCAGCAGGCCTTGGAGTACGGCTTCGTCGACCGGATCGTGACCACCCACGGCACTATGACCGCAGATCAAGGGAAGTGAGCACTCCACATGGCATCTGAAGAAGCGCAATTCGTTGCACGGGCCCGTCGACTGGCTGGCCCTCGCGGCCTGGGCGCCATGCCCACCGACCGCTATGTGCTGCCGCAGTTCGAGGAGCGAACCCCCTACGGCTACAAGCGCCAGGACCCCTACACCAGGCTCTTCGACGACAGGATCATCTTCATGGGCGTCCAGGTGGACGACACCTCCTCGGACGACATCATGGCCCAGCTCCTGGTTCTGGAAAGCCAGGATCCCAACCGTGACGTGATCATCTACATCAACTCGCCGGGGGGATCCATGACGGCTATGACCGCCATCTATGACACTATGCAGTACATCAAGCCCGATGTACAGACTGTCTGCCTAGGTCAGGCTGCCTCGGCTGCTGCAGTTCTTCTGGCGGCAGGCACCAAGGGCAAGCGCCTGATTCTGCCCAACGCCCGTGTGCTGATTCACCAGCCGGCCATGGAGCAGGACTTCGGCAAGGCCACCGAGATCGAGATCCAGGCCAAGGAGATGCTGCGCATGCGCACCTGGCTGGAGGAGACCCTGGCCAAGCATACCGGTCAGAATGTCGACAAGATTCGTAAGGACATCGAGGTGGACACCATTCTGACCGCCCAACAGGCCAAGGATTACGGGATGGTGGACGAGGTCCTGGAGCACCGCGATTAGCTTCAGTGACTGCGTGCATGATTGTTCGTCCGGATGGCGGCGGGTCCTTGGGTCCACGGCCTCCGGGCGTTTGGCATAATGGACGATGCCAGTCAAATATGTATTTGGCGATCCTTGCGGATTCTCCGGGAAGGGAGAGCCATGGGCCGTGTGGTCAGCTACAATGACGGACTGAATCGCTGCGAGTTCTGCGGCAAGGACGAGCACCAGGTGCGACGCTTGGTCAAGGGGCCTTCCTGCGCCATTTGTGACGAATGCATACGTCTGTGCGCCCAGATCATCCAGGAGGACATGGCTAAGGATGCCGCCGACCAGCGGCTGACTCTGCCAGCGCCCTCAAAGATATTTGCCTACTTGAACCGGTATGTCATCGGCCAGGAGGCCGCCAAGCGCACCCTGTCGGTGGCTGTTTACAATCACTACAAGCGCGTCAATATGGACATTGGCGACCGTGGCCGTGCTGCGGGCACAGCATTGAAACGCAAGGATGCGGCCCCGCGCGTCCAGGTGGACAAGTCCAACATCCTGCTCATGGGCCCTACCGGCGTAGGCAAGACATATCTGGCACGGACCCTGGCTACCATCATGAACGTCCCCTTTGTCATTGTGGATGCCACAAGCCTGACCGAGGCTGGATATGTGGGCGAGGACGTGGAGTCCGTCCTGCAGGGGCTCCTCCAGGCTGCCGATGGCAACATGGACCTTGCTCAGCGCGGGATCATCTACATTGACGAGATCGACAAGATCGCCAGAAAATCGGGGGAGAACACCTCCATCACCAGGGATGTGTCCGGCGAAGGGGTCCAGCAGGCTCTGCTCAAGATCATCGAGGGCACTCAGGCCCGCGTGCCGGTACAAGGTTCCCGGCGGCGCGGAGACGTTCGCACGGTCGTCATGGATACGGCCAACATTCTCTTCATTTGCGGCGGCGCCTTCGTTGGTCTTGAGGATATCGTTCGCCAGCGGCTGGGCCTGCGGGAGAGCGGGTTCTCGGCTACTCAGGGGAGCGAAAGGGTGTCTGGTGGCCGGGTCATGAGCCAGGTCAGGGCCGAGGATTTGGAACAGTTCGGCCTATTGCCCGAGTTTGTGGGACGGCTGCCTGTCATTTCCACTTTGGAGCCTCTGGGCGCCGATGAGTTGCGACGCGTGCTGACCGAACCGGACAATGCCCTGGTTGATCAGTACCGGCGCATGTTCATGGATGATGGGGCTGATCTGGTTTTCACCGACGCTGCCTTGGACCGTGTTGCCGCCATCGCCCTGGAGCGCAAGGTGGGCGCCCGTGGACTGCGAGGGATCATTGAACGCACTCTTGAGGCGACTATGTTTGAGCTGCCCGATAGGCCGGATGTCTCCCGTGTTGTGGTGGATGCCGATGCAGTGGACGGGACAGGCTCCCCCCGGTACGAGACCAGGAAGGGTGTGGCCGCAGCTACAGGTCGTCGTTTGGCCTGATTCAGGCAATAGAGCGCCGCTGTTGGCCGGGCCCGATAGGATGGTCATTGATGCCGGAAGGGAGGCCCCATGGGTGCTCGTAGCGCTGTCGTAGTTACGCACAGTCGGGTCCGGGCAAGCGGTCACCTGGTGGATGAGGTCGAGGAGCAGCTGCGCCGGGACGGATTTAGCGTCTCGATTGTCGACAACATCGCCGCCCCTGAATTCGGCAGCCCTAGCCAGAAGGTGGCCGACGACACCGAGATCGTCATCGTTCTGGGCGGCGATGGGACCATTCTGCGGGCTGCAGAGCTGGTCAAGGGCACTGAGGTGCCCATCCTGGGGGTCAACTTGGGTCATGTGGGATTCCTGGCAGAATTCGAGAGCTTCCAGATAGGGGAAGCCATTCGTCGGGTGGCTGATCATGACTACTCCATCGATGAGCGCATGGTGGCCCATGTGGACCTGTGGATACCCGGAGCCGATCGTCCACTGAGCGATTGGGCCCTCAACGACATGACCCTGGAACGATATGATCGGGGCAAGATGATTGAGGTGTCGGTCCGAGTAGACGATGTGGAGATGAGTTCCTTCGGCTGCGACGGCATGATTGTGGCCACCCCGACCGGTTCAACGGCCTACGCCTTTTCGGTGGGCGGGCCCATTGTCTGGCCGGATGCGCAGTCGCTGCAGATGGTGCCCATAGCTGCTCACGCCCTTTTCGCCCGATCCCTGATCATCGGTCCGAAGTCACAGTTCACTTTAGACATTCTGGGTGATTCCCAGTCGGCTGGCTGGATCTGCAATGATGGGCGCCGTCAGCGGCCAGTGCCCAAGCGCTCCCGCATTGTGGTGCGGCAGTCCCACGACATCCTGCGGCTGGCCAGGCTGTCCGGGGTGCCGTTCACTAGACGGCTGGTCTCCAAGTTCGACCTGCCGGTGGTCGGCTGGAGGGAGCAGCATCGCTCCTCGGCAGCTGCAGACGGACAGGACCAGGGGGAGCCGCCAGAGTCGAATAAGGAGCACTGATGCTGGAAGAGCTGGAAGTACGCGACCTGGGGCCAATCCATCATGCCCTGCTACGGCCCGCTGCTGGCATGACGGCCATCACGGGGGAGACCGGAGCTGGCAAGTCCATGCTCCTCAATGCCATCAGGCTGATCTCCGGATCCACCGCTCGTCCGCAACTGGTAGCACCTGGTGCTCGGGAGTCCTGGGTGCAGGGGATTTTCGATGCCGGAACGACAGGAACCGAGAATTCAGTGACCGCGGTTATAACTGAGGCTGGTCTACCCGTGGAGGAGGAGGGGCAGATCTTCCTTGCACGGACCATGCCCGTCAAGGGGCGTTCCCGTGCCGCGCTAAACGGCAGGACGGCCCCTCGCGGTCTGCTGGAGGAGGTGGCTGGAATGCTGGTCACTGTCCATGGTCAGGCGGATCAGATGCGCATGGCCAGCCCGGCCCGGCAGCGCGAGTTTCTGGATGCCTATGCTGGTGACGGTCCGCAGCTGGAGACCTTTTCCAAGGCCTTCAGGCAGTATCGACAGGCGCAGGAACATCTGGAGGAGCTACGCAACCAGCAGTCCGGCGCTATGGCCCAGGCTGATTATCTTCGTGAATCCATCGCCCGGATTGATCGGCTCGACCCCCATTCCGGCGAGGATCGTGAACTCAAGGCCCAGCGGGACAGGATCGAGCATGCTGCCCAGATCAGTCAGGGAGTCATGTCAGCGTTGTCCGCCTTGGACTCCAGTCAGATCGACCCTGATGCCGACGCATCATCGGCCACTGCCCTGGTCGAACGAGCCATTGCCGCCCTGGAGGGCATCGGTGTGGAGGGTGTCTTTCAGGAGTCGGCCCAGCGGTTGCGGTCGCTGAACGCCGACCTGTCTGACCTGGTCTTCACCCTGAGCAGTCAGCTGGATGACGAAGACCAGGAGGGTGATCTGGACAAGATCAATGCCCGCATCCATGATCTGGATGAGCTGACCCGTCGCTGGGGACCAAAAATCGACGACGTTCTGGCCTGGCGCAAGAAGGCTGCGTTTGAGCTTGAGGACATGGATGCCTCACCCGAGAAGCTAGAGGAGCTTCAAGGACAGGTTGAGCAGCTTCGTGGAAGCGCCTTGAAGGCCGCACGGAGTCTGTCTGTGTCAAGAGCCAAGGCTGCACGAAGGCTGAGCGATCTTGTCGACAGCGAATTGCACTCCCTGGCCATGGCGGGAGCTGGGCTTGAGATTCACGTCATGCAACGCCAGGACCAAGACATGGATGGGCATGGTCTGGACCGAATCGACTTTCTCTTCAGGCCATATCCGGGTTCAGATCTTCTCCCCATGGGCAAGAGCGCCTCGGGCGGCGAACTCAGCCGGCTCATGCTGGCCTTGGAGCTGGTAGCCGCTGAAGGCCGGACCTCATTGGGATCTGATGGGCGTAGTGAAGGGCATACCGGCCTTGACTCCCAGGCTGGCGATCCGACGATGACTTTCATTTTCGATGAGGTGGATGCTGGTGTAGGCGGTCGGGCAGCTGTGGAGCTGGGTCGTCGTCTGGCCCGATTGGCCGTAACCGCCCAGGTGATTGTGGTCACCCACCTGCCGCAGGTGGCTTCTTGGGCCGACCGACAGTTCGTCGTGGCCAAGGGACAGGAGGGCGGCGATACTGTAGAGACTCTGGTCCGCCAGGTAGAGGGCAAAGGCAGGGAGCGAGAGATCGCCCGGATGCTGGCCGGCAGCGAGTCCACCACTTCTCTGAAGCACGCACGAGAGCTTCTAGCCTCCAGCAGACTTCAGCGCAGATAAGCCTAGTTGCCGCCTGTACTTTGTAGCGCCAAAGTCCATCGATTTGACGACTTAGACAAGTATCGAAAGCTTTGCTGTTTTTTGCGGCTTGCAATTGCATGCTCGACATCCGCCACTTTGATGCTTCGACAGTAGGCGAGTGGTTGTGAACGGTTGTGCGGTACCGACTGTATTTGATTTTCGTTGATGACACCTTATCCCTCCTTGGTATCAACAATGGGGCGACGACCCGGTTCGGATGGTATCTTGTCTGAATTCGTGATCAGGTAGAATTTCAGCAATACAGCGCTGTTTCTGCGGAATTCGTGAACCATGGCCGTAGAAGAGCAGTGGCGAGGTTGTCTCCATGATTAAACTGTTATAGTGTATACATGAACACCGGTACAGCTCAGCCAGAGTCGTGCCGACCATCCATGAAAGGGGCTTGGATGAAGCTGATCATCTCATCCCTGTCCGGACAACCGATTTATCGGCAGATTGAGGACCAGATACGTTCGGCCATCCTGCTCGGAGACTTGAAAGCCGGGGAGGGACTGCCTTCCCTGCGACATCTCTCGCAGGAGCTCAGGGTGTCCGTGCTGACCGTGACCCGTGCCTATACCGAACTCGCTCAGGAGGGCTTGGTGGAGAACATCCAAGGCAAGGGGACCTTCGTGGCTGACAGCGGCGACCAGGTCATGCGGCAGCATCTGGAGGACCGCGTGCAGTCCCTGTTGGGGGAGGCGGTTGATACGGCTCGTCGGGCCGGCATGGAGCCGGACCGAATTCGCAGCCTGCTCGACGGCCTGCTAGGCGACAAGGGTTCTGCACCCGCGTCCAAAGAAGGAAAGGAATAGCAGCATGTGCGCATCACCGTCGATGACAATTTCTGGTGAAGATGTCGACTATGCCTTGCGCGTCAGTGACCTTGGGAAAAGCTACGTCAAGGCTGACGGCACGGGATTCCGCCTGCATCGAGTCACTATGGATCTGCCCATGGGCTACATCATGGGATTGATTGGCCCCAACGGCGCGGGCAAATCCACCTTGATCCGGCTCTTGCTGAATATGATCCGCCGAGACAGTGGAGAAATCAGCATTCTGAACCGTGATCCGTTGAGCCAGGAGGAGGAGGTCAAGGCAGACCTGGGTGTGGTCTTCGATTCCATTTATTTCCTGGAAGCATGGAAGGTCAAGGCCGCCGAGTCAGTGATGGCACCCATGTATCCCTCTTGGAACAGTGATCGCTATCAGGGCTATTTGCGTCGGTTTGGTCTGCAAGAAAACCGCAGAATTGGCAAGCTTTCCCGTGGCATGCAGATGAAACTGATGCTGGCCGTCGCTCTCAGTCACGATGCGAGGCTCTTGATTCTGGATGAGCCTACCAGTGGTCTGGATGTCCTAGCCAGGGACGAGCTCATGGATATTCTGCTGGACTACATCGGAGACGGTCGTCACTCAGTACTTTTCTCCACTCATATCACCACGGATCTTGAACGGGTGGCTGACTTCGTTACCTACATCAATCGGGGGTCAGTCTTCTACACCGGCCCCAAGGACGAGTTGATGGAGGCTTTCCAGGTTGTGAGAGGGGGGCCGGACGATCTGGCTAGAGCGCAGATACCTCATCTGATGGGCCTGCAGCGTTCCGCCACAGGTTTCGAGGCTTTGGTGTCTACTGAACACTTGGAGGATTTTCTGGCATCGGCTTCCCCTGCCGACGTCGAGCCTTCAGAGGAACGCTATCTGGTGGAGCGGGCCGATTTTGACAACATCATCAGACTGACCACGGGCTCACGTGCTGCGGCCAACAAGAGTAAGGAGATGGAGGCATGAAGGCGATAGCCAAGCAGATCAGGCTGGACATGCAACGTTGCAGTGGAGGAGCCGGAGGCTGCTGGTCGTGTATGCTGCTCTTCATCGCTGCACCGCTGGCAGGAATCATCTTGAAGGGCGTCCTGGTCGTGACTGGCCACAACCAGGATGGAAATTTAGACTTGGTAAATGGAATGGTCACGGGTTCCTGCGTTGCAACTGCTGCCGTCGCGCAGATCCAATTATTCATTGATTTTTACTCTCCAGCAGCTCGCCTGAATGGCATTGTGTCTATTTCGCGTGGTCATCAGGTGCTGGGACGCTATTCGGCTATTGTGCTAATGGTCTTGGCTCAATGCTGCTGTTTTGCGATCTATTTTCGGATAGCTGGAGGTCTGCCTTGGAAGGGTTCGGATCCTTGGCAGGCTGTGACTCTTTTTACCTTGGCTATCTTCATGTTCGAAATGCTGCTTTTTGCCTTGGCTGCTCCACTTTTCTACTGGCTTGATCCAGTAAAAGCTTTACGTGCCCTGTTGGTGCTCTTCGCTTTTATTGCCTTGATCGGTATTGTCTTGGCCTGGCTGCCTTTGGACTGGGGAGCTCTCATGACTAAACTTGGACGTTTCCTTATAGGAGACCTGTGGAAACCTGTAGCTCTTGGTCTGGCCATAGTCTTGTTGGCGAACCTGGTCTCTGGAGCCGTTTCCAGCAGGGTCTATGCGCGCAGGGAGATTGATTGACGCCAGACTTTCAATCTGACCGCGATTATGGTGATCTATGTCCTCGCAGTCCTGGGCCAGCTCAGGACTGCATGACCGCGTGGCGGACGTAGTCAGACATGTCGCCGGGATCGATGCAGTCCTGGAAACGCACAGGTGCGTTTTCCAGGGCGCGCAGAGCCTTGGGGGGCATGGTGTTGGTGGCCTCGGCCAGGATGTCCATGCACTCGAAGTCGCTGTCAGGGGTCTCCAGACCCAAGGATTGGCAGACCACCCGGGGGAACTTGTAGGGGCTTGCTGTAGACAGCAGCACCCGGGGCACGGCAGGATCCCTGCCGGTCTGGACGGCCATGACGTGGTAGCCGCAGGCCGTGTGCGGATCGATCAGATATCCTCGGTCCTCCCAGCAGTCGCTAATGGCTGAGGCCACTTGGTCCTCGTCGGCCCAACCGCAGGAGAAGAGCCCACGGATTCTGGTCAGCAGGGCTTCAGGCACCTGATAACGCCCCGCGGACTCCAGATCGGCCATAAGCGAGACAATCAGTTTGGTGTCGCCGTCGGCCATGTAGTAGAGCATCCGCTCCAGGTTGGAGGAGATCAGGATGTCCATGCTGGGAGAGGTAGTGATGTAGAAGGGGCGGTTGCGGTCATAGACGCCTGTGGTCAGGAAGTCGTTGAGGACTCGGTTGCGGTCCGAGGCTACGGTCAGGCGAGCAACTGGAAGTCCCATCATCTTGGCGTAGTACCCGGCCAGCACATCGCCGAAGTTGCCGGTGGGCACGCAGAATTCGACCGAATCCCCAGGTCTGATCACTCCCCGTTCCATCAGAGACCCATAGGCTCGGAAGTAGTAGACGACCTGCGGTGCCAGGCGGCCCACATTGATGGAATTGGCCGAAGAGAGAACGGTTGAGGCCTTCTTACCCAGCTCACGAGCCAGATCAGCGTCGGCGAAGATGGACTTGACTGTGGACTGGGCATCGTCGAAATTGCCTCGAACTGCACAGACCCGCAGGTTGCCGCCCTCCTGGGTGACCATCTGCAGACGCTGGATCTGGCTGACCTTGCCCTGCGGGTAGAAGACGGTGATGCCCGTGCCCGGCGCGTCTGCGAATCCTGCCAGCGCCGCCTTGCCTGTGTCTCCGGAGGTGGCTGTGAGCACCATGATCCGCTCGCCATCCTCCCCGGCCAGGGCCATAAGTCTTGGCAGAAGCTGCAGGGCCACGTCCTTGAAAGCCGAAGTGGGCCCACGGAAGAGCTCCAGTACGAAGTCGTTGCCGCCCAGGTCCACCAGAGGGGTGATTGCCGGATCGGACCACTGTTCTCCGTAGGCTGCTTCCAGGCAGGAGTCCAGCTGACCGGAAGAGTAATCACTCAGCAGTCTTGAAAGGACCAGCTTGGCCGTACCCTTGTAGTCCAGGCCGGCAACCGAGGCAGGGTCGATGGTCAGAGCGTCCAGTTCATCGCTGACGTAGAGTCCGCCGTCAGGAGCCAGGCCTCGTCTGATGGCTTGCTTGGACTGCAGCTGTTCTTCGCCGCCCCGAGTGCTGTGGTATGTGCTCATGGTTGCCTGCCCCTCCGCCATGTCGCCGAACAGATCATTACCAAGGCATTCTACCCCGTGCAAGAGTCCGAACCATTGACCTGCTCGGCTCGCGAAGGAAACCGTCTATGGACGCGAGGGCCTGCCAGGGGTCGGCATGGCGTACAGTATTGCCCACCAGCCCCTGTATCCGAGGCTGTAAGTCAAAGACAAAGGAGCGACCCATGGTCGAAGAGAACCCGGTACAGCAATCCTACGATGTCCTGAACTCTTCGATCTCGCAGGTGGATCCGGAGATAGCTGCACTGCTGGATGGGGAGTTGGAGCGTCAGCGAGGCGGTCTGGAGATGATCGCCTCTGAGAACTTCGTGCCCAAGGCTGTCTTACAGGCCCAAGGATCCGTGCTGACCAACAAGTATGCCGAGGGCTATCCTGGCAGACGCTACTATGGCGGATGCGAGTGGGTGGACCAGGTCGAGAACCTGGCCCGGGACCGGGCCAAGGCCCTCTTCGGCGCCGAGTACGCCAATGTCCAGCCTCATTCGGGTGCCCAGGCCAACGCCGCTGTCTATCAGGCCCTGATCAAGCCTGGCGACACTGTGCTGGGACTGGCCCTGGACCATGGCGGCCACCTGACCCACGGCATGAAGATCAACTTCTCCGGACGCTTTTACCATGCTGAATCCTATGGGGTGGATCCGGACACTTTCCGCATCGAGCCTGAGATCATCCGTCAGCGGGCCCTGGAGACCCATCCGGCCCTGATCATCGGCGGGTGGAGCGCCTATCCACGCATTGAGGACTTTGCAGCCATGAAGGAGATCGCCGACGAGGTGGGGGCCAAGTTCTGGGTGGATATGGCCCACTTCGCCGGCATGGTGGCAGCCGGTCTGCATCCCAGCCCGGTGCCCTATGCCGATGTGGTCTCCTCCACGGCTCACAAGACCCTGGGCGGACCCCGCTCCGGATTCATCCTGGCCCGTCAGGAGTATGCCAAGAAGCTCAACTCCTCGGTCTTCCCCGGCAACCAGGGCGGCCCGCTCATGCATGTGATCGCCGCCAAGGCTGTGGCCTTCAAGCTGGCCGGCACGCCTGAATTCAAGGAACGCATGGAGCGCACCTTGGAGGGCGCAAAGATTCTGGCTGAGCGCCTGATGGCCAAGGATGTGGCCGACAACGGCATCACCGTGCTCACTGGAGGCACGGACGTCCACCTGGTCATGGTGGATCTGCGCAACAGCGAGATGGACGGCCGTCAGGGGGAGGACCTGCTGGCTAGGATCGGCATCACCGTCAACCGCAATACGGTGCCCTTCGATCCGCGCCCGGCCTCTGTGGCCTCCGGTCTGCGCATCGGGACCTCCGCCTTGGCTACTCGCGGATTCGGCCCGGCCCAGTACGAGGAGGTTGCCGATGTGATCGGCACTGCGCTGGCCCAGGGTCCCCAGGCGGATCTGGATGCCCTCAAGGCCCGGGTGGATCGGCTGGTCGAGGCCTTCCCGCTCTATCCTGAGCTGGATCAGACCCACTGATTGGCCCTTGAAGGAGGGAGGTGCAGCAATGCCCTCCCTCCTCCTGTCGTCATTGCCCTCGCTGAGGGTTACAATCGGTACAGAAATGGGTCTGGCGGACCCGTGAGGGCGAAAGGATCTGACGAACATGAGTGAACACGAGAACTCCGATCGTCAGGATGTGTTCGATCGGGTCTGCGCCATGGCCGATGCGGCGGCTGCCGCACAAGCTAGCCTCGCGGGCGTGACCGGCCAGATCAGAAGTGCCCTCTTGCTGGCCCTGGCCGATGCCTTGATCGATCGGGCCGATCAGATTGCCGCAGTCAATGAGCAGGACTGCACTCAAGCTTTTGAAGAAGGAATGAGCGCCGGTCTGATCGACCGTCTGCGCTTGGACGAGGTTCGTATCGCGGACGCCGCCCGTGGCGTGCGCATGGTGGCGGGGCTGACCGACCCCCTGGGCGAGGTGGTTCGTGGTCATGACATGCCCAACGGCCTGCGGCTCAATCAGGTGCGGGTCCCTCTGGGCGTGGTCGCCATGATCTACGAGGCCCGTCCCAACGTCACCATTGATGTGGTGGCCCTCTGCCTCAAGTCCGGCAATGCGGCCCTCCTGCGAGGAGGCCACGCAGCTGAACGTACCAATCGCGCCCTGGTGGAGCTGATAGGCGGGGTGCTTCGTGAGCAGGGGCTGGATTCGGCTCTGGTGGCTTCCGTGGACCGATACGGTCGCGAAGGGGCTCAGGCTCTGATGAAGGCACGCGGTCATATCGATCTGCTGGTGCCCAGGGGTGGCCGAGGGTTGATCCGCAGTGTAATTGAGCAGGCTACCGTGCCCACCATCGAGACTGGTGCCGGTAATGTCCATATTTATGTGGATCGCTCAGTGGATATGGATCAGGCCATCCCCATCATCGTCAACGCCAAGACCCAGCGGGTCGGCGTCTGCAACGCTGCTGAAAAGCTGATCGTCCACCGGGGCGTGGCCGCCGACCTCCTGCCCCGTGCGGCCCAAGCGCTGACACGGGCCCAGGTTGAGTTGCACCTGGACGCGGTCTCCATGGATATCCTCGCCGGGCATGGTCTGCCTGAAGAACTGCTGGTCCGCGCAGAGGAGGCTGACTGGGACCGCGAATATCTGGATTTGAAGATGGGGGTGCGTGTGGTGGACTCCCTGGACCAGGCCATCGAGCACATCAACCGTCACTCCACCGGCCATACCGAGGCCATCCTGGCCCGGGACTACGAAGCTGTTGAAGAGTTCTCACGTCGGGTAGATTCGGCTGTGATTATGGTCAACGCCTCAACCCGATTCACTGATGGCGGCATGTTCGGCATGGGCGCCGAGCTAGGCATCTCTACCCAGAAACTGCATGCTCGAGGACCCATGGGTCTGCAGGAGCTGACCACAACCAAATGGATCGGCTACGGCAGGGGGCAGGTGCGGCCGTGAACGAGAAGATCGAAGAGCTCTTCCAACGCGAACACGACAACCCGCGCATCTGGCTGAGGGTGGCTTCCGAACGACTGAGCCTGCTGCGGTACGTTTTTCTAGTGCAAATCGAGGACGGCATCCCGGATGCAGACCAGCGCTCCTGTTTGGAGTATGCCGATGCAGTCCTGATCGGATGGCCTGACGAACATGCCGATGATGTGCACGACCTGGATCAAGACCAGCTCAACCAAGTCAGACATGACATCACCGTCATGGAAGAGCGGGTGCCTGTCTTCCGCAAGCAGGAGCAGGAGGGACGCATCGCCGACCTGTCCGACTCTCTGGTGGCCATTACGGGATGCGTAGCCCAGGTTCGTCGGGCCTACCAGCCAGGCTTCCCCCTGCCCACCTACTCCGAGATTCGCCGTGTGGTCCAGGAGGAGTGGAATGCCGACATGGAACGGATCGATCCTGACCGGGTCAATCCCAGTGCCGAGCAGATGCGCCAGGAGGCCGAGTCAGAGAATGAGGAGAACGCCTCGGAAGCCAGACGGGAGGACGAGCAGGCGTGAACCGGATGATGTCTGAACTGTCCAAGGAGGGGGAATCCGGGCAGGATCCATCAGATATTGATGGTGTCTCTAGGCCTGCCCACCATAACCGGCGACCTCGGGTGGGAATCATGGGCGGCACCTTCGACCCAATTCATAACGGACACTTGGTCGCTGCCTCGGAGGTGGCCTGGGTCTATGACTTGGATGAGGTCGTCTTTGTGCCCACCGGCCGCCCGGCATTCAAGCTGAACAAAACAGTGACCAATGCTGAGGACCGCTATCTGATGACCGTGATCGCCACGGCCTCCAACCCCAAGTTCACGGTCTCCCGGGTGGATATCGAGCGCCCTGGCATCACCTACACAGTGGATACTCTGCGTGACATCAAGCGGATGCGTCCCGACAGCGACCTCTTCTTCATCACCGGGGCGGATGCTGTGGCCGAGATCATGCGCTGGAAGGATGCCAACACGATGTGGGATCTGGCCAAGTTCGTAGCCGTTTCCCGTCCCGGCTATTCATCAAGTCTACGTGATCTTCAGGTGCCCGCCCAACGAGTTGATACCTTGGAGATTCCGGCCCTGTCCATCTCGTCCACTGATGTGCGCCGTCGTTCGGCTCGAGGCATGCCCGTCTGGTATCTGGTCCCGGACGGGGTGGTGCAGTACATCAACAAACACGGACTCTACCGCTCGGCCTCCTGAGCTTCGCATACCATCGGACTCGCCAACACGGACTGCCCTGCTGTGTCAGCGCGCGCCATTATTATGGAGTTTGTCCGCTTCAGCGAAAACAACGTTTGGAGATATGGTGAGCGCGATACTCAAAGGCAGACCAGGAAAAAATCTCATACTTGTCACAGGCCGGACCCATCCCAGACTCGCGGCGGACGTGGCCGATCAACTCGGCATTGACGTCCTGGAGACGACAGCATACGACTTTGCCAACGGCGAGATGTATGTGCGTTATACGGAGTCGGTGCGTGGAGCCGATGTCTTCGTTTTGCAGACCCATTCCGACCCGGTCAACAAGTCCATCATGGAACAGTTGATCATGATCGATGCCCTCAAGAGGGCCTCTGCGCGCTCCATTACCGCAGTCTGTCCACTCCTGGGCTACTCCCGTCAGGACAAGAAGCACCTGGGCCGCGAGCCCATCTCCTGCCGACTCATGTTCGACTTGCTCAAGGCGGCCGGTGCGGATCGAATCATGTCGGTCGACCTGCACGCTGCCCAGTCCCAGGGCTTCTTCGATGGTCCTGTGGACCATTTGATCGCCATGCCTGTTCTGGTGGACTATGTGCGTGACAGGATGGATCTGTCCAAGGTGGCTGTAGTCTCTCCTGATGCAGGCCGCATCCGGGTGGCTGAGCAGTGGGCCCAGCGCCTAGGGGGCGTGCCCCTGGCCTTCATCCACAAGACTCGTGACATCACTCAGCCCAACAAGGCTGTGGCTCATCGCGTAGTGGGCGACGTACGCGGCCTGGATTGCGTGCTGGTGGACGACCTGATCGACACTGGCGGCACCATTGCCGAAGCCTGCAATGTGCTGGATGAGGCTGGCGCCAACTCCATCACCATCGTGGCCACCCATGGCGTCATGTCTGGACCCGCCGTGGAGCGGCTCAGGTCCTGCAAGGCCAAGGAGGTCATTCTGACTGACACGGTCCCGATTCCCCAGGATAAGCGCTGGGACGGCCTGACTGTGCTGTCCATCGCACCGTTGCTGGCCTCGGCCATCAAAGCAGTCTTCGAGGATGGTTCAGTGGCTCGGCTCTTCGATACCTACCCAGCCCATCACGGCCAGGGCTTCCTCTTCGCCTAAAGCCTTGCCTGCCCGGCATGGCGTGGCGTAATCGTCCGGCTGTGGCATAATAAACCTGGCGGGGCCTTAGAGCTCCGTCTTTCCCCCATGGTGTAAAGGCAGCACACGGGTCTTTGGAACCCTTAGTCTTGGTTCGAATCCAGGTGGGGGAGCTTACGCTCGCCGATTCCGGTCGGAGACGGCCTCCTTGGGGTCGGTGACCAACCGAAAGGAACTGTCTTGGCAGTCAAGAAGATCGAAACCTGGCTCACCGACATGGACGGCGTGCTGGTGCACGAGAACACGGCCCTGCCCGGTGCTGCCGAATTCATCGACACGCTCAAGCGCAATAACCGTCAGTATCTGGTGCTGACCAACAATCCCATTTATACCCCGCGTGATCTTTCGGCTCGCCTTGGGCGTTCAGGCATTGACGTGCCCGAGGACCGGATCTGGACATCCGCCCTTGCTACTGCTGACTTCGTGTCACGGACCATTCCGCGAGGGTCGGCCTATGTGATCGGCGAGGCGGGGCTGACCACAGCCCTGCATGAGGCTGGATTTATTCTCTCTGACATCAATCCCGACTATGTGATTCTGGGCGAGACCAGGACCTATTCTTTCGAGGCCATCACTACGGCCATCCGCCTGATTCTGGGCGGGGCCCGCTTCATCTGCACCAACCCGGATGCCACCGGTCCCAGCGAGAATGGCGTTCTGCCTGCGGCAGGCGCTGTGGCGGCTCTGGTAACCAAGGCCACTAATCGCGAACCCTACTTTGTGGGCAAGCCCAATCCGATCATGTTCCGTACGGCTCTGAACAGGGTGGGCGGCCACTCCGAGACCACGGCCATGATCGGTGACCGTATGGATACCGATGTGGTGGCTGGAGTCGAGGCTGGTCTGAACACCTTCCTGGTGCTGACCGGCATCACCACCCGTCCTGAGGTGGAGACCTTCCCCTTCCGGCCTGACCAGGTGGTGGATTCCATTCAGGATCTTATCGGCATTGCAGATAGCGGGGTGGTGGAGTTTTGAACGGCGGGCAGACGCTGACCGCTGGCATCATTCTGGCAGCAGGCGAGGGCACTCGTATGCGCTCTGCCCATCCTAAGGTTCTGCATACGCTGGCCGGCAAGACTTTCCTGCAGAGGGTCATGACTTCGGTGACTGCCTTGAATCCTGAGCTGACGGCCGTAGTAGTGCATCATCAGGCTGACCTGGTGGCACAGGCTGCAAGGTCCTATGATCCCCAGGTGCACATCGTGCGCCAGGACAGCAGACCAGGTACGGGACGTGCTGTCCAGTGCGCTGTAGACCAGCTGGATGGGGAGCTCAGGCACGACGGCCAGGTGCTGATCGTGGCCTCGGACATGCCCCTGCTGGACACGGATACGCTGCATAGTCTGCTTGACTACCATGTGAGCTCAGGTGACGGGGCCACGGTGCTGACGGTCAATTTGGAAGACCCCACCGGGTACGGCCGCATCATTCGTGACCAGGATGGACGGGTTCTGCGCATTGTCGAACAGCGTGACGCCACCGGCACTGAACTGGCCGTCAAGGAAGTCAACACCTCCGTTTATGTCTTCGAAGCGGACCTGCTACGACAAGCGGTTCGCGGTCTGGACGACAGCAATGCCCAGCGGGAGTTCTATCTGACCGACGCCCTGGAGATGGCCCGCCGTCTAGGCAGGGTCGGGGCCTATGCAGCTCCTGATCCGCTCAAGGTCGAAGGCGTCAACGATAGGATTCAGTTGGCTGAGTTGGCTAAGGCCCATAATCTTCGGGTCTGCCATGAGTTTATGCGCCAGGGGGTGACCATTCTGGACCCGTCCACCACCTGGATCGAGGACGATGTGGTTATCCAGCAGGATGCCGTCATTCTGCCTGGATGCTTCCTGCAGGGGCATACCGAGATAGCCTCGGACGCAGTCATCGGACCCTATGCCACCTTGATCGATGCCATCGTCGAGCCGCAGGCCAAGGTTGAGCGTTCCCGTGTGCAGGAGACCAGGATCGGAGCCCGTGCCAACATCGGCCCCTGGACCTATCTGAGGGCTGGCAACGTGCTTGCCGAGGACACCAAGGCCGGGGCCTTCGTGGAAATGAAGAAAGCCACCATCGACCACGGGACCAAGGTGCCCCATCTTTCCTACGTGGGGGATGCCCACATAGGCCATGACAGCAACGTGGGGGGCGGGTCCATCACTGCCAACTACGACGGTGTGCACAAGAACCGCACCGAGATAGGGTCTGAGGTGCACGTAGGTGCTGGGAACCTCTTCGTAGCCCCCGTTCAAGTGGGCGACGGGGTCACCACTGGGGCCGGATCAGTCATCCGTCATCCGGTCGAGGATGGGGCCATGGTCTACTCCACCAATGACCAGCATCAGGTTCCGGAGTGGAAGCCCGCCTGGGAGCGGTAACCATGACAGCATCTGCTTGACAACAAGGAAAGGCGTGACAAGTGCCAGCATTGCAGGAATCCATCGACGCGATTCGAGTGGCCGCCCGGGCCGCTAACGATGTCAAAGCCATGGACATCGTGGCTTTCGACGTCTCACAGCCTATCGCCATCACCGACATCTTCATGGTGGCAACCGGCAGCAACGAGCGTCAGGTCCTGGCCATTGCAGAGGAGGTGGAGAAACAGCTCCATCTGCAGAAGAATCTGGATCCTCGCTCGCGCGAGGGCGTACAGGAGGCCCAGTGGGTTCTATTGGACTACGGTGACTTCGTCATTCATATCATGCACAAGCAAGCCCGCGCCTACTATGATCTGGAGCGGCTCTGGAAGGACTGCCCCCAAGTGGACCTGCAGCTGGAGCACCCCTTCACTCTTGCTGATGATGACTCGGATGGCCAGTTGGCCTCCAAGGCAGATGATCTGAATGGGAACGATCTGCGCAGCCGTTTCACTGACCTTCAGGAAAAAAGCCATGACTGACTCGGCTATCGCCGCCGAGGGTGGACGGCATGTGCGCTCCATGACCGTGGTCCGGCATGGGCAGACCTCATACAATGCAGGGCACCGAATGCAGGGACAGATCGACATTCCGCTCAACAGCGTTGGTCGCTGGCAGGTGGAGAGGACCGGCGAGGAGCTGCGAGCGGAGTATGTGGATGGTGTTCCTGGCGACCGTCACCTGCTGGTGGTCTCCTCTGATCTGGGTCGTGCTGCAGCCACCGCTCATGCTTTTGCTGATCCCCTAGGGCAGCCGGTTCATCTTGATCCCGGGCTGCGCGAACGCAGCTTCGGCGAGTGGGAGGGAGCCAGCGCCGAAGAGGTTCGTCAACGCTGGCCCGAGGACTACGAGTCCTGGTCCCGAGGCGGCGGGGGAGAGCTCCTTCACGGTGCCGAGACCAAGGCTCAGGTGGGCAGACGCGGTTTGGAGACCCTGAGCCGTTGGATCCATCGTGCCGGTCCGGACACGGATCTTATGGTCTTCTCCCATGGGTCCTTCATAGCGCAGGCCCTCCAGGCTCTGCTGGGCATGGCCAGTGAATATCCCGAATACTTGGGCCTGGTCACCATGCGGAATGCCCACTGGGCCCGATTGATGCCGCGAGATCTGCCAGACGGCGGTCTGCGCTGGTCCATGATCGACTACAATCGTGGTCCGGCCATCGCCATGCGGGGAGACTGGGACGATCCGCGGGGGCTGGTCCAGACCGACTGAAGTTATTGTGGGGTCGGCCGACCATCACAGGATCGCCATGACGACCAGCTACCATAAGAACGCAGCCACCAGCCGTTGGATTAAAAGGGGTCGGAGTGAAGCAGTTCTTTCATGACATTTCCTGGGCGCAGATCGTTGCCGGCGCTCTTGCAGCCATGACCTCCTTTTGGCTGGCCGCCAAGATCGGCGTGGCGGGATCCATCATTGGCGTGGCCATTGGTTCCATTGTCTCTGCCGTGGCTTCGCAGATCTACAAGAATGTTTTGGAAGCCTCTGGCCAGAAGTTGCAGGAGTCCGTAACAGGCAGTGCCGGCCAGGACGATGACGGCTCCGAAACTGACTCGGATGCCGATTCAGCCGACGATGGACAGACCACTGCCATGCCGGCTCAGGGGAGGCGTCATTCGGACAATTCCAGCGATGCTGCCGACGGATCGACCCGTGTCATAGCTCCAGTAGATGGATCTACACAGGTCATGCCTCCTGCCGATGGCCCGACCAAGGTCATGCATGGCACTGACAAGGAATCCGCTGCCAAGACGGGCAGGACCATCTCATCCAGCAATGGTCCCCGAACCCATGCAGCTCCCATTGCAGCAACCAGCAGGAAGAAGCTGGATCGGCGCCGCCGCAACGTCATCATCGTCTCAGTGGTCAGCGCTCTGGTGACCGTGCTGCTGTCTGCACTGGTCATCAATGCTCTGACCAAAGGTGAAGGCACCGACAAGGTCGTTCGGAACGTGGTCAGTCCATCGACCAGCCAGGTAACTCCCAGCCAGGAGGAAGAGACCCCCTCCAAGCCCGGGTGGCGCACCGAGGAGCCAGAAGACCAGGCGACCCCGAGTGCCCCTCAGAATCAGCCTTCAGGAACGAATCAGAATCAGGGGAACGATCAAGGATCCGGGCAGGGGCAGCAGCAGGGACGAAATCCCACGAGCACGCCTTCGCCGTCTGCCGACGCGACAGGCTCCACGCCCAGCCCCTCAAGCACGGCTTCCACGCCACAGTCGTCGCCGACGAGCACGACCAACCCCTCGCCTCATAACTGATTTGCTGCTCGGCGCGGCGCACCCATCCCACCATGTAATGTGACTAGGGTCACTTTCAGACGGGCCAAGAGGCTCGTTCCCAAGGATCTGGTCCCGAAGGCGGGATCAGCAATGAGAAAGGTGTGTATATGCGCAAGGTTCTGTGCTCTCCCGGCTCCTATGTTCAGCAGGAGGGCGCCATGGGAAAGCTGGCCGGTGAATACGCGGCTCTGGGCACCAAGGGCGCCCATCTGATCGTCGACCCGGTCATCGACGGGCTCTACCACGACGACATCGTCGTCTCCTTTGAGCGCGATGGGATCCCCTATGAACTGATGAAATTCGGCGGCGAGTGCTCTATGGAGGAGATCGACCGCCATCGAGCCCATTTGGCGGACAGCGACGCTGTGATCGGCATCGGCGGCGGCAAGACCTTGGATGCCGCCAAGGCCGTGGCCTACTTCGCCCACTTGCCTGTCATGATTGTGCCCACGGCAGCCTCGTCGGATGCCCCCTGCTCAAGGCTTTCAGTGCTCTACACTCCCGAGGGTGTCTTTGACCGTTATCTGCCTTTACCTGCCAATCCCAACGTGGTTCTTATGGATACCGATGTCATCGCTAAGGCTCCGGTGCGCTTCCTGGTATCAGGACTGGGCGATGCCTTCGCGACCTACTATGAGGCAGCCGCTTGCGTGCAGTCGAACGCTGTGACCATGACCGGGGGCCACGCCACCATGGCCGCCTTCGCCCTGGCCCGTCTCTGCCGCGACACCCTGCTGGAGGATGGGGTCAAGGCCGTGGCCGCGGCACAGGCCGGTGTGCGCACAGCCGCCCTGGAGAAGATCATCGAGGCGAACACCCTGCTGAGCGGTCTGGGCTTCGAGAGCTCCGGACTGGCTGCGGCCCATGCAATCCATGACGGTATGACCGCCCTGAAGGGCACGCATTCCATGCTGCATGGCGAAAAGGTGGCCTTCGGCACTCTGGTCCAGCTGGTTCTTGAGGACCGCTCTCTGGAGGAGACCCGTATGGTCTACGATTTCTTCCGCAGCGTGGGTCTGCCTACCTCCCTGGAGCAGATCGGCATTGGACAGGCCAGCGATGCGGATCTGCTCAAGGTCGGGGAGCATGCGTGCGGTCCTGACGAGACCATGGGCAACATGCCCTTCGAAGTGACCCCCACTGATGTGGCACACGCCCTGCGCGCAGCCGATCAGCTGGGTAAGCAGCTCTGATCTTTTTCTCTGATATATCCTCTTTGGCGGGCAAGCGGTCGTCGGCATGAAGTCGGCGGCCGCTTGTATTTTTCTGGTTGCACTGGTTACCCTTGCAGTGAGGCAGCAGCCTTTCGTATGGCTTCCTCACTTGGGCATGTGGCTGGGCCTTGCTGCGTAGTGGAAAGCGCTCCTGCGCAGTTGGCCAGTATCAGCGCCTCCTGCATGGGCAGGCCTTGGAAGATGCCCGCGCACAGGGCGCCCGAGTGGGCATCGCCTGCACCGTTGGTGTCTATGGCATGGATCTGTGGGGTAGGAATATGCATGCTCTGCATTGCATCCTTGGGTTGGCAGTACCATGCACCACGGGCTCCGGCCCGGAGAACCACCGGACTGTCCAGTTTCAGCGAAAGGGAGCGGCAGGTGGATTCCAGCTCGGCCTCATCACGAACGTGGGACCGGCACCTCAGACGTTCCGCCAGCATTGGTCCCTCACGTTCATTCAGCGACCAGATCGGATGCATGCTGTTGACAGCTTTAAGCACATCCAGTTCAATATCAGCTACCATAGGTCCCGCATCGAAGAGCACGGGGAATCCTTCATTTTGGTGTCTTTCGGCGAAACCGAGCAGACTACGGGTATTGTCCCTGTGACAGAACGAATACCCACTCAGATAGATGACATCACCGGAAACCAGATTCATGCTTTCGTAGGTTCCCTCCGGTATGCGGGTCTCTGCTCCCCTTGCTGAAACAAAAGTGCGTTCACCCGAAGGCTCGATCATGGCGACCGAATATCCGGTATCACAATCATCCAGAACAGGTCCCTCAGCGGGAACCTGCAAGGCGGCAAGGGTTCGGCGGGCCATGTCTGCCATTGGACCTGTGCCAATCGCCCCCATATAGGCTATAGGCGCTCCCATCTGCCTGGCTGCGTAGATTACGTTGTATCCACCGCCGACCTTTATGGCGCTTCGCCTGGCGAAAATGTCGCCTCCGCGTTCCGGGAGGTGGTCGATGTCCATGCTCAGGTCAACGACCACCTGACCCAGATGGAGGATCCTTGCTTCTCTGGTGGTCAGATTGTATTCAGTCATTGCCGTTGCTTCTCACAGCCGCAGAATCCTTGGAGAGAAGGTGCAAAATGGCGTAGAGGATTCCTCCCAGGAGCAGGGAGATCAGCCAAGCCAGGCCGTTCCTGCCCAGGAAGCTGCCGGCCAGCGGTCCTGAGAACCAGACCTCGTTCTTGGAGACCTGGGCCGTCACGAACAAAAAGCCGACGACTATCCCCACCAGCCAGCTGATGATGGCTGGGAGGTTGACTCCGTGCCAGTACCAGTAGGGGGAATCGGCTTGAAGGTTCAGAAGGCCGTCCGAATCGTAGCGCTTGCGGAAGATCATATCTGACAGGAAGATGCCTGCCCAGGTGCTCAACGGCACTGCCAAAAGGGAGATGAAAGTGACAAAGGGGCCGTAGAATCCGTCGGAACCCAGCGTAAAGTACAGGGCTCCGCAGGTGGTCACCACCACATCGACGACAACCGCATAGACGCGAGGAATTCTGATTCCCAGGGTGATGGTGGTCAGACCAGCCGAATACACGGAGAGGTTGTTTGACATAAGCAATCCTGCAAATGCGGCAATCAGGTAGGGGATCGAAACCCAAGCAGGCAGAGCGCTTCGAACCGCAGCGACCGGATCGGCGGCGGAGGCAATGGTGGAGTTGCCTGCTGTCAGGACCGAGCCCAGACCGATAACGACCACCAGGGGGATGCCGGCACCGGCCGCTGCAGTCAGGATCAGAGAGCTGGATTTCACTGAGGTCTTCTGGTAACGGGCCATGTCTGCACCGGAGTTGACCCAGCCGATGCCTGTCCCCGCGGCTATGGTGCCTACACCGATAAGGAAGGCGCTGGCTGATCCGGGGGCATTGCCGATGAAGGAAGACCAGTCGACGGTCGAGGCCAGATAGATGGCGACCAAGAGGGTAAGAGCTCCGAATATCCAGGTGGCCCACTTCTGCACAGTGAGAATGAAGGCGTGACCGGCGGCGGAGACTACCACGGTCAAAGCTACGAAGACGGCAATGCAGACGAAGGTCAGGACAGGGGAGCGCTTGGCATCAGCTGAAGTGCCGAAGATGATGGCGATGAGGGAAAGCAGCGCAAAAGCGCCGGTCATCGTATTCACCGTCTCCCATCCCAGTCTGGACAGCAGGGCTACCAGGGTGGGGCCTGCATTGCCTCTGACGCCGAAAATGGCCCGAGACAGGGTCAGCGTCGGAGCCCCTCCTCTTCTGCCGGCTATGGAGATTATCCCGACAAGTGCGAAGGATCCAAAGGCTCCGATGGTTGTGGCGAGCACGGCTTGCCAGAGGTTGAGGCCTTGGGCAATCAGGGTTGCTCCCAGAGGGATCCCCAGGATCGAAATATTGGCAGCGAACCAGACCCAGAAAAGCTGACCGGGCGATCCGTTCCGCTGGTCCTCAGGCACGGGTTCAATGCCCCTTTGCTCAACCCTGGAGAGGATGGTGCCCTCTTTTCGTGCAGTTGACATGGATTGTCTCCTTTGACTCAAGATGTACTGGTGAACTGTCCGGTCGACCCGGTGGAGTGTTCTGGGTATGCCCCATGGTCTTCGGGGTTGACTGAATTTTACACTGTTGTATTTCTGACGGATTCAGCCGTATCAGTTTGCGTTTTGCTCCCTTAGGGCAATCAGACTACGGGCGGGTTTCTGCAGGTCGAGGTGAGATATCGAAGCCACTTGGGAGCAAAGTGCACGGTCAAAGGCTTCTGGACCGGTGCACGCGCCGGTCATTGCTCCGGTCATTGCAGCGATGGTGTCCGTATCGCCGCCAAGGTTGACTGCGGTCAACAGAGCCGATTGAGGATCGTCGGCGAACCTCCAGGCCAGGGCAAAGGCGGCCGCCACAGACTCATTGGACTCGACAGAGGTGCCGCAGTCTTCAATGAGGTGGTGCTCGAAGTCGTCCTCATCGCTGAATTCCTCGGACAACCGCATTGCCTGGCGGGCACGAGCGGGAACCGATGCCTTGGGAGTCCAAGCCCCAGACGCTGCCATAGCGGGCACTAGGCGCAGGGACTCGCTCAGAGCCTGGCGAACGGTCATTCCCTCAAGTCCAAGACTGACTGTCGTAGCGATGAGCGCGGCGCTTTGGAATCCTGCAGTCGTATCATGCGTGACTCGGCAGGACTCGTAGATACGATTGGCCAGTCGTCTGATGTCTTCGGGACTGTTGGCTATCCCTACCGGGGTGACTCGCATGGCGGCACCATTGGTGGTGCCGGTTCTTCCTGTAGTCGTGATATCTGCGCCACGGCGAACTTGTTCCAAAGCCAGCTTGGTGGAGGGCCCCAGCAAATCGAGCGATCCGCGCGACTTCATGTCGTCCTCCCAGGCGAGAAGGCGCTTGGCGAACTGTTCTGAATCGATGCGTCCTCTGCCCTTGATGATCAGATCCGCTACGATCAGCGTCTGCTCGGTGTCATCGGTCACAGAGCCCGCAGGCATGCCAGGTGCGATGGGCTGATCCGCAATAGCATCACGAAGGGTATCGACCCTGCCATAGGTCTCATGTATGGCTGCTGGACTCATGCTCTGCGTGGGCATGCCCAGCGCATCCCCCAAGGAAAGCCCAGTCAGTGCGCCAAGGGCGCCTTCCTCAATCGTGCTCATTGCTGTGCAAGCCTTCCTATAAAGATCTTGGCAGTGTTTTAGTTCAGGATTATCTTACTCTGAATGAAAATTATCGATGCAATAAGTCCAGTCAGCATGATAAGCACAATTCGCCATGAAGTATAAGGTCCATATCGGTCTTTTGCCATGTAGTGCATCTGTAGTGATCACAGAAGCATTGAGCAGGTACCCTCATTGGGTAAAACGAACCAGGATGGTTGCTTGGGCATGCGTTGCCTCCGAATGCTGGAAGCTTGCTTTCGTTGGAACTCATCGATCACTCTGACTGCTGCTTTTGCTGCGTTCGGCCAGGGCTATGGATATGGGCTTGCTATGACTGATTAAGCAGTCATTAGGCAGGGTGTGATCAGTGATCGGAAGTCCGCCTTATGCGCCTATGAACCGCATTCTGTTTGTTTGCATGTATATAAGACAGCAAAGATCTGAATTTGACAAGAAAAACTACGCGCGTAGAATTCTGTCATGTAAGTAATTGGAATGCGAAATATGTCGCTTTCCTATCTACGCGGGTAGAACTACGGTATACGCAGTTATTTCGTAGCAATCCTTTGCAAGGAGGCATAAATGGGAGCGAACCGGACCAAGAGAGAAGAACCCGAACCTGTGAATCAGCGATCCAGGTCAGATTCCGAAGCGGCTGATCAACAGGAGCAGGCAGCTGATGTCAACTTCCGCACCAAGGAGGGCAGGAAGAGCTTCTGGACCAATATCGTGGCTGTATGGTTGGGCACAACCATGGAATATGTTGACTTTGCCTTGTACGGTCTGGCTTCAGGGCTGGTCTTTGGAGATATCTTCTTTCCTGGGCAAACGCCGGTCATCGCTCTGCTTTCCTCATTCGCGACTTATGCGGTCGGCTTTCTAGCCAGGCCTGTCGGAGCCTTTGTTCTGGGCAAGATAGGCGATAAGCGCGGACGTAAGTTCATCATGGTCTTCACGGTCATGCTGATGGGTCTGTCGACTACAGCCCTGGGACTTTTGCCTACGTACCAAATGGTGGGCATTCTTTCGCCCATTCTCTTGATACTTTGCCGCGTATGCCAGGGATTCGGCGCTGGGGCCGAACTGTCAGGCGGAGCAGTGATGCTCGCCGAGTATTCCCCTGTCAACCATCGCGGCCTGGTTTCCTCATTGATTGGGATCGGATCCAATTCGGGCACTCTGCTGGCTTCTGCCGTCTGGCTCCTGGTTCTGCTTTTGCCACACGACAGCCTGATCACCTGGGGGTGGAGGATTCCCTTCCTGGTCTCGATCCTGATTGCGCTTTTCGCTGTCTACCTGCGTCGCTCCATGCAGGAGACGCCGGCATTTCGTTCCTACCAGGCCAATAGGAAGAAGGAAGAGGCTATCCTGGCTGCCGCAGGCAAGCAGGAGAAGAAGTCCGAGGGTGGCTGGAAGGCCTTCTTCGTCATGCTTGGTCTGCGTATAGGAGAGAACGGCCCCTCGTATCTTTCACAGAGCTTCCTTATCGGATATGTGGTCACACTAGGCGTGAACAAGTCAGTGCCGACCACAGCCGTGCTGATTGCCTCTTTGCTGGGCTTCCTGATCATCCCCTTCTCCGGATGGCTTTCAGACCGGTTCGGCCGCAGGATTGTCTATCGCGTCTTCTGCCTGCTTCTGGTCCTTTACGCCTTCCCGGCCTTTGCCCTCCTGCAGTCGAAGAACACCATTGTTGTCAGCCTGGTGATCATCGTCGGCATGGGTGTGGCTTCGCTGGGCATCTTCGGGGTCCAAGCAGCCTATGGAGTTGAGCTCTTCGGCATTCAGCACAGGTATTCCCGGATGGCAGTCGGCAAGGAACTTGGTTCCATCCTCTCCGGCGGCACAGCTCCGATGGTCGCCTCAGCGCTGCTCGCGGCCTTCGGCTCCTGGGTGCCCTTGGCTGTCTACTACTGCCTGATGGCGGCGATCGGTCTGATAACGACATTCTTCGCTCCTGAGACCCGTGGAAGAGACCTGACCTTGGTTGACGATGCAATCTGATGAATCTCCATTGAATCGGTAATCTGATAGGAGACCAGTTGCAAGGAGGGGCATGGTGACAAGGCGTCCGACAAGGGATGATGTGGCCAAGGAAGCGGGTACCTCATCCGCTGTGGTGAGCTATGTGATCAATCATGGTCCACGTCCAGTCTCCGAGCAGACCAGGCGCAAGGTCTTAGAGGCCATCAGGCGAACCGGCTATGTGCCTAATAATATCGCCAAGTCGCTGGCCAACGGGACCAGCGATACCTACGCCCTGCTGGTGACAGACCTCGCCAATCCCTTCCTGGCTCAGATGACCAAGGCTTTGGAGCTCAAGCTTTTCTCCCTGGGCAAGACCCTCCTGGTCGGCGATTCCAGCGATAACCCCAGTCGCCAGATGGAGCTCTTGGAATCCTTCCAACGTCAGCAGGTCTCTGGTCTGGTTTGGTATGGCGTGGACCAGCCTCTTCCCATGGATGCCCTCGAAACCTACCCGGGGACCGTGGTTATGCTCAACCAGCCGGAAGGACAGGATCTGAGCCTCTCTGCAGGGCGCCGAGTTCGGTTGGGCCTTGACGAAAGCGAAGAGGCCTGGATGGCCACAGCCCATCTGATAGAGCATGGCTATCGGCGGCTGGCCATCATTGCCGGCCCTCGGGGGCGTCTCAACTCGCGGGAAAGAATCCGTGGGTGGAAGAGGGCCATACGTGAATCCGGCCTTGAGCCGGGGCAGGAGATTTTCGTTCCCTACACCTGCCAGGGGGGATACGAGGCGGCGGAGCTGGTCGACGATCAGGTTGAGGCTGTCTTTGCTTCGAATGAGCTTCAGGCCATGGGTTTCCTGGCAGGCATGGCCCAGCGCGGTAAAAAGGTGCCCGATGATGTGGCTTTAGCGGCGATGAATGGGACGGACCAATCCGCATATTTGATCCCGTCACTGACAGCCGTCCAGCTGTCTGAGGGTGAGATAGCAGACAAGATTGCCAAAGTGCTGCTGAAACCGGACGGCTCCTATCAGGACAATGGCGATGAAGAAGACGACAAACCAGAGGGCTGCGAGACTTCCGTCGCTGCAACGAATTGTTCGGATGCTCCTGTCCGCACTGGCTTAGACACAATTCCGGCAGCTCCACAGCTGGTCATAGGCCGTAGCTGTGGATGCAGCCAAAATGAGGTGTGAAAACAGAAATGGAAGATACAGTCAACATTATCGTCGACTGTGACCCGGGCAATGGTGTGCCTGGAGCCAACGTCGATGATGCCCTGGCCATTGCCTATGCCTTGCGTTCCGAAAAGCTCAAGACCAGAGCAATATGGACCGTGTTCGGCAACACCACATCCGATCTTGGTTATTCCAGTGCAGAGGCCTTGCTGAGATCCATGGGACGCATGGATGTTCCTGTCCGTCGAGGGGCGGACGGCCCGCTGCAGGGATCACGCCAGCCTTGGCTGACCAAGAGGCTGAATGCGGCCAGCAGCTCTGAGGCGCCAGAAGTATGGAGAAATGCCGTGGTAGCGCGGGCAGGGTTCCATGCATCAAGCCCAGATATGGCATCCGCTGTCCCGGAGGTTTCCGGGTCTGATCAGCTTGCGCAGGATGTGCTTGCTTGCAGCGGTCCGGTGTCCGTTGCCGCCATAGGACCACTTACCAACATAGCCAGGTTGATCAGGGATGAGCCGCAGGTTGTTGGCCATATCGAGAGGGTCAGCATCATGGGCGGTGCCCTCGGTTTTGGCGATGAGGTGGACACCAACTTCGCCGTCGATCCGGTGGCAGCCCGGCGGGTGCTGGAATCCGGCATTCCCATCACCTTGGTCCCGCTCGATGTGACCAGGACCACGCATCTAAGCCAGCGATGCTGGGATCGTATGATCGACGAGGCCGATGCGAGCAAGGCGCCATGGAAGAACTCGATGAACGACTGGTTGAGACCGTGGCTGACATACAGCAGTCAAACTCGACCGGTTGATGGCATGTGGCTTCATGACCTGGTATCCGTATTGGCGCTGGCTGAAAGGGAGCTGGTTTCTCTGCGTTCTGCACGGGTGAATCTTGCCGACAGCGGCAAGCTGTTATTGGCTGACAGGAATAGTGACCAGCCTGGCAGTGATGTCGAATCATGTGAGGTGGAGCTCTGCACTGGCGTGGATAATTCGCGCATGATTCAGGTCTGGCAGCAGGCTGTTCTGCCTCGCTGAAGCCGCGGGGATCTGACCTCAATCCGACCCGAGCCCTTTTCGCTATCTTACGAGTTAGTCATGAGGACTGCAGCCTTGTATGCGTCCGGTCATTTCGTAGGTAGGCGGACTTTGCAGAGGCGTCCATGTGCTGCTGGCAGTCTCCTGGACCTTCCGAAATCCCAGGATCACTATCAATCTGCATACAGTTGCGGCCTAAAATGCTGCTCCGTATCACTGTCGCCAGTCATAATGACCAATTGCTCGTGGATTGCGAGCCTAGGCTGCCTTGGTGCGGCTATGCCAAAAACGATTGGAAAGCCGCATGCCATGGTGCTTTCACAGATCGATCCTCGTCAATGATGGCAGTTTGACTGTGCGAAAACACAGGTATGGCAATGATCCTGGCCTGTACTGGCTGTGGCTAAGCATGAGGAAGGAAGAGAGGGCCGTGGCATTGGCAAATGTGCCGGATATCAAAAAGGATTCCGAGGTGACCTCGGAATCCTGTCTGTGGAGCTAGGGGGGTTCGAACCCCCGACCTTCTCCATGCCATGGAGACGCGCTACCAGCTGCGCCATAGCCCCGTACTTATCTTGCTTGGTGAAGCCTTGCTTATAGTACACCGCGATCGGCAAATGGGGCAACTTAGAGTGTTGCCCTGGAATTGCAGGGATTTGAGCCAATTTGATGGATTTTATCCTCGAATAGGCCTCAGCCATACCTGAGCCTGCAAGTGCGCTAGCATGAGGACAAGGGGCGACCAAGATGGTCGGCGTCAGCGGAAAGGCAGTGGGCTATGGCAAGCAAAAACAATGCCGGAGGGCAGATTGAAAAGCATGACGGAGGCCATCCCGGTGACCAGCTCATTGTTAACTGTCTGCCCTTGGATCAGGGAGAGCGGCAGGAATTCCTTCAGGCAGCCCCGGGCATTCGTCAGGTGTTCATGGTCGGCACGGACATGCGGCAGAGCATGCAGTGGCCTATGGGCGTACTCCAGTCCTGCCAATCAGAGGCCACGATTATTCTGGGCAATCCGCCGACCGACCAGGTCGCTGCCTGCCGTAACTTGGTCTGGCTGCAGACCAGCAGCGCGGGCGTGGATGCCTACCTGAAGCCAGGAGTCCTGCCCCCGGATGCCATGCTGACCAGTGCTTCCGGCGCCTACGGGCAGTCGGTCTCCGAGCACATGTTCGCCATGATGTGGACCATAATGAAGGATCTGCCAGGATACAGGGATAATCAGCGCATGGGCCGTTGGCAGCCTCGTGGGGCAGTTCTTTCGCCGCATGGCTGCCGGGTTCTGGTTTTGGGCACGGGAGATATCGGAGCCTCTTTCGCCCGTCTGTCCAAGGCCGTCGGCGCTCGGACCATCGGCATCAGACGCCATCCTGACCAGCCTGTGGAGGGATTCGACCGTCTGGCCGGTTTTGACGATCTGGATGCCCTGTTGCCCGACGTGGATGTGGTGGCCTTGGCCCTGCCCTCAACGCCGCAGACCAGGCACATCATCGACGGCCCTCGCTTGGAAATGATGAAATCCACCGCCGTCCTGATCAACGCGGGC
This sequence comes from Bifidobacterium sp. ESL0819, assembly GCF_052606245.1. Lineage (NCBI taxonomy): Bacteria > Bacillati > Actinomycetota > Actinomycetes > Bifidobacteriales > Bifidobacteriaceae > Bifidobacterium > Bifidobacterium sp. ESL0819. The sequence continues at coordinate 1,437,241 of NZ_CP199587.1, forward strand.
AGGGGCGATGCCGTGGACTGCATGGCTCTGGCCCAAGCTTTGGATAAGGAAGATATTTTCGGCGCCGGCCTGGATGTGACCGAACCGGAACCCCTGCCGGAAAATCATCCGCTCTGGAGCCAGCCACGCTGCTTGCTCACTCCGCATGTAGCTGGGGGAGCCCACCTGGCCTCCAACGTGGACAAGATTCTGGAAATCTGCCTGGACAATCTTCGGCGGTTCATGGACGGCAGGCCTCTTCGCAACCGGATGAGGTAACCGCCATGCTGGCAGAGCGAGACCGCAGCGGCCGCGGCCATCGGCCAACGGTGGTTCTACGGTGGGCAGCCGTCCTGCTGGCGCTTGCCTTGATTGCGGAGGGCTCCTTGGCCTTGGCTGACAGGCTGATGGGTGGCGGGCCTGCTCGCCATTCAGACAATAATTCCGGCAGTCAAGCCGAAAGCTCCTCCGCAAACGGGCGCAAGACAGCTTCCCACAGCCCTCCAGGGTATTCTCCCGAGCAGACTGCGGCCCATCCGCCTCTGTCCTCGCCTGTGGACTACGACCATGACGGTGTGGACGACTACACGGCCATGGTGCGTGGAGCCCATCAGGAGGCCCGCCGCCGTCCTCGTTATGACAGCGGCTACTATCAGGGCGGCTACCCGCCCAATGACCGAGGCGCCTGCACCGATGAGATCTGGAGAGCCTTCCGTCAGGCCGGCTACGATCTGAAGGCTATGGTCGACGCCGACATCGCCTCGTCTCCTGGGGCCTATGCCGGAGTCATCAGTAGTCCTGATCCGAATATCGACTTCAGGCGCACCAACGTCCTCGGCGTATTCCTGTCCCGGCATGCCCAGCGTCTGACCAACGATACTTCGGCGACTGACCAGTGGCAGCAGGGCGACATCGTCATTTTCGGCACCTCTTGGCATATCGGTATGGCTTCCGATAGAAGGGACGGCCGGGGCGTTCCCCTGCTTCTGCACAACATGGGTCAGCGCGCCAGGGAGAACGACTACCTGGGATCGCCGGGTCACCGTCCCATCACCGGGCATTTTCGCTTCGACGCCTCCAAAATCCAACCCGCCGTCCTTCGGCCATGGCGGGGATGACCGGGGACTACCCTGCGGAATTGAACACGGCGGTAACTGGTTATCTGCTACTATCGGTTCGGCCAGAAACGTCGGCCAGGTTTGAGCACGAGAGGCGGTGATGGCGATGATGAGAGTATTCAGCACCATGAACGGGCAGATCGAGCAGATCGGCAAGGCTTCCAAGGGCTCATGGATATGCTTATCGGCGCCCACCGATGTAGAGCTGGCCAACGTCTCCCAGGCCACCGGCATCGACCTGGCTGACCTGCGTGCCCCCTTGGACGATGAGGAGCGCTCGCGTGTGGACGTGGAGGACGAGTACACCATGGTCATCGTCGACATTCCCCGTGCTGAGGAACGCGACGGGCGGGACTACTACGAGACCATCCCTTTGTCCATCATCGTCACCGAGGATCTGATCGTCACTGTCTGCATGCAGGACACCGTCCTGCTTCATCCCTTTATGGAGGGTACCATCCGGGGGTTCAACACCTTTATGAAGTCCCGCTTCATCCTGCAGATCCTCTACCGCAACGCCACCCTCTATTTGCGCTACCTGCGCATCATCGACCGCGAATCGGACCGGCTGGAGCTCAAGCTGCGCCACTCCATGCAGAACCGCGAGATCCTTATGCTGCTGGAGCTCAACAAGACCTTGGTCTACTTTGCCACCAGCCTCAAGTCCAACGAGATAGTCCTGGAGAAGCTGACCGGGCTGGAGCGGATCAAGCGCTACCCGGACGACGAGGACCTTCTGGGCGATGTGATCACCGAGAACAAGCAGGCCATTGAGATGGCCAACATCTACTCAAGCGTGCTTTCAAACATGACCGATGCCTTCGCCTCCATCGTCTCCAACAACGTCAACAACGTCATGAGGATCTTCACCATCATCTCCATCAGCCTGTCGGTGCCCACCCTGATCTTCTCCATGTATGGCATGAACTTCAACCAAGGCATGTTCGGCATGCCCTTCACCGACAAACCTTGGGGCTTCGCGGTCGTGGTCATTCTCTCGGGTCTGGTGACCGCCTTGGTAACCTGGTTCCTGACGCGTTCGAGAATGTTCAAGTAGGGGCCGATCATGTTTGCACGCAGGATTGCGGCGGCTCTGGCGGCACTGGTTCTGGCGGTGCCCCTGAGCGGGTGCGGCCGCCAGGAGGATCGTTACCGGGCGGGTTCCATCGGGCCCAAGATCAGCGTGGGTATCTCCTTCGACCAGCCCGGGCTTGGATTTGCCCAGTCCGGCCAGTACCGGGGTCTGGATGTGGATGTGGCCCAGTACGTGGTTCATGAGCTGGGATACGCCCAGTCGCAGATTGTTTTCCGCCAGGTGAAACCTGCGGATCGCGAGCGCATGCTCGAACAGGGTCAGGTGGACATGGTCGTGGCCGGCTACTCCATCACCCAGGAACGGCAGAAGCTGGTGGATTTCGCCGGGCCCTACCTGGCTGCCGGGCAGGACCTTCTGGTTCGTCGCGCTCAAAACGACATTGCCGGGGTGGAGGATCTGGCCCAAAAGCGGGTCTGCGTGGCAGCGGGATCCACCTCCGGGGCTCTGGTGCGCTCGCTGGCACCCCAGGCCCAGGTCCAGGAGCGGGAGGAGTTCCCCGAGTGCATTACGGCCCTGCTCAGCGGGGATACGGATGCCGCCAGCGGTGACGACTTTGCCCTGGCCGGACTGGCTCATGTTCGTGGCGGTGGCCAGCTGCGCCTGGTTGGTAAGCCCTTCTCCAACGAACATTACGGTATCGGCGTGCCCCACGGGGATCCGGAGCTGGTGGATGTCATCGACCAGGCCTTGAAGAGGATGATGCGGGACGGGTCCTTCAAGGCCGCTCTGGGCCGGGCCTCCAAGTCCATTGGCTATTCCATTGATGCCGCCGCCCGCACCCTGCGGCCCGGCGATCGCTGAGCAAGGCTTCCGCCAGGATGACGGATGCTGGACATTGGCTCGGCCGTGTCCATGTGAATGGCGATAATTCAGCATATGAACGCGAATGAAGACAGGGATCATCAGCAGCCCCAGGAATACGATCAGCCCAAGTTCCGCTACGATGCCGCCATGGCGCAGACCATCGAGGAGCACTGGCAGAAGCGCTGGGACAAGGAGGGCACCTTCTGGGCAGCCAACACCAAGGGTGATTTGACCGATGCCCAGGGAGATCACGCCGGAGGCCGCAGTCCCTACTTCGTCATCGACATGTTCCCCTATCCCTCGGGCAAGGGGCTGCACGTGGGCCACCCCCTGGGCTACATCGCCACCGACGTGGTCAGCCGCTATCACCGGATGAAGGGCGAGAACGTTCTGCACGCTATGGGCTACGATGCCTTCGGCCTGCCCGCCGAGCAGTATGCGGTCCAGACTGGCCAGCATCCCCGGGTCACCACCGAGCAGAACATCGCCAACATGCGCTGGCAGCTGCACCGGCTGGGGCTCAGCTTCGACGACCGCCGCTCCTTCGCCACCATCGATACCGACTATGTGCGGTGGACCCAGTGGATCTTCTCGCGCATCTACGAGTCCTGGTATGACCCCGACTACCACCGTGCCGACGGAGGTACGGGCTCGGCCAGGCCTATCAGCGAACTGGTCGAGGCTTTCAAGTCCGGGAGCAGGCCCATCCCCGGTCATCCCGATGCCTCCTGGGAGGACCTGGACGAGGCCGAGCGCTCCGAGGTGCTCAACGACTTCCGTCTGGCCTACATCTCGCGCTCGCCGGTCAACTGGTGCCCCGGACTGGGCACGGTCCTGGCCAACGAGGAGGTGACCGCTGAGGGGCGCTCCGAGCGCGGCAACTACCCGGTCTACCAGCGTGAGCTCAAGCAGTGGTCCATGCGCATCACCGCCTACGGTCACCGGCTTCTGGAGGACCTGGACATTCTGGACTGGCCCGAAAAGGTCAAGCTCATGCAGCGCAACTGGATCGGGGAGTCGCACGGGGCCTCGGTGGACTTCACCGTGCCCAGCCCTGACGGCGATCAGACCATGGAGGTCTACACCACCCGTCCCGATACGCTTTTCGGTGCCACCTTTGCCGTGGTCTCTCCCGAGCACGACCTGCTGCAGCACCTGCCCCAGGAGTGGCCTGAGGATGTGCCTGAGCAGTGGAAGGGCGGTTATGCCAATCCTGCGGAGGGCGTGCAGGCCTATCGACGGGCCGCCGAGGCCAAGACCGCCAAGGATCGTGTGGACGAAGGCGGGGCTAAGACCGGCCTGTTTACTGGGCTGTACGCTCTCAACCCCATCACCGGTGCCAAGTTGCCCATTTTCACCGCCGACTACGTGCTGATGGACTACGGCACTGGAGCCATCATGGCTGTGCCAGGCGGCGATCAGCGCGATTACGATTTCGCTGTCAAGTATGGCCTGCCCGTCGTCTACACGGTCAGCCCGCTGGATGATTCCGGACAGACCCTGGACGATTACCGGGGCAAGGCACCTTTCGTCGCCCATGACGGTATTGTGGTCAACTCTTCGGTCCAGGCCACCCAGGCCGCTGGCGATCCGCTCAGCCTGGACGGTCTGCGGGTTGACCAGGCCATCGAGAAAGTGACCGCATGGCTGGAGTCGGCCGGGGTGGGCCATGGAACGGTCTCCTACCGGCTGCGTGACTGGCTCTTCTCCCGTCAGCGCTACTGGGGCGAACCATTCCCCGTGGTCTATGACGACCAGGGCCTGCCCCACCTGCTGCCCGACGATCAGCTGCCGGTGGCCCTGCCTGACGTGCCCGACTATTCGCCCAAGACCTTCGACCCCGAGGATGCTCAGTCCAGCCCCGAGGCCCCGCTGAGCCGCAACCAGGACTGGGTGAACGTGACCCTGGATCTGGGCGACGGCCCCAAGGTCTACCACAGGGACACCAACACCATGCCCAACTGGGCCGGCTCCTGCTGGTACTACATGCGCTACATCGACCCCAAGGACGACCAGCACATGGTTGATCCGGAGGAATACGACTACTGGCTGGGTCCCAAGCACAATGCCACTGCCGGGGAGTCAGGCGGCGTCGATCTCTACGTGGGCGGTGTGGAGCATGCGGTGCTGCACCTGCTCTATGCCCGCTTCTGGCACAAGGTCCTCTACGATTTGGGATACGTCTCGTCCAAGGAGCCCTTCCACAAGCTCTTCAACCAAGGAATGATCCAGGCCTACGCCTACACGGACCAACGCGGACAGTACGTGCCCGCCGCCGAGGTGGAGGAGCATGATGAGGGCGGCAAGGTCAGCTACACCTGGCAGGGGCAGCCGGTCAACCGCGAGTTCGGCAAGATGGGCAAGAGCCTCAAGAACATCATCACTCCGGACGACATGTACCGCACCTATGGGGCCGACACCTTCCGCCTCTACGAGATGAGCATGGGACCTCTGGATGAGTCCAGGCCCTGGAACACGCGCAACGTGGTGGGCGGCATGCGCTTCCTGCAGCGGCTCTGGCGCAACGTGGTGAACGAGCAGACCGGCGAGGTGGTCCTGGACGAGGGTGAGCCCGACCAGAAGACCCTGAAGCTGCTCAACACCACCATCCATGACGTGACGGTGGAGATGGAGGCCATGAGGCCCAACACGGCCATCGCCAGGATGATCGTGCTTAACAACCATCTGACCGGGCTGAATCCGACACCCAGGGCAGCCATCGAGCCCCTGGTGCTCATGCTCTCGCCCATCGCCCCTCATATCTGCGAGGAGCTCTGGAGTCGTCTGGGCCACAAGGAGTCCCTGGCGCATGCCCAGTGGCCGACCTGGGATGATCGTTATCTCGGCGAGGACACGGTCACCGCCGTGGTCCAGGTCAAGGGCAAGGTCCGTGGCAAGCTGCAGGTCAGCCCCGACATCGCGCCTGATCAACTCGAGGCCATGGCCCTGGCACTGCCCGCCGTCCAGGAGCGGCTGGGTGGCAAGGAGCCGCGTAAGGTCATCGTCAAGGCACCCAAGATCGTTTCGGTCGTGCCAGCCTGATCCTGTACTGCCCGCAGCCAGGCTGTGGACAGGCGATGACCTTCGACCACATAGCCTCCCGACCTCATATCGGGGGGCTTTTTCATGTCAGGCTGGGCACATGAGCATCAACATCACCCAGCCGCCGGCGCCGCCCCTGCAGGCTCTGGCTCTGAATCAATCCGCCCGGTCAAGGGGGTCGGCCGTAGATGTGGCCGAATCCCCGGCTCGGCGTGATCGGCCTGTCTGGTCGTTTACGCCGCTTCAGGCCTTGACAGCCATTCTTATTCTGGTGGTTGCCCTTGCGGTCAGTCTGACCCTGCTGGCCCAGCAGGAACGGGCGCTGGCCGCAGGAGTGGCAGTCGACGGATCCGGGGGCAAGTCATCGGTCCCGGCAAAGGGCGATGCCGACGGTGCTGCACACCGAAGCAAGCATGTTTCAGGAAGTGATGGTAACAGGAACACCCGTGGTAACGAAGGCAGCGGGCATACCGAATCGGCCTCGGATTCCGCTCAACATGGTGAAGGGGCAGGCAATGCCTCCGCGGGAACAGCGGATCAGACCGGACGGGTGAATCTCAATAGTGCCAGTCAAGAGGATCTGGAGAATGTCAAGGGGATCGGTCCGGTCACGGCAGCAAAAATACTGGAGCATCGGCGTGCTCTCGGCGGTCGCTACGCCTCGGTCGATCAGCTTCTGGATGTCCCCGGCATCGGTGCCAAGACCCTGGCCCGATTACGCCCATATCTGGTGGCGCAATGATGACCTGCCGGGCAGAAGATCGTCCTGCTGCTGATCGAGACAATGGCAATCGCAATCTTCGCATGCTCCCCGCGGCTTGTCTGGCCTGGGCTATTGCCCTACTGGTGCCGTGGCTTCTGGACCGGAGCGTGGGCGGATCCGTGGCCGGATCAGCCAAGAACGACGACTGGTCCAAGACGGCGGGGGAGTCCAGAGGCGACATGGGTATGTCGGTCTGGTTGATGCCGCTTGTCTTGGCGATCCCATTGCTGATAGCCATGGTCCTGCTTGCCTTCAAACTCGTTTGCTTGCTTGTTGCAGGGGACGCTGATTGCAAGGGTCAGGTATCACGTCCGCCCTATCGCTCATGCCGGCGGATCCGGCTGCTCCAAGTTTGTCAGTCTCCCTGTATTTCCACCTGGCTTGGTCCTCGGAAGCTGCCGACATTGGCTGTCTTGGCTGCGGTGGCTCTGACTGTGGCATTGGCCGCCGCAGTCGGTCATGAGTCGGTGCGCAGCGGGCCGGCAGCCCGGCAGATCCGTCAGGGAAAAGCGCTGGCTGAGGTTCGTGGCTGGGCTGTGGGCCCCATGAGTGCATCCTCTCGGCGAGGCTGGGACTGTCAGGCGGAGGTCAGGCTGGCATGGGTGACTGTGGCGGGGGTGCGCATGCCTTCCGATGAACGGATCATCCTCTTTGCCCGAAGCCGGTCATGCCTGCTGCAACAGGGCGGGCAGTATCGTGCACGAGGCCTCTTGGAGCCCTCTGCTTACGGCCGTCCTATTCCCTGGCTGGCTGTGGAAGGCGGGGCGAAAGAGGTCGAGCCGCCAGGCCCCTGTAGACGATTGATCGCCCGTATGCAAAGGGCCTTTCTCGAACAGACCAGCAGACTGGACGATCAGGGACGGATCCTGGTGCCGGGTTTGACCATGGGCATTCTGGGCAACCAGGCCCTGCCCGGGTCGGATGGCTCCCTGGGCAGGCCGGCAGTGGAGCCTGCCTATGCCACCCGTCTGACCCAGGACTTCCGGACATCGGGCATCCTGCACCTGATGGCGGTCTCTGGCGGGCACTTCATGATCCTGGCCTCGATGCTGGTCAGGATCATGCGAGCCCTGCGCTCGCCGCCCTTGCTGATGGCCTTGGTTTTGTCTGCCGCCTATCTGGGTTTGGGCATGCTGATGGTCCCAGGTGATTCAGTTCTGCGAGCTCAGGCCATGGGGCTTCTTTCGGCCTTGGCTCTGGCTGTCTGCCGGCCTGCCCAGTCATTGAACACGCTGTCCTGGTGTGTCCTGCTGATGCTGATCCTGCGACCTTCCATGGCTGCCAGCTTCGGCTTCGCACTCTCTTGTGGAGCCGTGCTGGGCATCGGTCTGGGTAACCGGCGGTTGGCGGCCCTTCTTGAAGATCATCTTCCGACCTTTTTGGCACGTCCATTGGGCACGACCCTGTGCGCCCAGGCCGGAACCCTGCCCGTGCAGGTATTGATGAGTCCCGGGTTGCCTCTACTGGCTCCACTGGCCAACCTGCTGGTCACTCCTGTGGTCGACGCTGCCACAGTGACCGGTCTGCTGGCTCTGCTCACCTCCTGGCTCTGGCCTCCAGTGGGTCTGTTCCTGGCCCGACTGACCTCCCTGGGTACCGGAGTCATGGCTCTTGCCGCCAGGTGGCTGGGCGAAGCGGCTGCTCCGGCGGCCTGGCCACCGGGACCGGTCGGCAGCGCCTGCCTGGTTGGTCTGGGTCTCATGGCCGTGATCGATCATCGGCTGTTTCGCTTCATCCGTGCTCTGGAGCGAGACCATTCATGGCCGGCTGTGACAGGGGTGAATTCCGGGGTTCCCTTCCAGCCGTCCGCTTGGGTGTCAATCAAGGGCTGGCTACGGCAGACCTATGGCCTTCTAGCCCAGCTGGTCTTCAAAAATGACCGAGGGTAATGTCCAGCGATGAAGGGAGATTTGAGTCATGACCAAAGCTCAGCAGGAGAACCCTTCCGTCCATCTGGTGGTCGGCGGCGATCCCTTCCTCAACGCCCAGCGTTTCAAGGAGCTGTGCGCGCAGGCATGCGCCGCTCATCCGGACAGCGAATACATTGAGCTGGACGCGGCGGACTGCGACGCTTACGCCTTTCAGGAGGCGGTCGGACCCTCCCTGCTCAGTCAGACGGCCGTGGTTTGTCTGGATGATCTGCAGGCGGCTGATGAAGCCCTGAGCCAGGCCTTGATCGATTTCTGCCGCGAGAGCGCAGAGGACGAATCCAGTATCGTCATCGCACGTCATGACGGAGGCAACCGGGGCCGCAGGCTCCTGGACCAAATGGCGCGAGCTGGTGCCGTTACGGAGCGGATGCCGGATCTGAAGAAGTTCGACGACAAGGTCGACTTCGTCTATGGGCGTTTCAAAGCCCATCAGCGCCGTATCCAGCCACGGGCTGCCCAGCGCCTGGTGGATGTTCTGGGCGAGCGCACTCCGGAACTGGCTGCCATGTGCTCCCAGCTCTGCTTCGATTTTGACCAGGATCCCATGACCTTGGAGATCGTCAACCGTTATCTGACCGATAACCCGGCTGTATCCGGATTCGCGGTGGCGGACAGGGCCCTTGCTGGTAGACCGGCCCAAGCCGTCGTCGCTCTGCGTACGGCTCTGGAGCAGGGCAACGAACCAGTATCCCTGATTGGCGTACTGGCCCTGAAGCTGCGGACGCTAGCCAAGGAGGCGGCCATCGAGTCGGGATCCATTACCACAGCCGAGGCTAAGGCCGCCTACTGGCAGTTGCGGGAGGCCAAGAGACAGCTGCATGGATGGACCTCCTCCGGCCTGGCGGCCTGCATCGAGGCCTTGGCCCAGGCTGATGAGATCAGCAAGACCAGTAGCGGCGACGCCCGCTATGCTCTGGAACGGGCAGTGGAGCTGATCGCCGCCAAGGGAAGGACAATGGCATGAGCCAGCAGGATGGATTGGAACTGGCGGTGCCTACAGGCGAGGACATGCAACGCCTGGGCAGAAACCTGGCCTCGTGTCTGCAGGTCGGGGACGTGATCCTCCTGTCCGGGCCTCTGGGGGCGGGTAAGACCACCCTGGCCCAGGGGCTGGGCGACGGACTTGGAGTGGACGGCCCTGTGGTTTCGCCCACGTTCACCATCGCCAGGGAGCTGCATGGTCGCCTGTCCGACGGCTCGCCGGTTACCCTGATCCACGTGGATGCCTACCGGCTGGGCGGACAGGGCTATCTGCCTGGCGAGGATGCCGTGGATCGGCTCCTGGACGAGTTGGAGTCCCTTGGTCTGGATGAGGAATTGGAAGACCCGGGCCAAAGGACCATCATTCTGATGGAATGGGGCGAGCAGATGGCCTCTGCCCTGGCCGATCAACGTCTGGAAGTGAGCATCGCCCGACCCGTGGATCCCCGGGAAGATCCTGAGGCGCCACCCAGCTCCCAGGGTCAGCGTATGGTACGTCTGCGTGGAGTGGGTCCGTCTTGGGCCAATAGAATGGATCAGCTGAGAAAGGCGATGACGGCATGAGCGGGACCGATACGTCCCTTTTGGTGATCGATACCTCCTATGGCTCGACTGTGGGGCTGCCGGGGCGGGAGCCGTGCATCGAGACCGACTCGCGCTCGCACGTAGAACGCCTCCAGGTCAATATCGCCAAGGTCATGGATCAGGCTGGGCTGTCTGCAGACGATCTGCGGACCATCGTGGTGGGACTGGGGCCTGCACCCTTCACCGGTCTGCGGGCGGGCATCGTCACCGCCAAAGCCCTGGCGTTTGCCACGGGTGCCCGTCTGCTAGGACAGGACATCCTGGAACCGCAGGCTCGCTATGTCTACAGCCGGTTCAAGCGGCAGGGCCAAGACCATTCACGGCTTCTGATCCTGGCTGTCAACGATGCACGACGGCGGCAGCTCTACTACCGTCTCTTTGACGACTTCGATGGCGCGGAGGCCCCGGCCCGGCCGCTGACCGACATGAGCATCGACTATCCAACGGTGATCTGTGAGAAAATCGCGGCCATCGTGGAAGAGCGGGAGTCTGTGGACCAGGGTCCTGTCACTCTGGTCATTAGCGGTCATGGAGCCGGCCGCTATGCCGACCAATGGGAGCGTCTGGATAAGCGTTCCGATATACGGGTGGTGCTGGATGAAGGATCCTTCCTGGCGGATCGGACGCGGGGGACAGGCCTGATGGCTGCTTGCGCTAGCAGACGTGCCCAGCATGGGCTGATCGACCCGGTGGAGCCCCTCTATCTTCGTCGGCCGGACGTCTCCGTGCCCAATCCGCTTAAGCACGTGGCAATCCAATCATGATTCGTGGGGCGGTCTTTGAGGATCTGGACCGGCTGGTCGATCTGGAGTCGTGCGTCTTCGGTGACCAGGCCTGGAACCGGCAGGAGCTACGGTTCGAGTTGTCTGCGCCTTCACGCACCTACCTGGTCTGGGAAGACCAGGGTGCCATCCTGGGCTACGGAGGTTATTGGTCAGGCGAAAGGGATGCCGAGCTGATGACCCTCGGGGTCTTGCCGGAAGCCCGGCATCGGGGTATTGCGGGATCTCTACTGGCCAGGATAATTACTGGAGCCGATCGCGAGGGTCTGCAACGCATGAATCTGAAGGTCCGCGTAGATAACCCTGCGGCCATTGACCTCTACAAGAACTTTGGCTTCTCACAGGCCGGTCTATGCAAGGGTTACTATCAGCCTGAAGACGTGGATGCCTGGGCTATGACCAGACCTTTGAGCTCGATTGGACCGGGACCGGTGGGTTTTGTCAGCAACAAGCCTTCGGAAGGACAGGAAAGGATCATTGACCATGAGTGAGCCACTGGTGCTTGGCATCGAATCCACCTGCGACGAGACCGCTGCCGCCCTGGTTCAGGGCAACCGGCTGCTGTCCAACGTGGTGGCATCCTCCATGAACGAGCACGCCCGCTATGGTGGCGTCATCCCCGAGATTGCCTCGCGGGCACATGCTGAGTCCTTTGTGCCGGTCGTCTCCAAGGCCCTGAAGGATGCGGATATGGACCTGTCCCAAGTGGATGCCATAGCGGTCTCGGCTGGTCCTGGACTGGCTGGATGCCTGGCTGTAGGCGTTTCCGGTGCCAAGGCGCTGGCTTGGGCGGCGAAGAAGCCCTTGTATGGCATCAACCACGTCATAGGACACATAGCGGTCACCCAGCTCCAATTCGGACCTTTCCCTCAGAATGCCCTGGCCCTGATAGTCTCCGGCGGCCACACCTCATTGCTGCATGTGGATGATCTGGCGCGATCGGTCCAGGTGGTGGGCACCACCCTGGACGACGCGGCGGGGGAGTGCTTCGACAAGATCGCACGCCTGCTTGGCTTTCCCTATCCGGGCGGCCCCCACATCGACCGCCATGCCCGTCTGGGCGACCCCCACGCCATCGCCGTGCCCCAGGGATTAACCAAGGGCCGGGCCGGGGCCGAGCATCCTTATGACTTCAGCTTCTCCGGAGTTAAGACCGCCGTGGCTCGATGGGTCGAACGCAGACAGCAGGCCGGGCTCGACATTCCCGTGGACGATGTCTGTGCCTCCCTGGCTGATTCCGTGGCCACCGTCCTGTCCCGCAAGGCCATGGCCGCCTGTCACAGGTTCGACACGGATACCTTGATTGTCGGCGGCGGGTTCTCGGCCAACTCGCAGCTGCGTGGCAAGCTTCAGGAATTCGGCGAGCAGGAGGGTATCAAGGTCCGCATTCCCAAGATCAACCTGTGCACGGACAATGGCGCCATGGTGGCCATGCTGGGCGTCAATCTGGTCCAGGCCGGACTGTCCCCCTCCGCTCCTGACTTCTCCATAGATTCGGCCATGCCCATGGACAGGATTCTCATGTAATCGACACGCCAAGTTGTCGGATGCGAGGGTCCTGACTATAGTATGGTAACTGTGTTCAGCGAGAGTTGAACGGGACATTCCCGCATAGCTCAGTTGGCAGAGCGTTCGACTGTTAATCGAAATGTCGCTGGTTCAAGCCCAGCTGCGGGAGCTCTCAGCCGCCGGTTCTCCGGCGGTTTTTTTTATTTTGATTGTGCGATCAATCTGAGGCCTATAGGAACTAAACGCGGGCCTATAGCCCCAAAATCTGGTTGACAGGCGCAAAACTGCTGTATAACCAAACAAGTTTCCTCCCGGAGGCAAAAGCCTGCCCTGTTATGGCATATATCTTGTTTTTTTTCCGGGTCGATAGAGTTATAGGCTTCAAGTGTTCTCATGGAAGCGGCGGCTTCCTGCACAGTCGAGGTCATGTCCATTGTTGCATTCTGCAGATTGTTCTGCAGTTTTTTTACCGGCTTAGTTGCAATAAGCATAAGTGATATTGAAAAACATGCAGGAATGAGAACTATCACAAAGAAAATGGGGTCAAGCCACACAAGGCACACCCCTGAACCTACAATCAGGATTATTCCTTGCACCAGTGAGAGGAATTGCGATGGAACCGACTTTATCAAAGCGGCATCATTGGAAACTCTTTGCGAATACCAGGCCGGAGGTTTCTGTTCCCTATCAAGCAAACTCATCCGGAAAAACTTGTCGACCATGCTGTTGCGAATGGAATATAATGATTTCTCCCCTATTGTGCCTAGTATGGCTTGCTGGATTGCTGTCAATACAGCGCCAAGAATGAACAGTATTCCCAATTGCACCGCGATTAATACGATTGCTTTGTGTTGTTGCACGCCGTCTATGAGGGCTCCGCTGAGCTGTGGTTGCAGCAGGACGACCGCTTGTGCGAGGATTCCCAGCAGAAGGCTTGCCGTGTATGCAAGAATGTGCCCCGGCATGTATTTCCTGACGACGTGGATAAAGTTCATGGTTGGCCTGGCCTCTAGTGTTTTGTGGGTTGGTTCTTGTGGGTGAGGCGTGTGCAGAGGATGGTGGTGGCTATGGCGACGGCCAGGAGCAGGAGGGACATGGGTAGGAAGATGTCTGCGATGATGGGTGTGTGTTGTATGCCGACCCCGTCCCGGACGAAGCTTATCGCCACGGATGCCTCGGTGATGGCCACGGCGACGAGGGAGAGGATGATGCCGGCGGTGACGTCGAGTGTGGTCTCGATGGCCGCTGACCAGGCGAGGGCGCCGCGGGTGACGCCCATCTGGTTGAGGCGCCGGTTCTGCATGCGTCGTTCGCTGATTCCTATGGCTATAGATTGGACGAGGAATATCAGGGCCAGGATGGTGCCGCCGGCTATCATGAGCGGTGTTCCCTGCTGCTCCTTGATGCTGGTCTTGATGTAGTCGTCGATGAAGTCCTGCCTGTTCAAGGCGGTGATCTTGTGGGTGGTGTCCCTTATCTGTTGGGCTATGTCGTCGGCCTGGGTGTGGTCGCGGGCGGTGATGAAGGCGTACAGTCGGCCGTTCTCGCCCTCCCTGGGCAGGCCATCCTCGGTCGTGAGCATGTCCATGTTCACGTGGGGGGTGGTCTTGGGCGGCTCGATGACGGCCACGACCTGGACCTGGTGTCTTTTGTCGTGGCGGTCGATGAGGGTGATCGTGTCGCCCGGCTTGCGCTGGTTGTCGTATGCTCTGCTTATGGCCACCTTGCCGGCGCCCAGGTCGGCCAGGCTGCCCTGGAGCACCTTGGGGGCGGTGTCCTTGTGGCTGGGGTCGGCCAGGTCACGGGCCTGGGCCCAGGTGACCTGGAGGAAGGTGTCCATCTGGATGTTTCCGTGCTTGTCGGTCAGGACCCATTGCTGGGTCTGGTAGATGTCGGCTGTGCCGACCTCCCGTCCGAGCCCCTGCAGCGTGCGCGAGATCCTGCCGGCCTGGGACAGGTCGTCCGAGGAGGCCACCACGTCGGCCTTCATGGGCTCGATGCTGAGCACCACCGAGCTCATGCGGCCCGCCTGCATGATGAGGATGAAGGAGACCAGAATGGTCAGCGCCATCATGGCCGGCAACGCTATGGCCGTGGCGCCTGCCCTGCCCCTGCGGACCCGTTGCCGGGCCAGCAGGCCCGGTCCGGCCGCGGTTTTTTCGGCCAGCAGGCCCAGCAGGGATGCTACCGGGGGGACCAGCAGGGGGGCGGCCACGTACACGGTGATTATCAGTAGGACGATCAAGCCCAGCAGCCGGTCGTAGAACTCCGAGCGGTCGACCGGCATGAAGGCGACCGTGATAGAGGCTAGGAACAGGGCCAGGGAGCATACGATCCGCAACCGGCTGGCCTTTTTGTCCTTGACGGCCGGTTGTGTCATCAGCTTCAGGGGGGTCTCGGCCCCGAACCTGCGCGTGGCCAGCCACACGCCCAGCAGGCAGACCGCCATCATCAGGGCGAAGGCCACGGCCGCCACCCACAGGCGGGCCCTGGGGTGGAAGAGCAGGTCGATGTCCGTGGTGCCCATGGCCCTTATGAAGGCCATGCCCACAGGAACGGTCAGCAGGGATCCGGCCAGGCATCCCGCGGCGTCGGCCAGGGCCAGGGGCAGGGAGAACTCTCGCAGGGCCATGGCCACGACCTGTTTGCCCGAGGCGCCGTTGAGCCGCATCAGGCCGTATTCCCGGCGCCTTTCCTGGACCAGGAAGGACACCGATGACAGGACCAGGAACACCGTCACCAGCAGGCAGAACACCAGCGCGATCAGCGACACAGTGTTCAATGCCAGGTCGTAGTAGGCCTTGGTCAGAATGCGGTGGTAGGCGTTCAGGCCCTCCAGGCCGTGCAGGCCGTCGTAGGCCAGGCCCGCCTGACGTGCCTGCAGGGTCGCGCAGGACAGGGTCGTGGTGGCGAACACGGCCAGGCACATGATCCAGTAGGAGGAGCGGTGGGCCCTGACCAGGGAGAAGGACAGGCTGGCCCTTGTTGGCCGCTTGCGCCAGGGTCGGCTCGCCTGCTGGGCCGGGGAGGCCATGCCCGCGCTCACCGGTCGGCCCCGCTCAACGTGGTCTCGGCCAGGTGCATGGCCAGCTGCTCGGCCGTGCAGCCCGACCACACCGAGTGGATGCGGCCGTCGACCAGGAACACGGTGCTGCCAGCACGGGCCGCCACATCCGGGTCGTGGGTCACCATCAGCACCGTGGACCCCCGCGCCGCCACCTGGCCGAAGGCGTCCAGCACCAGCTGGGAGCCGGCGGTGTCCAGGGCGCCCGTCGGCTCGTCGGCAAAGACGACCGAGGGCCTCGAGGCCAAAGCCCTGGCCACCGCCACACGCTGCCGCTGCCCGCCCGACATGTCCGAGGGATAGACGTCGGCGAAACCATCCAGACCCACCGCCTGCAGGGCCCGCACGGCGTCGTCGACCTCGATGCGCGGCCCGCCGAAGAGGAAGGACAGCATCACGTTCTGCAGGCATGTGAACGCTTCGACGAGGTTGTAGTCCTGAAACACGAACCCGATCAGGTCACGCCTGACACGTGTCAGGTCGGCCTCTCCCATCCGGGCCAGGTCATGCTGCCCGATGTGCACCAAGCCCTGGTCGACCGGCAGCAGGCCCGAGGCGCAATTCAGCAGGGTCGACTTGCCCGCGCCCGAGGGCCCCATGATCGCCGTCCACGACCCAGGCGGGCATTGCAGGGACACGTCGGTGATGCCGGCCCCGCCCGAACCGTAATGATAGGAGACACCCTCAAGGGACAGAAACTCACCAGCCATACCCAACCCCAATCCACAGCCCGACGAAACCCCGAGCACCATACGAATCCACAACGCGAAAAGCTACAGCGAACTTTACACTGAGACGCAATACAAGTATTGCTTGCGTGACGGTTAAAAGTCTTCCATAAATTATTGACAAAAAGATGCAATAAGTCAAAAATTATTGTAAAATACGATTCGTATGCGCTAAGGGGCCTATAGGAACTAAACGCGTTGTTTTAGGTTCTGTGTGTGGGTTTGGTTGTGTGTTGGTCAGAGTGTGGTGTTGGGGTATCTGACTGGTGTGTGGAACTCGTTCCAGTTGATGGCGGTGCCGTAGTGTTCGGGCTCGTCCTGTTCCTGTCTGGTTTCCCGTTTGGGTGCTGGTTGTGGCTGGTGGTGTTCGTCCCTGATCAGGCTGGCGGGGTCGGGGTTGTCGGTTTTCATGTAGCAGTGCCATTCGCAGGCGCGTCTCATGTGGCTCTCGGGTAGGCCGTGGTGTTGCAGGAGGGTGCGTTTGATGGGTGGGTTGACTCCTCCTTCCAGCCGGTTGGTGGTGCGTTCCACTGGCCCGCCGGCGGTGAGTTCGGGTTCCGGGAAGGCGAAGAGCTGCCTGTCTTGGAAGAGGTGTTCGAGCCTGCGGTAGCAGCGGCGGAGTTCCTGGTGGGTCCACCACCAGGATTGGTGGCTGGCTTTGGGGTTGGCTGGGTCGTCCTTGGCCATGGTGCGTTCGTCGATGAGGGTTTTCCATCTTTCGTGCCAGGCGTTCAAGGCCTCACCCCAACGCACCGCTTCCTCGATGGTATGGACCCGGGTGAGCTGGTCGGAGAGTCGCTTGAGTTCCTTGCCGGCCTGAAGTCGTGGTTTGAGTGTCAGGTCGGTTTTGGTGTTGCGTTGCACGTGCACCAGGCGGCGTTGGATGCGCGTGCCCGGCCAGCAAGGCATGGCAGGCTTTCTGCACGCCGCGAAGGCCGTCGGTGATGAGCACGTCGGGCCCGGGGATGCGGGAGGACAGGGCCGTGTAGGCCGCCGTGTTCTCCTGATGGCACCACTGCCGGTCGATGACCTGGCCCGTCTGCCCGTCGATCGCTATCAGGAGGCACCAGCCGTGTGCCATATACGTGCCGTCGGCCATGAGCGTGTGATGGACCACCCCGTCCGGTGTGATTGCCGGCTTGATGTTCCAGCACCAGCCGACCCGTTTACGCCAGGCCCTGGCGCCCATGGCCCCCATCTGTTCCTGGGTCCTGCCCGTCAGCAGCCGGTCAGGAACTCCCTCAACTGCGCGGCGCGGGCCCGGTCCTGCCTGCGCGCGGTGGACGCGATCGAGCAGGACGGACACATCCAGCGCTGCGTGCCTGATCTGTTGCGCCCATGCTTGCGCATCCGCCCATGGCATATGGGGCAATGCCTGGCCCTCTTCGATCTGGTTCTCATTCCCCAATCGAACAGGAACGGGCACCCCTGCAAGACCCCTATTAACAACCCGACCTATTAACAACCACCCAACACGCTTACAGCCACAAGGCCAAACCCCCAACATAAACAACGCGTTTAGTTCCTATAGCCCTATAATGGTGTAACGGTGGTGCTACTGTCACCGTTGATGTAATAACTCAAGAATGATAGTTAGGCCTATCTATCAGTGCAGTATTCCAGTTTTAGCTGGGTTGTCAGAGGTGCCATGGCTGACACCGCTGACTTCGTTATTGGTTATCAAGGATGAATTGACTCAACAAACGGAAAGGGGCTTATGATGAAAGCTCTGAACACTATCAAAAGTAGGTTGCTCGCCAGCGTTGCTGTTCCACTTGCGCTGTCTATGGGAGTCGCCATGGTTCCCAGTCAGGCGATGGCTGCAGAGCCTGTGGATACCGCTTCGACATCTATCGTGAGTCAAGTCACCGATTCGCTGACTCCGAGGGATGTGCTGGAGATAGCGGATACCGCATGGGAAAACGGTGATTATGAAGGTGCTGGCATCCTGACCGAGTATGCATTCTCGATGCATGATGGCACTGCCGGTAATGGCTTCCAATCGAGGAATTGGGCTACGACGATCGCCAAGAAAGCTGTCATTAAGCTTCTGCGCTGGGGAGGTTCCAAGCTTCCTGCCAAGATTGCTCCGTGGGCCGGTCGGATTGCAGACTTCCTGGAAGCCACCGGCGTCTGGACTCATGCCGCTATCGTCTCAGGTTTGATGCAGCTGGGCATCCCTTACGATATTGCTGAATACACGGCGACATGGGTTGATTTGTTCCTCTGATTCATGGAGAGAGGGGTGAGCGATGAGTGACCGTGGACGATCAGACCATGTAACGGTTTCGGATGCGATTACCGGTGTTGGTTTTTTCGGAACTGTGTTGTTGGGTTTTGTCTTTCCTTTTGCGGTCGGCATTGGTGTCACTTATCGCTTGCTCCCTTTCGGTGGCGTTCGTTCCTGGGTGCATGGGTGGCGTGGGGTTTTGGGTACCATCGTTATCTTTCTGTTGTGGTTCTTTGGTACCTACATAACTGATGCGTTGGTGGATGTGTTGTTTAGCATGAGCAGTCACAAGGTCTTGAAGAAGCTTGTTAGCGAAGTTGTGAGTTTTGTGTTTCTCATGGGGTTGATGGCCTTGGCCTTCAGCAGGTGGGAAGCCATGGCGCTCTCATCTTTGATAACTGAGGTTCTCACCATTCTCATCTCCCTACTCGTCATTCATGCCGTTGATGCTGCAGACAAGCATGATTAATCTAAACAACGATCATTCCTAGGGAATGAAGCGGATTCGAGTGCCCCTTTTATGGGGCGGGAGAAACGCATCGGACGCGGAGAGGTCTCCTCCTTGGTTTGGGAGGAGACCTCTTCGGTTTGGTTGTGTGTGGTGTTAGTCGTCGGTGGGGTTGATGTTCTTACTGAGGGCCAGGGCGATGAGCGCTGCGAGGTTGTTGGTTCGGTCGAGGGTGAGGGCTTGGACCATGTATGAGCTGGCTTGGTCGGGGTCGCGGGCGGCCCAGGCCAGGTAGGCTCTGGAGGCGCTGAGGTGTGGGGTGGGGCCGACGGCGGCGGTGAGCTGGTCGAAGAGGTTGTAGGCTCTGTCGGCGCGTTCCTGGTTGACGGGGGTCCGGCCTTCGAAGCAGGTGGTGAGGCTGGTGAAGATGAGTTTGACGGCGGCGGGGTCGTGGGGTTGTTCGGTGATGGTGGTCAGGTCGTCTCGGGTGGTGTCGGGGTTGATGGCGGCGACCAGGAGCGCGTCGCGGTGCGGCAGTGAGGTTTCTATCAGCGCGGCCATGCGGGTGAGCCGGTCGTGTCCTATGGCTTCGGGCTGGTGGGTGCCGTCGAGTATGCGCATGATGCTGTCGAGGGCCTGTCGGCCTGCGGTGAGCATGAGTTGGGGGTCCTGGCTCAGTTGCTTGACGTCGTCCTGGAGGCTGGTTGTGGTGTTCATGGGTGTTCCTTTCCTTGGTGCCGGGACTGTTTGTGCCGACGCCTGGAATGGCGGCCCAGGTTGAGCGGAGAGTCAAGCCCCCGCGTGGATCCGAACACTCCCCCGGAGGCCGAGGGGGCATGCTGTTCGGCCCCCTCGGCCGGAGCGGGGTGTGGGCGGAGACGCTCGGGGCTTGAGTCGCAGCGGCCCGGGCCAGAATGGAAGGGGGCGGCACAAACACCACATTCCCAACCCCTTCAGCAGCACGCCGCAGGCGTGCGACAGCGGCGGCCAGACATCAAGGCGCAGCCGCCGATGACCACAACCCCGGCCGAGCCGAGCATGGAAAAAGGGACCCCGTTGAGGGGTCCCTTGATGATGTTGCCCTGATGGGTCAGGCCATCTGGCTTCGGAGTCCTGGGTAGTGGTGTGCCAGGTATTCGGCGGTGGCTTGGCGGATCAGTGCCGATAGGTTGGTGCCTTCTGTTTTGACGGCGGCTTCGGCCCATTGGTCCAGGGCCGGGGTGGTGCGTACCTGCCAGGTTTTGCTGGTGGGTTGTTTGAGTTCGTCGCGGGGGCGGCCGGCGAAGATGGAGAGCAGGTCGTCGTCGGTCAGGGGGCCGGCGTCGTAGCCCCGGTATACCCGGGTGCCTTCGATGGGTGTGAATTGGCCGGCGTCGGCCATGCGGTCGAGTGCTTCGGCGTGTGCTGCCCTGTCGGCGGGTGTCTGTGTGTTGGTCATGGTCTGGCTCCTTGTTGGTTGTGTCTATTGGTATCTGAGATGTTGCCACCGGCTGGTCAGCGGCATGGCGTGGAAGGCGTGGAGCTGGCCGTCCTGCCATTTGCTGACGATGACTTCGAGCAGGTTGTCGGGTAGGGCCCCGGGGTGTGGCTGGCCGACGAAGACCACCGTCATCTCGTCGCCGTAGCCCTCGATTTGTTCGTGGCCTATGGAGTGGAGGACCGCGTGCCTGATTTCGTCGTCGGCGCAGCCGTGCTTGCGGGCTGATTGCTCTATCTCGATCTCCATGACCATGAGTGTAGTACAAATTGCACATACAAACCAGTCGTGCGTTCCTCGCGTTGCGGTCTGGCTGTCCGAACGCGGGGCGTTCGACGATGCCGATTCCACCCCGTGGGGTGGCGCGAGGCATCGCTGCGCCGCCGCCGGCTGCGGGGTTCATTCACTCTTTGGTGTCCTCCTCCTGGTCGCCGTCGTCTGTTTCATCTTCGTTCCCTTCGTTGTCTTCCTCTTCAGGTCGGGGCACCAGGTCGCCGTCGAGACCGGATTGCTCTTCGTCGCTGATGGCGTAGCCTGCGGTTTGGAGGGCACGGTAGAGGGGTTTGAGCAGGCCGTCTATGTCGTCTTGGCTGCGCCAGGTCTCGTGGTTGATCTGTGTCTCCATGATGGCGTGGCACAGGGCGAAGGCCGTCTGGGTGCGGCGACTCTCGTCAAGGTCGGCCTTTTGCGCCAGCTCGGCTTCCTGGTCCTGGACGATGGCGCGCCATGTGTCCCGCACCTGGTCCCGGCTGACCCACCAGGTGCGTTGGCTCGCTTGGGCGATGACCAGCATGGACAGGGCCTGGGACTGGTTTTTGGCGGGGCGTTTGAGGGACATGAGCCGTTGCGTGTAGGCCAGCCGCAGGTCGTGGCTTGCCGTGTCCAGTTGCTTGGCCGGTGCGATTTCGGCTTCTTGTTCGGCTTGCCACCTGGCCAGGTCATCCTCTCTTTGCCGGCGTTCGTCCTCCTGGTCCTGTTGGGTGTATGGCTCCAGCAGGGTGATTTTGACGCGCCACTGTCCGCCACGGTCGAGCAGTCCGGCGGCCGTGGGTTTGTCGCCTTCCCATTCCTCCAGCCATGTGTCGAGGGCCTGCTTGGGGTCGGGGTCGGTATCCGGGGAGAATCGGGCGATGGTGCGCCAACCTTCCGGGTCAGACCAGGATTGTGATGGTGTCAGCGGCACGATGGGCAGCCCGGCCTGCTTGATGGCTTCCTGGGCCTGTTCGATCCACTTGTCCAGCGACCGTTTGGCCTGGACCTGGTGCAGTGTCATGTTCCAGTTGTTGGTGCCTGCGGCTTTGATGAGCTGGTCTTGCAGGCCTTCGTCGTCGCGGAAGTCGGCTATCGTCTCCAATTCCTCGAAGCTCAGCTGGGATGGCAGCGCGAGTATTTTCTCGTCGTCGATGGACGATATTTTGAGCCGTCGCTGCACGGTGCTGCGGCTGCGGCCAGTGGCTTTGGCCATCTGGTCCACGTCTTCGCCAAGGTCCAGGAGGTGGGCGTATCCGCGTGCCTCGTCCAGGGCGGTGAGCTGGTCACGGTGTATGTTCTCTACCAGCATCACCTCCGCCTGGGTCTGCTCGTCCATGTCGGTGATGATACAGGGCACGGTTGCAAGGCCGGCCTGCTCGGCGGCCGCCAGCCGCCGGTGTCCGATGACCAGGGTGTGCCGCCCCTCCTGGTTCGCCGGTGTGACGACCAGGGCCTGCTGTATGCCTTGGGACGCGATGCTCATGGCCAGCTCCGACACGTCTCCTATCTCGCTTCGGGGGTTGGCGTCGTTGGGCCTGATGGCGTCGATGGGCAGCATGGTCACTGTGGTTGTGGTGTTCATGGGTGTTCCTTTCCTTGGTGCCGGGACTGTTTGTGCCGACGCCTGGAATGGCGGCCCAGGTTGAGCGGAGAGTCAAGCCCCCGCGTGGATCCGAACACTCCCCCGGAGGCCGAGGGGGCATGCTGTTCGGCCCCCTCGGCCGGAGCGGGGTGTGGGCGGAGACGCTCGGGGTTTGACTCGTAGCGATCCTGGGCCAGAATGGAAGGGGGCGGCACAAACCCCCACGTTCACACCCCTCCAGCAGCACGCCACAGGCGTGCGACAGCGGCAACCAGCCATCGGCAACAGCCGATGACTGTAAAGCTTGACAATAGCGACAGTAGATGCTTGCCTATAATTATCAACGTAGGTGCATTAGCTAACTGATGGGCAAAGGCCGTGGAATCATGCATCTCATGGTCATTTTAAAAGGACTTATTAAGTATGAATCAGGCAACGCAGAGAAATAATGAAAGAGACACCGAATGTCTCCTGCTTCAGAATGTTAGATTTGAAAAAAGGATGGAGCACCTTCAAGATCTTCAGAGAGAGCTATTCCTGGAACAGCAAAACCGCAAAAAGGAGGAGTTTGTTTCTCCTGCTGTTAGATTGGGCAACTTCTGGTATTTCTCACGGAACTTTGTAGGAAAGCCTTATGATGTACAGTACCGTTTGCCGGTTATCGCTGATGATGATTGGAATCCTCCCGACGTTATTGCAGTCGCTAATCAGAGTGATGTAAAGGGTGAAGAGGTTGTATTCGATGCCAATGCTGAAATCGGCAGTTCGAAATATTTCCATTTGCAAGATTTGTCTATCAGCAATGACGGCAAACTTCTGCTTTACAGCACGGATACTAAAGGCAATGAAAGATATACTGTTCATCTTCGTCGAATCACGCAATCCAAGCCGCTATCGGATGTTATTCCCGATACCGGCGGGGCATGTTTAAGTCCCGATGGGCAATGGGTGTTCTATCTGGTACTTGATAATCAGATGAGACCATTCGCAGTGAAACGACATCACATTGGATCGAGTATTCAAGAAGATGTTGAAGTGTTTAGAGAAAATGACGAAAAATTCCGCGTAACTGTCACGATTAGTAATGATAACCAATACATCGTCATTACATCGGCCTCTCCAACAAGCAAAGAAGTTTTAATCTTGCCGGCGGCAAACCCAACAGGCGAATTCATATCTTTTATAAAAAGACACAATAGTATTAAGTATTCCGTGCAGTTCGGTTTTTTTGAAGCTGAGGAAGACGAAGAAGACGATATACCAATTGCCGTGATCCGACATAATGGCAGAACACCGAACTTTGAAGTCGATATAATCGATATGCGTTTGCACGAGCCGCCCTTCTATATCGGTGAGGGAACATGTATCGCTATGGGAGAATCTTGCCCGGTAGACGATACTGAGATAGCGCGAAAAGACAGTAAATCTATCTTGGCAGGAAAGCGCCAGCGCACCCTTCCAAATCCTCGAATTTTCCAGCAAGTGCGAGGTTTGAACATTTTTTCCGTCTGTGTTCGCCGCAACTTCATTTCATTAAGCTACCGTTCAGATGGGCTGCCTCGTATTGCTTTTGTTGATAAAGCTTCAGTTAAGGAATCTACTGAGTTCAATCGTCCTTTGAATCTTAATGAGGTGAAGCCACTCACCAATAACAGGGTGGATTCTGTAGGTGATAGTAAGATTTATTCCATCGTTAGCTCAGGGAACTTGTCATATGATTCCCCGAATATGCGTTACTCAATTTTCAGTTATACATCTCCCACAGAAATTCGTGAAGTGAATCCATTGACTGGCGATGACAACTTTGTAGGGGGATATGCAGGTTTTGAGGATTTTGATAGCAGCCTATATGCCGAACAGCGGATCTGGCTACCGTCAAGAGACGGTGAGAAGATTCCAGTATCACTGATTTGGAAAAAAGAACTGCAGCAAAATATATATCGCGAGAGACAACTGCATTCAGCATTTACCGGTCTTCCACAGAATCGGCCTATGTATATAACAGGTTACGGTGCTTATGGAGTCAGCACTGATCCAGACTTCTCAATGGAGCGACTAAGTTTACTTGACCGTGGAATATTATATGCAGTGGTTCATGTCCGCGGTGGGGGGGAACTAGGATATACCTGGCATGAACAGGGTCGGAAGCTTCATAAAAGAACATCATTTGAGGACTTTATAGATTCAACCCAAGCTTTACAAGATGCCGGCTGTGCGAAGCCTGAAAGAACCGTGGCTTATGGTAATTCTGCCGGCGGATTACTTGTGGCATCCGCAGTTTCGATGGCACCAGATTGTTATGCGGGTGTTATTGCGGACAGTCCTTTTGTTGATCCGTTAACAACGCTTCTTAACCCATCTTCTCCTCTGACTGTGGCGGAATGGGACGAATGGGGAAATCCGTTGGAAAGCCAAAAGGTTTTCGATTATATCAGGTCATATTCACCTTGTGAAAACCTTCCTTCTCACGGAAAGCAGAAAGGGAAGGGGAGTGGTGAATCCGTGCAAGAATGGAGATTCCCTTCAGTTTTAGCAATAGCCGCAAAGCAAGATGCTCGGGTCTCCTATAGAGAATCTCTGAAGTGGGTGTCACTGCTCCAGGAAATCGGTGCAGACGCAGTCGTTAATATCATTCAGAATGGAAGCCACGGGGGAGGATCAGGTAAGTATAGACGCTGGGAAAAGTTTGCTATGCAAACGGCTTGGTGTCTTGACATCATTGGATGCAGCAATTGAAGGTCCATCTCTACTCAAAGGAAAGTTGCCATCTTAAAAGGCGACGTATGGGTACTTAGCTATCAAAGGCAATGAGCAAGTTATTAATATTCAAGAAGCGAGTTAAAACAGAAGTTGACACTGAACCGGGTTCTGATAATATTACTACAAAGCATAGTCCGCAACGATGGGAGACGCAATGATTGGGGAAGCTGTATACATGCGGGCGACGCACCCAGGATCTCCTTTCTTTGTCGATAGCCGTAGTCTCATGGCACATGCCGAAGAGTCATGGGATCCTGAACCTGACTGTCCGATAGGATGGGCTTCAAATAAATCCGTAGTATGGACATATATGCAGCCGACTGCTTGCATAATGAGGACCCACGGATGGAAAATTCATGTGACGGCTTCCCTTGACAATGCACAATCAGTTTTAGAAAAAGTTTCTAAAATCTGTATTTCAGAGCATGTTATGTTCAAATATCTCAGGGATAAACAACAGTACCGATCCTCCAATACCAAATATGCAGGACGCAGCTCTAGTGGAAAATTCATAACCATATATCCCTTTTCTGATGAGCATCTTGAAAGATTAACCCTCAAACTAGAGGAAGCAATAGGCGGTGAACCAGGACCTTATATCCTCAGTGATTTAAGGTACAATAACGGACCTATCTTTTTCAGATATGGGGCGTTTGTTTCAATAGAAATGTCCGATGCGGAAGGTGAGAAGATAAGTCTCATTCCCGACGCTGACGGAGTGTTGAAAGAGGACATACGGGGGGTTCGCCCAATCATTCCACATGGTGTCCCAATCCCACCGGTTGTTAATGAGGCTTATGAGGCCTATAACAAAAATCTATCTACAGAACTTGATAATTACGTGGATTTGAAGGCCGTACATTTTTCTAATGCCGGAGGAGTATATTCCGCACGAAACAGAGACGATGAACAAGTCATTTTACATGAAGGTTAATATTATGCGTGATGGTGTGGTAGTAGCTGAACAGCTAAGTAAGAATTTCGTCTCGGGTGACGGGACTCCCACTGTGGTGTTCAATGATCTTTCTTTTGTTGCTGCTGGTGGTGCCATGACCGCAATTACAGGGCCCTCTGGATGTGGTAAGAGCACCTTGCTATATTGCCTTTCTGGTCTTGAACAGCCATCTCAAGGAAATGTGTGGGTGCTGGGTGAGGAACTAACTAAGAAGAACCAGCGTAACTTGGCTTTGTTTCGCAGATCGCATATCGGGTTTGTGTTTCAGTCCTACAATCTTGTCCCGTCCATGACCGTTCGTGACAATATCCTGCTCCCCTTGACTCTCAGCCATCGCAAGGTCGATCAAGGAAGCATCGATGCCCTCATGGATAAGTTCCACTTGAGCGGGCACGACAATGACGCAGCTAGTTCGCTCTCAGGTGGTGAGCAGCAGCGGGTATCCTTGATTCGCACCTTGGTCGCGGATCCCGATGTTGTGTTCGCCGATGAGCCGACAGGTGCTCTTGACCAGAAGTCCGGACAGTTGGTTTTCTCGCAGTTGCGGGACTTCTCCCATCGACCCGGTAAATGCGTGGTCGTGGTCACACACGATCTCCGCCTGGCCCGGCAATGCGACGTCGTATACACCATGAGTGATGGCGGATTTGTCGCATCAGGGAATGTGGAAGAGCAAGCGTAGTTATTGCCCTGATTCTGTATGGCGATGCGGCGTGAAAGGTGTAAGTCATGAAGTGGGCGTTGAATGATCTGAAAGCCAATAGAGGAATCTGGGCCGGTGTGTTTCTTGTGCTTGTGGTCACGCAGACGATTCTGTGCGCCATGAGTGTATGCAAGGGAATCAATGATCTCAAACATGATTCCCCGGGGGAAGTGGGTGTGGTATCTCACCATCTCAGCACTAACGTGGACTCGGTCTACCAGATAGCAATGGTCCTGGGTTGCCTGGTCATTATGGTGACGATTCAGGCTTCCATAAGGCAGCGGCGGAAGGGACTTGCATTGTTGTCCCTGCTTGGTGCCACACCTAGGCAGGTGCTGACCCTCACCATGGTGCAGGTGTTCGTGCTGACTCTGATCTCCTCCATCGTTGGTATGGCGCTGGCGCCAATTCTTGCCCCACGGATTCTAAAGTTCCAGTTGGAGGCCGTGCTGTTACCGCCGCTTATCACTTTTACTTGGCAGGGTTTCTTAGACTTTGCTTTGAGGGGGCTTGCAGTCGGTTTCATTGTGGCTTTGTTGGGTGCTCTCTTTACTCTGCGTGCTTTGAGGAAAGTGCTTCCGGTTGAGCTGCTGAGAGGTTCAGGAACTGAGGAAGTCCACGTCACGAGAGCTGGGCGCGGTCTGAGGAGATTCCTTATTATCGGTGGTTTCATCGCCCTGCTGGCACCGGCTGTCGCTGCCGTCATCCTGGTGTTGAACGACCCCAAAACTCTGAGTAAGACCCAATTGGGCATCATCATGCAACCCATGTCATTAGGCCCGATCATCGCGATACTGCTGTTTCTGGTCGCTCTGGCCTATTCTGGAGGACCCATCATCCAATGGGCCACCAAAACATGGACGAATCTGGTTCCTGTGCAATCCGATGTCTGGAAGATCGCACGGGCACAAGCCATTGTGAGAAGTCGCGGGAAGGCATTCGGCTCCACCATCATCTCACTGACTGCTTGCCTGTTCCTGCTCGGTGGATTGTTAATCACAGGTCAAACCAGTACTGCTGCCATAAGTGGCTTTCCCCAGTTGAAAGACATGGGATCAGCCACACCGATAGAGCTTATGTCCAGCCTGTGGTCGGCCTTGCTCATTGCTGTAATCGGTGCGGTCGCCAGTTTCGCCATCTCTGCCAAGGAACGCAACCTTGATCTGGCCCTTATCTCCATCGCGGGCGCTGTGCCCGGACAGCTACTTGCCATATCGGCCTTGGATGGTTTCATCCTCGTGACCACCGGTATCCTTATCTCTGCGGGGGCCACCTTGCTCGTCGGAGTTTTCACCGCTGTGACATTCCTCCCTCTTTCCAAGAATCTCTTTGTAGTGGTCTTCCCCTGGAAGTTCTTCATTATCCTTGCTGTGCCCATTATCGCCGCGGGAACACTTTCCACATTTTTCTCTGCACGTTCTAGTTTGAAGCGATCGGCAATTGAAACCGTCCAAACAGCCATAGGCGAATAGCGGAAATCATGTCAACTATGCAAACTCAGCAACGTCAAAAAACCACAATTTTTAATGTATTCAGACTATTGAAACCGCACACAGCTATCACTGTTGTTGTGATGTCTGTGGGTATAGTGTCTTCAGGTCTGGCGTTACTACAACCTCTGTGTGTCAATTATCTTCTACACGCCATAGAACAGAGTCAGAAGTTGGTGAGACCAATTGCAGTCTTGGCGCTTTTGTTTGTAGCAGGCATCGTCCTGGATGGTTTGGGATCCAATATGGCAAACCGCCTTGCGGCGAAAATAGTTTTCGATAAACGTAGCAATCTCATTACCTGTATCCTCGGCCTGCCGGTACAAGAGTATGATAAGAGGGAGTCGGGTGACTATGTCTCAACTGTCATCTCAGATACTAATGAGTTACGCTCAGCCCTGTCATCAGACTTCTTTTCTTTAAAGTGGCCGCGAATCTGTTAACAGCTTGCGGATCAGCTGTCGCTATGCTGTTCATTGATACCAGACTCTTTGCCGTGGCACTTATAACTTCGTGCACATCCATTCTGTTGATGATTGCTGCTTCTTCTCGTCTGCAGGCCTATACCGAACTGGTACAAGCTAAGACAGCAAGACTGTCTAATGCCATACTGCGATCATTAGCTGGAATTCGCACAATTAAGGCCTTTATGGCAACAGTGCCTGAAACGAAAAGAGTAGTCGGTACCGCAGAAGAAGTGTATCGGGCAACAGTAAAAGTGGCCAACAAGGAAACAATCATTCGGTCCATTGTGAACTGCGCCATACAGCTGACCTTACTAATCGTTTTTTCCTTTGGCGGCGCGGAAATAGCGAAAGGGGATCTTGATATTTCTAATTTCATCTCCTTTTCAATGTATTTGACTATGGTTGTTTCTTCGCTAAGCTCCTTTTCCTCATCTATAACCACGGCTTTCAAAGCTTTAGGACCACTCAGGAGAATAGAAGACATTGAATCTTTGCGCGATAAAAGCGAAACCGTAAGTTCGAGCAATATGCTTTCCCCAGATGGGCATTCCTCGTTTGATACAGCCAACATTACGCTGGAGTTCAAAGATGTATGCTTTTCTTACAATACAGCGGACAAAGATGATGAACGAAATACCACTCTGCAGAACATTAGTTTTAGCGCAGTCCCACACCAAAGAACCGTCATCGTGGGCTCGTCGGGTTCAGGTAAAACTACGCTGCTTTCCCTATTGGAGGCTTTTTATAGGCCGGATTCGGGGCATATCCTATACAACAATGTTGACTCAACTGATTTAAATGCCAACGATATCAGGAAAGTAGTTAGCTATATTGAACAAGATGCTCCTATATTCTCCGGTAGTATTCGAGATAATCTAACGATGGGAACCATCGAAGCAAGCGATGAGACATGTTGGAATGCGCTCAAGCTCGTCAATCTTGATACAAAAGTTAGGAATCTCGAACAAGAGTTAAATACGCAGGTCGGTGAACAAGGCCACTTCCTGAGCGGCGGAGAACGTCAGAGACTTTCCATCGCCAGGATTTTGCTGCACAGAAAACCTGTCATTCTCTTAGACGAGCCTACGTCAAGCCTCGACTCAATCAACCAACAGAAGATAAATGCTCTACTACGCGAGATATTCTCCGAACAAACCGTCATTGAAGTAGTTCACAGAATGTCAACAATTGAGCCAGGTGATCAAATACTGGTCATGGAAAAGGGCAAAATCGTCGCATGCGGCACGCATGACGAACTTAAGATTTCCAGCCCAGCTTATAGGGAACTACTACAGATGCCGACCATTAGCCAGCAAACCACAGACAATTAAATGTGATGACTTTGTGAATTCTTGTATTTAAATGTAGATACACTAATCTCATAACGGTATATTTAATGATGTTAGAAGCCGCCACTGCCTCTATCATATTTATATGATGTGCACACTAGGGCGGCATTTTCTTTATCTAAAGGGGTGTAACTGAGATGGACACCGCTCGTATTCCTTACCCTTCGCATCCTTATCAGAGCTCGGCCAGTCTGGCCGCTATGCTGATACAGAACGGTCTCTCCGGCATCAGGGGCTATAGGAACTAAACGCGTTGTTTTAGGTTCTGTGTGTGGGTTTGGTTGTGTGTTGGTCAGAGTGTGGTGTTGGGGTATCTGACTGGTGTGTGGAACTCGTTCCAGTTGATGGCGGTGCCGTAGTGTTCGGGCTCGTCCTGTTCCTGTCTGGTTTCCCGTTTGGGTGCTGGTTGTGGCTGGTGGTGTTCGTCCCTGATCAGGCTGGCGGGGTCGGGGTTGTCGGTTTTCATGTAGCAGTGCCATTCGCAGGCGCGTCTCATGTGGCTCTCGGGTAGGCCGTGGTGTTGCAGGAGGGTGCGTTTGATGGGTGGGTTGACTCCTCCTTCCAGCCGGTTGGTGGTGCGTTCCACTGGCCCGCCGGCGGTGAGTTCGGGTTCCGGGAAGGCGAAGAGCTGCCTGTCTTGGAAGAGGTGTTCGAGCCTGCGGTAGCAGCGGCGGAGTTCCTGGTGGGTCCACCACCAGGATTGGTGGCTGGCTTTGGGGTTGGCTGGGTCGTCCTTGGCCATGGTGCGTTCGTCGATGAGGGTTTTCCATCTTTCGTGCCAGGCGTTCAAGGCCTCACCCCAACGCACCGCTTCCTCGATGGTATGGACCCGGGTGAGCTGGTCGGAGAGTCGCTTGAGTTCCTTGCCGGCCTGAAGTCGTGGTTTGAGTGTCAGGTCGGTTTTGGTGTTGCGTTGCACGTGCACCAGGCGGCGTTGGATGCGCGTGCCCGGCCAGCAAGGCATGGCAGGCTTTCTGCACGCCGCGAAGGCCGTCGGTGATGAGCACGTCGGGCCCGGGGATGCGGGAGGACAGGGCCGTGTAGGCCGCCGTGTTCTCCTGATGGCACCACTGCCGGTCGATGACCTGGCCCGTCTGCCCGTCGATCGCTATCAGGAGGCACCAGCCGTGTGCCATATACGTGCCGTCGGCCATGAGCGTGTGATGGACCACCCCGTCCGGTGTGATTGCCGGCTTGATGTTCCAGCACCAGCCGACCCGTTTACGCCAGGCCCTGGCGCCCATGGCCCCCATCTGTTCCTGGGTCCTGCCCGTCAGCAGCCGGTCCAGGAACTCCCTCAACTGCGCGGCGCGGGCCCGGTCCTGCCTGCGCGCGGTGGACGCGATCGAGCAGGACGGACACATCCAGCGCTGCGTGCCTGATCTGTTGCGCCCATGCTTGCGCATCCGCCCATGGCATATGGGGCAATGCCTGGCCCTCTTCGATCTGGTTCTCATTCCCCAATCGAACAGGAACGGGCACCCCTGCAAGACCCCTATTAACAACCCGACCTATTAACAACCACCCAACACGCTTACAGCCACAAGGCCAAACCCCCAACATAAACAACGCGTTTAGTTCCTATAGCCCCAATCTGACGAATGTAAAGCCCCCATTGCCCTAGGTGCTCTAGGTTGTTGTATGCACAAATATCAGAATGATCATTTGGTCGAATTGCTGTTCAAGATGAATGATTAGGTAGCCTTTCGTTTAACACCAGGCGGTCCATTTTCGAGATTGTGCGAAGCTGCAGCCGAGTGCTTTGCAGAACACACAACGTTGTACCATTCAGATGATCCATAGTTCCAATATGAATGAGAAGCATGGACGACAAAGTCAGAACGAGGGAGTCAGACAGTGACGCAAGTGCAACAAACTCACAGGAGCAGGGCACAGTTCAAGGTGGATGAGGAGCAGGAGTCCACGCCCATCGACGATAGGCTCTTTGGATCTTTCGTGGAGCACCTGGGTCGGGGCATCTATTCGGGCATCTATGAGCCGGGTCATCCGACAGCAGACGGGCAGGGTTTTCGCGGTGACGTCATGAATTTGGTCAAGGAATTGGGCGTGACCACCATCCGGTATCCGGGCGGCAACTTCGTCTCAGGCTATCGCTGGGAAGATGGCGTGGGTCCGCGCGAAAGCCGTCCTCGTCGCCTCGACCTGGCCTGGCACTCTAGCGAAAGCAACGAGTTCGGCCTGCATGAGATGAGCGACTGGCTGGATAAGCTGGGTGGCAACGAGCTCATGGAAGCCGTCAACCTAGGCACCAGGGGCATGCAGGAGGCCTTGGATCTGCTCGAATACTGCAATGTGCCATCTGGTACCGAGTTGTCGGAACGGCGGCGTGCCAATGGCCATGGTCGCCCCTTCGGCATCAAAATGTGGTGCCTGGGCAACGAAATGGACGGCGACTGGCAGATCGGCCACAAGAGTGTACAGGAATACGCCGATCTAGCCAACCGGACGGCTGTGGCCATGCGGATGATCGATCCGGAACTGGATTTGGTTGTATGTGGATCTTCTTCGCACACCATGCCCACTTTCGGTCTCTGGGAGCGTACCGTCCTGGATCGCTGCTTCGAAAATGTGAACTTCCTCTCATGCCATGCCTATTACGCGCCCAGGGATGGAGACATGGCCAGCTTTCTGGCTTCCGGCGTGGACATGGACAGTTTCATTACCGATGTGGCGGCCATCATCGCCGCCTCGCGTGCCCGGCTGGGCAGTGATCATCAGGTTTTCATCTCCTTCGATGAGTGGAATGTCTGGTACCAGGATGCTCAGGCCAGCAAATCGCCGGAAGGCATCGGCAATTGGCCTCTTGGCGCGCCGCTTTTGGAGGATGTCTATTCGGCGGCAGATGCCGTGGTGGTGGGTGACCTGCTGATCACATTGCTCAGGCATGCTGACGTCGTTCATGCGGCCAGCCTGGCCCAGCTGGTCAACGTCATTGCCCCCATCATGACCGAGCCCGGCGGCCCGGCCTGGAGGCAGACCATTTTCTATCCCTTCGCCCTGACTGCCCGTTATGCGCGGGGTGCCCGTGTACTCAAGAGCCTGCAAAGCGGCGACACCTATGAGACCTCCCGCTATGGCCAGGTGCCCATGACTGACTCTGTGGCCGTCAGAGGTACCGACGGTTCCCTAAGCATATTTGCGGTCAACCGTAGTCTTGAGCGTTCCGTTGATTGTAGAATCGCGCTGCCTGAACAGGATCGACATCGGAAGACGACGGTCAGCACCCTGCACGAGGATGACCCCTCGGCTCGCAACACCCTTGAACATCAGGAGCGGGTCGTCATGCACGCCAGGCAAGACTTCAGGATGGATGAGGACGCCATAAACCTTCAACTGCCTCCCATCTCCTGGACGGTCATTCATCTGGCTTAAGGGGTCAATGAAGTCATCTTGGATAAAAACACCTTTCCAGGATTTTCAAGTATGGTTTCTCTGCGGTCAATCCGGGTGTGGACGATTACATATTCGACCACATACTTCCTTCCGGCTCAAGCAGCTTTGGTATCCAGTCCATCATGATGGTGGGCGCCCAATCGGGTACCCACGATGACGGAATGAAGGTGCGACTATGGCCTGTGCGCGTGACCATAAGAACAAGGGTATTGGGCGAGTTACCGGCCGGATGCCCATCATGCCTCCCGGCTGTCGGCCCCCTTGGTTCCCCAGGACGCTGCTGGTGTTGACGCTGGCACTGGTCCTGTCGACCGCGGGGCCTACGGCAACCGTCGCGTCTCAGCCTGCGCCGACCCTGCCTTCGGCTGCAGCTCCGGCGCAGAACGGTCGAGTTACCTCATCGACCTCAGCCTGTCGCCGGGGCTGGCTGTGGCCCCTTGAACCTTTGCCTGGTGATAAGGCCGCTCCAGCGATTATGCGTCCCTTCGATCCTCCGGATCATCCATGGCTGAGCGGTCATCGCGGGATCGATCTGGCAGTGCAACAAGGCAGGCACATCCGGGCCCCGGCAGACGGTGTCATCACTTTTGTCGGTTCTGTAGCAGGCAAGGACGTGGTCTCCATTCGTCACGGCAAATTGACCTCCACCTATGAGCCAGCGAAGAGTTCATTGCCGGAGGGAACCCGGCTGCAGGCCGGCACAGTCTGGGGAGAAGTAGATGGGGTCTCTGATCACTGTGATCAAGATTGTCTGCACTGGGGGCTGAAAGATGGTCACAATCACTATCTGGATCCAGGCGCTAAAGTCGGACGGCACCGCATTCGTCTCAAGCCTCTATAGGAGCGCGCGGTCCGCTTGCGAGACTCGCGCGTCTGCAGACCAGGTATATCGCCGGCCCGGGGGAGCGGTTAGAATCGTAAAGCATAACGCCGTTTCAGCAGGGAGTGGTCATGCAGAACATGCAGGAAGAATTTACGCGTCCGCTTGAGAAGCCCATAGACGCCGATGCCGGTGTCTTCTCCCTGCTTGAGGACAGGGTGAAGCGCCTGGGCGACGATCCTTTGATCGAATACCGGAGCGGACGCGAGTGGAGCACGATAACGGCCCGTGAGTTTCGCGACCGTGTGATCGCGCTGGCCAAGGGGCTCATGGCCCGGGGGGTAGGCCGGGGAGATTCGGTGGCTATCGTCTCGCACACCCGATGGGAATGGACTGCCCTGGACATGGCCATCCTGTCCATCGGAGCCGTGACGGTGCCGGTCTACGAGACCGACTCTCCCGATCAGATTCGGCGCATCTTCAACGACTCCCATGTCGGCATGGCCTTTCTGGAGGATGACGACATGAGGGCCCGAGTGGATGCGGTTCGCTCCCAGTGTGCCTATCTGAACGACTTGTATGTGATCAGCAGGGGAGCACTGACTACCATGACCGCCTACGGACGGGCGGTGGACCAGGCAGACTTCCAGGCCCGTGCCGACTCGGTGCAGGGTTCCGACTTGGCTACCATCGTCTATACATCAGGCTCCACGGGTAAGCCCAAGGGTATAGAACTCAGCCATAGTAACATCGTCTTCACTGTCCGTTCAGGTACTCAGGCAGTCCCTGACATCTGCCTGGGTGAGGGCAAGCGGCTTCTGCTCTGCCTGCCCCTGGCCCACGCTTTCGCCCGCTGCCTGCAGTTCTTCGCCATTGCAACGGATCTCACCCTGGGGCTTACCGGGTCCATCCGTAATCTGTTGCAGGACATGCAGACCTTCAAGCCCACTTTCATCCTGGCTGTGCCGCGAATCTTCGAGAAGATTTACAACGCTGCCTCCCAGCGGGCCGGAGCAGGCGCCAAGGGCAGGATTTTCCTGGATGCTGCTGGAGTGGCCAGGCAGTGGTCCCGTCATCAGCAGACCGGAAGCCGGGTTCCCATGTCGCTGAAGACCAAACACCTCATGTACACAGGCACTGTTTACGACCCCATCCTGGAGGCCTTGGGCGGCCGGGTCAAGTATGCCATTTCGGGCGGTGCCCCCTTGGACAGGGACATTGCGGACTTCTTCAACGGCATGGGTCTGCCTCTGCTGGAGGGCTACGGCATGACCGAGACCATGGGCCCGGTGACGGTCAACCCCACCGAAGGCTACAGGCTGGGCACCATCGGCCTGCCCATGCCCGGCATCACCGTGGGCATCGACCAGGAGGGCCAGCTGTGTATCAAGGGCCCCGATGTCTGCATGGGCTACCACAACCATCCGGAAATCACCACCAGGCAGATCCGCGACGGTTGGCTGCTGACCGGCGATCTGGGCAGTCTGGACGAAGACGGGTTCGTTCGGTTGACCGGTCGGCGCAAGGAGATCATCATCACTGCAGGGGGCAAGAACATCTCGCCGTCGCTGCTGGAAACAGCCGTTGAGCGTTCGCCCATCATCAGCCATTGCATGGTCATCGGGGACCGCAGGCCTTTCATTTCGGCCCTGATCACCCTCAATCTCGAGGAGGTCAACAAGTGGCTGCGGGACCAGGGCGCTGAACCCTTGGACGATGCCGCTTCGGCTGGGGAGAACCCTATCATCCGCACGGAGATCGATCGTGCGGTAGACGCGGCCAATGCGCAGGTCTCCCGGGCCGAGGGAATCCGACGCTATCTGGTTCTGGACCAGGACTTCACTCGTGAAAACGGACTGCTCACCGCATCATACAAGCCCCGTCGCCAGGAGGTTCTCAAGCGGTATGAAGACCAGATCGAACAGAAGATCTATGCTCAGAGACCTGCGTCGGCTGGCTTGATGTAGCCTGTATCAATCAGAGCCGCCTTGAGGTTGGAGGCCGAAACCGCAACCAAGGGTCTTGACAGGCGGCGCAGTTGCTTGCCGTCCTGGTTGACGGTCTGGATCGTATCCATGGCTGGCACCTTGCCCTGGCTGTTGAGCCCGACACAGGCCTTGGCCATATCAGCCGCAAGACCCAGCCTGTCCTCCAGACCAGTCATCCACTGCCGTCCGTCCACGATTTGAGGGATGTTGTCCACGTAGGCACCGTATCCACTGATGACGGGCCAGGTAGCGTGGTCGTCCGAGGGCGTGGAATCCTGAGTCCTGCCCGTGGTCTGTGAAGGATCAGCCTGCGACGCCGTCGGATTCTGGGCTGCAGGGCTCTGAGCGGGCTTGGGCACGCGCTGCCGGTGCAGATCCTTATGACCGACCATGGATCCCACAATGCCTGATATCGAGATCTCCGGGTTGACGTCCGCCGAAGAACCCCGATAACCCAGATCCCCGAGCTCAGAGACCACGCCGGAAACAATGAAGTCGTTCATGGCCAGAATGCCGTCCACCTCGGTGTGGGTCTTGGCGTCATCGTTCGTGGCCAGGCGGGTCGCCAGCTCTTTGCCGGTAGCCGAAGCGTCCTTGCCTGGATCAAAGGCGATCGCCTGCCAGTCCTTCTCGGTGCTGTCTGCCTTCAGGAGCCCAGAGGGGCTGATAGCCCGTCCATCCTTGAAGTAGGGCCCCAGAACCTGCCAGATTCCAGCGAAAGCCTGGGCGGGGAAGGAATTCTGCTCAGCCTGGACGCTTTCAACACCCTTGTCAGCAGGGGATGTATCAGATGATGCGTCAGCTGCCCGGTTCGGCAGCAGAATTTCGATGCGGCAGGGGTTGTCCTTGCTGGCCTTGTCCAGTTCCAGTTTGCTGGCCAGCTTGTCCGCCTGCATCTGACCAATGGCCCGTGCATCAGATAATTGCACGAACAGATCCGGTTGGATGCCCGGCACCTGGTTGGCCAGCAGGACCACATGCATGCCTGCGCCCGCAGCCAGACGCAAAGAAGAGACCAGACGTGCGCGCGCCTTGTCTTTGGCGTCGGCATCCAATGAGTGGCTGATATAGTCGCCATACTGCCGGGTGATGGAATCTGGCGAGGTCATGGGTGCCACCACCAGTGTGGTCGGCTCTGAAGTCTTTCCGGCCTTGCGCTCCGAAAGGCGGTTGACCAGGTAATCCTGCAGCTCCTTGCTTTGATCCTCCAGGTTCCCGCTGGTGTAGGCATCGATGTGTTTATTGGGAAGATGCTCCTTGGCCAGTGCTGCCTTGAGCTCAGGAACCAGCGCGGCCCACTTGTTGATGGGCGTGTGCTGGGAGAGGGTGATGCCATCGGAGGGAGTGAAAATGGCCACCCGACCGGGGACCTCAGCGGCCGCAGTTGCCCCTTGGCTCTGTGAGGCGCTCGGAGACTGTTGCCCACTGCCCAAGGCCAGACCACCGCAAGCACCAGCCGATGCCACCATGACCAGACTCGCCAGCAGGGCCAGCAAGCCGGACAAATGCCGTGCAAAGCCGGTCTTCTTCACGTTCGCTCCTTCGTTCCGACAGAGCCCGACTCTGGCCGGGTCCCGAGCAACCATTCTATGGGCTCTCGGGCAGGAGCGTATGAAGGGCCGATGTTTCGCGTACACGGTCCTCGCCGGTGGGACTGACAGTGAAGGCTGATCTGTGGAGAGTAACCGCCTGTAATAACCCTCTGCAATGGCAAGGAGAGGGTGTTGTTGTCTTATCTGCTAGTCTGCCTTGCGTCCACTAGCCTCTGCAGCACCTGAAGACATACGCTCGGCAAGAGCATGGTCCAAGGCGTCCATGAACCCTTCGGTGTCCAGCCAAGGCTGATCAGGACCCACCAGACTGGCAAGATCCTTGGTCATGCGACCGGAGCGTACGGTCTCGATGACCACGGCTTCCAGTGTTTGTGCGAACTCGGCCACCTTGGGGGTGTCATCCAGCCGCGCCCGCTGCTTGAGCCCGCCGGTCCAGGCGAAAATGGAGGCGATCGGGTTGGTGGAGGTGGTTTCCCCCTTGAGCCAGCGCCGGTAATGCCTGGTCACGGTCCCATGGGCGGCCTCGGCCTCTACCGTCTGTCCATCGGCCGTCATCAGCATGGAGGTCATGAGACCAAGGGAACCGAACCCCTGAGCAATTGCATCTGACTGGACGTCGCCGTCGTAGTTCTTGCAGGCCCAGACATAGCCGCCCTGCCACTTGAGCGAGGAGGCCACCATGTCGTCGATCAGCCGATGCTGGTAGGTCAGCCCCTCTTGTTCGAACCGACTCTGGTACTCCTGCTCGTAGACCTGGGCGAAAATATCCTTGAACCGGCCGTCATAGGCCTTGAGGATGGTGTTCTTGGTGCTCAGGTAGACCGGATAGTGCCTCTGCAGGGCATAGTTGAAGCAGGAGCGCGCAAAGTCGCGGATGGAGTCGTCCAGGTTGAACTGAACCTGGGCCACACCCGGACCTGGGTAGACGGTCACCTCTCGGGTTACCGGATCGCTCCCGTCTTCAGGAGTGAAGACGACGCTGAGCTTTCCCGGCCCGGGAACAGTGAAATCAGTCGCCTGGTATTGGTCGCCGAAGGCATGGCGGGCCACCACGATGGGCTTGGACCATCCGGGAACCAGCCGGGGAATGTTGTCGATGACGATGGGCTCGCGGAAGATGGTTCCGCCAAGAATGTTGCGGATGGTACCGTTGGGCGACTTCCACATGCGCTTGAGACCGAATTCCTTTACCCGGGCCTCGTCCGGGGTAATGGTGGCGCACTTGACGCCCACGTGCTCACGCTGAATGGCCTGTGCCGCCTGTACGGTGACCTTGTCGTCGGTGGCGTCCCTGTTGCGGATGCCCAGGTCGTAATAGTCCAGGTCCACGTCCAGGTAGGGCAGAATCAGCCGTTCCTTGATCATTTTCCAGATGACCCGGGTCATCTCGTCACCGTCGAGTTCGACGATGCGTCCTTTCACGGTGATCTTGTCCATGGCGGCCTCCTATCGGTCGGCGGGTCGGGGGCCGGATCCTGCTCCCGATGCCTCAGTTGCGCTCGCGAACTGTTTTATCCCAAGTTTGTTACCCTCTGTTGCCATGCTCGTAACCCGTTCGTAGCACGCCGGAGCGTCATTGTGAGGCGCTAGGCTGGCAGACATGACACAGGAAATCGAAATCGGTCTCGGCAAGAAGGCCACGGTGGCCTACACGCTCGATGATGTCTCCATACTCCCATCCAGAAGGACCAGGGATCCCCAGGATGTCTCCACGGCCTGGCAGGTGGATGCCTACGAGTTCAATCTGCCGCTGCTGGCGGCGCCCATGGATTCGGTCACCAGTCCGGAGACGGCCATCGCCCTGGGACGGTTGGGCGGATTGGGTGTGCTTGACCTGGAGGGACTGTGGACCCGATATGAGGATCCGCTCCCGCAGCTGGACCGGATAGCCAATGCCTCGCCGGAGCAGGCGACCGAGGTCATTCAGGAGGCCTACCGAGAGCCGGTCAAGGCCGAGCTGATCACCCGCCGTCTGCAGGAGATTCGCAAGGCTGGAGTCACGGTGGCTGGAGCCCTGTCGCCGCAGCGCACCCAAGAGTTCTATGCCACGGTGGTCGATGCGGGTGTTGATCTCTTCGTAATCCGCGGAACGGCGGTCTCGGCCGAGCATGTCTCAACCAGCCATGAGCCCTTGGATTTGAAGAAGTTCATCTATGACCTGGACGTTCCGGTCATTGTCGGCGGGGCCGCCACCTACCAGGCCGCCCTGCATCTGATGCGCACGGGTGCCGCTGGAGTCCTGGTCGGGTTCGGCGGGGGAGCTTCCTCGACTGACTCCGCCACCATCGGAATTCAGGCCCCTATGGCAACGGCCATCTCGGATGTGGCTGAGGCGCGTCGCGACTACCTGGATGAGTCCGGCGGACGTTACGTTCAGGTCATCGCCGACGGGGAGACCGGCACCTCGGGGTCCTTTGTCAAGGCCTTGGCCATGGGGGCCGACGCAGTCATGCTGGGCACACCCTTGGCCAAGGCTACGGAGGCTCCTGGCCAAGGCATGCACTGGGGGGCCGAGGCGCATCACCCTGAGTTGCCACGGGGTCGCAGGGTTCAGGTCGGCCAGGTGGGGAGTCTGGAGCGCATACTTTTCGGACCCAGCGATCGCACCGATGGCAGTCTGAATCTGATCGGAGCCCTGCGGCGGGCCATGGCCTCCACCGGTTACGTGGATGTCAAGAACTTCCAGAAGTGCCGTGTTGCAGTGACGCCTGCCATCCGTTGCTGAGCAGAAAACAGGACATTTACCTACCATTTATCCACAATCCGTACAGAGGCCGGTTCAGTTGACCACATTTTTGAACCGGCCTTTACAATCCTTCTGCCCATCCCTACTCTGGACGTAATCGCTGTCGTTGCGTCGGTTGCCCTGTGCGCCGCGTCGGCATGGGGTGGGGGCAATAAGCACATCGAAGTGCGAGGGAGAAGCATGACGGAGTACATGGATCTGGCGCCGGCCTGGGATCGTGATCAAGCATTCGAAGATTCGACAGGACAGGAGTTCGGCGGCTGGTGGCCGTCCACCTGCACACAGGTGCCGCTGGGACTTGGCGGTATCAAACTTACGGTGCGAACCGTCAACTTCGTCCGGCCGGGAGATGCTGCCGGGCATGAGGGTCTGTCGGAGGACCTGAAGCGTATTCTCGTAAATCTGTGTGCACTGGCATCCAGGGTCTTCGATGTGCTGCGGGGACGCCTGCCTATGAAGAGCCTGGACCGTGTTCTCAACCGCGTCTGCATGGAGCGATTGTCCCTGCTGGCCCGACTGCTGCAAGATCGGCATCTGGGCATGGTCCGCACAGCGGATCACATCGGCATGACCTACCTGCCGCTGATTCCTACACTGGTCGAGATCTATCGCGTGGACCCTGACCGGTACGAAACCACCATCGGATTTCTGGTCGGCGAGCGTACGGTGCTGGCCAACCTGATCGTGGCCAGAAGCGGTTCGCGCTGGGTCTGTGTGCGCTTCGACATGGGCTAGGCGGCGGCTTTGGCGGGGTGACCCATATGATGGTGGGTATGTTGCGTGAATATACCGTCGAGCTTCAACACCCGACGACGGACAAGGACACCATCTACTCGCTCCTGGAAAAGCGCACCGCCCGCGATCCTGAGGAGCTGGTTGCCCAGTGGCAGGATCCCATGACCAGGAACTGGCACGATGTCAAGGCCGGGCAGATGTCCGCACGGGTCCGCGCTGTAGCTAAGGGCATGATGGCCCTGGGCGTGGAAAAGGGCAGCACCGTGGTCATCTATGCTTCCACCAGTTACGACTGGGGGGTCACGGACTTCGCATGCGCTGCCATCGGTGCGGTCTCGGTGCCCATCTATGAGACCGATTCTCCCAGTCAGGCCCAGAAGATTGTTCAGGACGTGGACTGTGTTCTGGCCTTTGCAGGTGACTCGGAGCATGCGCAGATTCTGGAGCAGGTTCGCGGGTCCTCGCCCAAACTCAAGTACGTCTTCAACTTCGAGGCCGGAGGACTGAACGCAGTCAGTGAATTCGGCCAGGGGATCGACGACGAACGCCTGGATGAAACCATTGCCCAGGTCAAGGCCGACGATCTGGCTACCATCGTCTATACTTCGGGCTCAACCGGCGAGCCTAAGGGCGCCATGCTCTCCAACCGAAACTTTGTCCATATTGTCTTCGTGGGCTGGGATGTGCTTTACCACATGCTGGCAGCGCCCTCCCGCCTGATGCTTTTCTTGCCCCTGGCGCATTGTTTCGCCCGCTACATCCAGTACGTGGCCATTGGTGCTCAGGGCGTGGTGGGATATGTCTCCAACGCCAAGCACCTGCTGACTGACTTGCGCACCTTCCGGCCCACCTATCTGCTGGGCGTGCCCCGAGTCTTCGAAAAGGTCTACAACGCCGCCTCGCAAAAGGCTGGCACAGGCTTTGCCGGCAAGGTCTTCGCCAAAGCGACCAGGCACTTCATCAAATGGTCCAAGGATGAGCAGGAAGGGCGCGGCCATTCGCCTCTGACGCGCCTTGCCCACGCCTTCTACACCAAGACCGTCGGCAATACGATCGAGTCTGCCCTTGGCTCCAACCTGAGTTACCTGGCCTGCGGCGGTGCACCCATGAATGCCGATCTGGCTCACTTCTTCAATGGAATCGATGGGATCACTTTCATTCAGGGATACGGGATGACCGAGACGGCAGCCCCCTGTATCGTCAACTTTGAAGACGCAAACGAGGTGGGGTCTGTCGGCCGCCCGGGCTCAGGCATTACGGTCAGGCTGAGCGACGATGACGAGCTCCTGGTCAAGGGTCCTAGCGTCTTCATGGGCTATTACCATCAGCCCGAGCTGGATTCCACTGTTCTCGATAAGGATGGCTGGCTGCACACAGGCGATCTGGCCCAAATCGACGATCAGGGCTTCGTTTTCATCACCGGCCGCAAGAAGGACGTCATCATCACCGCCGGCGGCAAGAACGTGAGCCCGGCGCCTCTGGAGGATGTCATCAGCACCTGTCCGATAGTCTCCCAGGCCGTGGTCGTGGGCGACGGCAGGCCCTTCGTGGGCGCGCTGGTCACCCTGGATGCCGGCATGCTGAAGTCCTGGCTGACCTCCCAGGGTCTGGACGCTGACATGAGCATGGAGCAGGCCAGCCACAACGAGGCCATCCACGCCTTTATTCAGCAGTATGTGGACAAGGCCAACTGCAACGTCTCACGGGCCGAGTCGGTGCGCAAGTTCCTGGTGCTGGACAAGGACTTCAGCCAGGAGGACGGTACCCTGACCCCCAGCCTGAAGGTAGTGCGCCCCGAAGTGCTCCGCCGGTATGCAGAACTTGTGGACAAGGTCCTCTATGCGCCCAGGACGCCAGCCAAGCCAGCTGCCAAGGAGAGCGACCTTGTGAGCAGGGCGCGGACCACTATGAGCGATTCCTTGGCCAGCATGACCGGGCGCAAACGTGATGGCCGCCAAGAGGAAGTGGCATCAGAGGACGAGAAGGACGGCCGCGACGGCCGGAATGACGAGGAGTAAGCA
This sequence comes from Bifidobacterium sp. ESL0819, assembly GCF_052606245.1. Lineage (NCBI taxonomy): Bacteria > Bacillati > Actinomycetota > Actinomycetes > Bifidobacteriales > Bifidobacteriaceae > Bifidobacterium > Bifidobacterium sp. ESL0819. Next base: position 1,480,613 of record NZ_CP199587.1, read on the forward strand.
GTGGCGATTCGTACGATCAGAGTGGTTCCCGATCCGGTTCTGCGCACCCCCTGCGATTCAGTGACCAGCATCACCCCGGCTGTGCGCAGATTGGTGCGTGACCTGGTGGACACTGTTGACGACCCGGGCCGGGCCGGATTGTCGGCCAATCAAATTGGCGTAGGCCTGCGTGTCTTTTCATACAACATCGGCGGCAAGGTGGGCTACATCATCAATCCAGTCATCGACAAGACCTCCGGCGAGCAGTATGGCGAGGAGGGATGTCTGTCCCTGCCCAACCTTTGGTATCCGACCAGGAGAGCCGACTACGCCCGAGCCCATGGCATCGATCTGGACGGGAAAACGGTGACTCTTGAAGGTCACGGCATCATGGGGCGTATGATCCAGCACGAGTGCGATCACCTGGACGGCCATGTCTATGTGGATCGGCTGGAGAGCGATGTCCGCCGCAGGGCCATGCAGCAGCTGAGATCAGCCAGGTAGGCAGAGGGCGAACGTGATACCCGAGGTCATTGGCCTCGGGTATCATAATATTTCGGCGTGTCATTGCGCAGGTCCGCTGTCACGGGTGGGCAGGCGCGCCAAGAGTATTCCCGAACGCACGCCGAAAATTCGCGCCATGTCCGCGACGTCCTGTGTCGGTCGGCTCCTCGGAGTTGCACGCAGGTGCACATGGCCAGGCAATAACCGACAATGAAAGGTACGGACATGGCACAGATCACCATGAGCGAAATGCTGAAGGCCGGCGTTCACTTCGGACACCAGACCCGTCGTTGGAACCCCAAGATGAAGCAGTACATCCTGATGGAGCGCAACGGCATCCACATCATCAACCTCTTCAAGTCGCTCGGTCTGATCGACCAGGCCTATGACTTCATCAAGCAGACCGTGGCCCACAACGGCACTGTGCTCTTCGTGGGGACCAAGAAGCAGGCCCAGGAGGCCATCAAGGCCCAGGCCACTCGCGTGAACATGCCCTACGTCTCCGAGCGCTGGCTGGGCGGCATGCTGACCAACTTCCAGACCGTGACCAAGCGGGTCGGCCGCTTGAAGGAACTGGAAGAGATGGACTTCGACGACGTGCACGGCTCGGGGCTGACCAAGAAGGAGCTTCTGCTTCTGCGTCGCGAGAAGGACAAGCTGGAGCGTCAGCTGGGCGGCATCCGGAACATGAACCGCACCCCTTCGGCGCTGTTCGTGGTCGACATCAACAAGGAGGCCTTAGCGGTCTCCGAGGCCAACAAGCTGGGCATTCCGGTCGTGGCCCTGGTGGACACCAACACGGATCCTGAGCTTGTCACCTACCCCATTCCCGCTAACGACGATGCCATTCGCGGCGTCGAGCTGCTGACCCGGCTGATGGCTGATGCCGTGGCCGACGGTCTGCTGGAGCGCTCCGGCAAGGCCGCCAAGACCGAGGAGGCCTCCGACCAGCCCATGGCCGAGTGGGAGAAGAACCTGCTGGAGAATAAGGACGGACAGCCGCAGGAGCAGGCCCAGGAGACTGCGGAACAGCAGCAGGAGACCCCCGCTGCGGATCAGGCCGCCTGAAACCTGGCGCCTCGATAGATGCATCCACGAATCTTTTCGGGCCAACAGTCCGGGAAGACCAGATAGGAGAGTTTCATGGCAAAAATCACCGCTGCACTGATCAAGGAGCTGCGTGACCAGACCGGCGCCGGCATGATGGACGTCAAGAAGGCCCTGACTGAGGCCGAAGGCGACATGGCCCGCGCCAAGGAGATCATCCGCGCCACCGGCATTCAGGCCGCAGGCGCCCGCGAGGGCCGCAAGGCCCAGGAGGGTCTGATCGCCTCCACCGTCGTTGAGGGCGGACAGGGTCAGATCGGCTACGCCGTCGAGCTCAACTCCGAGACCGACTTCGTGGCCAAGACCCCTCAGTTCGTCGAGTTTGGCCAGGAGGTCATCGACGACGTGGCCAAGGCTGATGCCTCCAACGCCGAGCAGGTCGATGCCGCTCCATCCAAGTCCGGCACCGTCAAGGAGACCGTGGAGGAAGCCGGCGCGCTCTTCCATGAGCACGTCAAGGTCGGCCAGGTAGCCCGGGTCGAAGGTCCCCGTGTGGAGATTTACGCCCACCGCAAGTCCGTGGAAATGCCCCCCTCCATTGTGGCCATGATCGCCACTGATGAGGCCGGCGCCCAGGTGGCCCATGAGGTGGCCCTGCAGATCTCCGCCATGAGCCCCAAATGGCTCAGCCGCGAGGATGTGCCCGCCGACGTGGTGGAGTCCGAGCGTCGCGTAGCCACCGAGAAGTCCCAGGCCGAAGGCAAGCCCGAGAAGATCATTCCCAAGATCGTCGAGGGGCGCCTGAACGCCTTCTTCAAGGAGACCGTCCTGCTGGAGCAGCAGTATGTCAAGGACACCTCCAAGACCATAGGAGACCTCTTCAAGCAGGTAGACGGCAAGGCTCTGGCCTTTGCTCGTCTCGAGGTCGGCAAGGGCGATGAGGAGTAGTATCAGCCCAGCAATGTCCTGGGTTGCCTGGCCTGATCCTGTTTGAGGGATAGGCAGACGAAGGCATTCATATTAGGGGAACGGCTTCCATGGTCGCTCCCCTTCTTTAATCCTGAGCCTATTTTTTGCGGCTACTCAAGGTGGGGTTGTCGTCTAGCCTGGATATCCTATTAATGGTGTATTACGCCTGTCATTGTCTGGAGAAAGGGCTTTTATGACCGGATCCGATTCAGCGCAAAACCCAGCATCGCCTCGTCGTGTGCTGCTCAAGCTCTCCGGAGAGGCCTTCGGGGGAGGCGAGGTCGGCATCGACGTGCAGGTGGTCAAACGGGTGGCCAGGGAGATCGTCCAGGCGGTGCACAGTGGTGTTCAGGTGGCCATCGTCGTAGGAGGAGGTAACTTCTTCCGTGGAGCCGAGCTCAGCCAGGCTGGCATTGAACGCTCGCGCGGCGACTACATGGGCATGCTGGGCACAGTCATGAACTGCCTGGCGCTACAGGACTTCCTGGAGCAGGCTGGACAGGCCACCAGAGTGCAGACAGCCATAACCATGGGCCAGGTAGCCGAGCCCTATATCCCTCTTAAGGCCATCCGTCATCTGGAGAAAGGGCGCGTGGTCATTTTCGGCGCTGGATCCGGCATGCCTTACTTCTCCACAGACACAGTATCCATCCAGCGGGCCCTGGAGATCCACTGCGTTGAGGTTGTCATGGGCAAGAACGGAGTGGATGGCGTATACACGGCTGATCCGCACAAGCAGTCTTCTGCGCGCATGTTCACCAATCTGAGCTACCAGCGGGCCCTGGTGGACAATCTGGCCGTTATGGATGCGGCAGCTCTGTCCATGGCCCGGGACAATGACATGCCCATCCGAGTCTTCGGGCTGGAGGGCGAAGGCAACGTGACTGGAGCTCTCGAGGGACAGCGTCTTGGCACACTGGTCCACGACGGTCCTGACCGTACCCTGTGACTGGCTGCGGGAACGCCCCGCGCCGCTTGGCCCCCGTGGCCCGATGGCCGTAGAGTATAAGAATGACGGACCTCGCGCGCACAGGCGGATGGTCCTTACAGCAAGGAGCAGATCATGACCACAGTGGTGGACCAGGCCGGAAGGCAGATGGACAAGAGCATCGAGGCGACCAAGGAGAACTTCTCTGGAATCAGGACCGGGCGTGCCAACCCATCCTTCCTCAACGACATCATGGTGGAGTATTACGGCACTCCTACGCCTATCAAGTCGCTGGCCTCCATTGGCGTCCCGGAGCCTCGTACCCTGGCTGTGACCCCCTTCGACCCATCCCAGGCAGGCGCAGTCGAGAAGGCCATCCGGGATTCCGACCTGGGCGTCAACCCCAGCCGTGACGGCAATGTCATTAGGGTCACTATGCCCGAGCTGACTGAAGAGCGCCGCCGGGACTACGTCAAGCTGGCCAAGAACAAGGCCGAAGAGGGCAAGGTGGCTGTCCGCAATATCCGGCGCAAGGTCAAGGAGGAGCTGGAAGCCAAGGTCAAGGACGGCGACCTGGGCGAGGATGAGGGCAACCGGCTGCAGAAGGAGCTGGAGGCCGTCACCAAGCAGAAGAACGACATGATCGACCAGCTTCTGGATGCCAAGGAGAAGGAGATCCTCGAGGTCTGATCCGCATGGGGAGGATCCACTGTTCATGAGTACTAAGGAAAACTCCGCCGAAAAGGCAGGCCAGGATGCCGTCGCAACCCTGAACAAGCGAACCGGGCGCAATATGCCGCAGGCAGTGGCCACTGGCGCGCTTCTGGTAGTTATCATCCTGGCCTGCATACTGGTGCGCATAGACGCATTTGTCTATCTGATTGTGATTTTCATGACCCTGGGGCTTTGGGAGCTCAGGGTGGATTTCGCCACTGCGGGCCTGCATATACCGGTGGTCGAACTGTGGATCTGCTCAGCCGCCACTATGCTGGCCTCTTTCTACGCGCCGAACCATGTGGCGGTCATGACTGCCGGTGTTCTGGCCACTGCCTTGGTCGGGGCTCTTGCAGCCACTCGCAACCACCGCCTGGGTGGTCGTCTGGTCAAGGCGGTGAATGCCAAGCTGTCGGGCAAGGATGCGCAGACCATGGCCGATGCATCCTATGGTGCCGCTGAGGGGGTAAGCCGATCAAGCAGCCTGGCCAATGTGGGCGTCACCCTCCTGACCGTTGTCTACATCACCTTTCTTGCCTGTCTGATAACCCTGCCCACCACCTTTGGCGGGCATCCTGCCGCACATGCCTTCATGGTGATTTTCCTGCCCGCCTTAAGCGATATCGGCGGTCTTCTCTTCGGCTCGCTCTTCGGCAAGCACAAGATCTCGCCCCGCATCTCGCCCGGCAAGTCCCTGGAAGGGCTGGCAGGCTCCATGCTCTGCTGCCTGGTTGGCGCCCTGGTCATTTTTGCAGCCGCCTATCCCATGGCGGATTGGGGACGAATCTGGTGGGTCGCCCTGCTCATGGGCATCATGGTCGGAGCCACAGGCACTCTGGGGGATCTGAGCGCCTCCTTGATCAAGCGCGACCTTGGGATCAAGGACATGGGCCACCTGCTCAAGGGCCATGGCGGAGTGCTGGACAGGGTGGATTCCATCCTCATGTCTGCACCCTTCATCACACTGGTTCTTTTGGTCACTGGTCTGTGACCGGAATTGATGGTCCGATGCTCAGGGGGGGCCGTCGGATGACTGATACAGGATGAGGTAAAGGTATGACAGATGTCGACATGGCCGATGCCGAGCCTGAGACCGGCATCACTCCCGGAGGCAAGGATGGCGCCTTCAGGGACGTGCTTGCGGCCGACCATGCGCGTCGAGGCAAGCCACCGCGTCACTTTACCGATATGGACCAGCAGGAGCGTCAGGAGGTCTGCGCTCAACTGAACCTGCCGAAATTCCGGGTCTCGCAGCTGGCCAACCACTATTTCAACCATCTGTCCACCAATCCGGACGACTTCACGGATCTTCCCGCGTCCAGCCGTCAAGAGGCCGCACACCGCTTCTTTCCTGAACTGATCACTCCGGTCACCGTTCAGAAAGCGGATCAAGGAACGACCATCAAAACCCTCTGGAAGCTCTTCGACGGGTCCAGGATCGAGTCCGTGCTCATGCGTTATCCCTCCAGGGCCACCCTCTGCATCTCCAGCCAGGTCGGCTGCGGCATGGGCTGCCCCTTCTGCGCCACAGGTCAGCTTGGATTGACCCGGAACATGTCGACCGGCGAAATTCTGGAACAGGTCAGGGCCGCATCCTACATGATGAGATCTGGGCAGGTCGCCGGAGGCCCGGGACGTCTGAGCAACATCGTCTTTATGGGGATGGGCGAGCCCATGGGCAACTACCGGGCGGTGCTTTCCGCAGTCAGGCAGATCAGCGCACTGCCGCCCAAGGGATTCGGAATCTCGGCCAGGAACATCACCGTATCCACGGTCGGCGTGGTTCCCGGCATCCGCAAGCTGACCCGAGAGGGGATACCGGTCCGTCTGGCCGTCTCCCTTCATGCCCCCAGTGACAGGCTGCGCGACGAATTGGTCCCCATGAACCGCCGCTTCAATACCACCCAGGTCCTGGACGCGGCCCATGACTACTACCTTGCCAGCGGCAGACGGGTCAGCATCGAGTATGCCCTGATGCGCGGCATCAACGACCAGGCCGAACATGCCCGCCTTCTGGCCAAGCGCCTCAACCACTACGGGGACGACTGGGCGCACGTCAACCCCATACCTCTGAATCCGATTGAAGGTTCACGCTGGACGGCCTCCAAGCCCGAGGATGAGCAGCGCTTCCTGGACATCCTGCACAAGGCAGGCATTGCTGCAACCATGAGGGACACCCGCGGATCCGACATCGACGGCGCCTGCGGACAGCTTGCAGCCAAGGCCGTCAAGCTTCAGGTCTGATCCAGTGTTCTGCAATGTGGACATGCCTTAGCCTTGGGGCCATAGAGAAGCTAAGGTCTTGACTCAAACAAATTGGTCCAGGCAGAAAGGCAGGTCGCATGACGGTAGCGGTTCGTGTCATTCCTTGCCTTGATGTCGACCAGGGCCGTGTGGTCAAAGGCGTCCACTTCAAGAATCTGCGCGATGCTGGTGACCCTGTTGAGCTGGCTTCCGCTTACTACCAACAGGGCGCTGACGAGCTGACCTTTTTGGATGTGACCGCTTCGGGTAGCGGTCGAGCCACCATGGTTGACCTGGTCAAGAGCACTGCAGACCAGATCTTCATCCCGCTGACCGTCGGCGGTGGCGTACGCACCCCACAGGATGTGGACACACTCCTGAGGTCCGGGGCCGACAAGGTTGGCATCAACACAGCTGCCATCGCCAATCCGAAAGTCATCGGCGACATTGCCCAGCGCTTCGGTCGTCAGGTCCTGGTGCTTTCGGTCGACGCTCGTCGATCCGATGCACAGGGAATTATCTCCGGATATGAAGTGACCACCATGGGTGGCCACCAGTCCACCGGCATTGACGCCATCGATTGGGTAAGGCAGGCCCAGGAGCTCGGTGCTGGTGAGATCCTTCTAAATTCCATGGATGCAGACGGCACACGCCAGGGTTTCGACCTGGAGATGATCGCTGACGTGCGCAAGGCTGTATCCCTTCCCCTCATCGCCAGCGGTGGAGCAGGCAAGGCTGCCGATTTTCCTCCCGCCATCAAGGCCGGAGCCGATGCGGTTCTGGCGGCTTCCGTCTTCCACTTTGGCAAGGTGTCCATCAGTGATGTCAAGCAGGCGCTCCATAGGGCCGGATATCCGGTGCGATGGCAGGCCTGAACTTATCTGGCAAATAATTTCGGCACCACATGGTGCATGGCATCTGCAGGCTATGCGAATAGTCTTCTGGGAACCATATCCCAAACCATAAAAGTTCAACCGACTAGGACATGTCGGACACATCAGCTGAAACGAGGAGGACGGGGACCAATGTCACAGTCTTCGAACAATCAGGAAGAACGTCTGGATCCAAGCATAGCGGCCAGACTCAAGAAGAATGACCAGGGGCTCGTGGCCGCCGTAGTCCAGCAGTATGACAGCGGCCAAGTGCTCATGGTCGGGTATATGGATGAGGAGGCCCTCAGACGTACTTTGACCACTGGAAGGGTCACTTTCTGGTCCCGTTCCAGACGGGAATATTGGCGCAAGGGCGACACCTCCGGGCATGTCCAATACGTCAAGGGAGTCAGCATTGACTGCGATGGGGATGCGCTTCTTGTCGAAGTTGACCAGGTGGGAGCGGCCTGTCACACAGGGCACCGGTCGTGTTTTGAAGCCGGAGGACCACTGCCTGCAATGCAGGGCAATCGTACACAGACGCAAATGCAGAACAAGGAAAGGCAGTCCGGTGCAGAAAGACGCTAAGGCCAAGGCAGTGAACACACAGAAAGCAGAAAAGACGGGCTCTATGACCGTCCTGGATGAACTAGTGGCGGGCGCTGTAGAGGATGCCAGGAGCCGGGAGCAGGAGATTTCCCTGGAAGAGCTCAAGAAACAGGTCAGGAGCATGAGGCGCAAACCTCTGGATGCTGCACGGCTGCTCAGGGAGAGCGCCGGTGTTCCGGTCATTGCAGAGATCAAGCGCGCTTCGCCTTCCAAGGGGCATCTTGCCGATATTAAAAATCCTGCCGCCTTGGCTAGGCAGTATGCCAATGGAGGTGCTTCGGCCATATCGGTTCTGACCGAGGGCAGGCGTTTCCTGGGATCTTTGGATGACCTGCGGCAGGTCAGACAAGCCGTGGGCATTCCTGTGCTCAACAAGAACTTCATCGTTTCCGACTACCAGGTCTGGGAATCCAGGGCCAAGGGTGCCGATATGATCCTGCTGATTGCGGCAGCTCTGGATGACACCAGACTCAAACACCTGCTCAAGCTTGCTGGAAGCCTGGGTATGACTGCCCTGGTTGAGACGCATGATCAACAGGAGATCGAGCGTGCCGTAGCGGCAGGGGCCCGGGTTGTCGGCATCAACGCCCGCAATCTGAAAGACTTGAGTGTTGACGTTGGCCAGTATGCCCGACTGGCGTCCAAACTGCCCAAGGACGTGGTCAAAGTGGCCGAGTCAGGGGTGTTCGGCACAGTCGAGCTGGAGCAATATGCCCAGGCAGGCGCCGATGCTGTCCTTATAGGAGAGGGCCTGGTCACATCCCAGGATCAGGAGGGAACAGTCCGCCTGCTGGTTCAGGCTGGTCACCGGTTCAAGGCCGCAGAGGCCATGCCTCTCTCGACCCATGACGGTCCCTATTTCGGCCCATACGGCGGACGATTCATGCCTGAGGCACTGGTCGGTGCCCTTGACGAGCTGGAGCGCGTCTATAAGGACGCCAAGGCTGATTCGGCCTTCCAGGAGGAGCTGAATAGGCTCAACCGCGTGTATGTCGGGCGCCCTTCGGCCTTGACGCCAGCTCCTCGATTCGCCAAACTGATCAGCGATCGGGTCGGTGGTCAGGTCAGGGTCTTCTTGAAGAGGGAGGATCTGAATCATACGGGCGCCCACAAGATCAACAATGCCCTGGGTCAGGGGCTTTTGGTCAAGCGCATGGGCAAGAGCCGCGTCATAGCAGAGACCGGCGCCGGGCAGCATGGCGTGGCCACGGCTACGGTCTGCGCCCTCCTGGGCTTCAAGTGCCGAATCTACATGGGACAGGTCGACGCCCGCAGACAAGCACTAAACGTAGCCAGAATGAAGATGCTGGGAGCGGAAGTCGTCGAGGTAACTACCGGAACGAGGATTCTCAAAGACGCTATTAACGAGGCTTTGCGCGACTGGGTGACCAATGTGGAATCCACCCACTACCTTTTGGGCACGGTTGCCGGCCCTCATCCCTTCCCGACCATCGTCAGGGACTTTCAGAAGATCATCGGAGAAGAGGCCTCCGCTCAGCTTTCCGCATACGGTATCGACCACCCTGACGGGGTTGTGGCCTGCGTCGGCGGAGGCTCCAACGCCATCGGCATCATGAACACTTTTCTGGATGATCCGCGGGTTTTCCTTTACGCTTACGAAGCCGGCGGAAACGGGCCCAGGTCGGGCAAGCATGCCATCCGTCTGTCGCCCGGCACAGGCCAGGTCGGCGTCTTCCAGGGAACTAGGTCCTATCTTTTGGAGGACGGTCAGGGCCAGACCATGGACACCTATTCAATCTCCGCCGGCCTTGATTACGCATCGGTTGGTCCAGAGCATGCCTGGCTGCACGACATGGGCCGGGTCAAGTACGACTATGCAACTGATAAGGAGGCTATGCAGGCTTTCAGCGATCTCTGCCGAACCGAAGGCATCATTCCTGCTCTGGAGTCCTCGCATGCCTTAGCCGGTGCCAGCAAGGCGGCCGCTGACCTTTTGTCCAGAGGAATCGACAATCCCGTCATTCTGATCAATGTCTCGGGCAGAGGCGATAAGGATGTAGCCACGGCAGGCAGGTGGTTCGGCTACCTGTCCGAGCAGGAGGCCAGCGCTCTAGAGGCTCAGGGCGGACATGGCCAGAACGGTCAAGCGGATGAGGAGGCCCGATGATGGTCGGCCATGTACGTCAAGAAGTCCCAAACCAGCCTAAGGGATTCAGCCGAGCATCCAGCCCGGTGGCGACCACGCTGCAAACTCTTCGTCGGCAGGGCAGGCCAGCCTTCATCGGATATTTCCCCTATGGATTCCCTGATGTGCCCACATCTCTGGAGGCTATGCGGGTCATGGTGCACAGCGGTGTCGATATCGTCGAGATAGGACTGCCCTACAGCGATCCGGTCATGGATGGTCCAGTCATCCAGGCGGCCAGCAAGTGCGCCATCGACAATGGCGTCAAAGTCGAAGGCGTCTTCGACGCAGTCCAGCAAGTTCAGGCGGACGGCGCAAGGGCCCTGGTCATGAGCTACTGGAACCTGATCATGCATCACGGTGTAGCGGATTTTGCCGAGCGCATGGCCCAGGCAGGGGGGTCTGGACTTGTCACTCCTGATCTGATAGTGGACGAATCCGGGGAATGGATAGAACAGTCGGACCGGTATGGCCTTGACCGAGTCTATCTGGTCTCGCCGGATTCCACGGATGCACGTCTGCAGCTCACATCCCGAGCCGCCAGAGGATTCGTCTACGCGGCCTCAAGGATGGGCGTGACCGGCGAACGGGTCAGCATGTCCGACTCGGCCAAGGATCTGGTTGCAAGGGTCAGGCAGGCTGGCGCTCCTTATGTTTGCGTGGGCATCGGAGTTTCGACTGCCCAGCAGGCCTCTCAGGTCGGCGCCTACGCAGACGGGGTGATCGTCGGCTCGGCCTTGGTTCACTGCTTTCTGGACGACCATGGCAAGTCGCAAAAGGACCGCAAAAGGGCACTGGCGGACCTGGCTGAGGTTTGCTCAGATCTGCGTTGGGGTATATCCCATCCCGGAAAGTGAGAGGGGCTGTAAAGTCCAAGGGCTAGAATGTAGGCCTTATGACGCTTGCCTACATTCCATCGCCGGGAATATCCAGCTTTCACCTAGGGCCTGTCACCATCAGGTTCTATGCCCTGACTATGCTCCTGGCCATTATCGTGGCTGCCTGGATCACGGCCAGACGCTGGAAGAAGAAGGGTGGCCGGACTGACCAGATTCTTGACATCGCCATCTGCGCGGTGCCGGCTGGCATCATTGGAGCACGGCTCTACCATGTCATCACCACCCCGGAACGCTACTTTGGGGCTGGTGGCAATCCGGCCGACATTCTTCGCATCTGGCGTGGCGGTCTGGGCATCTGGGGTGCAGTCCTCCTGGGAGCCCTGGCGGCCTGGGCTTGGTGCCGTCACAAGAATTATCCGACCGCCCTTCTGGCTGACAGCGTGGCTCCAGCCCTTCTGGTTGCCCAGGCCATCGGTCGGCTGGGCAACTGGTTCAACCAGGAACTCTACGGTGCTCCCACCACACTGCCCTGGGGACTGAAGATCGATGCAGCTGGTTCCGCTATTGGCAGCAGCGAGCAGTGCTATGACGGGGCCACCTGTCCGACTGGAACCCTCTTCCAGCCCACATTTCTGTATGAGATGATTTGGAATCTTATTGGTGCGGCGCTCCTGGTCTGGATCGGCCGCAAGATGGCGAACGTCCTCAAGGCCGGATCTCTCTTCGCCTTGTATGTGATGTGGTACACCCTGGGACGCACATGGATCGAGGCCCTGCGCATCGACTTCGCCCATGAATTCCTGGGAGTCAGGGTTAACGTTTGGGTTTCCATGATCGTTTTCATCCTGGCTGCTGCGGCCTTTGTGCTCATAGCGCGCAAGGGCAAGCCCACTTCTTTGTTGTCCGAAAAGCTTCGGACCATCACCGAGCTCGAGGATCGTCAGGAGTCCTTGACCAAGAGCAAATAGGACAGAGGCTGCTGCCCAAGAGTCGGGACTTGTGCAATTGGGCCACAAACCGCCCCCGGCGGTCTTCCGTACAACATAGAATAATCTGCATGAGCATTCAGATAGCACCCAGCATTCTTTCCGCCGATTTCGCTAATTTGGAGCGGGATCTCAAGGCTATTGCCAATGCCGATATGGTCCATGTCGATGTGATGGATCACCACTTTGTTCCCAACCTGACGATTGGTGAGCCCGTGGTGGAGCGTATCTGCCAGGTGACCGATTTGCCGGTGGACGTGCATCTGATGATCGAGGACCCTGACCGCTGGGCCCCTGAGTTCGCCAAGCTGGGTGTTGCATCCGTTACCTTCCACACCGGGGCTGTGCATGCTCCGGTGCGTCTGGCCCGTCAGTTGCATGATATGGGGGTCAAGGCCTGCCTGGCCGTTCGCCCGGCTGAGCCCGTGGAGCCCATCTTCGATATTCTTGATGAGTTTGACATGATTCTGGTCATGACTGTGGAGCCAGGTTTCGGGGGTCAGAAGTTCCTGGACAGTCAGATGGCCAAGACCCGTCGCCTGCGTGACCAGATCACTTCTCGCGGCCTTGGGACCCACATACAGGTGGACGGCGGGGTAAGCCCCGCTACAGCTCCCATTGTGGCTGGGGCCGGAGCTGATGTCCTGGTGGCAGGCTCTGCCGTCTATGGCGCTGATGATCCGGCCAAGGCCATTGACCAGATCAGGCAGGCTGCCCAAGTAAGCTACAAGGACTGACCGCTTTTATGGGAAGAATGGAGATAGCCAGATGAAGACCTTCGATGGGTTGTTTGAGGAGCTTACAACAAAGGCCAAGGAGCGTCCAGAAGGTTCCTTGACTGTTGATGAGCTGGACAAAGGCACGCATTTCATCGGCAAGAAGATCAATGAAGAGGCCGGGGAGACCTGGATTGCCGCTGAGTATGAGGGCAAGGAGCGTACGGCTGAGGAAATGAGCCAGCTGCTGTATCATGTGCAGGTCATGATGATCGATCGGGGCATCACCCTGGAGGATGTATACAGGTACCTGTGATCCCCAACCCTATCCCGCTGTAGATTCGCTTCCGCAATTAGGAGGTTGCCGTGTTGAAGGTCGCGGTGCCCAATAAAGGCATGTTGTCCCAGCCAGCATGGAGGCTGCTGTCAGAGTCTGGCTATCGTCTGCGTTCCAACGATCGACAGCTGGTGGTCGATGATGTCGACAACGACATCCAGCTCTTTTATCTGAGGCCCAACGATATAGCGGTCTATGTCGGTCTAGGAACCATTGATCTGGGTATCACCGGACGTGATCTCTTGCTGAACTCTGGGACCGGGGCAGTCGAGGTCACACAGTTGGGATTCGGCGCCTCCACTTTCAGGTTTGCCGCTCCGGAATCCAGTTCTATCAACAGTCTGCAGGATGTGGACGGCAAGCGGATCGCCACAACCTTCGACCGACTTCTTGGCGACTACCTGGTCGACAAGGGACTTAAGGCCGAACTGATCCACCTGGATGGGGCGGTGGAGTCCTCCGTCCAGCTTGGGGTGGCCGATCTGATCGCCGATGTGGTCTCCACTGGCACCACTCTGCGTAACGCCGGACTTCGCATCTTCGGCGATCCTATTCTGCGGTCGGAAGGGATTCTCATCAGGTCGCCACACCTGGATCCTGATGATGAGCGCCTGGCGGTCATGTCCCGAAGGCTGGAGGGTGTGCTGACAGCCCGCCGCTATGTTTTGATGGATTATGATATTCCTGTTGAGCGCGTTGCCATGGCTGTGGGTATCACGCCTGGCTATGAGTCTCCGACAGTCTCCTCACTGCATGACAAGCAGTGGGCGGCCGTCAGGGCCATGGTTCCCAGGGATCAGGTAAACAACCTCATGGACCGCCTCTATGGGATCGGTGCGCGCGCCATCCTTGTAACAGCCCTTCAAGCTTCTAGAATGTAGTCGAATGGCACTGATCGATCGAATTTCACGCAGCAGGTATAGCCCTGAGCCGCGGTCGGTAATTCTCACTGTGCCGAATTTCATCAGCCTGCTTCGTATCCTGTCCATACCTCTTATTGCCTATCTGGTGGCTAATCGTCATCTGATCATCTCCCTGGTAGTCATGTTGATTTCGGCTCTGTCAGATGGCGTGGACGGGATCATCGCCAGGAGGTTCAATCAGGTCAGCAAGCTGGGCCAGATCCTGGATCCGGTTGCTGATCGTCTCCTCATCCTCTGCTCCATCCTTGCTCTGAGCATCGCCTCCATACTTCCCTGGTGGCTTCTGGCTCTGGTCGGTGCGCGGGATGTGCTCATGGGTCTGCTGGTTCTTGCGCTGGCCCAGCACGATTATGGTCCTCTGCCGGTGCACTTCGCGGGCAAGACTGGGACGGCCGTGCTTATGCTGGCCATACCTGCCCTGATTTTCGCGGATGTCGGCACTTCTACTTTTTTCCGCGTTTTCCACCTAGTGGCTCTTGCAGCTGTCATCTGGGGGGTGGGCCTCTATTGGCTAGCAGGGCTGATCTACGCCCGGCAGGGCATCGGGCTGCTTCGTCAGGACCGACATCATGACTGAGCCTCAAATGACTCCAGAATCCTTCCCCGTGCCGCCCGACCGTGCCCTGATTCACCGCCGGGCGGCTTTTTCGCATTCCAGCGCGGGTTTAACACGTCACTATGTGGATCAGGAGAGCTCGGAGCCAGCTCAGGAATCCATGCGCCGGCGCATGGCCGATGAGTCCCTGAGACTGATTGATGATTTGACTAACCGCCCCATGGACCCCATGTTCGAGGATGCCAGGCTGCTGCCCGCTGAGCGCAGATCGCCGCTGAGCGTCTGGATCAACCGAATTCTTGTTTTTGTCATATGCGTGCTTGTCGGCTTGGCCGGTACGGGAGTGGTTCAGGTGCTGCACCGGGACCCGCGTCAAAAGGTGCGGGAAAAGCTGATATCTCAGGTGGAGACGGTCAGCAAGCGCGCCGATGATCTCAACGGTCAGATCTCGGACCTTAACAGCAATATCGACACGCTATCAGCTCAGGAGGGCGGTAAAGGGCAGAACCGCACGCAAACCGCTGATGACCTGACCAACGCTACCAGCAAGGTGCAGGGCCAGGGCATCGTCATCACGCTGGCCAACCCCATTGCCTCCAAGGATGCTCGGGATAATGCTGATCAGATCAAACTGATCACCGACCAGGATCTGCAGTGGTTTCTATCTAAACTCTGGTCAGCAGGGGCTGAGGCAATTGCGATTAACGGCAATAGAATAGGGACACAGACATCAGTGCGTACGGCTGGTCAGACCATTTTGGTGGGGACCGCCTCCATTGAGGCCCCCTACAAAATCGAGGCCATCGGCGATCAGGGCGCCTTGGCTGATTTGATGGCTCGCAGCGATGTGCAGGGCCGTCTGCGCGACCTGAAGACGGCAAATATCACTGTCAACGTGGTCAAACAGCGGCATCTGAACCTGAATGCCGTTAGTCTGCCCAATCTGTCATATGCCGGAAGGAGTCATTGACATGTCGGCAATTCTCGGCCTGATTCTAGGCGTGGTGGCGGGCATCTTCCTCAAGCCCGACATTCCCATCGTCCTGCAGCCTTATCTGCCCATCATGGTGGTGGCGGCCCTGGATGCATTGATGGGCGCGCTCCGTTCTTATTTTGAGCGCAGCTTCTCGGATCGGGTCTTTGTGGTCTCTTTCATCTCCAATGTGATTACGGCCACTCTTCTGGTCTTTCTGGGCAATCAGCTGGGCGTGGGGTCACAGCTGTCGACGGCTGTCATCGTGGTCCTGGGCATACGCATCTTCTCCAACGTCTCTGCAATTCGACGCTTTATCTTCAAGGGGTGAGCATATGAGACACACCCTCAGGAAAAAACGCAATGAGCGGATGCCAAAGAGCATTCCTCCCAGAAGGCCTGGACGGGTCAAGGCACCGGCCGATGATACGCAGACCGGTGCTTTCCCAGTGGTTCGTCGACGGCCTCTGCGATCGCTCAACGCCAACGCTACCCGGGTCAGGCTGGTCACCAGCGTCCTGGTGGCTCTTATGTGCGCTCTGTTGGGCTTTGGATATGCAGTTCAGGTGCACAATAACCAGTCCTCCTACCAGAGTCTTTCTGAAGAGGAGCTGGTTCGTCTGCTGGATGAAACCAGCAACCAGGTCGATAAGCTGGAGGAGCGCAAGAGCCAACTTAACCAGCAGCTGACCTCCATCAAGTCCGCGGCTGACAAGCAGAAGGAAGCTGCCCGCATCGCCCAGCAGAACGAGCAGAGCAGCGGCATCCTGTCTGGGAGGCTGCCAGCTGAAGGCAGGGGAGTGGTGATAACAGTCACTGAAGATGGTGATCGTGTGGATGCCTCGACCATGTTCAATTTGATTGAGGAGTTGCGCAATGCCGGTGCTGAGGTCATATCCTTCAACGATGTTCGGGTGGTCACCAGCACTTATCTGCTGGATACGCACAAGGGCCTGCAGTGCGACCACGTCAAGTTGCATAGCCCGTATGTCGTCAAGGCCATCGGAGATCCGGACAGCCTGCAGAACGCCATTCAGATCGCCGGGGGAGTGGGTTCGCGGATCAAGGTGCAATTCCACGCGTCCGTGTCGGTGGAGCAGTCCGATGGTGTCAGAATCGACCAGGTTCGACGCGTACAGGACTATCAGTATGCAAAGCCTGTAGAATAGACAACTATGACAGATCCTATTCCAACTGCGGGCGAGACGACCATCATCGGCATGCCGGCCCTGAACATTCCAGTCACTTCCAACGGTGACCGTCCATTGACCAAGGACGACCTGGAGACCATGGCCCGGTTGCCTGAGGGCACAGCCTTGTTGATTTCCACCAGGGGAGCGGTGTCGGGGTCGCGTTATCTGCTGGACGAAGACCAGGTCAGCGTTGGCCGCGATCCGAAGGCGGACATTCTGTTGGATGATTCCACTGTCTCCAGGGCGCATGCGGTATTCGTGAGGACCGATAAAGGTTTTAGGGTCGAGGATACCGGCAGTCTCAACGGCACCTACGTAAACCGTGAACGTGTGGACCAGGCTGACCTGCACAATGGCGACGAAATCATGATCGGCAAATTCAGGCTGGTCTACTTCGATAATCGGGCTGTCATCGCCAAGAGCTGATAGGGGATATGACTCATGGCCGAAGAAGTGCCGACGCTGGTGCAAGGGGAACTCTTCTCAGCTGAGCAGGCTGAGGGCTTAACCCGGGGGTATCGGGGCACTGTCGCGGCAAAGGTAGCTGGAATCACCTATCGGCAACTGGACTATTGGGCCCGCAAGCGGATTGTCGAACCATCAATCAAGGCTTCGCATGGATCAGGCTCCCGCAGACTTTATTCTTTTAAGGATGTGGTCATCCTCGCCGTCCTTAAGCGCCTCCTGGATGCCGGTGTCAACTTGGTCAATGCTACGAGCACTGTGGCCTATCTTGAGCGTAGGACCGTGAGTCAGCTGGAGCATGTTACCGTGGTCTGCGACGGTGATCAGGTCGTCGAATGTTCAAGCCCCGATCAGGTCTTCACATTGATGCAGTCCGGCCGCGCCGTTTTTGCCATCTCTATCGGTGCTATCTGGCATCGGATGGATTTGGAGCTACAGACCTGCGATCATGTAGATTTGACTACTGGACAGCTGACCCCGGGTCTGCCTGAGCGGCCCATTGACGAGCTGACGGCCATGCGCCTGCGCCAGCGTCTGGAGCATCAGCATGAGCGGCGTCAGCGAGCCGCTTGACCTGATGAGAGAGGGGAGAAAATAATAAGTAATTTGACATAACGTACATTATCGGCTTATTGGTGATCTATCACGAATTGCCTTGTTGACTGTGACATCACTGTTGCTGCTGTCCCTGCTCCGAAATTTGCGATTGTCTGCACGCTAGGCAGTAGACAATCGCAAAACTCGAATCTGATCCTGATCATCAGTGATTGATGTAGGACAAAAGCCAAAACTGCACCAACATGGTCTGCAATTGACGCATCGGCGACAACCGATAAAACTTGACATCTCAAGGTCAGTTTCTTAGCACGTTCTCTTAGTGATGATGTCACGGCTGTTTCTGCTGAAGCATCTGTTCCTTCGATTATGGCTTGCAAGTTCTACATATGGGTATAGTGGAACACTCCGTTTCGGGATATTTGCTGATACCGACTTGCATACGTCTTTTGTCTACAAGGTGTGTGTGCACGTTAGCGCAAGAGAGATTTTGAGCAAGATGTCATTTCTTCAATTGCTTCCTGGAAGGTTGTCCTGGAAGTAATCCTCTACAGCCTGGCACAATTGATCGACCCTTTCGATGACCCGGTAGCAGCCGTGAGACTCGAGTTCTCCTGACTCTGCATAGCCCCAACCGCATCCTAGGCAGTCCATGCCGGTTTCCAACGCACCATCAACATCAGTCCAGCGGTCCCCGACCATAAGGGACCGGTCCCCGTGCTTGATATCGAAACCAAGGGTCTGCTGAGCGTGGGTGATCACCTGGGCTTTAGAAATCCTTGTGGAGTCCTTGCTGGCGCCATAGATGCCATCTACCAGAGGCATCAGACCAAAGTGTTCACACACCGGCAGAGCCTGGTACTCGGGTTTGCAAGTAGCTACAGCCAAGGTCAGACCATGTGCGCGCAGACGATGCAACTGTTCGGGAATGCCGTCGAAGACCTTGGCAAGCAGGCGTCCAGGAATATGCTGGCCAGGATGCTTTGGATCCTCGAATGCTGCTATCTCGCTGTAATAGCGTCGATAGACCTGTACGCCCCTAACGATGTCCTTCTCCCTGATACCGTTGATGCGCAGCGATTCTTCTATGGCCGGTCCGATGAATCGACGTAGCGCATCATCGTCAGGTACAGGATAACCAAGCTCTTGAAAAGTTCGCACTACTGAGGCGATAATGCCCGGATGAGAAGCAGTCAGGGTGCCGTCCAGATCCAGCAGAACCAGGCGGCGCGGTGATTTACTCATAGTCAGGGAACCATCCTTCGCGGTGCATTTTCAGACGCTTGTCAAGCACAGCCTTGAGCTCGTCTTCGGACCGACGTTCCAACAGCATGTCCCAGTGGGTCCTGGTCGGCTTTCCGGTTTTGCCGGATTCCTGCTCGTCATGCCCCTCAAGGTGAGCGATCTGGCCGCAGCGGCACTCCCATTCCTGCGGCACCTCAGCGCCCTCAGCCAGCGGCAGAATAGTCCGATGGCCCTTGGGACAGATGTATGCGATCTCGCTGCGTGCCGCGAAATCCACATTCTGATCTGATTCCAGGGATTTCGCCCCTATGCTCATGCCGCGAAGACTGCGCTCTGCCATGAATCCTCCATACTCGTGTCCGACACTGCCTCCAAGCTACAGAACAGTGTTGACCTGAAACTTATTCCCTGATCGTGTCCGTGTTCACTCCACGCCCGTATAAGCCACAATGCCACGGTTGACCTGGTCTGCGGCAATGCTGGCAGTTTTGGCCAGGTGGTGCCCTCCCCTGCCCAGGTAGGGTTCCACCTGGACGATCTGAGTGAGTACGTCGGACAGGCGCTTGGCGTTGCGGACGAAGTCCCCTGCTGTCAGATCGCTGTCACGCAGAATGGTGGTCAGTGTGTCGCCGCAGGCCCAGTCATAAATGGTCGGCCCCAAGCCAAAATCGAGTTCCGGGGGCAGTTCCAAACCAGCCTGATCGCAGCGATCCTGTACCTGGGACCACTGTCGTTTCATATCATCCATGGCCTCGACTAGTCTCGGAGCGCGGTATCCCGCCCTCTCCCCCGGCTGCTCCCCTACCCCGCGGCGGGATTCGTAGACCAGTCCAGAGACGGCGGCTGCCAGTTCGGCAGGTTCCAGATCGCTGAGGATGCCTTGATTCAGGATTTCTGCAAGACTCAGATCCTGCTCGCTGTAAATTCGCCGGAGCAACTGCCCTTTGCGGGTCAGTCGGCAGTCGTCTGGATCCACAGGCCGAGTGTAGCGCAGGTCGGTCAAAATCTGACAGATCCTGTCGAACTGGCGTGAGACTGACCCTGTTTTGGATTCGTACTGATCCCGAGTGCGCTGCAGCTCCTTGTCCATGCGGATCCACCGGTTCCCCCAGCGCAGATGCTTAGGCAGGTCCGGGCACTGGCGGCAGGGATGGCTTTGCTCTTGCTTGCGCAGCTGGTCGATATGCCTGTCGAGGTCGCGAAATGCCTGGTCGCGGGCCTTTTCGCTGTTGAACTTTTGACGCTTCAGTCGACGGCGATCGTTCTTCTGGGCTGAAGAGAGGGCCGCACGGATGCGCATGAACCCGATCAGATCGCCACGGCTGCATTGGGCTGCCTTCCGGTAATCCTCCAGGCCGCTGGTCAGAGTCTCGATGCGTTCCTCAAGCTGAGATGCTGATCGATTGGCCTCCCACTGGGCAAAGGAGTGGTCCAGCGTGTCTCGGGCAAGGCCGTAGCTGGAGGAGTTGAGCAGATTGACAGCCATGTTGAAGGTGGGCCGGAAGCTGGAGTGGAGCGGGTAGACTCTCCTGCTGGACAGAGCGGCCATAGTCTTGGGGCTGAAGTCCCGGTGGTCGACCACGATCACATGGCCGATATCGTCGATGCCGCGCCGTCCGGCCCGACCGGTCAGCTGGGTGAACTCGCCGGGCGTCAGGGCTACATGGCCGGTGCCGTCGAACTTCTCCAGCTTCTCAACCACAACGCAGCGGGCGGGCATATTGATGCCCAGAGCCAGGGTCTCAGTGGCGAATACGACTTTAAGCAGCCCAAGTTCGAACAAATGTTCGACTATCTGCCGGAAGAGAGTGACTACACCGGCGTGATGGGCGGCGAACCCCTGCTCTAGAGCGAAGCGGAACTGGGCGAATCCCAGCGCTTTGAGATCCTCCTTGCTGAGCTGTCCGGCTGCCATGGAGTCCACGATGTGCCGTATGCGGCGAGCCTCCTCCTCGGTAGTCAGCTGCAGTCCTGCTCGGATACATTGCTGAACAGCCTGGTCGCAGCCAGTGCGGGAGAAGATGAAGTAAATGCCAGGCAGCATGTCCATGAAGTCCAGCTCATCAACCACGTCGGCCCGGCTTGGACGGTAGCGCTCCCCCATCCGTCGCTCCGGCCTGCCGCCCCGGCCATGGCGATTGTGGTGCCCCTTGTCCCGGGCCTGGGTGCGCTCCTGTCCGGCCTTGTCCAGTTGAGCCAGTCGGGAGACCAAGCGCGGGTTGATTCGCGGAGTCTGCCGACCTGAGCCGTCGTGCCGATACAGATCCAGAATCTCAGGCTCGGTGTGCTTGTCGGCCTGGACCAGGACATGCTGCTCCAACGGCACGGGCCTGCGCTCGGAGACCACCAGCCGGGTACGTCCTCGCACTGAGGATATCCAATCGGAGAATTCTTCAACGTTGGATACGGTGGCCGACAGCCCCACAATGCGGGTCGAGGCCGGGAGATGGATGATGACTTCCTCCCAGACGGGCCCCCGAAAGCGGTCGGCCAGATAGTGGACTTCGTCCAGGACCACGTACTTCAGGGCTGTCAGGGTGGAGGAGTGCTCATAGAGCATGTTGCGCAGGACCTCGGTGGTCATGACTACGATGTCTGCCTCGGAGTTGATGGAGGTATCGCCGGTCAGCAGCCCCACCTGATCCTCGCCATAACGGTCGACCAAGTCATGATATTTCTGGTTGCTCAGCGCCTTGATAGGGGTGGTATAGAAGGTTTTGACGTTCTGCTCCTGGGCCAGGAAAACGGCGAAATCGGCCACAATAGTCTTGCCGGCGCCGGTCGGAGCAGCCACCAGAACGTTATTGCCCTCCTCTAGAGCAGTGATAGCCTCCAGCTGAAAGTCATCCAGCGGGAAGGGCAGCTTGGACTGAAAGCGTGCGGGCGCACCGGTCATTCGTTTGCGGTGACGACTGAAACGTGCATAGCGCTCTGCCGGCCCCGGTTCGGATGCTGATGAATCCTGTCCGTGGTGACGATGACCTGACATGTTCCTCCAAGAACTACCTATTGAACTGCTTCCAACGCCGCCAGATTACGCCGTGGTTCCTCCTGCGCCGGTCCTTGCGTTGCAGCACCAAAGCATGAGCTTGGCTGTATCGCTCGGTTGACTGTGACAGGGGCAAGGCGAAGGCCGGACCCTCAGTCCTATCCGTCGCTTGGGGCTGCACTGTAGCCGGAGGCTGGGGCAGGTGGCGGTTCAAATCGTCTGAGACCCGCCCTATGGAGCGACCGGCTGCCATGGCATGGCGAATGGCGAAGACGGCTCCGCCGACCAGCATGGACAGCATGAAGATCACTAGAAGCACCCAGATCCATCCAGGCATGGAACTCCTCTCCGACCGGAGCTAGCGCCGGTCCTGCTCTTTGTCGTGAGCATCGCTGATGGTGATCTCGCGCTGAGCGCGGGCTAGAATCATGGTGCGCAGGGTCTTGGGCGCCACCGCAGTGATGTGCTTGGCATGGGCGATGCAGAAGGCCACGAACCAGGAGTCCGAGGAGACGGTCAGATGGACCTTCTGCCCGGATCCGCAGGGCTCAACCGAGGCGCCCGGCAGGGACTTGATGTAGGGCAGGTCCGGCCGGTCGGTGATGAAGACCGCAGCCGTGCCGTTGTCAAAGGACCACTTGCGCAGCTCACTGACCGGCACATCAGGGAACTCCACCTTGTGAGTGGGCTTGACGATGGTCGCATGCTCGATTCTTGCAATTCGCAGAACCTGCCATTGCCTGTTGCGCCCGGTGCCCTGCTTG
Organism: Bifidobacterium sp. ESL0819; assembly: GCF_052606245.1. NCBI lineage: Bacteria > Bacillati > Actinomycetota > Actinomycetes > Bifidobacteriales > Bifidobacteriaceae > Bifidobacterium > Bifidobacterium sp. ESL0819. The sequence continues at coordinate 1,503,166 of NZ_CP199587.1, forward strand.
AGGTGGCGACGTGCCCCGTTCTTGCCTTGGCTGGAATCCGAGGGAGCGTCCGCAGCCTCAGTGCCTTCTGCTGCGTCGCCGATGTCGGTCCAGGCGGCGACATAGTAGACGCCCTCATCCACGAAGATCTTGGCAGGGGCCACCACCTTGCGGCGGGTCCTGCCAGCGGCATCCGTGTACTCCATGTCCAGCAGGGACTCGGTCTTGATGGCCCGGCGGACCACCGAGAAGCTTTTGGGTTCGGTCTCATACCCGGTCAGGGAGAGCCATGGTGTTTCGCCCGGCCCAACATGGGTTCGCAGGCGCTGGTAGAGCGACTCGGCCTGGGTTCGAGACTGTTCGGGCAACAGGGGCGAATGGGCCAGGTAGTTGAGCGAGGCGGTCAGCATGCTCAAGTATTGGGGCGAAATGCCGGCCAGCCGTTCCAGCCCCAGCGAGTTGGTGGCCGAGACGATGCCGCTGTCGTCCAACAGAGACCAGTCGATGTCAAAGAACTGGCTGCCGGCCATCTCCCCGTCGTCCGAGACTGTGGTCAGGGTGTTGATGTCCTTGTGGATGGTATTGACGTACTTGCGCAGCTCTTCCTTACTGTTGGGGTGGCCGATGAAGCGCTCAGCCAACTCGGCCAGGGAAAATTCCTCGCCCAGGTGTGCGGACAGGAAGAGCATAAGTCGCAGGCGGCGGTCCACCTCGGATCCGGTCTGGAAGGAGGATGCACTGGCCCGGCGGGCGTGCCGAAGATCCGTGTCGTCGTCGCTTAGGTCAGTGGCGAAATGCTCGACGCTTGTCCGGGCGATCTCCGGGGAAATGACCGTTGCCGCGCCAGGGCTCAGCGATTCATCGGCAAGCTTGAAGCGAGCGGCTGCATCCAGACGGCGCCGGAAGGCATCTGCGGCCTCCTGTGGACTGACGATGGAGGCATCAGGGTGCTCCAGAACGAACATGGCCAGATCGTCGGAGTCGGCATAGGCCACGTTCAGGTTCTCTCCGTCCACGTCTACAGTGGCGGCGAAGCGGCGGGAATCGATGACCTTGACTAAATTGTCAGGAATACGTTGAGTACCCAGTCCCGGAGCTATGGAGTCCAGGCCCAGTCCGGGGATGGGCACCTGCGGCACTCGGGGCGTGGTACGCGATACCGGTCGGGTCGGCTCTTCGCAGGCCTCCTGGGACATGGCAATGGATCGCGCAAGGTAGTTGGCCGCGGCCAGCACCGGCATGTCCTCCTGATTGAAGTGCATGCGGATGCGAGGCTCGTCCCCCAGCTGCAGGCGGTAGGAGGCGAAATCCTGCCCCTCTGACTTGGAGGAATACTCGGGCTGACGGGATTCGATGGCTATGCCCATGGCGGCCAGCTTGGCCCGGTCGCGCTGGAACTGTTTGGCGAAGGCGGCCTTGGCGGCCTGGTCGGCCAGCTCGCCATAAGAGTCGGCATAGGCCTTGACCCGTTGCGCTATCTGCCGTGATGTAAGCCATTGCGGGAAAGCGGACGATAAGACGGCTAGGACATCAAGTTCATGCTTGCCCCATTTATCCGAGAAACGCCGTCTTCCGTTCGTACCTTCTGCCATCAGTCCTCGCGTATCGTTAAAATTTTGTATATTAGTGCGCCTAACGCACTTCTACCTATCATAGATTGATTTTCAGGACCGTGGGGGCCAAACACCCAAATACGGTCCCTTTTCTTGACAGGCTGAACCCTGTTGCGCCTGGCCTTAGACCCACTCGTCCGGTTCGATCCCCTGGGGTCCCACATACTGACCGTTAGGCACGTATGAGGAGCGCCCTTGATCGCTCAGATGGGCGTCCGCATACAGGGTCACATCCCTGCCGAAGGTCCAGTCACCTTCGATGGTGACCGAGTTGGCAGCCGCCAGGCTGGGAACCCCATAGGGGAAGCGCTCATCGAAGTCGGCAATGTACTTGTAGTAACGCTCGTCCAGCTGGACATTGGGGAAATCGTAATTGCCGTCTTCCATTTCGTAGGAGTCGGTCAGATGGAAGCGATCGGAGCGCATGATGAATAGGTCATCGGTAGTTTTGACCGGCAGGAAGCGCATACGGTCCACCTGTACGCAGATGGCTCCCTCGAAGAGCGAGGCAGCTGAGCCCATGGCTGTCTCCAGTTGCACCACGGGACGGGTGGAGGAATCGGTGGGATCGACGGTCTTGCGGTTCTCGATGATGGGCAGCGGAAGCACCCCATCGTATTCGGCCAGCTTATCGCGCAGAGCATCGACTCTGACCCAGATGCTGTTGGTATTGAAGTATGGATGCTTACGGATGGACATGGCCGAGCTGCGGTCATGTGGATCCACCTGGGACATCTCCCGTAGGATAAGGCGTCCAGAAGCCTTGTCGATGACGATATGGCCGCCCTTGCGGTCAGCCTCGGTCCGCTTGGCCACTTCGATCATGAAGGGGGCTCCGGACTGCGCGAAATAGCCGGCCAGAGTCCTTGAAGGTCTGGCGCCTAGGTTGTCGGAATTGGAGATGAACAGGTAATCGATGCCCTGTTCCTTAAGTATGTCCAGCAGGCCGGTCTCCCAGATGGTCGAGAAGATGTCGCCATGGCCGGGAGGGCACCATTCCAGGTCGGGATTGGCTGGGAAGTCGACCGGACGACCGGTTTCGGCGTCGACCTTGGGCTCGATGTGCTGAATGATCTCCACGGGGACATCGTTCTGGACGAAGCGGCGGTTCTGCTTGACCACGCGCATGGTGTCGCGCGAGGTGCGGAAGGAGTTCATGAAGATCAGCGGCAGCGGCACGCCTAGGCGCTTGCGGGCTGTCAGCACCTGGCCCATGATGATGTCCAGAAAACGCATACGACGGGCCTTGTGGCGACGGATGGGCAGCAGCGACTTGGCCTTTTCCAGGCCCATGGAGGTGCCCAGCCCTCCGTTGAGCTTGATGAAGGCGGTGCGGGAGAATGCGTCCAAGGCCATGTCCATGTCCATGGCGTCGTGGATGTCTTTGGTGCGGGGCACGTCCCTGAGCGCAGTGACGTCTTTTTCGCGCACACAGGCCTTGGCATCTCCTCGTTTCCAGGTCTCATAAAGGTGCCTGAACTGGTTGATGGAGACTTCGCTCATGCCCTTATTGTGCATCTTCGCGGCCGAAAGGTCGAAAACATCTGTGCTCATGGAACCCCTTCCGGGCTGGGACGACTTGCGGTCGACGCGGGTTGCGTCGACCGTCCAGGAATATAATAGCAAGTCGAGGATTGAACCCGGTCCGTCTGGATTTGTCTGTTGGGACTCGCCGGACCGTTGTCGGCACCGCCACGCTGTGCTACTATCGCTACTCGGTGCTGATGCACCGTCGGGCCGTAGCGCAGTTTGGTAGCGCACTTGACTGGGGGTCAAGGGGTCGCGGGTTCAAATCCCGCCGGCCCGACCACAAAGCAGCGATTCCAAGGTTTTAAGCCTTGGAATTATTTATATCCTCCAATGTCCGGCACATATTGAACATGTCGCCGGTGCTTCCTGTGTTATTCGCTCTTTTTCTGCACTGCACTGTATTGGATTAGGGCGGCATCTTATTAGGGCGGCATCTTATGTGGAGGGTTCATAGCAATCGGTTTATCACTAACTTGCATCCTCTGCCCTGCACACTCATATCAGGCTGCCGGATGGCCGGAATCAATCGACAGCCCAACGAATTGAGCTTACATTGTCCAGGAGGCTTTCGTCGTGGGAGACGACCACTAGAGCTCCCTGGTAGGGAGCCAGCACCTCGGTCAGAGCCGCCTGAGAGCGCAGATCCAGGTGATTGGTCGGTTCATCCAGGATCAGTAGCTGCGGATGCTTCAAGAATCCCAGGCACAGCAATAGTTTGCGGCCTTCGCCCGCTGAGAGTTCGTGACCGGCCAGGAGATCTTCTGGGTCAGCGTTGAGCTGGGTGTAAGCCGTCATCAGATTCTTTCTCTTCGTCTCCGGCAGTGCGGCTGCGTCTTCCATGGCTTTTTGCATGAGTGCCGGGTCGATGATCTGAGGCAGGATCAGGCAGGGTAGATCTGGGGGCAGGCCGGCGATCAGCAGCTCAAGCAAGGTGGATTTGCCTCGTCCATTAGGTCCGCTGATGCCGATGTGGTCTTTCGGTCCTATACTGATGGTCTCTATTGTTGGTTCGTAACGGTTTTCTGCTTGGCTGTCTGCAGCGAGATGCAGGCGGAAGTCCTTGACGCCATGCCCTTCCATCCAATCACCTAGGTCGCGAGCGTCAACCCGGACTAGTTCACGTTTGTGGCTGGCTTTGACCTGCAGGCTTATGCTCCCGTCATAGCGTTTGGCTGCAGTCTGCAAGTTGGCGGTACGTCTGCTGGTCGCGGCGATGCGTGCGTCAGCCTGATGATAGCTACGGGCGGCCGCTGTTCCCGAGGTTCCAGGTCTGGCAAGCTTGTGGGTGTTCCGGGCGTCGTGGTCGTGGGGGTCGATTCGGCCTCCCTGCCGTCTTAGGGCATCAAGATGCTGGAGTTTCTGGAAACGGGCAGCCTTGAACCGATTGAGCCTGTCCAATTCCCGTCGGTTGCCGTCCAATTCCTCCTGGGCTCGACGGTCCTCAGCCCTCTCTTGCTCCTCTATCTGCGACAACGTTCCCTTGAATAGGGTCAGCGTCAGCACGTTGCCGGTCGGTGTATGCCGTGTACGGAAGACCAACGACTTGGGGCAGCTGGCATCGATCAGGGCCCGGTCGTGGGAGATCAGCAGACCGATGCCTGCGAAGCGGTCCATAGCCTCGCTGATACGGGTCCTGGTCACTGCATCCACATGGTTGGTCGGCTCGTCCAGGACTAGCAGGTCGGGCTCCCGGCTGAGGGAGCAGGCTACTTGCAGGCGCTTCGCCTCGCCGCCAGAGAGTGTCGGATACCGGAAGGTCCAATCGTCCGCGATGCCTAGCGTCCTCCTAATGGCCACGGCCCGCTGCGACCAGTCGTTGGCGAAATCTTCCAGATTAGGCGGTTGTTCGGCGATGTTCTGGGGGCAGTATTCACATACCAAGCTGCCGGGTTTCGGACTGATTCTTCCCCGGGTCGGCGATAGGCGTCCGCACAGGAGTCGAGCCAGGGTGGTTTTGCCGCAGCCGTTGTCGCCGAGCATGGCAGTCCAGCCCCGGTCCAGGGTCGCAGACAGATGCTCGAAGATGGTCGATGGGCTGCCCGGATAGGCGAAGCCGAGGTCGGTGATGGTGATGACGCTAGGATTCGGCATGGGTTTCCTTCTGATGGTAATGCGGTCTGGTTCATCATCAGGGGAGTCGTCGGCTGTGACTGGTCGAGCGCCTGGTCAGCCCGTCACCTTGTAGTTGCGGCCCACTATTATCATGCGGGCATTATTGCAGTGCATAGCGCGAATGCGAGTGGCAAGAATTTTGGCCTGAGGACTCCCCTGTTGGGGACAGTCGCCACAGGTAACCGGGGAGCTCGTACTTTGATCACTTCGCGTGGGTGGCGCGTTGGAACAGGGCTCACCAATTCCGACGGTCTCTGCTGACCGCCTGGGCAACTGTTTCATCACAGACGCAAGTCGAGATCCTCTTTCTCTCGGAACACCTTGGCATATGGGGCTGTTCCTCAAAATAGCTTTCTTCCCCTCAACTTTAACCCAGAGCCTCCTCTTTTGCATTGCGTTTCAGACAGATGTTGGTTGCCGAGCTGCCCTGTGGCGGATTGGTTGAAAAATCAGCAGGATTTCGTCCCTCATCGTTAGTTGTTGTGAACTTGGGAGATGGTCGAGCTGATGTACTCCGACAGGGCTGCGGTTGCCGGTCCCTCCCGTTCTGTTTACAACCGCCAGGAGTGGGCTGAGGACCGCTGCGGGAGTCTGCAAAAGGATCATAACCAGGACAACTGCCTTGCGCCTGGCTCAAGACGCCACCCCATTTAGCGTCGTCTGCGCTCAGCCTTGGCCTGAGCCACAATTAAGGTATAAGGGCTTGCGTCCGGCGGCGACATGGAGTGGGGCCACTTATGTTAGAAGCCGCTTACTGCCTCTACTGCCTTTCTGGATGGAATGCACACTTGGCGGTATTTTTTACACGGAGAGCGCATGGCATCCATAACTGCAACCAAGCTGCTCCCTTACCCTAGCCATCCTTACCGCGATTCTGCAGACCTGGCTCAACTGCTTCTGGACAATGGGTTGACAGGTATCAGCGTGCGGGATCTCGCGGACCGTATGGGGGGTGGCTGGCTATTATCCCTCAAGGGTTATTGGTATGCCTTTCCTGCTCCTGTGGCAGGTAGCAGTAGAACGTAAGCTGCCTTTTCTTCTGAACACTGCTTAGGATCCCATGTGGGAACACGTGTTCGACCAGGAACTATGTAACATCATCTTTGATGGCATTGTCAGCATCGAAGTCTTGCTGAAAAACTGCATGGCTGCCGAAAGAGAATCGCCCTCGCGAGGCTCCTGCTCAAACAACCGAGTGTCATTCTTGCAGACGAGCCGACCTCTGCGCTGGATCAAGACAACGCTAACGTAGTAATACGTATACTGTGCGAACTTGCCCAACAAGGTTCTGCCGTCATCATTTCAACACACAGTGAAGAAATAAAGAAAATCTGTTCGTCGATTATCGAAATAGACTGATATACGCATAGTTGAGCTAATAGCAAGGCTGAAAAACCCATCAAACTCACAGTACTCAGTACTGGGGGTGACACGATAACTTCAACGCCGGCAAGGTGAGTTATATCGGCATTTACTATAGTTGGCCAACATTCTTCATGCGATTGTCCAAAACTGTACAATGGCAATACATACGAACCAGAATCGTTGCTCGCAGATTTCAAGGACCGCCTATTTTATGGCACGTCCTATCATCTAAAATCTTTGCCAAAATTCCGTCGTTATCTATACAAGTTAAGACCGGGAGTGATCCTGGTCTTTTTTGCCATTGATTGTGTATAACGACTTACCGAAAATCAGATTGGGCAATGTGATGAACTAACCTATCGGTTTCAGCTCGTATCAGTTGGTAGTGGGAACTTGCTAGCGTCGGCTGAATTCCAGTCGTTACTAGCAACAATTAAAGGCGGCTAGCATGTACACGTACTGCAGCCTTTCTCAGCAATGAGTCTCGGGTTCAAATCCCACCGGCCTGGCAAGACATCCGAGTCGCAAGTAAAGTTGTTCGACAGATGCGAACGAAAGTGTTATACGAACTCGCCTGACAAATAACTTTGAGATTTGCGGATGATGAGTTCTTGCAACTTTTCTATTGTTCTATACCTAGCTTTACTGTCAGAGATTCTGATGATGCCAACCTATTAAATGCTATAGTCTCTGCTATCAATGGCATGAAATATGGCGTGCTTGAAACGTTTATTTGGCGCAGGAAACGGGAAAGCTTCGGGTGCTTATTGTTTCGGTGACTTTCTTTTTGCCTGTTCTCCAAAGCAAATCACCATTGAAAGTGATAGCACGAAAAGAATGAAAAATAGCAAGGCACAAATCCACGCAAGATTTGATTGCGACGAATCAAATTGCGTGAAAAGACTAGAGTGCTCGTCGCTGTAATAGCCAGCCCGAATTTGTATGGCAGCTGTGACAATCAAGCCTAATATGCTCACTGCATTCATTATTATTGCAATCACTTTCATCATTACCCCTTTTCACAGGTATTGGCCTGCAATTACTAATGGTGATTAATTTTTAGGGTACTTGACTTGCCGGTAAATGCAGTCTGCACGCTGCCATCACTAGCACTGTCGAGCACATATCAAAGGCGCATCTAAATTACTGCCTAATCTGTGTAGCTCGCCTTATTAATAAGGCTTAACAGTGATCGTGCCACATGGCGTGTATTCTCCCTAATGATTATCAGCATTGCTTTACCTTCCAGTATCTACACTTTCAACACGTAAGCCACTTCTATTGCTTTGCGTTCGAACCTGGCATCGCTTCGGCAAAAAAGAAGGACTTTCCTTATTGCATTAGCATGCACGAATCCCCTGCACGGGACTACCTGCATCCGGAAGCGGCGAAGCACATAAAACAAGCTATTTCAAATAATTGAACGGTGGCTCAACTACGTCTCATCCTCCTGTGATGTAGTGCATCTCAGATGCAGCACTGCAATAATCTCCCAGATCGCTGGGGCCTGTTTTTTCACCGCTATAACTTCTCGCCGATATCCCTACAAGCCAGAGTCGGCATTCTCATTCCTTCCGACTTTCAAGCCTTCCGCAGGCACTGACCAATGCGAAGAACTTTCCAGGATTATTTCTCGGGCAGAGCTTGGATGCCAATATGGGTAATATCGCCTGAGATCGGAATGTTATGACCTGGAGCGTGGCAGGCTGTTGGAAGAAAGCCATTCACAGATATCAGCAAAAGATCTTTCTGCCAAAACGAATCTTACAAACCTTTGCCTCTGTTACTGTGGAAACAGTGATGGGCTCACGCATCAACCGAAGAAGATTGATATGTTTGCTTTGATCAAGACTCGGCGCACGAAAGATCTTGTGACCTCAATGGGATGAGAAAATTTCCGTCTATGCCGCTTACACAAGGTTTTGCCTATTGCTGATAGCAGCTATTTCCTGGGCTATAGAAAGACCTTGGAGAGACTTTGTAACAAGGCCTTACACGTTAATTAGTTTAATTTGCGGAACCGTAACCTATTGTGCCTGTACCCTTGCTGCGCAGAAAGCTTGAATGTAATTATTGGACCGAGTATTGCCAAACTCACGATTTTGTCATGGTAATGACGCAGGTGCTTATTAAGATGACAACCTGCTCGTCGTGTTGTTCGGGATGCATCTATTGCTCGTAATTCGCCTTGTATGTTTTCTCTGAACTTGAGTGCCCATTGAGGACATCTGTCGTCCTTTGTATCGGCAGAGGAAGCCTGATTGCGTTTGAACCCAGTTACCATTGAGGCATGCTTGGGACAATCGACAACCCATATTGCTGTTTGCGGTTTCTGCAGGACTTGATCTGGGCATACTCAGCAGGCAAATCCAAGAATGCTTAACTATGGGATGCATTGCTCATATAATCATTGATTCATTATTCTTTATGTTATAGATACAGCTTGAATGTGTATGACCACGGCCTCTGCCTAAATGCAATTCCGAGATTGGTCTTAATCCAATCAATGCAACAAGCCGAGAGAGACTGTACTGATCGGTCTCAACAAACGATATTGACTACTGCTATTTAGTGCAGCTGTTTCAGCAAACATTGAGAAATCCTCATGATTCTTTTTAAGAAGTGCCATCAATTTATAAAGATATGTTCGAGGAATATCCCAAGAAGCTGCTGTTTACTATGAGTCATGAACACAACGAATATTCTCGAAAGAAACATTAGCGGGCAGCCCTATGTGCCTGATAGGCACCCTTCTAGCAAGAGGCAAATCCCACTGGGTGAGGTTGATTCGCCTATCTTTTACGGCAGTCCAAAACCGGTCGACGCCGATATTGTCATTCCCATATACAACGAGGAGGTTCAGCTGGCTGACTCCGTATCCACCTTATGCAGCTTTTTGGATAGTCACGTCAGGGATCTGACCCCCTTTAGATGGAATATCGTGATTGCAGACAATGCCAGCACAGACGCCAGTTGGCAGATTGCCAAGTCCCTGTGTGACTGGTGTCCCAACCAGGTACGCGCCTTGCACCTCGCCAGGAAGGGCCGCGGGTACGCCCTGAAGCAGGCTTGGCTCAACTCCAGTGCGGCAGTCGTGGCATATATGGATGTGGATCTATCTACCGACATCGGTTCTACGGGCAGCCTTATTCTCCCCCTACTCCAAGGCGGGGCTGACATCGCCTTTGGCTCACGTCTTATGCCGCAATCTCAGGTCATCCGCTCCCCCAAACGTGAATTCATTTCGCGCACCTACAACCTCATGCTCCGCTCATATCTGGCGGTCTCCTTTCATGATGCCCAGTGCGGCTTCAAGGCCATCACTGCCCAAGCTGCGCATGTCCTGCTGCCTCAGGTAAAGGATAACGAGTGGTTCTTCGATACGGAGCTGCTTGTGCGTGCCCAGCAGGCAGGGATGACCATGCTGGAGCTTCCTGTCCGTTGGGTGGAGGATACAGGCTCGACGGTCGACATTCCAGACACGGTAAAGAAGGATCTGGAAGGCATGCACCGGGTCAGGGAGGGTATGGAGGCCCGAGCGGTCGAAGAGCTTCGTGTTGACCTGGACTCCCCTGCCGTCTGGGATCAGATCCGCCAGCATGAGCTGCGCGGATCCCTCTTGCCTGACGAAGAGGAGGATTCGCATTCACGGATGCAGAATCCAGGCAAAAAAGCTGCCGCTTGTTGAGCGGCTGACAGCAGTGGGAACGGACTGACAGCAAACGCAATCTCATACAGAAAGAGCAAACTTCACCTATCATGAACGCTTCATTGGCTTCTAACAGCAGCTACGGCTTCTCCCCGCATTCACGGACTTTCAACCCGCCACAATCAACAAGCGCAGATGTAGTCGCTGATGAGCACGCTTCCCGCGCGTATATTATGCCGCGACGGACCCGTGGAGACTGGATAGCGCTGGGTGTCATGCTGCTTGCGGCCTGTGCAATATTCTTCATCAACCTTACGGCCTCCGGGTATGCCAATGAGTTTTATTCGGCTGCAGCCCAGGCTGGCTCGGTCAGCTGGAAGGCCTTTCTCTGGGGGTCCCTGGACTCCGGAAATGCCATCACCGTGGACAAGCCGCCAGCAGCCCTCTGGCTGATGGCGCTTTCCGTGCGCATCTTTGGTTTGAATTCCTTTGCCGTCCTCCTGCCGGAAGCCCTGATGGGGGTGGCGACCACCTACCTGCTCTATGCCACCGTGCGCCGGTGCTGGGGCAACTGGGCGGGCATTGTCACCGGCTTTATTTTCATGCTTACTCCGGTAGCCGCGCTCATGTTCCGCTTCAACAACCCTGATGCCTTGCTGGTGCTATTGATGACTGGAGCCACTCACGCTCTCCTCAGATCCCTGGAGTATGCCAACCATCCTTCTGGCAATCGAAAGCGCACCTGGTGGATGGTCCTGGCCGGTGCACTGATCGGATTCGGCTTCCTCACCAAGCAACTGCAAGTGCTGCTCGTACTGCCCGGCTTTGCCCTGGCTTTTCTTCTGGCCTCGCCAACAGGCATGGTTCGTCGCATCCTGGATTCACTGGCTGCCATTGCTTCCATGATCGTCGCCGCTGGCTGGTGGGTGCTGCTGACGGTCATCGTGCCAGCCAGCGACAGACCTTATATAGGCGGCTCCCAGCGCAACTCATTCCTTGAGCTCACTTTTGGCTACAACGGTTTTGGACGCTTGACCGGCAGCGAAGAAGGATCCGTCATACCCGGCCATGGCCATAAAGGAGGCGGAATGCCGGCTGGTGTCGGTCGTGGTGGCGGCATGTGGGGCCAGACTGGCCTCAATCGTCTGTTCAGCGGCGAGTTCGGCACGCAGATTTCCTGGCTGGCTCCTTTGGCTTTCGCAGGCATTGTCATCAGCTTGCTGGTTATCGGCAGAGCTGTTCGCACTGACGTGCGCAGGGCCAGCGTCATTGCTTTCGGAGGTTGGCTGACCGTCACCTGGCTCGTTTTCAGCTTTATGGCCGGCATTTTCCACCAGTACTACACCGTGGCTCTGGCTCCTGCCCTGGCTGCTCTGGTGGCTATCGGGGCATTCAGTCTGTGGATCGCCCGGGATAAGCTCTGGGCCAGGATCGTCACGCCGATTCTTATCGCCTTCACGGCCTTCTGGGATTTCAGTCTGGTAGGTAGCTCCCAGTGGCTCCCCTGGCTCAAGTGGGCCATTCTCATAATCGGTCTCATGGGCGCCCTCGGTTTTGCCCTGGCTGGACTCTTGCGAATACGACGACTCGCTCTTGTAGCCCTCATTGTCTCAGTCATAGGGCTTATGGCTGGCCCTGCCGCATGGACGCTGTACACCGTATCCCAAGGACATATGGGATCAATCGTTTTAGCCGGACCCAGCCTTAGCTCAGGGAGGATGGGCGGTGGCCCCGGTGGCATGCCAGGTGGTGCTCCCGGTGGCGGTCAGTTTGGTAATGGTCAGCCTGGCGGTGGCCAGGCAGGAGGCATGGCACCTGGCAATATGCAACAGCAAGGTATGCCTGGTAGTGACGGAGGTCCCACGGGTTCATATCCAATGGGCCAAGACCCGATGAATCAGCAAGGTCAGTCGAACAAGCAGGGTCAGATGTCTGGCGGTAGTTCTAATGGTCAACAGGCTCCCAGCATGGGTTCTCAAGGGCCAGGTCCCATGGGCCAGGATTCCACGGAGTCACATGGGGAATCCAGCTCTTCGGGTGCGCCCTCCATGCACTCACAGCGCAGGGGCAAATCTGGATTCCATGGTGGATCAGAAGGAGGAAGGATGAAAGGAGGAAGTCTGCTTGGTGGAGGCCGGTCTAGTTCCAAGGTCGTCGCCAAGCTGGGAAAGTCATCCGACTCCTATCGCTGGGCTGCTGCCACAACAGGATCCCAGCAGGCGGCGGGCTATCAGGTGGCCTCTGAAAAGCCGGTCATGGCCATTGGCGGGTTCAATGGTTCCGATCCCTACCCCAGCTTGGAGCAGTTCAAGCAGTACGTGAAGGATAAGCAAATTCATTACTACATAGCTGGTGAGATGGGTGGCCATCAGATGGGAGGTTCCGACACTGCCACGCAAATCGCGCAGTGGGTGGCCAAACACTACACCGCAGCCACGGTTGATGGCGTCACTGTGTATGATCTGACGCAGCAGCAGGCCAGCTGAGCGGTGAAAGCAGCTTTTGCCTAAGAGTTACTCCCAGGTTTGCGGTAACAAGATAAAGACGAGACGAGCTACTGACTTCTAATCTGTAGGCTGTGAGTAGTGGCCTTCTTTGTGTGTAGTAAAGGCGCAAAGTAGCGAGCGGACTGACAATACTTCAGCCCGCTCATTTTCATATTGACAAGTTTGCGCTGGAATTCAGATCTGATTATTGCAAGACCCTGCATTGCAGGCCAGATCACATCAAATCAAACTAAATAGAGCTATTGCTTTCGTTTGCATTCGTTTGCTTTGCACCGTAATAAGCAATTCCTACAAATGGCGGGACTCTATCGCCAATTATGGATTTAGGCGCACAAAATACAGCCGGATGTAGTTCTCTTCCGTCGATGAATGAGCGAGCCAGCATTCAATACGATTACTGGTTCGTCATGTCGGCCTGATACCAGAGAACGGCGATGTTGATTCGGTCCCTGACCTTGAGTTTTGTCAGTATGCGGCTGACGGTCTTTTTGACCGAATCAGGCTGCAGCTGGAGGCGCTCGGCAATCTCCGCATTCGTCAGGCCTTGGCTGACCAGCGACGCGACCTCAAGTTCGCGTTTGCCCAGTTGCGCGAATTTACGGCGAGCCTCAGATTCATCATTGGCTTTTGGACTTGGAACTCCTCTCCTGATCACTTCGGCTGTGATGCGCGGCGTGAGAATAGCATCGCCTGCATGTACGGCATGGATGGCTCTGTTCAGATCGGCTGTCTTGACATCCTTGAGTAGGAACCCGGAGGCGCCCGCCCCTAGAGCTGTGAAGGCATAGTCGTCCTCGTCGTAGGTGGTCAGAATGAGAATGCTTATTTCAGGATGGAGCTTTTTGATACGGCTGGTAGCATCCAGCCCGTCCATGACAGGCATGCGCACATCCATCAGAATCACATCAGGCAAAGGCTGTTGATTTTCGGCGGATGTGGCCAGTTTATCCAAAGCTTCTTGGCCGTTGGCCGCCTGCGCAATGACATGTAAGGTTGGATCCTTAGCGACCATGAGTGCCAGTCCCATGCGGGTCGGTCGCTGGTCGTCGACGATCATGACGCGGATCATGCGTTCTCCTTCATACCTGTATTGTTAGCTGCCATTGTGGCTAGCGAGGGTATGTGGGCCTGCAAGGTCCAACCATCAGAACCAGGATCCGAATGGAAGCTGCCACCATGAGCTTGCACCTCGGCTCTTAACCTGGCAAGACCTGTACCGCTGCTACTGGTATTGTCGGCTTCGTTATTCAAGATTCGTCCATCATCGCGAACGGTGATATCTATGTCGCCCCGGCTGTTGTGATCCCAGGAGACCACAATACGGTTGACCTCCTGTCCGTGGCGGAGGGCGTTGGTAATCGCCTCCCTGGTGATGGTGAAAGCCAGGTCGGCCTGTTCGGAATCCTGTGGCCGACGACCCGTTTCCGTCAGGGCAGTGCTGATGCCGGCTTGACGGACGTGACCGAGAATGGGTTTGATGTCATCCCAGCCATGCCTCTCCCCTGTGGCCGGCTGTGGGTCGTTTTTCGGATCTGTCTCTGATTGCAAGGCTTTGACAGCTGTTCGGGTGTCCTCCAGTCCTTGCCGTGCCAGGTCATTAATCACCGATATAGCCTCATCAATTTCCGGCTTTCCACTGGCATGATCCAGTCCCTCGGATAAGGCGATGATGGCGGTCAAGTCGTGACCCACGCTGTCATGCAGTTGGGCGGCAACCCTGGACTGATGCATGGCCTGGTCCCGCTCATGGGCCAGAGTTAGAGCATGTGAGCGCTCCTCCTCCAATGCCTGCTCTGACATGCGTGACTGCCTTACAGAGCGTGAGAGGAAGGCGACTGTCAGGCAGAGGGCGAAAGTCAATCCAGTCGGATACAGAAGGTCAGTGAAGTGGACATCATGATGCCAATTGGCAGAGAGTACGATGCTGAACAGGCCTAGAATGGCGGAACTACCCAGCCCAGCTGTCAATGATGTCACGCTCTTGGCTTCTACCGCGCAGGCGTAGATGCTGACAATCCAGGGAATGACCAGGTAGGTGCATCCCGAGCCATAGATTGCGGCAGTCAGGGCAAGCAGGCCACTGACCACCTGCAGGGTCGCCATAGGATATAGACGGCGCAGGCATAGGGTGACAAGTGCGATGAAAATAATGACCACAAACAGAGGCAAGCCCCAGCTGGCAGACTTCATGACCTGGTAGAGTGTCTGGTTGGCGCTGCTTGGGGCAAGGATCAGCCTGGTCAGCATCCCTGTCTCGTAGAGGGCGCAGAAAAAGACTGCCACGAAGGTCATATATGGCCGGTTCCACAACTGAATCCAACCTTGAGTCTTCTTGCCTGCTCTCATCGGTGAGCCTCTTCCTGATAACTGCTGGTATTCCATTATGCTGTCAGACACTGAGATGTGCGGCCTGGCAAGTGCGTTACCCTCTCTTTATTGACTCTGCGCTTAAGATCAGATGGCTCTGCGAGCCTGGTGCCGGAATATAAGGAGGCTGATCAGCACCCAGAGGATTGCCACCATGCACGAGCTTGCCATAGAGGTCGTGGATGCGATATTGCCCATGTCACGGGCTGCGGATGCAGTGGTGATCAAGGCCAGCGGATACGGCAGCGCCAAGGCAGGTGCGGCAACCGACAGCACACAGCCTCCCAGGGTGAGCAGAAACATGATGCTCATAGTCGAGGCGAAGGATTCGGCTCTGGCGGCTATGGCCTGGGTCAGAGTCATAATGGCCCACACTGCCAACGTCATTGGTATGCCACGCATAAGATAGGGACCGAGTTCCGCTGGGTCAAAGCCTCCTACCAGAACGCCCACGAGTATGAATTCGGATTCGAAAATGGCGACGGTAAGGAGGGATGCCAGCAGTCCGTGCAGCATCTTCCCGATTATGGCAGTCCCGATCATGCCGGAGGCATTAAGGCGCTGCCAGTTGCGTCCCTTGTGCTCGTTGGCTCCAACCTGGGCTGCAAAGGCTGCGACCAGGACTGGTATGAAGACCATACTTGGCAGAAGGATCGCCTGCCCCCAGACCGCAGCCCAGGTCACTCCTTGAGTCTGGAAGTCCGGTCTGTAGCTCTGATACTGGTCCCAACCGTTGAAGATTCCTATGGCGTCGAAGAGCATGGTGGCCAGCCAGTACCAGAGATTGCCGGCCTTGTGAATCTCCCATTTGAAGGCGGCGGCGATCGATGGCTTGTGGCGATGCATCGGGGCGATGGTTATAGCGTTTGAAGGGTATTGCCTGTTCATCGGCCTGACTCCTTGACCTTGATGATGAATGCTGATATTCCCGACCAGATAATGCAGACCAGAAGGCTAGTCAGGACTTTTGGCCAGGGATTGGCGACCAAGGTCATTCTGGCAAAACCATCAGAGCTGGCTGAAAATAGGAACGGGTTGGCCGCGGAACTGATCCCGGCTGGGAAGAACCAGCCCAGAGCCGGCATATTCATCGGGCCCAGTCCAGTCCCGATCAGACCGGCTATCACACCCAGACCCAGGCCTATGGCCTGTCTTTCGATAGTCAGGGAGAGGGCGAGTTGTATGGCCGTGACAGCCATGGATGAGAAGCAAGCAATCAGTGCCGGAAGGAGTATGTATTCGGCCAGACTGCCATCGAGATGGAATCCTTGTGCTGAAGCTGCCAGCGGTACCCACGTCAGAGGAATTACGAAACATAGCGTAATCACACTCCCAGCAACTATGAGCTTGGTAAGAAACCTCTCAGTCGCATCCTGTCCTAGGGAGCGCCATTTGAGATCCATGCGCTCGCTGCTCTCCATGACGGCAAGTCGGCTGGTCAGCAGAGCTGCAAGGATGGGTGCAAGCAGGCCAACAGTTTGGAATATCTCACCTTGTGCAAGGGCTACGGTACGAGTGGCGGGGTTCGAAGATTCAGCTCGTTTCATGAATGCCAAGCCCGACCATGACGAAACCAGAACAATCATGCCCAAGGCCATCCACCAAAATGAGGAGCCTTTCAACTTGCGAAGCTCCATCGAAAGCAGAACAAGCAGCCTTCCTGGATGGGATGAGCGTGGCGGCTTTCCCAATCGAAATTCTTCGGGCCGCATGGAGAATGATTCGACAGAGCTCATCGTGCGCTCCTCTGTTTATGACCGAACGGCTTCACAGGACCCTGCGCTACATGGTTCTGCGGGTTTTCCACGAGTTCGAGGAAGGCCTCTTCCAAGCTCTTGCGTTCGGAAGCGACACGGTATACCTGCAGACCATGCGATACCAGCCGAGTCACCAGCGCCCCGATTTGCGGATCTGGCATCCCGGGAATGCGCAGGGTTGCACTCTTCCGGATATATTCGTGTTGAATGCCTTGAGTTTCGAGCATCTCTGCCACGAGCCCAGGGTCGGACACCCGTAGATCGATATGGCCCTCTTCGCGCAGATTTTCCAATGTTCCCTGGTAGAGCAGGTGACCATCGGCAATGATGCCAACCATCGGAGCCATCTTTTCAACCTCGGACAGGATATGGCTGCTGATGATGACGGTGACTCCCTCGGAAGCGGCCAAGTCCATGATCATTTGTCGCACCTCGACCACAGCTTCTGCATCTAAGCCATTGGTGGGCTCATCCAGGAGCAGGAGTTCCGGCTGCGAGATCAGCGCCACGGCGATGCCCAGCCGCTGCTTCATCCCCAGAGAGTAGGCGCCCGCCTTCCTTTTCTCGTATCCACGCAATCCAACCTTGGTTAGCACTTCTGAGGCAGCTGAAACTGGCAGACCCAGATAATCGGCTACCATGCGGCAGTTATCGAGACCCGACAGGCCTGGATAGAAGCTGGGTCCTTCAATCATGGAGCCCACACGGCCCGGCTGGATCGTAGTCTTCTTTCCGACCTGCTGTCCTAGCAGCCACATGCTTCCGGCAGTCGGTTTTGTCAATCCCAGAAGGAGCTTCATGGTGGTCGATTTTCCGGCTCCGTTTGGTCCCAACAGTCCATAGACCCCGCCAGCCGGCACTTGTAGATTCAGCCCATCCACGGCTTTGAAAGCTCCATAGGCCTTGACCAGCCCCTGTGTAACCACAGCCAGTTGCGGGTCATTGTTTCCGTCCGTATATGTCATTGTGCCTCCCCTTCCAATCGGAATTCAACTGATTCCTATGCAAGTTCGGCGGATGCAATCCCTCAACGCGGGAAAAGAAACTGTCCCCTGCAGGGGACAAGTCGCTGCTGATGAGGCTGATTTGTATCCATAGGAAAAGAGTCTTGCTGGATTTAGTCGTCTTCATGATTGAATAGGGGCTACTTTGCAAGCAAGCAGAACCAAAAGCGTCCTCATCAAGAACCTGTTATTGGGTATTGGGACGCTAGGGGCCGGCGTGTGTATGCACTCACTCACCCATCCCCCAGAAAACAAACGATTTGACCTTGACATAATGGCAGGGTTTAGGGTCAAGGCATGACACGCGAAAGTAAATTCAGTGGCGAGGGCAGCAGGAGCGGCTTGAGCATCGGTCAGATGTCTGAGCTTACTGGGGTCAGTCGGAGAATGTTGCGTCACTGGGAGGAGGAAGGACTGATCTCCCCCTTTCGCGATCAGTCGAATTACCGGCATTATCTGCAGGATGACGTCGCACAGTTGGAGCGAATTGTGACCTATAGGGAGATGGGATTCAATGCCCGACAAATCAAGGCATTGCTCAATTGCAAGGCACCGCTGGCCTTGGATGAGTTGCGAGGTCAGCGTTCGCGAATTGAGGAGAAAATTCAGCTTCTTAGGAAAGCTGCGGATCGTTTGGACCGGCTCATAACCCTTGCTGACGGGAAGTCAGGTAATGATTTAGCCGCTACGAAGACCGGTCAGGAGGACCAGTACTTTTCGGAAGCATACGAACGCTGGGGTACTAGCAGGCAGTGGCTTGAGTATGCGGAGCGAAAGGCCATGTGCTCCGAGCAAGAGCAGAAAAAGGACACGGTCCGGCTCAAAAATGTAGAAAGTGAGCTTGCACAAGCCAAACGAAAGGGTTTGGCTCCGACATCAGATAAGGTTCTCGAACTGATTGACGAGCATCGGCAGGCTTTGTCATGGTTCCATGTGACGCCGTCCATGCACGTCATTCTGGGGCGGATGTATGTGGCCGACCCGCGTTTCAGGCGCCATTACGAACAGCTGGAACCTGGATTGGCGCAATGGATGCTGGTTGCAATCGAAACCGCAGCACGTGCAAGCGGGATAGATCCAGCCACCGCCAGATGGGAGTGATGCAGTCAGTGTCTTCCACCCACGTATCACGTCTTCTGATTGAGAACCCAATTGAAAATCCTTCAGCTAAGAAACGAGACAACCATGCACAACCGTGACCAGTCCAAAGCGGCTGCTTATACAGGAGCAGCAATAATCAGTCCCGTGCCGGAGCCCGGAAAGAATGCGGAACCGCCGGAGCCTTATAGGGGCATCTACCTCATGCCCATGTTCATGTGCCTGTATAGCCACAATCTAGGAGAATCTGAAGCTTTCTGGACGCAGGGATTGGGTTTCATCAATTTATACACCATGCCGGGCATGATGATTCACTTGCGGCGCTGGGCCTTTCAGGATGTGCTGATTCGTAAGAGTGGTTCCAATACTAGAAGCTCTGATACGGATATGGAGTCCATAGGAAGCCTGAGCGTAGCAGTCGCGGAAAAGCAGATAGGCAAGATTGTGGATGCATGTGAGCGCCTCCGTCCGGGCTCCACTTCAGCTCCAATACGTAAGCCGTGGAATTCGCTTGAAGCCAGGATTCACACTCCGGAAGGCCTCGTCCTTACCCTCACAGCTGCCTTGGCTGTCGACAAGGAACAGACCGAAGTTTATCTAAACATGCACGGTCAATGAGCAAAGATCAAGCACCTCCCCTACTCGTGATTTGATTGCAAGAGCAACCATTAGATGTCCCGAACAGCCGGCGGGTCAAAACATATGGCTCTACATCTTTGAGCAGATAGTTGTTGGCTCCGGCCTCGATGGCCGGCAGAACATAGCGGTAAGAAGGAGCATTCCAACAGCGCTGTCAGTCAGTTGAATGGCACGGCTGTAACAGAATGTAGATACACAATCTGGCAGGTTGCTCTGGACCCGGTAAGATCAGTTAGGCTACCTGGAGAGGACAAGCCACAAAGCTCTGTAAAAATGGTTTATTTTGGGACGTCACAGACCGAGAAGGCGAAACTCATCAGAGTTCCTACTGACTTACTCTTATCTGATTTTAGTGTTTCAATGCTTTTGAGATGCTCATTGTCTTGTACCTGGTTCAGTGCGTACTGTTCACCATCTAAGGTGGTAAAGCGGAGGATGGGGTCTCCCTGCTTGCTGAGCTTGCATGACACGGTGCCCTCATCAACTTTAAGAGGCCAGGTGTGACCTAGATCTTCTTTCGAAATTGTTTGCGGGTTGCTGGTAGCTGCGACTTTATTGCTTCCATCAGTGGAATACTCTTCAGGGTGCTTTATGCCATCAGTGCAGCCGACGACCCCCACTGTCAGCATAATTGTGGCGCATATAAGGAAAAGGGTTCTGAGGCTCTGCTTGATTCGTTTCATAATTATCGACGTTCTTTCATACTTGGAGACGGTTTCTAGCGCTCGCTGGCCAAAGCCATATATCCGTCCTCAAGGTTGGGCGCAGTTTCTACAGAGCCCGCGGGCGGTGTATCGGTAACTATGCGGTATCTGGTCCCCTGTGGGGTGGGTTCCGCGTTGATGATTGTGGCATTTTCCGGTGGGGCCGCGATAGGGGGCGTGATCCAGGTATGACCGGCAGCTTCATGGATCAACCCCTCAGTCGGCCCGTCATACTGTTTGCGTCCGAAACGTAATACGCATACCCAGGGGCAGGTTTGTGCAACGTCATCGAGTATATGGGTGGAGAGGATGACAGATCGATCCTGCCCCAGCTGGGCAAGGAGCGTGCGGAACCGCATGCGCTCTTCGGGATCCAACCCCGCTGTGGGCTCGTCGACTACCAGCAGCTGGGGGTCGCCCATAAGTGCCTGTGCGATGCCAACCCTGCGCCTCATACCCCCGGATAGCCCCCGGATAGGTAAGTTCATTACATCTTCTAATCCCACCTGTTCCAGGAGGGTATGCGTCTGCTCCTGCCGCATGTGTTTGTTGTCAATCATTTTCAAGATGCCGATATAGTCAAGGAATTCAAGCGGGGACAGGTTGTCGTAGGGGGTGATGTGCTGTGGCAGATAACCCAGGTGCCGTTTTAGATTTCGCCTGTTGGCCGGCGAAGACAGGTCTTGTCCATCAATAAAAACTTTACCTGTAGTTGGTTTGATTATTCCAGTGAGAATGCGCATGAGGGTTGTTTTGCCTGCACCATTTGGCCCTATGAGTCCTATCATGCCCTGTGGAAGATCAACGGTCAGATCGTTTAAAGCGGCCGGTCTCCCCCGAAAATCCTTGGTCAGATGGTCAATCGAGATAAACATGTGGGTAATTCCTTTCAAAGTCGGTAGATAGTCAGACCCGAACTTTTATGTGGTTGGAGGCCATATTTGCACCAGTGAAAAGGAGGAAGATAATACACGCCTGCCAGAGTAGGGATATGACTCCTGATTGGATGGTAAAGGGGCCGTTCGCCGGTATGTACATAGGATTGGTATGAAACCATCCCTGCGCAATGGGATCGCCAATGACTGCCAGGGGGCCGCCATTGAGCGTTGGGATTGGTAAGAGGGGGGTATAGAAAGCCAGCCAGGCCCATACCAGGACGGCAAGAATTCGGGCTACGATCGTGGGCAACAGGGCTCCCAGCAGGGCGGATATCCCCATAGCAATCAGTATTGATGGTGAGAGTATGACAAGTGCTACTGCCAGGGCCACCAGTATTGCCTTACCGTTGCCGTTAATGGCTTGGCGGATCGCGATCAATACAAGGAAAAGCAGGGAAGATGATATGCAGATGACCCAGGCTCCCAAGACATGAGCTGAGCGGATGACGGCCATCGGCAAAGGGGAGGTGGATTCAAGTTCGTCCATACCTGTTCGCCTGCCTGCAGTCATAAGGTCGCTAAAAGATGCTGCGTATGCCAACGGGGTGAACATAGCAAGAACCTGTCCGGTAAAGACAAGACCCTGTATGTTGCTGAATCCAGGTGACATAGGAGAAGCATAGGCCAAAAAGAGGGCGAAGAGCGCCAGCGGTATGCTGGCCATCCACAAGGCTTTGCGCCGATAAAACATCAGTAGCGTGATGCGTACAAGGCTCAGTATCCTCATAGGGCTGCCACCTTTACAACATTGCGCTCCGCATCACCGCACATGTTCCATCCGAAGATTGCGCCTGCCGCTGCAATAAACAATGGAATGAGTCGTTGCCGGACCGGATCGGTGATGTATGGATCCCATACAAAGCATAAAAACAGCCAAATAGCTATGGAAGCCAGCGACGATGTTGGCATAGACGTGGTGAGTACGGCTATAAGGAACACTAGACAGTTGACAATGAATATACTGCCAACCGGGGAAATGATGCTCACCCATCCCATGTCACGTGGCCAAAGTCGCATCATATGCAAGCCGATAAAAAGAAGGCCTACGGCAGTAAGAAATGCTCCGGTAATGATAAGCATCCTGGTCACTTGAACCTTCCGCCATCCAGTTGGAGTTGACTCAGCAAGTTCAATGATTGGGTCACCATTGAGCACAAAAGCTGTAGATAGGCCAGCAGCAATTACAGGCACCTGAGTGAGAACCATCATAAGTGGCCGTATGCGGCCCGGTGACCAAATGCCCTCCAGTAAGAAGCCCACAAAAAGAATGCCTGCAGTCAGTATAAACGGCAGCAATACCAGCCTATAAAGCCTCTTGAGCTGTATACCTACGAAAGCCAACCTCGTCCACCTTCCTCATATCTGGTTTTGGCCTCAGCTGCCGCCAGACATTGCTCGCTACTCGTTCCGTCTGCTTAGTTAGTAGCGAGAGAGGACGAAAAGGTTCATTAATTGTTATCTCCACCGGCGAGTTGAGTATGCCAGGCAAGAGGGGCTGTAAGGATAACAGCAGATAGGAGTCCCGCTGTCAGTAGGATGGTCCCTGCCCAGGCTGCGGTTGTAGTGGGCACCGAATTGACCCATGCCGGTAGGAAAAATGATGACCGAAAGTTCTGCAAAGTTCTCATTAGTGGTGCAAGTACCCCTAGGAGCAGTGCAATCCAAGAGCATTGCCATATGCATAACAGGGCCACGATATTCGCCAGGAGTGTTATGGGGGCTATGGTTTGGGCAATAACTGGCAGGGGCCTTATTCCAGGGTTGATTGCAGTGACAATCAATAAGGCTGCTCCCCCGACGACAATATTGGAGATAAAGGCCAGCAATAGCCTAGAAGCTACTACAACTTGAGGTCCCAGGGGCATACTGAGCATTAATTCACGATCATCTTTAATGGAAAAGACCAGGATCATGGTCAGTGCCATGTTGAGCATGAGCATATTTGAAAAGATATGCATACCGAGACTGCCATACCGTGCACCTTGCATTACGTTGCTAATTAAAACCGAGCACGCTGCTATCGCAATTTCCACCAGTAAGATATATCGCGGTATGAGGCGGAATTGGGCCCGAACAAGCGGGCCGCAGGAACGTATTTGACGCATGAATGGTATTGGCTGATCTGTCGCCAAGGACGGCTTCTGGTGGATGGCCTTCATTACGCTAGTAAAAGCCGGAACTGCCGGCTGGGCATTCTGCTCTTTTTCCCTAAGCGCCTCTTGAACTTCACCCTGGTATTCTTCGGTGACTGGGCCTGTGCTATCTGGGCTTGTGCTCTTATATCGGTCTGTCATAATCACGCCTTCAATTATCTCTGGCTCGGCACTTTTTGGGTTTTGACAGGAGCGAGGTCGGTCAACTGCGGGCGCAGGATCTGCCTTGCCCGGGCAATGCGAGATTTCACAGTCCCAACTGGAACGTCGAGCAGGGAGGCTATTTCCGGGTAGGGTAACTCGTGGAGCCAAGCCAGGGTTACCGTGTATGCCATTTCTGCTGGGAGTGCATTAATCCTTTGCCGTATTATTTCCATCGTCAGGTCCTTATTGACCAGTTCTACAGGCTCCAGCTGGTCATCGGTTATCGAGTCAAGTTCCACCTGATCCATTTGTTCAGGTGGTTTCGGTTTGCGACGTTTCATATAGATTTGCCGCCGGGCAATGCTGAGTATCCAGGTGAGCACCTTGCTGTCTGCGCGGAAGGTTTTTGAGGAACGCCAGCAGCCCAGCCATGTGTCAGCAAAAACTTCACTGGCATCCTCGTCGTCGGATATTCGCAAGGAAATAAAGGCTTGGACGGTATGAGCATACTTATTGTAAAGCGCTTCAAAGGCCGATTCATTTCCGTCAGCCACCATCCTGATCAGCCTTATATCATCAGCGTCTGGATCAATGCGAGATCGTTTCACTGATGATGTCCTTCTCTGTTTTGTCTACATCCTAGATATCGTCTTGCTTACGGCTATGCAAGCGGTTATCGCGGTTATGCTCCATTGCTATTACGAATATGTTGGGATGTCGCTTTTAGGGTCGCCCATCCTGTGAATCCCGTCGCAAGACAACTCATTAACGTCTGTGTATCAAGCAACCTCTTATCAGGTGTAGGTGTCCTAGTGCTTATTTGCGCCCCTTCAAGTACTTCCGTATCTTCTTTAGGGCCCAGTCGTAATGGCTGGAGGTCGAAGAGATGAAGGCAGAGCCCAAGGTAGAGTTT
The DNA here is from genome assembly GCF_052606245.1 of Bifidobacterium sp. ESL0819. NCBI lineage: Bacteria > Bacillati > Actinomycetota > Actinomycetes > Bifidobacteriales > Bifidobacteriaceae > Bifidobacterium > Bifidobacterium sp. ESL0819. The sequence continues at coordinate 1,527,638 of NZ_CP199587.1, forward strand.
CCTGTCCATGGGAGGGCGCCCTTGGTGAATAGCTGTTCGTTGGTGAACGATTGCGCCAGGGCCATGACCTTCTTATGGGATTCGATAAACAGGTTCAAGGCCTGATCGTAGGTGGTGTCATCATGCTCGTCACGCAGCTTCACATTCATTTCGCCGTAATTACGCCAGTTGTAGCCGTCAGGAAGAAAGTCGTGGGCCCTGCCCTGCTGGTTGTCCTCCACCCAGTTCAACAGCAGCTGATGCCACTCATAGAGATGAACGAGCACATCCTTGATGTTCCTGTCGCGTGCCCAATGGGCCCCCTTCTCCTTGCTCAGATCGAAGGAAAAGCGGCCATTGCGTTCTTCAGGTGTCAGCGGCTCAAGCAGCGCCACGAGTTTGTCGAAGCCATCATCAGCCGCCTTGATGAGTTCTTCCTTGGTGGTAGGTCGCGCCATGACGGTCCTCCATTTGTCTGTTGTTGACAAGATTTGACTGGTCCATCGTCACCTGTCTCGGTTTGTCATCGACTGTACCCTATATGAGCCTTGCAAATGCTCGCGTGTAGGAAATCGTCGCATACTTCAGTGTTTACCTGTATTGGCGGGAAACCATCAAGTGCTCACAGTTGCACCTACCTAACAATTAAATCCATCAAGCCAAGCTCTGCATATACCCGACTTAATTTATTTAACAAGAGGCATGAGGGAATGGCAGATGTCGGCAGGCTTTGCTTGGCTCAAATATGTATTCGGGTGCATACAGCAGGACTTTATTACTCGCCTATGGCATGCGATATGACGCTGACAGAGTTCTCGAATCTGGTGGTCAGAGCTTGGATTCCTGTGGCTGCGGCACCAAGCACGGATGCGATGAGCACCACTACGATCCAAGCGCCCCATTGCACGCTCATCTGTGCTTTGCCCATGAAGCGCGAGAGCATGAAGGTAAGGGATGAGGTGCAGAGCAAGGTGATGACCAGGGAGAACAGTGTGCTGGTAATCATAGTGATGATGCCGTCAAGTGCGCCCAATACTCTGAGCTGGCCGATTCCAGCACCTGATACGTAGGTCAGCGCCAGATCAGGTCCTCTGCCTTTGGAAGTGATCAAGGTGCCTGCAATTGCACCTGTTATCGCGATGATCAGTGGCGGTCCAGTGAGCGCCAAGAGACTCGCAAACATGTCTGCGGTCGCCGGAATAGTGCTGTCTGGTGTGGGGGGGGCAAAGCGACTTGCATGGTGGTGATCATCGTGCTTAACCCTCCGCTGACGGTCATCAGCAATGACAGACCTGCAGTCATCGGGATGATCGCCGCTCCCTGGCGCTGTATGCTGCCGACAGCCTGCTGGCCTGCCAGCCTCCAGGTTCTGGATGGCAACGCCACAATACGCGTCCATATCGCCGTGAAGCCGGGCAGGAGGTATGGCGCGAAAGCCGCCAGCGAGAATATCAGGAGGAACATGCCGCCCATGGCGAAGGCAAGAAATACCGTCATCTGATCTGGAACGGCATCGCTGCTCATCTGACTGGCACGAGGGTTAGTTGCAAGTGTAAAAGCTGGAATCAGCAGCATGCAGCCCGCGCCAATCAAGCATATGGTCCCCAGAAGGAAGCGGAAGACGCCTATCCGCTTTGGCGGATTTTGGGATTGCCTGAGTGCTTCCATTGGTCGTATTTTCGAGAGCGAACGGATAGTCAACAGGGTGCTTATGAAGATGGGCGCAGCGCTGAAAGCGAGGCCTTTGCCCAGCGAATTGAACAGGTGGCTGCTGGCATACGTCAAATGAAAATCGAGTGGATTTGTCACCATGGCGAAGATCAAGGGCGTAATCACTGGCAGCAAAAGGCAGGTGGCTGCAATAGACAGGATGAATAATCCTATGACTATCAGCAGATTCCAGGCCAGCAGTTGCCAAGGCAGAGCGCCTTGTAAAACCATGAGCGCCAGTTGATGCCGTCGTTGATTCAGTGCTGAGTTTATGACCCATAGCAGCACAGCTACGGTGATGATCACGCTGAATGCTAAGGCGGGACCAGTGTATGAGGATCCAAGTTCCTGCTCCGGGCCCTGATAGTCCTGATCAATGATTGCGGCGACCGCAATGAGGGAACAGATGACAGTCTGGGATACGACCATGGCCAGCAAGACGGCGCTCCAGACCATGGGCGCTGCTTTGAGTTCGGACAGAGCGCCTCTCATGCCATGGGCGCTTTCGCAGAGAATGACTGGCTGATGCGGCCATCGCGCACGGCAAAAAGCCGATCGCACTGGCCTGCCACCTCATTGTTATGCGTCACCAAAACGATGGTTTTCTTTTCGTGGTTGGCAAGTTCCTTCAGCACCGATATGACCTTTTCTCCGGATTCCTGATCCAGGGCGCCAGTTGGCTCGTCCGCGAATACCACGTCTGCGTCGGATAACAGGACCCGGGCCAGGGCAACACGTTGCTGCTCGCCGCCAGACAGCAGGGTGACGCTTTTCTTTTTCTGATCGATCAGGCCAAAGTACTTCAAGAGAGAATCCGCCGTCTTTCTGGGGAAGCGGGTTCCACGAAGGGTGAATGGCAAAGCCAGATTCTGCTCGACTGTCATGCTGGTGATCAGGTTGTAGGACTGGAATACGAAGCCTAGATGCTGGCGTCTGAACTTGGTCATGGCCGACAGCCCCAGATGGGTTATGTCCTTGCCCAGCAGAAGCACAGTGCCGCTAGTGGCCTTCTCCAGCCCAGCAAGGCAGTACAGCAGCGTCGATTTGCCGCTGCCTGACGGCCCTATGATGCCGGTCATCTCCCCCGGATAGGCAGTGAATGCGATGTCATTGAGAATGGTCAGTGAATCGCCGCGGCGCGGGGAGACCACCATGGACAGCCCCGTAGCTTCAATTGTCGGTGTCGGGCCTCTGCTCACGCTCACGCTGGGGTCATTCATAGTTGCATCTTTCCCTTGGATGATCATCGACGACCTTCCAGACCGAGGCATCTACGCTCAGTAATGCTGATTCGCCTCGCAGATGTCATGTACCCTCGTTCGTCGCTTGACCCTGTATAACGGTCATCCTTGTCGTCAACAGTCAATTCCATTGATATCAGCGAAAGAAGGGATGAAATACCCTGATTTACCCTGAATTATCCCTGACACGGCCCTGATTTTTCGAAATGACCGACACGCTCGGGCAGCTATGCTTACGCGCCGCCACTGGCAAAGTCAGTAGCGGCGGGGATCAGCTGATTACTGCAGCAGCCTCATTCGCTGACAAGCAGCAGGGATTTGATGGCGGTGCGCTGGTCCATGGCCTCATAGGCCTCCTGGATGTGATCCAAGGCAAAGCGCTGGGTGAAGACCTTGCCTGGCTGGATGTTGCCCTTGAGCACTTGGTCAAGCAGCAGATGCCTGTCATATGTGGTGACTGCGGCCGTGCCCCCTCGCAGCCCAACATTGCGCCAGAACAGCTTAGAGGTGTCCATGGTGGTCTGCTGCGGTACGCCGACCCGGCCGACCACTGCGCCGGGCCGAGCCACCCTGACGGCGGTATCTGTGGACAGTTCAGTGCCCACGCATTCCAGGACCGCATCGGCTCCGCCTCCGTCGGTGAGGGCCATGACCTGCTCCACAGCAGCGTCGCCGCGTTCAGCCACGATGTCAGTGGCACCGAATTCACTAGCCAACCTTTGGCGGTCCTCATGCCGGCTCATGGCAATGATGCGTTCGGCCCCGCGCAGCTTGGCTGCTATGACTCCGCACAGACCCACCGCTCCATCGCCCATGACCACGACTGTGTCGCCTTCTTTGACCTGGGCTGTTGCGGCTGCATGATAACCGGTGGCCATCACGTCGGAGAGGGTCAGCAGAGAGTCCAGCATGTCGTCGCTGTAGTCCTCAGGTTGGCCTGGAATCTTCACCAAGGCCCAGTCCGCATTGGTGAATCGCAGATACTCGCTCTGGTAGCCGCCGCTCCCCCGCCTGTCCGGATCAAAACAGTCGCCGTCGAAGCCAGCCCTGCAGGCTGCGCAGTGCCCGCAGCCATGAGTGAAAGGCGCTATGACAAAGTCCCCTGGCTTGACATGAGTGACATCCGAGCCCACCTTTTCGACCAGGCCGATGGCCTCGTGCCCTACATGACTGCCTGAGGGCATTGAGGAAATACCCCGGTACCACCACAGGTCGGATCCGCACACGCAGGCACGGACGATCCGAATCACGGCATCTCCAGGCTTTTCGATAGTCGGCATCGGTGCTTCCTCCAGCTCGATGCGGCCCGGCTTTACAAACTTTGCTGCCTTCATGCTCCTGCTCCCCATTCTTCACTACCTGGCGTATTTGCCTGCCAAGTATGCGGATGAAACATAGTCTACGGAGTTCAATCCGCTTGAAGTCAAGTCAATACCTTTTGTGCGCGATTCACCGAGGTGGGGACAAGATTGTTACGCGGGAATACGGTCACAAGATGCAACCATATATAGGTGCCGTATAGGTGTACCGTCATATGTCTTGTGACTCGGCCGAACCACAAGAAATCAACTCACTTGGAAGAGCTTTCAGGACTGCCAAGTTCCTTAAGGAAGGCGGCATAGGCTTGGGGATTGCGATGGTTTTTGCCTGCTTGGACGATCAGCCCGTGGTATTCGCGCAGATCGTTCAGTGGCCATTGATCAACCCGAATAAAATCCGCCTCGTACTCTTCACCCTCTTGGTATGACCGCAAGGAGGCCCACCCCAGACCGTCCAGCATCCGGCGTGCGTAGGCGTCCCAGATGAAGCAGCGCTGGCCGAAGGCATAGAGCCGTATGACGTCCGCCGTCTCGCGTCCAACCCCGGCAATGGTGAGCAGGTCGTCACGCAGGCCTTCATCCGTGCAGTCCTCAACATCGGCCGTACGGATGCCATGAGCCAGCAGCCACTGAGCCAGGGCTTTGCAGGTGCGTGCCTTGGCCTTCATGAAGCCGCTTGATCTGATCAAGTTCGTCAGTCTTGCCAGGTCGACGTCGGCCATGTTGCAGGGATTGAGCAGATCGGCCGTGCGCAACTGCTCGATGGACATGGCCGCGTTTCCCCAGGCTGTATGTTGGACCAGCACCGCTCCGATCATCATTTCGAAGTCGGTCTCTGCCGGCCACCAATTCTGTACTCCCAGACGAGCGAGCAAACGTGAGTACAGCCACTTTGAGCAACCGGCATTTATCCTGCCTGAATTGCCCATAACGCCTCCACCAAACTGCTTGACACTTTCCATGGTAACAGCTGGCTCCAGCCGGTGCGGAGCGAGTCAGAGGATGGCAGGCGCCTGGGCGAAATCAGTGATAGCGCCATCGGCCTCAGAGCGAATGGAGTCCCAATCCTTGGCCGAAGACTGGTCGTACATGGCCCAGACCTTCATCCCAGCGCGCTTGGCCGAATCGACGGCGACCAGAAGATCCTCGAACACTGTGCAGTGGTCAGGCGCGACGCCCAGCATCCGCGAAGCCAACAGATAGATTTCTGGTTCCTCCTTGCCGATGCTTTTGGCATCATCCACGCTGCAGACCTGGTCGAAATAATCGGTCATGCCAGCGTGTTTCAGAGCAGCCTGTCGCAGGCGCGGAGGGAGGCTGGTTGCCACAGCCAGGGCGGCACCGCTGGCTTTTAGCGCTTGCAGGTAATCAAGTGCATGTGGTTTGGGCTGCACAGCTGTGGCGTAGAGCAGGAGTGCATCCTCGTTCCACTCTTCCACAAGATCTTCTGGGCGCTCGTCAAGGTGGAAGCGGTCGATGGTGTATCTGGCGATGGCACCGGTCTGCATGGATGCCACTACAGATGCGTAGTCGTCCGGCATAGGGATGTTGCGGCGAGCAAAGAATCGTTGGTCGATTTCCTTCCAGACTCCCATAGAATCCAGAAGCGTGCCGTCGAGATCGAAGATGGCGGCCTTGCCAATGTTGACTTTTGTTCTATCTTCGCCCACGCTGCATGTTCTCCTATTCGTCGAAGTTATTTATACTAGCATCACCACAGATCAGGTACGGTCGAGCATCTTAGAGTCGCAGTCTTCCTCGATAAGCCTTGGGATTAAAAAGTAGGTATGCTCAACAGTCTAATGTTGCCACATGAGGCTTCAATCCAAACGGTTGTCAATTATTTTGCGCTCAGTGAGTGAAAAGCGCATAAAAGTTGAAGAAGATATACAATATTGGTTGAAACAATGTTAGCATGCAAATATTAGAGAAAATCATCGAAAAAGGAGACTTATGGCTATTCAAGAAACAACAGCGGCTCTGGCTGATCCCCTGCGTCGTCGTGTGCTGGATCTTTTGGAGCAGGGCGGCATGGAGGCGGGACGTCTGGCCGAAAAACTGGGAATGACGCCATCCAAGCTGTCCTATCATCTGCGGAAGTTGAAAGAAGCAGACCTGATTGTCGGCCACAAGCAGGGCACCAGGGTCATCTACGAACTCAATCTGAGTGTGCTGGACAGCACCATTCAATGGCTCTACCGTCTGCGGACAAGCGCCAGTGACAAGAGAAGTCTGCCTGTACCGCAGACTGCAAGCACGGAAACTGATTCGGCGGCGATTTCAGAGTAAGGAGACTCTCATGGCTGATGGCGGCAAAGCGGGTCGGTTCGTCCCGAGCCTGGTCGTGGCTCAGTGGTTGCCGGGGATGATCATGCTGGGCGTAAGCTGCTTAGTGGTCAATCGTCTGCCACACGAAAAGGTCCCGCTTCATTGGAACGCACAGAACCAGGTGGATCGCTGGGGCTCTCCCCAGGAGCTGGTTTGGATGCCCTGCTTCTGTCTGGTCATTGCGCTGATTTGGACCATCCTCATGCTCGTCCTGCGTGCATATTTGATTAAACGTGGTGATGAAGCGGGACATACTTTGACCGTTTTTCTTCTGGGTGGGCTATGCATGCAGATTATTTTCGCGGTTTTAGATCTGTTCGAATTAGCTTCCGCTGATCCTCATTGGGGACGGTGGCCGACGGATTTCGGCATTGATAAGGTTGCCATGCTATTGACTGGTCTGACTCTCATAGTCATCAGCAATCTTGCTCCTAAAATCAGGCCCAATGGCATCAGCGGTTTTCGGGTGCCAGGTGCCTTCTCCAGCCGCGAGGCTTGGCGCCGTTGTCAGCGGTTTGGCGGGGTGCTCTTCATGATTCTGGGCGTGGTCATGATCCTGTCTGCCCTGGCTTATAGCGGAGTCAGGCTCTATTGGATCTGTGGAACCGCTCTGGCAATCGCTCTTGTACTCATTCTTGCCTATGGTTCATACGCTGGCAGAAAGTATGCCGGGCAAGGAGAACCTGTCTACCACCGTTAGTTCATGTAGGCAATGCGTGAGCTAAAGGGGACTGTGAATGACAGATCAGGATACAAGTAAGAACTTCCTGAATTCGTTGAAGGATTCGGAGCTGATTTAGATCAAATCAAGTACCCGGCAGCACAGTCTTTCATTATCAGCATTATTTCACTAGCCAAGCTGCAACAGTCTGGACAGGCATCTGCTCTCTCCCTAGAAACTGTAATAACAGACACCTCACAAACCCTGTATTTCATGGAAACCAGAGATAAAAGCTAATGCACTTCAACCGGGGATGTAAGAGCATCCCCGATATCCTTCTCATCTATATAAAATAATGACTGGCTGCACGCCCAGCAATCCCCCGCACGTTTACCCGCTTGAACTTGCATAGCTATATTATAGTCAGTTTAGATCCCAGGAAAGTTCTTGCTTTCTTAGTAGCCATTCACAGTTTTGCTTAAATTTATGAATTCATATACGCCATCGTTCGATTTCTGCAGTTTAGAGTCTTCTATTTTAAATCCTGCTCTCTGATAAACTTTAATTGCACGTTTATTGAAGCTAGCCACTGATAGAACTATTATTCTGTAATTGGAATTATTCTGTATAAATGCTTCGATCTCTGTAACGAAATTTAATCCCAGCCCTCGTCCGGTCAAATCCGGTCTCAATCCTAAACCGACTTCCACTTTTTGCTCTGATAACCTTTCCAAGCAAAAATAACCAACCAGTTCATCTTTATCATTCAAAACCTGATAATACTTATCTCCACGCAATTTTGGAGTGATTATTTCTTCAAAATCCTCTGGATCATTTTCCATATCATAAAAACTATAAGTATCGCTGTAATGCCATTTTCTGGCGATCAGGTCTGCATTTGCTTGAGTTAATAGCGATATGTTTTTATATTTCATATTTTCCCTACTCAATCTACAGACTCGGAATTATTGCATTTAGTAATGGCGCAAAGACCTTCTTTAGGTGTTCCAAAAGTTAATTAATAAAATCTAAGCTGCGGGATAAATACAAACCCCGTCAGCCAAGTTTGCATTGCGTTCCGACTGGAATGAAGAGGGTCAAGGTGCTACGCCCGGTCTGCAGGGTTATGGAAAGGTCCCTGTGCCGACTAAAGAGCCAGGCCAGGGGCCATTTTCACTTACGCTTCTTCTTCTCGCGGATATGCACGGAGATCTGAATGGGCGTGCCCGCGAAGCCGAACTCCTCGCGCAGGCAGCGCTCCAAATAGCGGCGATAGCCGTGTTCCAGGAAGCCGGTGGCGAAGATCACGAAACGCGGCGGCCTGGTTGAGGCCTGGGTCGCGAAGAGAATCCTCGGCTGCTTGCCGCCTCGCAAGGGATGCGGGTGCGCGGCCTGAACCTTGCCCAGGAAGGAGTTGAGCTTGCCAGTCGGTATGCGCTTGTCCCATGATTCCAGAGCAGTGCGCATGGCCTTGGCCAGCCGGTTGGTGTGCCAGCCGGTCTTGGCAGACAGGTTGACCCGCTCGGCCCAGGTGACCCGGTCGAATTCGGTCTGCCAGAGCCGCTCAAGACGCTGACGGCCGAAGTCGTCCAGCAGATCCCACTTGTTGAAGACCAGGACGATGGCCCGGCCCGCATCCACAGCCTGGCTCATGACCTTCAAGTCCTGGTCGGCGATGGGTTGGGAGGCATCGAAGAGGATCAGCGCCAGTTCCGAGCGTTCGATGGCCGCCTGGGTGCGCAGGCTGGAGTAGTACTCGGCACCCGAGATCTTGTGCAGGCGGCGCTTGATGCCGGCGGTGTCGATGAAGAGCCAATCCTCGCCGTCCACTTGGACCACCTCGTCGACCGGATCTCTGGTGGTGCCGGCCATATCGTGGACCACGGCCCGCTCCTCGTGGGCCAGCTGGTTGAGCAGGGAGGACTTGCCCACGTTGGGCCGGCCGACCAGGGCCACCCGACGCAGCCCCTTCGGGGTGAGGAATCCCGAGGTTTTCTCAGCCTTGCTGAGCTGTTCCAGCGCGGCATCCAGCAGGTCACCTATCCCCCGGCCGTGCATGGCGGAGATGGCATAGGGTTCGCCCAGGCCCAGCTTCCAGAATTCGGAGGCGGTGTAGTCGGCCATCCGGTCATCCAGCTTGTTGACGGCCAGGACGACCGGCTTACCCGCGGCCCGCAGCATGGTGACGATCCGCTCGTCGCTGGCGGTCAGCCCCACCTGGCCATCCACGACCAGAATGACGGCATCAGCCAGGGATACGGCGACCTGTGCCTGGGAGGCGATGGCGGATTCGATGCCCTCCACATCGCTCTCCCAGCCCCCGGTGTCCACCAGCTTGAATTGAGTGCCGGCCCACTCGGCCTCGTAGCTGACGCGATCCCGAGTCACGCCTGGGGTGTCCTCGACCACGGCAGCGCGGCGTCCGAGAATCCTGTTGACCAGGGTGGACTTGCCCACGTTGGGCCTTCCCACCACGGCCAGCACGCCTACGGCTTTGGGGCCTTGATCCTGGTCATCTTGGTTCTCGGAGCCGCCCTCCAGCAGGGCACGGTCCTCCTCGTCCAGCTCATAGTCGTCCAGGTTGCGGGCGTACTGGTCGTAGGAGTCCTCCTCCATAGCCGAGGAGACCAGATCGATCAGGACCTGCAGGGTTTGCTCGAAGGTCAGATCGGAGTTGTCCACGGTGGTCACCCCGTCAGCAGCGCTCATGAAGGAGGTGACCTTGGAATCCCGGGCATCCCGGGCAGCCAGATCCTCGGCGCCGGCTGACCCGGCCTGGGCCTGGCCACTTCGACGGGCTTGGCGGACCTCCTCACGGGCTGTCAGCAGCACACGGACCTGGGCATCAGGGGCCACCACGGTGGTGATGTCCCGTCCCTCGGCCACTACGCCGCGCTCCTGGTCGTCCATGATGGCCCGCTGAGCAGCGATCAGAACCCGTCGCACGGCTGGAATCGAAGAGACCACAGAGACGTGCTCGGAGACCCTGGTAGAGCGTATCTCTTCATCCACATCACGGTCATCCAGGCTGACTCTGGGATGTTCAGGGTCCAGACCCATGACCAGGTGGCCCCCGGTGATGGAATCGGCCACGGCCTCGGTGATCGCCTTCTGGTCGGGCTGGTCTGCGTTCAGGTCTAGTCCGCGGTTCATGCACCAGAGGGTGACCGCCCGGTACATGGCGCCCGTGTCCAGATAGGCCAGTCCGAAATGCTTGGCCAGGGCACGCGAGGTGGAGGACTTGCCCACTCCTGCAGGGCCATCGATGGCGACAGTGATCACAGTCCGACCTCCTTATCCAGTGCCTTAATCTCGGCGGCGGAGAGGACCCGGTAGGAGCCAGGACGAATCTCGCCCAGTCGGATGGGGCCGATCTGGGTGCGCACCAGCCGGGTCACCGGGTAGCCGATGGCGCCGAAGATGCGCCGGACTATCCGGTTCTTGCCCGAGTGCAGGACCACCTTGACGATGGTGTGCTCACGGTTGTGGTCGATGATGGCGCAATGGTCCAAGCGAATCAGGCCGTCGTCCAACTCGACTCCCTGGGTGACCAGCCGTCGGCAGACGTTGCCGCCAATGTGGCCGCTGAGCGTGGCTATATAGGTCTTCTCCACCTCGTAGCGCGGGTGCATGACGTGCTGAGCCAGCTCCCCGTCGTCGGTCATGAGGATCAGGCCCTCGGAGTCATAGTCCAGCCTGCCCATGTGGAAGACTCGCTCGTAGCGGTCCCCGATGATGTCGCGCAGGGTGAACCGGCCCTTGGGGTCGTCCATGGTCGATAGGACCTTGCGGGGCTTGTTCAGGGCCAGTGTGACATGCTTGTCGTTCAGATGGATGCGGGATCCATCCACCCGGATCTGCTGGCGGGAGGGGTCCACCCGGCTGCCCAGCGTGGTGACTAGCTCGCCGTCGACCTCGACCCTGCCCTGGGTGATGATCTGCTCGCATTTGCGACGAGAGCCGAATCCGGCCTGGGCCAGCACCTTTTGGAGGCGGATGCCCTCCTCCCCTTGTTCGCGCGCTCTGATCGCCTGTGTGTATGGATGTGGCATCGTTCTCCCAACGTGGCCTGATAGATATGCAACGGATGACGTTCTGGTCGGCCGCAGCCGCCGAAAGGTCACATTATACTATATCGGAGCCTAGGGAAGTGTTGCTGGTATGGCCTAGGCTGGAAGCTGTTCTTGTTTATCGTCGTCGGAGGGATTGTAAAGGGGGAACATGACTATGGAAACAAACTCTGAGCCAGTTTTTGAGCAGGCCGACGGGCAGGTTGCCGGAAAGCCAGTCCGCAGGCGGATCAAGCCTCGTGATATTCGTTGGATTCGGGCAGCTGCAGAATTGGCGGGCACCTTCCTGATATGTGCGGTCATCTACTTGTCCTACAGCTTCGGCCAGCTGGTCATGGGTCAGCCCAGCGTAGTGCTGCCGGTTCTGGGAACCGCCTTGGCGTACCTGGTTGTGACAGCCGTGCTGGGCAGCGTCTCCGGTGGACACTTCAACCCTGCCGTGACCGTGGCCGCCATGTTCACCTCGCAGATCGGCATCGTGGACGGGCTGATCTACATCGTCGCCCAGGTGATCGGCGCTATTGGTGCTGGTGCGCTCGCAGTGGCTCTTATTCCTGTCAGCAAGTCCTTCCCGGACAAGAACTGGCTCATGCTCTCGGTCAACGGTTTTTCAGAAGGTTCGCCCGCTGCAGCCGCCCTGCGCCAGCAGCACATCGACTTCGGGGCGCCTATGGCCATTGTAGTTGAGCTGATCGGTTGCATAATCGTGGTGGCTGCGGCCATCACCACCCTGCGCTCCGACGGCCGCGCCCGTCGCAACCATGCTCTCTATACCGGGTTGGCCTATGGCGTCGGCGTGCTGGTCACCTACCCCATCACCTGCTCGGGACTGAACCCAGCTCGCTCCACTGGCATCGCCATCTTCGCCCAGTCCAAGCACATGGCTGTCAGCCCGATCTCCCAGCTCTGGCTCTTCTGGATCTGCCCCCTGCTGGCTGCCTCCTTGGTGGCCTTGGTCATCATCATGACCAGCATCGTCACCAACGATATGACTATGCATACCGTGGGCATCGCTATTGATGCTCAGCCAGATGCACAGCCGGGCGTAGAAGCGCAGGCTGACGCCTTTGCTGCCGTAGGTGTCCAGGCTCAGGATCAATCGGATCAAGCATCTTCTTCTTCGGTTCAAACTCCCGCTGCTGATGTTGCCGCCTCGGTTGCCCCTGTAGACAACACCGCTCAAACTGTCGATCTATCGGCTCTGCCCGATGACGATGCTGGCCAGCATGTAGACGCTGATAGAAATGCTGCTGCCCCTGCCGATGCAGGAACCATTCCAGATCTTCAGGCCGAGCCCGTTCACACTGCTCCCGAAAAAGAAGACGCTGACGATTCATCCACTGACAAGCCTACGGAAGGCTGAGTAGTCTGGCCGGAGTCACAGCATCAGCTGAATGCTGGTATAGGTGACCAGAAGGCCAATGCCCAGGCTGATGCTGATGAAGGTATCGAAGGGCACTGACCGTACTTTCCAGGGACTACGATCCTTAAGAATCAGACGCAGGGCACCGCACGCCAGGGCTGCGATGGACACCAGTCCAGTCGCGGCCCAGGTGTATCCGCAGAAGGCAACAAGCGCGGCGATCAGCACCACCATAAAGATGATGCCTTCGCAGATAGGACGACCCTCATGAGCCTCTGAGACGAAGGGATGGCCTTGACCGGATATCTTGGGGGGCTGTGGAGGCTCGCAGGCAGAATTCGAAGTGTCGGAATCAGGTTTGTCCTGGCTAACGGCCTTATCTGTGCCAGCCATACTCCCCACCTTTTGCATACCCAATGACCTCCATCTGCCACTGCACTCGCGCTGCCGGTTCGAGCCTACCAGTGCTGCTGGCGTAATGCGACTGTGTCGTCATCGCCCTTGGACGATGACGACACAGTCGCTATTTCAACAAGGAGTCGCAGCAGTCTGATCAGTTGCTGTGATCGAAGATCAGATGCTCATTGGCGAAGGTGTCGAAGCCCAGGCTGTAGAGCTCGCGGCCATAGCCTGAGTTCTTGACACCGCCGAAGGGCAGTTCGGGCATGGTCACCCATCCGCCGTTGATGAAGGTCATGCCGGTCTCGATGCGACGGGCCAGGGCATCCGCATGGTCGGCGTCCTGGGAGAAAACCACGCCGCCCAGACCATAGCTGGAGTCATTGGCTAGCTCAATGGCCTCATCTTCGTTAGCCACCTTGTAAATGGATGCCACGGGACCGAACATCTCCTGGTTGTAGGCAGGGTTGTCGCGGTCGATGTCCGTCAGAATCGTCGGGGTGAAGAAGGCCCCTCGCGAATCGTAGGGCCTGTTGCCGTAAGCGACTTTGGCTCCCGCAGCCACAGCCTGTTCGACCTGCTTGGCCAGGTTGTCACGGGCGGAGACCATGCACATGGGGGCCAGCGTGGTGTGGGGATTGTTGGGATCGCCTAGAACCGTATGCGAGAAGGCATCGACCATGAGCGAGACGAAATCGTCGTATTGATCTTCCATGACGATGAAGCGCTTGGAGGAGGTGCAGACCTGGCCAGCGTTCATCAGCCTGGCACCTGGGGCCACCTTCTTTAGGAGATCCCAATCAGCATCATCCAGGATGATGAATACGTCGTTGCCGCCCAGCTCCATGGAGGACTTCTTCAGATTGGCTCCTGCCGACTTGGCTACAGAGGCTCCGCCGCGCTCCGATCCCGTCAGGGCCACGCCTGAGACGCGGGGATCGGCGATGGCGCGATCGACCTGGTCATAGTTGACGAAGAGATTAGTCAGGCTCCCCTCAGGGGCTCCTGCCTTGATCACGGTGTCCTGGAAGGCTACAGCCGAGCCTGGCACGTTGGATGCGTGCTTAAGGATCATGGGGTTGCCCAGAATGAAGTTGGGGGCGAACACGCGCATGATCTGGTAGTAGGGGAAATTCCAGGGCTCCACCATGAACACGATGCCCGTGGCTTGCTTGATGTAGTAGGCCTTGCCAGCGGGGTTGTCCAAGAGAACGGGAGCCAGCAGCTCCTCGGCATGGTCCGCGAAGTAGTCAGCGATATTCGCGCACAGCTCTACCTCGGCGAGAGCCTCGCCCGCCAGCTTGCCCATGTCTCTGGTCAGGTTGGCTGCCAGGGCCTCTTCATCCTGACGGAAGAGCCTGGCCACCTGACGCAGCTGTGCGGGACGGTCACCAGCTCCCTTCTGCTTGCGCCAGGTCTTGTAGAGGTCATTGCCACAGGCTAGGGCATTCTCCAGGTCCTCGTCAGTGGCATCCGGGTAAGTTTTGACCAATTCATTAGTGTAGGGATTTACAGTCTGGTAGGTCACTATATCTCCTTAGATTCGTTGACTTCCAGCCAGCGTCTTCGCTGTGTAGTTCATACAGCATAACACCGGTTGATAGCACACGGTCAAGAATCTTTTACCAGGACGTCATCCGGCCGCAAGACCCGGATTCGTCAGTGGAAGAAATGGCGGGTCCCGGTCAGATACATGGTCAGATTGGCTTCCTGAGCAGCCTTGATGACCTCGGGGTCACGGATGGATCCTCCCGGCTGCACCACTGCCCTGATACCAGCCTGGATCAGATACTCCAGCCCGTCTGCGAAGGGGAAGAAGGCGTCGGATGCAGCCACTGAACCTTTGGCACGGTTGCGGCCCTCGTCCAGGGTGTTGGCCCGCTCGACTGCCAGATGACTGGAGTCCACCCTGTTGACCTGGCCCATGCCGATGCCCACAGTGGCTCCTTGATTGGCCAGAAGCACGGCGTTGGACTTGACGGAGCGGATGGCTCGCCAGGCGAAGGTCAGATCATCCATGGTCGCCTGGTCAGCGGGGTTGCCTGAGACCAGCTGCCAGGTGGAGGGATTGTCTCCCGGGGCGTCGATCAGGTCGGGCGTCTGCACCAGGGTTCCCCCGTCGATGGGACGGATGACTGGGCGTTGACGCGGACGGCGTTCCACAGACAGAATGCGCAGGTTCTTCTTGGTTCTCAGCAGGTTCAGGGCCTCGGGCTCATAGCCTGGCGCCACGATCACCTCGGTGAAGACCGGCTTGATCTGCTGGGCCATGGCCACGGTGACCGTGCGGTTGGCGGCGATGACCCCGCCATAGGCGCTCATGGGATCGCAGGCGTGTGCACGGCGATGGGCCTGTGCGATGTCCTCACCCACGGCCAGACCGCAAGGGTTGGAGTGCTTGACTACGGCAACTGCGGGCAGGTCGGGAAAATCCCAGACCGAGCGCCAGGCGGCGTCCGCGTCCACATAGTTGTTGTAGCTCATTTCCTTGGCCCCGCCCAGATGCCTTGCTGCGGCGAAGCCGTCCCGGTCCAGCGGGTCCAGGTAGAGAGCGGCCTTCTGGTGGGGATTTTCCCCATAGCGCAGCTTGTTGGCCAGACGCCATGTGCGAGTAAGCATCTGGGTCGGACCTTGATCTTCGGCCTTATCCTGCTTGTCGTCAACCCAGGTACGTGCTGTCCACTCAGCTATGGCCGCGTCATAGGAAGCAGTCAGGGCGAAGGCTTTCGCAGCCAGACGTCCGCGTTCGGCCTGGCTGAAACCGGCGCCAGAGGCGATCCGCTCGGCAGCCAGGGCGTAGTCGGCTGGATCCGTGACCACGGCTACGCTGGCATGGTTCTTGGCAGCGGCTCGGATCATGGCGGGACCACCGATGTCGATGCGCTCCAGGCACTGGCCCGCATCGGCCCCCTCAAGGACAGTCTGTTCGAAAGGATAGAGATTGACCACCAGCAGGTCGAAGGGGGCTATGCCCAGATCCTTGAGTTGCTGGGCATGATCAGGGTTGGTCATGTCGGCGAGCAGCCCGGCGTGGATGTGCGGATCCAGGGTTTTGACCCGGCCATCTAGGCTCTCGGGAAAACCGGTGACCTCTTCCACTGGGGTGACCTGGACGCCCAGGTCCTGCAGCTTCTTTGCGGTGCTGCCAGTGGAGACGACCTCGGTGCCTGCCTGACGGAAGGCCGATGCCAGGGCCTCAAGCCCCTGCTTGTGGTAGACCGAGACCAGCGCTCGGTTAATGGTTCGATTCGTGGTGACCATGGAAACTCCTACTCCTTTGCTTGAATGCCGAGGCGCCCTGCCATCCTCGGATCTACTTGCCTGGTCTGCGGGTGGACGAGACCTGTCGTGGTGTGTCTGGCCGGTCGGTTGCCTTGGGTTCCTTTCCCTCCTGACCGCGTGATTGATTTTGCTGTTCCTTGTTATCCGCATTGGCAGAAGTCTTTTTGGCATCCGCTTGGCGTATATAGGCGATCAGGGCGTCCTTTATGCTTATCAGGGCAGCGATGATGAGGGCCAACAGCCATACGCTTAGCAGGCCGACCCCCAGAGAGGTTCCGATCATGCGCAGAGAGGAGGCTACGGGCACTCCTACCCCGGCCAGCCGCTGCTGGCCAAGAGCCCCGTTGGAGAGTTGGAAAAGCAGAGCCAGACCAAGCACGGTGACCAACCAGGTCATGGCCATGGCCAGTGTTGATGTAAGGAAGCAGACTGCGGTATCAAGGGACTTCAGTCCTGCTTGGCGCACAACATCGTGGATTCTGACTCCCCATGGTCCGGTGAGCAGCAGAATGCCAGCAACCACTCCAGCCAGCAGAGGCAGATTGAGCAGGAGCAGACGAACCTCTTGCCGGGAGACCGGCTCTGGGAAGAGTCCAAAGAGGGGCAGCGACGGCAGACTTGAGGCGTGGCCGGACCAGAGGGTGAAGGTCGCCAGCTGGCCGATGGTAAAACCGTCTCCGAAGAGCCAGGAGGCAGCCCAGATGATCAGATTGGGCAGCCAAGCCATGGAAGCCAAACTGGTCGTTACAGCCGAGGCGGCGCCCATACGCGTCAGTTTGAACAGGCGGCCTACGTCTCCGTGGTAGACAATGATCCAGACGATCAGGGTGATTAGGCCAGCGACCAGCATGGCAGCCAAGAGCATCAAACCCGTTGTGAGGCCAAGCCGAATGGTTCTGCGGGCTTGGACCGGCAAGGCCTCTTTGAAGCGTTTGGCGAAGGTCTGACGGAATGGCTCGGAGCGCACCCAGGCCCAGCCGTAGCCCAACAGGAAGACCAGGCTGGTCCGCAAAAGAATAACCAGGGTGGTATCAATCTGGATGGTCTGGCTGCCCTGCATGAGGATGAGGCTGAACAACGTCCAAACGACAAGGCCGACGAAGCAGCCGCCGACGGACATGCCTAGTCGACCGACTAGTGAGCGGATTATCCAAATCAGCAGACCGGTCAGCAACAGGGGGATGACGGTCAGGGTCAGAGCCCCAGCAGTGAACCCGCAGCCCTGGGTGAGCAGGGTGATGGTTTCCGTTAGGGCCACGGTGGCCATCGACAGGGAAGGGCCGCCTTCCTCGATGGAGATGATGAGCAAGAGCAGGGCCATGCAGGCGCCGAGAGCGACGGTGTAGATAAGCATGGCCAGAAAGGCCTCGAGAGCCCCCCGGAGCCATGCTTTCACCCTGTCGGTCATATGATGGCATGCTCCCGTAGCAGGTCGCGGGTCAGCTGGGCGGTCTCGCCGGGCGTGGTGCCTACTTTGATGCCGACGGACTCCAGCACTTCCTTTTTGTCTGCTGCTGTGCCCTTGCCTCCCGAGATGATAGCTCCGGCGTGACCCATCTGTTTGCCCTCAGGAGCGGTGAAGCCGGCAATGTAGGCCACGATGGGCTTGGTCATGTGGGTGGAGGCCCAGTGGGCAGCCTCCTGCTCAGCTGAGCCGCCAATCTCGCCGATCATGACGCAGGCCTTGGTTTCAGGATCGCGGTTGAAGGCCTGAAGCGCCTCTAGCATGGTGGTGCCCACAATGGGATCGCCGCCGACGCCCAGGCAGGCAGTGAAGCCAATGTGGGCCAGCTCCCCCATGAGCTGATAGGTCAGGGTGCCGGACTTGGAGACCAGTCCCAGAGGGCCGCGACCGGCGATGCCCTGCGGAATGATGCCCAAGTCTACGCCAACACCGTTGGGCCGGTCGGACATGGTCATCAGTCCTGGGCAGTTGGGGCCGACGATGCGGCAGCCGCGTTCCCTGGCAAGGGCCACGCAGTAAGCGGTATCAGCCACAGGAATTCCCTCGGTAATGACTACGATCAAGGTGATGCCGGCTTCGATGGCCTCGACCATGGCATCCTTGGCGAATCTAGGCGGAACGAAGACCACGGAAGTGCTGGCCCCGGTCGCCTGTCGGGCTGCCGAACAATCAGCGTATACAGGCACATGACGAGTCTGGCCGTCCGGATCATCGAAGTTGATTGTCATACCGGCCTTGCGGGAGTTGACTCCGGCCAGAATATTGGTGCCTGCCACCATCATGCGGGCTGTATGGACCATGCCCTGATGACCGGTCATGCCCTGGACTATGACGGGGGCGCCGTCTTCAATGAAGAGGGTCATCGTCCCGTCTCCTTCCCTGCCTGAGCGGCCAGAGCCACGGCCTGGTCCGCCGCCTCCTCCATGGTGCGGGCCACCTTGAGCCTAGGTTGTTGGGCTTTGGCCAGCAGGTCCAGCCCTTGAGCAGCCTCATTGCCGTCGAATCGAACCACGATAGGCCGGGCGTCCTCCTGATCCTGCTTGCCTGCAGCTTCCACGATGGCCAGGATGCCCTGGGCCACCTGTTGGCAGGAGGTGATGCCTCCGTAGACGTTGACCATGACCGAACGGACTTGAGGGTCGGAGAGGACCACGTCCAGGCTGTTGCGCATGACCTCAGGAGAGGCGCCGCCGCCGATGTCCAGGAAGTTGGCCGGTCCGACAGGAACGCCCTGCTGACGTCCTGACCCGGCGATCGCATCCAAGGAGCTCATGACCAGTCCTGCGCCGTTGCCGATAACACCCACCTGGCCGTCCAAATGGACGTAGTGCAGGCCTGCTGCTTTGGCCTTGGCTTCCAAGGGATCGACCTGCGCCGGGTCCGTGAACCGCTTCCAGCCGTCGTGCCGGAAGGCTGCGTTACCATCTAGAGAAATCTTCGCATCGAGGGCATCCAGGTGCTTGGTAGCCTCGTCGTCGGGATCGCCCACCTTGGCGAGGGGGTTGATCTCGACCAGGGTTGCATCGCTGTCCTGGAAGGTGTGCCACATGCCCAGAAGAATCTGCGCAGCCTGATCCAGATCGGCATGGTAGAAGCCGATGCGCTCGGCCATGGTGCGGGCGGCCTGTCTGTCGAAATCCTCCAGGGGGCCGATGTGCAGGCGCCGGACGGATTCGGGGTGCTCGCGGGCGATGGTCTCCACCTCGGTCCCGCCGCTGGCCGTGGCCAGGACATCATAATCCCGGGAGGTGCGGTCCACCGAAATGGACAGGTAGTACTCATGCAGAATGTTGCGGGCTTCGGTGACCAGGATCCCTCTGACCGGATGGCCGTCGATGTTCATAGGCAGGATGGTTTCGGCCAGAGCCACAGCCTGCTCGTGATTCTCGGCTCGCTTGACGGCTCCCGCCTGTCCCCTGTGTCCGATGGTGGCCTGACCCTTGATCATGCAGGGATAGCCGATGACATCGGCCGCTTGCCCGACCTCTTCCGCGGTTGAGGCATAGACGGCCCTTGGCTGGGATATGCCATGCTCAGCGAGCAGCTGCCTGGCCTGGTATTCATACAAATCCATAATGAAGATCCTTTAATCGCGCTCAGGCAGGCATGTTCATCAGGCAGGTGACCGGGTAGGCACCTAGGGCCTTGCGGCCATCGAGGCCGTTGAGTTCCATGACGAAGCTGAATCCGGCCACTTGGCCTCCGGCCTGCTCCACTAGACGTGCAGCTGCTTGGGCGGAACCTCCGGTGGCGATAAGGTCGTCCACGATCAGGACTCGCTGACCTGGTTGCAAGCAGTTCTGTTCGATCTCGATGCGGGCATTGCCGTATTCAAGGGCGTATTCCTGGCTGTAGGTGGGTTCTGGAAGCTTGCCGGCCTTGCGCATGGGCAGGAAGCCCTTGCCCAGATCGCTGGCCAACTGGGGGCCGATAAGAAAGCCGCGGGCCTCAAGTCCGGCTACCAGGTCGAAGTCCTCTGGCTTCACGGGCAGGGTGCGCTTCATGGCATCAAGGATGATGGCCAATCCCCTGGGATCCGACATGGCCGGGATGAAGTCCCTGAAGAGGATCCCCTTCTTGGGAAAGTCCGGAATGGTACGGATTAATGAGATCAGATAAGCGGCGTCGTCATCGCCAACCTGCTTAAGCTCTCCAACCTTGATATCGTCCGATTGAGCCATGATCTTCTTTCTGTCTTGCTCCTTGGAAGTGGTTGCCGAGGCCATCATACGCGTGCCTCGTTTCCGGTCAGAGTCAGCCTGACGGAAAGTGTGGCGCACGGATAGTATTCAGGATTTCGCTGAAGTCGAATCCGAGGATTCAGAATCCTTGGATGCCTCCGATCCATTAGCGTCATCGGACTTCTCTGCAGTCTCCGTCTTGTCTGATTCGCCTTCCGACTTCTGCTCTGGATTCGACCCGGATTCGTCCGCGTTCTTATGCTCACCCTTATCGGATTCCTCATCAGAGTCTTGAGAGTCTTGCGCGGCGGTATCGTCGGAAGCGGTTTCGTTACCATCGGCATCAGTGACCAAGACGGGGGCATCCGCATCCTTGGACTGATCGTCATCCTGCTCGGGCAGGGGGTTGCCGTTTTCGTCAACCTCGTCGTCGTGGACGTAGGCAGGGACGATGGGCGGCTGGGTGATGGCCTGGATGCGCCAGCGGGACTGCGAACCCTCGGAGTCGATGACCACCTGCTCCTTCTCCAGATCCACCGAGACGATCTTGCCCAGAAGACCGGAAGCTGTGGCCACTTCGTCACCGGGTTGCAGGGACTGACGGAAGTCCTGGACGGCGGCCTGCTGCTGCTTGCTCTTGCGGGAGCTTCCCCACATCATGGCGATCATCAGGGCGATGATGGCGATCATGAAAATCATGGATCCCATGGTTGCTTTCACTCCTTGCTTTGGCGGGCATCAAACGACGATGTGCATTGCTGCGAAGACACCAGTCTAGAACAGCTTCATGACATCCTCGGGCGGTTTCCGACCCAGGTGCTCCCAGGCCTTCGAAGTGGCTACACGCCCCTTTGGGGTGCGTACCAGGAAGCCCTCGCGCACCAGGTAGGGCTCGCAGACTGTTTCGACTGTCTCGGCTTCCTCGCCAACCATGGCGGCCAGGTTATTCAGGCCTACGGGCCCGCCGTCGAAACTGTTGACAATGGCCTTGAGGACTGCCAGATCAAGACGATCCAGTCCCTCGGAGTCAATCTGGTAGAGGGCCAGAGCCTCCTTGACATCAGCGGGGCCTACCTGGTCAAGATCGTGGACTATGGCCCAGTCGCGGACGCGGCGCAGGAGGCGGTTGGCGATCCTGGGCGTACCCCGGGAGCGCAGGGCCAGCTGATGAGCGGCGTCATCCTGCAGGACAATTCCCAGCACCTTGGCTGAGCGTTCAATCAGCTTCTCCAACTCCTCCTCCGGGTAGAAGTCCAGATGAGCGGTGAAGCCGAAACGAGCTCTCAGTGGCGAGGGCAGCATACCTTCACGGGTTGTGGCGCCGATAACCGTGAACCTGGGCAGGGTCAGCGGAATGGAGGAGGCTCCGGGGCCCTTGCCTACCATGACATCCACTCGGAAATCTTCCATGGCGATGTAGAGCAGCTCCTCGGCGGCCCTGGGCAGGCGGTGGATCTCATCGATGAAAAGCACCTCGCCTGCCTCTAAAGAGCTCAGGATAGAGGCTAGGTCTCCGGCATGCTGAACGGCAGGCCCTGAGGTGACGCGAATGGGCACCTCCAGCTCGTGGGCAACGATCATAGCCAGAGTGGTTTTGCCCAAGCCGGGAGGGCCCGCCAGAAGGATGTGATCGGGGGCCACGTCCCGCTTTCGGGCGGCCTTCAGAAAGAGGCCAAGCTGGGCTTTGAGCCGGGGCTGGCCGATGAATCCCTCCAGAGTTTCAGGACGCAGCTCCTCGTCGCTGACCGGTTCGCCTTCAATGGGCCGGGCTGAGACCATCCGCAGGGATTCCTCCTGGGCATCGCCGTTCTGGGTACCCGAGCGCTCAACGGATATCTGCTTGTCAGCCATGGGTCAGCGCCCCCGATCCAGCCGGGTCAGAGACTGCTTGAGCACCTTGGGAATGTCGGCCGACTGCAGGGGCAGGGCGTAGCCGCCCTCGCTGCAGGTCTGCTCCACGGCCTGCTCGGCATCACGCTGGAGCCAGCCCAGGGAGATCAGTCCCTCAACCACCTGATGGGCGCCATCGTCAGTCTGTGCTGGCCCCTGTCTACCAGTGCCAGCATCCAAATCCAGTTTGCCGGAGAGCTCGAGGATGATCTTCTGAGCGCCCTTCTTGCCTAGGCCTGGCGCACGGGACAGGGTAGCAGCATCGCCATCGGCCACGGCCTGGGCCAGTTGGTCTGAGTTCAGGGTGGCGAGGATGGACAGGGCCACGCGCGGTCCGATGCCGCTGACCTTCTGCAGCTGAGCGAAGAGG
This sequence comes from Bifidobacterium sp. ESL0819, assembly GCF_052606245.1. Lineage (NCBI taxonomy): Bacteria > Bacillati > Actinomycetota > Actinomycetes > Bifidobacteriales > Bifidobacteriaceae > Bifidobacterium > Bifidobacterium sp. ESL0819. The sequence continues at coordinate 1,550,396 of NZ_CP199587.1, forward strand.
GATTTGGAGGAGCGGCTGAGGAATCCGTACAGAGTCAGCGCGTCCTGGGTCAGCGACAATGCTGTGTAGACGGTGACTGTGGATTCGGCCCGCATAGCGGCTAGATCCGACTGGGGCATATGAACCTCGAAACCCACTCCCGAAACGTTGATGACGGCAGAACCCGTTTCGATGGCGGCCACCCGCCCGGTCAACATTGCCAGCACTTGATCACCCTTCGATGAAATCGAACGCCTGTTCGAATCAGCTTACATGTCTCGCTGGACTCCTCGGTGCTTGCCGTACTTTGCGGAGGCTTGAGCCCACTGGCGCTGAGCCTGAGTGAGATGCTCCTCGCGCTCCCCGCCCTGGATGGCCCCAGCAGGTCTTAGGGCATGGCAGATGGCCTGTGCCAGGGCGTCGGCTGCATCAGCGGGTTTAGGCAGCTGATTAAGCCCTAGGATGCGGGTCACCATCCGCTGCACCTGGATCTTGTCAGCCTGGCCGTTGCCGGTCACGGCCATCTTGGCCTCGGTGGGTGTGTGCAGGGCTACGGGAATGCCACGCTGCGCCGCCCCCAGCATGGCCAACCCGGCTGCCTGTGCAGTTCCTAGCACGGTGTTGTGATTGGATTGGGCAAAGACCCGCTCGATGGAGACCACATCCGGGCTGAAACGATCCAGGGCGGCAGTCAGACCCTGGTAGATGGCCAGCAGCCGCAGGTCCTGGCTCTGCTCGGGATCTGAGCGCACGACATCCACATGAATAAAGGAAAGCCGGCGCGATGCACCGGCTTCAATGACGCCAACGCCGCATCGGGTGAGCCCCGGATCGACGCCGAGAACAATCATAAAATCACTCGTCGTCCAACTGGGCCATGACCTCATCGGGCGCAGTCCAGTTGCTGTAGATCTCCTGCACGTCGTCCAGATCATCCAGATTGTCGATCAACTTGGAGACCTTGCGTGCGGAGTCGAGGTCCAGGGTGACCTCGCTCTTGGGGTTGAGGACCAGGTCGGCGGAGTCGTAGTCCATGCCTGCATCCTGCAGTGCCTTGCGCACGGTGACCATGTCGCCAGGGGCAGTCAGCACGGTGTAGCTGTCGCCGTTGTCCTGTACGTCCTCGGCACCGGCCTCGGCGGCCTTCTCGAAGACCGTGTCGTAGTCCAGGCCCTGCGAAGGGACGATGATCTGTCCCTTGCGCTCGAAGTTGAAGCTGACCGACCCGTTCTGTGCCAGGGAGCCGCCGCCCTTGGTCAGGGTGGAACGGACCTCGGCTGCCGCGCGGTTGCGGTTGTCGGTCAGGCACTCAATGATGATCCCTACGCCTGCGGGAGCATAGCCCTCGTAGACGATGGTCTCGTAGTTGGCCGCTCCGGCCTCCTCGCCCGAGCCGCGCTTGACGGCCCTGGTAATGTTGTCTGCGGGCACGGAGGACTTCTTGGCCTTGACGATGGCGTCGTAAAGGGTGGGGTTTCCGTCGGGGTCACCGCCGCCGGTTCGGGCAGCGATCTCGATGTTCTTGATCAACTTGGCGAAGAGCTTGCCACGCTTGGCGTCGATGGCTGCCTTCTTGTGCTTGGTGGTCGCCCACTTCGAATGCCCTGACATATGTCTCCTGACGGTACGAATGCGTAAACGAATGGAATTCTAGTTCCGCTCTTTGACAATTTTACGGGTTTTGGAGCCCTTCCGTGGGGCTTCATCGCAAGGAGAACCAGCCTTACGACCCACCAGTCTGCCCAGCAGGCCACGGCGATGATCAGGCCGGGCAGCCAGGGCACGGGCGTAGACATCCAGTACCTGGTCGGTGACCCGTTCCCAGTCATAGTCACAGGCCCGGCGCATTCCGCATGAGGCCAGATCCAGGCGCGTGGCTCGGTCGTCCAGCAGGCCCAGGACCACCCGTGCGCAGTCCTGGGGGTCTCCGGTGGCGAACAGACGCGCGCTATAGCCGTTCTGGGAGACATCCTTGAAGGCCGGAAGGTCCGAGGCAACCACCGGGCATCCTGCAGCCATGGCCTCGACAAGAACGATGCCAAAGCTCTCCCCCCCGGTCTGCGGGGCCACATACATGCCCAGGCTGTGGTAGAAGGCAGCCTTGTCCTCGTCGCTGATCCGACCAAGGAAAGTGAAGTGCTGGGCCAGTCCGGGATCGACGGCCTCAAGTATTTTCCGGGCCTCCGTCTGGCCGTCGCCAGCACAAAGGAAGCGGGCTCCGGGCACGCGCTGTAGTATGGCGGGTGCGGCCTGGGCCAGGATTTTAAACCCCTTGCGTTCCTCCTTCATCCTTCCCAGGAATCCGATGGTGGGCTGCCGCTCGCTCCCCTGCCATTCTGGGCGCGGCTGGGCATTGCGCAGGGTTCCGGTTTCGATGCCGTTGGGAATGATTTGGCTGGGTATGCCCGGCTCCAGCAGATTCTTGGCGTTCTGCATGGCCGAGGGGCTGACGAAGATGGCCTGGCTAATGTTGGCCAGGTATCGGCGCAGGTAGCGCCTGGTCAGCCTCAAAGCCAGCGGGGTTGAATCGAAAGCCGCGTGGAAGGTGGCTACATAGGGGCAGGGAATGAATCCGGGCCTCAGAGGCTTGTGGCTCAGGGAGGGCACCTCGGGCTCGTGCAGGTGCAGAATATCGAAGTGGCCCTGCCTGACCCACTGCCGGGTCTTGTGGCCAGCCACGCCAAAGTAGCTCAGGTTGGCCACGGATCCGTTGTAGGGAATGGAAAAGGAGGAGCCGGTGGTATGCACCCAGAGGGGCATGTCCTGGGTGCGCCGGCCCGGGGCCAGTACCTGCACCTGGTGGCCACGGTCCATAAGATGTCTGGCGAAGTCTCGGATGTGCAGTTGGACGCCACCTGGGGTCTCGAAAGAGTAGGGCGAGATGATACCCACCCGCAGGGGCGCCTTGATGGCGGCCCGCTCTGTCTCCTGCTCAGGTTTTTGCTCGGGTGCCTTCATGCCCGTCACCTCCCTTGTTCTTGGATGCCTGGGCCAGGATGAAGTCCGGCAGGTCGTGCATCCGGGAAAGATCCAGATCCTCAAGGAAAATCGGCTGGAGCATGTGCCAGTCCTCGGGATGCTCGCGAATGCCCTGGGCCCACTGGTCCACCCAGGCTTGGGTCAGGTCGTTGATGGCCTGCTCCCGGGGCATGTCCAGGTAGGGTTCGATGGCGATGGGCCCGTCCACCTGGCAGACATAGCCGTAGGGAGCCTTAGCCTGCCGCCGGCGCTCCCCCGTCAGCTTTTCCCTGTGCATATTCACGGTATAGAGGGGCAGACGGGCATCCAGGGCAATGACGGCAGGACCTGCGGCCACGCGAATCCAGGAGTCGAAGGCCTTGACAAAGACGCCTCGGCGGCTCAGGTCGCGGTCGGCCAGCAGGGGCACCACCTGGTCAGGCTTACGCAACAGGGTTGTCAGACGGCCGGTGATGTCCGGCTCACCGGTCAGCAGGATGTTCATGCCCAAGCGGCGACGGATGTCCGCGAAGGTGTTGAGCATCCCCTGGTCCCTCAGCCGCTCGGCCACCGTGGTGACCTGGCCGACAGTGGAACAAGCCCAGAAGCCTGCGTAGTCCCAGTTGCCCTGGTGACCCATGCCGATGGGCAGGGAGCGCAGCCCGATGTCGCGCTTGGCTGGATCCGGGTAGGCGCTGCCGCCACCGTGTATGCGTGCCAGCAGCTGCTCCTTGGTGCGGGCACCAACGGTCAGCGCCTCTACGAAGTAGACAAAGTAAGAGCGCATGCCCTTGCGTGAGGTCTGCCTTAGAACGTGGTGGTCGGCCTCTGTCATGACGTGGGCCAGGTTGCGCTCCAGCTGTCTGACGCCCCCCACCCGCAGCAGCCAGCAAAGGTCGGCTGCTGCCAGGAAGAGGCCGCGCAGGAGCCCCTCGGGCACCAGGCGCGCGTGCTGCGCAAGAAAGATGAGCAGTCGGTCCGGCATTGGTTCACTCGTGGTTGGGGTTGGCGGGCTGCGGGTTTCGGCTCATATCCTTGGCGACGTGGCTGATCCGCTGCCAAACGGTGACGATGCCCAGGAGGGCCAGCAGGACCAGGAAGCAGCTGAGCACTGCCAGGGGCAGGCCGGCCCCCGTCAGGGCCATGCCCACCAGGATGATGACCAGTCGGTCAGACCTGGTGGCGATGCCGTTCTTGGCCTCGAAGCCCTCGGCCTCGGCCCGGGCCCGGGCGTAGGACGTGACGAAGGAGGTCATGATGGCAAAGAGCGCAGCAGCCATGCCGGCCTGGGCCCAGATGTCGGGACCCTGGTGGCTGCCATCAGCCAGCCAGGCCAATTCGTGGCGACGCAGAAAGATGATGACTCCGGTCAGGACGGCCCAGTCGGCTATCCGATCAAGGGTGGAATCCAAGAAGCCTCCAAACTGCGTGCCCCCGCCGGTCAGCGCGGCCACGGAACCATCAAGGGAATCGAAGGCCACCAGAATAGCCAGGACGATGGCCCCGGGCAGGAGCCGGCCGGTGAACCCGGTCACGATGGCGACCAGTGTAGTGCCTACGGCTCCGATGATCGTGACGCCGTTGGCACTCACGCCCAGATGGACCAGGCCGCGGGCGATGGGGGCGATGATGCGCTTCCAAGGGCGCCGTAGATGTTCGAACATCGGTCAGTCCTGACGGCAGGAGGTGTTCGCTCGGAAGTCATCCGCCGAGTTGATCTGGGCACGGACCTTGATGGCCTCGTTGATCCAGGCTCGGGCCTGGTCCACAGGTACGCCATTGAGCTGGCTGCCGTCTCGGAAACGGAAGGATACGGCGTTCCTAGAGACATCCTCCTCGCCGGCGATCAGGATGAAGGGGGCCTTGGACTTGGCTGCGTTGCGTATCTTCTTGCCGAAACGGTCGTCGGAGCGATCGATCTCGCAGCGGACCATGTCGTCGCGCAGGTCCTCCAGCAGGTGCTCCAGATGCGGTGCGAATTCATCGGCAACAGGCACGGCCTGCACCTGAACCGGGGCCAGCCAGGCCGGGAAGGCGCCAGCATAATGTTCCAGAAGGATGGCGAAGAAGCGCTCGATGGATCCGAAGAGGGCCCTGTGTATCATGACCGGCCTCTGGTGGGAACCGTCGGCGGCTATGTACTCCAGCTGGAAACGCTCAGGAAGGTTGAAGTCCAGCTGTATGGTGGAAACCTGCCAGGTGCGTCCGATGGCGTCTCGTGCCTGCACGGAGATCTTTGGCCCGTAGAAGGCGGCGCCCTCGGGGTCGTCAACCAGTTCCAGACCTGAGTCCTTGGCCACTTCGGCCAGGGTATTGGTAGCGTCCTCCCAGACCTCGTCGGAGCCGACGAACTTGTTGGGATCCTTGGTGGACAGCTCCAGGTAGAAGTCGTTGAGACCGAAGTCCTTCAGCACCTTGAGCACGAACTGGAGCAGGTTGGTTAGCTCACCCTTCATCTGGTCCCGGGTGCAGTAGATATGGGAGTCGTCCTGGGTCAGGCCGCGCACGCGGGTCAGACCGTGGACCTCGCCGGACTTCTCGTAGCGGTAGACGGTGCCAAACTCGAACAGCCGCAGGGGTAGCTCCTTGTAGGAGCGCTGGCGGGACTTGAAGATCAGGTTGTGCATGGGGCAGTTCATGGGCTTCAGGTAGTAGTCGAAGCCCTGGCGGGTGACCTTGCCGTCGGCATCCTTCTCTTCGTCCAGGTGCATGGGCGGGTACATGCCGTCCTTATACCACTGCAGGTGGCCCGAGATTTCGTAGAGGTGGCCCTTGGTGATGTGCGGGGTCTGCACAAAGGAGTAGCCGTTGCGCCGGTGCATCTGCCGGGAGTAGTCCTCCATGGCGTTGATGATGGCCGCGCCCTTGGGATGGAAGACGGGCAGACCTGGCCCGATCTCATCCGGGAAGGAGAAGAGGTCCATCTCGGCTCCCAGCTTGCGATGGTCGCGGCGGGCGGCCTCCTCCAGGCGTGCGGTGTAGGCTTTCAGGTCGTCCTTGCTGGCCCAGGCGGTGCCGTAGATGCGCTGGAGCATGGGATTCTTCTCATCTCCGCGCCAGTAGGCTGCGGCGGTGCGCATGAGCTTGAAGCAGCGGATGTAACGGGTATTAGGCAGGTGGGGGCCTCGGCAAAGGTCCTTCCAGACCGTGTTGCCCTCGCGGTCCAAGTTGTCGTACATGGTCAGCTCGCCACCAGTGGCTACCTCGGTGGCCTCCTCGCCGTTGATCTCGGCCTCCTTGGCACCGATCAGCTCCAGCTTGTAGGGCTGGCCAGCTTCCTCCTTGCGGGCTTCCTCCTCGGTGACCACGCGCCGGCGGAAGCTCTGGGAGGACTTAATGATCCGCTTCATCCGCTGCTCGATCTGCTTGAGGTCGTCTGGGGTGAAGGGCTTGTCCACGTCGAAGTCGTAGTAGAAGCCATCCTTGATGACCGGGCCGATGCCCAGCTTGGCATCCGGGCGGATTTCCTGAACGGCCTGAGCCATGACGTGAGTCGCCGAGTGCCGCATGATGGCCAGTCCCTGGTCGCTCTCCAGGGTGATGGGCTCGACCTTGTCGCCCTCGTGCAGGGGAGTGTAGAGGTCGCGTGGCTGCCCGTTGAGGTCAACGGCGATAATGTCCTTGTCGTCAGCAAAAAGCTGGATGCCAGTCTGATCCGCCGCCACCTCCTTCCGTTCGCCCTTGACGATGATGGAGATGCTCGACTGTGTCATGAATGCCGTCCTTGCTATCGGAGCCCGCGTTACAGGGTGCAGGCTGGACATGGTTATCGAGCCACAGCCTAGGTCGTCACTCAGACAAGAAAGGGCCTTTGTTGCCCATGGAACGCAGATAATCCTCGGCTTCGCGGACCAGTTCCTCGGCGGCTGGTTCATCCACTTGAGACTGGTCGACTTCCATTTCAAGACGGTGGACATAGTTGGCCAGGTCGTCGTTGCAGTGCAGAAGCACCCCGGCCTGGGCCTTCCATTCGGCAGCCTTGCGGGGCAGATCCCCCTCGTCCAGGTGGACGCCCAACATGGACGAAAGCCTGTGCAGCAGCTGCAGAGTTCCCTGGGCGCATTCGTCGCTGCCTAGATACTGGGGCACGGAGACCCAGATGGACTCGGTGCTGTAGCCGTCCTGAGTCGCCAAGGCATCCAGAACAGTGGGAATGCCTATAGGGCCTGAGTGGCCGTCGGTGTCGGTCTTGGGCTGGTCACCCGCCAGATCGTCTATGGGCAGGGGCCTGGTGTGGGGGCAGTCGGCAAACATGGCGCCTAGAGTGATGATGGTATCCGCCTCCTCGTCTTCGGCCCAGTGGATACTGCGTCGGCAGAAGTCGCTCCAGTGGTAGTTGGGCTCCGGACCCATTTCCAGCAGAAGAGTATGGGCGTCATCTATTTGTACCCGATAAATCTTGGTGGAGGGCCAGATGATCCGACGTCTGCCCTGTACATGGCAAAGCATAGGTCGTGACATCTGGTAGTCGTAGAACCCGTCGCCCGGGATGCTGCCAACTTCGTGGGAATCGTAGGCGTTCAGCAGGTGGCGGATGACGTTTGTCGAGGCTGAGCATGCATCATTCCAGCCGTCGAAGGCGGCCACCATGGTGCAGTGTTGCCTGTGCCTGGCTTCTTCACTCATACCTCTCACCCTACCGGTCGGAAGCCCTGCCCTGCATGGCTTTGCCGTCAGCAGAGGGTGGCTCTATAAGGCGGCGACACGCTCTTTTTGCCAAGTGAGAGGGTCTACGCTACAGTAGTGCAACGTGCTTCAGCAGTCACCACCACGGTGGAAGTTGAGTGTGCGGGCATAGCTTAGTTGGTAAAGCGCGACCTTGCCAAGGTCGAGACCGCGGGTCCGAGTCCCGTTGCCCGCTCGAGGTTTCGAGCAGTTTAACCAATACGGTGGGTTAGCCAAGCGGTTAGGCAGCGGCCTGCAAAGCCGTATAGACGAGTTCGACTCTCGTACCCACCTCTCTCTCGAAACGAGAATGACCCGGGCGGTTGGCGCAGAGGTAGCGCACTTCCCTGACACGGAAGGGGTCACTGGTTCGAATCCAGTATCGCCCACGAGGATCACTTCGGTGGTCTTTCCCAATCCGGGCGATTGGCGCAGCGGCTAGCGCACTTCGTTCACACCGAAGGGGTCGCAGGTTCGATTCCTGCATCGCCCACCTGGATCTCTCTCCAAAGCCTTTTCTTTTTGTACAGTATGTTACAAGTCAGTAATTGTTAGTTTACAAACTTTCTAAACTCTCAACGATCTTTAACCCGTAGATTTCTGCGGCAAACGTTTTGTTAATAAATATTTTTTACTTTTTCTTGCTGCTCTTTACCATCCAGACTGAGGTCGGGTGCCCAGACTTGCTTATGGCGATCACATTCAGCTATCACTTGTTTAGCCCTCCCCCGCCCTGAAATGTTCACGGTTTGTTGGATTTGCCAAGGGCAGGTAAAATCCGCATTAGAGCCGGAAAGCGAACCTCAGGTTTGGCATGTCCGGGGACTTGTGATAATTTGCTCTTAGGAACAGATCGGGGGATCTGACAGAAACAGGAGTGACCGGGCGTGTCCTTGAAGAGGTGATAGTATGATGCAGAAAGGCCTAGGCCAATGAAGGAACATTGCTAGCCTGGTTGAATCTGTAATCCACCCACAGCTTGAGGGAACTGTGGTTTTCCTGTTTTATCCAAGTAATACTTGCGTGGTCTGTTTGTTTGGCCGCGTTCCGGTTGTCGTTAATAGCGGCGGCCGTGCTGTAAAGCTCCTCCGGCGGCGCAGAATTATACCCCCCTCTCCTGCCGCCGGAGGCCTTACTTATAAGCCCTCATTTCAGGGCCTGCAGGTATCGGTATAGGGTGGGAATCGATATCCTAAGCTCGGGGGCTACGATGCCTACAGCACCCTTGATCAGGAAGATGCCACGTTCCTTAATGTCACTGATGATGTTCAGCCTGTCCTGCTTGGTCAACTTGTCCATAGGGATGTCGAACTGACGGATCGCCTCTCTGGTGATCCTGCGGATATTCTCCTCGGGCTCCTGACTGATGTGGCTGCGGGAAGCTTCTGTGGAGATCTGTACATCGTCTGAGTCGATCGAGGTCAGGGTCTGCAGCACATGGGCTGCTTGCTGTAGCTCGGTGATGTTGATGCTGATGCAGAGCAGGCCGATGACCGTCTCCTGTTGGTCGCGGATCAGGTAGGAGGAGACGCGAAACTCGTGCTTGTTCAAGCATCGCCCACGGTAGTCGGAGACGAAGTCGGCCCCGCCATGGTCGGCTCGTATGGCCAGTTGTCGGGTCTGGTCGGTCACGCCATCGCCCAAGGTACGTCCAGAGAGCTGGCCGTTGCGGATGAAGACTATGGAACTCTCCGGGCGTGTGATGTCATGCACGGTAATCTCGGCCATGGGACCGAAGGAATCGGCTATGAATTCTGCCAGGGGAAATACCTCTTCAAGGTTGTCTACGGTGAAATGCATAACTGATCCTCAACATCCTAACAGGGCAGCTTGTAGCCACCGGTTGGTGCTGCGGGAAGCGAAAGGTATTGGATGGCGTGATATGGTCCATCACCTCCATACCAGCCAATCGGCCTCCTCTAATTTCGTATATTAGACCTTCTCTTGCGCCTTGCGGTTAGTACGAACGATTACTATGACCGAAGGAGCATCGAAGTTCGAAAGGGGTTCTTATGGTAACGCAAAAGAGTGGGTGAATTTTGTTTTTCGATACTCGGCCAGTCGTTCGAACTTGGCTTTATGGAAAAGCTGCCTGTCACGATCCTAGGTCACAATGCAAGAGCAATGCGAGCATGAGCGCGTGTTTTGGCGTCAGCCGATCTGACGGCGTCGTTACCAAGGACGCCACACGGGGCTGTTCATCAATTTGGCATGGTGAATGAACGGCGGCCAGGCTTGCTGTTGAAGTCCAGTGAGCTGTGGGGGTGAGATCCTGTTTGATGGGCTTCCTGAAGATAAAGGCGATGTTGTCGATGATGAAATCAAGACGAACCCTCGCAAGATTCAGAATTCCTCATTGGGAACTCAAATAATCTTCGTGCTTGTACTGATTCCTACCCTTTAGGCTACGGTCAACACATCAAAATCACACCATTACCTTGCCTAGAGAGTCTGCCTGCCTGTCCCCGGGCTCAGCTGGCCGCTACGCCACCCACGGCGGGCAGAGCGCCAACCATGAGCATGATGGCCACAAAGATGGCCAACCCGATACGGTAGATTACGAATCCCCGGTAGGAGAAGCGCGAGACGATCTTCAAAAAGGCGATGATGACAATGTATCCCAGCAGGAAGCTGACTACGGTGGCGCAGATGGTGGCTCCCCAACCGGGGAAGGCAGCATCAGCGTTGATGTTCTTCAAGGACTTAACTGTCTCAAGGATGCCAGCGCCGAAGACCGCGGGGATGGCCATGAGGAAGCTGACCCTGGTAGCGGCTTCGCGGGTGTAGCCCAGACCACGGCCGAAGGTCATGGTGCCTCCCGAGCGGGATACACCAGGTATCAAAGCCAGCATCTGCCCGATGCCGAAAAGCAGGGCGTCGCTGACATTCATCTGGCGGATCTCCTTGTTCTGGCGACCGTGGCGGTCAAAGTAGTCCAGCAGGAGGCCGAAGACGATCAGCATCACGACGGTGATCCAGAGGTTGCGCAGCTTGGTCTCGATTACCTTCTGAAAGAGCAGACCCGCCACCACAATGGGCATGGTCCCGAGAATGATGTACCAGCCCAGGGCCGCGTCATGGTCCTTGGAGCCCATACGCTCGCGCCAAGAGGAACCGTCCTTGCCTGTCAGGCAGCGGAACCAGTGAGTCAGTATGCGAATAATGTCATGCCGAAAGTAGAGCAGGACCGCCAGCTCCGTGCCGAATTGGATGATGGCTGTGAAGGCCGCACCCGGGTCCTGGCCCAGCAGGCCGCCCACAATGCGAATATGGGCGCTGGATGAGACTGGGAAATATTCCGTTAAGGCCTGGACCAGGCCAAATAGAATGGCTTCGAAGAAATTCATGGACTCCTCTTGCTCTCTCGGACAACAATGGCAAGCATAGCCATCGCGCAGGGCAGAGTGAACCAAGGGCGCAGCATGTCTCGCAGAATGCCCACAATGGATCTTGTCGGAATCGACGACTCGACGAATAGGGGTGTGGATTATCATGGCCAAAACCTACAGAAAATCCAGGGGCGGAGCCCCATCGGGATTCTTCGAGTGTGAGGGGCGCGGGCTGCAATGGCTGGGCAAAGCCCAGGAGCAGGGCGGTCCCCGGGTTGTGGACGTCTACGACTGGGGCCCGGGCTACCTGGACATCGAGGAGATCACCTCCGCCTCCCCCACGCCGGGTGCTGCCTATCGCTTCGGCGCCCAGCTAGCCCACATGCATGATGCAGGTGCCGACCACTTCGGCTCTGCTCCAGATGGCTACACGGGTACCTGCTACTTCGGACCCCTGCAGGATCCGCTGCCCATGGATGTAGGGGCCTGGAATGATCCGGCCACGTACTGGGGCAGGGGGCGTCTGGAACCCATGGTGGGTATGGCCATGGCACGGCACGCCCTGAACCGAGAGGACCAGAGGACGACCGAAGAGGTGATCCAGGCTCTGCCGGAGCTGCTGGGCACTGCCGCCGATGACAAGCCGGCACGGGTGCACGGGGACCTGTGGAGCGGGAACGTCATGTGGACCAGAAACGATGGGAACACGCAGGCCGTCCTGATTGACCCTGCAGCCCACGGCGGTCACCGCGAGGAGGATCTGGCCATGCTGCAGCTCTTTGGGATCCCTTATTTGGACCAGATTCTGGACGGCTACCAGAGCGTGCATCCGCTGGCGGCCGGCTACGAGAATCGGACCACGCTCTGGCAGCTCTATGCCATAGCCGGGCATTGCGCCTTCTTCGGCGGCGGTTATGTGAGCGAGTACCGGTCCATGTGCCGATCGCTGCTCAGCTAAAGATGTCCTTGAGCTTGCCGAAGATCCCCTTGCGGCCCCCGACTCCGGCAGGCTTGGCGCTCTGCGGGATTTGGGTAGCGTCAGAATCGTGGCTGTCGGCGAAGTCCTCAATGAGGCGGCGCTGATCCTCGTCCAGCTTGGTAGGGATCTGGACCAGCACGTGGACGATGATGTCGCCACGCTCCTCCCGGTTGCCCAGACGGGTTACGCCCAGACCCTTGATGGTGATCTCCTGGTCAGGCTGGCATCCGGCGGGAATCTCCACCTTACGGTGGCCGTCAAAGGTCTCAAGTTCAACCTGATGGCCTAGGACCGCCCAAGTCATGGGCACGGCAATCCAGCAATGCAGGTCCTGGCCGCTGCGGGTGTATCGCTTGTCGGGTTTGATGGTGATGTCCACGTAAAGGTCGCCAGCCGCGCCGCCTCCCTCGCCTACCTCGCCCTGGGAGGCCAGCCGCAGTCGAGAGCCGTCAGCCACGCCTGCGGGCACATTGACACCCACTTCACGCCGGGTTCGCACACGGCCGTGGCCGTCGCAGACCGGGCATGGGTGCTCGATGATCGTGCCGTGGCCCTGGCAACGCTCACAGGGGGCCTGGCTCATCATCTGTCCCAATAGCGTCCGTACAACCTTTTGAGCGTAACCCTTGCCGTTGCAGACCGGGCAAGTTATTGGGGAAGTCCCCTTCTGGGCTCCCGAACCGCCGCACTCCTGGCAGAGGCCGTAAGTGCTGATGGGTGTCCGCACCACGCCGCCGAAGATGGCTGTCTTCATGTTCACGGAGACTTGAGCCAGAGCATCCCGACCGGGCTGGGTACGCGGAATCGGCCCTTGGGTGGCCCCGCCAAAACCGCCGCCGAAGAACTGGTTGAAAACGTCACCCATATCGAAGGCGCTCGCCCCCTGGGAGGCCTGTGGGTTGTTGGGGTCCACGCCCGCATCATACATGCGCCGCTTCTCAGGATCGGAAAGCACCTCGTAGGCACTGTTGACCTCTTTGAACTTATCCTCGTATTCAGGCCCGGCGATGTCCGGGTGATACTTGCGGCTCATCTTGCGGTAGGCACGCTTGATGTCCTGATCGCTCGCGCCTCGCTCAACTCCCAAAACCTCGTAGTAATCTGCCACCGATCATCCTTTTCGTTTGATGCCCTCTCGACCAATGGTCGCACAGGCCTACGATACATATGACGTATACCGTTTCCTGACGGTCACGGCTCTCCGTCGCCGGCCAGGAAGCCAGTCAGGTAGGAGGCCACGGCCCGAACCGCGCTCATAGTCGCTGGATAGTCCATATGCGTCGGGCCAATGGATCCCACAAAAGCCACAGGCTCGTCGGACTCGGAACCGTCTGTCGGCCGTGCGTGCCCATACCCGCTGGTCACCACTGACGCATGTACCAGCTCAGGGGTTCGGGTCTCGGTGCCGATGGCCACGCTGACCCCATTGCTTTCGCGTGAAAGCTCACTCTGGGCCCGCATAAGCCGCATGAGCACCACCTGCTCCTCAAGGGCATCCAACAATGAGCCTAAGTCCCCCAAAGAGACAGCCTGGCTGTGGGTCAGCTGAGAAGTGCCGGCCATATAAAGGCCGCTGGTCTGTTCTTGGGTGGCCATCTCGTCGAAGACGGTGGCCACAAGAAGCAGCATAGCTTTGTCACGGCCCTCGGTAAGAGAGTCAGCCAGCATGCGGCAGCGATCAGCGGCACGGTCCAGAGACCGGTCCTGGCACTGCTTGTTGATCTGGTCGGACAGGCCCGCCAGGGCGTTCGGGTCATCCTGAAGTGGTCCGTGCAGGGTGCGCTGAACCACCCGGCCGGTGTCGGTGATGACAACCATCAAAATGGTCCCTCGGCTCAGCCCTATAAGCTCGGTCCGTCGCAGGTTCGAGCTGGCCAGGGAGGGTGAGGCCACCACGGCGATCTGTCCAGTGATCTGGGCCAGAAGCTGGGCTGCGTGTTGAAGGGTGTCCTCCAAGTTGACCGACCCGGACAGGAAGGCGTTGATGCCTCTGCGCTGGGCGGCTGACAGGGGCACGATGGTGGCCAGCCTGTCGACAAAATAACGGTAGCCTTTCTGGGTGGGGATACGCCCGGCCGAGGTATGGGGCTGAACCAGGTAGCCCTCGCTCTCCAAGGCCGCCATGTCGTTGCGGACGGTGGCAGAGCTGACTCCGAGCTGATGATTTCGGGTGAGCGAGCCCGACCCTACTGGCTCGCGAGAACGAATATAGTCCTCAACGACCGCGCGTAGCACCAGCATGCGTCTGGTATTAGGCAATGTCGCTCCTTCCGTCATGGTTTCATTATTAGCACTCGGGCTGTGAGAGTGCCAAAACGTCGCGCGAAGAGCCAAATTGTGTCGTCTCAAACCGATACCATGGAAACGCAATGCGAAGGTAATCGAACATTTTTGACACAAGTCGAACATGAAGACTTCTAGATTGGAAGGAAAGCAGCATCATATGACAGATTTCACATGGTCCGAACTAGATGAGCGCGCTGTCAAGATGGCCAAGGTCCTCTCGGCTGACGCAGTCGAAAAGGCCGGAAGCGGCCACCCCGGCTCCCCTATTTCACTGGCGCCCATAGCTTATGCGCTCTACCAGCACTTCATTCGGCATGATCCCAACGATCCCGACTGGGCGGGACGTGATCGGTTCATTCTTTCCGGCGGCCACGCTTCTTTGACCCAATACGTACAGCTCTACTTCTCTGGGTACGGTCTGACCATCGACGATCTGAAGCACTTCCGCACCGCTGGTACAAGAACCCCAGGCCATCCCGAGTACGGTCTGACCCCCGGGATCGAGATGACCACCGGCCCGCTGGGTCAGGGTCTGGCTTCCGCTGTGGGCTTCGCCTATGGCCAGCGCTATCAGCGCGGTCTGCTGGATCCGGATGCTCCTGCCGGACAGTCTCCTTTCGACCATAAGGTCTGGGTTATCTGCGGCGAGGGCGACGTCGAGGAGGGCGTCTCCTCCGAGGCCAGCTCTCTGGCGGGAGACCAGCGTCTGGGTAACCTGACCGTCATCTTCGATGCCAATCATATCCAGATCGAGGGCGACACCCGCATCTCACTGGGCGAGGACATCCTCAAGCGCTACCAGGCCTACGGCTGGTACACCGATGAGTTCAGCTTCATCCAGCCCGACGGCTCCTACAAGGAGGATGTCGAGGGTCTGGCTGCAGTTCTGGAAAAGGCCGAGCAGGTCACCGATCGACCAAAGTTCATCAAGGTGGATACCCTGATGGCCTGGCCCACCCCCGGCAAGACCAACGATCCTTCGGCCCACGGCTCAGCCTTGGGCGCGGAGGCCGTAGCCGCCCTGAAGAAGACCTTGGGCTATGACCCGGAGCAGAGCTTCCAGGTGGACGAGGAGGCCCTGGCCCACGCCCGCGAGGTTGCCCAACGCGGCCTGGCCGCCCACAAGGCCTGGGACGAGAAGTATCAGACCTGGCGCAAGGCCAATCCCGACAAAGCTGCCCTTTACGACCGCATCCATGCCGGCAAGCTGCCCGAGGGATTCGACAAGGCAATCGACGACCTGGAGGCTGGCTTCGAGCCTGGCTCCAAGGTAGCTACCCGCAAGGCCTCCGGCGCGGTCATCAATGCCCTGGCACCCATTATGCCCGAGCTCTGGGGAGGATCCGCCGATCTGGGTGGCTCCAACAACACCAACATCAATGGTGCGGTCTCCTTCGCTCCTGAGGCTGATGAGACCGTTCAGTGGCCCAAGGCCAACAAGTACGGTCGCCAGCTGCACTTCGGCGTGCGAGAGTTCGCCATGGGCGCCATCACCAACGGCATCCTGCTGGGTTCGGACACCAGGCCCTTCAATGGGACCTTCTTCCAATTCAGCGACTATGAGCGCCCTTCGGTGCGTCTGGCCGCCCTCATGGACATTCCTAACCTATATGTGTGGACTCACGATTCCGTAGCCCTGGGCGAAGACGGACCCACCCACCAGCCTATCGAGCATCTGACTGCCGTGCGTGCCATCCCTCAGATGGAGGTCGTGCGCCCGGCCGATCAGTACGAGACTGCTGAAGCCTACCGCGCCTTCTTCGAGAAGGACAATACCCACCCCACAGCCATGATCCTGACCAGGCAGGGCGTGCCCACCCTGGAAGAGACCAAGGCCAAGGCCCGTGAGGGTGTACGCAAGGGCGCATACGTGCTGGTCGACACCGAAGGCCAGCCTGATGTGTTGATCATGGCTACCGGCTCCGAGGTGCAACACGCTGTGGTAGCCTCCAAGACTCTGGCTGAGCAGGGCATCAAAGCCCGTGTCATCTCAATGCCCTCGCTTGAGTGGTTCGAAGAGCAGGACGACGACTACAAGGAAGCCATTCTGCCTGCCTCCGTCAAGGCCCGCGTCTCCGTTGAGGCCGGACTGGCCACGCCTTGGTACAAGTACCTGGGAAGCTACGGCAAGCCCGTATCCATCGAGCAGTTCGGCCTGCAGGGCAGCGGCGACGAGAACATGCGCGACCTGGGCATCACCGCTGATCATGTGGTAGAAGCAGCACAGGCCTCCATGGAAGAAGTCCGCTTGGCCCGCTGAACCCGGCATCGTGATCAAACAGGGACCGACCGTGGCAGCCGGCCCCTCCCCTCCCGCAGGAACGCCCGAAACGCGTTCCTGCGGGAATACAGCAACAGACTTCCCGGTAGTGCATAGTGAATGAGATCCCATCGGGAACCCAAATAAGGAGTGACAAGATGGCAGAAAATGCAAACACCCAGCGCACCAGCGATTCCGGTGTCTCGATCTGGCTGGACGATCTGAGCCGTACCCGCATTGAGTCAGGCAATCTGCAACAGCTGATCGCCGAGCGCAATGTGGTGGGTGTGACTACCAACCCCTCAATCTTCCAGAAGGCCCTGAGCCAGGTTGGTCCCTATGACGAACAGCTCAAGCAGCTTGGCCGCATACCCGTCGAGGAGGCCGTTCGCGAGCTGACTACCACTGACGTGCGCAACGCCACCGACATTTTCCGTGAGGTTGCCGAGAAGACCGATTACGTGGACGGACGCGTCTCCATCGAGGTTGATCCTCGTCTGGCCCACAACACCGAAGAGACCGAAAAGCAGGCCGAAGAGCTTTGGAACAAGGTCGACCGACCCAATGCCTTCATCAAGATCCCTGCTACTCTGGAGGGTCTGCCTGCCATTACGGCCACTCTGGCCAAGGGCATCTCGGTCAACGTTACTCTGATTTTCTCTCTTGAACGCTACCAACAGGTCATCGACGCCTTCATCGAGGGCATCGCCCAGGCCGATAAGAACGGCAAAGACCTCAAGCGCATCGGCTCGGTCGCCTCCTTCTTCGTGTCCCGCGTGGACACTGCGGTTGACAAGCTCCTGGAGGCCAACGGGTCTGACGAGGCCAAGTCTCTAGAGGGCAAGGCCGCCGTGGCCAACGCCCGCCTGGCCTACGAGCTCTTCGAGAAGGCCTTCGACAAGGATCCTCGTTGGGCCGATCTGGAAGCCAAGGGCGCCAAGCGTCAGCGTCCTCTCTGGGCTTCCACCGGCACCAAGAATGCTGCCTACTCCGATTGCAAGTACGTGGACGAGCTGGTGGCCCCTCAGGTCGTCAACACCATGCCTGAGAAGACCCTTGAGGCCCTTGCGGCTCATGGCAACGGCGCCCCCTCCATCGAGGGCACCTATGAGGAGAGCCACCAGATCATGCAGAAGCTGGCTGATCTGGGCATCAACATCAAAGACGTGACCGACAAGCTGGAGGCCGATGGCGTTGCCGCCTTCATCAACTCATGGGATTCGGTCCTTTCTGATGTGCAGAAGGGCATCGACCGCGTTAACGGCTGAGCTCCTGACTGAGAGTCGTTGCAACTAATGAATTGTGCCCCGCCCGGTTTGAACCGGGCGGGGCACAATTCATATCTTTACTTCCAGCAGATGTATGACTACTCCGCCTGAGTCTCCTCGACCACATGCTCCAGGGCAGCGATCAGGGCAGGGCTGTCATTGGGCATGTTCAGTCTGGTCAGGGTGCCGCCGGAGGACTGGATGGCCTTGGCCAGCTCCAGATCGACGTCATAGCAGATCTCCAGGTTATCGGCAATGAAGCCGATGGAAGCGGAGACGATGGTCTGCATGCCGCTCTTGGTAATCAGATCTTTGGCCACGGTGACGAAATCAGGGCCGATCCAAGGCTCCTCGGTGCGACCTGCCGACTGCCAGGCAAGCACGTACTGATCCTCATTGAGGCCAGCGGCCTGAGCCACGGCATTGGTTAGGCCAATGACCTCATCCTTGTAGGGGTCTCCTCCCTGGATGATGCGCAGGGGCAGGGAGTGAGCGCTGAAGATCACCTTGGTATCCGGCCGGTCGGTCAGCTCCCTCTTGGCCACCAGCTGATCGCTCCAGAAGTGGATCAGCTCCTGGTGGTTCCACCAAGAACGCACCGGCAGGTATTCCATGTCTGGATGGGCCTCGATGGCCTTGCGTGCGCGGTTATGGTAGTCCTCGCTCGAGTAGGATGAGTACTGCGGGGCCAGAGGCAGGCCAATCACCCTGGTGATGCCATCTGCGGCAATCTGGTCGACCGCATCCCTTATGAAGGGGGCGATGTACTTCAGCCCTTGGTAGACCTTGTAGGCGCCAGGATGTGCATTGTCTAGCGCGGCCTGGAGACCGTCGCGCTGGGCCCTGGTGATCCTGGCTAGGGGCGAGGGCAGACCGATGGCCTTGTAGCGGCCGACCAACTGGTCCATCAGCGGTTTGGGCGGCTCCTGCCCGTGGCGGATGTTGGTGTAGTACCCCTTGATGTCAGACTCCTGGTATGGAGTGCCGTAAGCCATCAGGAGGATTGCAGTAGGTTCAGTCATCGGCAACTTCTTTCTGTGAAAATGGAATGCAGTATGTCAGGCCGACATTGACCAGGGCTATGACGATGACCACCAGGAACATGTTCCTGTAGGAGGTCAGCCCAGCCTTTCCATCCACCTTGCCCAGTTCAATGGCTGAGGCGAAGAGGAGGGGAGCTATGGTGATGCCTATCTTCTTGCAGGCGGACAATCCGCCAATGGCTTGCATACGGTTCTCAGGTCCGGCCAGCCTTCCGGCGATGACCTGGAGCGGCGAGGACATCATCGAGCCCATGCCGACTCCCATTAGGAAAGATAGAACCATGAAGAGCTGCAGGTTGTGCAGGGTCAGGGTGATCACCAGGGCCATCAGTCCTATCAGCGAAGAGGAGAAGACGAGCGTGGTCCGATAGCCGAACTTGTCGACTAGGAGCCCGCCCAGCCAGGATCCGACCACGGAACCTAGACCGACGCCGACCATGACCATGCCGGCCAAACGGACCTGGAGACCGAAAACGGAATGGACATAGGTTGGGATATAGACGAAGAGGGAGAAGAGCATGCCTCCCAGCGTTCCCAACAGCAGAGTGAGCCCATAGGATGGCAGCTTCAGCAGACGGATGGGCAGGAAGGGCAAGGTCTCCTTGGAGCCACCCAGGCTGTGCTCATGCACTAGGAATACCGAGCCAGCCACTAGTGCAACTAGGAGGCATCCGATGATCAGGGGTAGGTAGGCTGCCCCGTACTGGAGGAAGGTAATGGCCACCATCAGCAGGGCCAGGGTGATGCTGAAGGAGCTTAGACCCAGGTAGTCGGTCTTCCAGGCCTGGCCGGTCTGGGAGTCGCCCATCATGAACCAGGCCAGGATGAACAGGATGGCAAGGAAGGGCAGCATCATGTAGTAATAGGCCCGCCATCCGTGGGTGATACCCAGGAGCATGCCCGAAAGAACCGGGCTGACCATGGCGGAAAGACCGGCGATGATGCCCACCGTGGAGACCTTTCTGCCCTGGTTGTTCCTGCGGGCGCGCTGTAGGAGAACGTTCATGGACAGGACCATGATGCCGCTGTCTCCCAGAGATTGCACGAACCGGCCCAATAGCATGACCGCATAGTTGGGCGAAATCGCCGTCATCAGGCATCCAACAAACCAGAAAGCCAGCTCCCAGAGGAAGACCTTCCTGGTCCCGTGGGCATCGGAGAGGTTGGAGGTGATAGGGGTACCCACCACCAAGCCTAGGGTGTAGAGGCCTACCACCCAGGAAGAGCCCATAGTGGTCAGGTTGAAGGTCCTGGTGATGGACGGCAGCATGGTCGGCACCGCTCCCCCATCCAGCTGGGTGATGAAGACGATGACCATGAAGAACCATATAGGCGTGGAAAGGATCGATTTTCTCTCTTTTGTCGACATGTCGTTACTGTCCCAACCCGTCCATGAACAGCTTGTCAATGTGCTCAGGATTGGCCTGGGTGCCCACTAGGAAGTAGGGGAATTCGCCGTAGATGGAGCTGGCTTCGAGGTAGCGCATCTCGGTGACGATCTTCTTGAAATCGACCGGATCGTCGGCGAACAGGGTGACTCCCCACTCGTAATCGTCCAGGCCGATGGAGCCTGTCAGGATGATGGAGACCTTGCCGGCGTAGGAACGACCGATCTTGCCATGGTCGTGCATATAGGTCTTGCGCTGGTCGTAGGGCAGCGTGTACCAGTTGGCACCTGGGACGCGGGTCTTCGACATTGGATAGAAGCAGATGTAGGGCTTGTCTGGCGTCTTAGGGTGAAGACTGGCATTGACATAGGACCAGCCGCGATCCGTGGTCGGCTCGCCCGAGTAGAGGCCCACCTCAGTGACCGACACATAGGATATGGTTGGCTCCAGGTAATCAGACAGAGACAGCTTTTCCAGGTCGGTCTCTACCTCTTGCAGCTGATCCAGGGTCTCCCTGAGGACCATCAAACCCAGATCCGCCTTTTGTCCATTGACCTGACACCAGTAGTGGCTCCCCCGGCCCTGGAACTGGACTGCGTCCAGCTGTGTGGCAAGGGCCCTGAACTCATCCAGGCATTCCCGGCGTTCGCCCTCCGGCACTCGGCGCCATTTGGCCCAATTGATTTTCCAGAAGAGGTGAAGGCAGAACCAGCCCTCCAGGCTCGGTGCAGCTTGCTCAGCCATGAGCGCATCCTTTCGTTTGCTTTTAGCTTGCACGGCATTGTGTGATGTGCCGTTCTCTTGGCACATCCTTTCTCACTTTATAGGTCAAAAGGCTGAGTCGTTGCATTATTAGGTACAGGGTGAAAGACATATTGTGGTAACAGTCAAGGGCTATGAGCTTGTGCTGTCAAGGAAGCAAACGGGTTCTGCATATATCAGCTTCAGACACCAGCGGAAATTAATTTCAGTAAATTTGACTAATCAAGTTGGCTCAAGCCGTGCAATAGCTCAAATGCTCTGCTGAACAAACCTGCTGATGAAAGGGTGCACACCCACAAGGACGGTTTGCTGCGCATCATGGAAGAAGGCGGAGGAACATCAGGCTCTCGCCTCTAAATCACCGAAGCAAAGCGACAAGACAAAGCAGGAGATAAACGGCGCTGACAGGTCGGCATGACCAACAGCTATGAGAAAGTCACCTCAACATGGAAAACCCCGGTCGATGCCGGGGCCAAGCATTCGCTGATGGAATCAGGCTAGCTTGTACTTGGAAATAAGATCCAAGGCGATAATGATAGCCACCCAGATCAAGGCCACGATGATAGTCAGCCGGTTCAGGTTCTTCTCAGCTACACCGGAGGTGCCCGCGTTGGAACCGATTCCACTGCCAAACATGTCGGACAGGCCGCCGCCCTTGCCTTTGTGCATCAGGATCAGCAGGGTCAACAGAATGCTGGTGATGATGACGACGATTTCAAGCGCTATCTTGACAATGGTCACGGCACATACCTCCATGTAAGGAACTGGGAACAAGTATACAGACACCTGGCGAAAAACGCATCAGCCCTTGGCAGTCAGCCGCACGATTCGAGCGAACTCCTCCACCTCCAGGGAGGCACCGCCCACCAGAAAACCGTCTACATCCGGCTGGCTGATCATCTGTGCGGCATTTTTGGAGGTGACCGAACCGCCGTAGAGAATGCGCACGGCCTGGCCCGCTGGCTTTCCGAATTTGCCGGTGATATGGTTGCGGATGGCCCAGGCTGCCTGCTGGGCTGTATCAGGGGTGGCTACCATGCCGGTGCCGATGGCCCAGACCGGCTCGTAGGCCACGATCAGGTTGTCCATGTCTTCCTTGGCCAGGTCACGAATAACATCATTGACCTGGCCAACAGCGAAGTCCAGCTGAATGCCTTGGCGGCGCTCCTCGTAACTCTCACCAACGCAGAGGATGGGCTTCATGCCTGCCGCCAGAACAGCACGAACCTGATCGACGATGTTGGCGTCGTCCTCTGGATGGTACTTGCGCCGCTCGGAATGGCCTACGATGACGTAGCTGCAGCCCAGCTGGGCCAGCATGTCGGCGGATACATCTCCGGTAAAAGCCCCTTGAGCAGTAACGGAGACAGCCTGGGCTCCATATTCTATGGGCAGGTTATCGGCTTCTACGAGCACCTGGACGGAACGCAAAGCAGTGAAGGCAGGCATCAAAGCCACCTGACAACGTCTTTGGTCGAAGTGAGCGTCGCGCAGGAGCCAGGCCAGCTTCTGCACGAAATAGGTGGCTTCCAGGTGGTCGAAGTTCATCTTCCAATTGCCGGCCACCAGGGGGATGCGTGCCATACTGGACCTTTCCATCTGCGTATTACAACAGCAATGCCGGGCCTCCGGCTGCAAAATTCGGTGACCCGGCATAGCCTGTCTGCTTGCTGATTTTACTCCAGTACCTTTAGGCCCGGAAGCTCCTTGCCCTCAAGGAACTCCAGAGAGGCACCGCCGCCGGTGGAGATGTGCGAGAATCCGTCCTCGGGGAAGCCAAGGTTGCGCACGGCCGAGGCTGAGTCGCCGCCACCGACGATGGTGAAGGCTCCGGCCTTGGTGGCATCAATCAGGCCCTGGGCCACAGCACGGGTGCCATCAGCGAAGGCGGGGAACTCGAAGACGCCCATGGGGCCGTTCCAGACCACGGTCCTGGAATCCACGATCTTGTCGTGGAAGAGCTTCTGGGAGTCAGGACCGATGTCCAGACCCATCTTGTCTGCGGGGATGTCCTCAGCAGGAACCACTTGGTGAGGGGAATCCGCCTTGAACTCGTCAGCCACCACAATGTCGTCAGGCAGGACCAGCTCCACGCCCTTCTCGCGGGCCGTGGTGATGTAGCCCTTGACGGTGTCGACCTGATCCTCCTCCAGCAGGGAAGATCCGACCTCATAGCCCTCAGCCTTGAGGAAGGTGAAGACCATGCCGCCGCCAATGACCAGACGGTCGGCCTTGCTCAGCAGATTCTCGATGACGCCCAGTTTGTCGGAGACCTTGGATCCGCCCAGAACCACAGTGAAAGGCCGGTCGGGGTTCTCGGTCGCCTTGGACAGGGCCTTGACCTCCTTCTCGACCAACAGGCCAGCGGCGGAGGGCAGGAACTTAGCCACTGAGTAGTTGGAGCCCTGGGCGCGGTGGACCACGCCGAAACCGTCAGAGACGAAGGCATCGCCCAGATCGGCGATTTTGCGTGCATAGGCATCACGCTCGGCCTCGTCCTTACTGGTCTCTTCGGGGTTGTAGCGCACGTTCTGCAGCAGAACCACATCGCCATCGTTCATGGCGGCCACCTTGGCATGGGCATCAGGACCGTAGGTGTCTTCGGCCAGAGGAACCTGCACGCCCAGCAGCTCGCCCAGACGAGCAGCCACGGGAGCCAGGCTGAGCTCGGGAACGACCTTGCCCTTGGGGCGACCCAGGTGGGCCAAGAGGATGACTTTGGCGCCCTGGTCACGAAGCTGCTCGATGGTCGGCAAGGCGGCACGGATGCGGCCGTCGTCCGTAATAGTTGTGCCGTCCAGCGGCACATTGAAGTCCGCGCGGACGAGCACGCGCTTGCCCTTGAGATCACCGAGGCTCTTCAGTGTTTTCATGCGTATCCTTTCTGACTGCGGGTCCATGCGCCCGCTTTCCTGCCATGGTACTCAGACAGACCGACTTGTGTGAGATATCTCACTCTTGTTTAGCGAGCTCCTCGGCCTTCTTTTTTTCCACCTTGGTAGCCAGCTGCAGCAGACGGCGGATGCGTCCGGCGATGGCATCCTTGGTGACTGGCGGATCGGCCAGACGACCCAGCTCCTCAAGCGAGGCCTCCCTGTGGTCCAAACGAAGCTGGCCGGCTGCTCGCAGATTCTCAGGGATGTCGTCGCCGAGAATCTGAAAAGCCTTGGTGACCTTGGCGCTGGCCTCGACGGCGGCCTTGGCGGAGCGGCGCATATTGGCATCGTCGAAGTTGGCCAGGCGGTTGGCCTTGCCGCGAGATTCCCCGTCGCTGCGCTTGCCGGTCCACTCTCTGGAACACTTGGGAGCACCCATCAGGTTGAGCATGCGTTCGATAACGTCCGGATCGCGCAGAGTTACACGTTCGGAGCTGCGTACCTGGCGGGCCTTGGCGTTGATGCCTAGCCGGCGTGCGGCTCCCACAAGGGCCAGCGCTGCTTCGGATCCGGGGCAGATGATCTCCAGGTATGAGGCTTTGCCCGGATCGGACAGCTCGCCGTGGGCTAGGAAGGCTCCACGCCAGGCGGCTTTGACCTGGGCGATGTTGCCGGAGACGACGTCGGCGGGCAGGCCTCGGACCGGATGCTTGCGACGGTCCAGCAGGCCGGTCTGCAGGGCCAGGGCGCCGCCTGCCTTCAGCACGCGGACCGAGTAACGGGTCAGGTTGCCGGTGGGGGCCTGCCGCTTGACTTGGATCAGATCGGAATCATGACCGTAAACGTCCCTGATGGTGTTCTGCAACCACTGCGCTGCTGGCAGTGAGTCGAATTGCGCTTCCACCACAATGTGACGCTGAATGATGTGCAAGCCGCCGCCGAAGCGAATCATAGCCGCAGATTGCGCTTTCTTGGCAGAGGGGGGTTCGTTGTCAATCGCGGCCAGCTCGCTTTTGACATCATCAAGTAGGGCCAAGAGCCGTCCTCCTACGAAAAAATACTGAAAAATGAATACTTTTTGGCCGCACGACACACCTGCCGTGGCGACCACCGGATTACTGTGATATCGAACACATTGGACAAATTGCGCCTTTGGCTATCTACGTGGACGGTGCGGAAGCTCACGGGCTGAGACCGTCACCTCCATTCCCCGGGACCGCAAATGGGCGGCCAGAGCGTCGGCCATGGCCACTGAGCGGTGCTGTCCGCCAGTGCAACCAAAGGCAATGGTCACATAGTGCTTGTCCTCACGCGCATAGCCGCTGAGCGCAGTCAGAATGGCGGTGGTATAGGCATCCAGAAACTCCTTGGCGCCCTTGCTGGCCATCACATAGTCGCGGACCGGGCTGTCATGGCCGTTCAGGTCGCGCAGCTCGGGGATCCAGTAAGGGTTGGGCAGGAAGCGTACATCCGCAACGAAGTCGGCATCGATGGGCAGCCCGTACTTGAATCCGAAGCTCATGATGTGCACGCCCACGGTGGTCGGGCCGGAGCCCAGGACCATTTCATAGAGGCGGGTGGAAAGCTGATGGATGCTCAGATTGGAGGTGTCGATGACCATGTCGGCACGCTCTTTGAGACTGCTCAGCAACCCGCGCTCCTCGCGGATGCCATCGATCAGGCGACCCGAGCCTTGCAGGGGGTGGGGCCGGCGGACGGACTCATAGCGCTTGACCAGAACCTGGTCTGAGGCATCCAGGAAGAGGATGCGGCAACGCACACCCAGGTCATCCAGATGGCTGAGCACGGCCGACAGATCGTCGAAGTAGGAGCGGGAGCGGACATCGATAACAGCAGCCAAGCGGTGCAGTGAACTTCCAGCTGAGGTCATCATGTCGACCAGAGGCACCAGCAGGCGCGGGGGCATGTTGTCGACTACATACCAGCCCATGTCTTCCATTGAATCAGCGGCTCGTGAACGGCCTGCGCCTGACATGCCTGTGATCAGCAGCACCTCGAAGCCTGCGAAGGGCGGTTTCTCCGTAGTCATGGTCATGCCTCCCTCAAGGCTCGGTCCATTGCAGCCGCCGGAACAGCAGCCAAAGGTCGGTCGGTCATCAGTGCCACCTGGCGCACAGCTTGATAGAGCAGCATTCGCTCACCACTGATGGCCCGTGCACCTGGGATGCCGCAAAAGACCCCCATGAGCGGCGTGATCCGGGGGTCATAGACCACATCCAGCAGGACCGGGCCGAAACGTTCATCGGCATTGGCCTCTTTTCCATTGGCGGGTCTTTCGTCGATAGCTTTGACACCAGAAGCCCTGGCTTCTCTGGTCTCAGCTGTACTGAGCAGATCGGCTAGAGGATCGGCCGCACCCGAAGGCAGGGTTGAGACGACAATATCGGCCTTGGACAGGGCTCCTTTCGCTTTTTCGCCCTGATCCATCGCGACGACGACCGGAGTGGGCAGGTCCAGCCGGGAGGCGAGGTCCAGCATGTGGTCGCAGTGCTCCGGGTTGCGGACGAGCAGGTCTACACGTTTGACCCCCAGCACCTTCAAGGCGCAGAAGGCGGACTCGGCTGTGTTCCCGTTGCCGATGACCAAGGCCCGCGCTCCCCCATACGGTTTGCGGGGAAGCTGGTCCTGTCGGCCCTGCCCGGCAGCCTCGAGCAGGGCAGCCAGATCGTCAGGGTCTCCGTCGGCCCGGCAGCGGTCGACAGCTTCCAAAAGTGCCGCCACAATCCCCTCCACGTCTGTGTTGTATAGGGACAGCCCGTTAGCAGGGCCACCCTGCTCAAAGACTGCCGTGTTGGCCACCCCCAAGGTTCTAGACCAGTAATCACGAAAAGCGCCTAAGGAGCCGACAGCCTTCTTCAGGGGCATGGTTAGACTCAGACCGGCCCATGACAGGTCAAGGCTGTGGATAAAGTCCGCCAGGCCGTCAATATCCACGCGCACTCGGTCATAGTGCCAGCCGTCTAGGCCCAGTGCGGCATAGGCTGAGCCATGCAAGAGGGGCGAAAGGGAATGGCTGATGGGGTCGCCCAGGACGGCACAACGGCGATCAGGCCCATTCATATCTGCAATCACGCACCAATCAAGATCAGGGCATGGCCCTTTGCCAGCCTCTTGAGCCATTTTATCGCTGGCTGTCCCCCGCCTGAGCCTGGTCGGTATGCAGAGCCTGGTAGATAGTCCCGGCCTTGGCGGGGCCGATGCCCTTGACGGCCTCCAGCTCCTCCTGAGAGGCCTGGCGCATGCGTTTGACCGATCCGAAATGATTGAGCAGCTTCTTTTGGTAGGCGGGGCCGATGCCCGGAATCTCGTCCAAGGCCGACCTGAGGGCACCCTTGCGTCGGGTTTGACGGTGGTAGGTGATGGCGAAGCGGTGGGACTCGTCCCGCACACGCTGCAGCAGGTACATGCCCTCGGACTGGCGCTTGAGGATGATGGGATAGTCGTCGTCGGGAACCCAGACCTCCTCCAGACGCTTGGCCAAGCCGCACAGGGCCACATCGTCCACTCCGCAGTCGTGCAGGGCCCGTGCGGCGGCGGTCACTTGGGGCTTGCCGCCATCGACCACGACCAGGTTGGGTTTGTAGGCGAAGTGGCGGGCGGCGGTATTCTGCTGGACAATACCTCCCTCTTCCTGCTCGACCAGCTCAGGAGCCTTGTCGCTGGCCTTTCGCTCGGCCTCCAGGCTGTCGCCGCTGTCGCCTGCGATGTTGCCGTGGCGGAAGCGACGGGTCAAGGTCTCGTAGATGGCGCTCATATCGTCCACAGCGCCCTTGCCGTCCTCACCGCGAATGGCGAATCGACGGTATTCGGACTTCTTGGGGACGGCATCTTCGAAGACCACCATGGAAGCCACCTGGAACTGGCCGCCCACGGTATTGGAGATGTCGTAGCACTCGATGCGCAGCGGGGCCCGGTCCAGTCCAAGAGCCTTGGCTACGTCGTTCATGGCCTGGGTGCGGGTGCCCATGTCGCTCATGCGGCTGAGCTTGCTGCGCTGCAGGGCCTGGCGTGCGTTGGCGTTGGCACGGTCCATCAGGGACTTCTTCTCCCCGCGGCTGGCCACCCGGATGGCTACTGCGGACCCGCGCAACTCGCGCAGCCACTCCTGCAGGTCACCGGTCCGATCAGGCTGGATGGGGACAATAACCTCGGGAGGCACCGGTGAGATGGGAGCCAACAAGTCGGCACGTCCAGTCTGATCCTGATGCCGGTGTCGGCTCCTGGTGGCCCTGGCCCGGGCCTCGGCATCCAGGGCCGTGACCTTCTGGGTGGAGCCCATGGCATCCCTGTCCTGGCTGATGGAGACAGGGATGTCTGAATCCGCGGGCAGCTTGTGCAGCTCGCTGTTGTTCTCATTCATCAGATCCGAGTAGACCTGCACCAAGAGGTCGCTGATCAGTTCGCTGTCGGAAACATCCTCGACCCGTTCCACGCTCCAGTTGCGTTCACCGCGGATTGCTCCCGAGCGCACGAAGAAGGCGTGGACCGAAGCCTCAAGTTCGTCCGAAGCTACACCAAAGACGTCCACGTCCACGTTGGAGGCGAAGGCTACAGCGTTCTGCTCGATGACCGTATCCAGCATGGCGATCTGGTCGCGCAGGCGGGCGGCCTTCTCGAAGTCAAGCTCCTTGCTGGCCTTCTGCATGCTCCTGGTCAGCCCGGCCCTGTAGCTCTTGCCCAGCCTGCCGGTGATGACCCCGGTCAGCTCCGTGCACAGACGACGGTGATCGCTGGCGCTGATCCGGCCTACGCAGGGAGCCGAGCACTTGCCTATGGAAGCCAGCAGGCAGGGACGGCCGCTGAGCTTGGCTTTGCGGAAGACGCCGGGTGTGCAGGTGCGCACTGGGTAGGTCTTGAGCAGGGCATCCAGCGTGTGCTTCATGTCCCAGACCTTGGCGTAGGGGCCGAAGTAGCGGGTGTCGTGCCGCTTGCGCACGCGGGTCATCCATACCCGGGGGAATTCCTCCCCCACGGAGACGGCCAGATAGGGGTAGGTCTTGTCGTCGCGCAGCTTGACGTTGAAGCGGGGATCGAACTCCTTGATCCAGGTATATTCCAGGGTCAGGGACTCCAGGTCGGTGCCCACCACGGTCCATTCCAGGCTCCGGGCCGTCAACACCATGGTCTGGGTGCGCGGATGCAGGTTTTCCAAGGGCTGGAAGTAGTTGGTCAGACGGTTGCGCAGGTTCTTGGCCTTGCCCACGTAGATGACCCGACCGTCTCCGTCCCGCCACTTGTAGACGCCCGGCTGGGCGGGAATGTCAGAGGTTTTGGGGCGGAAGAGATCTCGGCTGTCTCCCAGCAGGGGCGCGCCGTTCTTGTTGACGCCGCTCGTGGTACCAGTGACGGACTCCTCCTCAAGGGCTTGGGCGGTGCGCCGCCATACCTGCGGCGTGTGCCGCTCGAAGCAGCTGCGGGTCATGATCGTGTGGCCTTGGCTACCTTTGCAGGATTCAGCATGGGCTTCAGATACTTGCCAGTCCAGCTGTTTGGATTGGCAGCCACCTGCTCTGGAGTGCCCTGGGCCACCACGGTGCCTCCGCCGTCGCCGCCCTCGGGCCCCAGATCGATGATCCAGTCGGCGGTCTTGATGACGTCCAGGTTGTGCTCGATGACGATGACCGTGTTGCCCTTGTCGACCAGACCGTGCAGGACTTTGAGCAGCTTGCTGACATCCTCGAAGTGCAGGCCCGTAGTGGGCTCGTCCAGGATGTATACGGTTTTGCCGCCGGAGCGCCGCTGCAGCTCAGTGGCCAGCTTGACACGCTGGGATTCGCCTCCTGACAGGGTAGGCGCCGGCTGACCCAAACGAATGTAGCCCAAGCCAACGTCCACCAAGGTGTCCAGATAGCGGGCGATGGAGGGGTAGGCCTTGAAGAATCGGGCGGCCTCTTCGATGGGCATGTCCAGCACGTCCGAGACGGTCTTGCCGTTGTAGGTGACCTCCAGGGTCTCCCTGTTGTAGCGCTTGCCATGGCAGGTCTCGCACTGGACGTAGACGTCAGGCAGAAAGTTCATCTCGATCTTGATCGTCCCATCCCCATGGCAGGTCTCGCAGCGGCCTCCCTTGACATTGAAGGAGAAGCGGCCTGGACCGTAGCCGCGAACCTGGGCTTCTGGCGTCTTGGCAAAAAGCTGGCGTATCTTATCCCAGACGCCAGTGTAGGTGGCCGGGTTTGAACGCGGGGTGCGGCCTATGGGATTCTGATCCACGTGGATGACCTTGCGCACCTGGTCCACGCCCTCGACCCGGGTGTGCTTGCCGGGCACGATGCGGGCGTTGTTGAGCTGGTCGGCCAGGACCGGATAGAGGATGGAGTTGACCAGGGTGGACTTGCCGGAGCCGGATACGCCGGTGACCAGGGTCATGACCCCGAGCGGGAAGGAGACCTTGAGGTTCTTCAGGTTGTTCTCGCGAGCTCCTACCACGGTCAGCTGACGGGTCCTGCTGGTCCTGCGGCGGCGCTTGGGCACCTCGATGGACCGGCGTCCGGCAATATAGTCGCCGGTGATTGAGCGGGAGGCGTTGATCAGGTCCTGCGATCGCCCGGAGAAGATGACTTCGCCACCGTGCTCGCCGGCCCCCGGCCCTATATCGACCAGCCAGTCGGCCTGACGTATGGTGTCCTCGTCGTGCTCGACCACGATCAGGGTGTTGCCCAGGTCGCGCAACCGTTGCAGGGTCTTGATCAGCCGGTCATTATCACGCTGGTGCAGGCCTATGGAGGGTTCGTCCAGCACGTACATGACGCCCACCAGGCCTGAGCCGATCTGGGTGGCCAGACGAATACGCTGGGCCTCGCCGCCGGAGAGGGTGGCCGCAGCCCGGGACAGGGTCAGGTAATTCAGGCCCACATCGTTGAGGAAGCGCAGACGGGCGCGGATCTCCTTGAGGACCTCCCCGGCGATCTTGGCCTGGGCACCCTCCATGTGCAGGCCCTCCACCCATTTCAGGCTGGCCGACACCGCCATGTCACAGACCTGAGCGATGGACAAGCCATCCACAGTCACAGCCAACACCTCGGGCTTCAGGCGCTTTCCCTGGCAGACTTGGCAGGGCACCTCGCGCATATAGGACTCATAGTACTGCTTCATGGGCTGCGAGTCGGTCTCGTCGTGGCGACGCATCAGGGTGCGGACCACGCCCTCAAATCCAGTGGTGTACTCGCGCAGGCGCCCCCAGCGGTTGCGGTAGGAGACATCAACCTTGAAGTCGTGCCCGTACATGACGGCGTGGCGGACTTCCTCGGGCAGGTCCTTCCAAGGTGTCGAGGTGGAGAAGTCCATCTCCTTTGCCAGGCCGTCCAGCAGGTGGCCGTAGAACCGCTGCTGGCTCTTGGTGCCGCTCCAGGGCTCCACAGCTCCATCCTTGAGGCTCTTCTCCGGGTCGGGCACCACCAGCTCAGGGTCGATCTCCAGGTTGAATCCCAGACCAGTGCAGGCTGGGCAGGCTCCGTAGGGTGCGTTGAAGGAGAAGGTCCTGGGCTCGATCTCGTCCAGTTCCAGCTCGTGGCCGTTGGGGCAGGACCGCTTCTCAGAGAAGGGCTGGCGGCGCTCGGGATCTTTGGCATCCAGATCTACAAAGTCAGCCACCACCGTGCCCTTGGCCAGTCGCAGGGCGGTTTCCACTGAGTCGGTCAGCCGCTGGCGCATGCCCTCGCGGATGACCAACCGGTCCACCACCACCTCGATGGTGTGCTTCTTCTGCTTGGTCAGCTTGATGGATTCGGACAGCTGGTGCATGGTCCCATCGATGATGGCCCGGGAGTAGCCGTCGGAGCGCAGGAGCTCCAGGGTCTCCACGAACTCGCCCTTGCGGCCCTTGACGATGGGTGCCAGCAGCTGGAAGCGGGTCCCCTCTGGCCTGGACATAAGGGTGTCGACGATCTGCTGCGGCGATTGGGCGCGCACCTCAGCTCCGCATACCGGGCAATGGGGAATGCCAGTCCTGGCGAAGAGCAGACGCAGATAGTCGTAGATCTCGGTGATGGTGCCCACGGTGGATCGAGGGTTGCGGTTGGTGGTCTTCTGGTCGATGGAGACAGCTGGGCTCAGACCTTCGATGAAGTCCACGTCGGGCTTGTCCATCTGACCTAGGAACTGGCGGGCATAGGCGGACAGGGATTCCACATAGCGTCGCTGACCCTCGGCGAAGAGGGTGTCGAAGGCCAGAGAGGACTTGCCGGAGCCCGACAGGCCGGTGAAGACCACCATCCGGTTGCGAGGTATGGACAGGTTGACGTTCTTGAGGTTGTGGGCCCGGGCGCCTTGGATGACGATTTTGCGGTCATTGGGCACCATGGATAGGTCCGCCACCAAGGACCCCTTGGATTCGATCATGCGCGGGTTCTCAATGGCCGCGTCCACTGTCGACTTAGGCTTGTTCTGCTGCTTCACGTGCTTCCCATCCGCTTCCCTGAAGACCATGGCCAAGACTGAGGCCAAAGCCTGACCATAATATCGCCGGGGCCGAATAATTCGAACAGGTGTTCGATGACGGCTTAGATGGCCGGGTCCGGCGGGTCAAGCGGCGGGCGGCCGCAGCCGTTGAGGAAGCAGTCGTTCTGATGGTCGTTGACGATGCCTGCAGCCTGGAGGAAGGAGTGGACCGTCACCGGCCCCAGAAAGCGCAGGCCCAAGTCGCGCATGTCCTTGCAGACGATGGCCGACAGGTGGTCGTAGCGCGGTATCGACTGATCGTCCGGGTAGTCATGATTGATGGTTAGCCCGCCTGTGAACGACCAGCAATAGTGGTCGAATTCCTCTCCGGGCAGTTGTCGGGCGATCAGGGCGGCGTTAGCCACCGTGGCCTCGATTTTCCGTCGATTGCGAATGATGGCTGGATCGGTCATGAGACAGTCGATTCGGTTGTTGTCGAAGGCGGCGATAGCTTGAATATCGAAGTTGTCGAAATCCTTGAAGAGGGCCCGGCGGCGATGCAGGACCAGCTTCCAGCTGAGCCCGCACTGGAATATCTCCAGGGAGAGCATGGCAAAGAGCCTTTGGGAGCCGTGCAGGGGGCGGCCCCACTCACGGTCGTGGTAGCTGCGCATGAGCGGATCGTCCACCTGAGCCCAGTCGCATCGATGTGAAGGTTCGGCCATGCTGTGCTCCTCTTCCCGACGTTCAGGTTCAGGCTAGCACTGGAGACCGCCTGGACCGGGTGGTCAATACCACTGAGCGAGGCAAGCCGATTTAGAGTTGAAGCAGAGGCCGGTCAGCCCATGCCCGGGGCCATCCCCACGGCGACAGTACGGTTGCTGCCGGCTAGGAGAGGAAGCATGTGCCATGACTGACAAGGACAATCCGCGCAGACTCTGGACCGACGAGGAGGATCCGGTCGAGAGGGCCAAGCGCACCTCCCCTGCCATGCAGGGTAGCCAATCAGCCTCAGGCTCGTCATCGGCAGCCCGGGGTTCAAGGAATGGAAGTTCGGCATCTTCCGGTGCATTGGCTTCGAATTCTTCTACTTCAAAGTCGTCTACTTCAAATTCATCTAGCTCAGGTTCATCGCCTTCGGGTGCCGCAGCCACGCAGTCTGATGATTCGTCGAAGAAGGCATCGACTGGAAAAGCCAGTGCTGATGAGACCACCAACACAGGCAAGAGTCGTTCTGATCGCAGCGGCAATGAGGCAGTGCAGGGATCCAGCCAACCACAGAACCAAGCACAGGACCAGCAGCAAAAACAGGGTCAGTCCGAAAAGGAACAGGAATCCTCCAAGGGCCGAGGCTGGAAGCTCTTCGAGGACATCCTGCTCTGGGCGGCCTGGGTGGCCATGGTGGGGTTCAACGGCTATGCAGAGGTCTACCACTTCAATGGCACGACGGTTGGCGGCCTGGCCCGCAAGGTCGACCTGTGGATCATGCCCGCCGGATACGTCTTCGCCATCTGGGGAGTCATCTACATCGCCCTGGCCATCTGGCTCTTCCGGTTCTGTCTGGCCGGCCCTAGCCGCAAACGTCTGGGCTTCCTGCCCTTTACGCTGAGCGGGCTGCTCTTTGTGGCCACCTGCTGCCTGAACATCGCCTGGCTGGCTCTGTGGCATATGGAGCGCAACTTCTGGGCCCTGGTCATCATCCTCATTCTGACCGTGCTGGCCTGGATGCTCTACGCCCTGGTGCGCAGGGATGCCACTAAGGCCGGGACCCCCACCGCAGCTAAGGCTTTGGATTGGATTCCTCTGTCCATCTACGCCAGCTGGCTGAGCGTGGCCACCCTGGTCAATGCAGGATACATGGTGGTTGCCGGGCACAAGGTAGGAAATGCAGTCCAGGGATTTGCCGCCATCATCCTGGTAGGCGCCCTCCTGGCCGTCGCCTACCTGATGAACAGGCATGGTAAGGACTGGGTCTTCGGCCTGGTGGTCATCTGGGCCTGCCTGGGCATCGGCATCAGGATCTTCTCCTTCGCGGCCGCCATGGGCGTGCTGGTCATCGCACTGACCGCTGTGGGTGCCTTCCTGGTCTACTTCCCCTGGAGCAAGTTCAGACTGGTCCGCCGCTGACCCATCAATGATCCAGCCATTGCCCCGTCAGCCGAGACGCACTGTCGGGGCTGGCTTCTTGCTACCATGGTCCCTTGCAAGTTTTGAACCACCAAGGAAAGCGGGGTCGGAGGCGGCATGGCTATTGAGGCGCAGGGACTTGAGATCCGAATAGGTGCCCGACTACTGCTGCAAGCCACCGACTTCCACGTGACCAAGGGCGACCGGATCGGCCTGGTGGGTCGCAACGGCGCTGGCAAGACCACGCTGACCAGGGTTATCACCGGCGACATGCTCCCCTCGGCCGGCAAGGTGCGGGTGACTGGGCAGTTGGGATATCTGCCCCAGTCCACCCATGCGGGGGATTCCGAGCAGAGCGCCCTAGACAGGGTCATGAGCGCCAGGGATATCGCATCCATCATCCAGCGGATGCGTAAGGCCGAGACCGAGATGACCAGTCCTGATCCCAGGATCATGGAAAAGGCCATGAAGCGCTACGACAAGGCCCAGCAGGACTTCGAAAACGCGGGGGGTTATGCTGCACAATCGCAGGCCATCGTCATGGGCGAGAGCCTGGGACTGAGCCAGGAGACTCTGCAGCAGGCACTGGGCACGCTCTCCGGCGGACAGCGCCGACGGGTCGAACTAGCCAGAATCCTCTTCTCTGACGCTGACACTTTGATTCTGGACGAGCCCACCAATCATCTGGATGCCGACTCCATCGAGTGGCTCAAGGGCTATCTGCGCCGGTTCGAGGGCGGCTTCCTGATTATCTCCCACTCCACCGAACTGCTTGACGAGACCGTCAACCGCATCTGGCATCTGGATGCTCAACGTTCCTGCATCGACATGTACACCATGGGATGGAAGGCCTACCTGCGCCAGCGCGTGGTGGACGAGGAGCGTCGCCGTCGCGAACGCGAGGTGGCTGAGAAGAAGGCCGACAGACTGATGCGGCAGGGTATCCGTCTGCACGCCAAGGCCACCAAGGCCGTGGCCGCCCAGAACATGATGCGCCGGGCCCAGCGCCTGTTGGCCGACACCCAGGAGGCGGAAAAGGCGGAAAAGGTGGCCGACCTGCGTTTCCCTGATCCGGCGCCCTGCGGCCGCACGCCCATCATGGCTGAGGACTTGTCCAAGGCCTACGGCTCCAACATTGTCTTCACCGGAATCAACCTGGCCATCGACAAGGGGTCCCGGGTGGTCATCCTGGGATACAACGGCGCTGGCAAGACCACCACCCTGCGCCTGCTGGCCGGCATCGAGCAACCTGACACAGGCAAGGTAACCCTGGGGCATGGGGCCAAGATCGGCTACTTCGCTCAGGAGCATGACACCTTGGATAACGAGGTCACTGTTCTGGAGAACCTGCAGCATGTGGCCCCGGACCTTGACAACACCCAGGCGCGGACCATCCTGGGTTCGTTCCTCTTCTCAGGGGACGATGCCATGAAGCCCACCAAGGTGCTTTCGGGCGGTGAGAAGACCCGCCTGGCCCTGGCCACGCTGGTAACCAGCCGGGCCAATGTCCTGCTGCTAGACGAGCCTACCAACAACCTGGATCCGGCTTCACGCGACGAGATACTCAAGGCCATCGCCAAGTACGAAGGGGCCATCGTGCTGGTCACTCACGACGAAGGTGCCGTCAAGGCGCTTAATCCGGAGCGGGTGCTGCTCATGCCCGATGGGGATGAAGACCTTTGGAGCGACGATTACCTGGAACTGGTGGCCGAAGAGTAGACCAAACCAAGACAGCGAAAAGCGGGGCGGAGATCTGCGATTCCTTTATGCCTGATCTCCAGTCTACGATTTCTCGGTCTTTTCCTGCAAGAGGTCTATTCGCTCTTGACATAGGAATGGCCACGCAGCTGGTCACTAGATGGTCAGTCGTCCTCCCCCAGGACTTCCACCCCTTTAACGCCTGGGGTCTGACCTATGGATTCGACCAGCTCGGTCACGTCACCCTTACCGAGCAGGTTGACAGTGACATCGGCCCCCTGCCAGGCATCTCGGTGCAGCTCGTGGATGGTCAGCACCCGGGACTCGAAACCCATGCGGGTGGCCAGCAGCAGGGACTCGCGCAGGCAGCCATGACCGTCTTGGTAGATGATGCGCAAGACCGTGTTCTGACGGTTGCGCAGGAACCACTTGAGTATAGGTGCGATGACCAGAACGGCCAGAAAGTAGAAGATAACCGCCAGGATGGCGATGGCGAAGAGCTGGACGCCGCAAGCCATGCCTACGGCGGCTGCCACCCAGATAGCACTGGCCGTCGTCAGTCCCTTGACCGAATCATGGTTGAAGAAGATGACTCCGGCCCCGATGAAACCGATACCTGAAGCCACCCCGGCCGCGATCCGCGAGGCGTCCCAGGAATAAGCACCAACAGCGGCCTGGATGCCGTAGAGGGAGACCATGGTGAACAGGCAGCTGCCCAGACCCACCAGAATATGGGTTCGGATGCCAGCGTCGTGTTTGAGGAACTCACGCTCGAAGCCGATCAGACCACAGAGGACCACCGTCAGGACTACCGCTAGAATCTGACCCTGGTTCGGCAATGCGAATCCCTGCATGAATTTCCTTTCCTGCCCGAGTAGTTTGGCAGACCTTATAACGCGTGCAGGACAAGGCCATCGGATAGAGTAGAGCCAACACGTGGCCGGCTACGCCGCAGCACGTGGACCTTGTGAATGAGGGGTGTGATGCCATGAAGCCATCATCAGATGATCTTCGCGAAGCGCGACGTACCTTGGCCACCAGCGCTTATTCCGCAGACATGATCAGATCATTGGAGCAGCCGTTTTTGGAGGACGGGGTACCGCTGATGCGCATCGCCGCTGGATCCTTGGCCTCAGTGGCCGACATCATGCTGACCCAGGCTGGATTGGAGCCGGCAGGTGCCAGGATCGTCCTGCTGGCAGGGTCCGGAAACAATGGTGGCGACGGTCTTTATGCCTCGGCTGATTTGGCTGGACACGGGGCCGACGTGACCGTAGTAGCCACCGGACGGAGCCTGCACCAGGGTGGGTTGGATGCCCTCCTGCGAGCCGGCGGAATGGTAACGGCCCTGGATCCCCAGGCAGTCATCCCTGGATGCGAGACCCCCTCCGGACCGGATCAGGCTTCCGATGAGCTGGATCAAGCCTTGGAGCTGTGCCGACAGGCGGATCTGATTATTGATGCTATGACGGGTATCGGCCTCAAGGGTGCGCTGCGCGGCATTCCCGCCATTTTGGCCGCAGATCTGGGTATGGGGAGCGGTCTGCCCGACAAGCCCGCTTGGAACGAATCTGTAGGACGGGATGGACCGCTGGTTCTGGCCGTGGATACCCCCTCCGGTTTGGACGTGGACGAGGGTACTCTGCCCGGAGCCTACATCCCGGCAGATGTGACTGTGACCATGGGAGCCATGAAGCCCTGCCTGATGCTTCCCCCGGCAGCTTACGTCTGTGGCAGAATCGTTCTGGTGGACTTCGGCTTCGATACCTCCGCCCTGGTCCCGAGCGTCTCCTGCATGAACGTTGTGGACTGCGCCGGTCTCCTGCGGTCTCCACGGGTGGATGACACCAAGTACAGCCGGGGTGTGGTTGGCCTGGTCACCGGATCGTCCCTCTACCATGGCGCAGGGCTGCTTTCCAGCAGGGCGGCGGCCAGCGGCAACGTAGGCATGATCCGCTACTGCGGCCCCAAGCCGGTGGGTGATCTGATCCTGCAGGAGCTGCCCGAGACGGTCCTAGGCCGCGGAAGGGTCGAATCATGGGTGCTGGGCTCAGGCGTGCCCACCCAGCAGGCCCAGGAGGCCGCCGGACCTGAATGCCAAGACGGTCAGCGGGATCTGATTGCCGATATACTCAACCGACAGGCCGCCGATCTGGACGAGGATGAGGCCGCAGCCGACCCTCCGGTGGTAGCCGATGCCGGAGCCCTGGATCTGCTGCCCGACCGGCTGGGTCCGCGCACAGTGCTAACCCCACATGCAGGCGAAATGGCCGCCCTGCTCAACTCTCATGGCGAGAATGTGGACAGCGACCAGGTTATGGCCGAACCCCTGCACTGGGCGATTCGAGCCTGCCAACTGACTGGAGCCACTATTCTGCTCAAGGGAGCCATCACACTGGTAGTTGGCGAGGACGGAACCGACCGTCCCAGAGTCATGACTACGGGATTCGGCCCAGCCTGGCTGTCAACGGCGGGATCAGGGGACGTGCTCTCCGGAGCCATCGGGGCTGTGTTGGCCCAGAACGCTGGACCGATTCAGGAGGATGCCACGCTGATGGTGGATCTGACGGCAGCTGCGGCCTTTCTGCACGGTCTGGCTGGTACTCTGGCCAGCGACGGCAGACAGGCAGGCTGGGAGCAGCCGCTGATATTCGATCCCCGCAAACCACAGGATTTTGCGGATCTGATAGCTGGGAACAGCCAGCAAGCGGGGCCATGGGCTGCTGCAGGACTCATAGGACAACCGATCCGCGCTGGACAAGTAGCCGATGCCCTCCCCAGGGCCATAGGACTGGTCATGTCCAGATCTGAATGGACTGCTGACCAGGCTGACCCGTCCGCACAGGATGAAGATGATGACTCCCTGTTCTTTGAGCACAGTTCACTTTGGTTCTAACACGTCATCGGGAGGGGAATCGATTCGATGACCTCGCAGCTCATCGTCATGCGCCATGGGGAAAGCGTCTGGACTCAGAAGTCAGTCAACCGTTTCGCCGGTTGGGTGGACGTGCCGCTGACGGAACATGGACTACAACAGGCTCGTCATGCCGGACAGCTGCTCAAGGAGTCAGGCCTATTGCCCGACTTGGTCTTCACTTCCCTGCTGACCCGTAGCATCGTCACCGCCAACATGGTGTTGGATCTGATTGATCGAGCCTGGATTCCGGTGCACCGCACCTGGAGACTGAACGAGCGCCACTATGGCGTCTTCCAGGGACAGACGCGACCAGCAATGCTGGAACGTTATGGGCAGCAGCAATTCGACATCTACCGGCGTTCCTATGAGGTTCGTCCACCTGCCATCGAAACCAATTCACCATACTTTCAGGGACGGGATCCGCGCTATGCCCCGTCCACGTGTGACGGGCTGGACAGGCGGAATCCGGCGGAGATCCGTGCTGAGTGCCTTAAGGACCTGTTGGTCCGTCTGCATCCCTACTGGAGCAGCCGGATAGCCCCCAACCTGGCCCAGGGCCGGACTGTGCTCATCGTCACCCACGGTTCCGTGGTCCGCAGCCTGATCAAGGTTTTTGAGGATATAGACGACAAGGACATCCGAGCCATCAACGTGCCTACCGGCGTTCCTATGGTCTACAACTTCGAGACCGATGATGACGGCAATCCCCAGGTTCAAGGTCCGGGTCGCTATTTGGATCAGGAGGCTGCAAGCAAGGGCATCGCTGAAACCGCAGCCTTGGGCCGATAGGGCCTTGGGTATAGATTGGCTTGTATGACACTGCTCCAACTGCGCTACATCGTCAAGATTGTCGAATGCGGCTCCATGAACGAGGCTTCGCACGAGCTTTACATCTCACAGCCGGCCCTGAGCTCATCAGTCAAGGAGCTGGAGAACGAGCTGGGCATCGAGATCTTCACCCGCCACTCCCAGGGAATCGCTCTGACCGTGGACGGGGCGGAATTCCTGACCTACGCCCGGCAGATTCTGGACCAGACCGACCTGCTGGAGGCACGATACCGGCAGGTCAGGCCCCGCAAGCAGCTCTGCCGAGTTTCCACTCAGCACTATATGTTCGCAGTCGAAGCGTTCGTGGAGATGATCAACTCCATCGATTCGGACGAATATGAATTCACCATACGGGAGACGCGCACCAGAGACATCATCGACCAGGTGGCTACTCTCCAGTCCGAAATCGGCATCATCTACGAGTCCGACTTCAACAAACGGGTCCTTTCCAAAATGCTCCGGGAGAAGCACCTGGACTTCCATCCCCTCTTCCGAGCAGACCTTCATGTCTTTATCGCCCGGACCAACCCCCTGGCCGATCGGGCCATGGTTACCATGAAGGACCTGGAGCCCTATCCCTTCCTTCAGTATGAACAAGGCGAGGAGGGTTCCTTCTACTTTGCTGAGGAGGCGGTCTGGCCCGACTACTCCCCCAAGCAGATCACCGTGAGCGATCGTGCTACCATGCTCAACTTTATCGTCGGGCTCAACGCCTACACGGTCTGCACTGGCATCGACAACGAAGATCTGAACAACGAGAAGATCGTCAGCGTTCCCTTGGAGTCAGACGAATCCATGCTTGTGGGCTGGATAGTCAACAGCCGGACCAAGCTGTCCCATGCTGCCGGACTTTACTTGGAAAAGCTGCGCCAGGTGGTGTCCAACCATGGATACTCACTTATCGAACAGAAGTCAGGCGAGTAGCTGTCAAGCAGACATCAGTCGAACAGGTGACAGCTGGTCCGAGAGCTGCGATAATTGGACTTCCCCGCTGGTGATTAGTTGCCGCATAGTCGCTATTTACTCTACATTCAGCGCTTGTCCCCGGGCTCCGATGGATGGTATCTTCCCCTGGTGACCCACATCCTGCGATTTGAGCCCCAAGGCCTTGAGCAGTGCCCGATCCAAATGTTCCAGACCTCCCTGACTCTTTGCTGCTGCGGTCAGATCCCAGACCTTGCCGTTGATCATGATGGTGGGTGTTGAGAACTCCCCCTTGGCGTCCTTGGCGTCCTTGCGAGTGATGGCGTAGGCGTTGACCTTGTCCACCCATGGCTTGTATGCACCTTGGGCGAAGCGGTCTGCCAAGGATCCGGGCACGCCCACTCCCACAGCCAGATCGGCCAGACGGGCGTCGGAGACCGCCTGGTACGAGCTCTCATTAGGCTGGAAGTCGGTTGCGAAGACAGCAGCAGCAAAGGCCGGCAGGCGTTCAGGATCCTCCTGAGCCACCATGGCCAAGGCATTATCCACCCGGCTGGAGTACTGGTCGCTGGATGCCGAATCCAGGAAGTTCAAAAAGTTGTAGGTGACATTGATCTGACCGGCGCTGATCATGCGTTGCAGCTGAGGATCGATGACTCGGCCCACCTTGCCGCACCAGGGGCACATGGGATCCATGAAGATCTCAAGAGTAGGCGCATCGGCAATCTTCTTCTTGCTGCCGACACCCTTGGCTGAAACAGTCAGTCCTCCCTGATCGTTGGCAACCGACGGCTTGACAGCAACCTCTTGCAGGGCCTTGTATGCTTGAGCATCCCCGCTTGGGCCATGACTAGCTTGGGATGTCGTTGCTTCGACAGAAGGGTTTCGATCCACGTGGTTGTTTCCTGAACGATTGGTCCACAGCATGTAGATGCCTGCAACAAGCACCAGCACAAGAGCCACTGCTGCCAGTATCAAAGGCAGCCTCCGAGATCGCCGTGCAGACTCGCTCTCTTTAAGCTCGCTCTCCTGAGGCTGGCTTGTCTCTACCGTTTCCGCACTAGCTGGATTGGGTTCGTCATGAGATTCTGCCGCATCCGAAAGTTTCGCTGCCTCTGTTGTTGGGGCTGAAATAGCGGGCTCCACCGCATCCTCTGAATTCGTCTGATTGGCAGCATCTATCGCGTCGGCCTCATCCCGGCTCGGTTTTGCATGACCACTCTGCTCCAGCGGTTGCGTCATGATCCACGGCCTTCCTTGCGATGATGATTCGTCGGCCTGTCCGTCGAACCTTTACCAATTTACACGAGGGCCGGATGACAGAGCGGCCATCCGAAAAATGTGCGTCAATGTGGCCTAGATGCACAATCGTCATAAGGCCAACACGAATCCAAGCAGTCGTCTTCCCCTTGCTCAGGCCCCGTAGCGCTCAAGATATTGCCTGGCGGCATCGGCCGTATGCTCGTCCAGAATGGGCAACCCGTTCGAACCCTTCATGGAGGCGGCCGCGTCGAAGATCTGGCGGACATCAACGATGCTGATGACCGGGAAGCGGAACTCGTGCATGATGGACTCGACTGCCGAGCCTTGGCCATGACCAGTGCGCTCCATCCGATCTACGGAGAGCACCAGACCGACGATAGTCACCTTGGCCTGGGACATGATCTTGGGCACCACCTGGCGGACCGCGGTCCCTGCGGTCATGACGTCATCCACAAGCAACACCCTCATGCCGTCCCTGAGCTGGGTGCCGACCATAAGGCCTCCATCGCCATGGTCTTTGACCTCTTTGCGGTCAAAGGTGTAACCGACCGGCATGCCGTGCGCCCCGCTCAGTGCTATGGCGGTGGAGACGGCCAGGGGGATCCCCTTGTAGGCTGGGCCGAATACCGTGTCGATGTCAGCAGGCAGAGTCCCCTGCTTCACGGCCTGGACGATGGTCCGGGCGTAAAACTCCCCCAGCAGGGCGATCAGACGTCCGTCGTTGAAGGCTCCCGCGTTGATGAAGTAGGGCGAGTGCCGCCCTGACTTCAGTGTGAAGTCCCCGAACTTGAGCGCCCCGCTCTCGAGCAGAAAGCTGGTGAAACCCTTCTGAATGCGACGGATCTGCTCATGTGCATCCTCGTCATGGTCGGCTTTGTCTTCTGATATGGATGCGCTCATCGCCAGCACTCCCCTTTCTTGAGCAAATCGGCCAGATCGGGCCGCTCGTCCAACAGATCGTCCAGCTCCCGGGCCACCCTTATGGGCGCCACAGGGTCCACTAGGGCCGCAGCTCCGACCTCCACGGCATTGGCCCCCGCATAAAGGAATTCCAAGGCGGTGCGTCCCGAGTCGATGCCTCCGATGCCAATGATGGGAATGTCGGGCAGTGCCTGGCGCACCCGCCAGACGAAGGACAAAGCAATGGGCAGGATGCAGGGGCCTGAGACGCCACCGGTGCCTTGGGCCAGGATCGGTTTGCCCGTATTGATGTCAATGCGCATGCCCACCAGGGTGTTGATCAGGCTGAGAGCATCCGCTCCCCCGTCGACGGCCGCCCGGGCCACTTCCACAATGTCGGTGACGTTGGGAGTCATCTTGACCACCATGGGTTTGTCGGTCAGACCCCGCAGCCGGGTGATCAGCCGGTTCAGAGCCCTGGCGTCGGTGCCCACGGACATCCCCCCATGTGAGACGTTGGGGCAGGAGACGTTGATCTCCAGCATGTCCGCCGGGGAATCGGCCAACCGTTCCACGACCGTGGCATAGTCCTGGTCGCTGTGACCGGCCACATTGGTGACCACGTTGGCTCCCAAGGCCTTGAGTCTGGGCAGTTCGTCCACCAAATAATGGTCCACGCCCGGGTTCTGCAGTCCCACGGAGTTGACCATGCCAGCGGGACTTTCTGTAGTCCTGGGCGTGGGGTTGCCTTCCCAGGGTATGGGCGAAACCCCTTTGGTAGAGATGGCGCCCATCTGCGAAACGTCGTAATAGCCCCCACAGGCATCCAGGTTGAAGGTGCCCGAGGCCGTGCCCACCGGGTTCTTCCAGGGCGTTCCAGCCACAACAGTGCCATGCAGCCAGGTGTGTGGCTCGAGAGGGTCCATAGCCATGGCCGTCTGTGTCTCTGCGCTTGTCAGCCCGCTCATCGTGCCTCCTTCTTGTCCTGGTCTGCATCCCAGATCAGACGATCGGCTGCAAAGACGGGGCCGTCCTTGCAGACCTTGAGCCTGCCGTCCACGGTGTCGACCACGCAGGCCACGCAGGTGCCATAACCGCAACCCATTCGAGACTCCATGCAGCACTGGGCCGGCAGGCCGGACTTACGGGCCCATGCGGCCACAGCCCGCATCATGAGCAGGGGTCCGCAGGTCAGGATGATGGTCCGCTCAGGATCAATATCGCCACGAACGCGTTCCAGCAAAGTCATAACATCCCCGGAGGCGTTGTCGATGGACTCCAGCCGATCGGTCAGGGAGCCCATGATGACATCGGCGAACCG
The DNA here is from genome assembly GCF_052606245.1 of Bifidobacterium sp. ESL0819. Classification (NCBI taxonomy): domain Bacteria; kingdom Bacillati; phylum Actinomycetota; class Actinomycetes; order Bifidobacteriales; family Bifidobacteriaceae; genus Bifidobacterium; species Bifidobacterium sp. ESL0819. The sequence continues at coordinate 1,594,567 of NZ_CP199587.1, forward strand.
ATGGTCACGGTAGCCCAGCAGAGCAGTGGTGCGCACACCGGACCTGCCCTGAAGGCACTGGGCCGCGCGGATCAGCGGGGGGACGCCCAGCCCGCCGCCCACCAGCAGATAATCTGCCGGCTTTCCCAGATCGAAACCATGGCCCAGGGGCCCCAGCAGATCTACTGCCATGCCTGGCTGCAGGCGTGAGAATTCATAGGTTCCTTGCCCCACTACGGCGAAGATGATCTCGATCTGCTCGCCCTCCAGAACACGGCTGATGCCGAAGGGCCTGGGCATCATGGTCAAGCGGTCGGCTGAGTAGAGGTTGAGGAAGGCTCCTGCCGGAGCGTGGGCTGCCAGATAGGGGTCTTGGATGGTCATCCGCCAGACCTGTTGGTCCAGGGGCTCCATGCCGGTGATCTGGGCAGTACGTCGTCCGGGCATCCGGCCTGCCTGTCTGGCCTGCTCCTCTACGCGGCTGGTTGATATGAAGAGGTTGGGCTTCATCTGGCCTCCTTGATCGTCTGATTGAGATCGTCCTTCATGGCTTGCGCCGCTTGACGGGCATCACGAGTGACCATGCCCAGGGCCGCCTGAACGCTGAGCTGCGGACTGTAGTCCGGATCCTTCCGCCAGGCTGCGATGATCCCCCGAGAGGAGTTGACCACAGCGCCGCCGCCGGCTTGGTCGAACATGGGCGCTACGTCGGATGCCGAACCGCCCTGGGTCCCGTAGCCAGGGACAAGGAAGAAGGTGTGGGGCATGGTCCGGCGCAGAAGGGCGCCGTCTTCAGGGTGGGTAGCCCCGACCACAGCTCCAAGCCTGGAGTAGCCCGATTCGTCGATGGAGGATTGTCCCCAGGTTTCGACCAGGTCGCCCAGGCGCTGATAGACGGTGCCGTCGCCTGGGCCCGCGTCCAGGCTCAGCTCCTGAATCTGGCTGCCCGAGGGATTGGAGGTGCGCACCAGGGCGAAGAGGTCACCCTGGATGCGCTCGGCCGCCTGCAGAAAAGGTTCCACACCGTCGGAGCCCAAGTAGACGTTGATGGTCAGCGCATCCTCGTACCAGGGGAACCTCCCGCCCCCTCGGGCAGGCCCATCCACTGCCTGCCCAGGTGCAAAGGGCAGGGGAAGCCCATCTAGGTGGGCGGCATAGGCCTGAGCCGTGGATCCGATATCCCCGCGCTTGGCATCTCCGATGACATAGAGGCCACGGTCGGCTGCAGCCCGGCAGGTGCCGGTGTAGGCCCTGATGCCCCAGGGGCCTAGGGCCTCGTACATGGCAATTTGGGGTTTGACTGCAGGCACCAGGTCACCCACGCCCTCCAGAATGGCCAAGTTGAAGCGCAGATAAGCCCGCGCCAGGTGGTCTGCCCAAACTGCCTGAGCCTGTTCACCCTGGTTCTGCTGCGGATCCTTGGGATCCAGACCCATCTGAGCCATGCTCCCGGCAGCACGCTGCCTGGCCTCTTCGATTAGCTGACTGGGGAGTAGTTCCGGTCGCGGATCCAGACCGACCACGGTCGGATTGTGCTTGTCGTCGATGAGCGCGGTCAGACGGTGCATGCTCGGATCCTTTCCCTGGTGATGACGCGGCTTGCAGGCAGGCGGGAGAAGACCAGACGCCCATCCTTGATGGTGGCCATGACCCGTCCTGCCAGCTCTGTCTCGGCAAAGGGGGTGTTCCGTGCCTTGGAATGGAAGTGACTGGGATCAACCTCCCACCTGGCATCAGGATCCAAAATGACCAGGTCGACGGGTGGCAGGTTCGCATCGCTGTGCCGGTCGGCCTCCAGCTGAAGGTGACCGGTCTTATTGAGCTTGTTTGCTTTGTGCAAGGACAGGTCTTCAGGCAGGAGCCGATGCATGCCCAGGAGCTCGGCGGGGGCCAGGGACATGAGCTCGATCAGGCGGTCGTGGTCAATCAGCCCGCTTTTGACCAGAACCTGGTTGCAGACCGCATAGGCAGTCTCCAGGCCGATGATGCCGTTGGGCGCATCCTCGAGCCCCAGTGCCTTTTCAGCGGCGGTATGAGGGGCGTGGTCGGTGGCGATCATGTCCACAGTGCCGTCAGCCACAGCCTCAAGGGCGGCCTGCTGGTCGGCGCGGGAGCGCAGCGGAGGATTCATCTTGGCCATGCTGCCGCTGCGCAAGAGATCCTCATCACAGAGGGCCAGATAGTGGGGCGCGGTCTCACAGGTGACCGATAGTCGGCGGGCCTTGGCCCGGCGGACGGCTTCGAACCCACCGGCTGTGCTGACATGCTGCAGATGCACCCGAGTGCCGGTGCGTTCTGCCAATTCAATGTCTCTGTTAATGATGGAGATCTCTGTTGAGGCGGGAATCCCCTCCAGCCCCAGCTGGTGGCTGACGGCTCCCAGGTTGATCTGACCGCGGTCGTGGTGCTCGCAGTGATCCAGAAGGGGCAGGTCAAAAGCCCGGGCGTTGGCCGCCACGGCTTCCAGTGTCTGGTCGGTGACCGCCGAACCGTCGTCGCTGATGGCCACTACAGGATGAGCCCATTCGTGGCCAGGCAGGTGATCCGACCAGTGGTCTGGGTTTGAGGCCTGACGGCCGGCACGGTCCAGAGTAGCCGCTACGCAGAGAGCGTAGTCCACCGGAAGACACAGCCCATGGTCCCGCTCGTAGGATTCCAGGTACTCGATGACCGTACGACCATCGGTCATCTTCGCATCGCCGTCCATGGCGGGCTGGGTATTGGGCATGAGCAGTATCAGCCCGTAGCCTCCGGCCGCTGCTGCAGCCGTGCCGGTGACCATGTCCTCCTTGTCGGGCTGGCCAGGGTCGCGCAGGTGGACGTGCGGGTCGACCAAGGCCGGAGCCAGCACCAGCCCCGAGGCGTCGATCTGGCTGGCCTCTGCCGACATGGCGCCAGTTTCGTCAATCAGCGCGCTGTCGGCGGCCTGGGAAAGCACCAGATCGACCGCTCTGCCGCTGCGCCAATCAGTCAACCCCAGCAGCCGCATGTCAGTCTTCAGCCTTCTCGTCGCAGTAGTCGCAGCGGTAGACCCCGGCAGCGTCAAGGTGGAAGCGCTGGTCCACGCCGGTCTCCACCGTGGTTACGCAACGAGGGTTGACGCAGGTGATGACGTTGACCAAATGGCCGGGACGATCCGGCTGATGCTTGCTGACGATCCTGCCCTGCCGGACAACATCGACGGTGGCTTCAGGGGCGATGAACCCCAAGGCAGTCAGATCCAGATCCCCGGTCTGCTCAATCTTGATGATGTCCTTGGAGCCGTACTTGCGGCTGTCCGTGTTCATAATCAGGGCCAACCGGGTCTGCGAGGGGTCCACGCGCAGGTAGTGCAAGACCTTCAGGGCTGTGCCTGCACGAACGTGGTCGATGATGATTCCATCAACAATGCTGGTGACCTTCATGCCGCCACCTCCTTCCGCTCGCGGTAACCAGGCAGTTCATCGCCCAGCAGGGCGCTCTCCAGGGCCATTCTGACCAGCATGCCGTTGCGGACCTGCTGGAAGTAGGCCGCACGCGGGTCATCGTCCACCTCCACAGCGATCTCGTTGACCCTGGGCAGAGGGTGGAGGATAGCCATGTCGGGGCGCGCAGCCCGAAGCTTGTCCGCATCCAGGATGTAGGTGTCGCGCAGACGCAGGTAGTCGTCCTCGTTGAAGAATCGCTCCTGCTGGACACGGGTCATGTAGAGCACGTCCAGGTCGCCGATGACCCCGTTCAGATCCCCGGTCTCGCGGTAGGTGCAGTCGGCCGAGGAGCGGATCCTCTCCAGGACGTATTCGGGGGTGCGCAGCTCGTCAGGGCTGATCAGGACGAAGTCCACGTGGCCCAGGCGGCAGAGGGTGGTAATCAGGGAGTGGACTGTACGACCAAAGGTCAGATCCCCGCACAGGCCGATAGTCAGATGGTTCAGCCGACTTTTGCGGGCGCGGATGGTGGCCAGGTCAGTCAGGGTCTGGGTCGGATGCATATGCCCGCCGTCGCCGGCGTTGATGACCGGAACCGTGGCCGCCCGAGATGCCACTAGTGCGGCTCCCTCCTTGGGATGGCGGATGGCCACGATGTCGGCGTAGTTGGAGACGGTCTTCAGGGTATCGCTGATGGACTCACCTTTGGAGACGCTGGCCAGCTGGGCGCCGGCGAATCCGATGACCTGGCCGCCCAGGCGGAGCATGGCCGTCTCGAAACTGAGCCGGGTGCGAGTGCTGGGTTCATAGAAGAGCGTAGCCAGGACGCGACCGTCGCAGGTGTGGGCCACCTGACGGCGATGGGTGTCGATATAGGCCGCACGATCCAGCAGGTCCAGGATCTGGGTCATGGGGATGTCGTCGAGAGTGACCAGACTTCGCCCACGAAGCGGAACAAGGGTTGCGGGGCCGGAGCGGGAATCGACGGCTGAAGAGGTGTTGGATGCGTGATCAACTTGTTGGGACAACGGCTCACCTTCCTCAAGGTGGCCACCTTATGTGACCTGAACAAGCATACGACCGCGGATGGACCCAGGGTCAGCCGCCGTAGAAGAGTGCTTCCATGACCTGCCTGCAGCGGCGCATGGCCGCCAGCAGTTCGTTGACAAAGTGCTGTCCCCGGTGGGCCGGATAGCCCAGACAGACAGCGATACCTCCCAGAATCTGCCCGTCATCCGGCAGGATGTCCGCCTGAGTGACACGTCCAGACCAGAGGAAGTTGGCGTTGCGGGCTGCGGTGCAAAGCACCCAGCTGCGGCGCAGAGCCTCGGCATCCTTGGCATCTATGAGCTCCGCAGTCTCCAAGGCATTCAGGGCTGTCATCGTGCCAGTGACCTGCAGCTCAGGCAGATCGTAGGCATGACGCAGCTGGAGAAGCTGAACCGTCCACTCCACGTCAGACAGCCCTCCCCGGCCCAACTTCAGATGACGATCCCGACGCACGCCGCGCGGCAACCGCTCTGCCTCCATCCGGGCCTTGAGACGCCGGATCTGACCCAGCTCCTCCTCATTGGGCGGCCGGTGGGGGTAGCGCAGCGGATTGGCTGTGTCCTCGAGAAAATCCTTGGCCAGGCCGGCATTCCCAGCTGCGAATCTCGCTCGGATCAGGGCCTGATGTTCCCAAGTTTCGGACCAGTCGCGGTAGTAGCGTTTATAGGAGTCCAGCGAACGCACCAGAGGCCCATGGCGTCCTTCCGGGCGCAGGTCAAAGTCAAGGTCGATGCCGGGCTCCAGGCTTGCCGGTCCAGCCAGTACGGCTCGCAGGTCTGCGGTCACTCCACGCGCGAATTCCGCTGCCTGATCCTGGTCGGCGCCTGATGCGGGACGGTAGATCAGCATGATGTCGGCGTCGGAGTTGAAATTGACCTCCCTGCCTCCATAACGACCCATGCCGATAACGGCCAGATCAGCTGGCGCGCTCCGTGGCTTCTTGCCATTCGAACCTGCCTGTTCCGAACGGTGGTCCACAGCCCAGTCCAGGGCTGTATTGATGGCTGCATCGTAGACATCGGACATGCCCGTCAGGCAGGCCTGCTGATCGTCCACACCGCTCATCCAGCCCAGTCCGATCCGCTCGATCTCCTGACGGCGCATGGCCCGCACTGCGGTGGCGAATTCCTCAAGCGAATCCGCATGCCGGGTTCGATAAGCTGCGGTGCGCTTGTCCAAGGTGGCCCGATCCCTGGGGATCATATCCTGGTCATGGCCCAGCCAGGTCACCGACTGGACGGATCGTGCCAGGGCGCCAGACAGGTAGCGCGAGTTGGACAGGACGTGGCAGAGGCGGCTGGCAGCCGAAGTAGAGTCCCGCAGGAAGCCCAGATAGGTGCTCTTGCCGCCGAAGTGCTCCTCAAGGGTTCGCCAGCCCAGCAGCCCCATGTCCGGATCCTGTCCCTCCCCGAGCCACTGGAGAACGGCGGGCATGAGAATACGGTTGATCCGCGCCGATCGAGTGATCCCCGTGGTCAGTGCGGCAACGTGACGGATGGCGGCATCAGGGTCGGCAAAGCCGATCGATGCAAACCGGGCGCGTGCAGCCTGAGGGCGCAGGCTGACTTCATCCTCGTCCACCTGGGCGTTTATGGGCAGCATGGGACGGAAGTAGATGGCCTGGTGAAGGTTGCGCACCTCGATCCTGGTGGCCTGGTATTGGGCCAGCATCTGGTCAGCATGCAGGCCGAAGGCCCGGGCCAGCCGTCTCAGATCGCGGTTGTTCTCCAGCTCCTCCAGGCTGGGCGGCCGTTTGCCGAGGGTACCCGAACGGTTGATTTTCGGAAAAAGGTGAGTGCGACGCAACTGCCAGATCTGCAGACGGTGCTCCATGACCCGCTCGAACCGATAGTCATGGCTCAGCTGGTCGCCGTGTTTGCGTGAAATGTAGCCGCCCCGCGACAGTGCCTGCAGAGCGTCCAAGGTTGCAGGACAACGCAGACTGGCATCGCTGGAGCCATGGACCAGCTGGAGCATCTGGACAGTGAATTCTACATCCCGCAGTCCTCCCCGGCCCAGCTTGATCTCGCGCTCCTTGCGATCCTCTGGTATCAGCCGTTCCACACGCTGGCGCATCCGCTGGCAGTCGTAGACAAAGTTCGGACGCTGGCAAGCACCCCAGACCAGTGGCTCGACCATGGCTGAATAGGCCTCGCCCAGAGCCTTGTCGCCTGCAACCGGACGGGCCTTGAGCAGGGCCTGGAACTCCCAATTCTCAGCCCATTGGGCATAGTAGTCAGCGTAGGAGGCCAGACGGCGCACCAGAGGGCCGTCGCGCCCTTCGGGCCGCAGGGCAGTATCGACTTTCCAGAGCGGAGGTTCGGTCGATCCTGGAATGACCGACTGACAGACACGCTGCAGGAGGACGGCCAGAGCGGTGCCCACAGCAATGGGATCGGTCTCGTTCGACTCCACACCCGACGTCGGCTCCACCAAGTACATGAGGTCAACATCGGATACGTAGTTGAGTTCCTGGGCACCTAGCTTGCCCATGCCGATGACTGTCAGACGGCATGAATCCGCATGGGGAACCTGACGGCAGGCAATGCTCAGGGCCCCGTGAAGTGCGGCATCGGCCATATCAGATAGGGCTCGGCTGATTTGGGGCTCCAGATCCAGAGGATCCTCAGCCGCTAGGTCACGGGCCATGACGGCAGCCAGCTGAAGCCGGTATTCGAACCGCAGCGCATCGGCGTAGGCCGCCAGCGATGGCGAGGAATCTGAATGCTTCTCCAACCTGTCCAAGGCGTTCAGGACACGCTTCCGTCTGGTTTCCGCCGAACAGTCAGCCAGATGGTCAGGGTCAAGGGCGGCTGCCTCAACGAGCTCCGGCCGCGAGCGCATCAGTCGGCCCATGGCTTCCGAGGCCCCCAGCACCCTGATCAGCGAGCGAGCGGCCACTTGGTGCTCCTGAGATGATCTGGCCAGGAAGTCCGGCCTGGTGCCCTGTGCATGCTGTTCCAGAATTCGTATCAGCCCAGCAAGGGCTTCGTCCGGATCGCAAGCCTGATCGAGGCTCTGGACCAGGATTTGCTCCAGATCCTGGTCGTCAACCAGACGCGCAAGCCGATCCAGCCGAACTCGAGCCTTATCCAGGTCGTGCAGCCCAAGGTGGATCAGGGTTGAAGTGGGCGGTTGCACCGAATCTGCCATGTCTGATCCCCTGCCTTTCCACGGGTCCCGCAACGACTCTGATATCTGTGGAACCGGTACAGGCATTATAGGGATGACGGGTCGTCAGCCCTTGCGACCCTCTCGGAAGGCGCAGACGGCGCAGTATACGGTGACGACAGTCAAGCAAACAGTAAAAATCAAGTTGGGCCATGTCAGCAGGCTGCCATCCCGTGCAGCCTCAGCCAGGGATTGGACCAGCCAGATGGCGCAGGCCACAGCAGTCAGGCCATACATGCGAGAACGGGCCTTGCCGGTGATACGCACGATTATGCTCCTTTTCGAAAAGGCACCAAAGATAAGCGATCGGCATAAGGGAAGGGAAGCACTTGAGGAGCTTGCTCCCGAGGCAACCCATCCCTATGCCGATAGTCGGTTAGCTCTTGCGACGCTTGGACATGACATCAATAGCCACGGCAAGAAGAAGCACTAGCCCCTTGATGGTCTTGACGATGGCCGTATCCACGCCCATGATGGACAACCCCTGGTTGATCACGCCCATGACGAAGGCTCCGACAACTGCTCCGGGAATGGTTCCGATGCCGCCGGTGACCGCCGTGCCGCCAATGAAGCAGGATGCAATGGCATCCATTTCGAACTCCATGCCCGCCTGGGCAGTGGCTGATGCCAGTCGTGAAAGCATGCAGATGGCTGCCACAGCTGATAAAAAGCCCATGTGGACGAAGAGCGTGAAGTCCACCCGTTTGGCGTTGATGCCGGAAAGCACAGCGGCCTTGCGGTTGCCGCCCACCGCATAGACATGCCGGCCGAATACGGTCCTGGTCAGAATGAAGTTGTAGATCAGGACCAATACGGCCACGATGACCAGCATTATGGGCGTCCCGCCCTGGTTCTCATTGCCGGAAGAGGCCAGCAGGTATGTCACGAAAAGAATGACGACTGCGGCCACGATGATCTTGCCGGTCATCAAGGCCTTAGGCTCGGGAACCAGACCTACAGCCAGGGTCTTGCGGCGTTTGGCGATTTGAGACCAGGCGTAGGCAAGGATGCAAATGATGCCCAGGACCACAGTCAGGCCGTCGAATGGGCCCCACCATCCCAGGATGTTGGGCAGGTAGTCACGGGCGATCCCCCTGAACTGCGCAGAGGTGATGGGCACGGACTCGCCGACGATGACCGTAGCCAGACCACGGAAGATCAGCATGCCGGCAAGGGTGGTGATGAATCCGGGAATGCCGATGACGGCAACCCAGAATCCCTGCCAGATGCCAATCAGCAGACCTACAATCAGCGACAGGCCGATAGCCAGGATCCAGTTGACTCCCATGTGTTCCATGAGGATGGCGCACACGCCTCCGATAAAGGCCACCAGGGATCCCACCGACAGATCAATGTGCGTGGCGATGATGACCATGACCATGCCGATGGCCAGGATGATCACGTAGGCATTCTGCTGGATCAGCGATACGAAGCTGTTGGGCTTGAGCAGCACCCCCTTGGTCAGTATCTCGAAGACGATCACGATAACCACCAGAGCGCCGACTATGCCATACTGGCGAGCGTTGCTGGCCAGGGAGGCCAGAATGCCCGGCCCTGCCTGTTCTTGTTCTACCGCCTGGGCGGTGCTCTTGTTGCTGTTGGGCGAGCTCATCTGGCTGCCACTCCCTTCTTTTCCACGGTCATGCCCTTCATCAGATATTCCTGCGAGAAGTCCCGGCGCTCCACGTCGCTGGTGATGACACCCTGGCTGACCGTATAGATCCGGTCACAGATGCCGATAAGCTCAGGCAATTCCGAGGAAATGACCACCACAGCCTTGCCTTGGTCGACCAACTGGTCGATGATCTCGTAGATCTCATACTTGGCGCCAACATCTATGCCACGGGTGGGTTCGTCCAGGATGAGCACATCAGGATCCGAGATCACCCACTTGGCCAGCACGACTTTTTGCTGATTGCCTCCGGACAGAGTGGAGACGGGCACATCAATGTCGCTGCACTTGATGTTGAAGCCCTTGCGGTACTCCTCCACCCGTGCCCTCTCCAGGTTCTCGTTCATGACCCCGTAACGGCTCATCTTTTTTAGCGAGGCCATGGAGGCGTTTTCCCTGATGTTCTGCAACAGGTTGAGTCCATAGACCTTGCGGTCCTCAGTTGCGTAGGCCAAGCCCGAATCAATGGCTGACTGAACGTTCGGCAGCTCGACCTGACGGCCATGAAGCTCAATCTGTCCACTGATCCGGCTGCCATAGGACCGTCCAAAGATGCTCATAGCCATCTCGGTGCGGCCGGCGCCCATGAGACCCGCCAGTCCAACGATCTCACCCTGATGGACAACCAGATTGGCATGATCGACCACGGTTCGTGACGGATCCAGCGGGTGGTGAACTGTCCAATCGCTGACCTTGAGCACCTCCTTGCCGATATGCGGCACGTGCTGGGGATAGAGGTTGGTAAGCTCACGTCCTACCATCCTCTGGATGAGCAGATCCTGATCCAGTGGGTGGTTCGGGTCTATTTGCATGCCGCCGACCGTGGAGCCATCGCGCAGAATGGTCACCCCATCCGCAATCTGACCCACTTCGCCAAGCTTGTGGGTGATGAGGATGCTGGTCACCCCCTGCTGGTCACGCAGTTGCCTGACCAGGTCCAGCAGATGCTCGGAATCATCATCGTTCAAGGCGGCTGTTGGTTCATCCAGAATAAGGAGCCTGACATGCTTGGACAGCGCCTTGGCGATCTCCACCAGCTGCTGCTTGCCCACTCCAAGGTCCATGACCCGGGTATTGGGATTCTCGTTCAGCCCTACACGCTCCAAGAGGTGCGAGGCCTTGGCCCTGGTGGTGTCCCAGTCCATCACGCCCCTGCGCGCCTGCTCATTGCCTAGGAAAATGTTCTCGGCAATAGACAGGAAGGGGCTTAGCGCCAGCTCCTGGTGGATGATGACGATGCCGTCGTCCTCTGAATCATTGATGGTCCGGTAACGGCAAGGCTTGCCATCGAACAGGATCTCGCCGGTATAGCTGCCGTGCGGGTATACCCCGGACAGCACGTTCATCAGGGTGGACTTGCCGGCGCCGTTTTCCCCGCAGATGGCATGGATTTCGCCTTTGCGAACCTCCATGTCGACATTGGACAGGGCCTTTACCGGACCGAAGGTCTTGGTGATCCCCTGCATTCGCAACAAGATGTCCTCGTTGGACATGCTTTCACCTCCTGTGCGCCGACCGTCCCTCCCCTTGATCGATAGCGGAGCGGTCAGGCGCTACTGTGATGCCAACCTCACTTGGTTAGCTGATCGAATCGTTCCTGGGTCAGGTAGTTCGCCTTGACCAGATCGGTCAGGTTGTCCTTGGTGATGGCCTTGGGATCCAGCAGTTTCGAAGGAACCTTGATGCTGTTGTTGTCAAAGGTTCCGTTGATGCCGGTAACCTTCTTGCCCTGGGCAATTTCGATGATCATGTCGTATACGGCTTGGGCCAGCTTGTTGACGTCCTTGAAGACGGTCTGACCCTGCAGCCCCTTGGAGATGTTGGCCACGGCAATTTCCATGGCGTCTTGACCAGTAATCTTGGGCCAGCTGTCGGTATTGGGCTGGATGTCGGGCCTCTTGGACTGTATGGCGTTGATGACCCCCTGGGAGATGCCGTCATAGGGGCTCAGAACGGCATCCAGCCGCTCACCGTGCGCGTAGGTGGAATCCAGTATGGACTCCATGTCCTTCTGAGCCTGTTCGGTCTTCCAGGACTGCACCGATATCTTCTGCCAGTCGGCAAGCTTGAAGTCCTTGGTCACACCGCCTCCGTGCTGGGAAGGGCTGACCAGAACTCCTGACTGGAAGTAGGGCTGCAGAAGCTCCCAGGCGCCCTTGAAGAAGTACTTGGCGTTGTTGTCGTCGGGAGAGCCTGTGAACAGCTCGATATTGAACGGACCCTTGGCCCCGTTTTTGAGTCCCAGCTGATCAATCAGCCAGTTGGCCTCCAGCACGCCGGTGCGCTCAAGCTGGAAGGTCGCATAATAATCAACGGCCTTGGTGTTCATGATCAGCCGGTCATAGGCGATGACCTTGGCCCCGGCATCCTTGGCCTTCTCGACCGCAGGCCCTACGGCAGTACCATCCTTGGCGGCCACGACCACGATCTTGGCGCCCTTGTTGACCATGTTTTCGATGTCGGCGTTCTGCTGGGCGGGCTTGTCGTCCGCGAAGGAGAGCACTACCTTGTAGCCTGCCTTCTCCAGTTTGGTCTTCAGGTTGTTGCCATCCTTGTTCCAACGTTCCTCCGACTTGGTGGGCATGGATACGCCGATGGTGGCGCCTTTGCTGATCGCCCCTCCCTCCTGGGAGGAACCGGAGGCACGTGAGCCTCCGCAGGCACCCAGTCCGGTAAGCATGGCGACGCCAATGACCGCCGCCATGGTTCGTTGCATGATCTTCATGAAGACTCCTTCATCCTTGAATTCTCGGGCAGACATCAACGTCCGCCTAGGCCACTTCATTGAAGGCCCAGTGGTCAGCATACCTATTTGTGTTAACTATTTCAATTCAATGAGGTTAATTATCTGCTTATCTGTTTTGTATATGAATTTAATATTATATACAAACTTTGCCTTCCATCGGCGCAACCGGTGTGCTGGGCTGGGACAAGCCACGATCTTGGCTACACTGGAACCTATGGCACATCGATTGTTCGGTTCACAGTCCTCTCTGCGTGAGGCCAACCGTGCACTATTGCTGGATACAATCCGAAGATTCGGTGCCATGACTCAGATTGAATTGGCTGAGAATACCGGGCTTTCAACAGCTACTGTCTCCAACCTCGTACGTCAGATGGGCGATCAAGGGCTTCTGGAGACATCCTCCACCACCAGAAACGGCCGTCGCGCAACCCTGGTTATGCTGGCCCGTCGCAAGGGTCTCGGGGTCGGACTTTACATCGGCCGCCAAGAGATGCGGTTGGAAGTCGTCGATGTCAGCCATGCCATCCTGGCAGAGCATGATATGGCTCTGCCACGGCAGCACAAGCCGGACACCACCCTGGAGCGCGCCATGATTCTCATCAAGGAGACGCTGACTTCCATCGGTGCCCGATCGAACGAGCTTGTCGGTCTGGGCCTGGCCATGGGGGCTCCTGTGGACTGCAGGACTCACCAGCTGGCCATCCCCGGCATCCTGCGAGGCTGGGACAAGGAGGACCTGATCGGTATCTTCCACGAGGCTTTCCAGGTGCCGGTCCAGGTGGACAACGATGCCAACTTCTCAGCCATGGCCGAGCTGAGAATGGGCGCGGCACCACCGGGCTTGCCGGCGAGATAGGCCATGTTCAGGTGGATCCCTTGGGCGATATCTGCATCTGCGGCAACCGCGGGTGTCTGAATACGGTAGTGGACGAGACCCGCCTTGTGTCATTGCTGAGCGTGACCCATGGGAGCATGACCCTGGATGACTTGGTGGCCAATGCCGTCAAAGGAGACCCGGGCTGTCGACGGATCGTGGGCGACGCAGCCATCCGCATCGGCAATGTAGTGGCTGATCTTTGCAACGCCGTAGACCCGGAGGTGGTGATTCTGGGAGGCATCCTAAGTACAACCAAAGACGTGTTTTTGGATCCGCTCCGAGAGACTCTCCAGCGCATGCTTTTCCCTGATGTCATGGTTCCCATGGAGGTGCTCCCTGCCCGATATCCGATTACCGGTTCCGCTCTGGGGGCGGCTATGATGGCTGTCGATAGCGTCAACGGACACATTGATGTGTCCACAAAATCCGCAGGCCGATCATCGTAGAGGAGGTGACCTGGATTGCATGAAACCTCTGTCTTGATGCAGGTGGACGACCTCTGCATCAGGTTCGGGTTCGTTGAGGCCCTCAAACATGTAAATCTGGATATTCGCCAACACGAGGTGCTTGCCGTCGTGGGTGACAATGGGGCAGGCAAGTCCACACTGGTCAGGATTTTGTCAGGCTTGATCCGACCTGATCAGGGTACTCTGATCTGGAAGGGCAGCCCAGCCAGCATTTCTTCCATCAGAGTCGCCAACCAGTTGGGCATCGCAGCAGTCTTCCAAGGGCAGGACTTCTGCGACAACCTGGATGTTTCCTCCAACCTCTTTCTGGGTAAGGAACTGCGAGATCACCACCATCGTCGTGATGATGAAGCCATGCGGCGGCGCACCCGTCAGGTCCTGCAGTCGCTGGCCTCCCCGATACTGGTAGGCCAGCCCATGGCCGCCCTCTCCCTGGGGCAAAAACAGACCGTATCGATCGCCAGAACCCTGTTGGACAACCCCGAGCTGATCCTGCTGGACGAGCCTACGGCATCCTTATCTGTCATGCAGTCAGCCGAGGTGCTTAACTACATCAAGCGTATGCGTTCCGAGGGCCGCAGCATTCTCATGGTCTGCCACGATCTGCCGGATGTCTTCGCGGTTTCCGACCGCATAGCAGTCATGCGCCAAGGTCGGCTGGTAGGCGTCCTGCCTACGGCCAGGACATCCTATGAGACGGTAATAGCGTTGATTTCAGGCATCGACCCCGAGGATGTCATACAGGATCAGGAGCAGCTGGATGCCATGGCCAGAGCCAAGGCCCGCGTCCATGCCCTGCGCGGCACCAGAAAGATCCTACCTGAGTGATCATGAACGGAGGAACCCTGGAATGCAGCTGATCGACGCTCTTCTGACCATTGTCTGCGCCCTTATAGGGCTGATGGTAGGACTGATCTACGGACTTCTGCCGAAGAAAAACGACCGACTGACCGATAGGCAGCAACGCTGGACACCTGTCCTATCCCTGATCGGAGTTGGCCTGGTGGTGATTCTCATTCTGCTGGGACGCGACCTGGCCTCTTGGGTAACCATCGGAGGAATGGTTCTTGGGCTGCTGGTTGGCATGATACCACCGCTGCACAAAGCCGCGCTCAAGGCTTTGCCATGGCTGAGACCCCGCACTGACGAACGAGGACGAAAGCGGAGCTGAAAGTTAAGAACGCCTCTCGCTCGATCATCAATGCGGGGCAGAATATTCCGCTTTGATGCCGTCAGCCCTTGCTGCTGGAGGGCTCTGAGCTGGTGCCTACCTGCCGGAAGAGGTGACGGACGTTGTGCCAGATGCGTCTGGTGACGCCAGAGTGGTTCATGGAGTAGAGGTGGATGCCGTCCACCCCATGGGCCACCAAGTCGGCGATCTGCTGTGAGGCGTAGATGATGCCCGCTTCGCGCAGGCTGGCCCGGTCGTCGCCCCAGCGCTCCAGGATGGACTCAACCGCTGCTGGAATTCGCGCCTTGCAGACCTCGCTCATGTGCCTTACCTGACCTTCGTTGGTGATGGGCATTATCCCGGCCTCGATGGGCACTTGAATGCCAGCTGCACGGGCCCGATCCAGGAAGTCAAGGAAATCGGCGTTGTCGTAGAAGAGCTGTGAAACCAGATGGTCCACACCGGCATCCACCTTAATTTTCAGATGCTTAATATCCTCCTGGGGAGAAGTAGCCTCCGGATGGGTCTCCGGATAACAGGCTCCGTAAATCGACAGATTGGGCCTACGCGACCGAATGTAAGCGGCCAAGTCGCTGGCATGGTCGAAGACCCCGGCGGGCTCACGCCCCTCCACGCTGTCACCGCGCAGGGCCAGCACCGCTGCCACCCCTGCCTCGTCGAACATGTCCAGGGCCTGGTCGATCACCTCGTGATCCGCGTACTGGGCGGTCAAGTGCGCCACGGCAGGGATGCCGTACTCGACATGAATGGTCTTGGCTATGCGGGCCGTGGCCGTGCGATCTGAGCGTCGGCCGGTCCCGTAGGTCACCGAGATGAAGTCGGGCATCAGCCCTTCCAGTCCGTCCAACGTGTCGTAGATAGTACCGACCGGGGCATCACGCTTGGGAGGAAAGACCTCCAGGGAAAAGATAGGCTCATGCATGATCCGACTCCTGACTGGACGACAGTTCCGCACGCACCTGCCGGGCGGCGGCCACCATGTGCTCCAAGCTTGGCCAGGTCTCCTTATCCCCTCGGGTCTTGAGTCCGCAGTCGGGGTTGATCCAGACCTTGGCTGCATCCAGCTTCTTCAGGATGGCGTGGATCCGGTCCACGATCTCCTCGGTGGAAGGGATGCGAGGCGAGTGGATGTCGTAGACCCCAGGTCCTGCCTCGGTCTCGAACTTGGCCTCCTGAATGGCATCCAGGACGGTCAGATCGGAGCGGGAGGCTTCGAAGGAGATCACATCGGCGTCCATGGCATCAATGTCCTTGATGATGTCGTTGAACTCCGAGTAGCACATGTGGGTGTGAATTTGAGTAGTTGGTTTGACTCCTGAATGAACCAACCGGAAGGCAGGAATGGCCCAGTCCAGGTATCGGCTGTGCCAATCCGAGCGTCGCAGCGGCAGCTTCTCGCGCAGGGCAGCCTCATCGATCTGAATGATGCGGATGCCTGCGGCCTCCAGATCCTGGACCTCGTCACGGATGGCCAGGGCCAGCTGGCGGGTCTGCTGCTTATGATCGATGTCCTCGCGGGGCCAGGACCAGTTCAGAATAGTCACTGGCCCGGTCAGCATTCCCTTGACCACATGGTTCGTGCGGGCTTGCGCATAGGAAGACCAGCGCACGGTGATGGGCCGGGCACGGGAGATGTCCCCCCAGACGATGGGAGGCTTGACGCAACGGGTGCCGTAGGACTGGACCCAGGCGTTCCGGGTGAATAGGTAGCCCTTGAGATTCTGTCCAAAATACTCGACCATGTCGTTGCGCTCGAACTCACCATGGACCAGCACATCCAGGCCGATCTCTTCCTGGTGGTCGATGACCTGGTCGATCTTGCGGGCGATGAAGTCGTCGTAGTCCTCCTGGCTGATTTCCTTCTTGCGCAGGCGAGCCCGCTCGACGCGAACCTCGGCGGTCTGGGGGAAGGACCCGATGGTGGTCGTGGGCAGCAGGGGCAGGCCCAGCTCCTGGGCCTGGATCCTCTGGCGCTCGGGCCGGGCCGGGGTACGCACGAAGTCCTCGTCCTTAAGGCCGGCCAGGCGCTGCTGCACCTGGCGGTCGGGCTGGACGCGGCTGCCATCGAAGAGCTTCTGGTTGTTAGCAAGAGCCTCGCTGGAGCGGCGCTGGTCCTCGTCGGCATCGGCCAGCTGTGCCAAGTCGTGCAGCTCGCCCAGCTTCTCCAGAGCGAAGGCGAAGTGGGGGCGTACGGTGTCGGCATCCAGCCCGTCCTCGTCGGCCACTGTATAGGGTACATGCAGCAGGGAGCATGCGGTGGACACCACCACGTTCGAGGTCACCTGGTGCAGGGCATCCAGGAGGCCCAGGCTGACTGCATAGTCATTACGCCAGATGTTGCGGCCGTTGATCAGGCCTGCGAAGATAGTGGTTCCCTCTGGTACGCCGTGTTCCTTGAGGGCCGCCAGATTCTCATCCCTGCCCTCGACCAGATCCAGGCCGATGCCGTCGAAGCCCAGATCAGCCAGCCGGTCATAACAGTCCCCCACATGGCCGAAGTAGGTGTTGATCAGGACACGGACCTTGCCCCGATCGCTCTCACGGGCCTTGAGGATAGGTGCATAGAGGGTCTCGAAGAGTTCCAGGTCGCCCTGTTCCTTGTCCAGGACCAGGTAGGGCTCGTCCAGCTGCACCCAGTCGGCGCCTAGGCTGATGAATCGCTCCAAAATGGCCGCAAAAGCCTTGGCCAGGTCCTGGACCAGTGTCGGGTCAGGATCCAGCTGCTCGCCCTGGGGGCCACGGGCCAGCTTCAGAAATGTGTAGGGGCCGATCAGCACCGGCTTGGCAGCGATACCCTGCTCACGCGCCTCCTGGAACTCCTTGAAGGGCTTGTCGCCTTCAAGGGCGATTTTGGTGTTCTGATCGATCTCGGGCACCAGGTAGTGGTAATTAGTGGTGAACCACTTCTTCATAGGCAGGGCGGTCACGTCACCTTGCTCCCCCTGGTAGCCACGGCCCATGGCGAAGAGGGTGTCTTCGGAGCCCAGGCCCAGCTTCCGATAGCGCTCAGGCACGACGCCCAGGAGGATGGATGTATCCAATACCTGGTCGTAGTAGCTGAAATCATTGACGGGAATCAGGTCGACGCCGGCCTCCTGCTGAAGCCTCCAGTGCTTGGTCCGCAGATCGGCGGCTGTGCGCTGGACCTCTTCAAGATTCCGTTCGCCCTTCCAGTAGCCCTCAATGGCCCTCTTGAGTTCACGATGCGCACCGATGCGCGGGAACCCGGACACGGATGTAATCGCTGCCATGAAACCTCCCAGTTTCGTCCTGATGTCTCCGGTCAGCCTATCAGCGGCGGGGGGAGGCGGGTAATTGGTGCAAATAAGGTGTCGCCATAACTTGAATCGATAGCGACAGAGCCACAAGCACGGGACTGCTGGTCACTAAGACCGCCAGTAGAAGGCTCTTTCCAGCTTATCCTGCTCGTCAGCCCTGAAGATCCTGGGGGCCCAGAATGCCAAGCAAACGGGCCTGGTGTATTCCCCAATCGGTCAAAGGCCGCTCAGAGCCCAGCAGAACCATGGTGGCCGGAGGCAGTCCAAGATTGAGTAGGTCCAAAAGGTCCGGATCAGAGCTGTTCTCGGCCAGCCACTGTGAGCAGATAGACATGGTGGGCTCATGACCCAGGATCAGGACTCGGCGGTCACGATCCTCGGTCTGCGCCAACTGGTCGAAGACCGCCTGCATGCCGGATTCATAGAGGGATTCCCGGTAATCAACCCGCGGTCCATCCCCCAAAGGCATGAGCATGCCGTCCAGGGTCTGACGGGCTCGTGGTGCACCCGAGCAGATGATGCGGTCGGGCACGAGACCCAAAGCAGCCAATCCACGGCCCATGGTCCGGGCCTGCTGCTGGCCCCGGTCGGTCAGCTGACGGCTGCGATCGCCCTGTGCCCCCTGGCGTTCGGTCTTGGCGTGACGCATAAGCATGAGGGTTCGGCTGCACCTGTGCAGATCCTCTGCCTTTAGACCTTTTCGCAGACCCATGCATGCTTCCTTTCCCGAAGTTCCCATCAGGCTTCTTTTCCATTATGACAGAGCTGGCTGAAGGTACGGGTCATAGGCGATCAGATTTCTGGCTCCTTGCCGCCTTCCAGAGTGCGCACCTGATGGTCCAGATCACGCAACACCTTGCGCAGCTTGCGATCGGAGACCCGGCGCAGCTCCAGATCCTCAAGTTCTTCCAGGTCCTCCATCTTGCGCTCGCGATTGTTGCCGCTGATCTGGGAAGGCTGCCGGTTTTGATCCACGTCAGTCTGGTAGTCCTTGGTGGCCCGGATATGCTTGCGGAGAGCCTGCTGGCCGGGAGCCATGGCCCTGCTGGTCAAAAGGAAGCCGGTGTGCCCAATCATCTCATGTTCAGGTCGGACCGCCAGACCATCGGCCTTCCAGGAGCGCTCCAGACTCTCCATGATCTCAGGCTCGGTCCATCGGCCGTCGGCGCGCAGAGCCTCGGCTAGTCGGCTGAGCTGAGTGGTAGTGGTGATGTAGGCGGTCAGCAGGCCGCCAGGGGCCATGACACGATAAACCTGCTCCAAACGGTTCCAGGGGTCCAGCATGTCCAGAACGATACGGTCGAACTCGTCCTCGGGCAGATCGGCTGCAACAGTGTCGAAATCGCCAGTACGCAGGTCCCACCGGGCAGGGCGCTGACCAAAGAAAACCGTGGCATTGCCCATGGCCACCCGGGCGAACTCCTCCCGCCGCTCGATACTGGTCAGTTTTCCTTCCGTACCAATGGCATCCAGCAGGCCCAGACTCATGGCCCCTGAGCCTGCTCCCGACTCCAAGACCCTCATGCCAGGACGGATGTCGCCCAGAAGAATGACCCTAGACACATCCTTGGGGTACATGATCTGGGCGCCGCGAGGCATTGAGAGAATGTAGTCCTCAAGCCGCGGGCGCATGACAGTGAAGGCCCACCCTCCTACCCGTCGTGAGGATTTCCAAGGCTTGGACCTATCATGCGCCTCTGTGTCTGTGCCAGCATCCTGCTTGGTACGTATTTGACGCCACTTGTCAGCCGAGATGGTCACCACTACTGATCCCTCAGGCACTCCGATCATGGCTTCATGCGGCAGAAGGCCGTGGTCAGTCTGGGTCAGGCCTCCTGGTTCCAGCATGACCGTCAGCTTGCGGCCACGCCGATCAGTCAGCTGGACCCGCTCCCCTACGCTCAGCGGACCGCGTCGAAAGCTCATGCCTGCTCAGCCCTCCTCGCCCTTGGTGAACTGGGAGTTGTAGAGGGAGGCATAGGCGCCGCCGCGGTCCAGCAGCTGGTCGTGGGTGCCCTGCTCGACCACCGAGCCGTGGTTGACCACCAGGATCAGGTCGGCATCGCGGATGGTGGACAGCCGGTGCGCGATGACGAAGGAGGTCCTGCCCTTGCGCAGGGTGTTCATGGCCTGCTGAACCAGCAGCTCGGTCCTGGTGTCCACCGAGGATGTCGCCTCGTCCAGGATCAGGATGTCCGGGTCGGACAGGAAGGCCCGGCAGATGGTCATCAGCTGGCGTTCGCCCTGGCTGAGCTCGCTGCTGTCCTCATTGAGCACGGTGTCGTAGCCCTGGGGCAGCTTGCGGATGAACTCGTCCACGTGGGTAGCCTTGGCGCCCTCGATCATGGTCTGGTCAGGGATCGTCTGCCCCTCGTCCAGACCGTAGAGCAGGTTGTCGCGGACGGTCCCGTCAAAGAGCCAGGTGTCCTGCAGGACCATGCCGAAGTGGCTGCGCAGATCGTGGCGGGTCACCTTGGAGGTGTCCACGCCGTCGATGGTGATGCGTCCGCCCTGGATCTCGTAGAAACGCATGAGCAGGTTGACCAGGGTGGTCTTGCCTGCCCCGGTGGGACCGACAATGGCGATGGTCTGCCCGGGCTTGGCCTCGATGGACAGGTCCTTGATCAACGGCTCGGCCGGATCGTAGGAGAAGCGGACGTGGTCGAAGCGGACATGTCCCTCGACCTTGCCTTCGGTCTCCTGACCCAGATGGTCGGGATGTTCGATGTCCGGCACCTCCTCGGCCTCGTCCAGGAAGTCGAAGACCCTGCGGCAGGAGGCCAGGGAGGACTGGAGCATGGTGCCCATGGAAGCCAGCTGCCCGATTGGCTGTGAGGCCTGACGAGTGTACTGGGTGAAGGCCTGCAGGCCGCCCAGGCTCATGCTGCCGTTGAGCACGTGGATGCCGCCGATGATGACCACGATCACGAAGCTCAGGTTGCCGAAGAAGGTTGACATGGGCGTGACCAGGGCCGAGAAGAATGAGGCCTTGAAGCTGGCCTGGTAGAGCTCCTGGTTGCGCTCTTCGAACTCTTCCTCGGCCTTGCGTTGGTGTCCGAAGGCCCGGACCACCATATGGCCGGAGAACATCTCCTCCACATGGCTGTTGACCTGGCCGGTGCGGATCCACTGACGGGTGAACTGAGGCTGGGTCTTCTTGAGGATAATGCCCGCGCACAGGGCCATGACCGGGATGATGATGAAAGCGATCAGGGTCAGCAGAGGCGAGATGGTCAGCATCATGATGAAGGCGCCGATGATGGAGAAGACCGAGAAGAGCAGCTCGCCCAGGATCTGTTGCAGGGTGCCTGAGATGTTGTCGATGTCGTTGGTGGTCCGGCTCATGACCTCGCCGCGCGGGGTCCGGTCGAAGTACTGCAGGGGCAGCCGGTCCAGCTTGTCCTCGATCTGCCTGCGCATGGTGTAGACAGCGTCGGAGACCAGCCGGGTCATCAGGAAGTTCTGCACCAGCCTGACCAGGATAGAGATCAGGTAGATGCCGATGACGAACATGAGGATGGTGCCGAAGCGCCCCCAGTCGATGCCGACACCCACCTGGACGTTCATGGAGTCGATCATCCGGGCGAACTTGTCCTGCCCGCGGGATTGCAGATAGACGACCACAGCCTGCTTGGGAGTGCCTGGCTTGGCGCCCATCTTGACCAGCATGGACCCTAGCAGCCCCTCGAAGAGGACGTTGGTGGCCTCGCCCATGACCTTGGGGCCGATGACGATCATGGCCACGGCGGTCATGCCGGATAGGACCATGACGATGACCCTCCAGGGACTGGCCAGCAGATAATGGACCAGCCGGCCCACGGTGTGGCGACGGCCGCCCACGGCCTGCGAGCCTGTATTTGTGCTCAAGTTCTTAGCCATCTACTCGGCCCTCCCCTCGTCAATGCTGAGCTCTTCCACGTCGGGACCCTGCCCGCCCTGGGACTGGACGATCTCCTGATAAGTAGCGCAGTCCTCCATGAGCTGGTCGTGGGTGCCCCGGCCGACGATGCGGCCTCGGTCCAAAACAAGAATCTGGTCGGCCTGACGGATGGATGCCGCCCTCTGGGCCACGACGATTTGTGTGGCTTGGCGGGTGACTGGCACCAGGGCCTCATGCAGTGCGCGGTCGGTGGTCATATCCAGCGCGGAGAAGGAGTCGTCAAAGGTGTAGATGCGGGGGTTGCGCAGGATGGCCCTGGCCATGCAGAGCCGCTGCTTCTGCCCGCCGGAGAAGTTGGTGCCGCCCTCGGCCACACGAGCGTCCAGGCCCTCGGGAATCTCTCGCACGAAGTCCTCGGCCTGGGCGATGCGCAGGGCTTCCCAGATGCGGTCATCGCCGGCGTCGGGATCACCATAATGCATATTGTCGCGGATGGTGCCGGTGAAGAGTGTGGCTTTCTGCGGGACTGGCCCGAAGATCAGGGCCAGCTGGTCGGGGTCGTACTCGCGCACGTCATGGCCGTCCACGAGAACCTGGCCGTCGGTGACGTCGAACATGCGGTTGGCCAGTCGGATGATGGTGGACTTGCCTGATCCCGTTGCCCCGATGATGGCCGTAGTCGTCCCCGGACGTGCTGTGAAAGAGATATCCGAAAGGACCGGATCCTGGGCGCCCGGATAGCTGAAGTCCACATGCTTGAACTCCAGCAGGCCCTGAGGGTGTTCATTGCGGTAGGGATGCGCGGGAGCGGCGATCTCGCTAGTGGCCTCCAGGACCTCGTTGATCCTTCGAGCGGCCACAGCGGCCCTAGGCAGCATCACCGACATCATTGCAGCCATCATCAGGCCCGACAGGATGATCATCAGGTACTGAATGAAGGCCTGCAGGGCGCCTATCTGCATGGCTCCGGAGTCGATGCGGCGGCCGCCGAACCACATGATGGCCACGTTGGACATGTTCAGCAGGAACCACATGAGCGGCACCATCATGCTCATCAACCGACCGGTGGAGATCAGGACGCCGTATACGTCGCGGTTGGCCTTGTCGAAGCGAGACGCTTCGGTCTTCTCGCGGACGAAGGCACGGATGACACGCACCCCGGAGATCTGCTCACGGACCAGGCGGTTGACGGAATCCAGCATGTTCTGCAGTCGTGTGAACAGGGGTCCCATCCTGCCCATAAGCACCAATGCCACCAGGAGGATCAGTGGGACGATCACCGCTAGAGACCAGGTCAGGGGGCCATCCTGGCGCAAAGCGAGTATCAGTCCGCCGATCAGCATGACCGGAGCCTGCAGAATGATCATCAGGGTCTGCATGGTGGTCATCTGCATCTGCTGGACGTCGTTGGTGGTCCGGGTGATTAGGGAACCCGCCGAAAAGCGCTCAATCTCATTAAGGCTGAAACCTTCGACTGAGGCGAACAGATCCCGGCGCAGCTCGTAACCCATCCTCATGGCCAGCCGCGTGGCGCAGTATACAGCGACCACGTTGGCCACGATCTGGACGGCGGTGATCCCCATCATCTGCCAGCCGATCCTGTAGATGGCATCCTGGTCGCCTACAGCCACGCCCTTGTCGATGATGTCCGCCTGCAGGTTGGGCAGGTAAAGGTTCAAGGCCGTCTGCGCCACCTGAAAGAGCACCAGAACGGCCACCTGAACCCAGTACGGCCGCAAATAGCGGGTCCATATCTTGATCACGTCAACATCCTTCACGCATACGGGTCTGCCGCGGTCTCCGGACAGACAAACCACCACAGTCTATACCCGCGCCTTGGTAAACGAATTTGCTATTCCTTGAGCTGATACGGGCGTGTCAGAACGACGATGGCCAGTGGCGTTCAGACGGCGAAGGCACCCCAGCGTCCGTCGCGGTGAACCACAGTCAGGTCCAGACCGAAGAGCGCGCTCAAGCGTGGACCGGTCAGTCCTCCCTCCAGCGGACCCTGGTAGACGATAGTGCCAGGATCCGGATCGCCTGTATCTGCAGTGTCGACAGGACGTCGACCCATCATGGCTATCCGATCGAAGCCGAGGGGGATCTCCTCAAGCCGGTGGGTAACCAGGATGACCGTGCGGTCCCTGTCCTCCCTGCCGATGTCGCTTAAGGCTCTGAGCACCAGCTCCCGGCCGCCCAGGTCCAGACCGGTGGTCGGTTCGTCCAGGATAAGCAGGTCGGGATCGGCCATCAGGGCCCGGCATATCAGCACCCTGCCGCGCTCCCCCTCGGAGAGTCGGTACATGCGCTTGCCCTTGAGGTAGGCGATGCCGAACCGGTCCATCAGAGCCAGGGTGGCCTCCTCCTGATCAGGTGTGAAGGTCTCCCTCCAGCGTCCTGTGGTGTCGCTGAAGGCAGTGAGCACTACGTCGTAGGGATCCTCCTGGGGGCTGATGGTCTTGGCCAGGCCGGCCGATGCCAGCCCTATTCGATGCCGGTATGAGAAAACGTTCACCTTGCCCAGCCGATTGCCCAGGATCTCTACACTGCCAGTGCTGGGAAAGCCTCGTGTGCTCATCATGGCTACAAGGGTGGATTTGCCCACGCCGTTGGGCCCGAAAAGCACCCACTTCTGCCCGGAGCCCACCTCAAGGTTCACATCGTCGAGAATGACCCGGCCCTGCCTGCGGAATCCCACATGCTGCATGAGCACAGCCTGCTTTTCTGCCACGCTTTGGGTCATGCTCACAGAGCCGTTCCGTATGAGTCCAGACGGGAATTGTCCCGGTTGCCGCCGACTAGGAAGAGCCCCAGCACGCCCAGGCAGAAGACCGCCGCGATGGCGATGGTGGCCCAAATGGGAACATGGGGCAGCCACATGCAGACCAGGAAAGCCAGGCCGGAGCAGATGATCATGGCCCAGACCAGGATTCGCAGCCATTGACGCACGCCGCTAGGAGCTCTGAGCAGACGGGGATTGCGGTCGTTGGGGTCCACCGAGCCCTTCTGCACCAGGTTATCGGCGTGCCCAGTGGGCTTCCATTCAGCGCCCTGGCCGGCCTCCAGCCGACGGGAGCGCTCCTGCAAGGCCCGTTCGTCCATCACTCCGGCCCTGCCCTTGGCGGTCATCCTCCGGTCGTCGCTGCCGCCACGGCGGCTCCGCTTGGCCTGCGCCCTACGTTCAGCGCGGTTGGTCATATCCCACTGCCTCCATCCCTTCGATCGGCACCATACCTTTTCATATTAGCGTGGGCGCCGGTCGGCCGCTGGCAGGGTCATAGCGCGCTCATCGGCTCGGATGGGGGCGGGCAATTCGGTGGCGCCTGTCAGATACCGGTCAACTGCCGCAGCGCAGGAGCGACCCTCGGCCAGAGCCCAGACTACCAGGGACTGACCACGTCCGGCATCGCCGCACACGAAGATGCCGTCGCGGTCGGTCGCGTAGTCAGTATTCCGGGCCACATTGCCACGCCCGTCCAGCCCTACGCCGGTCTGTCCGGTCAGGGTGGCCGTCTCTGGATGCGCGAAGCCAATGCTGATCAGCACCAGGTCGGCAGGCAGGACCCGCTCGGTGTCAGGATGGAGAATGATTCGGTCTTGATCGTCACGACTGACGTCCACCACGCGAACGCCGCGCACCTGTCCTTCATGGTCCCGGTCGAAGCCGGTAGGGGCGCTGGTCTGGTTCAGGCTGATTCGGTCATCGACTTCGTCACCCAGATACTCCAGGCTGTCCACCCCATACTCGTAATGGCCGCCCTCCTCCATTGAGGAGGTGGGATTATAGAGCCGGGCGTAGGTTGGCCAGGGCCGGTTATCAGGCCTGGAAGAGGGTTCCCGGGGCCGGATCTGCAGGATGGTAACCGATTTGGCGCCCTCGCGAAGTGCCGTGCCCAGGCAGTCTGACCCAGTGTCGCCGCCGCCGATGATGATGACGTCCTTGCCAGCAGCATTGATGTTGTTGATGGGCTCACGGCCCATGAGCTTACGGGTGGGATCGGGCAGGAAGTCCATGGCGTAGTGGATCCCCTGCAAATCCCGTCCGGGCAGATCCACGCGCCGGGGTTCGGTGGAGCCGATGGCCACCACCAGGGCGTCATAACGGGACCGCAGCTGGTCCCATCCAAGGTCTCTGCCCACCTCGACACCCGTGCGGAATCGGGTCCCCTCGGCTTCCATCTGTTCCAGCCGGCGGTCCAACAGGGACTTCTCCAGCTTGAAGGCGGGAATGCCATAACGCAGGAGCCCACCTATGGCATCGGCGCGCTCGTAGACCACCACCGTGTGCCCAGCCCGGGTCAGCTGCTGGGCGCAGGCCAGCCCTGCAGGACCGGATCCGACCACAGCCACGGTCATGTCGGTCAGCCGTTGTGGCGGTCGAGGCTTGACCAGGCCCAGGGACCAGGCCTGGTCGATGATGGTCTGCTCGTCCAGCTTGATGGTAGTGGCCGGCTGATGGATGGAGAGCACGCAGGAGGACTCGCATGGAGCCGGGCAGATCCTTCCGGTGAACTCCGGAAAGTTGTTGGTCAGGCTCAGCCGTTCGTAGGCCTCCTCCCAGCGTCCCCGGGACAGCAGATCGTTGAACTCGGGGATCAGGTTGCCTAGAGGACAGCCGGTCATGCAGAAAGGGGTGCCGCAGTCCATGCAGCGGGCAGCCTGCTCGGCGGTCCAGGGCCCAGGGCCAGAGGACTGGTGTACGTCGCGCCAGTCCTTGAGACGTTCAGCGACCGGACGCTCGGCGAGTTCGTGCCTGGTGCGTACCTTGAGGAATCCCTTGGGATCGACCATGTCAGTGCGCTCCTTCCATGACCTGGGCGTAGGTGGTGTCCCAGACGCCGGGCTCGTTGAAGTCGACCTGCTCGCGTTCGGCCTCTTCCATGGCCTTCTTCATGGCCCGATAACGACGAGGGACCAGATGAGTGAACCGGGCAAGTGCGCTTGGCCAGTCCTCAAGCAGGGCAGCTGCCGCGGTTGAGCCGGTCAGTCGGACATGCTCGGCTACCAGTTCCTTAAGCATGGCCGCCTCGTCCTGATTGGGCTCCAGGGCCAGCAGAGAGCCGTCATTCCAGGCTTCAGGATTGAGTCGGGAGGTATCCATATCCAGCAGGTAGACGTCCCCTCCCGAGAAGCCTGCACCGAAGTTGCGCCCAGTGGGACCCAGAACAACCACCAGGCCGCCGGTCATATACTCGCAGCCGTGGTCGCCCAGGCCCTCTACCACGAAGCGGCCGCCCCCGTTGCGTACGGCAAAACGCTCCCCGGCCCGTCCAGCCACGAACATATCGCCCGAGGTGGCACCGAATCCTGCCACATTGCCGCAGATGACAGTCTTATGCGGGTCGAAGCGCACGCCTTGGGCAGCATGGAGAACCAGACGACCGCCGGATAATCCCTTGCCTGCATAGTCGTTGGCTTCGCCGACCACCTGAATGGTCTCGCCTTTGGGGATGAAGGCGCCCAGGGACTGTCCGGCAGAACCTGTCAGCGTGATGTCCACGGTGTTCGGCGGCAGGCCGGCTGCGCCGTATTTGCGAGTGATCCTGTAGCCCAGCATGGTGCCCACGCTCCGGTTGACGTTGCGCACGGTCGTCTTGATGGCTACCGGTCGGCCCTCATCCAAGGCATCAACAGCCTGATTGATCAGGTCCGCATCCAGGGACTTGTCTAGTTCGTGGTCCTGGTCTTGGGTATGGTGCAGTACGGTGCCGGGAGTGGGTCCCGGCTTGCGCAGGATGGCATCCAGGTCAATGCCCTGGCTCTTCCAGGTGTGCACGGAGGGGTCCCTGCGCAGGCACTCCACGTGGCCGACCGCTTCCTCCAGGCTGGCGAAGCCCAAGGATGCCAGGATCTCCCGCACCTGGCGGGCCATGAACATGAAGAAGTTGACCAGATCCTCGGGCCGACCGGTAAAGCGCGAGCGCAACTCCGGATCCTGGGTGGCTATGCCCTGAGGGCAAGTGTTCTTGTGGCAGGCCCGCATCATGACGCAGCCCTCAACCTGAAGTGCCGTAGTGGCGAAGCCGAACTCCTCAGCCCCCAAGAGGGCGGCTATGACCACGTCGCGGCCGGTCTTGAGCTCCCCGTCGCACTGGACGACGATTCGCGAGCGCAGGTCGTTCATGACCAAGGTCTGCTGGGTTTCAGCCAGGCCCAGTTCCCACGGGGTTCCTGCGTGCTTGATTGCATTGAGCGGGGCTGCTCCCGTTCCACCGTCCTGGCCGGAGATGAGGACCACGTCGGCATGGCATTTGGCCACGCCTGCGGCCACGGTTCCCACCCCGTGCTCGGAAACCAGCTTGACGTGGATGCGAGCCCGCGGGTTGGCCATCTTCAGGTCATGGATGAGCTGCTTCAGATCCTCGATGGAATAGATGTCATGGTGGGGCGGAGGCGATATGAGCTCGACTCCGGGTGTAGACCGTCTGACCTGGGCGATCCAGGGCGGGACCTTGGCGCCGGGAAGGTGCCCACCCTCGCCAGGCTTGGCTCCTTGAGCCAGCTTGATCTGTAGGTCGGTGGCCGAGACCAAGTAATCACTGGTCACCCCGAATCGGGCCGAGGCCACCTGCTTGATACGGCTGGTCCTGGCAGGATCTGCAATCCTATCCGGGGACTCGCCCCCCTCTCCCGAGTTGGACCTGGCTCCGAGCCGATTCATAGCCAAGGCCATGGTCTCATGGGCCTCCTGGGAGATGGACCCGTAACTCATGGCTCCGGTGGAGAAGCGAGTGACGATGGACTTGGCGGCCTCAACCTGATCCAGCGGAATAGGCGTCCTGTCGGAGTGCAGCTCCATAAGGCCTCGCAGGGTCATGCCGTTCTTGGCCGCTGCGTTCACATGGTCCGTATAGGCCCTGAAAAGTCCGTAGTCGCCACGCTTGGTGGACTGTTGGAGCAGAAAGATGGACTCGGGGTCATTAAGGTGATCCTCACCGGTGCGCCGCCAGTGATAGTTGCCTCCTGTCTCCAGATCATGCCCCGAGCCTGCGGTCCATTCAATGGGGTAAGCAACTCGATGGCGCTGGGCCACCTCGGCGGCGATCTCATCCAGTCCTATGCCGCCCACCAGGGAGGTGGTGCCGGTGAACCAGCGGTCGATGACCTCTTGGCTCAACCCTACGGCCTCGAAGAGCTGTGAGCCACGGTAGGACATAATCGTGCTGACGCCCATCTTGCTCATGATCTTCAGGACCCCGGTGCTCAGGGCCCGGACCAGATTGTCGGAGGCTTTCTGGGCATCGACGTGCAGGTCCCCGTGGTTAGCCAGATTCTCCACAGACTCAAGAGCCAGGTAGGGGTTAACGCAGGCTGCGCCGTAGGCAATCAGCAGGGCCACATGATGGACCTCACGCACGTCACCAGCTTCCACCGCCAGGGAAACCTGAGTGCGTGTGTGCCGACGCAGCAGGTGATGCTGGACGGCCCCGGTCAGTAGCAGGGAGGGTATGGGTCCCCAGATGTGGTTGGAGTCCCGGTCGGACAGAACAAGCACGTTGCAGCCCTCTTCGATGGCCTGATCCACCTCTCCTTCGATGGCTTCCAGACGCTCCTCAAGGGCCTTGCCCCCGCCGGCCACCTGGTAGAGG
The DNA here is from genome assembly GCF_052606245.1 of Bifidobacterium sp. ESL0819. Classification (NCBI taxonomy): domain Bacteria; kingdom Bacillati; phylum Actinomycetota; class Actinomycetes; order Bifidobacteriales; family Bifidobacteriaceae; genus Bifidobacterium; species Bifidobacterium sp. ESL0819. The sequence goes on from NZ_CP199587.1 coordinate 1,623,875, forward strand.
CCACGAATCAGACGGGGGCGGAAGCGGCCTTCCAGGATCGGAGCCCGGTCCAGACGCTTGATCTGAGCCATCTGGACGGAGTCCACCACAGGCAGGTCGATGTGAATCTTCCAAGCATGCTCCGGAATGTCCTCCAGAAGGTTGGGTTCAGGGCCGATGGCCGAGGCGATGCTGGTCACCAGTTCTTCGCGCTCCCAGTCCAAGGGCGGATTGGTGACCTGGGCGAATTTCTGGGTGAAGTAGTCGAAGAGCATGCGGGACCGGCGTGAGAGCACAGCGATGGGCGCATCATTGCCCATGGACCCGATCGGTTCACTGCCGGTTTCAGCCATGGGCCCCAGCAGCATGGTCAGATCCTCCCGTGTGTAGCCGAAGGCCTGCTGTCTGCGGTGAACCGAGATGCGCGAGTAGTTGACATGCTCGCGCTCGGGCAGGTCGTCCAGGCGGACGGTACGTTCGGAAACCCACTTCCTATAGGGGTGCAGACTGGCCAGCTGGTGCTTGATCTCGCTGTCAGGCACTATCCGTCCCTCTTCGGTGTCCGCCAGGAACATCCGTCCTGGCTCCAGTCTGCCCTTGGCGACGATGGACTCCTGGGGCGTATCCTCTAGAACGCCGGCCTCCGAGGCCAGGACCAGGTGGCCGTCATCGGTCAGCTGCCAGCGGCCTGGACGCAGGCCATTGCGGTCCAGCTGTGCGCCCACCAGGGTTCCGTCCGTGAAGACGATGGCCGCCGGACCGTCCCAAGGCTCGATCAGGGTGTCGTTGTACTGGTAGAAGGCCTTGAGGTCCGGGTCCATGTCCGGATCCTGCTGCCAGGCCGGAGGCATCATCATGGAGACGGCATGGGGCAAGGACCGTCCGGCCAGATGGAGCAGCTCCAGCGTCTCGTCGAAAGTGCCCGAGTCGGAAGCACCAGGGGTGTTGACCGGCAACAGCGGGGCCATGTCGCCGAGAAGCTCCGAGCTCAGCTTTCCCTCGCGAGCTGACATCCAGTTGCGGTTGCCCTCAATGGTGTTGATCTCCCCGTTGTGGGCGATCATCCTGAAGGGCTGGGCCAGGGGCCAGGAGGGGAAGGTGTTAGTCGAGAATCGTGAATGGACGATGGCCAGGCGGGCCTTCATGGCCGGATCGCTCAGATCAGGGAAGAAGCCCTGCAGCTGCTTGGTGGTCAGCATGCCCTTGTAGGTGATCGTACGGCAGGACAGGGATGCAAAGTAGACGCCCAATTCGTGCTCGGCCCGCTTGCGGACCCGGTAGCCCAGCCGCTCCAGCTTCAGCCCTCCGCGGCCATCCGGCCCGGCGTCGCACATGATGGGCATGAGGAACCGAGGCATAGAGGCCAGAGCCTGCAGACCCAGTCCGTCCGGGTTGGTGGGCACTGACCGCCAGGCCAGGACTCGCAGCCCCTCCTGACCCGCAATCGAGGCGATGGCCTCCTCCTGGCTGGCAGCCTGCGCCGGATCCCTATCAAGGAAGGCCATACCCGCCAGATAGCGACCGGCTTCTGGCAGATTCCGGCAGACACGGTTGCGCATGAACTCGTCAGGCATGGAGAGCATGATGCCGGCTCCGTCACCGGTATTCGGCTCTGCTCCCACAGCCCCGCGATGATCCAAATTGACCAGGACGCGGATGCCCTGCTCGACGATCAGTCTTTCATCTCGTCGATTGAGGGTGGCCACCATGCCAAAACCGCAGGCATCGTGTTCCGTGTCAGGGTCATAAAGCCCTTGGGGGCCATGGACATGCAGATCGAGAGGGGCTGTGAATGACACCGCAATCACCTCATTCGTGGACGCGGGCAGGGCCAACATGCTCCACCCTTGAAGAGCCTGGTCATTGGTGAATCAACAGAATAATCCATCCACAGGTGACATCTGTGTAACGTTCCGCAGTATTTAACGAATTCCGACAGCCTCCAGGACCTGATCGATGACCAGATCGTTGAGCAGACGGCCCCGGCGGGTCACTTGGATTCTGCTATCTACGGGCAGCAGGAGTCCCTGATCGGCCAGCTCTTTAAGAATTTTCTGGTCAGCCGGACGACCAGCCAGCCTGGTCAGCCTATCCAGCTGAAGACCTTCAGGAAGACGCAGGGCCAGCATGACCGTCTCCTCCAGGTCCTGCCTCCAACCCAGAAGCTCGGCATCCTGCCAGGGGACCCGTCCGGCATCCATGGCGGCGGCCCAGTCCCTAGGGTGGGCGATGTCCCAGGAACGAATAGCCCGGGCATGCCGCTCCCCCGGACCCGGTTCGGGCGAAAGCCACCAGCGCGCCCCAGGATCGACATCTTTCGCTGCTACTTTTCCTGTGGCCCTGAACCCAGGCGAAATGGACGGCATGGGCGTTTGCTCCCAGGCTTCTTCCACCTGTGCCATGCCTGTCTTCTGGGCCTCCAGACTCCGATAATGGGAATGGGCGCCGGGCCCTATGCCAGCCCAGTCCACGTTGTGCCAGTAACCCAGGTTGTGGCGGCTCTCCTGGCCGGGACGGGCCCAGTTGGAGATCTCATACCAGTACAGGCCCGCCTGGGAGAGCATGTCGTCGGCCATCTCGTATTTGGCAGCCTCGTCATCGTCATCGGGGGCGGGCAGTTGACCCTGGCGTACGGCGCGGCCCATCTTGGTGGCGGGTTCAAGGGTCAGGGCATAGGCGGAGACATGGTCCACCCCAAGGTCCAGGGCCGCCTGCAGGCTGGCTCGCCAATCCTCAAGCCTCTCCCCTGGCGTACCGTAAATCAGATCCACGCTGGCTCTGAGACCCAAGTCCTTGGCAGCGGCCACATTAGTAGTCACATTAGCCGGGGTATGGGTGCGGTCCAAGGTGGACAGGACGCTGGGCACCGCTGACTGCATGCCGAAGGAGACGCGGTTGATGCCACCTTGGAGCAATTGCTCCAGGTAGGCCCGATCCACGGTGTCGGGGTTGGCTTCGGTGGTGACCTCGGCCTCGGGGGAAAGCCCCCAGAGATCGGCTACAGCCTCGACCATGCGCACCAGATCCTGGGCGGGCAGAATAGTCGGGGTGCCTCCGCCGAAGAAGATAGTGGACACGGGCGGCTCTATCAGCCCTCGGGAGGTCTGCCAGTCCCGAACCATACGCATCTCCTGGATGGCCAGGTCGGCGTAGTGCTCCCGGCTGGCGCCCCCGCCCAGGTCGCTGGCCGTATAGGTGTTGAAGTCGCAGTAGCCGCAGCGGCGCATGCAGAAGGGTACATGGATGTAGACCTGGTAGGATCCCACCCGTTCAGCCCTCCTTCCTGGCGGCGGCCCGGATCTTGTCCTTGGTGTCCCGATCCTGGGCCTGGCCCGTGCTCAGGGCAGCGATGAAGGCCTCCTGTGGCACTTCGACGCGACCCAGCATCTTCATGCGCTTCTTGCCGGCCTTCTGCTTCTCCAGCAGCTTGCGCTTGCGGGTGATGTCGCCCCCGTAGCACTTGGCCAGCACGTCCTTGCGCAAGGCGCTGATGGTCTCCCGGGCGATGATCCGGGACCCTATGGCCGCCTGGATGGGGATCTCGAACTGCTGGCGCGGAATCAGCTTGCGCAGCTTCTTGGTCATCATCACCCCGTAGGCATAGGCTTTGTCCTTGTGGACGATAGCCGAGAAGGCATCGATCTTCTCCCCCTGGATAAGAATGTCCACCTTGACCAAGTCAGCGGACTGGGTCCCGTCGGGCTGGTAGTCCAGGCTGGCGTAGCCCTTGGTCCGGCTCTTCAGCTGATCGAAGAAGTCGAAGACGATCTCAGCCAGGGGCATCCTGTAGTGCATCTCGACGCGCTCGGGGCTCAGGTACTCCATGGTCCCCATCTGTCCGCGATGGTCCTGGCAGAGCTCCATGACCGGTCCGATGAACTCCTTGGGAGTGATGATGTCGGCGCTGACCACCGGCTCAAGAATCTGACGAACCTTGCCATCGGGGAACTCGCTGGGGTTGGTCACCGTGTGCTCGCCGCCGTCCTCCATGGTCACCTGGTAGGTGACATTGGGGGCCGTGGCGATCAGGTCCATGCCGAACTCCCTGCTCAGGCGCTCGGTGACGATCTCCATGTGCAGCAGTCCCAGGAACCCGCAGCGGAAGCCGAAGCCCAGGGCCACCGAGGTCTCCGGCTCGTAAACCAGAGCGGCATCGTTGAGCTTGAGCTTGTCCAGGGCATCGCGCAGCTCAGGGAACTGGGCGTTGTCAATGGGGAAGAGCCCGGAATAGACCATGGGCTGGGGGTCCTGGTAGCCAGGCAAGGGCTCCTTGGCCGGATTGGCCTCAGTGGTGACCGTGTCACCCACCTTGGACTGGCTGACATCCTTGACGCCCGTGATCACGTAGCCGACCTCACCGGCACCAAGGGCCTTGGTGGGGGTCATGTCCGGGCTGATCACGCCCAGCTCGATAGGGTCGTGCACGGTCCCCCGGCCCATCATGCGAATCTTCTGGCGCTCCTTGAGCTCGCCGTCCACCATCCTGATGTAGGTGACGATTCCCCGGTAGGAGTCGTAGACCGAATCGAAGATCAGGGCCCGAGCCGAGGCCTTGGGGTCTCCCTTGGGAGCCGGTATCTGGTCCACGATACGATCCACCAGCTCACGGACTCCCTGGCCGGTCTTGCCTGACACTCGCAGCACATCATCCGCGGAGCAGCCGATCAGGCTGGCGATCTCTTCGGCATGCTTGTCCGGCTCAGCCGAAGGCAGGTCGATCTTGTTGAGGACGGGGATGATGGTCAGGTCATCCTCCAGGGCCATGTAGAGGTTGGAGAGGGTCTGCGCTTCGATGCCCTGGGTGGCGTCCACCAGCAGAACCGCCCCCTCGCAGGCTTCCAAGGCCCGGGAGACTTCGTAAGTGAAGTCCACATGGCCGGGGGTGTCAATCATGCCCAGGGTGTATTCGACACCGTCCTTGATCCAGGGCAGCCGAACGGCCTGGGACTTGATGGTGATGCCGCGCTCCTGCTCGATGTCCATCCTGTCCAGGAACCGGTCGTGCATCTCGCGCTTGGGCACGATCCCGCTCAACTGTAGGATCCGGTCGGCCACCGTGGATTTGCCGTGATCGATGTGGGCGATGATGCAGAAGTTGCGGATCAGCGATTGGTCGGTGAATCCTGGTTGGTTCATGGCGTCCTGCACCGGTCTGCTCTCCTCACGTACGTCTGGTCTAACGATTCTAGACGATGCCCTGGGCCGAAGCGCCCGCCTCTGGCGGATTCTTCTCCCGGTCGAGTGCTACTATGGTGGGTTGTCTGTACAGATACATTCATCGTTTGGAGCAACATTGGCAAACATCAAGTCGCAGAAGAAGCGGGTCATCACCAACGAAAAGGCGCACCTGCGCAACAAGGAGGTCAAGAGCGCGATCAAGACCTCCGTGCGTTCCGTGCGCAAGGCCGTAGATGCAGGTGACAAGGAGGCCGCTCAGGCTGCCTACCAAGTGGCTGCCCGTCGTCTGGACAAGGCCGCAGGCAAGGGTGTGATCCACCGCAACCAGGCTGCCAACCGCAAATCCGGTCTGGCCAGCGCCGTTAACGCCCTCTGAGTCGGATGCCCCATGGGGGCCGGTGATCCAAGCGCTTGGATCACCGGCCCTTTTTGGTATCCGACTCCCCTGCTGGGTCCTCGTCGGTGTGCTTGATGGTGACGCTGATGTTCGACCGGCCACGCATCAGATGACGGATAGCCCTGGCCAGCTGGGCATCGCTGAGCGGCAGCCGAGCCAAGCGGCGATCAACCGCCCCAGGCACCAGGATGTCGAATTTCACCGAGATGATGCGCAGGACGACCACCAGGGCCACAATGGCCAGGTCCAAGGCCATGTCGACCCGAACCGGATAGAACCCGTGCTGTTGGGCGCGCGTGGAGGCCAATGTCAGCAGACAGCCGATCAGGGAAGGCAGGGCATACCAGTGCTGGTCCTGAATGACCGCAGGCACCTGGTTGAGAAGGATATCTCGCAGCAGGCCCCCGACCAGGGCCGTGGCCATGCCCATGAAGATGGCCGTCATGCCCCCGGTTCCGCTCATCAGCGCCTTGGAGGTCCCGTTGACCGCGAAGGATCCCAAAGCCATGGCATCGGTGACCAGCATAGACCAGGTCATCCTGCTGATTTCAGGATGGGCGACAGCCACTACCAGGCCCGAAGCCAGCGTGACAATGACCGAGCCCTTGTCGGTGATGCCGCTAGGCGGCACCTGGCCCAGCAGAACATCGCGGACCACACCGCCTCCCAGAGCGCTGATCCAGGAGACGAGCAGGATGGCGATGATGTCGTAGCCCTTGCGCACAGCAGCCAGGCCACCCGAAAGTCCGCAGCTGAAGATGCCAAGGTACTCGATGACCATGAAGATCAGATTCCCCTCCAAGGCGGTCTTCATCCCCTGCTTCTCCTCCCGGAATCGTCTCGCACTCAAGTCTGTTCATAGATTAGCCAACCCCGTAGTTGAACAGGCCGGTCATGTGCCCAAGGCCACAAATATGAATGAAAGCGGCTCAGGGCGAGTACCGCCCGAAGCCGCCTTCGTTGTGAGACCTGTCAGACAGGAATGAGGTCAGCGCTCAGCAGACCTTCCACATCCAGTCGTGCGGGTCTTCGATCTCGCCCAGCTGGATGCCCAAGAGCTCGTTGCGCAGGTCCATGGTGACCTTGCCTGAACCGCCGTCCGCCACCTGAACGTCGAAGTTCTCGGACTTGAAACGCCCGATGGGAGTGATGATGGCGGCGGTTCCGCAGGCGAACACCTCGGTGACCTCGCCCGAACGGATATCGTCCAGCAGCGTATCCAGACGGATCATGGTCTCCACCACATCCCTACCGTGGTCCTGAGCCAAAGCGATCAGGGAGTTGCGGGTGACGCCCGGCAGAATGGTTCCGGTCAGGCTAGGGGTCTCCAAGTGCCCGTCCTTGTGGACGGTGAACATGTTCATGCCGCCCAGCTCCTCCAGGTAGGTCTTGGTGGCAGCATCGACGAAGCAAACCTGCTCGCAGCCATGCTCGGCCCCACGGTTCTCGCCAAGCAGGGAGGCCGCATAGTTGCCGCCGCACTTGGCGAATCCGGTGCCACCGGGGCCGGTGCGGAACCACTTGTCCTCCACCCAGATGCTGACCGGCTTGACGCCGCCGGCGAAGTAGGGTCCCGAGGGCGACGCGATGACGCAATAGTCCACCGCATGCGGGGCGCGCACGCCCAGGAAGGGCTCAGATGCGAACATGTAAGGACGCATATAGAGCGTGTACTCGCGCCGCTTGGGCACCCAGGCAGCGTCACGACGAACCAGGGCTGCGACCGACCCTAGGAAGTCCTTCGGATCAAGCGGGGGCAGGGCCAGGCGCTTGGCTGAGTTGTAGAAGCGCTGAGCATTGGCATCGGGACGGAAGAGCCAGATGGAGCCGTCTTCATGGTAGTAGGCCTTGAGTCCCTCAAAGGCCTCCTGGGCGTAGTGAAGCACCGAGGCTCCCGGATCCAGACTGAGCGGTCCATAGGGCTCAACCCTGCGATCCTTCCAGCCGTCATCCGAAGTCCATGCCATATGGGTCATGTTGTCTGAGAAGAGCTGACCGAATGCAGGCTTGTCGATCAGCCGGGCACGCTCCTCGTCAGAGGCGGGATGATCGTTGGGAATGACCTTGAAAGCGTCCGCCAACTCATTGAGTGCCTTCGGGTCATGATGTGATTGCTCTGCCATTATCTACCACTTCTTCTTGCTACTGTATTTGGTTGCTCGGGTGCGATGCTTGTGGCGATGCCCGGTACCCGAACTATCGCATAGGCAGGCCTTGACCTGTTCAGCGGATTTCGCATAGTGACCGACTTAGACAAAAAGGCCACAGGATCGTGATGATCCCATGGCCTTCGCAGATCGAACCTCCGGGTTCACTCGCTCTGGTCGTCGGCCTCCGGAGCAGCTTCCGCATCGGTCTGTTCGGTTTCCTCGGCGGGGGTCTCCAGGCTCTCCTCCTTGGGGATCTCGACAGAGACGATGGAGTCCTCCATGTCGTCGATGATCAACTCGGAGCCCTCGGGCAGCTTGATGTCCTTGGCCAGAATCTTGTCGCCCTCGGACAGGCCTTCGACACTGATATCGATGCGCTCGGGCAGGTTGGACACATCGGCCCGGACCTGCAGGTTCTGGGTGTCGATCAGGGCCACGGCAGCACCCTTGGTCTCGCCGCTGACGAAGACAGGCACTTCCACGGTGACCTTCTCTCCGGCGCGAACCTCATAGAAGTCGATGTGCTCCACCTGGCGCTTGACCGGGTTGCGCTGCACATCCTTGACCACGGCCGTCTTGGTCTGCCCGCCAAAGCTAATGGAGAAGAGAGCGTTGGCACGACGCAGGGCCAGCGTGGTCTCGCGCATGGGCAGCTTGATGTAGTCTGGCTGGGCGCCGCCAGCGTATATGGTGGCGGGGATCTGCTGGGCCACGCGCATGCGGCGTGCCGCCCCCTTGCCGAATTGGTCGCGGACTTCGCCCTCGAGCTTAATGGTGTTAGCCATGCTGGCTTCCTTTCTTGAGTGGTACCTACAAGACCGACCTGGGCCGGTCCTGGCGCATCGCCGCGTCGGATTCCGGACCGCCCAAAAGGAAAGGCCGCCGATGATCCAGCCGAGTCGATAACGGAGACCGTGAAGGCCTCCCTCGCCAAAGCAACGTGCCTACTTTAGCACCGGGACCGTCCTTCTCCAAGTAGGCGGCTATTCTGGACATATCCCGCGATTATTGAAGGAGACAACGTGTCGTTACTAGCATCGGTCAAATCTTTTGTGGCACACCAGGTGGGTCATGGGGAGGGACCGACTGGCGAGGAGAATGCAGATCCGTCACAGGGCGCGCCCCGGACCGCCGAGGAGTCTCTCGCTCTGCCCAACACGCATTTCTGGTCGGCCGACTACGCGACCACCACGCGCATGGATCCGACATCCGGTCTGCTATCGGCCACTACTGCCGGCATGGGACCGGTGCCTGACGAGATGACTGTCTACGACATCTACGCCGACCGAGCCCGTCGCACCCCAGACCAGCCGGTCCTGCACTTCATGGAGAACGGGAGCTGGACTTACCGTACCGGCCGAGAGATTCTGCATGACATCAGGACCACCGCCAAGGGCTTCATGCACTACGGGCTACAGAAGGGCGATGCAGTCGCCTTCATGTGCAGGACCAGCTACGAGTGGGACATCGTGGACGCCGCCGTACTATCCATCGGCGGGGTCATCGCCACCATCTACGACACCGATTCAGCTGAGCAGATACGATTCATCGTCAACAACTCCGATGCCAGGCTGCTGGTGGTGCAGACCAGCGAGATGCGGGCCAAGGCCGAGGGAGCAGACAAGGAGTGCCCAACCCTGGAGCGCATCGCCTGTCTGGAATCCGGGGCTCTGCAGGAGCTTCAGGCTTACGGAGAATCGGTCAGCGATGCCGAGCTCGACGAGCGGATCAACTCCATTCGCAAGACCGACCTCTGCTCCATCGTTTACACCTCCGGTTCCACAGCAGCGCCCAAGGGCGTGGAGATGACTCATGAGCATTATTGTCAACTGGCCAGAAACCTGAACGCCTTCATCCCCAATCTGACCCATGACCCAAATGGATCCATCCTGCTCTTCCTGCCCCAGGCCCACACCTTTGCTCGGGCTATCAGCTACGGGGTCGTGTACGGGACTATGCACGTATACATCTCCTCCGGACTGGCCACTCTGCTGTCCGACCTGCAGGAGTCCAAGCCTACGGTCATCATCGGCGTGCCCAGGGTATTCGAAAAGGTCTACAACGCCGCTTCCCAGAAGGCTGGTCACGGCATCAAGGGCAGAATCTTCAACGGTGCCGCCAAAGCAGCACGCACCTACATGGAGGACATCTCCCGTCAGGGCTGGCCGACCAGGCGCAGCGCCCTGCGGCGTGCTCTCTACGACCCGCTGGTGTACTCTTCTCTGCGTCAGGTCCTGGGCGGGAGGGCCAAGTGGATCGTCTCCGGAGGCGCTCCCCTGGACCCGGAGCTGCTGGGGTTCTTCCGCGGCTCCAATGTTCCGGTCTATGAGGGCTACGGTCTGACCGAGACTACCGCACCCTGCGCATTCAACCCTCTTGGTACCCCCTACCACAGAGGCTCAGTGGGCATCCCCTTCCCGGGATTCACTATCCGCATCGCCTCAGACGGCGAGGTGCAGATCAAGGGAATCTGCGTATTCCACCGGTACCACAAGAACGATGAGGCTACCCGTGATTCCTTCACCGAGGACGGCTGGTACGCCACAGGCGACCTGGGACGGCTATCCCGTGACGGATTCCTCTTCCTGACCGGGCGCAAGAAGGACCTGATCATCACGGCTGGCGGCAAGAACGTCTCCCCAAGGCCCATTGAGGAGGTCATCGAGCGTTCCGAGATCGTCTCCCAGGCCCTGGTTCTGGGTGACAAGCGCCCCTTCATTTCGGCTCTGGTCACCCTCAACGAGTCCGCCCTGCGACCCTGGCTGGCCTCCAAGGGGCTGGATCGCAACATGTCCCTGCAGGAGGCGGCGCAGAACGCCGTGGTACGGGCCGAGGTCCAGGAATATGTGGACCGGGCCAACGAGGGCGTCTCCCGGGCCGAGTCGGTGCGCAAATTCATCATTCTGCCCGAGGAGTTCACCCAGGACAATGGGCTGATGACACCTTCCATGAAGGTGATCCGGCCCAAGGTCATCGAGCGCTACGCCGACCTGCTGAATACTCGAATGTACACGGCCAAGCGCACACCGACACCTCGCCGCTGAGCAAGATCAGAACCCCAGGCGCTCCAGCTGCCTGGGGTCGGTCTGCCAGTTGCGAGCCACTTTGACGTGCAGATCCAACCGGACCTTGCGGCCCATGGTCCGGTTGACGGCGGTGCGCAGCTTCTTCTTCACCCGCACCAGATGTTCAGCCCCGCGCCCGATGACGATAGGTTTTTGGGAGTCGCGCTCTACATAAATGCTTATATGAATCGTGTCCTGCCCGCCCTCTGGATCCGGGTCGATGGACTCCACGCGAACAGCCAGGGAGTGCGGCAGCTCGTCATCAAGCTCCTCCAGGTAGGCTCCTCGGACCATTTCGGCGATCATATCCTCGGGACGCTCCTCAGTCAGCTGGTCGTCAGGGTAGAGCTGAGGGCCCTCAGGCATAGCGTCGATCAGCACCTGTGCCACCTCGTCCACGTTGTCGGACTCCAAGGCACTGACCGGAACGATCTGCGAGAAATCAGCAAAGGCGCTGATCTCCAGGAGCTTGTCCACCAGCCGGCCCTTGTTCAGCTGGTCAATCTTGGTCACTACGGCAATAAGCGGCCTCCGCCAAAGCCACTTGCCATCCTTGTCCTTGAGGGCGAATTCGGAGCGCAGTCGGCTAAGAATGCGACGATCGCCTGGGCCGATGGCCTGGTCGGCCGGCAGCAAAAAGGCAATGGCATCCACGTCCGACAGGGAGGATTCCACCACGTCGTTGAGCCGCTGACCCAACAGGGTACGCGGACGGTGAATGCCTGGCGTATCCACCAGGACCACCTGAGCCTCGGGACGGGTCATGATTCCTCGGATGGCCTTGCGGGTAGTCTCCGGCCTTGAGGAAGCAATGGCAATGGGCCTGCCCACCAGAGCGTTCATGAGCGTGGACTTGCCCACATTGGGTCGGCCCACTACCGCCACGAACCCCGATCGATGGACCGGCGCCTTGGCCCCGCTCTGTTCTTCCTCGGTCATGAATTCTCCTGACTGTCCTGCACGGGTTGATCCCCGTCGGCTTTCTCGCCTTCTTGCTCCGCACCGTCCTCCAGAGCGATGCTGGATCCATTGGCTGGCTCTACCACAATAGTGGCAATCTTCTTGCGGCGGCCCACGGCTTCGCCAGCGGTCAGCCTGATTCCGCGCGTCACCGCCGATGAGCCAGAGACGGGCACTGAGCCAAGCAGCTTGGTCAGCAGACCATAGACCGTATCCACATCATCCTCGTCAATGGTGATCTCGTAGAGCTCCTCCAAGTCGGCAATGGGCGTGCGGACCGGCAGCTGCCAGGTGTGCGTACCGATCTGCTTGGGTTCATCATGCTGGACCCGGTCGTGCTCATCCTCCAGCTCGCCCACAATCTGCTCAATGGCATCTTCAATGGTGACCAGGCCAGCGATGCCTCCATACTCGTCCACAACCACGGCCAAGTGGTGGCGGGAGCGCTGCATGTAGTGAAAGAGATCGTCCACTGGCTTGGATTCTGGAACCAGAACAGGCCGACGGATAATGGAAGCGACTGATCTGTCGCCTCTGTGGTTGAAGGCTATGGCACGGACAACATCCTTCAAGTAGACGATGCCAACCAGATCATCCACGTCGTCCCCAATGGCGGGAATGCGGGAGAATCCCGATCTAGAGAAGAGCTTCAGGGCCGAATCCAGACTGGCGTCCTTGGAGATGCAGATCATGTCGGTGCGGGGAACCATGATTTCGCGTGTCAGCGTGGTCGACAGGGTCAACACGTTCTTCAGCATCTCAGAGATCTCGGGATCGAAAGCGCCGGCCTCCACCAGTTGATCGACCATGGCTCGACCCTGCTCGATCTGGATCTTCTCCAGCTCCTCGTCGTCGGAAAGGTCGCCGCGATGGTTTTTGCGGGAACGGGCTTCAGCCTGCCGCCGACGCTTGAAAGGTGTAAGGAGAACAGCCAGCCCGACCAGGCGAACGTGCTTGAGCAATGCTTCCATGGGCTGACGTGAACGGCCACGAGGACCCAGGGTGACGGAGACCGCAGCCACCAGGATGGCCATGGCGACCCCGCACAGCAGCTGCTCCCAGAGAAATAGACCGCCAAGAGCAGCCATGCAGGCCACCAGGACGCCGACCATGATGTCGCAGATGATGCGCACAAAGGCGCAGGCACTTCCCGTCACTTGCCGCTGGGAGATCAGACTCTGGGCTCGATGAATCCGATCGATCCGCTTCATTCTGGAGAACTGGCTGAGCTCCTGGTCGGTCTGCAGACCCAAAATCAAATTGTTGAGACTGGATCGGGTCACACGATTGAGCGCCCCTTGAGCCTCGGCCAGTGCAAGGGAGAGAACGACCAAAGCGATGGCGACTAGAGCCAAAACCACTATTGCGGCAATTGCCTGCTCACTCATGGGATCCGCCTTTCTGGTGGGCATCACGACCGAACCGCTCATAGATCTCCAGAGCATTGACGGCCCCGGCCGGCAGACCGGCATCCGCGATGGGTCCCTGACGCAAAGCGAGGAAGGTCAGCAGCAGCTGACGTTGCAGACCGAACATCTGCGCCTCCTGCTCCTTGCCGACGTGGTCATACCCCAGCAAGTGCAGCGTCCCATGGATGGCGAGCAGCAGCATCTCTTCCATGGTGGAATGGCCTGCCGCCAGGGCCTGTTGAGCCGCCACCCAGGGACAGATGACTATATCCCCTAGGATGCCCTCCTGCCGATGGTCCTCGTCGCCTGGGCGCAGCTCGTCCATGGGAAAGCTCATGACATCGGTTGGGCCCGCCAGGTTCATCCAGCGCTCGTGCAGCACCGCCATGGGCTCGGGATCGTTGAAGAGGATTGTCATGTCGGACTGGGTGCTCACACGCATCTGATCCAGTACCCATACCCCCAGGTCGGAGAAGGTCTTGGCGTCAATCAGCCACTGGGTCTCGTTGGTCACTTCTACGCTCATGCCTGCCCCCGTCCCCGGCTGCGGGCCTGATCGGAGCGGTCGTAGGCCCGGACAATCTGCCCGACCAGCCTATTGCGTACCACGTCAGCCGCCTGTAGATGTACGAAGGCGATATCGTCGATGCCATGCAGAATCTCTTCTATGGTGGCCAGACCCGATGCGGGTCCGCCCAGATCCACCTGGGTGACATCGCCGGTGATGACCATTTTGGTGTTGAAGCCCAAGCGGGTCAGGAACATCTTCATCTGCCTGCGAGTGGTGTTCTGGGCCTCATCCAGAATGACGAAGGCATCGTTCAGCGTGCGCCCGCGCATATAAGCAAGCGGGGCCACTTCGATAGTCTCATCGGCCAGTAGACGATGAAGACGCGTGGCCCCCAGCATATCGGCAAGGGCATCGTAGAGGGGTCGCAGGTAGGGATCAACCTTCTCATTAAGCGTGCCAGGCAGGAATCCCAGGCTCTCCCCTGCCTCCACGGCCGGCCTGGTCAGAATTATGCGCCCGGTGCGCCCAGCCCGGAATTCCTGAACGGCCTTGGCTACCGCAAGATAGGTCTTGCCGGTGCCGGCTGGGCCGATGCCGAAAGTGATGGTATGCGTTTCGATGGCGGCCACGTAGGCTGACTGGCCAGCGGTCTTGGGCCTGATCGGACCCTTGGCGGCCTGGGTCAAGGGACGGCGACGAACTGCAGAGCTTGCTATCTTACGGGACTGGTCGGCATCTTCAAGGGGGCTGCCCCCCTCCGGTTCTGCAATATCTGCCCTCCGATAATTGCGGTCTACGTGAGTATGGTCTGTCGTATTGCGGTCCCGGATTTTGCAGTCTGCAAAGGTTTGATCTGCGGTATTGCTGTCTGTAATTTTCTGCTCTTCTGCCGAATCGGCATCGGCGGACTCCACCGGATGTGAACCATTGTTAGCGTCTGCGGTCCCTAGACGGCGGTGGTCCAGTATTCGCCCCACCTGATCGGCATCCACAGGGACTTGGTCGGCGGTCTGCATGAGTTCTGACAGCAGGTCCCTGATCTGTGCCGCCTGGACATCGCCCTGCCGATCCTGGGCCCGCAGCATGATCCGGTTGCCCCGAACCAGAATGGACACGGCCGGAAAGGCACGCTCGATCCTGTCGATGACTGCATCCTCCGGCCCCAGCACCTGAACCGGGTCGATCCCCTCCGGAATCTCCAAGGTTCGCGTAGTTACCGCCACGGATTCCCTTCCTGCACGATGACGATGGTGAATGCGGGCCTCACTCGGGAAGCACCTGTCCGGTCAGAACGTGGGCGTGGACGTGGAAGACCGACTGGCCGGCATCCTCTCCCGTATTGAAGATCAACCGGTAGGCTCCATGGAAGTCCTGGTCGGCGATTCGCTGCGCCACCTGGACTATGCGGGCCAGGGTATCGGGATCCGCCTTGGCCAGTTCGGCCACCGATCCGTAGTGGTGGCGCGGGACGATCAGGACGTGGACGGCTGCCTTGGGGTTGGCATCCTTGAAAGCGTAGACGGTCTCATCCTCATAGACTTTTTCGCTGGGAACCTCTCCCGCCACGATTCTGCAGAAAATGCAGTCCTCCTGTCGATCGTCATCGCTCATAGCCACTCCTTACCGTTTGCTGACAATGCTGTTTTCCATTTTATGGTCGAGGACGTATATTGCGATCTACTTCATGCGCTGGGCTCAGGGGCTTCTGAATGCCAGCGGCCCATCATATCCGCCAGCAGAGTCAGGGCCACAGGTCCAGCCAGAGCCGCCCTGAGTATGTTGCCTCCCAGCCTTACCGGCAGGGCCCCCTGCCTCATCATGGCCTGGACCTCCTGATCGGCAATCCCACCCTCGGGACCCACAACCACAGCAACTGACGAGCCATCTGGCAGCTCGCCAACACGTTTACGGACCGCATCCCACCCAAGGTCGGCATCCTGGTGCAGAACCAGCACTAGATTTCCCTGATTGGTTGCCATCCGGCACCAAGCGGCTAGACCATGGCTGTCTACCTTGCCCAGTAGTCGAGGACGGTAGGCCCTCCGGCTTTGCTCAGTGGCTGCGTCCAAGGTGGCCTGCCAGTGGCGGTCGTTGCGACCAGTCCGCCATTTGGCAATGGATCGAGCAGCCTGCCAGGGCATGACCTGATCGACCCCGATCTGGGTGGCCATGTCGATGGCCTGCTCGTCCCTGCCGCCCTTGGCCAGAGCCTGAACAAGAACCAGTCCCTTCTCTGGAAGTGCCTGGCGGCCCACAGCGATGACCTCCACCAAACCGGTCGAAGCATCCCTGACCAAGGCACTGATCCGCAGTCCGTTTCCGTCCGAAAGATCCAGCTGATCCCCGTTCTGCAGCCTCATGGAGCCCAGAGCGTGGCGACGAATATGCTCGGGCAGGGTCAGACGCCAGCCAGTGTGAAGCTCGTCGCTGGCCAGTGGGGAATCATCGTGGTCGGGATCCAGCAGAAAGAGGGGTGCAGTCATGGTGACAGGCTACAGCCCGCTGCCGAAAAGCGCTCTCCCACGACGACACGCACCCCCCAATCGCCCAGTGCGCGATGCCGCCTGAGATGCTATGATTGTCTGCGTTGCGATTACGCACCTGTCCGGGTGGCGGAATGGTAGACGCGCTAGCTTGAGGTGCTAGTGCCTATATATATACAGGCGTACGGGTTCAACTCCCGTTCCGGACACTCAGCTTCTCATCAATGGGGCCACCTCGATTCTCATGTTTCGTATTTATTGAAAATTAGCGTTGAATATTTCATCCACGGATTCATGTATGGCTCGTGCCGTTGCTTTTTTGATTAATGCAACTGATGAGTACAGCTCATTTTGACTTATTATCAGTGTTCTTGAGTGAAAATCACACATGCCCGGTTTTCGGTTGCGCCGCCTATGCTGTTGACAGAACACGGGTCCCTCAAAGGCCCAAGAACCAGAAGAAGGAGCTACAGGCGTGCTCAGAGTGAGAATCGACTCCATCGAGGACGACAGAATCGAGGCCTTCACCAGGCTGACAGAGCCACAGCTGCGCAATCGTCTGGAACCCGCCAAGGGCCTGTTCATCGCCGAATCCCCCAAGGTTATCGCCCGTGCTCTGGATGCTGGGGTAGAACCTATCTCTTTCCTGGTGGAGGAACCATGGCTGGAGGGAATGCGTTCCATGTTCGATCAGGTGGACGCAACCTTCGGACCTAACGTCCCCGTCTATGTGGCCAGCCCTGCACAGCTCAAAACGATCACTGGCTACCGGCTCCATCGAGGCGCGCTGGCCGCCATGAGACGCTGGCCTCTGCCCACTGTTGAGCAGATTTGCCGATCAGCAAAGCGAGTAGCCGTCATGGAGAATATTGTTGATCACACCAACATCGGTGCCCTGATGCGTTCAGCTGCCGCCCTGCAGGTGGATGCCATCCTAGTCACGCCATCCTGCTCTGATCCTCTGTACCGCAGAGCTGCAAGAGTCTCCATGGGCACGGTCTTTCAGGTTCCATGGACCAGGATCGGCGGCGATGATATCCACGCCTGGCCCGACCAGGGCATGCGCCAACTGCAGGATCTGGGCTTCACGACGGCGGCTATGGCCCTGAACCGGGATGCCATCAGCCTGGATGAGCTGGCGGAGCGTCTAGGTCCCGGACCCAACCGGATCGATCGTCTGGCTCTGATATTCGGTACGGAAGGTGATGGACTGAGTCACAGGACCATCGCCAGTGCGAACCTCACTGTACGCATTCCCATGAGCCACGACGTAGACAGCCTGAACGTGGCCGCGTCAAGCGCTGTAGCCTTCTATGCGACCAGACCCAAGCGCGCTGGCTGAACCTTGCCAGAGCTGGTCCAGCCAGTTATTTGAACAAGCCAGTCAACCGATCAAGCCAGGAACTGAGTCCTCTGCTCAGCAGCAGAGTCCTGCGGCCCTCCGTCGCTTCATTCCATGGCCGAGTACTTAATATCGGGCAATCAATTAACATCAGGCAATCTTCAGCATCAGGAAACCACGGAAAGTCGGACGATACCGAGGCAATCAGCTCTCTTGGGAGACGGCCTGCGGATCCTCATGAATGTAGTCGTCCGGGTCGATGGTCCCCCGCCAGCGGCCGATGGCCTTGAGACCGTGGTACATAACCAGCGTAGCCACAGAGCCAATGGCGATACCGTTGAAGCTGACCCCGGCCACCGCGAAGGTGAAGTCAGCGATGCCCACGATCATGACGACGGCGCCCACGGTCATGTTGACGGACTTGCCGAAGTCCACCTTGTTCTCCACCCAGATGCGGATGCCCAGCATGCCGATCATGCCATAGAGCATGGTGGTGACCCCGCCCAGAACGCCAGTGGGAATGGTATTGATGATGGCCCCGAACTTGGGGCAGAGGGAGAGCAGGAAGGCGAAGATTGCAGCACACCAATAGGCGGCCGTGGAGTAGACCTTGGTGGCGGCCATAACGCCTATGTTCTCAGCATAGGTGGTAGTGCCCGAGCCTCCGCCCAAACCGGCCAGAGTGGTACCCAGCCCGTCGGCCATCAGGGCTGTGCCGATCTGATCGTCATAATCGCGGCCGGTCATCAGAGCCACCGACTTGACATGTCCGATGTTCTCCGCCACCAGGACCAGCACCACGGGGATGAACATGGCCAGGACGGAGGGGTCGGCCTGAGGAGTCTGGAAGTGAGGCAGACCGAACCAGGCGGCCTTTTCCACAGCCGCGAAGTCGACCTGACCCTGTGTGACCGCGAAGCAATACCCGACGATGACGCCCAAGAGAATGTTGAGTCGGCCAATCAGTCCCTTGAAGAGGACTGCTATCAGCATGACGGCCACCAGGGTTACCAAGGCGGTCAGCGGAGCGGATTTGAAATTCTTCCAGGCCGAAGGGGCCAAATTGAAGCCGATGATGGCCACGATGGCGCCATTGACCACAGGGGGCATAATCATATCGATCCAGCGCGAACCGGCAAAGTGGACGATCAGGCCGATCAGGAAGAGCAGAGCGCCGGTGACCATGATCCCGAAGGAGGCCACAGCCAGACCCTTGTGAGCGGTGGTCACCGCCAGGACCGGCGCTATAAAACCAAAGGAGCTGCCCAGGTAGGAGGGCAGGCGATTGCGGTTGATCAGCAGGAAGAGGGCCGTAGACATGGCCGTGAAGAAGAGGGTTGTAGAGGGGTCGAATCCGGTCAGAATAGGAACCAGGAAGGTGGAGCCGAACATGGCGATGACATGCTGGGCGCCGATGCCAGCCGTACGTGGCCATGTGAGTCGCTCATCGGGTTCCACCACTTCGCCCGGAGCCAATGTCTTCCCGTCTCCGTGCAGTTTCCAGCCCATGGACAATGCCATTTCACTGTGCTTTCTCTCATGCGCCGTGCCGGTCACGGCGGACCGGAAACATCAGTATATTCGCATGGGAGGACCCGAGTCGGCCTGCCGGACGGGTATCCTCACTGATACGTGGGCATGTTCTCGAAGTTGAAGCCGATGGCGGCCAACTGCTCACGACCTTCTGGGGTGATCATGTCAAGGGTCCAGCGCGGCGACCAGGTCCAATCGATGCGAAACTCTTCCACCAGGCCCGCAAGGACGCTGGCGCACTGATCCTCGATCAGGTCAGTCAGGGGGCAGGCCGGCGTGGTCAGGGTCATGGTGATGATGGCCCTTCCCAGTTCGTCGATTTCTATGCCGTAGACCAGCCCCAGGTCAACTACGTCAATGCCTAGCTCAGGGTCGATGACCTGGTGCAGAGCCTCCTTGACATCTTCAGCAGTGGCCCGGCCGATGTCGTCAACAGCCTTCAAAGGAATGGCTTCCTCAGCAGCGGCCTCAGCATCAGCGGCATTCTGGTTCGTAGTCTTGGCGCTGTTGCCGGCCGGCGCACTGGTCGAGGATTGGTCGCTTGAGACCCGGTCCGCTGACGCGCCATCAGGGGAAGCTCCTGATGTAACTGCTTCTGCACTCTGATCATCAGACTGTGTCAAATTGGACTCCTTGTCCGCCTGACTATCGACCTGGCGCATGGAACTACCTTCTGCCGACTTCAAAACCGTTTCAGCACCCAAAGGATTGCTGGCCAGCGCCTGTGCCGTACCCGGATCGCTGATGGCTCTGCCCACCGAGGCCAGGATGGAGTCCTGGGGTTCGGGCACCAGATTCGTATTGCCGTTCATGCCTGCTCCTCCTTCGCACCTTCGTCGCCCTCTTGCCCAGCCGACAGGGCTTGGGCCACGGAGGCCTTCATACCCTCCCAACCCAGCAGAGCGCACTTGATTCGCATGGGATACTTGGACACGCCTTGGAAGACCATGGCATCGCCAAGGACATCCTGAGTCTGCTCGTCCTCAAGTCCAGCTCCGCGTGATTCCATGAGCTTGCGGAAATCGGCAGCCAGGTCCATGGCATGATCGACGGCCTGCCCCTGGACCAGATCCACCATGATGGACAGGCTGGCCTGGCTGATGGAACAGCCCGAACCCTGCCAGACGATTCGCTGGATGAGGTCGGGACCGCCCTGCTCGCCAGGCGCTACCTCCACATGGATGGTGGCCTGATCCCCGCAGGTGGGGTTGAACTGATGGGACTCGGCAGCCAGACAGGCCTCGTGCTCCACCCGGATGGTCACGCCGTCGCCATCCGGGTCTTCCCCCGCATCAGACTGATCCCCTACACGCCCGTGAGGATTTCGTGCTGCGTCCAGGATTACCTCCTGGTACATCTGCTCCAGTTCCTCGTCGTCCATACCGAAATCCGCCATGTCCTTAAACTTACCAGTACGTCTTGGTCAAAACCGTCTATGCGCTGCCGGTGAAGGCCTTCAGGCCACTCGGAAGAAGCTGCGGACACCGGAGACGGCATCCAGCAGGGCATCCGTATCGGCAACAGTATTGTAAACGCCCGTTGAGGCCCGGTTGGATGCCATCAGGCCAAAGTGGCGGTGCACCGGCTGAGCGCAGTGATGTCCCACGCGGATAGCAATACCGCGTGAATCCACATACTGGCCTACGTCGTGAGGATGGACTCCCTGAACGTCGAAAGCAACCGTACCGATCCGGCCCTCTGGCGTGGTCGGCCCTAGAATTCGCACACCCTCCAAATCACCCAGTCGCAACAGACCAGCGGTGATGGTCCTCTCGTGTTCAGCCACGTTATCCATGCCCAAATCCATCAGCCAATCGGCGGCTACTCCGGCGCCGATCATCTGTGCCACCGGCTGTGTTCCAGCCTCGAACCGGGCCGGAGGATCCATGTAGCTGGCTGGACGGTCCAGATAGGCCAGCTCCACCATGGATCCGCCGAATGATGCCGGAGGCAGGGCTTCCAGGAGTTCACGACGCCCGTAGAGGAAGCCTACGCCGGTGGGGCCATACATCTTGTGAGCGCTCCAAGCAGCGAAGTCCACATCCATGGCATGCAGATCCACAGGCAGATGAGGCACCGACTGGCAAACGTCCAGCACTACCAGGGCGCCCACCTGGTGGGCACGGCGGACGATGGGCTTAATGTCGGTGATGGCGCCGGTCACATTGCTGACGTGGGTGACGGCGACCACCTTGGTCCGCTCAGTAATGACTTGGTCGGCAGTATCGGCCAGGACGCGGCCCTCCGAATCCAGATCGAAGTACTTGAGGACTGCTCCGGTCCGGTAGCACAGCTCTTGGAAGGACAGGAGGACCGAGTGGTGCTCAGCCTTGGTGACCACGACCTCATCCCCCGGCTTCAGAGCGAAACGACGTGCCGCCTTGCCTCCGCGACCTAGGCTGGCGTTGCTGAAGGCGGTGGCCAGCAGGTTCAGAGCGGCCGTGGCACCGGCGGTGACCACAATCTCCTCGCCGCCCTCCTGCCCCTCTGCCCCGACCAGGGTGGCCACGCGGGAGCGAGCATGCTCAAAGGCCATGGTGCTGCGGGCGGCCAGCTCATGGGCGCCCCGGTGTACCCCGGCGTTGTCCCTCAAGTAGAAATCCCGAACGGCATCGATGACCGCCAGAGGCTTCTGAGCTGTTGCGGCCGAATCCAGATAGACCAAGGGGTGACCATGCACCTGCTGGTCCAGAATCGGAAACTGCTGACGAATACTGTCATCGATGACCATTGCGGACCTCTTCTCTTATCCTCAGGCCAGAGCCGATTCCGAGTCGGCGCCCTCGGGCAAGTACTGGTCGTACCCGGTATCCTCCAGGGTGTCGGCCAGCTCAGGGCCACCGGTCTTCACAAAACGGCCGTCGGCGAAGACATGGACGATGTCAGGCTTGATGTACTTGAGGATCCTGGTGTAGTGGGTGACCATGAGCACACCCATGCCCGTGCTCTCCTTGGCCCTGTTGACTCCTTCGGAAACGATGCGCAGGGCGTCCACGTCCAGACCGGAGTCGGTTTCGTCCAGGACAGCGAACTTGGGCTTGAGCAGCTCCAGCTGCAGAACTTCGGCCCGCTTCTTCTCACCGCCTGAGAAGCCCTCATTGACCGAGCGCTGGGCGAACTTGGGATCCATGCGCAGCCGCTTCATGGCATCATTCAGATCCTTGGTCCACTGGCGGATGGCCGGAGCCTTGCCGTCGACCTCAGTCTTGGCAGTACGCAGGAAGTTGGTCATGGATACGCCGGGCACCTCGACCGGGTACTGCATGGCCAGGAAGAGCCCGGCCTTGGCCCGCTCGTCCGGGGTCATCTTAAGCAGGTCCTGCCCATCCAGCAAAGCCTGGCCCGAGTCCACCTCATACTTGGGATGACCAGCCAGGGTGTAAGCTAGCGTGGACTTGCCCGACCCGTTGGGCCCCATGATGGCATGGGTCTCGCCAGAGTGAACGGTCAGCGTGGCCCCCTTGAGGATCTGCTTGCGACCCTCCTTGGTCTCCACCGAGACGTGCAGATCCTTGATTTCCAATGTGGACATGTCAGTTCTCCTCCAAAACGTGCTGCATCTCTTGATCCTCGCCGGCCGCCAGCCTGCGGTCGATGACCCCCATCAGGTGCCCGGAGACGCTGGGGACGTCAATCTCCTCCACCAGTTCGCCGAAGAAGCCTCGAACCACCAGCTTGCGGGCCTCCTGCTCCGGGATGCCACGGGACTGCAGGTAGAAGAGCTCCTCATCGTCAAAGCGTCCGACCGAACTGGCATGGCCGGCCCCGATGATGTCGCCGTTCTCGATCTCCAGGTTGGGCTCGGAATCGGCAATGGCCCCCGGGGTGAGCACCAGATTCCGGTTGAGCTCATAGGAGTCGGTTCCAGGCGCCGTGGGCTGAATGAGCGCGTTGCCCACCCATGTCGTGTGCGCGCCGATTCCGTCCAGGGCCCCCTTGTAGACCACACGGGACTTGCAGTTGGGGTGGTTGTGGACCACCATGGTCCGGTGCTCCATGTGCTGGCCGGGATCGACAAAGTAGATGCCCAGCATGTTCAGGTCGCCCTGCTCGCCGCCGAAGTCCTGATCCATGCGCAGCCGCACAACGTCTCCGCCTAAACTGACGACGGAGTGACGCAGGGAGGCCTCGGCACCCAGGTGAATGCGGTGGTTGCCGATATGCTTGCTGCCCTTGTCCCATTCTTGAATAAAGGTGGTCGACATCTGCGAATTGTCGCCAATATCGATTTCAACCCCTTCTGCAAGGCGTGCCTGGCCCTGGTGCTCAACCACCAGATCAGCCTTGGTGCCCGCCTCTGCCTTGATGACCAGGTGGAAGGCATCAAGTTCAGGACCGCCGCCATTGACACGGACCAGCACAGGCTGATCCAGAGTGCCTTTGAGATTGACTACAGTCGCCTGCTTGCCGCTCGCCCACTCCACGGCAGCCGCTCGATCGCTGGGCTTGAGGACAGTGCCGCAGGGAGCCTGGTCCATAGGAATCTGGCTGAAGCTGACCTGCTCTGCTGGCGGTTCGGACCCGTCGATCATGGTGACCGAAACCTTGGTCAGACCGCTGGGCTTGAAAACGGTGAAGAACTCCTCCATCCGGTCGATGGGGGTGAATCGCCAGTCATCCTGCTTGTGCGTGGGCATGGGGAAGTCGTCGGGATTGAAGGATCGGGGCTCCTTGTCGGCGCTGGACGGCATGGTGGCCGGGAATGCATACGGATCTTCGGGATCCGCGTGCGGAATGGTTATTTCGCTCTTCTGTGACATCAGCCTACCGAACCCTCCATCTGCAATTCGACCAAGCGGTTGAGTTCCAACGCGTACTCCATAGGCAGCTGCCGGGAGATGGGCTCCACGAACCCGCGCACAATCATGCCCATGGCTTCCTTCTCCTCCAGACCACGGCTCATCAGATAGAAGAGCTGGTCTTCGGAGACCTTGGAGACGGTGGCTTCGTGAGCCATCGAAACGTCGTCCTCGCGAACGTCCACATGAGGATAGGTGTCGGAGCGGGAGTAGTCGTCCACCAGCAGGGCATCGCAGACAACCGAGGAAGAGGACTTCTCGGCGCCCTTGATGATCTTGACCAGGCCTCGGTATGCGGCCCTTCCCCCATTGCGGGAGATGGACTTGGAGACGATGGTGGAGGAGGTGTGAGGTGCCAGATGGATCATCTTGGCTCCCGTGTCCTGGTACTGTCCCTTGCCGGCAAAGCCCAGGGAAAGAGTCTCGGCCTTGGCGTAAGGCTCGGCCAGGATGCAGGCCGGGTACTTCATGGTGGCCTTGGACCCGATGTTGCCGTCAACCCACTCCATGGTCCCGCCCTCGCGTACATAGGCACGCTGGGTGACCAGGTTGTAGACGTTGTTGGACCAGTTCTGCACCGTGGTGTAGCGCACGCGGGCGTGGGGCTCGACCACGATCTCCACATTGGCCGCATGCAGGGAGTCAGTGGAGTAGATGGGGGCCGTGCAGCCCTCCACATAGTGGACGTACGAGCCCTCGTCGGCGATGATCAGCGTGCGCTCGAACTGCCCCATGTTAGGCGTGTTGATGCGGAAATAGGCCTGCAGAGGGATATCCACATGGACACCCTTGGGCACATAGACGAAGGAGCCGCCCGACCAGGCCGCTGTGTTCAGGGCAGCGAACTTGTTGTCGTCCGGAGGAATAACGGTGGCGAAGTACTTACGGAAGAGGTCTGGGTACTCTTTCAGGGCTGTGTCCGTATCCAGAAAGATGACTCCCTGCTTGCGCAGGTCTTCACGAATGGAGTTGTAAATGACCTCGGACTCATACTGAGCGGCCACGCCGGAGACCAGCCGCTTCTTCTCGGCCTCGGGAATACCCAGCCTGTCGTAGGTGGTGCGGATGTCGTCGGGCAGATCCTTCCAGTCCTTGGCCTGCTCCTTCAAGGGCTTGACATAGTACTTGAAGTCGTCGGCATCAAACCCGCTTAAATCCACGCCCCACTTGGGCATGGGCTTTTCCATGAAGGCCCGATAGCCCTTAAGCCGCATCTGCAGCATCCAGTCAGGCTCGCCCTTGTCGGCCGAGATGGCCCTAACCACGTCCTCATCGATGCCCTTGTGGGCATCGCGCCCAGCGTCATCGGAATCATGCCAGCCATAGGTATAGTCGCCGAACTCGGAGATGATCTGGTCGTCCTGTTTGATTTTTTCTTCGTTGACGCGGGAGCGGTCGGCCACGTACTGGCTCATTTCCACATCCCGCGATGTGTCTGTCCGCTGCGAGGTGCTATCCACGAGCTGAGACCTCCTAACACACGCACGGCCGCCATATGCGGCCGATCACACCATTACAGGATAACCGGGACAGTAGTGAACCGCCAGAGCCTGGCTTACGCTCTCTAAGGAATTCAGCCAGTCCTCTTAACAGCAGCGCCGAGACGGACAATCGCCCGCTTCCCTATAAGAGGGAAACGGGCGATCATAGCGAACGTTTTTGAAAACGAATTGACCTCAGGCCGCCTCCTGGCCTCCATGCTCCAGGCTGGCCTTGACCAGGCCGGCGAAGAGAGGATGCGGCTTGGTGGGCCGGGACTTGAACTCCGGGTGGGCCTGGGTGCCCACATAGAAGGGGTGCTGGTCCTGGGAAAGCTCCACGAACTCGGTCAGCTGCCCGTCCGGGCTAGTGCCCGAAATGTGCAGACCGGCCTTGTCCAGCCGCTCCTTGTAGGCCACGTTGACCTCGTAACGGTGGCGGTGGCGCTCGGAGATCTCAGTAGAGCCGTAGAGCCGGGCTACCAGGGAGTCAGGCTTGAGCACTGCAGGGTAGGCACCCAGGCGCATGGTGTGACCCATGTCACCATGGCCGGCCACAATGTCCTTCTGCTCCTCCATGGTGGCAATGACCGGGTTTTCACAGTCAGGCTCGAACTCCGAGGAGTTGGCATCCTCCAGCCCCAGAACGTGGCGGGCGAATTCGATGACCATGGACTGCAGACCCAGGCAGAGTCCCAGTGCGGGCAAGCCGGTCTCGCGGGCGTAGCGCAGGGCGCCGATCTTGCCTTCGATGCCACGGATGCCGAAGCCACCGGGGACCACGATGCCGTCGACATCCTCCAAGGCCCTGCGGGCGCCGTCCATGGTCTCGCAGGTGTCGGCAGCAACCAGCTTGACCTGCACTTGCGACCGATTGCCGAAGCCGCCGGCCTTCAAAGCCTCGATGACCGACAGGTAGGCATCAGGCAGGTCGATGTACTTGCCCACGATGGCAATAGCCACCTTGGTACGGGGATTGTGGACTCTGTCGAGCAGGTCCTCCCACTCGTTCCAGTCCACATCGTGGAAGGGCAGACCCAGCTTGCGCACCACATAGGCGTCCAGACCCTCCTTGTAGAGGATCTTGGGCACGTCGTAGATGCTGGGCGCATCCACGCAGTTGACCACACCCTCGGCATCCACGTCGCACATCAGGGAGATCTTGTCCTTGATGGCCTGGTTGAGCGGCCGGTCCGAGCGCAGCACCAGGGCATCGGGGGCAATGCCCAGCTGGCGCAAGGCCATGACCGAGTGCTGGGTGGGCTTGGTCTTGAGCTCGTGTGCGGCGGCCACGTAGGGAACCAGGGAGACATGGACGAACATGCAGTTGTCCGGGCCTATGTCCCGCCGAACCTCGCGGGCGGCCTCCATGAAGGGCTGGGACTCGATATCGCCCACAGTCCCACCGATTTCGGTGATGATCACATCCACGTCGTCGCCGGCCTGGGCCCGCATACGACTCTTGATCTCGTTGGTCACGTGAGGAATGACCTGGACGCACTGGCCCAGGTACTCCCCCGCACGCTCCTTGCGCAGAACGGACTGGTAGATCTGGCCGGTGGTCACGTTGGCCTTCTGGGAGAGGAAGACGTCGGTGAAACGCTCATAGTGGCCGATGTCCAGATCGGTTTCGGCCCCATCCTCGGTCACGTAGACCTCGCCGTGCTGGAAGGGGTTCATGGTTCCCGGATCGACGTTGATGTAGGGATCCAGCTTCTGTTGAAGAACGCGAATCCCGCGGCTTCTCAGCAGTCGGCCCAGAGAGGATGCCGTCAGTCCCTTGCCCAATGAAGAGACCACGCCGCCGGTGACGAAAATGTGTTTGGTGATATGCCCTTGCGAATTTCCATGTTCTCTGACCATGGAACTTCAGCCTATCAGACGGGAGCGACCAGAAACCGACCAACACTCGAGGGGGCGGACGGATTCAGACTCGCTTGAGATGTAGGTGTTCAGCCAGGTAGCGGCCGGTCACCGAATCCGGGTTACGAGCTACGGATTCAGGGTCGCCCTGTGCCACGATTCTTCCGCCTCGATCGCCGCCGCCCGGGCCCATATCGACCACATGGTCGGCGTTGGCGATCATGTCCAGATCATGTTCGATGAAGACCACAGTAGCCCCTTTGCTGACCAGGCGCTCCAGCACTCCGATCAGGACGCGCACATCCAAGGGGTGCAAGCCGGTGGTGGGCTCGTCCAGAACGAACATGGAGCCACTCTGTGTGCGGCCCAGCTCGTTGGAAAGCTTCAGCCGCTGGGCCTCCCCGCCTGAAAGGGAGGGAGTGTCCTCCCCCAGGGTCAGGTAGTCCAATCCCAGATCCTTCAAGGTCTGCAGGCCTCTGCGGATGGCCGTGTACTCGCGGCTCTGTGCGAAGACTTCCAAGGCCCGGCCCACCTCCATGGCCAGCAGATCAGGCAGGCTCAGCGGCTCCGGGTGGGACGGCGTGGACAGTCGGTAATGCTCGGCCTCCGGACGGTACCGTCGACCATGGCAGCTGGGACAGGTGATGGGGATGTCGGGCAGGAACTGCACATCCAGGCTGATTTGGCCTGTACCGTCGCACTGGGAGCAGCGCAGGGATCCGGTGTTGTAGGAGAAAGCCGAGATTCCCAGCTTGTCCTTTTCCGCTCGTTCAGTGGCCGCGAAGAGACGGCGCAACCGGTCCATCAGCCCCGAGTAGGTGGCCACCGTGGAGCGCACATTGATGCCAATGGGCGAGGAGTCCACCAGGCGAACCCTGTCGATGCCCGCCGAATCCAGGCTGTGTACGTGCTTGGGCATTGGATTGCCCTGAATACAGGTCTGGAGGGCCGGAACCAGAGACTCCAGGATCATAGTGGTCTTGCCGGAACCGGATACCCCGGTCACAGCCGTCATGCAGCCACGAGGAATGGCCAGATCCAGCGGGCGGACCGTGTGAATGGGTCCTGCCTGCATACGGATCCATTCATTCTCGGCAGGCAAGGGATGCCGGTCCCGCGTCAGAACAGGCTCATGTCCATCCAGAAAACCAGCGATGCGCGAGTCCGGATCGGCGGCGATCCGCTCAGGAGCTCCCTGTGCCAGGATCCTGCCGCCGCGTTCCCCTGCTCCGGGGCCCATTTCGATAAGATCGTCGGCTGATGCCAAAACCTTGACGTCATGGTCGACAAAGACCACGGAATTGCCGTCGGCCAACAGATCGCGCATGACCCCTATCAGCCCCTCCAGGTTTGCCGGATGCAGGCCAGTTGAGGGCTCATCCAGCACATAGAGCACGCCGGTGGTCTCATTGCGTACAGCCCTGGCCAGCTGGGCCCGCTGCCGCTCGCCTGTGGAAAGAGATGCGCTGGAACGGTCCAGGGTCAGATAGCTCAGTCCCAGCTGTATCAGACGCCTGCCCATCTCTGCCAGAGTCCTGCATAAGGCTGAGGCCATGGGCTGCAAAGCTTCAGGCAATGTGGGCGGCAGCTTTCGTCCCCAGTCCAGCACGCGATCCAGGGGCCAGGAGGTGACCTTGGCCAGGTTGTCCCCGTTGATCTCAGGCAGGCGCGCCCGCTGGTTGAGCCGTGTGCCCTTGCAATCAGGACAGGTCCTTTCGGTCAGGAACTTGGCAACTTTGGCTAGGCGTTTGTCATCGTTGGCCCTTTTGAGCTCCTCGGTCACAGTCAGGCGGGCATTGCGGAATGTGAAGTCCAGCTCGTGGACCCCCTTGACCGAGGTGATGGTGATGTGCTTCTTCTCGGCCGGCCCTTCGAAGACGATCTTCCGTTCCCTATCAGTCAAGTCCCGCCAAGGCACATCGGTGCGGACTCCGAACTCGCGCACGATGTCGGGCTGAACGTTGAAGCCGAAGGTCCGCCACGGCACCACTGCCCCCTGATCGATAGTCAGGCTGTCATCGGGGACCAGGGTGGCATCGTCCACCTCACGCACGGTTCCGGTTCCCTGGCAGGTGGGGCAGGCTCCCAGAGAGTTGAAGGCAAGCTCCTCGGCGCTGGGAGGCACCACCTTTGCTCCGCAGATCGGGCAGGTGATGGGCATCTCGGCAGCCACAGCCAGGGTAGGCTCCTGGCGATGGCCATTGGGACAGACATGGCTGGACAGCCGGGAGAACATCAGCCGGAGCACATTGAGCAGCTCAGTGGCGGTGCCGAAGGTGGAACGCATGCCGCCAACGCCCGGCCGTTGACGCAGAGCCAAGGCTGGCGGCAGGAAGCGTACCGAGTCCACCTGAGGACGCTGAACCTGAGTCATCCGCCTCCTGGTGTAGGTAGACAAGGATTCCAGGTAACGGCGGGAACCTTCTGCATAAAGGACTCCCAGAGCCAAGGAGGATTTTCCGGAGCCCGAGACCCCAGCGATCCCAACCAGGCGATTCAGGGGGATATCTACATTCAGATCGCGCAGGTTGTGAACCCTGGCCCCGCGGACAAGGATAGCCGTGGGCGGTGCGAAGAGTTTTTTACTGGTCTCTCCGCTGTCGCTCATGCGGACTCCAGCAGATGGGCTACTGCTTCCAAGGCCAGCCGGTATCCGTAGAAGCCCATGCCGGTGATGGTGCCGGTAGCCACTGGCGAGATGACGCTGCGCCGACGGAAGGCCTCTCTGGATGAGGGATTGGAAATATGGACCTCCATCAGCGGCAGCCCTGCCTGTGTGACCTGAACGGCAGCATCGGCAAGCCCATAACTGTAGTGAGTGAAGGCAGCCGGGTTGAGCACCACTGCGCTGCCCTGGTCCACGGCCTGGTGCATCCAACGGATGACCTGGCCCTCGTCGTCCGATTGCAGCACCTGAGCATCCAAGCCCAACTGCAGACCCCAATGTTCGCAGTCCCGGGCGAGAGTCGCCAGATCCTGACGGCCATAGACATCAGGATCGCGCACGCCCAGCCGACCCAGGTTGGGTCCGTTGACCACCAGAACCTTCTGCCTGCCCTTGTCGGCATCCGCCATCTGTCATTCCTCCTTGCGTATGGCCTGGAAGGCCTCCTTGAGCGCCGAGACCGGCGGATCGTCCAGGTGGGTGGGTTTGCCCAACCCATCAAGAATGATAAACCGCAACTTGTTGCCTCGGGCCTTTTTGTCCCGATGCATAAGAGCCAGCACCTGGTCGAAATCTCCCCCATCCCACCATGTCCTAAGGCCCAGAGAAGAGAGAAGCTGCCGATGATAGTCGACCGCCTCCTGATCCAGATGGCCGGTGATCCTTGCCAGCTCGGCTGCGAAGACCATGCCCACGGATACGGCCTGGCCATGCCGCCAAGTGAAGTGTTCGATCTTCTCGATGGCGTGGCCCAAGGTGTGGCCGTAGTTGAGAAACTCCCGCAAGCCGGACTCCTTGAGATCCACCGAAACGTGCCGGGCCTTGACTTCGACGGTGCGTTCGATAAGATCCTGGACCACCGTGCCCAGCCACTGGTCTGGCTCCTCTCCATCGAAGGCACGCAGGGAGTCGGCCCGCTCCTCCAGTTCACGCAGAATACCGCCATCCATGATGAAACCGGACTTGGCCACCTCGCCCAAGCCCTCTACAAAGATATCGTTGGGCAGGGTACGCAGGGTGCGCAGATCTGCGAGGACGCCGACAGGGGTATAGAAGCTGCCGACCAGATTCTTGCCCTGCTCCAGGTTGATGCCGGTTTTGCCTCCGGTGGACGCATCGACCATGGCCAGCAGGGAGGTAGGGCAGTTCACATAGTGAATGCCCCGCATCCAGGTAGCGGCAATGAACCCGGCCTGATCAGTAGCTGCTCCCCCGCCCAGGCCTACGACTGCATCGGAACGGGTAAAGCCTTCAGTAGACAGGCGCTCCCAAATGCTCTGACTGACCTGGATGGTCTTACCGGCCTCCGCGTCGGGAATGGTCAGATCCAACACCTGGTAACCAGCCTGGCGCAGCAGGGCCCGGGCATGGTCGGAATGCCGCTGAACCGGCTGGGTGTGAATCAGGGCCACCCTCATAGTCTGGTCTCCAAGCAACTCATGCAGTCGCCCGGTCACCCCTGCGCCGATCCTCACATCGTATGGGTCAGGCCCGCTGACGTGAACCACCCGCTCAGTCAAGGCATCGGCCAATCGTCTGGCCAGGGCATGAGGGGTGGTGTTCCTGGATTTTAGGGTAATAGTTGCTAGATCCTGGTAGACGCTGCGACGTTCACGATAGAGAGCCATCCAGCGTTCTGACGCACCACCGCGAAGGAGTGGACGATGATCCGACCGAGCCGCTCGGCTGATCCCCTCCTCCGGGTCGATCTGCAAGTAGACTACAGCGCCACCTGCCCGCCGATAATCCTGCAGTGCTTGGAAGACCTCGATGCTCATGGGAGCACCACCTCCCAAGGACAGGATGCCACCGGAAAAGTCCTTCAGCAGCTCGAGGACCGCTCGGGTTTCCATATCTCGGAAAGCCTGTTCGCCCCGGGTGTCGAAGATCTCGCTGACTGATCGGCCTGCCTCTTTCTCAACGCACTGGTCCGTATCCCTAAAAGGCGCCTTGATCAGGGCGGCTGTCTCCCTGCCCAGACGGGTCTTGCCTGCACCGGGCATGCCGATGACGACGGCCTTGGGCATGCTGCTGCTTTCAATCATGCGATCCGCCCCTCACCGCAGATGCTCAGGCCAGGACTGGAGGTAGGCTTGGGCGTTGCGTTGAACTTCGTCGAGCGAGTCGCCGCCGAACTTTTCCAAGGCGAAGCGCGCCAGGGTCAGGTTCATCATGGCTTCACCAATCACTGCGGCGGCAGGAACGGCAGTCACGTCTGAGCGCTGATGGATAGCCTGGGCAGGCAGACCGGTGGCCACATCCACTGTGCGCAGGGCCCGAGGGACCGAGGAGATGGGCTTCATGGCGGCTCTTACCCTGATCGGCTGGCCGTTGGACATGCCGCCTTCCAGGCCGCCTGCGTGATTGCTGAGCCTGCGGATCGTACCGTCCAGGCCCGGCTCCATCTCATCATGGGCCTGTGAGCCAGGACGATCAGCCTCGCTGAATCCGTCGCCGATCTCCACACCCTTGATGGCCTGAATGCTCATGAAGGCACTGGCCAGGGCAGCATCCAGACGTCGGTCATCCTCCACATACGTGCCGAGACCTGCAGGCACACCATAAGCGATGACCTCGAAGACGCCTCCGGCGGTGTCTCCGTCCTTCTTGATCTGGTCGATCCTGGCCATCATCCGCTTCTCGGCATCCTTGTCCAGGGTCCTGACCGGCGAGGCATCCAGGGCGGCTCCATCCTCAGGGCCAGGCACGACTTCATGCCCCTCCAGGCCGATCCCGGCTATGGAGACGACATGGGAGACGGTTCGTATGCCCAGAGCCTGCTGCAGAAAGTCAGCAGCCACTGATCCTAAGGCCACCCTGGATGCGGTCTCCCTGGCCGAGGAACGCTCAAGGACCGGACGCGCATCCGTAAACCCATACTTGCGCATACCAGTCAGATCAGCGTGGCCGGGCCTGGGCCTGGTAAGGGGGGCGTTGCGACCAGTCGTCGGAGGCTCCTGATCGGCAGGCAGCTCTTCCACGCTCATGATTCGCTCCCATTTGGGCCACTCCGTGTTGCCGATCTCCATGGCCACCGGCGAGCCGAGCGTCCGCCCATGCCTGACCCCAGTCAGCAGTCGCACACGATCCTGCTCAAAACCCATCCTGGCCCCACGACCATAGCCCAGTCGACGGCGGGCCAGAGCCGATTCAATATCCTTTGTGGACACGGCGACCCCGGCGGGCAGGCCCTCCATCATAGCCACCAAAGCCTCTCCATGGGATTCCCCCGCCGTCTGCCAGCGCAACATATTCAAGCTCCTCGTTCGTTCCTCGTTTGCCAGGTTAGGGCTACCTGTGATTATCTTAGAAGATGGTCTACCTCATCCCAGTGCCGGGACTGCTGACCGCCCTCCTGTTGGCCCTGATTGACATCCGCTCCCGGCGAGTCCCTCGTCTTCTGGTGATCTTCGGACTGATGCTGCAGACCGTGACCCTGCTGGTCTTTTCGGTGATTCGGGCTCAACCAATATTGCTTGTGCAGTGCCTGCTGCTGACTCTGGCATCTGCAGGCCTTCAGCTCTTGCTGGCCCTGGTCCGACCTGGTGCCCTTGGTCTGGGCGACGTGACGGCCACAGGTCTGATAGCTCTGAGCCTATCCGTTCTTGGATGGACAACCATCCTGATCTGGTGGTTCATGATGGGGCTACTGGGGCTGATTGCCCTCGCCTTGCTCTGGTTGGCTCGTCGCCGCGCATCTGCAAGAACAAGCAGCCCTCTCACGCTGGCCTACGTCCCGGTCATCCTCGCCGGGGCAGTAGCGGCCTTGATCGTTGACGCCGTCTAAGACCCGCCCGACGCCTGACCGACAAGGAGATTCATGAAGAGGCGCTATTGGCTCTGCTGGTTGTGCTGAGATTGCCACGCTTTGTATTCTTTGACATCGCGGTTGAATTGATCCTGATTGTCGCTAAATCTAGTCTCTCCGGTGTCCATGTTGACAGTTACGAAATAGAGCCAGTCGCCCGACTCAGGGTGCATGACCGCTTGGATGGCCTCATCGCCCGGGCTGCCGATTGGCCCTGGGGGCAGACCCTGGTGGACTCTGGTGTTGTAAGGGTCGTTTGTGTTCTGCAGCATGGCATCGGTCAGCTTCAAGGCGGAGACATTGTTGGAGTAAGCCACAGTGCTGTCCATGCCCAGGGGCATTCCTTTGTCCAGTCGGTTGTGGATGACCTGGGCCACCTTGCTGTAGTATTCAGACTTGTTGACCTCGGCCTCAATGATGGAGGCCGTGTTGAGGATGTTCTGCCGATCCTGGCCTCCTGGCACGCCGAGCAGGTCCAGTCGCTCTATTCGCTTGGAGACAAGATCTGTCAATATGACCTTGGCTGACCCAGCCTTGCGCACGTCGTATTCGCCAGGCTGCAGCCACCCTTCGAAGTTACCCTGGGCCTCCTGGGGAAGGATGCCCTCACCCTTGGCCTGGATCAGGGCATCGAATTCGCTCTGTGGAACCCCGGAAAGCTGGACGGCCCTGGCGATCACATCGCGGACCCGCTCCCCGGCCCGCACCTGCAGGAAGCCTCCGGCCTTGTTCCGGTCGGTCAGAATGGCCACCACGTCAGAGGCCTTCATTCGCAGACGCAGATCGAAGGTGCCGGGCATCAACCTGGATTCGGACTGAGTGCTGGCAACGGCATGCAGGAAGGCCGCAGTGGACTTGACCACACCAGCCTTGACTAGATTGGCACCCACCTGATCAGCCCCCTGGCCGCTCTCTACCGTAAACTCCAAGGGCTGTCCACCGGGGCCTGGATAGTCAGGGGCGACCTCCTTGGTGGCTACGATCCTAGGGGTGCCATGACGCAACCCACCTACCAGAATCACCGTACAGGAAGCGGCCAGCACAACAGCCAAAGCGATGATCACCATCATGATCCGCTTGCGACGCTTGCGCCTTTCGCGTCTACGGCGCATCTCGCGCCGCGAATGAGGAGGACGCGGCGGTTTAGCGGAAACCAGGGGTTGCCCATCGTCCACCCACTGGATCTTGTCCTGGAAGAAGTCCTGCATGTCGTCGGCCAATTACCACTCCTTGTCGGCACGTTGATCGTCCAGGGCCGACTGCAACAGCACAACAGCGGACTGCTGATCGACTACGGGACGATGTCTTCGCCCATCCACGCGGGCATCATACAGCTGACGATGGGCGCTGACGGTCGTCAGCCGTTCGTCTCGCAATACTACACTGGGCACCTGCTCTGGGGCAACGTCAGCATCCTGTGCGGCCTCCTGAAGGCGGATAGTCAGGGCGCGCACCCAACGGAACGCCTTTTTGGCACTGCGACCAGTCTGACCGCTCAAGAGCAGAGGGTATCCGACTACGACTCTGGACACGCTTTTGTCCATAATCAGGTCCTCCACCTGGTCGAGGGCCTGAAAGTAGTCGCCTTGAACCCTGATGTTGCCTGCGGGAAATGCCAGGGTCAGCTCCGGGTCCGACAGGGCCAGGCCCACCCTGGCTTCGCCAAGGTCCACCCCCAGCCATACGGCTGTATGTGATCGCACAGGAAGCTCAGCCCTCTCGGACCTGATCACTCAGAGCTTTCAAGGACCGATCAATGGCCGAGGCATCCTGGCCCCCGCCCTGGGCAAAGTCAGGCTTTCCGCCGCCACCGCCGCCCAGAACCTTGGAGGCCGTCCTGACCAGGTCGCCAGCCCTGAAACCACGATCACGAGCTGCCTGGTTTGTGGCCACAAAGATCACAGGCTTGTCATCCTCGCTGACACCGGCCAGAGCGACCACGACCGGGTATTCCTCACCCATGCGGGCACGCAGGTCGGTCACCGTCTTGCGCAGTGCATCGACCGAGCCGAAATGCCCCATATTCCGAGAGGCGATCTTGACCTCGCCTGGGGCATGCAGGGCCTGATTGGCCAGTTCAGGCACAGCCTGGGCCATCTGCTGCTCATAGGTGGCCGCCAGTCGGCGGTCGGACTCCTTGAGCTTGGCCAGCAGGGCCGAAATCCTGGATTCAAGCTCGTCAGGGCGAGCGTTGAGCTTGTCGGAAAGCTGAGAGACCAGCGCATGCTCACGGGCGTTGTACTCGTAGGCCCCCTGGCCCACCACGGCATCCACACGACGAACACCAGTGCCCACCGAGGCTTCGGACATGATGGAGACCGCGCCGATCTTGCCCACGTGATCCACGTGGGTTCCTCCGCAGAGCTCTCGGCTCCAACCGTCTTCGCCGATGGAGACCACACGAACCACGTCCCCGTACTTCTCCCCGAACAGGTGCATGGCGCCCAGGGCGATGGCATCGTCGTACTTCATTTCCTGCGTGGTCACGGCCAGGTTGTCGCGCAACCGGTCATTGACACGGGCCTCCACCGCATCCATAGCCTGACGGCTGGGGGCCTGCGACCACTGGAAGTCGAAGCGCAGCCTGTTGGGCGCATCCTCGGAACCGCGCTGCGTGGCCTGGGGGCCCAGCTCCTCGCGCAGAGCCTTGTGTACCATGTGCGTGGCAGTGTGCGAGCGAGCAATAGCTCCGCGCCGGTTCCTGTCAATGGTGGCCGTGGCCGTAGCCTGCAAGGTCAGCGTTCCCTCGGTCAGCCGGCAGCGGTGGATGGTCAGTCCCTTGATGGGCTTCTGCACGTCATCTACCTCCAGGACGGCCCCATCGTCGGTCAATATCTCCCCTTGGTCGGCCAGCTGACCGCCGGCCTCTGCGTAGAAGGGCGTGCGATCCAAAATCACCTCAACCTGGGCAGGTGCCTTGGCAACCGGAACCGCCCCCTTGCCCTCCTGGATGATGCCCAGAACGGTCGACCGGCTGGAGAAGTCGGTGTAGCCCAGAAAGATCTGAGGCTCGTCCAGGCTCTTGCGCATATCATCGTAAACGCTCAGATCCACGTTGTGCCGCTTCTTCATGGCATCGGCGCGGGCCCTGGCCTTCTGCTCGTTCATGAGCTTTCGGAACTCGTCCTGGTCCACCTTGACGCCCTGCTCGGCGGCCATCTCCAGGGTCAGTTCGATGGGGAAGCCATACGTGTCGTGCAGTGTGAAGGCATCCTTGCCGGACACCTCAGGTTCGCCCTTCCCGCTCTTGGCCTTGCTTACAGCTGTGTCCAGAATGGTGGTTCCCTTGTCCAGTGTCCGGCGGAAGGCCAGCTCCTCGCCATAGGCCGATTCGGCCACCTCGGAGAAGGTGTTGTTCAGCTCAGGGTAACTGGGCGACATGGCCTCCTTGGAGACCGGGAAGAGCTGGGGCAGGACCTCCTGATCCACGCCCAGCATCTTCATGGAGCGAATCGTGCGGCGCAGAAGACGACGCAGCACATAGCCACGACCGACGTTGCTGGGGCGGACGCCGTCGCTCATGATCATCAGGGCCGAGCGGACATGGTCTGCCACCACACGGAAGCGCACGTCATCCTGGGCGTCATCGCCGTAGTGCCGTCCAGACAGGCTCTCGGCTGCCCAGATGACGGGGTAGACCTCGTCGGTCTCATAGATGTTCTGCTTGCCTTGGAGCAGGTAGGCCAGCCGCTCAAGTCCGGCACCGGTGTCGATGTTCTTGTGCTCCAGCTCGCCCACGATGTGCAGGTCGGTCTTAGAACGGACGTTGTCCACCTCGTAGTTCTCGAAGACCAGATCCCAGATTTCGATGTATCGGTTCTCGTCGGCCGAGGGACCGCCCTCCTTGCCGTATGCAGGCCCGCGGTCCACATAGATCTCGGAGCAGGGGCCTCCGGGGCCGGGGCCGCCAGTGGTCCAGAAGTTGTCCTCCATGCCCAGAATTTCCATGTGCTCGGGGTCGAAGCCCTCGTTCTTCCACAGGGAGCGAGCCTCGTCATCGTCGGTGTAGGTGGTGACCCAGATCGTTTCGGGGTCGAAGCCGTAGCCGCCCTGGTCCTGGGGCTTGGTCAGCAGGTCCCAGGCATAGTGGATGGCCTCCTCTTTGAAGTAGTCCCCAAATGAGAAATTGCCCAGCATCTGGAAGAAGGTGCCGTGACGTGTGGTCTTGCCCACCTCGTCGATGTCCAGGGTGCGCACGCACTTCTGGTTGCTGGCCATGCGGCTTTTGGGAGGGGTCTGCTCCCCCAGCAGGTAGGGGATGAAGGGGACCATGCCGGCGATGGTGAAGAGCGTGGTGGGATTGGGCGAGATCAAGGAGGCGGAGGGAACCACCAGATGATCCTTGCCTTGGAAATAATCGAGGAAACGCTTGGCGATTTCCGATGTGCGCATGCTGCTTTCGCTCCTTCAGACCCGGTGAACGCCGACGGGATACGGGCTGTCCAAATGACTCGGTTGTCCGAGGCGCGAACAAGTCGCCCGCGCTTCGGACTCATAGCTGAATATGCTGATTTTACACCGGCCAGGCCTCTTTGTACTGGCCTGTCCGCCCCAGGCTCAGCCCTGGAAACGGTCCAGATAGCGGCGGTCCAGCTCGTCCTGCCGCTGGTGCATTGTTTGGGTGAACTGGCGCACCAGGCCGGATAGGGTCCGGGAGGCTACCTGGTCCTGATCCTCGCCCAGCACGAATTCTCTCGCACGCTTGGGGGTATTGGCCCTCACATAGGCCTCGGCCTTGGTGACCAGGACCACGCCTGCTGTGACGCCCAGTCCCAGCCAGAAGATCCGTTTGAACATCAGCGGGTCCTCCCCTCGTTCCCTTGACCATCATTGGCCTTTTTCGCTGTTAAGGACTTGGATTCGGCGCGGTCGCGGCCTCCTGAAAGGAATGACGAGATCGTCTTGCGCATGGCATACAGGAAGGCTGCCACTTTGATGACCGGCTTGCCCAGCATTGATCCGTACAGGTCAGTCAGGGCACCTACGTTGCCTGCCGTCGTCGAAGCCGCTGCGGAGATGCGATTGACGTCAGTCAGGGTCTGGTTGAGCTGGGTGACCGTGCTGGCGGACTCGTCCAGAGTGGGCACAACATGTTCGCCCGTTTGCTTGATGGTCTGCGCCAGCTGATCGAAGAGCTTCCCCAGACGAATCAGGGGATAGATCAGAAACCCCGCCAGGATAGCGAAGGCAATGGCCGCTATCAGGCCGGCAATCTGTCCTACGTCCATCTGCTACCTCTCTTCCATTGGTACGATACTGGGGACTACGCTAGCACGCGCCATCTATCAGTCCAGGCCATGACCGGCCGGTTGACGCCGATTCAACGATTGAAGGACCGGACCTGCAGGGCGCGATCGAAGGGAGCATCCGTATCGAAGTCGAATATGGTGACGCTTCCGTTGCTAGGGCGGCTGCTGGTGTCGTAGCGTCCGCCGCCGAAGCGGTTGACCAAACTGAGCAGGGTGTTGCCGTGGGAGATCAGCAGGACGCGGTCATCATTCTTCAGGTCCGCGTTGGCTGCAATCAGAGAGAGTCCGCCTGCAATCCGCGTCCAGTACTCACTGTCAGACTCAGCATCTCCAAAGGGATCAGCCTGCTTGAGGAAGTCCCTGGTGGCAGCCAGACCGAACCGGTCCACAATCTGCTGGTAGGTGCCCGCTCCATGGGGAGCGCCTGCAGCCCACCAGGCCATGGCCATGTCCTGCCCCTCGAAGTAGCCGTAGAACTGCTCGCGGAAGTGACTGTCGCTGACCGGCTCCGGCTTCTTCTCCGACTGGTTCCGGGCCAGGATCCTGCGGACCGTCTCCTGAGCCCGAGTGGTATCCGAGCAGTAGGCGGCGGCAAAACTCAGCTGGCTGAGCTTGCGGCCTGCGCGATCAGCATCCTCCAGACCCGATGAGGTAAGCGGCGAGTTGGACCATCCCTGGAGACGGTTGTAGCGATTGAAATAAGTCTGCCCATGGCGGACAGCATATAGATGGAGCAGCATGCCTCTATTATCTCACCCCTGCCCCAGCAAGGGCGGCAGATCCTGACATGCAAAAGGCCCCGGACGAACCGGGGCCCCAAAGTCGCAGGCGGTCAGCGAGCGT
Organism: Bifidobacterium sp. ESL0819; assembly: GCF_052606245.1. Classification (NCBI taxonomy): domain Bacteria; kingdom Bacillati; phylum Actinomycetota; class Actinomycetes; order Bifidobacteriales; family Bifidobacteriaceae; genus Bifidobacterium; species Bifidobacterium sp. ESL0819. The sequence goes on from NZ_CP199587.1 coordinate 1,663,587, forward strand.
AGAACTCGACCACGTACTGGATGTTGATCTGAACCGGAATCTCCTCCGGCTCGGGCTTGCGAACCAGGCTGGCCTTCAGGGAAGCCAGGTCCACGTCCAGGTAGCCGGGAACCGCGGGCAGCACATCCCGGTGGACGCCTTCGGCGGCGATCTGGAAAGGCACCATGGTCTGGCTCTTGGGCTTGACCTGGATGGTCTGGCCGGGCTTGACCCTGTAGGATGGCCGGTCCACGATGTTGCCGTCGACCAGGATATGGCGGTGGACCACGTACTGACGGGCCTGGGCGGTGGTGCGGGCGATGCCGGCGCGCAGAACCAGGTTGTCCAGGCGGCACTCCAGCTCGCGGAGCATGGCGGCACCGGTCTGGCCGGACTCGTGGGTGCCCCGCTCATAGGCGGCGCGCAGCTGCTTCTCGGAAACGCCGTACTGAGCGCGCAGCCTTTGCTTCTCGCGCAGACGGACGGCGTAATCGGACTCGGTGCGACGGCGGCTGCGTCCGTGCTCGCCGGGGCCATAGGGGCGCTTCTCGAACAAGCGCTGGGCCTTGGGAGTCAGGGCAATGCCCAGGGCGCGCGACAGGCGGACCTGGCGACGCGCACGCTGAATGTTAGTCATTGATGCAATCCTTACTTGCTTCTGTCGTTATCTGAACGAAGACGGCCAAAACCGTCGAGTCAGGCCTCTCCAATGCTTCACCGTGCCATGCACGAACGGCCTTGCGACCGCCGACCCATTGATGGGCTGAGACTCCAGATAGATTCGCGCACAAATACGCAAACCAAGTATTTATTAAACCACATATACCCGACCTGCAAGTACAAGTATGTTATGGTATATTCATACCAACGGTCGGTATGATATTGAGGCAAGAATGGCAGACTCACCCAACCGATCAACGACGACCCATCTCCGCGATCTGCAAGGAAGGCGAACATGGCCCGCAATACACACCCCGAGCTGACGCTGGAGCGAATCATCAAAGCCGCCACCGGGCTCTTCACCAGCCAAGGCTACGACAAGACCAGCATGCAGGACATCATCGATGCAACAGGAGGATTAAGCAAGGGAGCCGTCTACCATCACTTCCGGTCAAAGGAAGACCTCTTCGATGCTGTGGCCAATAGGTTGATGAAGACCATAAGCGAGACGATCAACAGGACCCAAACCCCATCGGGACAAGGCACGGCTTTGGAGCAGCTGCAGTCGCTCTTCTCCCCTGAGCGAGCACGAAAGAGACTGGAGGCTGCGGATCTGATGTTCCGTAAATTCAACCCAAAGGCCAATCCCAAGATGCTCGGCATGGAATTCACCGCCTTGGTGGATGAGCGGGACGACTTTGTCGACCTATTCAAACAGGGCAATCAGGACGGTTCACTGCATGTAGACCATGTCGAACAAACCGCCGAGGTTTTCCGCCTGCTAGCCAACATGTGGCTGCTGCCCTTCTTTCGCCGGGGCACGCAGGCGGAGCTGCGCGCCAGAGCCGCTTGCTTTTTCTCGATCATGCAGGGCCTGGGCATCCCCCTGCAAGACCAGGGATTCTCCGACCTGCTGGTCTCCTTCGACACCAATGCCAAGGACAACAACAAGGAAAAGACTGAAAGCGAAGGCAGTATATGAACCCGCCTGCTCACGACCAGGCCTCAAGCAGGGGCCACTCCAGGAACAAGGGCCTGCTGACACTGCCATTCATTGCTCTTTTGACGACTGAGATTCTCTCCAATCTAGGGCAAACATGCTTGGTCTTCGCCCTTCCGCTTCACCTGCTCAACATCTCAGGATCGGCATCCCTCTATGGCATGGCATCCGCTCTGGCTGTCCTTCCATCCATTCTCCTGACACCCCTGGGCGGAGCTCTGGCCGACCGCCTGCACAAGCAGTCCACCATGGCGGTGCTGGACATTCTGACAGCACTGACCGCCTTCTTGTACATCCTGATAAGCCACAAGATCGACCCAGTTTTTTTGACCGTGGCCTGCATGATGCTGATCAATGCCTACAGAGCCTGTTACAGCCCAACGGTGCAGGCAGCTCTTCACTGTCTGGTGGACAGAAAAGATCTGACCCGTGCATCAGCCCTGGTTTCCCAGGCGATCTCCTTGGTAGGAATGATCGGACCAGTATTGGCCGGCATGGTCATGGGATTCTTCGGAATCATGCAAGTGGTCGGGGTTGCCGCCTCGGTCTGTCTCCTTTCTGCCGTCTGGATCAGAATCGCCGTCAGGATTCCCGAACCATCACGGGGCCCCTCACAAGGCCCAAGAGCACTGGTGAGCCATCTGGCCGCGGACACCAAAGCAGCGGCACAATTCCTGATTAGGCATACCAATCTCAAAGTGGTCATAGGACTCAGCCTGGCGGCCAACTTGATCTTTGCCTCCTACATCAACGTGGCCCTACCTTATATGGTCACGCGCACGCTGGGTCTGAGCAATGCCATGCAGGGGCTGGCCGAAGGAATACTGGCCTGCGGAAGCCTGCTTGGAGCCATCCTGGTGTCCCTCCGTCCAGGCTGGTTCTATCTGCAACGGATACCCATGCTGCTCTCGGGCAGCGCCCTGGCACTTCTGCCAATTGCGGCAGGACTGCTATTGCATTCGCCTACATATGTCCTCTTCGCCCTGGTAGCTGGATGCATGGCTCTGGCTGCGGGAATGGTGCAGACGGTCAACATCACTTCCCTGTCCTATGAGCAGATTCATACCCCTGCAATGCTGATAGGCAAAGTAATAGGGCTGACCAACAGTCTATGCATGTGCGCGATTCCGCTGGGACAGGCTGCCTTCGGTCCTCTGATCGATCACTGCCACATGCCCCTGATCATCACCGGGGTGGTCATAGTGACGCTGATGACATGTCTGATTGCCAAGCTGGCCATGAAGCCGGACGAATAACTGGCATGGTGGATGCCCTTTGAATGCCGCACCGACGTTGAGCGACATCGACGCAAAAGCATCTTAATAAGGCTGACGGGCTTTACTCTGCTGAGGGCACTGTATTGCATATCTTCTGCGTGAAGGCTTCGCGGCGTTCAGCTGTATCAACTTTCGAGTCGATACAGCCCAGAATGCTTGCCCCAGTGAATTTAACGCCACAGAATTTTAGGATGGAATGCTTCCATCGGGTCACGGTGGAACCATACATCTTGGATACGAAGGCCGGCCCATGGCTGCTGCTGATAATTTGCGCCGTCTTGCCTTTGAGCAGCCCCCGCGAGTTAAGTCTGCTCTCATATCGGTAGGCAAATTGTGGCGTGAGCACCCTATCAAGCCAGCCCTTGAGAATGGCCGGTTCATCTGCCCGCCAAATGGGGAAGACAAAGACCGGATGATCGGCTCGGGCCGGCCATGCTTTGATAACGCTTAGGCGCTGATTCGTCCTCCATGCGCTTGGCGTAGCCATAGTGCAGCACCAGGTCGAAGCCTTCCTGGCTGAGGTCGATCATTTCGACCGTGCGGCCCTTACGTCGGGCAGCTTGTGCATAAGCCTGGGCGTCGGTATGGCTGAAACTGCCTTCATAGGGTGATCCTTGAATAACGAGCATATTCATATCATTCACTTATTCAATCGTGCTGCATTGGTTTTGGCGCTATCAAAGCTTCAGATAGCTTTATTATCCAAAATATTTTTATATTCGGTAGATTACCGAAAACAAAACCGTTAACAGATTAGACAGCGAGAGGTCGGCCTGCAGATGATATGAATGCAGGAAAGCTATTCGATCATACTGGGGTCGGAACTGACAGGAGCGACCAGGGTGGCCCGGGTGCGCGTCAGACGTGAGAACATGAGACCAGCACAGGCATAGGCCAGAGCGAACAAGGCAACCACCGTCAGCGGAAGACCCCAAGAAGCCAGGGCTGCTGCGTTTGAATCCATAATTGATTGAACAGCGGTGTTGTACCACCAGCCTGGGGTCAGTTTGCCGATGGTCTGCATGACCGGAGGCAGAGGGCCGCCGGAACTTGACCCGGAAGTGAACATAACCACTAGGCCAAAGGTGACTCCCACGGAGTTTATGAGAGAAGAGGAGGGGTTGAACTGAGCAAGCATGAATCCAAATGATGCCGCAGAAACAGCGAATATCAGCATAGCGCCAAAGCTCAGCAGCACCCTCCCCCAGCCCAGTGAAGCCAAGGACACCCCTGATGCCGCCATGCTGAAGACAACAAGTGACGCATAGTATGTCCAGGAAACGGCTGCCAGGATGAGGGCTGCCATGAGCTCCTGCCCATTCAGACTGCTTGATCGCATTGGAGAGGCAAGCAGGCGTCGATGCCGATCAGGAGAACTGAAGGCTCCGAAGAGCGTGGCAACACAGACCGTCAGTGCCGTCATCAAGGGAAAGGCAGCCAGGCCGACTGTCATGGCGAAGCCTTTCAACAGGGCTCCATCGTCATCCTTTGGGCTGGCATGGATGCCCACATGTGGCTGGTTGCTGACATAGTGGGCTACTACATAGGCTGCCGCATCCTTTACCGCTGCGGATGAATGCCAATCCATCGAACCGTTTTGGCCAAGACCTGTCAGCAAAGCTGTACGAAAAGCATCAAAATAACTATCCACCTGCAATTGTGCCAGACTGCCACGGCTGGAGTTATAGGAGGCAGCCGTTTCAACTTTAGGGAAACCATGCGTCTTATCGCCGCTGTGAACGTGGGCAGCAGCGTCTTCAAGCGCCTCAAGGAACCGTTGGCCATATCCGGCTGGGATGATAACAGTCAAATCACTTTTGCCAGATACATTGGCATCCTGCAGGGCCTGAGGCTTATCTTCGACTGTCACCAATTGAGCCGACCTGCCCAGATACCGCTCCAAACCCTGGCCCAGCTCGCAACCAACCTGGCTACCGCAGTCCCGGTTGATGACCGCTATCTTCGCACGTGCGGGTTCAAAGCGCCCAACCGAGCTTGAGGCATTGGCCCGTACCGCAGCCTGCATATTCGTGGAGCCGACGACAATCATGATCAGGCTCATGCCCGCCAAATACAGGAGGAGATAGAACTTATGCGCCCAGATGACCCGCAGTGCTGTTTTACAAGTATTCATACCGTTGTTTCCTTAGGAGCAGACCACAGGCGGTCAGGAAGATGGCGGCCATAATGGCCAGGATGCCGCAAGTGCGGGCGAAGGGTGCCAGGCTGTCGTAGTAGACGATGTCGTAGAAGAGGTTGGAGACCTGTTTTACTGGGTTGATCATGTGGAGGATAGGAGCATGCTCCTGTATGGCATTGTTGAGGTCCATAGTCATGCTGCCGTAGAGGCCGATAAAGGTACTCAGGGTGCAGTCGATGCCTATGACCAGGCCAACCTTCGTTTCGGTGGGGAGTTTAGGAATCGCGCCCATCATAGAGCCGAAGGCGGTAGCCATAAAGGTGCCCACGGCGATGGCTATGAGTGCTATCGGGTCACGACCACCTGTTTGCACGCCGCAGACTGTGCGGACGAAGACGTAGGCGACCAGGAGGCTGACTGCTGAGATGAGCCAGGAGGCCAGGAAGGCGCCCGCTGCCTGCCGCCACTTAGGGCTGGGAGAACTGGCCCTTCGGGCTCCCAGGGCTGAAAGGTTGGGCTGAGTCCTGGCAATCATCTCAGCTGCGGTGCTGGCTCCGATAAGGCAGGCCATAGCAAGCAAGGCGAAGAAGTAGGGCGCAGTCATCGAAGGACGGATGTGCGTCAGGCGGATTTGCTTGGTGTAGGCCTGTTTGCCGGATTGCAGCAGAATTTGGTTGCCTGGCGAGGCAATGGCTGCCCTTGCGGAGTTCGCCTGGTTGAAGCTGCTCAGCGAGGCGGAAAGAATGGAGACCGCTATGCCTTCGGAGGCGGTTGCATCGGATTGGATGTTGGCGGCTTCGCGGTCAGACAGGACCATGTTGATTAATCCGTCAGAACCCGCGTACAGGTAGCCGATATCCTTCCGGGTATCCAGACGCGTGTTCGCTTCGCCCCTGGAAGGCACTATCGTCGGGATAAGCAGCTGAGTGCCGTCGGATCCTGCCTTGGGTTTCTCCGAGAGTGATGAAACCAGCTCGTCAGCGCCTGGGCTGGCTTTCCAGCTAGCGTCCGAGACTATGGAGAAATGTTGTGCCTCGGCAGTGTAGCTGTCTTGCAGGTTGCCCATGATGCCCAGCACCAGAGCGGCCAGAATGACTGGAAAGGCCAGGACCCAGAAGAGGGAGGAGGTGTTGCGTATCGAGGTCTTGACGTTGATCAGGAATGAGTTCCACATAAATAAAGCGCTCCTTACGGCAATTGAGCCTAGGGACCGCGCTCAGTCGCGCAGTTCCTTGCCGGTCAGTTCCAGGAACACGTCGTTGAGGGATGGCGGGCGGCTGGTCAGGTGGCCGTAGCTGGTCCGGGTGGATTCCAGGACCGTCAGCACATCCTGCAGGTTGTGTTCGCCCTGCCGGCAATGGATGACCAGTTCCTTGCCGTCATAGTCGACGGACTGAGCCAGAGTCAGGGCACGGATCCTGGCCAGTGTGGACTCCTGCAGATCCAGAGTCTCAACGGTGATCTGCTCGCCGGCCTCTACCATGCCCTTGAGCTCCTCAGCGGTGCCCAGGGCAATTTGACGACCATGGTCCATGATCATGATCCGCGTACAGATCTGCTCCACCTCCTCCATGTAATGGCTGGTGTAGACCACGGTGGCTCCCTGGGCATTCAGCCGTTCGATGCCCTCCAGGATGGCATTGCGGCTCTGGGGGTCAACGGCGACGGTGGGTTCGTCGAAGAAGATGAGGTCAGGCTGGTGGGCGATGCCGCAAGCAATGTTGAGCCTGCGCAGCAGACCGCCTGACAGTTTGCCGGGACGGAACTTGCGGAAGTCGCCCAGCCCCACGAAGTCGATGGCTTGCTCGACCAAGTCCTTGCGGTCGGTCTTCCTAGGCACATAGAGGGAGCAAAAATAGTCGATGTTCTCCTGCACGCTTAGTTCATTGAAGACAGCCACATTCTGTGGAACCACCCCGATATGACTTTTAAGATCGTAGGAGGTCGGGGTCATCTCCTGCCCGAAAATCCGAACCGTCCCCGATTCAAAGCTGAGCAGGGCCAGTATGCAGTTGATGGCGGTTGATTTTCCTGAGCCATTGGGGCCGAGCAGTCCGAAAACCTCGCCTTGATTGACTTCCATATCGAAGTGGTCCAAGGCCACCATGTCACCGTAGCGCTTCACCAGTGCGCCGACCTTCAAGGCAGGCTCTTGCTCACGTGAACTGTTCATGACTCCATCATCCCAGCTAGGACTGGCCCAACACCATGACAGTCGTCATCAATATTGTGGATGCACAAATCAGAACTATGACATTTGTCATGGGTGCCACTGCCTGCGGATAGGCGCAGGAACGGGTAGTCCGCCAATTACTATTAGCAACAGTAAGAGCAGCGGGGCAAGGAGACATTCATGGGCAGGATTGCTGGCTGGCTGGTCCTGCTTGGTCTGGGGACCTTATGCGGATCATGGTATGGTTCAGGGGTTTCAGGAACCCTGATCGCCGGCCTCTTGGCCTCAGTAGCCGCAGGAGCCCTGTGCGAATGGATGCTGCCAGCGCCAGGTTCCATGTGGGGTGGCGCTCTGGTGTCGCTTTTGGCAACGTTCATACCGGACTGGCTTTTCTTTTTCCCGGCCCTGGCCTTTGAGGCGGGAGTTGGATTCGGAGTCATGGTCCCGGCAACCGGATCAGCCGGCATGAAAGACTCTCGGGCCATGGCAGTCATTCTTCCAAGAAAGAAGAACCATGAGCCGGCCTGGCCCATGGTGCTCTTGGCCCTGCTGCCGGCATTCTTTTGGCTGATACCTGCCGTCACCGACCTTGTATTGGTCAGAGGCCTCACCCGACGCTTTGCCCTGCTGGCTTTGCTGACATCAGCACTGGCGCATGGCGGCGGACTCGCATGCGCCCGCCTGGCGGAGGCTAAGGAGCGTGTATGGCAGATTGAAGACACCGAGCGCTACCGGATTCGCCAACTGTACAGCCGTATCAACGACCTGGACGAGGAGAGAGCCCAGGCGACCCGGATGGCGCACTTAGCCGAGCGGACCAGGATCGCCCGAGATATTCATGACAATGTGGGCCACCAGCTCACCCGTGCCATCATGCAGATCCAGGCTGGCCGGGTGGTTGCGCAGAGCAAAGGCGATCAGAGTACCGAGCAGATACTGGGTGATGTCGGCAAGACCTTGGACGAGGCCATGACCACAATACGTCGTTCGGTGCATGACTTGGAGGATGAGGGCACCGACTTCGCATCCCAAATGGAGGATGCCGGCTCCGAGGCTTCTATGGGGCAGCTGCAGGTCGATCTGAACAACGGCATTGAGGCAGCACCTGCACCCGTGTGTCGCTGTTTGGCCACCATTATTCGCGAGGCCCTTACCAATACGGTCCGCCATTCTTCAGCTCGGTCAGCACAGATTATTCTGCGTGACCTCCCGGCCTTCTGGCAATTGGTCGTGCAGGATGACGGCGGAATTCAGCAAGCGCAGCCCCACAGCTCGCACTTAACACCAAGCAATGAACGTAAGCATGGGTCAGAGCTCCGACGAGGCATGGGGCTGGCCGACATGGAGGCCAGGGCCAGGGCTTTGGGAGGCACAGCCAACAGCGGCCCCAACCAGCAAGGATGGAAGGTCTTCGTATCCTTGCCCAAGGAACCCTGGTCAGACCACAGCGCAGCTGAGCATGTAAAGAATGGGCAGGTCATGGCATGAAAGTCGCTATCGCTGATGACGATCCGATCGTCTGCTCGTCCCTGTCAACGATTCTGACCGCAACCGGCGCTGCAGACGTGCTCTGGACCGCCAATGACGGCCAGTCAGCCTTGGATTGTTTTCAGGCTCCCGGCGGGAGGCCTGACGTGCTGCTGCTCGATGTACAGATGCCTGGCATGAATGGCCTGGAATCGGCAGAGCGCATCATCGCCATGGATTCAACTGCCCGCGTGCTTTTTCTGACGACCTTCGCGGACAAGGACTATGTTTCCCGCGCCTTGGCCTTGGGAGCCAAGGGCTATGTGATCAAGCAGGACGTAGCTTCAGTGGTTCCGGCCCTTCAAGCCGTCATGGCAGGGCAGACGGTTCTTGGAGCTGAGGCTGTAGCTAATCTGTCAATTGTCAAGCAGGACGATCAGACACAAAAGAACCCAGCTGAGCCTGTTCCCCGGCGCTTCCAAACTCTGACAGACCGCGAACGTGAAATCGTCACTCTGGTTGCCGACGGACTCGATAACCAGGCCATTGCCAGACGACTCTACCTCAGCGAGGGCACCGTTCGTAATCACATCTCCGCCATCCTGGCCAAGACCAACCTGGCCAACCGCACCCAGTTGGCCGTGGAATGGCTCTCCTCGCATGAGTCGTGAGCATGCAGCTTCTGCGATCCGGCTTCTTGACTAGCGCCTGGTCTTGAACGTTCATAGCTTTTCGATTGGCGCCAAGCGCAGCATCAGCCTCTTTGTCCCCTCGGAGCCAAAGTCCACGGTCAGAACCGAATTGTGCCCCTTGTCCTGAATATCGACCACCTTGCCCAGGCCATACTGGTCATGGGCCACCCTGTCACCCAGGGAGAAGTCCTCTATGGACAGTCCGTTCGACTTAGGCTGGGCTGAGGCTTTGCCAGCGTGTGCGGATGACGACGAGCCTGCTGTGCTGCGCCTGGTCGTGACCCTTCCGTTTCTTGAGGAGAAACTGCCGGAAGACCAAGAACCGCCGCCTCTGCGGGAGCTGTAACCCGATGATCCGAACGACCGCCGCGCGGATGTCCGCGAGCGCCCATACCCATTGCGACCAGAGCTAAAGCCAGAACCGGATCCGCCGAAAGTCTGATGACCAAACGCAAGGCCATCGCTTACATCCTCAAAGCCGCCGAATTCGTCCTCGTCGTCCCCCAGGTCCCAGCCTGCGCGCATCCGCTCGCTTCCGGCCTGCCGACGTTTCCAGTCGATCAACTCGTCAGGGATATCGTCCAGAAACTGGCTGGGCAGCATATCATTGACCTGCCCCCATTGGGAACGTACGGCCGCCCGGGTCAGGTAGAGTCGACGCTTGGCGCGGGTCACGCCCACGTAGGCCAGTCGGCGCTCCTCCTGCATCTCATCGGCATCCTCCAGGCAGCGGGAGTGAGGGAAGGTTCCTTGCTCCATGCCGGTCAGGAAGACCACCGGATACTCCAGACCCTTGGCTGTGTGCAGGGTCATCAGCGTCACCTTGCCCGAGTCGTCGCCCAGTCCTGGCAGCTGGTCCGAATCGGCCACCAGTGCCGTGGTCTCCAGGAAGCCAGCAAGCGTAGCGTCTGGCGTCTTCTGCTCGAACTCGGCGGCCACGGACTGCAACTGGCCAAGGTTCTCCAGCCGGGAGGCATCCTGCGGATCCACCGACTTGCGAAGCTCGTCCAGCATGCCGGATTCCTCCAGCACCTTCTCAACGATCTGCGATGGCTTGGTACCGTGCTCTGCAGCGAAGTCGGTCAGGGAAGTAATCAGATCCCTGAAGGCCTTCATTCGCTTGACCATGAGCGTGGAAGCCCCGGGCACCTCCTCGATATGCTGCACCCCCTCCCAGAAGGAGACATGATGCAGATCCGCATAGGAGGTAGCCGCAGCCTCGGCGCGCGCGGCCAGGCCACGCTTAGGCACATTGAGTATCCTCCGCATGTTCACGTCGTCCTGTGGGTTGGCGATGGCGTGCAGGTAGGCCAGGGCGTCCTTGATCTCCTTGCGCTCATAAAAGCGGGTCCCGCCCACCAGCTGATAAGGCAGGCCTGCGTTGATCAGCCCCTCCTCCAAGGCACGGGACTGGGCGTTGGCCCGGTACATGATGGCCATGTCGGAGTATGGAATGCCCTCCTCGCTGCGCAGCCGGGCGATCTCGGTGGCGATCCAAGCAGCCTCCTGCTGTGCGTTGTCGGCGGCATAGCCCACGATGGGCTCCCCTTTGCCCAGTGCGGTCCAGAGCTTCTTGGGCTTGCGGCCCTCGTTCTTGACGATGATGGCATTGGCTGCGTCAAGAATGGTCTGGGTTGAGCGGTAGTTCTGCTCCAGGAGGATGGTCCGGGCTCCGGGGAAGTCCTTCTCGAAGTCCCTGATGTTGCTGATGTCGGCCCCTCGGAAGGCATAGATGGACTGGTCCGAATCCCCCACCACGGTGATCCAGGCCTGATCCTGCTTGTCGGCATCAGCACCGGCCAGCTCGCGCATGAGCACGTACTGGGCGTGGTTGGTGTCCTGGTACTCGTCCACCAGCAGGTAGCGGAAGCGATGGTGGTAGTACTGTGCCACCGTTGGGGACTGCTGGAGCAGCTGGACCGTGCGCACGATCAGATCGTCGAAATCGACGGCGTTGGCCTGAGCCAGCCGATGCTCGTACTCGGCGTAGACCACGGAGTAGAGCTCCTCCTCGTTGCCGAAACGGGCGGTGATCTGCTGGCCGCGCTGCCCAGGCCGGTAGTCGGGGGCGTACTCCTGCAGCTGCGTGCGCCAGTCCTGCAGGTTGTTCTTGTAATCAGATATATGGCTGAGAATGTTTCTGGGGGTGTAGCGTTTCAGATCGATGTCAAGATCCTTGCCGATCAGCTTGATCAGGCGCTCGGAATCGGCAGTGTCATAGATGGTGAAGCCTGATCCCAGCCCGATCTCCTTGCCATCCCGCCTCAGAATGCGCACGCAGGCCGAATGGAAGGTGGACACCCACATGCGGTCGGCTACGGGACCGATCAGCCTGCGCAGACGTTCGCGCATCTCGGATGCCGCCTTATTCGTGAAGGTGATGGCCAGTATCTGGCTGGGCCAAGCGCCGAACTGGCTGAGGATCCAAGCGATCCTGCGGGTCAGCACCCTAGTCTTGCCCGAACCAGCCCCTGCCCCGATCAGCAGGGCCGGTCCCTGGTATTGAACCGCCTCGGCCTGACGATCGTTGAGCCCCTTGAGCAGCTCCTTAGCGCTGCGCTGGATCAAGTCCGGTTCCTCGTTCACAAGCCACCTCTTGCCATCTGGTCTCGGTCACCGTCACAGGCCGGATGGCGCGCACCCGGCAAACAATTATTTCTACCACAATGCGGTGTCATCGACCCTGGCGCACAGATTTGCCGACTGACATAACGGCAGGTATAAAAGACCCCGTCCGCTTTTGAGAGGGGAAAGCGAACGGGGATGAGTCGGGAAGTCGAGATGACCCAGTCAGTTGCGCATTTGGTCCTTGGCGTTGTTGACAGCCTCGGTGGCGCCCTGCTCAGCCTTGGCCTTGCCGACCTTGACATCGGCCTTGGCCTGGTCCATCTTGTCGGAGGCGGCGTCCTTGGCGTCGCCCATCTTGTCCTGGGCAGCGTCCTTGGCATCGCCCAGCTTGTCGGCAACGGCGTCCTTGGCATCGGATGCCTTGTCCATAACCGTGTCCTTTACATCGCCTGCGACGTCGGAAATCTTCTCGCCGGCAGACTTCATGGCATCCTTTGCATCATCCAGAATCCCCATATGGTCCTCCTTAGGTCCTTTAACGCATCGCGACGATGCGTGACCATTGCGGTCGATTTTCACTGTAACAGTCAGGACCTTGAATCCTTGGATTGACGGGCTGACACGCCAGGAAGACACTCCAATCCGCTGGAGGTGAAACCTGGCGGATCAGGCCAGCCTGGCGACGGTCGCAGAACGGGGTTATGTTGGTTTCTATCCGTAGGGACCATAGGGGCCCCGCTTTCATGACGACAAGGACAATGACATGCAGGAACTTGAGGAGCGAATCCGCCGCCAGGGCACGGTCAAGCCTGGCAATGTACTCAAGGTGGACGCTTTCCTCAACCATCAGTGCGACGTGCGGCTCTTCGACCACATGGGCGCCGAATGGGCCCGCCTGTTCGCAGGTCACCGTATTGACAAGATTCTCACCATCGAAGCATCCGGCATCGGCATCGCCTGCCTAGCCGCCCGCCACTTCGGCGACGTTCCGGTGGTCTTCGCCAAGAAGACCCAGTCCATCAACCTTGACGGCGACCAGTACACGGCCCGGATATACTCCTTCACCAAGCAACGGGAGTATCCCGTCATCGTGGCCAAGCGCTTCCTCAATGAGGGCGAGCATGTGCTTATTCTTGACGACTTTCTAGCCAAGGGCAATGCCCTGCACGGGCTGATCGACATCTGCCATGACGCCAAGGTCATCGTAGAGGGCATCGGCATCGCCGTGGAGAAGGGCTTCCAGGAGGGCGGCCATACCCTGCGCAAAGAGGGCTACAACCTCAAGTCCCTGGCCATCGTGGAAAGCATGGACCCGGACCAGGGCACCATCGCCTTTGCTCAGAATCCAGCCTGAGTAGGTCGGCCCCGGTTCGGGTCGCTGCAATAAGAGGGTCAGTCCACCTGATGCTCGCTGGTGCCGCCCTCCAAGACGGTCTTCACGTCGTTCAGGGAGATATTGACCATGGCAGTCACGGCGGCATCAGTGTAGAAGCCGATATGAGGCGAAACCTCGACGTTGGGCATAGCCTTGAGGGTCTCCAGGGCCTGGTTATCGACCTTGGTCCCGCTCAGATCCTTTTCGAAGATGCCGGCCTCCCCCTCGATGGTGTCGATAGCAGCACCGGCGATGGACTTGGTCTGCAGGGCCTCAATCAGAGCCGGCGTGTCCACAATGGGGCCGCGGGCCGCATTGATCAGGAAGGCCGAGGACTTCATGGCATCCAGGGCCTGCGCGTTGATCAGATGATGGGTGGTCTCGTCCAGTGGCGTATGGACGGTGACGATGTCGGCCCGCTTCAGAAGAGTAGGCAGATCCACATAATCCAGGGTGTCTGCCAGCTCAGGGCGGTGAACAGGATCGTTGGCAATCACAGTGGAGCCCAAGGCACGGAAGATCCTGGCCACGGCCGATCCGATCTTGCCGGCTCCGATGATCCCCACAGTCAGGTTGTGGATCTCGTGGGCCTGAAGCCCGTCCCAGGTATAGTCGTCCTTGGCCTCGCGAGCGCTGGCCTCCCCCAGATGCCGAACCAGACGCATGACCTGGGCCAGGACCAATTCCGAGACCGACCGGGGCGAGTAGGCAGGCACGTTGGTGACGACCAGCCCGTTATCCCGGGCAGCCTGCAGGTTGACGATGTCATACCCAGTGATCCGCAGGGTCAGCTGCTTGAGTCCATATTCCTTGAGCCGCTGGTAGAGCTCTGGTTCGGACAGAGCAGCATGCTGCTGGATGACGATGCCGTCGTATCCCTTGATCATGTCCACGGTTGTCATTCCTAGATCGCGGTCGGTGGTATCCACCTGAACGTCATTGGCTTGGGCCCAGGCCTGAATGGCCTCCTGCTCGTCGGGGCGTACTGAATACATGAGAATACTGGTCATTTTTGCTTTTCCTTAATAACTGTCTTCATTGATGGTTGTCAGATGATGATTAGCGAATGGATAGCCGGAGCAATCAGCCACGATTTTCGCGCATATAGTCGCCAATTCGCTCCACGGCAGTGTGTAGATCCTCCATGGAGGCCGCATAGGAGATGCGGACGTAGCCTTCTCCCCCAGGTCCGAAGCTTGCTCCGGGGATTACCGCCACCTTGGCCTTTCGAGCCAGGTCGTAGACGAAGCTCCAGCTGTCCCGCATGCCCTCCGGCAGCCGGGCGAAGATATAGAAGGCGCCCTTGGGATCAATGACATCCAGACCGACCTCGGGCAGGGCCTTGACCAGATAGTCCCGCCGCTTGCGATAGGCCTCGCGCATCGGATCCGTGTCATTCATGCCCTTGGTCAGAGCCTCCTGGGCCGCATACTGGGCGTTGGTGGTCACTGAAGTGATAGTGAACTCATTGACCTTGCCGATCTGGTCAATGACATCTGCGGGGCCAGCGGCGATGCCGACCCGCCATCCAGTCATGGCATGGGACTTGGAAACCCCGCTAAGAACGACCGTCTGCTCGGGCAGGATGGTGCCCATGGAGACATGAGTGCCCTGATAGGTCAGCTCGGCGTAGATCTCATCACTGAGCACGAAGAAGCCGTGTTTGCGCGCCACCTGGGCCAGAGCTTCCAGATCCTCGCGGGCATAGGTCACGCCGGTGGGATTGGTTGGATAGTTGAGCACTAGGGCCTTGACCGGGCCTTCACTGTTTTCGACGGCAGCCTCCAGCTTGTCAGGTTTGAGAATGAAATCGTCATCAGAGGTGTCGACGAAAACGGTCTTGGCGCCGCTCAGCTGAGCAATAGGAATGTAGAGCGGGAAGATAGGCGTGGGCAGAATGACCGTGTCGCCCGGGTTGATCATGGCGGTCAGACCCGAGAAGATGCCTCCGGTGGCCCCGGCAGTAATCACCATTTGCGTGTTAGGGTCGTAGTCCAGCTCGTACTTGGCGCGAAGATAGTCGGCTGCTGCCTTACGAAGACTGGGCATGCCACGACTTTCGGTGTAATGACTCCGGTTGTCTTGGATGGCCTGGATGCCCGCCTGCTTGACGTGCTCGGGCGTAAAGAAGTCCGGCTCCCCAAGGGTCAGCTTCACGATGCCGTCGATTCCGGCGATCTCTTTGTTGAACCCGAGAATGTCACTCGGTGCCAGAGCTTTGACCCTGGCATTCATATGATCCGCCAATGTCATTGGCTTGTCCTTTCCCATGCGGTTACTGCAACCATTGTCGCTGGTGCTGCCCTACCGACTATGCGGTGACGATGCACGGGAAATGCTGTCGACGACTGCAGGGCCGGTGGGTTCCGATCCATGCAACCGTTCCTACAAGGCACGCGGCGTCACAGATCGAATCCGTGCCACCAATAGGTAAATCGTGTGCCCTGCATGCTGAAACCTCCTGCGGAATCTACAATCAGCATTGTCACCAAGCGTACAGCGAAGTTTCGGCAATCCTATAAACGCGACCATTATGTGACCAATCGCTTCCATGCTCCTGACGCGACAGGCATCCAAAGAGCCTATGGCAGACGGCACAATTCAGTCGACTGCATATAGGGTCGCTCATCCTTCAAGCAGCCGCATGGCAGCCTGCGAATCCGTGATCAGCACATTGGCATAACCGCCTAGAAGCGCCGCCCGCATGGATGCTAGCTTGGAAGGCCCTCCCGCCACCAATATGGAGTAAGGCTTCTTGCGCAGCCGATAAAGCTGTATCCCCACCGTTCTCGCATCAATGCTGTCATCCGCAATGGAGCCGTCGGCAACTATAAATCGTGAAAGCACATCGCCGACAGCCTTATGCTGCAACATAGCGATCTCCCTGCGAGAAAGATATCCTAGCTTGAAGAGCATGGTATCGTCACGAACGGTTCCGCAGGTAAACACGGCGATATCGGTCCGGTCCCCCTGACGGACGATCTCGTCTATGAAACGGTCCTTGAGCACAATGTCCCGTGTCAACGCATTGTCGAAAATGACCGGCAATGGCAGCACTGTTGTGGTGGTGCCGAAGGCCATGCCGAATTTCAGGGCGATATCCGCGGCATAGTTGTTGAAGTCGGATGCGGAGACGCTCCCCTTCAGCTGAACCACCGACACATCCTTGTGCTCATTGGGCCGCAGATGATCGGCTACGGCCTTGAGGGTCCTCCCCCAGCTGATGCCCAACCGGTCGTGGTCTCCGACAATCTCGGCGAGGTAATCTGCGGTGACCGCGCCCAGTTTGCCCCTTATAACGTCTTCATCACCGGTCGAGTCATAGGCAAGCCTGACGTCGCGCAGGCCGAATGCCACTTTGAGTCTTCTGGCAAGAGACTGCAGGTCAGTCTGCGGGTCCGCGATGAGCACGCGGACAAGCCCTTCCCGTCTGGCGAAGGCCAGGAGACGCGAAACCGTAGGACGGGAAACGTTCAGTCTGCGGGCGATTGCGCTTTGGCCCAAGCCCTCTTCGTAATACCAGTGACAGACTGTGACCGCTTGATTCCTATGCTGTTCATCGTTGATCATGAAACCTTCCCTTCTCATAGTCGCGCAAAACCAACATGCAAAAGAGCTTCACGGCTTGCCAGCGATTGAGCATTCATTTTTGAACATATGTTCATCTTAGTATTTTACTTTTGTGCATTCACTGTTAGTGTGAGGTCCACAAGGAGGTAACAACCATGCAGATCAATCGCCTCATCGATCACACACTGCTCAAACCAGACGCAACGCTTGCGCAGATTGACCAGGTCATCGACGAAGCCCTGAACAACCATTTCTATTCGGTCATGGTCAATCCCTACTGGGTTTCCCACGTCCATGAACGAGTCAAGGGGTCAGATGTCCTGACTGCCTGCGTCATCGGCTTCCCCCTGGGCGCCAACACCACGGCCAGCAAGGTAGCCGAAAGCCGGGAAGCCATCGCGAACGGAGCCGATGAGCTGGATATGGTGATCAACATCGGCGAAATGGCAGGTGGTCGGGAAGACCTGGTCGCCAAGGACGTTCGTGCGGTCGTCGAGGCCGTCCACCAGGCAGGAAAGGTCATCAAGGTCATCATCGAGACTGCTATGTTTGACGATAAGCAGATCGCGCGGGCCAGCACCCTGGTGGCTGACGCAGGCGCTGATTTCGTCAAAACATCCACCGGATTTGCCAGCCGCGGCGCCAGTGTGCACGACATCGAAGTCATCAAGCAAGCAGTCAACGGAAGAATTCACATCAAGGCCGCGGGCGGCATCCATACCAGGCAGGAGGCTGAGGCCCTAATCGACGCAGGCGCCGAACGGCTGGGCACCAGCTCCAGCATGGCCATCATCGGCAAGGCCTGACTTCGGCATCCGGGGGTCCGCCCCCGGACCGGCACTTAATACCCGGCGGACGCAGCGCGGCGGCCACCGAATGCAAACCCAAGGAGGGGTTCATGCAATCACCAACTTTACAGAAGCGTCCAACAGCTTCTTTCCATCTATTCAAACTGCATGCTCAGGAATTGGATGATGGATACCTGGACAGGACGCCTATGCTCCAGTACATTCTGCTCTCCTGTCTATTCCCTCTTTGGGGAGCGGCTGCCAGTCTCAATGACATACTCATAACTCAGTTCAAAACCATTTTCACCCTTTCCAATGTCGCCAGCGCCTTTGTGCAGACGGCCTTCTATCTTGGCTACTTCCTGATTGCTATACCGGCTTCACTCATCATCAAGAAGACCTCATACAAGGTCGCTATCATGATCGGCCTTTCGCTGTATACCATTGGGTGCTCGATCTTTTTCCCAGCCTCGCGCATGGCCACCTACGGATTCTTCCTAATCGCCCTGTTCGCCTTGGCCTGCGGCTTGAGCTTCCTCGAGACCTCGGCCAACACCTTCAGTTCTCTCATGGGGCCGAAGAAGTACGCCACCCTGCGGCTTAACATCTCTGAGACCTTTTACCCGCTCGGAGCCATCGCCGGCATACTCCTGGGCAAATACCTGATCTTCGGTGCGGGCCAGAGCCTGGAAAAGCAGATGCAGGGGCTTCATGGACAGGCCCGCATCACCTTCGGCGAGCGTGCACTTCAACACACCCTGCTGCCTTACAAATACATCATCTTCGTTCTACTGGTCGCCCTAGTGCTTTTCGCACTGACACAGTTCCCCTCAGGCAAGCCCAAGGTGGATTCGACCAAACAGCAGCCTCAGGCGCGCATAGGTGAAACACTGGTCTATCTTGCGCATAATCGCCGCTTCCTTTGGGGCATTTTCACCGAGTTCATGTATGTAGGAATGCAGACGGCCGTCTGGTCCTTCACCATCAGATTGGCCATGGAGCTCAATTCCTCGATCAACGAACGCTCGGCATCGACTTTCATGGTCTACAGCTATGCGGCCTTCTTCGTAGGCAAGGTCATTGCCAACTTCATGATGAAATCCATGCAGCCCGCTCGTGTCCTGCAATGGTTCTCGGCGTTCGGACTGGCAGCCCTGGTCTACATCCTCCTGGTGCGCAACATGAGCGCCGTCTATGCGGCCATCATCGTCTCGGGACTGTTCGGACCCTGCTGGGCCACTATCTACTCCGAGACCTTGGATACGGTGACCGACAAACGCCACACGGAAACAGCGGGAGCCATCATCGTCATGTCCATTGTGGGCGGTGCCTTCATCCCTGTAGCGCAGGGATTCGTCGCGGACATCTCGAACATGTCCCTGTCCTTCCTTGTCGATGTGGTCTGCTTCGCGGTCGTCTGCGTCTACTCCACAGCAAAGATGCGCGCCTTCAAAGCTGAGGGCGCTCGGCAAAACCAATGAAAGGAAAACCAATCATGCAACAGCTTCACCTCAATCATGACATGTTCGGCCCAGCCGAATTCACCCTCTATCAGGACGATAATTTCAAAGCCGTCACTTTCGTCTACCCTTCAGGAGTTGAAGCGGTCCGTCTGGAGAATTCCTGCGGACAGCTCACCGTCCTGCCCTACATGGGCCTGATCATCTGGGATGCGGTCTTCGACTCCATCAGTCTGAAAATGAAAGACATGTTCTCTCAACCCCTGCCCAGCACTGGCATCGCTGATACATACGGCTGCTTCCAGTTCACATCAGGACTCCTTGGCGGCGGAACACCGGCACCGGAGGATGACTATCAGCTCCATGGCGAGGCTCCGACCAGCCGTATGGACAATGCCTGGCTGGAATTCGGAGATGGGACCATGTCAATACATGGGCAATTCGAATATGTCAAGGGGTTCGGCGACCACTACCTGAGTCGGCCATCCGTAACATTGCACACGGATTCCGGTCTCTTCGACATCGGCTTGGAGGTCACCAACCTCTCCAACTGCCAAACCATGCCCCTGCAATACATGTGCCATATGAATTACGCCTACGTGCATGACGGACATATGGAGCAAAATGTGCCTGACGGTGCTTTCCGCCTGCGCCAGACCGTTCCCGCCCATGTTCATCCTACCCCGCAATGGCTGGCCTACAATGAAGACCTCAAGGCCAGCGGCGAGCTGATCAACGACCTGAACGACGAGAGCCACTACGATCCTGAAATCGTCTTCTTCTCCCAGAATCTGGCCAAGTTTACCGATGTCGCCGAGTTCCGACTCCACCTGGATGCCGAACACAACTTCCTGACAAGATTCAGCACTGAGCAATTCCCCATCGTCACCCGCTGGATCCTCTATAACGCCGATCAGCAGGTAGCGGCCTTTGCTCTGCCCGGCACCAGCACGCCCGAGGGCCGCGCCGCCGCTGAGAAGGCAGGCACCCTGATCCATCTGAAGCCCCAGGAAAAGCGTTCATTCCTGGTAACCACCGGCTTGGAAAGGTAAAGAAGAATATGGCTGACATCACTGTCATCGGTTCCAATATGTATGAGCTGACCACCTTTGTCGATCGCATGCCGGTCGAGGGAGAGACTGTGGAAGCTCCTGAATTCGAGATGGGGTTCGGCGGCAAGGGGGCCAACCAGGCCATCGCTGCCGCCCGCCTGGGTTCAAATGTCAATTTCATCACCATGGTCGGCAAGGACGAATTCGGCAGACAGCAGCTGGAGAACTACCGCAGCAATGGCATCAGAGCCGAGGGAATCGGCATCGCCGATGGAAGCAGCGGCGTAGCGCCGATCTTTGTGGACACCAGCGGCGACAATCGGATTCTGATCGTCAAAGGCGCCAACAAGCAGCTAACGCCTGCCGCCTTAGACGGCAAAAAAGACCTGATTAAGGGATCGAAACTGGTCGTTCTCCAACAAGAGATCGCCCTGGAGACGAACTACCATGCAATCGAACTGGCAGAGAATTACGGCGTCCCGGTCCTGCTGAACCCTGCGCCAGCCAATGACGATCTGAACATCGACTATGTCTCAAGAGTGGCCTTCTTTGCACCGAATGAGACCGAGCTGGCAACGCTCACCGGAATGCCCACAGGGACATTGGACGAGATCAAAGCCGCAGCACGGAACTTGATTAAGCGTGGGGTAGGCAACCTGATTATCACTATGGGCGGCAAGGGCGCCCTATGGGTCAGCGCCGACCAGGAGCTGCTGGTGCCTGCGGTCACGGTTGAAGCCGTGGATACCACTGGCGCCGGCGATGCCTTCATCGGCTCGTTCGCCCACTACTACACGCAGGGCGAGGATGTGCCAACCGCTCTGGGCCACGCCAACAGATATGCGGCAATCAGCGTCACGCATCGAGGCACTCAGAAAGCTTATCCAACGGCCGCCGAACTGAACAACCTCCTGCTGGAAATGGTGCAGGCATAAGGTCTTCGTTATAGTCGCATCGCCAGACATGGACGGGCAGACCGCCCTCGTCTGGCTTTTTATGTCCTCACTGCGAAATGCTGTCATATACTGTGCCTCAAAGACAGGTAAGAGACAGAGTTCTTGGAAATGTCGGTCAAAAAGGGGCGAGGAAATGACCAATCGAGTGAAGCTGGTCACTGGAGCCACCAGCGGCATAGGGTATGAAACCGCTCGAATGCTCGCCGATCATGGATACCGCGTATATGCGGCCGCCACCGGCTGGGAGAAGACATCATGAAAGGGTGCCTCTCCTATCGGATCGTCGCCCTGATGGGAAGTGGATTGACCCTTCAGGAGGCCTGCGATACTGCAGTCTACGGATTTGACGACCTCCTGAGGAACCGCTACGGCAAGGTCGGCGAGATCTCCATGATCGCTCTCAACGCAAGAGGGGAATGGGGAGTCGCCACCAACGTGGAATTCACCTTCTGCACAGTCAAGAAGGGCGAGCCGATACGCATACTCATGGCCAATCCGGATGGCAGGGGCGGAACACGAAACGAACCAGTGGCCAAGGAATAGTTGCAGGAATACGAACGCCCGCTGAAGGCGCCCATCAAATGACCGTTTATCATTCTTGACTGATTAGTCAACTAATGCTATCTTGATGGGCATGGGTCGCAAGAGAAGTTTCGATGATGATGAGGTACTTGCCCGTGCCCGCGGGGTTTTCCTGGAGCATGGCTATGAGGGAACGTCGATTGATGCTCTCGTCAAAGCCACGGGTCTGCTCCGGGGCAGTCTCTACGGTGCCTTCGGCAGCAAGCGTGGCATGTTCGTGGCTGCGCTACGCGATGCAACGGATTCAGAGTCGGGCGATTCGGGAGTGCTCAATCTGGTATTGGTGGCACTCATGGAGCTGTCAGATCATGATCTTGAAGTTCGTGGGCTGGTCTGGGATTACCTTGCGAAGCTGTCCAGCTCGGGATCTGACGATACTAATGCTGTGGCCCTTGATATCGCCACGCTCCTTGGCGAGACGCTGCTGCAGCGTGCACATATTCGGTTGCAGTCTGATGATGAAAGAAGCAAGTCATGAACAACAAGGTGGCAATTGTCGGACAAACGCTGGAGATTGAACCGCAGGGCTTGGATAAGATGTGGTCGTTCAAAGGGAAACTGGCCGTGCCGCTTGAGCATGTTCTGGGTGCGAGCGAGGATCCGGGCATTCTTGATGATGTCAAAGGCCTGCGTGCGCCCGGCCTTCATGTTCCCGGTAAATGGGCCGGCACATACATTGAGCACGGGGAAAAGACATTCTGGAATGTCACCAGACCGGAAAGTCCCATTGTCATCCAACTCAAGGACGAACACTATGACCGACTGGTGCTCGGGGTGGAACATCCCCGTGAGCTGGTTGACCAGATTAACGCGGCCATCACAAAGCAGTAAACAATGGAATGCAACACCTGAGTTCTTCCATCGACTATCGACATTCAATAGCCCGAGAACCAAATAACTGGGCCGACAAGTCATATGTGACCATACTGTCTTGGACCTATTACCGTATGATTTGTCGGCCCAGATGCTCACTCCCACTCGATGGTTGCCGGAGGCTTGGAGGTGCAGTCCAGGACCACGCGGTTGATGCCCGGGCACTCGTTGGTAATGCGTGTGGAAATAGTGGCCAGCACGTCGTAGGGCAGACGCGTCCAGTCAGCAGTCATGGCGTCCTCGGAAGAGACCGGACGCAGCACGATCGGCGAGCCATAGGTGCGCTCGTCGCCCTGCACACCTACCGAATGCACATTGGCCAGCAGCACCACCGGGCACTGCCAGATCTGCCGATCCAACCCAGCCTTGGACAGCTCTTCGCGGGCAATGGCGTCCGCCTCGCGCAAGGTCTCCAAGCGTTCACGGGTGATCTCGCCGATGATGCGAATGCCCAGACCAGGGCCCGGGAAGGGCTGACGCCAGACGATCTGGTCAGGCAGGCCCAATTCGGTGCCGATAGCCCGGACCTCATCCTTGAAGAGGGTGCGCAGGGGCTCGATCAGCTTGAACTTGACATCCTTGGGCAGACCGCCCACATTGTGGTGGGACTTGATATTGGCTGCTCCGTCTCCACCGCCCGACTCGACCACGTCGGGGTAGAGCGTGCCCTGCACCAGGAACTTTACTTCCTTGCCGGTCTTGCCGGCCTCCTCGATCACCTGCCGCTGGGCTTTTTCAAAAGTGCGGATAAACTTCTCGCCGATGATCTTACGTTTGCGCTCGGGATCGGAAACACCCTTGAGCGCAGTCAGGAAATCCTGTGAGGCATCCACAGCTATCAGCTTGATGCCAGTGGCGGCCACGAAATCATGCTTGACCTGCTCGGCCTCCCCTTTACGCAGCAGACCATGATCTACAAAGACGCAGGTCAACTGGTCGCCGACGGCCCTGTGGACCAGGGCAGCTGCCACTGCTGAGTCGACGCCGCCCGACAGGCCGCAGATGACCTGGTCGTCACCCACCGTGCGACGGATCTTCTCCACCTGTTGCTCGATGATGCCTGAGGCATTCCAATCCGACGGCAGTCCAGCGCACTGATGCAGGAAGCGATCGATCAGGTCCTGCCCCAGAGGGGTATTGGTCACCTCGGGATGCCACTGGACCCCGTACAGCCCCCGGGAAGGATCCTGCATGGCCGCAACTGGAGCACCTTCGGTATGCGCCAGAACCTCAAAGCCTTCGGGCGCGCGGTTGACGGCGACGCCATGGCTCATCCACACATCCTGCCGGGCGGGGGAATCCTGCAGTATTCCTTTGGCGCTGTCGATGAAGGCCTTGGTCTTGCCGTACTCCCCCAAGGCCGCCTTGTCCACCTCGCCGCCAAGCTCATGGGCCATGACCTGGAAGCCATAGCAGATGCCCAGCACGGGCACCCCCACTTCGAAGATCCGCCTGTCAATCGTAGGCGCCCCGTTCACGTAGACGGAGGCTGGACCGCCTGAGAGGATTACCGCCTTGGGATCCTTGGCTAGCATCCGGTCCAGGCTCATCGAATGAGGCACCAGCTCGGAATAGACCCCCGCCTCCCTGACTCGACGAGCGATCAGCTGGGCGTACTGCGCACCGAAATCGACCACCAGCACGGGACCCTGTGCCATAAGACTCCTTATATAATAAGTATGCTGTATCTGCCATGAATATCTGTGAACGACGATTCCGCGCCTACAGACATGTCCAGTATGGTTGTTGTTTTCGACAATGCTACCGTCATTGAGCCCTTATCGGCACCCCCGATAGGCAGTCGTGTCTGCAAAGCAGACAATTCCATCGCATTTTCTCACAAGAGCGAACACACACTGCAAGAAAACGTTCAGAAAAGTCGTCTCGTTCACGTACCATGAAGCCATTGGATATGGACTCGTCGGATGTCTGAATTGACACTGTTCGGGCCCATAACCGAGGTAAATAAACAATCGCACTAAAGTGCAGGAGTACACATGACGAATCCTGTTATCGGCACCCCTTGGGCGAAGCTGGAGACCCCAATCGCCGAGGAGACCCTCGAGGCCGTCGACAAGTATTGGCGGGCGGCCAACTATCTTTCCATCGGACAGATTTACCTTCGCAGCAACCCCCTGATGAAGGAGCCCTTCACTCGGGAGGATGTCAAGCATCGTCTGGTCGGCCACTGGGGCACCACCCCAGGCCTGAACTTCCTGCTGGGCCATATCAACCGACTGATCGCCGACCATCAGCAGAACACTGTAATCATCATGGGCCCCGGTCACGGCGGCCCCGCCGGTACCTCGCAGTCCTACCTGGATGGCACCTACAGCGAGTACTACCCCAAGATCACCAATGATGAGGCTGGCCTGCAGAAGTTCTTCCGCCAGTTCTCCTACCCAGGCGGCATTCCCTCCCACTTCGCGCCTGAGACCCCCGGGTCCATTCACGAAGGCGGCGAACTGGGCTATGCCCTCTCCCACGCCTACGGCGCCATTATGAACAATCCCAGCCTCTTCGTGCCCTGCATCGTGGGCGATGGCGAGGCCGAGACCGGCCCTCTGGCCACCGGCTGGCAGTCCAACAAGCTGGTCAACCCCCGCACCGACGGCATCGTCCTGCCCATCCTGCATCTGAACGGCTACAAGATCGCCAACCCGACCATCCTCTCACGCATCTCCGACGAGGAGCTGCATGAGTACTTCCATGGCATGGGCTATGAGCCCTTCGAGTTCGTTGCAGGATTCGACGACGAGGACCATCTGTCCATACATCGTCGTTTCGCCGACCTGCTGGAGACCGTCTTCGACAAGATCTGCAACATCAAGGCCCGGGCCGAAACCGACGACATGACCCGTCCCTTCTACCCCATGATCATCTTCCGCACCCCCAAGGGCTGGACCTGCCCCAAGTTCATCGACGGCAAAAAGACCGAGGGATCCTGGCGCGCTCACCAGGTGCCGCTGACCTCCGCTCGCGACACCGAGGCCCACTTCCAGGTTCTCAAGAACTGGCTGGCCTCTTACAAGCCCGAGGAGCTCTTCGACAAGAAGGGAGCCCTGCGTCCCGAGGTCACCAGCTTCATGCCCAAGGGCGATCTGCGCATCGGCGAGAACCCCAACGCCAACGGCGGGCGTCTGCTCAAGCCGCTGGAGCTTCCTGACATCCACGACTACGAGATCGATATCAAGAAGCACGGCCATGGCTGGGGCGCCACCGAGGCCACCCGCGTCCTGGGCTACTACACCCGCGACGTACTGGCCAAGAACCCCACCGATTTCCGCATCTTCGGGCCTGACGAGACGGCTTCCAACCGTCTGGCTGCCGCCTACGAAGTGACCAATAAGCAGTGGGATGCCGACTACCTGTCGGAGCTGACCGACGAGCACATGGCCCATACCGGTCAGGTTATCGAACAGCTCTCCGAGCACCAGATGGAAGGCTTCCTGGAGGGCTACCTGCTGACCGGCCGCCACGGCATCTGGAGCTCCTACGAGTCCTTCGTGCACGTCATCGACTCCATGATCAACCAGCATGCCAAGTGGCTGGAGGCCACCGTCCGCGAGATCCCGTGGCGCAAGCCCATCGCCGGCCTGAACCTCCTGGTCACCTCGCACGTCTGGCGTCAGGACCACAACGGGTTCTCCCACCAGGATCCTGGCTTCGTCGACATCCTGCTGAACAAGAACTTCAACAACGATCACGTAGTCAACATCTACTTCCCCGCCGATGCCAACATGCTGCTGAACGTGGGCGAGCGTTGCTACAAGTCGACCAATTGCATCAATGCCATCTTCGCCGGCAAGCAGCCCGCCGCCACCTATCAGAGCGTGGACGAGGCCGCCGCCGAGCTGGAGAAGGGGGCTGCCCGCTGGGATTGGGCCTCCAATGCCAAGGATGCTGAGGATGCTGATGTAGTCATCGCCACTGCGGGTGACATCCCCACCCAAGAGGCCCTGGCCGCCGACGACATGCTGCAGAAGCTGGGCGTGAAGGTTCAGTTCGTCAACGTGGTCGATCTGCTGAAGATCCAGGACACCGAGGAGAACAATCAGGCCCTGTCCGACGAGGAGTTCACCGAGCTCTTCGGCAAGGACAAGCCGGTCCTGTTCGCCTTCCACGCCTACCCCGGCTCCATCTACCGCCTGATTCACGGACGTCCCAACCACGACAACTTCTCCGTGCACGGCTACGAGGAGCAAGGCTCCACCACCACGCCATTCGACATGGTGCGCGTCAACAACATGGACCGCTGGTGCCTGGCCGCCTCCGCGCTGAAGCTGGTAGACGCCGGCAAGTACGCCGACCAGATCGACAAGTGGACCAAGTTCCGCGACGAGGCCTTCCAGTTCGCCGTGGACAAGGGCTACGACCACCCCGATTACACCGATTGGGTCTGGCCTGATGCCAACCGCGCCGGTCAGGAGACCATCTCCGCCACCGCCGCGACTGCCGGAGACAACGAGTGATACGCTGATCCGACTCTGGAACCGCCCGTCATGCATAGCCCGCATGGCGGGCGGTTTCCCTTTTTTACGGCCTTTGCAATCGCCAATAGCCCTATACTGGACAAGGTTGTGAACAAAGCAGTCATCGAGACAACCACGTCCGAACAGGAGAAGACACAGTGAGTCTTGCAAGCATCACCATCATCAGCCCAGAAGCCGCCAACGGCCGCAATGTTGTTGCCTACGGCCTGACCAAGGCCTTGAGTGCCAAAGCACAAACAGCCGTGTTCAGGCCAATCGCCTGCAGGAAGCACCCCTTGACCCCGGCACTGGTTGCAGCCAGCTCATTTCCTGACACGGATCCAGAGATCTGCCGCGGCAAGTGCCCAGGGCACGCCACAGAGGATCCCATGCAGACCCGTGCAGATGCCCTCAATGCCTATGACCAGCTGGTGGAAGCCACCCACCCAGAGCGCGTCCTGATCGTGGGCAGCGACGCTTTGAAGCTCTTTGACCCCGGTCTGTTTGCCCTCAATGCACAGATCGCCGCCGACCTGAGGTCCCCGGTCATGCTGGCTGTCTGCACGATCGGCAGGGAACCCAGTCAAGTCATGAAGACCGTGGCAGCTTGCCGACGGACCATAGAGGCCCAGGGAGCCGTCCTTGCCGGAGTCTTCATCACCGGGTGCAAACCAGAGCAGAAAGCGCCTCTTGCCCAGGCTTTCCAGGAATACGACCTGCCGACCTGGACGGTGTCCAAGATGGATTTCGATACGGATCCGTCCGCTGACCAGGCCCGCCAGGCCACCAGCCGGACATTCCAGCAGGAGGTGGATGTCGATCAGGTGCTGAAGGCCGCCGATGCTGCCAACCCTAAGGCCACCACTCCTGTAGCCTTCCAAAATGATCTGTTGGCCGAGGCCAAGGCAGACAAGAAGACCATAGTCCTGCCCGAGGGCGGCGAGGACCGCATCATCAAGGCGGCCGACTACCTGCTGGCACGCAACATCGTCGACCTGATCATCGTGGGCGACAAAGATTCCATCTTGGCCCGCGGCAAGGAGCTTGGCCTCAGCAACCTGGATCAGGCCTCCTTCCAGCCCATGGATGACGAGCAGGTGCTGGCTCCCATGGTCGAGCGCCTCTGCCAGCTGCGTGCCAAGAAAGGTATGACCCCGGACCAGGCGCGCAAGCAGCTGGCTGATCCTTCATATTTTGGCACCATGCTGGTGGTGCTGGGCAAGGCCGACGGCCTGGTGTCCGGCTCGATCAACTCCACTGCCAACACGGTTCGTCCGGCCCTGCAGGTGATCAAGACCAAGCCAGACGCTTCGCTGGTCTCCGGAGCCTTCCTCATGTGCTTCCCCGACCATGTGGCGGTCTTCGCCGACTGTGCCATTAACCTCAACCCATCCTCGGAGCAACTGGCTGACATCGCCATCCAGTCGGCCCAAACCGCTCGCTCCTTCGGGGTGGATCCACGCGTGGGTATGCTCTCTTACTCCACCCTGGGCTCGGGCAAGGGCCCGGATGTCGACCTGGTTGAAGAGGCCACCCGTCTGGCCAAGGAGAAGGCACCGGACCTGCCCATCGTGGGCCCTATCCAGTTCGATGCGGCCTGGTCGCCCACCGTGGCAGCGACCAAGGCCAAGGGCGATCCGGTCGCCGGAAAGGTCAACGTCTTCGTCTTCCCCAGCCTGAGTGCCGGCAACATCGGATACAAGGCCGTACAGCGCACCTCCGGTGCCCTGGCCATCGGACCGGTCCTGCAGGGGCTGAACAAACCGGTCAATGACCTCTCGCGCGGCGCTCTGGTAGCCGACATCATCAACACCGTGGCTCTGACCGCCGTCGAGGCACAGGACTGATCGCTGTCCCTATAGCTCAGGGGCTGTTGTTGAATCACTGCTTCGGCAAGAATTCAGCAGCAGCCCCGAAACCATTCCGGCCTGGCGATATTCCGCGCCTTGTAAGGGCCGACGAGTAATCTGGAAGACTGATTGAGGAGCGCAGGCTCTATACAAGCACATCAGGAGGATGCCCCAATGGCGAAAACCGTCCTAGTCATCAATTCGGGTTCAAGCTCGATCAAGTACCAGCTGGTCGATCTGGAGACCAGTAAGAGCCTGGCCTCGGGTCTGGTCGAGAAGATCGGTGAGCCAACCGACGGCCATTACAAGCATGAGGTCAATGGCGAGAAGCATGAGCTTGAGGAACCCATCCACGACCATGAGACCGGGCTCAAGCGCGTCCTAGGCTTCTTCAAGGAGTATGGACCGGATCTGGACAAGGCCGGCATCATCGCTGTGGGCCACCGTGTCGTCCAGGGCGGAGCCATCTTCCCCAAGCCTGCTCTCCTGACCAAGAAGACCCTGAGCCAGGTCAAGGATCTGGCTGTGCTGGCCCCCCTGCACAACGGGCCCGAGGCTGAAGGCGCCGAGGTTATGAGCCGGCTGATGCCGCAGACCCCGCAGGTCTTCGTCTTCGACTCCTCCTTCTTCTTCGAACTGCCCAAAAAGGCCTCCACCTACGCTCTCAATAAAGACATTGCCAAGCAGTACCACATCCGTCGCTACGGCGCCCACGGAACCAGCCATCAGTATGTGGGCCAGCTGGTTCCCGATCTGCTAGGCAAGCCTGCAGAGGGATTGCGGCAAATCGTCCTGCATATCGGCAACGGGGCTTCCGCTTCGGCGCAGGTCTCCGGACATCCCGTCGAGACCTCCATGGGTCTGACCCCCTTGGAGGGACTGGTCATGGGCGGTCGTACCGGCGATATCGACCCTGCCGTTGTCTTCCACCTGATCCGCAACGCCCACATGAGCGTGGATGAGCTGGACACCCTCTTCAATAAGCGCTCCGGCATGACCGGCCTGACCGGCCATGGCGACATGCGTGAGGTCCACCGGCTCATCGCCGAGGGCGATGAGGATGCCAAGCTGGCCCTGGACATCTACGTTCACCGCATTGTCGGCTACATTGGCAACTACACTGCCCAGATGGGCGGCCTGGATGCCATTACCTTCACGGCCGGCGTGGGCGAAAACGATGAGATCGTGCGCCGTCGGGTCATCGAACAGCTGGAGCCCTTCGGTGTAAAGCTGGACCAGGAGAAGAACGACCAGCGGTCCAAGGAGGCCCGGATCATCTCTACTCCCGACAGCACAGTCGCCGTCTGTGTCATCCCCACCAACGAGGAGCTCTCCATCGCCCGTCAGGCCGAGGTCGTCGCGAGCCAAGGCGATGCCTACGGCAACAAGTTCCAGGCCTGACCGCTGATCTGATCTGTCCTTTCAAGCTGATTGATGATTGAATGATGAATGATTGAGATCAAGGTTTGGTGCTAACAACCGAGAAGGCCGACGACCACAGCAATGCATGTGACCACCGGCCTTCTCCTATATGTCATTTGCGTCAATCCCCTAAAGCCGCCAATGCCTCCTTGTGCAGAAGGCCATTGCTGGCAAGACCATTGCCACCCCAGGGACCCGGGTTGCCTGCCAGATCCGTAAAGCTGCCTCCCGCCTCGGTCACAATGGGGACCAGCGCACCCATGTCATAGAGGTCAAGTTCCGGCTCGGCCGCAAGGTCGATGGCCCCCTGGGCCAGGAGCATATACTGCCAGAAGTCGCCGAATCCACGCAGGCGCCAGATCCGATCAGTGAGGTCGAGAAGCTGCTCTCGGCGCCCTATGGCCTTCCACCCAGTCAGCGACGAAATGGACATGGAGGCATCTTCCATCCGGTCCACTCCTGACACGTGGATATCCTTGGGTTCTTCTCCCTGGCGCGCCATGTAGGCTCCCTGGCCCTGCGCGGCATACCAGCGAGTGCCGAGCATGGGAGCCGATACCGCGCCGACCACCATCTGGCGGTCTACTTCCAAGCCGATCAGAGTTGCCCATACAGGAACTCCGCGCACATAGTTCTTGGTTCCGTCAATCGGATCGATGATCCACCGCCTGCCGTTTGATTCCTGCTTGCCCAGCTCCTCGGCATAAACGGTATCGTCCGGCCGTGCTTGGGCCAGAACACGACGAATCACCGCCTCTGCCTCCTTGTCAGCCTGGGTAACCGGCGTATTGTCCGCCTTGCGTTCCACCTTGAGATCCGATGACATGAAGTAGCCCATCGTAACCTGATCGGCCTTATCGGCCATGGTGATGGCCAGATCCAGGTCCTCCCGCAAGGACGGCCTTTCAGCCTCGACATTCATAAGACGGCTCCTTCCGCTCGAATCGCTGTGGCTCAATCTTGGTCTTCGCCTGCCAGCATCCGCTTCCACATACCTGGGAAGTCAGGCATGGTCTTGGCCGTGGTGCCGATGTCGCGCACCCGGATGCCAGATATCCTAAGCCCGATCATGGCGGCAAAGGTGGCCATACGGTGGTCGGCATAGGTCTCCATGACAGCCCCGTGCATATTCTGAGTCGGCACCGGTTCGATCTCCAGGCCATCGTCCAACTCCGCCGCATGGCCGCCTACTCTGGTGATCTCCGTGGCAAGCGCCTTCAGCCTGTTCGTTTCATGACCGCGCAGGTGGGCGATCCCGTGAAGGCGACTGGGTCCGTCGGCAAAGACCAGCATGGCCGCAATAGAGGGCACAATCTCCCCTGCCGGGGACAGGTCGAAGTCGCCAAGCCCATGAATGGCTTCCCCGCCGATCACCTTGCAGCTGGCACTACCTTGCCCATCGGGAACCATGTCTACCTTCGCGCCCATAGCCTCAAGATACCTGGGCAGGAAACCACCTGGCTGGGTGGTATGTTTCGGCCAGTTGGGTACGCTGACTCGGCCGCCTCCTATCAGAGCCGCTCCTAGGAAGGGTGCCGCATTTGACAGATCGGGCTCCACCTGGACCTGATCAGGCAGCTGTGTCCCGCCAGACCCCCGACCTTGAACGCTCCACCTGTAGCGGTCGGGATCGGCCTCGACATGGACTTCGGCCTGACGCAGGTCCTCTACAGTCATAGCGATGTGCGGAAGGCTGGGAAGATGCTGGCCAGCGTGCACGATGGTCATGATGCCATCAGCCCTGGCAGCCAGAAGCAGTAGGCCGGAAATGAACTGCGAGGATGCTGAGGAGTCTATGGTCACCTCTCTGCCAACCAGGCGAGGCGGCGGCGTGAGCACAAAGGGCAGAAAGCCCTCCTTGCCCAGATACTCGATCCTAGCTCCCAGCTGGGTCAGCCCCTCCAGCAGGGGCCTCATGGGGCGCCGATAGGCCTGCTTGTCTCCGTCGAAGAGCGTGGGTTCATCAGCCAGCATGGCCAGACCCGGCACGAACCGCATGACAGTCCCGGCCAGCCCGCAGTCCACCCGAGCGCCGCCATGGAAGCGCCCATCTGCCGGCGGGACAACCGTCACCTTCGTAGGACTACCCTTATCAACAAGACAGACCACTCCGAGGGCTTCCAGGGCACGAATCATCAGGTCCGTATCACGCGATCTGAGCAGACCAGCCAGCCTGACGGGGCGACTTCCCAGGGCCGCCAGAATCAGATACCTGTTCGAGAGGGACTTGCTTCCCGGTATGGTCACCGTCGCATCCAAAGGGCCACCTGTCTGCGGCGCTGTCCATGTCTCTTCCACTGTCATGGTCACCATGGTAACCATAGGCGCAGAGCTGTTCCCGCTTCTTGTTCGTCCCTACCAGGTCAGCAGAGATCCGACCCTGTGCTATATTGATAAACTGTGCCCATACGGTGATACCGTTGGGCCCCGGGCTATAGCGCAGCTTGGTAGCGCGCCTGCTTTGGGTGCAGGATGTCGCCGGTTCAAATCCGGCTAGCCCGACTTTTTTCCCATGCCAGGTGTCAGGTTCTTGCGTTCATGCCAGCAATCCTGTCAAGAAGGCCAATGGAGCCAGAAGGCCTGCAAACTCTCAAGCAGGGCTCTGGTGAAAAAGATCACGCCAAGATGCGAATGGTCGGCATGGGCGGCGACCAGCTCCCATCCCAGTTTTCCAGGTTATATTCCAGCCAGCACTCTGGGATAAGGGCGGGACCATACGTTCGGTAACCGCATGGTAAATGTCGCCGCAGAAAGAAAAACAGCAGATCGCTCCCATGGTCATGCCACCAAGACAATTGGTATGTTTAGGCTTAGTTTCCATGCATCCTGCCAGCCCCGGTCCTAATGCTCCTTCAGACGACGAATGGCCTCGTGCTGGATGGCCACCATCGCCTTGGCATCGGTGACTCCCGCCCCGCAGAGCTCCTGCCAGGAAACCCAGGTCGACTCGATATGCTCGCCCGGATCAAAGTCGGTGGGTCCTTGATGCCAGCGACGCAGATGAAGGACCATGATGTGTCCAAGCTCGTTGCTCATTCCCAAGGAGGAGTAGACGTCGGGGGCGGCATCGATCCAGCCGTCCTCAGGATTCAAATGACTTTCGGAGCCCCTAGCACCTTCAGGCCCGGGCACCAAACCAGTTTCCTCACGAAGTTCGCGCAGGACGGCCATGACTGGGCTCTCCCCCGAGCCAATGAAGCCTGCAGGCAGACCAAAGACATAGGCTTGGGCCCCCACCCGATACTCACGGGTCAAGAGATAGGCATCGGCAGCGCAGTCATGCACCAGCATGACCACGCAAGGAGCGTGACGGATGAGCTGTCGGTCGATGGTTTCCTTGGAACCGTCACGCCGGAACATGGCCACCTGCTGCTGGTTAATAACAAATATCGGGCCTCGGAAGACCTCCTTGTCATCAATCAGTTCGGGAGCGCGGGTCATATCGATGCCCTTGAGCCCCTGGCCATCCTGACCGGCCAGTCTTGCAGCCAATCGTGCCTGCAGCTCCGGTGCTTCAGCGCTCATGAAATCATCCTCCTCTTCATCCACAAACCGCAGTACTCAGCGCACCACCATGGTCCAGGGATCGGTGACGATGGATGAGACCTCCACTTGCGGACGAACACCTGTAGCCGTCTCCAGGACCCTGGCAATGTCTCCCTTGGCGTAGCGGAACCAGAGGCTCTCGATGGCCGAATGCGGGGTGTTGATCAGCATGGGCCTGGGCTGATTGGCCCGACCGGCCATTCGTGCCTCGTAGAGGGCCTGCTGGTAGGCATCCGTAGCAGGATGATGGCGCAGATCGCTGGTGATGTAGACATCAGCTCCCATAGACCGGACCAGATCAAACTCGGAGTCTCCTGAACCGGGCAGCAGAGCGACGGTTGAGACCATGGCCCGGGACGGACCGACCGCCTGAACTCCCAGAGCCGTCCTAGGCAAGAGATCAGCCACCTTATGGACCAGATCCTCAAATGGCATGGGCTCCGGAAGGCTTCCCCAACGACCCAGACCCACAAGAATCCCCTGATCGGCGTGCAAATCGCGTTTCGAGACCGGCTGAGGAGCCAGTGGTCGTGCATCCTGCAGGTTCAGGGCATCGGCCGCGGCTTGGGCCACGCCACGATAAGCAGCATCAGCATTGGTATGTCCCACCCAGAGTCCGCACCGG
Source organism: Bifidobacterium sp. ESL0819 (assembly GCF_052606245.1). NCBI lineage: Bacteria > Bacillati > Actinomycetota > Actinomycetes > Bifidobacteriales > Bifidobacteriaceae > Bifidobacterium > Bifidobacterium sp. ESL0819. The sequence goes on from NZ_CP199587.1 coordinate 1,698,114, forward strand.
CCCTCGACCAGCCTGGTTATCACATCCCCACGGAAGTCCTGGCCGGAAACCTGGTGAACCGACCTGAAGAAGAGCGGATGGTGGGTAATCAGCAGGTCGGCCTTATGGTCCAGAGCCTCCTGAACCACATCAGGCCTAGGGTCCACAGCGCACCAGATCCGCCGGACCGGCCAGGACGGGTCTCCCGCCACTAGACCCGGATAGTCCCAGTCCTCCGCATAATCCAGCGGGTAGATCCCCTCCAGCAGATCCACCACCTGGCCCAAAGGCACCGAAGGCCTCTGAACCTCATTTTGTTCATCAGGCATGACGATCCCTCCTCGGATCTTACTGGGTCAGACCGCCGCGCATCAGTGAGCGGCCAGCTCCCAGTCCTGGCCGATACCGGTGGACACGTCCAGGGGCACGGCCAATTCAACGGCATGCTCCATGGAATCCTTGACCAGCTTGATGGCCTTGTCGGTTTCGCCGGGAGCAATTTCCACCACCAATTCATCGTGGATCTGCAGGGATATGCGACTCTTCAGCCCCTGATCCGACAAGGCGCGGCTGGCCTTGATCATGGCGATCTTCATGATGTCGGCGGCCGACCCCTGGATCGGCGCATTCAGGGCGCCCCTCTCAGCAGCCTCGCGGGTGGGACGGCGCTTGGAGCGCAATCCGGGGAAGTAGCGCCGTCGGCCAAACATGGTCTCGGTGTAGCCCTTCTCCCGGGCATCCGCCACTCGGGATTCCAGGTATTCATGGACCTTGCCGAAGGTGGCGAAGTACTTGGAGCGCAGCACATCGGCTGCTGCTGGACTGATCTTGAGCTGCTGGGCCAAGCCGTATGTGCTCAGTCCATAGGCCAGTCCGTAGCTCATAGCCTTCACGTGGGAGCGCTGATCCCCGGTGACTTCCTCCATGGGGATGTCATAGACCAGGCTGGCCACGTACCGATGAAAGTCAGCGCCGGACTTGAAAGCCTCGATCAATGCCTGGTCTCCGGAAAGATGGGCCATGATCCGCAGCTCCACCTGGGAGTAATCCGAAGAGAGCAAGGCCTCGTATCCGCTTCCGGGAACGAAGGCCGAACGAATCTCGCGGCCCCGCGCATCCCTGTTGGGGATGTTCTGCAGGTTGGGATCCACCGAGCTCAATCGGCCAGTGGCAGCCACGGTCTGCTCATAAGTGGTGTGCAGCCGTCCATCCCGAGGATTGACCGCCTCGCGCAAGGTCTGCACGATCTGTTTGAGCTTGTTGGTCTCCCTGTGCTTGAGCAGCGCGCCCAAAAAGTCGTTGGCCCGCTCATTGTTGACCGACTTGATATACAGGTCCTGCAGGACCGAAACATTGGTCGAGTAGGAGCCGGTCTTGGTTTTATGGGTAGGAACCAGGCCCATGTCATCGAACAGCACCTTGCTCAGCTGCTTCGGGCTCTGCAGATTGACCTTGCTGCCAGCCTTCTCCCAGGCGATTTCCTGAGCCTGATGGGCCTCAGCGGCGAACCGGTCATACATATCCTTCAGACGGGCATCATCCACCTTCGCGCCCTCAGTCTCCATCTGCGCCAGAACTGCGGAAGTGGGCAGCTCTATGGTGCGCAAGAGGCCATACTGGTGACGCTCGTCAATGAGCACCTGCAGCCGCTCGGAAAGCATCATAACGTACTGCGCCTGGCGAAGAGTCCGAGTCACCTGTGTTGGTTCCTCTTCATCCTCTCGCCCGTCCAAGGCCAGAGAACCCTGGGTAGCCTGAGGCTCTTCATCTACTGTGATATCCAAAAAATGAGCGACGGCGTGTTCCAAATTATCAGCATGAAAATCAGGCTGCGCCAGGTAGCCTGCCAGCTTGGTGTCAAACAAGGGCAAGGGCATGCTCAGCCCCTGACTCTCAAGCAGGTGCAGGTGCTCCTTGTAGCCATGGACCACGCAGGTGCCGATCCGCTGGTCGATCAGCTCCTGGATGGCCTTGCGCATGGCTTCGTCAATATCTTCCGCCTTCAGGATCAGACCATGACCGTCCATGGATAGAATGGCAAGCTCTTCCAGGCCGTAGTCACCATGATTGGCCCAGCCCACGGCATGAAGAACCCAGTGCTCCTTCATTGCTTCGCTGCACCGCATGGCATTCTGGTCGAAGTCGCCAATGTCCTTGATTTTGTCCAGAGAAGCGGCCATGGCATTGACATGGTCCGCTGAGTGTCGGCAAAGGGCCTTATCCGGCAGATGCTTGTCGCACCAGTCCCGCAGCTGGTCGGCACTCTCCGCCTGATCACGCTTCGGCTGTATGAATTCCTCCTGCTTATTGCTGACATCAACCTGAGCGGAGGCTGGAGAGTAATCAGCAACCGTGTTGAATCCGCGCAAGATCTTCTTGCGTGTCTGCTGGCCGAACTGCAACTGTTCGAATATAGGCAGAACTTGATCCATATGAATGGTGCCGAAACGCAGATCCCCCACTTTCACGCCCAGGTCCAGATCGCGAACCAGGGCGTTGACCTTCCGGTTGAGCCGCACCTGGTCAGCGTTTTCCGCCAGGGCCTGGCCCTTCTTGCCGCCGATTTCGTCGGCGTGCTCCAGAATGGAATCCAGCGATCCGTACTTGTTGATCCACTTGGCGGCATAACCGTCACCCACGCCAGGCACGCCAGGAATGTTGTCAGCGCCCTCGCCGCGCATGGCAGCCAGATCCGGATACTGCTCCGGGGAGACCTTGTAGCGGTCCTTGATGGTCTCGGGCGTCATGTGCTTGAGGTTCTTGAAGTGGTGGCCCGGGTAAAGCACCGTGATGTCGTCGTCCACCAGCTGGAAGGCATCCCTGTCTCCCGACAGAACCAGGGTCTTGAACCCGGCCTGCTCCCCCATGGTTGCCAGTGTGCCGATGATGTCGTCACCCTCGTAGCCAGGCTTTTCGATATAGGTGATGCCCAGACCCTTGAGCAGGTCCTGGATCAGGGGCAGCTGGCTCAGCAATTCCTTGGGTGCTGCCTCACGGGTGCCCTTGTACTGAGGGAGCATATCATTGCGGAAGGTGCCACCCTTGACGTCAAAGGCTACACCCATATGGGTGGGCTTCTCCTTGGCCATGACATCCGCAAGCATGGTGGCAAATCCCCATACTGCGTTAGTGGGCTGTCCGGTCGAGGTTGTGAAGCTCTCGACGGGTAGGGCATAGAAGGCCCGGAAGGCCAGCGAATGTCCATCGACGACCAGCAGGGTGCGGCCGTCCTTGTCCTGCTTCTTCGTCTGGTCTTCCATAGAAGGGCTAACGGTCGTTCTGATTGGCCACGTTGTTGATGACGACGTCGGCCACTTCCTGCATGGTCAGTCTGCGATCCATGGAAGTCTTCTGGATCCAGCGGAAGGCCTCGGACTCGGTCATGCCCATGCTCTCCATGAGCAGGCCCTTGGCTCTATCCACCCGCTTGCGGGCTTCGAAACGGGCCTTCATGTCGGTGACCTCGTCCTTCAGGGCGTTGATCTGATCAAAGCGAGAGATGGCTACTTCAAGAGCCGGCAGCAGCTTTTCCGGGGCGAATGGCTTGACCACATAGGCCATGGCACCGGCATCAGCCGCCTTCTCAACAAGGCTCTGCTGGGAAAATGCCGTCAGCATAACCACCGGGGCCAAGTTTTCCTTGCCTATCTCAGTGGCGGCCGTAATGCCGTCAGTGCCGGGCATCTTCACATCCATAACCACTACGTCTGGCCTCAGCTCGCGGGTCAGATCAATGGCCTCCTGGCCGCTGGCCGCCTGACCGACCACGTCATAGCCGGCATCCTCGAGAGCTTCAACGGTATCGAGCCTGATCAAAGCCTCATCCTCCGCCACAACCACGGTCCGCCCTTCGGGGGACTCGCTGCGGTTCTTACTCTCTGAAGCCACTTTCAACCTCGTTTCCTGAAAGTCCATCTGTACGTCACCGGACGACCGATGAGGACGGATGGGGTTCGCTTTATCGTGCCCCCGGTGAGACTCGAACTCACACTGCACGGATTTTGAGGCCGTTTCCTCTGCCAATTGGGATACGGGGGCTTTTCATCACCACAGAGAATCTACCATACTTTGGCGACGACGCAAGGTTATTCGTGTTGAATCTGCCTTAGAATGAAGACAGTTATGTATACAGGCACATCAGCAGTCGAAGGAGAGCATGATGACCACTCAGATCTATCGGCGGTTCGATCCTTGGCGCACCTCCCCCGTCCAGGAGAAGGCCCGCAAGCAGATCATGGACAGCCACTATTTCAGCGTCGACAGGGTCACCTATGAATCCAGCGACAACCAGACTTTCGATCGCAGCATCGTCAGCGAAAAGCATGGGGACACCATAGCAGTCCTGGCCATCACCGACGACGGACGAATACCCCTGGTCGAGCAGTACCGTCTGCCCACCCACCGCTGGACCCTTGAGCTGCCCGCCGGCCACCCGCTCAACGATAAGGAAGCCCCCATTGATGTAGCCACCAGACGACTGCGCGAAGAGGCCGGATACAAGGCTGCCTCCTTTAACCAGTTCGCCAGATTCATCAATACTCCCAGCTTCTCTACCCAGCACACCACGCTTTTCTATGCCGAAGGCCTGACCCCGGTCCAGCCTTCCAGCCTTGCACCAGAAACCCCCCACCAGAATGTGCGCCTTTTCACCGTGGATGAGGCCTACGACATGGTGATCGCAGGAACCATACTGGATGCCAAAACCACCATCGCCATTCTGCGGGCCAAAATCGGACTGTCTGACCTGCACTGACAACAGCACAGGAGCAACTGACTGCTGTCAATGCTTAAGCCTGGAACAAGAGCGGCAAGCTTAGCCGGGACTGGAGCCTTCATACAACGAACCGGCGGCCTCAGCCCCCCGTCGTCCTGGGCGGAGAAAGACCACCGGTTCGTTGCATTGCAATAACAGTGTCAAATGAACCTAACGGTTAACCTGCCTGACTGACGCAAACGACAGTCAGGCAGCAAACCGGAAAGTCACTCGTTGGCGCCTACAGTGTGCACATAGATGCAGTCGGTGTTTCCCGGTTCATACTCGCCTTGAGCGCTGCTGAGCACCACCAGGCAGTCGCCGTCGGAGACCTTGCCCTGCTTCTTCAAGGTGGAGTCCACGAAAGCCATGAGACCTGCACGGTTGAAATCGTGGTAGTCCTGCTCGCACATAAAGGCCTCGGTGCCCCAGCTCAGAGCCAGCCAATGATAAGTATGCTCATCGGTGGTCAGAGCATAAATAGGGGCGGCCGGACGCTCGCGAGAGACCCGGTGCACGGTGTTGCCTGTCTGGGTGAAAGCCACAATGGCCTTGGCGTTGATCTTGTCAGCCAGGTCCACGGCGGCGGAGGAGACGGCACCAGAGTTGGACATGTCCAGGTTGCGCATACCCGGGATACGGTCAAAACCGTGGGTGGTGGCGTATTCGGAGATCCGTGCCATAGTAGCCACCGTAGTGTCGGGGTAATCGCCGACGGCGGTCTCGTTGGAGGTCATGGTGGCGTCGGCGCCATCCAGGACGGCGTTGGCGCAGTCGGAAGCCTCTGCACGGCTGGGGATGGGCGAATGAACCATGGAGCCCAGGACCTCAGTGGCGACGATGACCGGCTTGGCATACTGGCGGGCCAGCTCAATGCAGCGCTTGGTCACCAGGGGGACCTGCTCGAAGGGCATCTCCACGGCCATATCGCCGCGGGCCACCATAATGCCGTCGAAGGCCTTGACGATCTCCTCCAGGTTCTCAACGGCCTGAGGCTTCTCGATCTTGGCGACGACGGGGATGCGGCGACCCTCCTCGTCCATGATCTCGTGGGCGCGGTCGATGTCGGTGGCGAAGCGGACGAAGGACATGGCGATGATGTCAGCGCCGGTGCGGATGCCCCAACGCAGGTCCTCCTCATCCTTGGGAGTCAGCGCCGGCAGGCTTACAGCCACACCGGGCAGGTTGATGCCCTTGTGAGAGGAGACCGGACCAGCCACGACCACCTTGGTGTAAACCTGATTGCCCTCGACCTTAGTGACCTCCAGACGGACCTTGCCGTCGTCAATCAGGACAGGATCCCCCGGATGGCAGTCCCCGGGCAGACCCTTGAAGGTAGTGGAGGTTATGTGCTCGTCACCCTCGACATCATCGGTGGTGATGATGAACTCCTGGCCTTCCTTGAGGATGACCTTATCTTCGCCCTGCTCGTTCTTCTTGAACCATCCGCAACGAATCTTTGGACCCTGCAGATCAACCAGAGCAGCCACGTTGCGTCCGAGCTCCTTGCTGGCCTGACGCACGTTGTTGTAAACCTTGAGATGATCTTCAGGGGTGCCGTGAGACCGGTTGAGCCTTGCCACATCCATACCGGCCTTGACCAGCTTGGTGATGTTTTCCAACGACTCGGAAGCCGGCCCGATAGTATCGACGATTTTGGCTTTGCGCATATGCTACCTGCCTGTTCTTTTCCATGTTTACCGTTCTATTGTACAGACTCGGCGCGATGAGAACCAGTATTTTCCGTTAGCGCTAACAAACCTTGTGATCCAAGGCTTTGCCTATTGCTTATCTCCATGTGAATCTGTTTCAGAGGATGCCAAACGACTCTTGATCACTGAAGCCAAGGCGGCAATGCCTACAGCCAGAACGATGACCAATAGGGAGACCCCAGTCGGGATATCCGGCACGGCTGTCAGAGGCCGTCCGCCATTGATGAAGGGCAGCGTGTTGCCGTGCAAAGCTTCCAGAATCAGCTTGACCCCGATGAAGGCCAGGACCACAGCCAGCCCTAGAGGCAGATACTCCAGCTTGTCCAGTAGGGAACCCAGCAGGAAGTAGAGCTGCTGAAGGCCCAGCAGGGCGAAGACATTGGACGTGAAGACGATGAAGGGATCCTTGGTCAGCCCGAAGATGGCAGGAATGGAATCGAACGCGAACATGACATCGGTGGTGCCGATGGCCAGGAAGACCACCAGCATAGGAGTGAAGTAGCGCTTGCCCTCAAAGGTGGTCCGCAGATGTTCACCGTCGTAGTGGCTGGTAATGGGGATGACACGGCGCAAAACTCTGATCATCCCGTTCTCGTGGTACTCCTCCTGCTTGCCCCGGCTGGATACCATGTTCCAAGCGGTATAAAGCAGGAAGAAGCCGAAAATGAAGAAGACCCAGGTAAAGCGGGTAATCAGCGCAGTCCCGGCTAGGATGAACACCCCGCGCAGCAGCAAGGCAATGGTGATGCCGATGCTGAGCACATAGCGCTGAAGACGCAATGGCACAGCGAAATTGGTCATGATAATGACGAAGACGAAGAGGTTGTCGATGCTGAGGGAGTACTCGGTCAGCCAGCCCGAGTAGAACTCTATGGCCGGCTTGGACCCGGCCATCTTCCATATCAGCGCCCCGAAGATCAGGGCCATGACCACGAAGAAGCCGATGTGCAGCACGCATTCGCCGGTCGAAGGCACATGTGGCCGCCGCCCGATCACCAGAAGATCGACCACTAGGAAGACAGCCAGCACAACCAGGCTCACAACCATGAACGGCAGAGGTGTTTCAGACATATTATCTGACTCTAGCGGCAAGATATGACGTGCTCATCTCCCCGTCTGCATGTCTGATCATCCTTTCCGACGGCGCTCTGTAGTTCAGGCCTGTGATGCTCTTGCCGGACATCACAGGCTCGCAATAAGGTCGAAGCTGGCCACTGACCAAGGGCCGAACTTACTTTTTAGCCTCGGTCATCTGCCGAAGCTCCCTCTTCAAATCCTTGATTTCGTCGCGCAGGCGGGCTGCAAGTTCGAACTGCAGCTGTTGCGCAGCCGTGTGCATCTGGTCGCTTAGCTGACGAATCAGGTCGGCAAGATCCTGCGCAGGCAGACCGGCCTGGAGGATCTCCTGATGCCGCTTGTCGGCCTCCTCCTTGTCGTAGAGGGGCACGCCCAGGTGAGAGTTGCCGGCCTTGTTAGCGTTGCGATAGCCGCCTGCAAGCAGGGTCTGAGTGTCCACATCCTCCTTGGCCAGCATGTCGTTGACGTCGCTGATCTTCTTGATCAGCGGCTTGGGATCCACACCGTGTTCCTTGTTGTAGGCGATCTGCTTGGCCCGACGACGGTTGGTCTCGCTGATGGCCTTCTCCATGGAGTCGGTGACCTCGTCGGCGTACATGATGACCTTGCCGGACACGTTCCTGGCCGCACGACCGATGGTCTGGATCAGGGAGCGGTAGGAGCGCAGGAAGCCCTCTTTATCCGCATCCAGGATGGCCACGAGGGAGACCTCAGGCAGGTCCAGCCCCTCGCGCAGGAGGTTGATGCCCACGATGACGTCGATCTTGCCCTCGCGAAGCTCCCGCAGGAGCTCCACACGCCGCAGGGTGTCCACGTCAGAGTGCAGGTACTCCACCTTGATGTCGCGCTCCAGCAGGTAGTCGGTCAGGTCCTCGGCCATCTTCTTGGTCAGCGTGGTCACCAGGACCCGCTCATGGCGGTCCACCCGCGTCTTGATCTCGTCCAGGAGGTCATCCACCTGGCCCTTGACCGGCCTGACCTCCACCTCGGGATCCAGCAGACCTGTGGGCCGGATGACCTGCTCCACCACACCGTCTGACAGACCAATCTCATAGTCGCCAGGAGTAGCCGACAGATAAACGGTCTGACCGACCTTGTCCAGAAACTCGGGCCACTTCAGCGGACGGTTGTCCATAGCCGAAGGCAGGCGGAAGCCGTGCTCCACCAGGGTCCGCTTGCGACTGGCATCACCCTCGTACATGGCACCGATCTGGGGAACGGTCACATGGGACTCGTCGATGACCAGCAGGAAGTCGTCAGGGAAGAAGTCAAGCAAGGTGTGGGGCGGCGTTCCAGGTTCGCGTCCATCGAAATGTCTGGAGTAGTTCTCCACTCCGGAGCAGGTGCCGATCTGGGTGAGCATCTCCAGATCATAGGTGGTACGCATGGTCAGCCTCTGAGCCTCCAGCTCCTTGCCCTGCTTACGCAGCTGGCCCACACGCCAGTCCAGCTCCTCCTTGATGGTCTTCAGTGCGCGCTCCATCCGCTCGGGACCGGCCACATAGTGGGAGGCTGGGAAGATGTGCACTGAGGACTCATGGGCGATTTCGTCCCCGGTCAGCGGGTGCAGCGTGGAGATGCGGTCAATCTCGTCGCCGAAGAATTCGATGCGTACGGCCAGCTCTTCATATACGGGGATAATCTCAACCGTATCTCCTCGCACGCGGAAGGTGCCTCGAGTGAAGGCGATGTCATTGCGCTTGTACTGCATGTCCACGAACTTGCGCAGCAGATCGTCCCGGTTGATCCGGTCCCCCTCGTGCAGGAAGAGCATGCGTCCGGCGTACTCTTCGGGCGTTCCCAGGCCGTAGATGCAGGAGACCGTGGCCACCACCACGCAGTCGCGCCTGGTCAGCAGGTTGGCTGTGGCGGCATGCCGAAGACGCTCCACATCATCGTTGATGTTGGAGTCCTTCTCGATATAGGTGTCCGTCTGGGGGATGTAGGCCTCAGGCTGGTAGTAGTCGTAGTAGGAGACGAAGTAGGAGACAGCATTGTCGGGCATGAGCTCGCGGAACTCGGCACAGAGCTGTGCAGCCAGTGTTTTGTTGGGCTCCAAGATCAGGGTGGGCCGCTGCAGGCGCTCGATCAGCCAGGCCGTGGTCGCGGTCTTTCCGGTGCCGGTGGCTCCCATGAGCACCACATCGTTCTCGCCATTCTCAATCCGAGTGGCCAGCTCCTTGATGGCTTCTGGCTGATCGCCGGAAGGCTTATAGGGAGACTTGACCACGAAGGGCTTGTCGGTCCGCTCAATGTTGAACCCCATGAAACTCCCTTCCAGGATGCGTCGTTTGCCAAGACCCGTCAGTAACTGCGTGAGGATCCCTTGGCCAAGGCCTTCAACTCTTCATATATTCTATCAACAGACTCGAACATTTGTTCGATAGGCTGGGATCCGTCCACCAGCAGATCAGCCTGAGCGCGTCGGGAACTGCTGCTGGTCTGGGAACCGATGCGCTCAACAGCCTGGCTCGGCGTCATATGCCGCTGATTCACCATACGCGCAATTCTCACCTGGCTTGGAGCTTCTACCAGCAGAACCCTGTCGAAATGAAAAGGAATGGCTGAGCCTACCTCGGTCAGCAGGGGCACCTCATGGACCACCACCTCGGAGCCGTCCAGCCATGGCTGCTCGACCTTTGCGGCCAGGTCATAGACCAGCGGGTGAATGAGGTCGTCCAGATCCTTGCGATCCCGGTCGGCCGTCGGCCCCCCAAAGACCCGTGCCGCCAGGGCTGACCTGTCCACTCCCCCCTGATCGTCCCCGCAGTCCGCTCCAAAGCGCTCCAGAACGGGCTTCACGCCCGTTCCGCCCGGAGCGATGACCTCATGGGAGAGCCGGTCGTAGTCGATGATCCTGGCCCCGTCCTGAGCCAGCCGAGCAGCCACAGTGCTCTTGCCAGCCGCTATCCCGCCGGTCAATCCCACACGTATCATCCCGACCTCCCACATGTAGCTGTTATGACAGCACATACAAATGGAGGGGCCCGACCGAGGCCGGACCCCTCCATTCACTGCTTAACGCTCACTTCTTTTCCTTGAGCAGCTGCTCGCGCAAGGCGGCCAGCTGGTCGTCGGAGGCCAGAGTGCCCTCGGAGCTGGACTCCGAGCTGTAGTTGGTGGTCTCCTCGGAGCTCTGACGGTGAGAGTGAGAACCAGAGGCAGGCGTCTGAGAGGACCTGCTGTCCTCCGCAGCTGAAGCCTCGGCGTTCTCCAGCTCCTTGGCCACGAAGGCCTTGTGCTGCTCCCAGAGGTCGTGGGCGGCCGCATACTGGGACTCCCACTCCTCCCGCTGCTTCTCGTAGCCGGCGATCCACTCGTTGCTCTCGGGGTCGAAGCCCTCGGGATACTTGTAGTTGCCGTCCTCGTCGTACTCGGCGGGCATGCCGTAGATGGCCGGATCGAAGTCCTCGGAGGTCGGATCGACGGAGTCGTCGGCCTGCTTGAGCGACAGGGAGATACGGCGACGATCCAGATCGACATCGATGACCTTGACGAAGATCTCCTCGCCCTGCTTGACCACGGTCTCGGGGTTCTCCACGTGGCGGTTGGCCAGCTCGGAGATGTGGACCAGGCCCTCGATGCCGTCCTCGACGGAGACGAAGACACCGAACTGCACGATCTTGGTGACCTTGCCCTTGACGATCTGTCCGGGCACGTGGGTCCGGGCGAAGCGCTGCCAGGGGTCTTCCTGGGTGGCCTTGAGGGACAGCGAGATGCGCTCGCGGTCCATATCGACATCCAGCACCTCGACAGTGACCTTGTCGCCCACCTTGACGACCTCGCTGGGGTGATCGATGTGCTTCCAGGAGAGCTCGGAAACGTGGATCAGGCCGTCCACGCCACCCAGGTCGACAAAGGCGCCGAAGTTGACGATGGAGCTGACCGTGCCTTCGCGGATCTGGCCCTTCTTGAGCTGGGCCATGAAGGTCTCGCGCACCTCGGACTGGGTCTCCTCCAAGTACTGGCGGCGGGAGAGGACCACATTGTTGCGGTTCTTGTCCAGCTCCAGGATCTTGGCCTTGATCTTCTGCCCGATGTAGGGAGACAGGTCGCGCACGCGGCGCATCTCGACCAGTGATGCGGGCAGGAAGCCACGCAGACCGATGTCGACGATGAGTCCGCCCTTGACGGCCTCGATGACGGTGCCCTCGACGACTCCGTCAGCATCCTTGATCTTCTCGATGTCGCCCCAGGCACGCTCGTACTGAGCGCGCTTCTTGGACAGGATCAGGCGCCCTTCCTTGTCCTCCTTGGTGACGACCAGAGCCTCGATGGTGTCACCGACCTGGACCACGTCGTCGGGATCGACATCCTTCTTGATGGAAAGCTCGCGGGAGGGAATCACGCCCTCGGTCTTGTAGCCGATGTCCAGCAGAACCTCGTCATGGTCGATCTTGACGACCGTCCCCTCGACCAGATCCCCATCGTCGAAGTTCTTGATGGTGGAATCGACTGCTTTGATGAAGTCTTCCTCGGATCCGATGTCGTTGACCGCGACCTGAGGGACTTCCTTCTTGTTCTCTGCCATTAATTAAATTGTTTCTTGTATAGTTGGTGGATATTTTTACCGTATTGAGTTATGCGTTCCCGCCGGTAGGCGCGAACATCCTCCATGATAGGAGACACCACGGTCATTGTCGCCGGGATGCCTCGGGCGTGTCGCAGGCGAGGATTCCGGCGGCTCGCTCAGCGGAATCGACCACGTTGGCCAGGAGCATGGCGCGGGTCATCGGTCCTACACCGCCGGGATTAGGCGTATAGGCGGATGAAGACGGCCTGGCGGCCGGATCGATGTCGCCCTTGATCCGCCAGCGCCCCTCCTGCTTGTCCCAGATTCTGGAGACGCCTACATCCACCAGTACGGCACCCGGGCGAACCTGATCCGGACCGACAAGCCCGGCTCGGCCCACGGCTGCGATGATCACGTCCGCCCTGCGCAGATGAGCATCAATGTCCCTGGTGCGGGTATGACAGAGCGTCACGGTGGCGTCCACCCCGCGATTGGTCAGGAGCAGTCCGATGGTGCGCCCCACGGTCAATCCTCGACCCAGCACGCAGACCTCCTTGCCGGCGAGGTCGATCCCGTAATGGTCAAGCAGATGCAGAATACCCCGCGGGGTACAGGGCAGAGGGGTCCGCACCCGGCCGTCGGCATGCAGGACCAGCTGGCCCAGATTGTAGGGATGCATGCCGTCGGCGTCCTTGGCCGGATCGATGCGCTCGATGATCTCAGTGGGGTCCACACCATCAGGCAGGGGCAGCTGGACGATGTAGCCGGTGCAGTCAGGATCCTGGTTAAGCTGATCCACTGCAGCAAGAATCCGCTCCTTGCCGGTATCGGCGGGCAGGTCCACCCTGATCGACCGGATGCCTACCTGGCTGCAGTCACGATGCTTGCCCTCCACATATTTGAGCGAACCGGGGTCCTCCCCTACCAGGATGGTTCCCAGGCCAGGAGTGCGCCCCAAGGCTGTCAGCCTAGCCACGCGAGCGCGCAGGTCCTCCTTGAGTTCTGCAGCCGCCGCCTTTCCATCTAGTTTCACTGCCGTCAATACATCTCCATCATCCAAGCGGGCGCAAACCCTCGTCGAATCCGTCTGAGCAAGCCTAGCGCAGATTCCTCCGCGACCGGAACCACATGTCCGAGGGACGGTCCGGACGGCGACCGCAGCCATGTTGCATGCAGGCGTGCGAAAAACCGGACCTTCGATTTGACTGACTGCCAAAGCGAATGCCGCATGAGGACATAGGCGGAAACCGGCCGGGTTGCAGCGCGGGCCACGATGAGAGGAAGACTTGGCTGACGAAGTTGCGCGCTACCCTTTCCCTCGTCATAATGAGAATCATGCTCAATAAGAGCAGGACCACCATCTTGAATCCCTCCCGGAAAGGACGCCATGGTTACGGACACGGATAGAACATCCACCCAGGCCTGCATCGTCTTCGACCATGCCGCCATCCGCCGATCTGGGCGGCTGATCTGGTCTGAGGGAACCTTCGCTATTCCCTCGGGGACCGTGACGGCCATCGTCGGCACCAACGGCACCGGCAAAACCAGCATGATGCAGGCCGAGCTCGGCCTGCTCCCCCTGGATGCAGGCAGTCTGCAGGTCCTGGGACAGCCAGCTGGGCAGGCCAACGACCGCATCGGCTACGTGCCTCAAAGCTACACCTCGGATATCGACTCCAACCTTACGGCCGAGCAATCCGTTCTGCTGGGGCTCACCGGCACCCGCTTCGGCATTCACCCCGTCACCCGGCAGGACCGCGAGCGCACCAGAAAGGCCATGCGCTTCGTCGGCGTGGAGGACAGGGCACACCTGCGCCTGTCGCAGCTCTCCGGCGGCCTGCGCCAGCGGGTGGCCATCGCCCAGGCTCTGGTCTGCGATCCTGATCTGCTCATGCTCGACGAACCCCTGGCCAATCTGGACCTGGCCGGGCAGCGCGCCACCGTACACCTGCTGGCACAGCTCAACAGCCGTCTGGGGATGACCATCCAGGTGGTGGCCCATGACCTGAACATGCTGTTGCCTGTGCTGACCGGGGCGGTCTACCTCTTGGATGGACACCCCCACTACGCCCGCATGGACGACGTGCTGGACTCGGATCTGCTCACCCACCTCTACGGCACCAAGGTGGAGGTAGTCACCACTCCCCAAGGGGACATGTTCGTGGCCCCCGACATGGACGAGCCGATCGGACCTGTCCACAATCGCTATCAACCCAGCCAGGTGGCCCGCCTGCACGAAACGGACAAGGAAAGGACCTCATGACCACATCAGTCTTCGATTCCCATTGGACGGAGATCCTCGCCGCCCCTTTCATGCGCAACGCCATGCTGGCAGGATTATGCATCGCTGTGGCCGCCGGAGCCATGGGCTACTTCACCATTGCCAGACATTCCACCTTCGCTGCCCACGCCCTGGCCCACATCGGGCTGCCTGGCGCCACAGGGGCTGTCTTGCTGGGGCTGCCGGTCTCTGTCGGCATGGGCCTATTCGCCCTGGGAGGGGCGCTGGTCATCGGAGCCCTGGGCAAGCGGGCCTCGCAGAGGGAGATCGCCACGGGCACGGTCCTGGCCTTCGCCACCGGCCTGGGACTCTTCTTCGCCAGGATGTCCAGCTCGGCATCCCAGCAAATGCAGGCCATCCTCTTTGGTTCCATCCTGACCATCACCCGAGGCCAGGTCATCGGCTTCATAATCTTCGACGCGATCCTGCTGATCCTGCTGGCCCTGATCTATCGGCCCCTGCTCTTCAGCTCCCTGGATGAGCAGGTGGCCCAGGCCCGAGGCGTGCCCATCGGGCTGATGAACCTGACCTTCATGGCCATCATGGCCGGGGTCATCACCATCGCCGTACCGGCAGTAGGAACTCTGCTTATCTTCGCCCTGGTCGTCACTCCAGCGGCCACGGCCAACATTCTGGTGGCATCTCCCCTTCGGGCCATGCTTGTATCAGGACTGATCTGCCTGGCTTCCATCTGGGGGGGCCTGGTGATTTCGGCCATGGTGCCCGCTCCTCCAAGCTTCGTCATCGTGACCCTGTCCACCCTCTTCTGGGCCCTGGCCAAAGGATGGGCGGCACTGCGCGCCTGATGCCGATCAGTCCACCAGGGCGGCAGCCATGGCGGCGATGCCCTCGTTGTGACCGGTGAACCCCATGCCATCAGTCGTGGTGGCGGTCAGCCGGACCGGTGCCCCGACGGCCTGGCTCATGGCCTGCTGGGCCAGGTGACGACGGGAAGAAACTTTGGGACGCTGGCCGATGATGACTAGGGAGGCGTTGAGCAAACTGCGGCCGTGCCCGTGCAGGCAGTCCATGGTCCTCTCCAGCATGGCTGCTCCATGCATGCCCGCCCCAAGAGCCTGTGGGCCCAGGCCGAACAAGGTGCCGATATCACCCAGGCCGGCAGCTGACAAGATGGCATCAATCAGGGCGTGGGCGGCCACATCGCCGTCAGAATCGCCTAGCAGGCCAGGAGTTCCGTCATTCCAGGGCAGGCAGGCCAGCCAGAGGGGACGTTCTCCAGTTGGATCGAAGCGATGAGCATCAAAGCCCAGTCCGACGCTTGGATCACCCACGACTGGTCCCGGCCTCAGTGCTTGGCCTTGGTCTTGCCCTTGCCCTTGGTCTTGGATGCCTCCTGAGCCACCCGTGCCAAGGTCTTGGAAGCTGGTTCCTTGGGGGATTTGGTATGGTGCTTGTCATCGCCAGGCATGGGCTCTGCATAGCCCAGATTGACGTCCAGCAGACGCTGGGCCTCGTCCTCGTCCAGCTTCTCGGACAGGGCGATCTCGGAGGTCAGAATCTTGCGGGCCTTGATCAGCATCCGCTTCTCGCCCGCCGACAGCCCGTGCTCGTCCACGTCCCGCTGAGAGAGGTCGCGCACCACTTCGGCGATCTTGTTGACCTCGCCGGTGGCTATCTTCTCCACGTTCAGCTTATAGCGGCGGGACCAGTTCATCTCCTTCTCCTCGACCACCGGGGTGCGCAGGATTTCGAAGACCTTGGCCACTGCCTTGGCGTCGACGATGTCCCTGACGCCCACCTTGGCTGCGTTCTCGACGGGAACGTTGATGACCAGCCCGTCAGAGGAGAGCACGGACAGCTGCAGGTATTTACGGGTGACGCCCTTGACGGTCCGTTCGGTGATGGCATCCACCCTGGCGGCCCCATGACGCGGATAGACGACCATGTCACCGACCTTGTAACCCATATGTCCTCCAGAACGAGTCGATAAAATACCATATAATAATGTCATCGCGCATGGACTTGCCGACAGGCGTCAGAAGACGACGCGATTCTCCGCGAGCACACTTCCCCTGGAGGCTCTGAAGACTATTCTGGAAGAAACGACGGTGGTGGAACGAATGCCAAAAGGCTCCACCCCGCATGACGACCATCGTTTTGCGGATCAGTGATCGAAGACAGAGGTAGGCATGATCAAAAACACAAGCCGCTACACTACACCCAGCACCATCCTGGTGGTTGAGGACGAACCCACCCTGGCCACCGCCATCGCCCAGCGCATCACCGCCGAAGGGTGGACGGCACGGGTGGCCTCGGATGGTGCCAGCGCCGTGCAGGCCGCATCCCAGATCAAACCTGACCTGGTCATCATGGACATCATGCTGCCCGTCATGGATGGTCTGGAGGCCACCAAGCGGATCGTGGCCGAGCGGCCGGTGCCGGTGCTGATTCTGACCGCCCGGGATGATGAGGCCGACAAGGTAACCGGTCTGGGAGCCGGCGCCGACGACTACATGACCAAGCCCTTCTCCATGCGCGAGCTGATCGCCCGCTGCAAGGCCCTTCTGCGCAGGGTGGAGCGAGCCAAGGTCATTGCCAAGAACTCCGAGAACGAGAAGGTGCTGGACTTCGGATCCCTGGTCATCGACCCGGCCCAGCGCATCGTGACCCTGCGTGGGGAGCAGATACACCTGACTCCCACCGAATTCGACCTGCTGGCCACGCTGGCCCGTCGACCCAAGTCCGTGCTCACCCGTGAGAAGCTGCTGGAGGAGGTCTGGGACTGGGTGGATGCCTCAGGCACCAGGACGGTGGATTCCCACGTCAAGGCGCTGCGCCACAAGCTGGGCTCGCAGATGATCCGTACTGTGCACGGCGTGGGATACGCCTTCGAGCCGCCCGAGGACCAGGACCAGCGGTAGCAGCTGCAGTGCAGACAATGGGCAAGGACGGCAGAAACCGGCGCAAGAGGCCTAATCTGAGTGCGCGTGTGGACCGCGAACGACCCATTGGGTCCTTCGCCTCATTGAAGGTGGAGCTGAGCGTCCTGATCATCATCTCCACAGCCATCGCCTTCGTAATGGCCTGGTTCCTGCTGAAGATGGGCTGGAGCGGCTGGATTGCCATGCCCCTGACCCTGGTGGTGGCCCTGGGGATCACCTACTTCTTCTCGCGGGGGCTCACTGCGCCCCTGCGCCAGATGCGGGATGCAGCCGAGGCCATGGCCGACGGTGACTACACGGTTCGGGTCCACGCCACGACGACCAGCCATGACGAGGTGGGACTCCTGGCCCAGTCCTTCAACGAGATGGCCGAGGAGCTCCAGCACGCCGACCAGATGCGCCGTGACATGGTGGCCAATGTCAGCCACGAGCTGCGCACCCCTGTCTCGGCTCTGCAGGCCATGGTGGAGAACATGGCGGACGGAGTGACCGACCCCACGCCAGCCAACCTGGAAGGGATTCTGGAGCAGACCCACCGCCTGTCCGACCTGATCGCCTTCCTGCTGGACCTGTCGAGGATGGAGGCCGGGGCCGCCAGCCTGCAGATCGAGGACTTCGACTTCGGGGACTTCATTGACGAGACCCTTCAGCCCCTGGTCATAGCCGATGCCGGGCATGCCCACGACATCCAGGTTGATCTGGAGAAGGGCCTGAGAATGGAGGGCGACCAGGACCGGCTGCGCCAGCTCTTCACCAACGTCATCAGCAACGCCCTGAAGCACTCGGCCGACAGCACTACCGTGCTGATCCAGGCCCACGAGGACCGGCAGCACGAGGCCATAGTCACCAACGTGGTCAACTTCGGCTCGCAGATACCTCCCGAGGCCCGCACCGACATCTTCCGGCGCTTCGTCAAGGGCAAGGCCGGACCGGGCACGGAGTCGGGAGGCACCGGGCTGGGGTTGTCCATCGCCCGGTGGGCGGCTCAGCTGCATGGAGGACAAGTGCAGGTGGTGGACGATCCGCGCGGAGCGGACTTCGAGATCACCCTGCCCAGATACCACCGCGATCCCGACGAGGACGAGGTGGACGGGGACCGCTCCGGCGGGTCCGACGCGCCGCATTGACGGGGAGGCGAACTTCGACTCATAATGAAATCGAACATTTGTTCGAATATCATCGAGTTCGAGGTGTGCCATGGTAGCTGCTATCCATGGGTCGCCGGAGGCGGCCCCTGTTTCCCTGCCGGAGTGCCGGGTCGACGCCCTGAGCATCTTCCGAGGGCGCCCCAGCCCCATTCCCCAGGCCCTGGAGGCCGTCCACGCCGGTTTCCCTTCAGTAGCCCAGGACTACTTCAGTGGCGATTTCAGCTTCGATCAGAACGTCATCGTCCACCCCGATTCCACCTTCATCATTCATGTGGCCGGCGATTCCATGACCGGCGCTGGCATCTTCGATGGGGACCTGCTAGTGGTCGACCGATCCCTGGAGCCCCGCGAGGGAGACATCGTCATCGCCATTCTGGACGACGAGCTGTTGGTCAAACGGCTGGCCAGGCGCAAGGGACGGACCATGCTGCGGGCCGAGAACCCCGCCTACCCTGACTTCCTGCCCCAGGAGGGCGAGGAACTGGTCATCTGGGGAGTCGTCATCGGCAACTACCACTGGCAGCGAGTGGATGCCAAGGGCGAACCCCGGAGCGGCTCTCCCCTGCCTCAGGTCACCTACCCCGGACACACTCCGCATAGACACAGGCCCACGGGAAGCCAGAGCCGGAAACCCGTCTACCCTTCCACGGGCTGGGGGTCGGCGTGAGCGCACAGGGATCGGCCGATCCTGCAGCCGGGACCGCTCTGACGAGCCGGGTAGTCCTGGCCGATGCCAATTCTTTCTATGCCTCCTGCGAGGCGGTCTTCGATCCCTCCCTGGCTAACCGTCCGGTGGTCGTGCTGTCCAACAACGACGGCTGCGTAGTGGCCCGCAATCGCTCGGCCAAGGCCTTGGGCATCACCAATGGCACACCCTGGTTCACCATTCGTGACCGAGCCCTGCAGGACGGGGTGGTGGCCCGTAGCTCCAACTATGAGCTCTACGCCAGCCTCTCCCGGCGCATGATGGCCATCATGGCCCATTTCCTGCCCAACCAGGAGGTCTACTCCATCGACGAGTGCTTCATGGACAGCATATGGAACGACAAGCGCACCGTCGAGATCTGCCGGAAACTGCGCGCCGCGGTCCTGCGGTCCACCGGCATTCCCGTCAGCGTAGGGGTGGCGCCTACCAAAACCTTGGCCAAGGTGGCCAACCACTGGGCCAAGGATCATCCCTCGACCGAGGGGATCACCCTCTGGAACCAAGTGGAGGCCCAGTATGGCGACCAGATTCTGGCATCAGTGCCCATCGACCAAGTCTGGGGGGTGGGCCGACGGCTGACCGGCAGGCTTATGGGCATGGGCATCACCACTGCTTTGGATCTGCGCAATGCAGATCCCTCCCTGATCCGGCACCGGTTCTCCGTTATGCTGCAGCGCACCCTCCTCGAACTGAGGGGATGGCCCTGCATCGAGCCCGAGGCGGATGCCGCCAGAGGCGTGCGCACCGATCAGATTCTGTGCTCACGCATGTTCTCTCACCCCATCGAGGGCTACGCCACACTGGCTCAAGCGCTGAGCATCTATGCCCAGAAGGCCTGCCGCCGTCTACGCCGGCAGCACGGCCTCTGCGGCAGGGTGCGGGTCTTCTGCTCCACCAGCCCCTATGCGCCTCAGCAGTTCTGCGCAGCCAGCCGGACCGTCGTCCTGGAGGATCCCAGCGACGACCCGCTGGTCATCGCCGGCGCAGCCAGTCGAGCGCTCAAGGGCAGGGTGGATCCGTACGCCCGCTGGATCCGGGCCGGGGTGGTTCTGTTAGATCTGACCGATGCCGGCCGCTTCCACACCCTGGAAGGTCTGGACGCAGCCCGAGACACCCATGGTCTGGGAGATGTCCTAGAGGATGTCACCCGGCGTTTCGGCCCCTTCCGGGTGGGCATAGGCTATGGAGGCATCCGTGGCAAGGGTCGGAGTGACGAGGATATGGGGGCCGACTGGGCCATGAACCGGGGCATGCTCTCCCCCCGGGCCACCACCCGCTGGGATGAGATGGCCGTAGCGCAGGCCCGCTAGAGGTCCTCATGACCTGGAGGAACAGCCGCCAGAGCCAAGGCGGCCAGCGGCAGAGCACCTGCGTTCTCCAGGGCGCGAGCACACTGGCGAATGGTGGATCCCGTAGTGATGATGTCGTCCACCACCAGGACGGGATGGCCTGTCAGCCGTGCGGGATACGCAACCGCGATCCGCCCTGTCAGCCGATGGGAACGATTCCGGCGGCCACCCACCTGAACGGACTTGGTTCTGACGGAGTTCATGATCAGAGCTGGTTCCACACGGGCAGTCAGGCCCTGCCGCTGCAGGGCCTGGACCAGGGACAGAAGGATCGGCTGCAGATGAACCCTCCCCCGCCTTCGTAGGGAGGCGGCCGAAGAGGGAGCAGGAACCACCAGAATTGCCTTCGCAGGCTTGGATCGAAGCAAAGGGTTGATCAGCCTGGACAGGGCTGGAGCCAGATCGGCCATGACTTGGCCCAAGGGCCCGTCCAAGGGTCGGTTGTCATGGTCCTTCCAGGCCAGAATGATCCGCCTGACAGGACCGCGATATGGAGCGCAGGCCAAGGCCAAACCTGCGGCATAGGCAGGCGCAGGCACCGAGAAAGGCCGGAAAAGCAGAGATCTGCAACTGGGGCATAGCAGAAGGTCGGGGCGGTCGCAGCCGGCGCAGGCTCGAGGAGCCAACAGGTCCATGGCTGAGGCCGCCAGGGTCGAAGTGACAACGCAAGCGGCCCGTCGGAGTCGGCCAGATGCCAATGAGAGGTTGTGCATATCGCCCAGCCAACCCTCAAACATAGAGAATAGGCAAACAGAGCTGGACCATGTGCATGGACAAACCACCGTTCACAGGATCGTCTGCAGGCCGATTCAGTCCAGATCAGCCTCCATGACCCGGATCAGATCCAGGGCATCGGCAGGGTCATGCACACGCAGGGCCATAGCTCCGGCCAGAGCTGCCGGATAATCGTTGCCATCCGGATCCATCCGGTCGCCCACGAAGGCGATATCGCCTACCTCTACGCCCAGCATCCTTGCCAAGGAAGTCACGGCATAGGCCTTGTCGATGCCCTTGGCCGAGATGTCCACGCTGGTGGAGCCGCCGGAGCGCACTTGTAGGTGGGGCAGGTCAGCGGACACGGCCCGGGCCAAGGCATCCTTGCGGCTGTTATCGGGATCCCAGGCCTCCTTGGCTTGAACAGGAGCCTGCTGACCCAAGGCGGAGAAGGTTATCTGGCTACCACGATCCTCAATGCGCGGCCCCCAGACCTGCTCCTCCCAGTCGCCCAGCTGCTTGGCCCTGCGCTCAAGACTGTCCTCGGCCGCCTGCCGATCCTGAGCGCTCAGGTCGTGGGCGTAGACGCAATCCCAGCTTCCGTCCTGCCAGCGGTAGTAGCGGGTGCCGCTGGTGGGCATCAGATGCAGCTGGTCGAAACGAGTATCGTCAGGCAGGGCATCCAGCACCTGGTCACGAAACTGACTGAACCGCCCGCCCGATACGATAGCTACGGGCCGAAGCCGGGTCAGGGCAGCGAAATGGACGGCCATGATCTGGTCCATGCGCGTCTTGGACAGCGCCAGGGTATTGTCCAGATCAAAGGCCAGCACTCGTGTTCGTGCGCAGATGGACCTTATGTCTTGGCCGCCCCACCAGGCCACGTTCAACGCACCATCCTCCGCCATGATTGCTCCCATCCGCTTGTGAATCATCGCACCATGCTACAAGACACCCTGAATCAAAACCGACTCAGAGTTGAGGCGCTATGGTGAGTGTCATGATCAGCGATCAGCCGCCTTGGTCCCGCAGCGTCTACCGGGACAGTCATGGCCGCGGGATTCGTCGGCCCACGTTCGGCACCCGCCTGCCCCGGTACCGCACCAGATGCGGGATCTTCGACGATCTGACCGCAGCGCAGATCCGGCGGCTGGGCGCCGGATGGCCCCAACTGGTCAAGCCCGTCCAATTCGCTGTTGAGGACGTGCCTCCCTCCGACCCCACCCCATGGGAGGACAGATCGGACCTTTTCTCGCGCAGTTTTCCGGCGAGCCGCGGCATTCCCGCCAGAATCGTCCTCTACCGACTGCCCATCCAAAGCAAGACCCGAGACCGCACGGAGCTGGAGCTGATCATCCGCGACGAGCTGGTCATGCAACTGGCCGATCTCTATGGGCGCGATCCTGAGGAGATCGACCCCATGTGGGGACGCTAAGCACCCGCTCTCAGGGCAGGACAGTGGAGTCGGGGCCTGAACGAATCAGAGTGGTTACAGGCATGAGCCCATCAGGAGCCATGACTGCCAGACCGGCCAGGCCAGCCTGGTTGACCGCATCCACGCTCAGGCGCGCGTTCCATATCAGCCGGGAGGAGTCATGCCCAGAGTCCTCATTCAGCCGAACAGCGGCCACCTGATCGCCCAGATCGTGGGCTGAAAGCTCATGGGCACGGCCTGCCTCAACAGTCAGCGTGCGCTCCCCCAGCTTGTTGCCCTTTTCGTCGAATCCAACCAGTTCGGCCTTGATCGGATCGGCCGATGGATTGGCAAGGGTCAGCGCGGCTTGGGCAGGATGCGATACGGTCAGAGCCGAGGAGGCGGCAGCAGTCCCCGCAGGGATCAGGGCCAGGTCGGACTGCGACCGGTCCTGACTACCCTGGCCGGTCACCTGCAGGACTGCCCGGATAGGCTGGTCGGCATGCGCATGCAGAGCCAGCTTGCCATCAGGCACCCCGCCCAGGTCCACCGCCGTGGCCCGTGAACCCTGCAGATCCAGCCGCCGCAAGGATTGCTGACCGCCTTCATCCATCCAGGACAAGTCCACCGCCGTGGCCCGTGTGCTCTGAAGAAGCAGAGTAGCCTGGTCCGCCCCGCGCAAGCCGGGAATAACCAGATCACGGCCGGGAGCCGCCAAGGCAACCACCTGATCCGACCCGCGTGGATCAAGTCCAGCCATGACATTGACAGAGACCGACATGGCCACCGGAGCCTGGGAGCTGCGAGCCCGGACGTATATGGCCTGCTGGTCAGGAGCCGCCGCAGATAGGTCGTATGAGGCATGACTACCGGGTGCCACGGTCATGGTCTTTCCAGTCTCCAGAGACAGGTTGCCTGAGGAGTGCGAGCCCTGGGCATCAAGACTGATCACCGTGGCCTTGGATGACGGGTTGTAGACCACCAGCCGCTGGGTGGCTCCTCGGCCGGTGGCGGGCAGCAGGAAATCCGCGTCCATGACGGCCCGCGGGCAGGCAAGCGCCTGGATCCCTCGCAGATCACCCTTGGTGGCCCAAGAGACCATACCGATCGCAGCCCCCGTGCCCGGCTGGGATTTGAGCATCCGGGAATCGAAAGCAGCGGCCGAGGCACCGGGATCGAGCGAAGCGGCCATGGCCTTCTGCCCGTCCAAGAGATCAGGATCGGTCACCATGGTACGTCGCCCGCCCTCAAGTAGAGTCAGGCTAGAGCTGCCAATGGATCCGAAGGCGGCGGCTGTGACACGGGCACTCAAATCCCCTTCCGATGCTTTGAACTGGTCATCGCCGACCTTATCCTCGTCCGCTACCGCCATTCGAGCCGGGCAGTAGGCCGTCACATCCCGCTGGCTGACTCGGCTGGCAACCACTGTCGAACCCTGGGCCTTATCGGCCAAGGAGGCCGGAGGCGTCCAGACCAGCAGAGCGGCGATCAGGACCGCCACCAGGGGCACTGTGACCAGAGCGGCCGCCAAGGATCTCTTGCTTCGTGCACTCATAGTTGATCCCCTCCAAAATAACCCGGTCGAGGCAGGGCAACCAGGCAGTATCCCAGCAGTACCAGTCCCAGGGTCCAAAGCCAGACCCTCCTCCAGGTGCTGGCTTCTGCCCGACGGACACCAGCCATGTCAACGCCCACGTTCTTGCCGGACTGCGAACTCAAACGGAAATAGGTTCCCTGGGCGTTGGCCATCACCTGCTGGGCACCATCGCTGGCGGTGATGTTGGATACCAGGTCATCGTTGGGCGTGGGCCCCAGGCCCGCGGCTCCAGAACGGTCAGCGGGCACGTAGATGCCACCGAAGCCCAGGTCGGTCACAGCGGCTACGGCTTTGGAGTCGGCATTGGCCATCAGAGCCGCCGCCGAACGCGAAAGGACCTCCTCGCCTGCCATCTGCCTGCCATTCACCCTCTGAACACGAAGGGCAGGCGAGGCATCGATCAGTTCTCCTCGAGAGGTGTGCAGACCGGTGTAGGCCACGCGGCCGTGGGAGGGCGAGGTCAGCACCAGCACCCGATGGGACGGATCCTTGTCCATATAATCCACTGCTACTGCCGGAAGCTGCCGTCCATCAGCAGACAGGGGTCCTCCGACAGGCGCCACCAGACCGGCCACTGCCACACCTGCAGTAGCCAGAGCCAGTACCAAGCCCAGCAAGAGCCTCGGAACCCGTCCGCCACCATCGACCACAGCCACCGAATTCACTGACTGCGCAGAAGGCAGAGGCGGACGATCAGCATCATCTTTAGCCTGATCATGTCCGGGAGCAAGAGGCGAGAAGGGACGGACTGCCCTGCCAGCCAAGAGGCCCAAACAAACCAGCAGCCCCATGAACGCCATCATCATGCCAGGAAGGACCGAACCGGCCACCGGACCGGTCTCATCAAGTCCGGTGCAGACCGCCTGCGAGACAATCGCCAGGACCAGGCCAAGCAGGACCGTGATCCAAAGAATCCTGGCAGCCTTAAGCGCCCGAGGCACAATCAAGGCAATAAAGGCAAGCAAAGCAATCGTCAGCAGACAGCAGGCCAGCGTGATTGGACGCCAGAGCTCAGGTCGCCATTTGAAGGGCCATAGGGCCGAAACATCCAGGCCCAGCAGGCGGGTCAGCAACTCCCCCAGGCTCCCGACTCTCGGGTGGCCTGTCAGGTCTGCTGAGGGGATCATAAGGTCTGCGAAAAGCTGTCTCCAAAGCCCCTGATTTGCATGATGCAAAGAGTTGGCCAGGGTCGGCGCCAAGGCCAGCGCCGAAGGCAGCGGAATCAGCAGCAGCATGACCCGATGAGAGGGCACTAGGCAGATCGCCATGATGAAGAGCGGAATCATGGCCAGCATGAGCTGAGGTTCGGCTGCCAGGACCGGCAGGAAGCAGATGGAGGCCAGAGCCGCCTGTTGCACCGAAGCCTTGGGTTGCACAGGAGCCTCGGCCTGGTACAACCCCACGGCCTTGAAAACGAAAGCGAAAGCGGCAGGCATGAAAGCCATGACCGTCAGCATGGGCAGCTGCAGACCATCCACAATGCCCAGGGCGAATGCCAGGCAAGCCCAGAGCAAGCCCAGCAGAACGCGGATGGGGTTGGATCTGGTCACTACGCCGGCCAGGGCCCAGAAAGACAGAGCAGTCAATCCCGTCTCAGCCAGGAGCATCAGAGCCACGGCCTGGGCCACATGACCGCCGGTCAGCAGAGCAAAAGGCAGGAGCACCAGGAGGAAGGGGGCAGGAACTGCGGGCTGCCCCACGCCGCCGGCCCAGGACCAGGAGGTTGTAGCCGCCGCAAGCAGGCGGGACCAGTCGGCTCCAGACGACGGCAGCGAGGGCGCATGGATGGCCCCTCCCGAAAAAACCGTTCGGCACAGGGGCCAGTGGGTGGCCACCAAGGCAGCCAATACCACTAGAGTCATCCCTGATGCCCATGCTAGGCGCCGCAGGAGCTGCTGGCGCAGATGCGCCAGAGCCAGGTGGCTGAGCATAGGATGCTCCTGCTGGTCGCGAAAGGCCTTTCTGCGCTGCTGCCACTGCCGGATCTGCTGGCTGTTGGCCTGAAGAATGTCTAATCGACGGGGACCGCCATGACAGACAGCAGTCAGACGGCGACGCATGGTCAGCAAGGCTGCAGGGCGAGCCAGGATCCGCCAGGGTGCGCATAGACGGCAGAAGGCTCGGTATGGCCGCTTGCCGATAAGATCAACAGCCATGAACCAGCAGGCAGCCAGGATCCGCCAGAGCCAGACCAACGGCCACCAGAGCAAGGCAAAATCGGTCAGCAGATAGCGTTCCCGAGCCAGCACGGGACCTATGAAGGCTTCCAAGGGGCGATCAGACTGCACCGGCCGTCCATTCCGATCACGCAATCCGCTCATCCGGGCGCAGGCATGGGCCATCCGGGCGCTGGGTACCACCACCACCCGTCCGCCTGAAAGGCAGATGCGGCGACAGAGATCATCGGACTGGCCAAAAGTGCCAGCCCAGGCACCAGGTCCACCCAGGTCCTTCATGGTCTGCATAGGCACCAAGGCGCCAGCCAGGCTCACTGCAAAGACATCCTGACGTGCGTCATACTGCTCTTGGTCGGGCTCGTTGTCCACCACTAGACTCACCGTTCCGTGATGGTAGGCATACCGACCCACGTCTCGCAGCCCCTCGCCCTGCCAGTCATACTGCTTGGAGCCCAGCAGGGAGGCAGTGGGATTGCTGTGCCAGGTGTCAACCAGCTTATCCAGACAATGCCTATCCAGCGGACGGCTGTCGTCATGCAGAAGCCAAAGAGCGCGAATCCGGCCAGGCAGACGGGCGTAGCCAAGCGCCTTGTCCAGGGCATCGCCGAAAGAGGATGCACCTCGCGCGCGAACCACCTGCACCTCCACCCGCGCTGGCCCATCCAACGGAAACTGCGCATAGAGAGGCTCGGCAGTGGCTCCCGAGCAGTCCGCGATGACCAGGATCCGAGGCAAAAGACTCTGCCGCAAAAGAGCACGCAGGGTGTCCGGCAGGTAGGTCAGATCATGCTCAACCGTGATCACCGCAGCCACGGCATCCTCCACATGAGGACTGGCAGCAGGCGAACATTCGTTCATGACTGAAGAGAGGACCTGCCGGACATCCTGGGCTTGAGGCGCGACGAAACTCATGCGTTCCAGTCTACGCAAACCAGGTCACCGGATGTCCAGCTAAGACACCTGCGGCGATTCAGACTTGACGCTGTGCGCGCATCATTTTCTTGTAACGGCGGCGCTCCCGTTCACTCATGCCGCCCCAGATGCCGAAGCGCTCGTCATGTTCGACGGCCCAGTCCAGGCATTGCTTACGGACGGTGCAGTCTGCGCAGACCCGTTTGGCCTCCTGAGTGGAGCCCCCCTTGCCCGGAAAGAACGCCTCCGGATCGGTTTGTGCACAGAGCGCCTCGCTCCGCCATGAAGGTCCGATATTGGCTTCGAACCATTGCATCAGCGGCGTCAGCCTTTTTTTAGTTGTACTGCTGTATCGAGTGTCTATAAAACCACTCATAGCGACCCCCCAGTCCCTAGTGTGTTTACACACTTTTATTACAGTCGCTGCGGGGGTCGTCTGTCAACCCATAACGCCTCTTAACGGATATGTATCGCCCAAGGAGGAGCTCCGGATGGGGGTCAGACTATACTATGACTGGTTCACGCACGCGTCATCGCCATCCCGGTTCTTCCCGCCGGAATGACGCTACAGCGACAGCCGATGAGGAAGGCATACCATTGACGTCCCCAACCAGAAAGATGGGTCTGCCCAACATCAAGGCGGGCAGGAACAGCAAGCCCCGGCACAGCGGCGGGTTCCGCAGCAGCCACCGCCTTCGCACCGGCATTTGCCTGGCCCTGACTTTCGTTCTATGCCTTGTGGCCTCGATGGCGGCGGCCTTCTGGACAGACATCAACGGGCACATGCACGTGCTCAAGCCCGTCAATCCCCTGACCCAAGCGCACAAGGATCCGGAAGACATCTACAAGGGCAAAACCCTGAACGTACTAGTGCTGGGTCAGGATACCCGCGAAGGCAAGGGCAATGCGGACGTGGGCGGCAGCGGGGACGGCCTGGAGGAAAACCACCAGTCGGACACGGCTATGGTGGTCCAGATCGCCGCCGATCGCTCCTATGTGAACGTGGTCTCCATTCCCAGGGATTCCATCGTAGACGCGCCAGTCTGCACCACCAGCAAGGGCAAGACCATCCCAGCCCGACGTCAGGTCATGTTCAACTCAATTTTCGCTGAGGGCTACAACCAAGGCGGCGACGTAACTTCAGCCGCCAGCTGCTCCCTGGCTGCAGTCCGCTCCCTGACCGGCCTGGACATCCAGCAGTTCGTGGTGGCCGACTTCAACGGCCTCAAGTCCATCATCGACGCTCTAGGCGGGGTCGACGTGTGCATCCCTAAGGACACGCGGGACAGCTACACCGGCATCGATCTGAAACGCGGTCTGCACCATCTGGACGGGACCCAGGCCACCGAGTACGCCCGTATGCGCCACGGAACCAGCGCCGACGGATCGGACATCATGCGCACCACCCGCCAGCAGTACCTGATCAAGAGCCTTGTCAACGAGGCCAAGACCGTTGATATTTATTCAGACCTGCCCAAGGCCTACCGTCTGGCCACCACGTCCATCTCCACCCTGCAGCTGAGCGAGGGGCTGGGCAGCTTCCAAACCCTACTGGGCCTGGGCAACTCGCTCAAGCATATAGACACCGCCCATATCTACGCCCGGACCATACCTGTCAAGGAATGGCCCCTGGACCGCTACCGGGTGGTATGGACCGACCAGGCCGAAACCATATGGGACCTGCTGCGCAAAGGCGAGCCGTTGACCCAGGCCAATGAGGATGCTGGCTCGACCTCCTCGTCGGACAATCAGACCAACAGCGAGCAGAAGGCGCAAAGCACGCAGGGTGACGTTCAGACCCAGAGCAAGAGTTCGGACACAGGGACCAGCAGCCAGGCCCCCTCTGCATCTGCATCCGCTCAGCCCGGGCCGGATCCGAGCACAGGACTGATCACCATGCCCGACAAGACCTTGATCGATCCGAGTACAGGCGGCATCGTGGATCCGAACGACGGTACCATCAAAGACGCGCAAACCGGACAGTACATCGGCATGGCAGACCGCTACCTTTTCGCCACGGTCTGTGCGGTTCCGGCGCAGAGATAGCCGATTAACCCCATTAGGTCGTTCAAACATGCTATTGCTTGCCTAGTTGGTCAAAGCTATGGAGGATGAAGGCATGCGGACTGGTTCAGACCAAGGCGGACAAGAGCAGGAGCCACCTAGTTTCATGCCCTCCAGGCATCGCCATCCCGAAGCCGCCCCCAACGCTCCCGCCAAATCCGCCAGGCACAGCCGCAGAAAGCAGGAGCCACCCAGCTTCTCGCCCTCCTCAAGGAGCGTGAATCAACCGACGCGGGCTAACACAACTCGGACAGCCAGGCGCACCAGCGGCTCCTCACGGACCACGCCCAGGCCAGCTGTCCCCACTGCTCCCCGCACAAACGACTGGAGCACCAGCGGCAATCAAGGCAACCGGCGCTTGCGGACCAGTGCCGCCCTGACCCGCAAGCATCCGCTACGTAGGTTCATAGCCATACTGCTGCTGGTCATCCTGCTGGCCCTGTTCGTACTGGCGGGCTGCGGCTGGTTCTGGATCAATGCCAAACTCACCCGCGAGAAAATGCTGACGGACACCCCGGGTTCTGGAGCAACCACCTGGCTTCTGCTGGGATCAGACCAGCGTGACGGCTCCCCAGGAGCCGGCCAAGACACCAGCATCACCGGTTTCCGGACCGACACCATCCTGGTGCTGACCAAGCCCCGGCATGGAGCTGCTTCCTTGATTTCAGTTCCCCGCGACTCTCTGGTCAAACAGGACGGGAACTACATGAAGATCAACGCCGTTGCATACACATCGGGCTATACGGCTCTGACCAGCAAGATCGAGGACATTACGGGCCACAAGATCGATCATGTGGCTCTGATCCGCTTCGGAGGCCTCAGCAAGGTAGTCGACGCCATGGGCGGCATCAATCTCTGCTATGACGCGGACGTCAACGACCCCAAATCAGGCATGGTCTGGTCCAAGGGCTGCCATCAGGCCGATGGCGGCATGGCCTTGGCTTTTACCCGCATGCGCTACTCGGATCCCAAGGGTGACTTCGGGCGGGCCGAGCGGCAGCGGCAGGCCATATCGGCCATTGCCTCAAAGGCTCTGCAGCCTTCGGTCTTGCTCAACCCTGTCGCAGCCAACAAGGTTCTTTCGGCAGGCCTGGATGCCCTCGTGGTGGACGAGCGCACTAACCCCATAGACCTGGTGCGCATGGTTCTAGCCTTCCGCAGCGCCAGTGGCGGAAAAGGCATTACCGGAAGCCTTTATTGGACCAACCCCAACTATTACCCCAACAGATGGGTCGGCTCCACCGTTCTGCTGGATCAGGCCCGCAATACAGACCTGTTCAATCAGCTGATCCAGGGCAGTCACGCCCCAGGCACTGTCGGCGGCATCTAACAGCCAGCATCAGGCACACGCTTCTCGAATCCTGCCAGCCCCATCCACATTCGACCACATTGCAGGTTCTCCCTGGCAATCAACAACGGGAACTTTCATGCTAAGAACATGACCAAGGCCCATTCGCTAGCAAGTGCACTCCCCGCATCAGCGACAGTCGGCTCGAAGAAGTCGATGAAAAATAAGAACGACCATCTGCGCCCCGCTAATAAGCGCAGAGCCCAGGTCATTCTGACCCTGGTTGCACAGACAGCTCCAGTCTTGGCTCAAGCGGGCATGATCTGGTACGTGGTCGGCCAGGGTCGCTGGATACTCCTCCTCCTGCTGCTGCCCAGTCTGATAGGAACTCTAGCCATAGTGCTTTTGAGCCTGCTGCGAGCGCATGGACGGCCATCGTCCTCTCCCCTTGCCAGCGCACAACTGGAATACGACACAGTGTCCAATAGTGCATCCCTATCGACGAACACAGAGGACAAGGCTCGACAGGATCTGGTTGAGCTAGCCTCTGACCCTGGCCCTCAGCTTGAGTCCCGGCTGTCGGAATCAGGGGCTTCAGGACCGCACGGTCTGCTCTGGCAGAGCATCGTGCACGCTTGGCTTGCCGCATCAGGGACGACGGCACCAGCAGTCATCGGAATCCGCTCTGACCATAATCCGCTGATCATCGACTTGCCGCACGACGGGCCCCACGCTCTGGTAGCTGGTACCACAGGATCAGGCAAATCGGTCTTTCTGCAGACCTGGTGCTTGTCCCTGGCCGCCAGCCAGCCGCCGGATCGGCTCAATCTGGTCCTGCTGGACTTCAAGGGCGGTGCCGGATTCAGTCTGCTGGCGCGACTGCCGCATACCGTGGGCTGTGTGACCAATCTGGACCTGGACCGGGCCGTACGCGCATTGAACGGTCTTCAGCGGGAGTTGGAGCGGCGCCAACGCCTGGTTGCCAAAGCAGGAGTAGCAGACACTTCACTGATGGCAGATCCACCGGCACGCTTAGTAGTGGTCATCGACGAGTTTCAGGCCTTACGTCAGCTCCTGCCTGACTATCTGGACAAGCTGACTTCTCTGGCCTCTCAGGGAAGGTCCCTGGGCATGAACCTGGTAGCCTGTACCCAGCAGACCATGGGGCATGTCAGTACTCAGATGCGGGCCAATATGAACCTCGGCATCTGTCTACGGGTACGTGACCCCCTTCAGTCCAGGGAGCTACTGGGCTCCTCCTGCGCCACGGCAATCAATCCGGCATGCCCAGGTTTGGGTTTCCTCGAGCGGGGTCAGGGCCTACAGGCCTTCCGCACTTGCCCAGCGACTGACCCAAAGGCCCTGGTGGAACAGATCATAAAAGCCAATCGCTTCTGCGGCAGCCGACCGCCAGCGCCGCTCTTCTCCCATCCACTGCCAGAGCATGATCCGGCCTGCGGACATGTCCTCTGGCGGTCGGGACGGCCCTTGATACCCCTGGGACACATCGACGACGGGGTCCTGCTCCACATCTATCGGCTGCCGCTCAAAGGCCATACAGCCCTGATCGGACCGCGTGGCCGAGGCAAAAGCACTCTGCTGGCCCTTCTGGCCCGTTCCCTGCTCGCCCTGATGAAGCCGGGAGCTCAGCCAAGCCCGAACTTCGACCTGCGCATTACGCGTCGGACTGGTCAGGACTACAGCAGCAGAGACTTCCCAGGCTCGGTGCCGACACCGCCTCATAGTCGTCAGGATGGCGAACGGGGGCTGGTTTGGATTCTTGATGATGCCCAGGATCTGCTGGATCCGCTCTGCCAGGATCCTCTGGCCACTCTTCTGCAGGAGGCTTTAGAGCAGGAGGACACCACTGTGATTCTCGCCGTGGATACAGCTAGCGCACTGCGAAGACCAGAACGTTTCAGACGTCGCTTGGTGTTTCCTTGTGGCGAACGCGGGACCGATCTGGCAGCTGGCATCCCCGCGGATCGGCTGGCGACCCTATCCTCCCGTACCAGTGCCATTCCTGGACGGTGTCTGATCCTGGATGCGGGCAGCGGTATTCCACTACAGGTGTTCTCTTTAGCCGTAAAACAAATGGACCCTTGAAAAAAGTCGCTCATCGTGCTTATCTTGCATACGGTAGTGATAAATTATCGATAAAAACTTCTTGGAGGCTTAGGTAGATGAGTAATGCGTTTGATTGGCGCGCCAAGGCTGCTTGCCGTGACAAGGACCCTGAGCTGTTCTTCCCAGTCGGCAACACAGGTGCGGCCTATCAGCAAATCGAGGAAGCCAAGGCCGTGTGCCGGACCTGCAAGGTCATTGACGCCTGTCTAAAGTGCGCGCTGGACACCAACCAGGATTATGGCGTCTGGGGCGGGCTGAGCGAGGACGAACGCAGGGCTCTGAAGCGTCGGGCCATGCGAGCGCGTAGATCCCAGGCCATGCAGATGCAGTCCTGATTCTTTGATTCTTTCCAGATTGCAAAAAGAAAGGGGCGATGGCTTAATGCCATCGCCCCTTTCTTTTCCTGAAAAACACCCCCTGGCTGAAAGGCGTCCTCCGTTAAAAGTCGCCCAGCATCACACGTCCTGAGCCACGCGCAGCTTGATGTTGATGACCGCTCTGGTGCCCCCATCCCTGCGGGGCTCCCACTTGACCGTGCCGCCGAAGTCATTGGTAACAAAGGTATTGATGATCTGCGTGCCAAGCCCGGACCCAGTGGAACGAGCCTGGCCCTGATCCGACTCTGTGCTGTAGCCGTTGCCATCATCCTCGACCACCACATTGAGGTTGTTGCCGCCACGGCCCACCGATATGGTGATGTGACCCTCGTCACGCCCCTCAAAGCCATGTTCGACGGCGTTGTTGACCAGTTCGGTCAGCACCAGAGACAGGGGCGTGGCATCCTGGGCGGGCATCATACCGAACTTGCCCACGTATGAGATGGTGATATGTTGGTCGCTGGTCGTCGCCAAGTCCACGCTCATCTTCAGCAGGTTGGCGATCACCTTGTCGAAGTCGACAATCTCGTCAGCGGTCTGGCTGAGGCCCTCGTGAACTACAGCGATGGTCTGGACGCGACGCTGGGCCTCCTCCAGCTCCTTGCGGACCTCGTCGGACTTGGTGCGTCTGGCCTGCAGCCGGAGCAGGGCCGACACGGCCTGAAGGTTGTTCTTGACCCGGTGATGAATCTCCGAAATGGTCGCATCCTTGGTCTGCAGTTCCATCTCCCTGCGGCGCAGCTCCGTCACATCCCGGCAGAGCACAATGGCACCCGTTCTACCCTGCTTGCCGTACAGGGGCAGAGAACGCATGGAGACGGCCGACCCGTTGGCATCCAGCTCCGAGTCCACGGCCGCCTTGCCCGACAGGACCAGTGGCAGGGAGTCGGGCACTGGATCATTCTCCTTGAGCAGAGAGGTCCCGATCTCGCTCAGATACTGGCCAATCATGGTCTCCACCGAACCCAGCCTGCGGAAGCAACTGATGGCATTGGGCGAGGCATAGCGCACCACGCCGCCCGCCGTCAGCACGAAGAAACCGTCAGCCACCCTGGCGTTATGCCGCTGGTTGAGTACTGAATCCGCATA
This sequence comes from Bifidobacterium sp. ESL0819, assembly GCF_052606245.1. NCBI lineage: Bacteria > Bacillati > Actinomycetota > Actinomycetes > Bifidobacteriales > Bifidobacteriaceae > Bifidobacterium > Bifidobacterium sp. ESL0819. Next base: position 1,732,294 of record NZ_CP199587.1, read on the forward strand.
GGGAAACTCACCGCGGGTGATCATCTCGAAGAGCTCCTTGCCCGAGTTGATGCTCTCGCTCTCATAGCGGCCATTGGACTCGCGGGTAGCCATATTGGTCTCCCTGACCACCAGACCCAGGGTTCTGCCCTGGTGACGGATGGGGGCGTAAACGTCGCAGACCGTGGCGCGGCCGATGGTGCGCAGCTTGGTGGACCGCAGCACCCCCTTGGACCGCATGGCCGCCTCCAGCTCCTCGCGACGATCAGCAGAGAACTGCTCCCCAACCACGTCTTCGGTGCGCAGAGACATGACCGTGGAGGGTCGGCACTGCTCGGCCACAGTAAACTCCCCCTCACCGGTGCGCAGCAGGAGCAGCAGGTCAGCAAAGCTCAGATCGGCTATGACCTGCCAGTCGGCCACCAGATGGTGGAGCCACTCTCGGTCCTCCTCATTGCAGTCGTCGCACGATGCCAGAATTTCGGAAAAATCAGCCATGTCCTCCATCATACAAAGGACCCGCAGAAGCAGACAGACTGGTCATGCCAAGGGCGATGATGCCATGTGCGTTCAATACACGGGTCTGAGGTAGGGTTGTTCACGGATATTTCGCCCCGATGGCCGGACAAAACAAGTCCGGACCGATCAAGGAGCTAAGGGAGGGCCATGGCAATCAGGACCAGCGAGGACGGCAGACCGCCTGAAGACCAAGAGGTCGATCCCGATCTCGAGCGCCGCCGTCAACAGCGTCGTCAGGAGCTGACCTACCTACGCCGAGATTCAGAGGTGGCCCACGAGGCCCATCTGCAGGCCAAGGCTGATGCAGTGCGCGCCAAGGCCAAAGCCAAGGCTGCGCGAATCATGACTAAGGCCGAGATCAAGGCATCACGCATTGAGGGCATCCCCGACATGGAGATCGAGCGTAAGGTCCGTTTGGATGTGCACGGTCGTCCTAAGCCTCTCCTGCGCGGCTGGATCCACGCCGTGGCCGCCCCACTGGCCCTAGCCGCCGGCATCGTGCTGATCTGTCTGGCCCACGGCACTGGCCTCAAGCTGGCCTGCGCTGTCTTCATGGTCGCTTCACTGGCCCTCTTTGGCAACTCGGCCCTCTACCATCTGGGTGACTGGACGCCAGGTACTACGGACGTGCTGCGCCGACTGGACCATGTTAATATCTTCCTGCTCATCGCTGGCACTTACACCCCTATCTCCTTCGCGCTTGACCCCTTCTGGAGACGGATCATCATCCTGGGCATGTGGGGGGCAAGCCTAGTGGCCATGATCGTCCACGTCTTCTGGATAGAGGCTCCCCGCTGGCTGTATACCCTGGTCTATGTGGTCTTCGGAGTCTCAGGTGTGGGCTTCCTGAAGCTCTTCTGGGACTCACCCATGGCCGGTCCGCCGGTGGTTTGGCTGATCGTGGCCGGCGGCCTGGCCTACATCCTGGGAGCCGTGGTCTACGGCCTGCGCCGACCGGACCCCTGGCCGCGGGTGTTCGGCTTCCATGAGATCTTCCACTGTGGGACGGTCATCGGCTACGCCTGCCATATCGTGGCCATCTACCTGGTGGTCTGCAATTTGCGCTGAGCAGCTCGCCAGTCCCGTGCCTTTTGAATAAAAACATCGGTCTGCCTTAAGAATCAACCGATTATACACAGAGCACTTACTCATAGACAAAGCCGCCCTTCGTCGACCATGGCGAAGAGCGGCTTCATTCAGGCCGGGCTGGGGCGGTGAGGGGTCGTCCCGCTACTTGAGGGGCCGGGCATCCTTGACAGTGACCGAGATATCCTTGCCGTTAGGGGCCTTGTAGGTCACGGTCTGGCCCTTCTTGGCGCCCATGAGGGCTGCTCCGATGGGCGACTCGGGGCTTATGACATCGTAGTCGGTGGCCACGGTCAAATCCCTGGAGCCCAATACATAGACCATTTCGCTGCCGGCCATGGTCAGGGTGACCAGGGAGCCATTGCCCACCGTGCCGGCCTTGGGAGCCTTGAGAATCTTGGCGTTGCGCAGCTTGACGATCAGCTCGTTGATCCGCCCCTCATTCTTGCCCTGCTCCTCGCGGGCAGCCTGGTAGCCGCCGTTTTCGCTCAGATCACCCTCAGCGCGGGCAGCCGCGATGCGTTCGGTAATCTCATCGCGGTACTCGCCCTGACGATGGTCAAGCTCCTCCTTAAGCTTGTCATAAGCGGCCTGTGTCAGCAGAATCGTCTTTTCCTCAGCCATCTGATTCCTCCTTGTTTGATCCACTTGTCTCGTGGCCCGACCTTAACTGCAAAGTCAAGGGTATGAAAAAGGCGCCGGCCCTCACCGGCGCCTGAAGACCCTTGTCTACCGTGTCGATATGATGTCGATCACGAAGACCAGGGTATCGTCGCCGCCGATACCCGCCTGGGGCATCCCCTGACGGCCGTATCCGTACTCCGGCGGAATGGAGACCAGCAACCTGGACCCCACATTGTGGCCGGGCACCGTCTGGTCCCAGCCGCGAATGACCTGCCCCACGCCAATGCCGAAGCTGGCTGGCTGATGACGCTGGAAGCTGGAGTCGAAGACCTGATCCGAACCCCAAACGACGCCGTGATAGTTGACGGTAACGGTATCACCCTTGCGGACAACAGGCCCGTCCCCCTCGACCAGTTCCACGGCGCGCAGCCCGCTGGGTGCCGGACCATGGAAGGTTATGGTCGGCGAGGCACCGAATTCGGCGTTCACCTCGGGCATGGATTGGTCACTCATCACAACTCCTTTGGTTTTCTTGCATACCAGCGTATCGGTTCGTCGGCCTTGTGACAAGTTGCAACACTGCCGCCAAGCCGATCATGCCTTGGTGCCCCGGGTGGGAATCGAACCCACAAGCCGGTGAAGGCGGCGGATTTTAAGTCCGATGCGTATACCATTTCGCCACCGGGGCCGTTACACATAACGCCTTAGTATATCATTTGCGCAGGAGGGTCCGACCATAGTCCAGGACCAGGCCATCCAGGAGGCCGTGCTCGCTGGCCACATAGGTTCCCGAAGCCAGCGCGCTCGGACTGGCCTGGCCTAGACGCTCCAGCAGACGGCTCCAGATCAGAGCGCCGCCGCCGATCACATCCACACGTCCGGGATGGATGGCCTTGAGCTCCCGACGCTCCTGCCGCCTCATATTCAGCACCTGATCGTCAACCCGGCGGGTCGCTTCAACCGAAATGGACTGGCCGTCGACGGCATGGCGATCGTAGATCTGGCATCCCAGAGCCAGGGCGCTCATGGTGGTAACCGTGCCGGAGACTCCGATCACACTGCCGACCTCGGCTACAGGAACCTGGTCGAAGGCCCGGTCGATCCAGCAGTCGACATCCTCAAGCGCCTGGTCGATCTGCTCCCGGCTGGGCGGATCGTCCAGCAGATGGCGCTCGGTCATCCGCACGGAGCCGATGTTCATGGAGCAGGAAGCCATGACATGGTCCGCAGGCAGATCGCTCCCGTCCCCACCCAGGACAAGCTCGGTGGAGCCACCACCCAGGTCAACCACCAGGTAGGGCGCAGGAGGCATATTAGCGCTGCCCCGCTGCTCCAGCACACTGACCGCGCCCAAAAAACTCAGCGAGGCCTCCTGGGAGCCGCTGATGACCTCAGGCGTGACCCCTAGGATGGAGCGCACCCCCTCTTCGAAACTCTCGCGGTTGTCGGCATCTCTGGTGGCCGATGTGGCCACAAAGCGCAGGCCATTCACCGGGTGCTCCTGCAGCTGTCGGGCGAAGAGCCGACAGGCCTCAAAGGCGCGCTCCAGAGCCTGATTGGAGAAGCGGTGGTTGCGGTCCACGCCCTCCCCCAGCCGGATAACCCGCATCAGCCTGGGAGCCACCGGGTGGAGTCCCTGTCGGTCCACCTGGGCTATCAGCAGACGTATGGAATTGGTGCCGCAGTCCACGCCCGCCACCGTTACCTGATCCATGGAAGCCCCCTTCATCGCCTCTCCTGCCGATCCTCTTGCCGGAATGCTTCAGCCCAGGGCTGGGCGCACCTGCAGAGCTGTGGGTCGAATACCGGCCGCACCAGATCCAGGACCCGGTCGCCCAGGGGATTGATCCCGGGACCCATAACCAGGGACTGGGCGGTCAGAGCATGCAGACACTTGACGCGCTTGGGCATGCCACCGGCCGAGATTCCGGCGATGCGCCCTTCATCGTCACCCAGCCGCTGGGCCAGGGCTGAGCGGAAGGCCAGATAGAGTTCATGCGCCCTGCGGTAAGAGTCGGCCAGATCCGCATGCGAACCTAACTCGGTATTCCAGTCAGCCATGATGCCATCGGCCTCCAACCGTGAGACGGCCTTGACGACTTCAGGACTGGTCAGATAGCACGTGGTCGGAAAGGGCGTGTCATCCTCCAGCTGGGGCCGAGTGACCACAGCCAGCGGATTGCCACAGACGCAACAGGCGCCCACGGCCACCATGCCACGCGGATAGCGGCCCAGCTGCCGGTTCACGACGGCTATCTGATCTGGCGTAGCCGGAGTGGCCAGAAGCTCCTGTACACGATCTCTGACCGCTGCCAATCCTCGGTCGCTAACCAGACTGGAGACTTCGACCTCATGCTGCCCAACCTCGGACTCGACCTGGACCTTGTCTGCGGCTTGAGATTCCACTGCTGGCTGGGGCCGTCCCTGGGCCTTGATCACGCCTGACCTCATCTTTCCTGATTGTTTTGCTGCTGCTATGTTCATTAACCGCTGGGGCGACAAAATCCGAGCCTTCGGAGTTCACTGCGCTCCCCCGCCATCGGATGGAGAAGGGCCACCAGAACCACCAGGACTGCTGGGACCAGTCGGACTAGCTGATCCGCTCGGACTGGCGGATCCTTTCTGACTGGTTCCGTCGCCAGGATGCTGTCCTGCACCCCCTTTGCTCCTATTAGCAGCCGGATCCTGATCGGCCTTGGCGAAGGAGTAGGCCATCTCCTGATACCAGGGCAGGGAGTTCTTCCTGGGGGCCCGGACCCCCTTGCTCCCGGCATCGTCCTTGTCTTTGCCGCCCGTAACCGCCTCCGGATGCAAGACGCGGATGGCCTCCTCGTCAGGGAAGACGAATCCCAGCCGATCCCGGGCCTGGGCGGTTACATAGGCCTTGTCGTCCCAACGCCGGATCTGGTTCTCCAGGTCACGCTTGTGCTCGACAAGCTGGGCCTGTTGGTTGCGCAGACCGTTGAGCTCGGAAAGATTTATGGCATAGGCATGGAAGGTCGAGACCAGTTGGATCAGCCCCAAAGCCACGATGATGACCGCTACAAAGAACGTGATGGGTCCCGACGACCACCTGTCTGTCCGCCGATCGACGTCGCTTCGTTTGTTCTCGGTCATACTCACAAAAATACCCGCGGCAGCCGACGCGGACCGCCACGGGTGAAAAGACTGCCCTGTCGGGTCAAAACCTGCGAAGGCTCCGATCCGGCCGGCAAGGCCTTACTTGGTGTACTTCTTGCAGGCCTTGAAGGCGCTATAGCCGGCGTACTCGGCGGTGGAGCCCAGCTCCTCCTCGATCTCCAGCAGCCGGTTGTACTTGGCGATGCGCTCGCCGCGGGCCGGAGCACCGGTCTTGATCTGGCGGGTGTTCTTAGCCACGGCCAGGTCGGCGATAGTGGTGTCGGAGGTCTCGCCGGAACGGTGGGAAACCATGGATGTGAACCCGTTGGCGGTAGCCAGCTCAATGGCGTCCAGGGTCTCGGTCACAGTGCCGATCTGGTTGAGCTTAACCAGCAGGGAGTTGGCTGCCTTCAGGTCGATGCCCTTCTGCAGTCTCTTGGGGTTGGTCACCAGCAGGTCGTCGCCCACGAACTGCAGACGGTCGCCCATGGCGGCGGTGATCTTCTGCCAGGCGCCCCAGTCCTCCTCGGCGAAGGGATCCTCAATGGAGACCAGGGGATACCTCTCTACCAGCCCCTGGTAGTAGTCCAGCATGTAGTCGGCATCGCGATCCTCGCCGTCGAAGTGGTACTTGTCAGTGTCCTTGTTGTAGAACTCCGAGGAGGCCACGTCCAGGCAGAGGCCGATCTGTTTGCCGGGCTCGTAGCCGGCGGCCTGAATGGCATCGACGATGTACTTCAAGGAGTCCTCATTGGACTTCATCTTGGGGGCAAAGCCGCCCTCGTCGCCCAGACCGGTCTCATGACCGTCCTTCTTGAGAATGCCCTTGAGGGTGTGGTAGACCTCGACGCCGGCGCGCAGAGCCTCCCGATAGGAGTCGAAGCCGTAGGGGGAGATCATGTACTCCTGGATGTCGGTGGCAAAGTCAGCGTGGGCGCCGCCGTTCATGATGTTCATGTTGGGCACAGGCAGGATGTGGCCGTTGGTGCCGCCCAGATAGCGATAGAGAGGCAGTTCGGCGGACTCGGCAGCCGCATAGAGCGCAGCCAGGGAGACGCCCAGAATGGCGTTGGCGCCCAGCTTGCCCTTGTTGGGGGTGCCGTCCAGATCAATCATGGTCTCGTCCAGGGCGCGCTGATCGGTGGCGTCCATGCCGATGACATTGGGAGCGATGGTCTCATTGACCGCCTTGACGGCGTCCAGCACGCCCTTGCCCTGATAGCGCTTCTTGTCGCCATCCCTACGTTCCCAGGCCTCGGCCTCGCCGGTGGAAGCACCGGAGGGAACCAGACCACGCCCCTCAGCGCCGTCCTCAGTCTGCAGAACGACCTCGACGGTCGGGTTGCCGCGGGAATCAAGAATTTCGCGCGCGAACACGCTTTCAATTGCTGCCACAACTGCTCCTTCAATAAGTTGTTGTGATGTCTCTTACAGAATACTAGTTTTGTTGGACGGGCGAGGGACCCGCTGGCGTGCCATCATCGGAGGACTTGGGCAACCCCCAGGCAAGGTCGTCCAGCAGGGTGCCCACCCAGGCGGTCATGGCCGCTGAATCCATGGGTCCCGAACCCAGCGAGCCCGCGAAAGGCGCCGGAATCAGCAGGGTCTGTGTCACTGGGCGGTACTGGCTGCCCTTGTATATTCGTGCGATCCTGGCCTGGAGAGAGTCGGGCATGGTTACGGGCCTGATGCGCACCCTGGAGCCCTGGGAGGCGATCTCCGCTATACCCAAGGCGCGAGCCTTGGCGCGCAGCCTGGCTACAGCGAAGAGGGTGTCGAACTGGGCAGGCGGACGACCGTAGCGGTCAGTCAGCTCCTCGTGCAGGTCGCGCAGATCCTGCTCGTTGCGGGCCGAGGCCAGCTTGCGGTAGGCCTCCAGACGCAGCTTGTCCGAATCGATGTAGTCCACCGGAATGGAGGCCTCAAGGGGTAGGTCGATGCTGACGGTGACCGGCTCTGTCCGCCCGGGCTCCTTGTACTCTTCCACAGCTTCAGAAACCATGCGCACGTAAAGATCGAAGCCGACTCCCTCGATATGGCCGGACTGCTCGTCGCCCAGCAGGTTGCCGGTTCCGCGTAGCTCCAGGTCCTTCATGGCCACATCGTAGCCGGACCCCAGCGCCGTGTTCTGCGCGATGGTGGCCAGCCGATCGTGGGCGGTCTGGGTCATGGGCTTGCTGGGGTCGTAGAGGAAGTAGGCGTAGGCGCGCTCCCGGCCGCGTCCCACCCGGCCGCGCAGCTGGTGGAGCTGGGAGAGTCCGAAGCGGTCTGCCCGGTCCACTATCAGCGTGTTGGCGTTGGGGATATCCAGGCCGGTCTCGACGATGGTAGTGCAGACCAGCACATCGATGTCCCGGTGCCAGAAGTCACGAATGACCCCGTCCAGCTGCTTCTCCCCCATCTTGCCGTGGGCCACGCCCACCTTGGCCTCGGGGACCAGCGTCTGCACTTTGGCTGAGACCTTGCCGATGTCCTCCACCCGGTTGTGGATGTAGAAGATCTGGCCCCCGCGCAGGAGCTCTCGGCGAATGGCTGCAGTCACCTGGGCATCCTCGTAGGCGCCCACATAAGTCAGCACCGGCAGACGGTCCTCAGGGGGCGTAGCCAGCGTGGACATCTCACGGATGCCGGTCACCGCCATCTCCAGGGTGCGCGGAATAGGCGTAGCCGACAGGGACAGGACGTCAACGTTGGTCCGCATGGCCTTGAGGGTCTCCTTGGCCTCCACGCCGAAGCGCTGCTCCTCGTCGACGATCATCAGGCCCAGATCCTTGAAACGGATGCGCGGGTTGAGCAGCTTGTGGGTGCCGATGACTACATCCACGGCCCCGCTGGACAGGCCCTCCATGGTGGCTTGGTTCTCCTTGGCGGTCTGGAAGCGGCTCATGGCTGCTACATCCACCGGGAATCCTGCAAACCGCTCGGTAAAGGTCTGATAGTGCTGCTGGACCAGCAAGGTCGTGGGCACCAGAACCACCACCTGTTTGCCGTCCTGAACGGCCTTAAAGGCGGCACGGATGGCTATTTCGGTTTTGCCGAAGCCTACATCACCGCAAATCAAGCGGTCCATGGGCACGGGCTTCTCCATATCGGCCTTGACATCGTCGATGGCCGTCAGCTGGTCCGGAGTCTCCTGGTAGGGGAAGGCGTCCTCCAACTCCTTCTGCCAAGGAGTATCCGGGCTGAAGGCGAAGCCCTTGGTGCGCTGCCGGGCCGAATAAAGCTTGACCAGGCCCTGGGCGATCTTATGGACATGCTTGCGGGCCTTGGCCTTGGTGGCCGACCAGTCGGAGCCCAACTTGTTGAGTCTCGGGATCTCGGCGCCAATGTAGCGGCTGATCTGGTCCAGCTGGTCGGCAGGCACGAAGAGCTTATCTGGAGGGGCGTTGCGCTTGGAGGGGGCGTACTCCAGGACCAGATACTCCCGACTGCCCTTGCTTGGGCCTACGCCCACGCTGCGCTGGCGCATGCCCAGGAAGCGACCGATGCCGTGCTGGTCGTGGACCACATAGTCGCCGGGCTTGAGCTCGTCCAGGTCGATGGCCTTGCGTCGACGGTTGGAAGTCTTGCTTCCGGCAGCCACGCTGGTGCGCCCGGTCAGGTCACGCTCGGTCAGCAGGGCCAGATGGGCAGACTGGTCCACGAAGCCGTCGACGGCCAGGGAGCGGTGGTACTCCACCCCGACGACCCCCGTGGTCTGCACGGCCCGACGCAGACGGCTCAGCGTTCCTTGGGCCGGAGCGGTGACTACAACCCGATCGCCGTGCTCCAGCAGGGAGGCGATGCCCGATGCGGCCCGATCCTCGTCGCCGCGGTACTGGTCCGGTGCCAGAGCATCCAGACGCTCGGCCCCCTCCTGATCCGGGTCCACCGACAGGTCGGTCAGCTTCCAGACCTCTCCCTTGCGGTACTCCAGTGAAGCGATGACCTCGTCGTAGTCCAGGAAACTGGCCCTGTCGAAGCTGATGGGCGCACCCGAGCCCTGCCCGGAGGCCGCCACATGCCAACTGGCGGCCAGGAACTCGTTGGCGGTCTTGACCAGGTCTTGGGCGGAGCGGGCCAGCAGCTGCGGCTCAGACAGCAGAATCAGAGCGCCCTCAGGCAACATGGATCCTACCGGCACCAGGTCGTCGACCAGGGCAGGCAGGAGGGATTCCATGCCCTCCACCGGAATGGCTTCGGCGATGGATTCCAGCATGTCATCGGCGTTGGGGATGCTCCCGATCAGGGAGCGAGCGCGGGCGCGGACCTGGTCGGTCAGCTGCAGCTCGCGGCAGGGCGGCGCCCAGATCCGGTCCAGATCGGGGCCGTAGGTTCGTTGATCTGAGGCGTGGAAGCTGCGGATAGTGTCCACTTCGTCGCCAAAGAACTCGATGCGCACCGGGTGAGCCATGGTGGGAACAAAGACGTCAAGGATGCCGCCTCGGACGGCGAACTGGCCACGCTCCATGACCAGATCCACGCGGGTGTAAGCGTTGCGAACCAGGGCCTGGACGGCCTGATCCAGAGGCAGCTCCTGGCCACGCAGGAAGACCAGGGGCTTCACATCCTGCAGACCCTTCACCACCGGCTGCAGCAGGGAGCGCACAGGCATGACCAAAATGCGGATGGGTCCAAAATCAGGATCGTCCTGAACAGGATGGGCCAGCCGCCTGAAGACGGCCATTCGTGAGGCCACGGTGTCTGCCCGGGGCGAGAGCCGCTCATGAGGCAGGGTCTCCCAGGAGCGCAGCAGAGCCACGTCAGCAGGATCGCCCCCATACCAGGAGCGGACGGCGCCGCTCATCTCCTGAGCGTCACGTTCAGAAGGGACCACCAGGACGACTGGGGCACGCCCGGCTGCGGCTGCTGCCAAGGCTGGCCTGATGCCCTGAGGAGCTTGAACCATGAGGGGGATATCAGTGTCCTCCGCAGGCTGGGAGTCTCCTTTGACCAATCTGGCGAAGGCAGCATCCGTCTGAAGAGCGTCCAGGAGAGGATGCAAGGGCCCATTCAGGGATTCCTGGGGCTCTGCCTTCTTGCCGGCCTCCTGCCCTGACCGGGTATCCTCATCGACCATTGAACTGCTCCTGAGCCTGGCTGAGGCCCTTGGTGATCACGGTTTCTGCGGCATCAGCGCCATCTGCCAAAAACTCAGGCAGACGCTTGCGCTGATCGCCGGCAAAAGTGCCCAGAACCCAGTCCACGGTACGCCTATGGGCATCTGGACCTCCTCGGACATGCCCCACGCCCATGCGGACCCGGGCGTAGACGTTGCTGCCCAGTGAGCGATCGATGGAGCGGATGCCGTTGTGCCCGCCCGAGGATCCGCCGGCCTTGACCTTGATTCGGCCGAACTCCAGATCCATATCGTCATGGATGACCACGACCCGGCTAACTGGTATGTGATAGTAAGAGCAAATGGAGGCCAGAGCATCGCCCGAGTCGTTCATGAAGGTGAGCGGCTTAGTCAGGAAGAAAGCCGTGCGATGTCCGTCGAGATCCAGGGTGCCGCGGCCCAGCAGAGCCAGACCCTTGTGGTCGCGCATGTTGACCGACCATCGTTCGGCCAGCAGATCGGCGCACATGAAGCCCATGTTGTGCCTGGTGCCCTTATACTCGTCACCCGGGTTGCCCAGTCCGGCTATCAGCCAGAAATCGGATGCCATGTAGGTGATACCTCCTGCTCTCAAACGCGACGGTGAGATTCTACACAGGCTCCCCGACCCCGTTTCGCTCAAGGGACAGGCTCCAGTAGGAGACGTCATGCAGGACGAACCGGTCCCAGGCGGCTTGATGAAGAAGGCCGAATCGGCTGAAACCGAACCGATGCAGCAGGGCCTTGGAGGCCGAATTGTCATCGAAGATGATGGCCACGGCCAGACGCATGCCCTCCTGTTGGGCGCGCTTCAGCAGGGAAAGGACCATCAGGGCACCCAGGCCACGTCCACGGCTGTCGCGATCCACGTAGTAGCTCAGCTCGCAGGTCTCCTGGTAGCCGGGACGATCGTAGTAGGCCGACAGGGAGCCGAAGGCCAGCACCTTGCCCTCCTGCTCCAGGACCAGGACCGGATGGCCCTGGTCCGGATCGTGGGCCAGCCACCATTCTAGGCGCTGGTCCAAGCTGACCTGAGCAGTATCCGCTGTGGAACCGCCATCCATGACCGCCTGATTATAGATGGCGGTGACCGCCCCCAGGTCCCCGCGACGGCAGGGCCGGATGAGCGGAGTGGCGCTCACTTGTTGCCGCCCTCCTGGTCGGAGGCCTCCTTAAGGGCTTCACGCAGACGGTGCTGCGCCTCGCCGTAAGCGCTGAAGTCGCCCTTCTTCAGGGCGGCATCGCCATCGCTCATGGCCTGATTGGCCTTGTCCAAGGCCTGTTTCAAAGCCTGCCCTCCTGCCGCCGACGCCCCGCCGGGCCCGGCGGTCTTGTCCGGGGCCTGCCCGGATTGCTTGCTCTGGTCAGCATCGGAATTGGTGCGTCCTGTGTTGTCGGCATCGCCGGCCGATGCACCCGAGTTGCCTTGGAAGGTCTTGTCAAGGGCCGCATCAAGGGTGGCCGAGGAGGAGACCTTGTCTCCAAAGGCCACCAAGACCCGCTTGAGCAGGGGGAAGCTGGTGGCGCCGCTGGACTGGACGTAGACCGGCTGGATGTAGATCAGTCCGCCGCCTATGGGCAGGGTCAGCAGGTTGCCGCGTTTGACCTTGGTGGACCCGGACTGGAGCAGATTGAGCTCGGTGGAGACCGCAGCATCCGAGTTGAAGTTGTTCTGCGCCTGCCCAGGGCCAGGCACATTGGAATTCTTGGGCAGCTCCATCAGCCGGATGGTCCCGTAGTCCGGGCCTATCACCCCCTTGGTCGACCCGGCGTCGGAATCCACAGACAGGAACCCGGTCAGAATCTCCCTGGTGGAAGTGCCGGCGGGGATGAAGGTGGAGGTCAGCGAGAAAGCGGGCTTGTCAGTCCCCGGGGTCTGCAGGGTCAGATAGTAGGGAGGCTGCTTGACCCCGGCCTTCTGCTCCTTGCTGGTGCCGGTCGGATCCACGGGGGTCTGCCAGAAGTCCTCGCCGGAGAAGAACTGGCTGGCCGAGTTGACGTGGTACTGGGAAAGGAGCTGGCGCTGCACCTTGAACAGGCTCTCCGGGTAGCGCATATGGCTCATCAGATCGCCCGAGATGGACGAGAGCGGCTTGAACTGGCCGGGGAAGACCTTCTGCCAGGCCTTGAGCACCGGATCCTGGGCATCCCAGGCATACAGGTCCACCGAACCGTCATAGGCATCGACTGTAGCCTTGACGGAGTTACGGATGTAATTGGCTTTTTGGGAGCCCAGGCCTTTGACGGCCTCGGAGCTCAGGGTGGTCGTGTCCTGGGTGATGGGCCCCAGATCCACCTTCTGGGAGTAGGGATAGGCATCAGAGGTGGTATAGCCGTCCACGATCCACTTGACCCGGCCGTCTACCACAGCCGGGTAAACGCGCCCGTCCAGGGTCAGATATGGTGCGACCTGGGCCACGCGCTCCTTGGGCGAACGGTTGTAGAGGATCTGCGAGTCGGGAGTGACGCGATCCGAAAAGAGGATCTGGTCGGATCCAAAGCGGATGGCGTAGAGGACCCGGGACAGGAAGTTACCCACCGAGGGGCCGCCGTTGCCCTTGAACGTATTGGTGGCTCCCTTGGAGCCGGTGGGATAGTCGAATTCCCAGCCTGATGAACCCTGGGGCGCACCGACGATGGAGTACTCGGGTGCGTTGGGCGAGAAGTAGATTCGTGGCTCGTAGTGTTGGCTGTCGGTCAGCTTGCCCCTGGTGGGGATGTCCTGCTCGAAGAACTCGGGCTGTCCGTCCGGAGTGACCTTGTTGCCGTAGGCGGCCACGATGCCGTAGCCGTGTGTGAAGACCGTGTGGTCATTGACCCAGTTACGGTTGTCGTTGCCCTCCAGGTCCAGCTCGCGGGCCCCGATGACCGTATCCTGGCTGACCCCGTCAATATCGTACTTGTCGACAGCCAGGGTGTCTTCGAAGGTGTAGTACTGCTTGGACTGCTGCAGCTGACGGAAAGTGGGAGAAACCACCTGGGGGTCCAGCAGACGAATCTGTGCAGTGGTCTCCGCATCCCGGGAGAGGGCACCCGACTGAACCTCGGTGGTGGCGTCATAGGCTTCAGTCTTGAGCTTATCCAGCCCATAGGCCTTGGCGGTGGCGGCGATGTTGCGCTGGATGAAGACGGACTCCATTTCCTGAGCGTTGGGATTGACTCGGAAGCGCTGGACCAACGCCGGCCAGAAAACAGTCAGCAGCAGGAACAGCACAATGGTGACGGCCACAGCAAGGGCCGGAATCCGCCACTGCTTGACGGCCGACCCTAGCGATCCTGCACGGACCCGGCCTGGTTCCAGAGTACGTGACCTCAGAATCCAGACGGCCAGGATTATACCCAGCAGGGCCAGAACCACGGCCATGATCAGCGTGACGGGTATGGCTGCCTTGACTGAGGTATAGGAGGCACCAGTGATCCGATCGCCCTCCTCGGTCAGCCTGCCGAAGACGCCCAGGGCCGTGTCGCCGGCCCAGACCAGCATGAACAGGAGCAGCCAAGCGGCCACCTGCCTGCGGGCGGAACGAGTCATCTCCACAATGCCCCGACCGTGCACGGGCATGGTCAGTCGAATACCGCCCATGAGGAAGTTGGTGACCAGGCTGAAGACCGTAGCCGCCAACAGCATCATCAGCAGGGAGGAGACCAGCAACCGTAGCCCGGGCAGGATGAAGACATAGAAGCCGGTGTCCAAGCCGAACTGGGGGTCGCGCGCCCCGAAGGACTGGGCGTTGAAGAGCAGAAGCACCTGCTTCCAGTCAGCGTTGAACTGAAAACCAAAGAAGACACCGACAACCAGGGAGACCACCGCGGCCACCTTGAGCGCCTTGCGTGAAGAGACCCCCTTGCCGACCTCAATCAGATCGCCCCTGACCCTGATGGTGGACCCGTCGGGTGAATCGGGACGGCTGCGGATGGCCAGGAAGGCCGAGAGCAGGGTCACCGCGGCCAGCAGCAGAGCGTAGGCCAGCCACAGGCCCACCTTGATGCCCAACTGGGTCCAGACAATCCGTGCCGCCCCCAGCTGGGAGAACCACATGACATCGGTAATGAAGCGGCTGAGCCCAAACAAAAGCAGGAGGACGACCAGGACGACAGCGACAACCACGGCCAGAATCCGCATGCCCCGGGAAGGTCCGTTATTGTCCTTCTTACGGGAGGTCAGCCGGGGGTCACTTGGTCCGGCGAAGCGGAAACGGGGCGTGCTGCCGCCCCCTTGGCCGGGACCCTCCCCATCGGTCTGCACATGCAGGATGACCGGGTCGTCGTCATTGCGACGCCGCCCTGGTCCGCCTGGACCGCCCTCAGGGTCGAACATGGATCCGAAGAAATCAAAGAATGACATGTACCTAGCCTACATGAGATGGCGGTCTTGGATGGCTTGCCGGTAGACCTCCTCCACCTGATCGGCCACCGTGGTCACGTCGTAACGGGCCAAGAGCGCCAGCTGGTCATGGCGCACATTCCGCCTCCAGGAGGGGTCCCCCAGAGCCTGAGCGATTCGCCGGGCCAGCAGTTCGGGGGTGTTGGGCGAATCGACGGGCACCAAAGCCCGCTCATCGCCCATCAGGGTGGACCGGTAGCCGGGATTATCCCCAGCCAGCACCGGAGCCGTGCCCGAGGCGATGGCCTCCAGCAGGACGATGCCGAAGGACTCGCCCCCGGTGGAGGGAAAGACGGTCAGATCGGATGAGGCCAGCAGGGCGGGCTTGTCCTTCTCGTCCACAAAACCAGGGAAGGCCACCGGGGTGCGCAGGGCTGCGGCATTTCGACGGCAGTCCTCCAGCAGCGGCCCTTTGCCGGCCATGGTCACATGCAGGCCTTCGGGCAGGATGCCGTACCGCTCCCCCGCCTTAAGGGCTGAAAGCAGGATCCCCGCCCCCTTGCGGGCCACGAACCGCCCCAGAAAGACCAGATGCGGCCCATGGCCGTGCAGGCGCGCTACCCCTTGGTCGCCAGCGGCCTGTCGGGCCCGGCGCAGGGCAGCCACGTCCACGGGGTTGGCCACCACCCTGCTGGGCACACCGGCAGTCTGCCGGGCATAGCTGGCCGCCACAGGCGAGACTGCAATGACCCTGTCGACGCGCCTGTGGGTCCTGCGGTTGATCATCCCCAGCAGCCGACCGCCCAGCAACTGCAGGTTTCCTGTGGGTGCGATATGATAGGTGGCCACCAGTGCTGTTGCCGGGTTCGCGGCACGGATGACCCGCCCGGCCAGGAAGGGGCTGTAGGGGGCCTGAACGTGCAGCAGGTCGAAGTGCCCGGCCTCCAGGACCCGGCGGATGGGCGCCTTGGGCGCTGGCAGAGGTATGCGCATCCTGTTGCCGTTGAAGGAGACCATGACGTTGCGGGACAGGGAGTGAACCCCGTCAACCGGCGGATGGGCGGTCTGACCGACCAGATACTGGACCCTGTGACCCCGCTTGCCCAGCTCCCGTCCCAGGGTCAGAATGTGTTGCTGGACCCCGTCAAACACATCCAGGGTGTCATCGAAGATGAATCCGATGCTGAGCGTCACTGAGCGTCCTGGCCTGCTCCGGGCTCGGTCCCTGCGGCCAGTCGACGACCCTTGAGGGCCAGGGCCACCAGGTGCCGGTCGGCGGCCTCCCGCGCCTCCTGTTCGTCGTTGCCCGAGTCCAGATTGTCCACATAGATGGTCTCCACCTGAGCAACCTGGCAATACTTGAGGAAGGTCTGCCTGCGCAGCTGGTTGTCCAGGGCCTCCCCGATGCCGCTGGACTGGTACCATTCCTTGTCTCCGCCGGTCAGCATAACGAGCTCCACACGGCGCCCGGCCAGGGCTCCGGGAGTTCCATCAGCGTTGTAGGCGAAGCCCCGGCAGATGACGCGGTCGATAAAGCCCTTCATGATGGCAGGCATGCTGTACCAGTAGACGGGGAAGACCAGGGCCAGTACATCCGCATCCTTGATGCGCTCCTGCATAGCCTGCGCATCCTCGGGCATAGGTCCTTGGCCCAGGTAGTGGGTCCTGTCCTCCATGCCGAAGACGGGATTGAACCCTTCGGCGCAAAGGTCAATCAACTCGGTGCGAGCCCCGCCCTCGGCCGCCCCGTCTAGCAGGGCGTTGCCCGCCGCATCGGTCAGACTCTTGGGTTCGGGGTTGGCCGTGACTGCCACGATCTTCATAGGGATTCGCTCCTTACATTTCATTTCGCGCCTGCACCGACTGCGTACAGACCCTTGTCATTGTCAGTCCTGGCAAGGACGGCAACGCCGGTTTGGCAAATGCTTGACACTGCTCCTAGGCCCATCTATGTTATTGCGTGGTCGGTAGGTGAAGCTACCGCATGGACAAGGCATGCTGCCGCAAAGTGGTGGAGACACCCCGCGCAGGTCAACAGTCCCCGTCGGATCAAGGCAGGGACTAATGCAGGGCCAAATACCATGCGAAGCCGAAGCTTGAACGATGACAATGGTCGGCCCAGGGCCGATCGCTACGCCGTCTTCGAGGCTGCCGACAGGGATGTTCCGCACCTTGGAGGGAGGCCATCGTGAATACTGTCGCACTGCCAGGAATGCTCCGTTCTCCACTGAACGACGACCGCAGCCAGGCATCGCGCTCCACCCGCATATGGACGGGCCTGGCCGTAGCCATAGGCGCACTGGTCCTGCTGGGGGCCCTGGCCTATCTGCTGCCCGCCTTGGGCGCCCCCATCGGCCCCGCCGGCGTTCCCTCGCACGTTTCCACGGACCCGTCCAACCTGCCCTACTACGCGCTGCGCTCCCTCTTACGCATGTTTACAGCCCTGATCATCTCCCTGGTCTTCGCCTTCCTCTATGGACTGGCCGCCGCACGCTCACGCCGCCTGGGCGCGGTGCTCATCCCCCTGCTGGACATTCTGCAGTCGGTGCCCGTCCTGGGCTTCCTGTCAGCCACCATCTCCATCTGGCTGGTCCTCTTCCCCGGGTCCATCATGGGCGTGGAGGCGGCCTCCATCTTCGCCATCTTCACCAGCCAGGCCTGGAACATGGCCTTCTCCTTCTATAACTCGCTGACCAGCGAGCCTGCCGACCTGGACGAGGCGGTAAGGCTGATGCGCCTGACCCGCTGGCAGCGCTTCTGGAAGCTGGACGTACCAAACGCCATGATTCCCCTGCTCTGGAACTGCATGATGAGCATGGGCGGCGGCTGGTTCTTCCTGACCGCTTCCGAGATGATCTCGGTCAACAACAGGACCCTGGCCCTGCCCGGCATTGGTTCCTTCGTTGAGGAGGCCACCGCCGAGCAGGATCTGGGCAAGGTGGGGCTGGCCATCCTGACCATGATCGTTGTGGTCCTATTGATTGACTTCCTGCTCTGGAAGCCATTGACCGCCTGGGCCGAGAAGTTCCGCTACACCAGCAGCCAGTCCACCGAGCCCCGGCGCAGTCTGGTGCTGACGGTCATTCGCCTGTCCGGAGTCAAGGACCTCTTGAGTCTGATAGGCCATCCGCTAGCCGACCTGCTGGACCGAATCACCCGCCCTCTGGGCCGCACCGGAGCACAGTGGAGCCGTGACGCCGAGCGCAGGCGAGCATGCGACCTTGTCTGGTGGGTCTGCCTGGCCCTGATTGGCTTGTGGGGGCTCTGGCAGCTGGATCGTCTGGTAATCCGCCCGCTGGGCCTGGGCGAAGTCGGGCATGTCTTCCAGCTGGGCCTGCTGACCTTCCTGCGAGTGCTGATCCTGATGGTGGCCTGCACGATTGTCTGGGTCCCGATAGGCGCCCTGATCGGCATGAATCCGCGCATCTCCCGTTACCTGCAGCCCCTGGTGCAGATTCTGGCCTCCTTCCCGGCCAACTTCATCTTCCCCTTCGTCACCATGATCTTCATCGTCTGGCGGATCGACATCAACTGGGGAAGCATCCTGCTCATGGCCCTGGGCACCCAGTGGTACATCCTCTTCAACGTCATCGCCGGAGCCTCGGCCATTCCCGACGACCTGCTGGAGATGTCGCGCAGCCTGGGCCAGAACCGCTGGCAGCGATGGAAGACTCTGATCCTGCCGGCTCTGTTCGGATCCTGGTGCACCGGCGGCATCACAGCGGCCGGCGGGGCCTGGAACGCCTCCATCGTCTCCGAGGTGGTCTCCTACGGCAAAACCGAGCTGACGGCCAAGGGCCTGGGTGCCTACATCGCCCAGGTGACCACCACCGGCGACACCCCCCGAATCATCCTGGGGGTGGCCGTCATGAGCATCTTCGTGGTCCTGGCCGACCGGTTCTTCTGGTCTCCCCTGCAATCACTGGCACAACGGCGCTATTCCCTGACATGAGAAGTCTGAGAGGTTCGACAATGACCAAGATCAATTCCAACGGGATCATCACGGCCGAGCACGTGACCAAAACCTACCAGTCCGACAAGGGTGCAGAGCTGACCGTCCTGGACAACATCGACTTCACCCTGCACGAGGGCGAGGTGGTGGCCATCTTGGGCCGTTCCGGCGCCGGCAAGTCCACCCTGCTGCGCATCCTGGCCGGCTTGGTCCCAGCCAGCAAGGGCAACGTCGAATACCGGGGCAAGCAGCTGGAAGGACCCAACCCCGGCGTGGCCCTGGTCTTCCAGAGCTTTGCTCTGATGCCCTGGCTGACCGTCAAAGACAACGTCGAACTGGGCCTGCAGGCCCGCGGCATACCCAGGAAGGAGCGGGAGAAACTCTCCCTGGCTGCCATCGATGCCATCGGCCTTGACGGCTTTGAAAGCGCCTACCCCAAGGAGCTCTCCGGCGGCATGCGCCAGCGCGTAGGCATTGCCCGGGCCCTGGTTCTCAAGCCGGATGCCCTCTTCATGGACGAGCCCTTCTCGGCCCTGGACGTGCTGACTGCCGAGAATCTTCGCCAGGAGGTCCTCAAGGTCTGGTCTGAGGAGGCTGGCAGCGTCAAGTCGGTCCTGATCGTCACCCACAACATCGAGGAGGCCGTGGAGATGGCCGACCGGGTCCTGGTCCTGGACTCGCATCCCGGCCGGGTTATCGCCAATGTGCCCATCAACCTGGACAGGCCCCGGGACAAGCAGTCCGACCTCTTTCAGTCCTGCGTGGACTACCTCTACTCCATCCTGACCGGTCAGCGCGACAGCGAGGACATCCGCCGCCGTCTGCAGACCAAGGTGCGCAACCGTCAGGCCGTGCGGGACTCGGTGCGGGACGAGGACACCGCCGAGCGCAACCTTCCCGACGCCACCCCCGGCGGTCTGGCTGGTCTGGCCGATGTCATGGTCAACCAGCCCAACGGCATGGACCTCGCCGACCTGGCCGCCAAGCTCTCCTTCGAGGTGGACGACCTCTTCCCCCTGATCGACGCCGGGCTCATGCTGGGCATCTTCCAGGCGGACAACGGGCACGTCAGGCTGACCGACCAGGGCCGGGTCTGGCACGATGCCGACATCCTGGAGAGCAAGGAGATGTTCTCACGCATGCTGATGAATCATGTTCCGCTGATCCGCATCATCGACCGGGCTCTGAAGAACAGCGACGACAAGAGTCTGCACGGCTCCCTGATCCTGGACCTGCTACGGGCCCACCACTCGGACAGGGAGGCCGTCCAGCAGTTCGACACCGCCATCACCTGGGGCCGCTACGGCGAGCTTTTCGACTACGATGCCGACGACGACCGGCTGACCCTGGACCCGGAGAACCACGCCGAGTGAGCAGCTACGGCCGTTGCAGTCCTCTTCCGCTCCTAGAATGAGCCTCGGGCGATGGAACCCGCCCGGGGTTTGAGCCCCGAACCGCAAACTGCTGATAGTTCCTGCACTATGATTCGACGACCCCGTCTGCGGGCCGGGTGCAGGCGCATGCCATCCAGCCCGACCCCCGGATGCTGATCCGTCAGGAACCGAGATCCAATGACTCAACCCCTTACAGAAGCCGCAGAATCTCAGCGACTCGAACCCGATATGGCCACGACTCTGGTCGTAATTCTAGGGGGAGCTCTAGGCACCGGCTGTCGATACGCCCTGAGCCTGCTGCCGGGCCAGAGCGGTCCACTGCATCCGGGAACCCTCCTGGCCAATTTGATCGCCTGCGCAGGCTACGCCCTCCTGACCGCCTTCCTGGCCGAGCTGCCAAAAAGCGCACACGCGCGCCGAATTCAGTTGACCAATAAGGGCCTGGGTATGGGCTTGTGCGGTGGGCTATCGACCATGTCCACTCTCTCGCTGGAACTGGTCCAGGGTTTCTCTGGCAGTCGAGTCCAGGCAACAGCCACCTACCTGTTCATCTCCTTTGCCGGAGGCCTGCTGGTCTCCTGGGCCATGGCCACGCTAGGAGCGCATATGGCCGCACATATGCAGGCGGGTTCGCGATGACCGCCACATTGCTGATCTGCCTGTGCGGCGGTTTGGGTGCCGGACTGCGCTACTTGTTGGACACCCTGATCAAGGCCCGCTGGCAGGTGGATCTGCCCTTGTCGACCATGATCATCAACCTGCTGGCCGGTTTGGCTGCGGGACTGGTGGCCGCCCTGGCCGCCTTCCACGGACTGCCCGCCTGGGGACGGATGCTACTGGCCACAGGCCTGATAGGGGGATTCTCCACTTTTTCGACGGCTGTCAACGAGGCGCTGGCCCTGGCTCGGCAGAGACGGAACCTGGCAGCCCTAGGCTATCTGGCAGCATCCATCTTTCTGCCGCCGCTGCTTACGACCACCAGCTTTCTGATGGCTGGACCAGGCCTTTAGAGACCAGGTCTTGACCGGTCAAGCTCGCCCAGCAGGAAAGGAGCCCAAAATCAGGCGCGAGCCGGTTCCGGACGACCCTGGGCGGAGTCGGCGGCAATCCCCAACCGGTCATCATGCCGACGCCACCAAGCGGACAGGACCGAGCCGGAGATGTTGTGCCAGACGCTGAAGAATGTGGAGGGGATGGCCACAATCGGGTCGGTGGCGAAGGCTTGCAGGGCCAGGGTTGCACCCAGTCCTGAATCCTGCATGCCCACTTCGAAGGTGATGGCCTTCTGCTGGGCATAGCGGAACCCCTTCGGATAGATGCGGTACATGAGCCTGCTGAAGAGGAAGCCCAGCCCATACCCGCACAGGTTGTGAAGCATGACCACTGGCAGGACCAGGGCGGTGGCGGCGGTGAAGAGCTTGGCATGGTTGACGGAGACGACCACGCCGATGATGACCAGGATGGCGATCTGCGAGACCGCCGGCAGGGCCACGGTCACTTTCTTCACCTTCTCCTTGAAGAAGGCATGGACGGCCAGACCCAGAGCGATGGGAATGAGCACCACCTCAAGGGCGGTCAGGAAGAGCTGCTTGGTGGGAATGGCCACATACTGACTGGCCAGCAGGCTCATCAGCATGGGGATCATGAATGGTGCGCACAGGGTGGAAAGCAGGCCTATGGACACGTCCAGGGCCACGTCGCCACGCGACAGGTAGGACATGACGTTGGAGGAGGTCCCCGAGGGGCAGCAGCCCACCAGGATAACTCCCACGGCGATCATGCCGTCCAGGCGGAAAATGCGGCAGAGCAGCACGGCCAGCAGGGGCATGATCAGGTAATGGGCTATGGTGCCCACGATGACCATGAGCGGCATCTTGACGATTCGCTTGAAATCGTCAAGGCTCAGGGTCAGGCCCATGCCGAAGAGAATAATGCTCAGGAAGTAGTTGGTGTAGCTGCGGGCCCAAATGCTAATCTGCGGAACAAAGAAGTTGATGGCGGCCCAAACTAGGACCACTAGGATGAACCATTTAGTCAACCAGTCACTGAATCGCTGCACCTTTTGCATGATTCCTGACCACTTCCTCTCGATAGTTCTCTCTGTGGTAGAGCAAAGGTAGAAAACCGAGGGCAGACACGACGGCGAATGGTCACATTTTGGACGAGGCTGTTCCTGCAATAAATGGAATTCACTTGACCTGAACGGGAGTGTCGGCGGGCACAGCCTGCATGCTCCACAGGGCATCGGGTACCGTCAACCGAATGCAGCCGTGGAACCCGGGTCGGATGCCCAGCATATGGCTTCCTCCTTGATACAGCTACCGCTGGAATCAGTGGAAACCGAGTGGAGGAGAAAGACCCCTTGGTTCAGAAAGCTGGTGTAGTAGCGAGCGCCCGTCCCCTCGCTGGGATCGTAGAAGTGGTCGCCGCGCTCGGCCTGGATGCGGAAGCTGCTCCTGCGCGTGGAATCATCTATGCCCGTTAGGCATGCATGATGAGAGCAGGTCAGACCCATCACGTACGCACACCCGCTGGTCCTGAAGGCTGACCGCCAGGGAGAGGCCGGGGTGGGCCGCAGGATTCAGGTAATCGACCTGCTGCGAAGGCTCGTCCAATCAACAGGACAGGCAGATTTGCCAGCCGGGTCAGTCTTCTGAACATTTGTCTGCCGCTTTGCTGGCTTCTTCGTCGCTGATGAAAAGGAGAAGGCGGATTTGCCGGGATGCTGCGTCTTGGGAAATCGTCTCGCAAAACAGTGGATCTGCTAGAAGCGCTCGCAGCTGCGATTCGTTCAGCATGGGCCGCATCCACCGGCTGGCTCAGGTTGGCGATCAGGACTGTCAGCAGCAGCGTCAACAGAGCGGTTGTCACTACTACAGGAGTGCTGCTGGACAGGGTCCAGCAGCCAACTGAGCATGGCAAGCACACGCCGCTTAAGGCGTTTGCTCTCCAATCCCCAGACAGCCATATCCTTCCCCTTCGTCGCCATTGAACGAACATCTATGCACAGCTCATTTTAGCGGCAGAAGAAGCCAGCAGGGACTCAGCCTTTCAACACCTGCCTGCCCCAATCCGCTAGTAGGTCGCAAACCAGAGCGGTCTGCTCGATCTGCACATTGTGGCCGGCACGGTCCAACGCCGAGTAGGAGGCCCGAGGGAAGCGACAGGCCAGGTCGAACTGATCCAGGTAGCCCACATGGTCGTCCTGACGGCCGCAGACGAAGAGCACAGGAGCTATGAAGCCGGACCAGACCTGGTCGAAGTCCATATCCAGCTGGTAGTGCCCCTCCATTCGCGCCACCGTGTCGGCATCGGCCGAACGAATGCCGGGCATAATGGTGCGTTGGTAAGCATCCAAATGCTTCCGGGACTCAACCACGGCCATCTGCCGGTAGGCATGCCTGGTGAATTCGTCCACGTCGGCCAGGCCTTGGTCGTCCCGGACCAACACCTGACGCGGGGGCAGGCGCCTGTGGGCGGTCACCGGATCGACCACCGAGGAGAGCAGGGCCATCCCCCGGCAGCGATCCAAACGACCGGCGGCGGCATGGCGGCTGAGCAGCCCACCCAGGGAGTTGCCCACCAGGGCGAAGGAGCCGCCGCCGCTGAAAATGTCCACCTGGTCATCCAGCCACCGGGCCAGACCGTCCAGGTCGAGGATGGACGGGTCGGGCGGCGTACGGCCGAAACCGGGCTGGTCCAGATAGATCCGCTCGAAACCGCCCACCCGTTCGAAGACGGGATCCAGGTCGTCGAAGATGTGATGGTCCACGCCGGACCCATGCACGAAAATCAGCGGCAGCCCATGGCCCCGGCGAATGGCGAACCCGGGCTTGGCGCTCACTTCTTGGAACCGGAGGGAATGCCGGTCTTGAACTCCACGATGTCGCCGTCCTGCATGATGTAGTCCTTGCCCTCAAGGCGCATCTTGCCCTCCTCGCGCACCTTGGCATAGGACCCGTCGGCGGCCACGAAGTCGTCATAGGAGACCACCTCGGCCTTGATGAAGCCCTTCTCGAAGTCGGTGTGGATGACCCCCGCGGCCTGGGGGGCGGTCCAGCCCTTGTGAATCTGCCAGGCGCGCACCTCCTTGACCCCGGCGGTCAGGAAGGTCTGCAGACCAAGGATGTCGAAGCCCACCCGGGCCAGCTGGTCCAGGCCTGACTCCTTGAGTCCGGCATCGGTCAGCATCTCGCGGGCGTCGGTCTCGTCCAACTCGGTCAGCTCGGACTCGAACTGGGCGTTCAGGAAGATGGCGGGTGCGGGAGCCACGGAATCGGCCAGCTGCTTCTTCATGTCCTCGTTCTGCAGCTCGTCGTCGTCCACGTTGAAGACGTAGATGAAGGGCTTGGCAGTCATCAGATGCAGGTCGTAGAGCTCGTCCTTGTCGATGTCCCCGGCCTGGGTCGCCTGGTCGATGGTCCGCCCCTGGCCCAGAATCTCCTTGGCCTTGCGGACGGTGTCCAGGTAGGCGGACTTGATCTTGCCGCCGCGCTGGTCCTTCTCCAGCTTGGGCAGGGCTTTGTCGATGGTCTGCATGTCAGCCAGGATCAGCTCGGTGTTGATGGTGTCGATGTCGTCGGCTGGATCCACCTTGCCGTTGACGTGGACGATGTCGTCATCATTGAAGGCGCGGACCACCTCGCAGATGGCGTCGGCCTCGCGGATGTTGGCCAGGAATTGATTGCCCAGCCCCTCTCCCTCCGAGGCCCCCTTGACGATGCCGGCGATGTCCACGAAGGTGACCGTGGCGGGCACGATCTTGTCCGTGTGGACCAGCTTGGCCAGAACTGGCAGCCGGTCGTCGGGCAGCGGCACGATGCCGGTATTCGGCTCGATAGTGGCGAAGGGGTAGTTCTCCGCCAGAACGTTGTTGCGGGTGAGGGCGTTGAAGAGTGTGGACTTGCCAACGTTGGGCAGTCCGACGATTCCTATGGTTAACGACATATCCACCAGTCTATTGCCCGGACTGCCCCGGCGTGGCTCCTCTTAGAGCAGCAGGCTCAGTCGTCGCGCTCCACCGCATCGATGGCCTCGATGACCGCTCCACGGAAGCCGTGCTTCTCCAGGGAGGCGACGCCCTTGATCGTGGTTCCGCCCGGCGAGCAGACCGCGTCCTTCATGGCCCCGGGATTGGTGCCGGTGGCCAGGTAGAGGGCTCCAGTCCCCTGAACCATACGCGCCGCCAGCCGGTAGGCCGCCTGCCTGGACAGCCCATGCTCCACCCCGGCATCGGCCAGGGCCTCCATATACATGGCCGTGTAGGCGGGCGCACATCCGGCGATGGTCGTACCCACCGAGACCTGCTCCCGGGGCAACCGTTCAACCATGGCCACCGGGTCGAAGACCTCGGTGAAAAGCTCACGCTGTTGATCCGTCAGGGTATCGTCCTCCTGGGTGACCAGAATCCCCTGCCCTACAGAAATGGGGGTGTTGGGGATGGCGCAGATCAGGTGGGTGCCTTCTTCAAGGATGTCGGCATAGTCCTCAAGGGTCATGCCGCCCACTACGGACAGGACCATACGGTCCGGATCAGCCAACTCATGACGGATGGGTTCGCAGACCTGAGCCACCTGCCCCGGTTTGACGGCCAGAATCACCAGATCGGCGGCCGCAGCCACCTCGGTGCCGGAATGCATGGGCCGCACCCCCAGTTGCGCCGCCCGCTCCACCAGTCGGTCATAGTGGGCCGCACAGGCCACAATCCGGCCGCCGGGGAGCACGCCCGCGTCGACCAGGCCCTGGGCCATGGCCTGTGCCATGTTGCCGTATCCAATGAATCCGAGAGTCAATGAATCCGTGTTCATGCTCTCAAGTCTAGCCGCGCGCCGGGAAGAGCCCCTCTAGATCGCCGCGCTCCAGGGCCAGCTTGTAGAGGTGGGAGAAGACCTTGTCCCCGTGCAGGCCGTCGTGCTCGAACTCGTTGGTCACCCAGGCATGGGCGTGGCCCACGCGGGAGAGGGTGTCCAGCTGGAGCTCGGAGGGCACGTAGAGGTCGTCGGCATAGACCGCGGCCTGCAGGGGAACCTGATTGTCGGCCAGACGGGCGGGATCGTACAGGTGGCCCCAGGAGCCCTCCTCCATAAGCAGACTGACTGCCGGACCGAAGGGACGCAGGGCCGACTCCTGCTCGAACATCCAAGGGAAGATCACCTCCCCGGTGAACATGAGCGGGCGGGCAGCAGTATCGAATTCAGGGCGGGCATCGCGCACCCGCTGCCCGGCCCAGCGCAGGGGGCCGCAGTCCCCGTCAGCGTAGATGAACTCCTGCAGAGGCCAGTAGAGCGGGCTGACCGTCGTGGCCGCCCGCACCTCCTCCAGGAAGGTCTGCGACAGGGTCGCCCGGGAACCGACAGCACCGGAAACGGGCAGGCTGCCGTCGCCCTCCGGGAAGGCCGTGTCCAGCAACCAGTGGAGGCGCTCGAAACCGCCGCTCTTGCCCAGGTCGGCGCCTAAAGTCTGCAGCCGCTCCACGCTCAGTGGGTCGCCGCCGGGCAGGACCACATCGCCCTGGGCCAGCCGGTCGGCAATGGCTGCTACACGTTTTTGGTCCCCCGGATAGCGCTGGTAAAAGATTTGGGACCTCTGGGCCATTTTGGTGAAGGTATGAGAGTAAAGCTCATAAGCATCAGTGGGGATGTGCGGAACGCCCCCAGCAGTGAAGGCCGCAGCCAGCCCCTGGGGGAAGTTCGACAGGTAGGCCATGGTCAGAAAACCGCCGAAGCTCTGCCCCAGTGCCACCCAGGGTTGACCGGCGAAGACCGTGCGACGCAGATGCTCAAAGTCCCGGATGATGGAGTCCGCCAGGAAATGCTTCAGATAGTCAGCCTGGGCTTGGGGCTGACCTAAGGAGGCCATGGTAGAGCCGTCAATGGCGCTGGACCGGCCCGTACCCCGCTGGTCGGGCAGAACAATGCGGAAGTGGCGCAGGGCCTCGGGCATCCACCCGTCGGCACTGGCGCTCAGCGGCCGCGGTGCCCCATACCCGGGTCCGCCCTGCAGGTAGACCAGCAGCGGCAAGTCGTCGTGGACATGTTCGGGGGCACAGACCACGCGGTAGAAGCAGCGGATGACCGCCTGGTCCGAATCATCTTCGGCTCGCCAGATGCCAGGTTCACTGCCCGCCCAGTCCAGGGGAACGGGGATGGACCCCTCACGGACGTAGAGTCCCGGCAGATAGTATCCCTGGTTGATCATGCGCTGGCTCCTTTCTTTTCGATCAGTTGGGTTTATTGTCGTCGGGCAGTTGGACCTGGCTTGTGTGTTGTTTTTCCGGATAGCACGGTAGATGCAGCGATGCTTTGGAACTGGTCGGATTTTGTTGTGGCCTGTTTGGCCGGCGCGATGTCCGCTAACGCGGATGCTCCTGTGCTCACCCCCTCCCAAAGGAAGCCGACGCACTTCGCGCGCCCGCCACGCTCCTGTAAGCAGCCGCTTCCTGCTAAGCATTTAGCCTCGTCTGACTTCACCCATAGCCAAGCCTCGACTGGCCATGCTGTGAAAGTTGCGGTATCGTTACCGCACTGATATAACTGAAGCCTGTCAGAACCGTTCGCCTCCCCATGGCAGCGGTCAGGCAACCGCCAAGGTCGGCAGTCCGGCCCGGCGGCCGTCCACTTCGACGAAAGGCCATGATGGCGTACGCGACGATCAGGGATGTGGCCCAACGGGCCGGTGTCTCCGTATCGACGGTCTCCCGAGCCCTCAACGACTCCGGGCGAATCTCCCCCGCCACACGACAGCGCATCAACCAGGTCATCCACGACTTGCACTACGTGCCGGACTCCCGCGCCCGGTCCATGCACTCCGCTCACTCGCGCACCATCGGCCTGCTCATCCCGGACATCCGTAACTCCTACTTCGCGGACCTGGCCTATCTGATCCAAGGCCAGCTGCTCAACCATGGCTTCCAGACCCTGATCTGCACCTCCACCCAGGATGATTCTGGCGAGGACCGAGCTCAGGTGCGCAACCTGCTGGGACAGCACATCGACGGTGCCATCATCGTGCCTGGACCGCGTTCCTCGCGCACCCTGGAGGAGCTGACCAGACGCGGATTGCCGCTGGTCTACGTGGACAGGGCTGCCGAAGATGCCGCCGGACGCGGCGGGCGGACCATCCCCTGTGTGGACGCCGACCCTGAATCCGGCATCAGGCAGGCTCTTGAGGATCTGCACGCTCATGGCCACCGACGCATCACCCTGGTGCCCGGACCCCTCAAGGAATCGGCCACCTTTCGAGAGCGCCTGGACGTATACCACAATCTGCTGGCAGGCTTAGAGGGCATGGACGACCCGCTGGCCGACGAGGCTGAGCCCGGCACCTTCGACCCCGATATGATCGACCTCTGGGCCCGGCAGGGAATCACCGGAGTGCTCTTCGGATCCTCACTGGATGCCATACACGCCATAAAGACAGCCCAGTCCCGAGGAATCAGCATCGGGACGGACCTGTCCATGATCACCTTCGACGATCTGCCGGTCTTCCGCCTCCTGACCCCGGCCGTGTCGACCATCTCCCAGCAGATCGATGTCATGGGGACCCGCTGCGTGGACATGCTCCTGCAGCTGATGGCGGGCTCGCCGGTGCGATCGGTCCGGCTGCGGACCAGCTACCGCCACTGCGCCTCGGTAGGCCGCCCGCCCGCGCACACCGGTCAGGATCCCTGAACCTTTCACAGCGCGATCATCAAGGCGAACAAGCTCATCAAGGAACGGAGAAACATGATTCAAGATATGGCGGCAGCACCCGAGCAGGTGCTCAAGGGACTGGACACCATCAAGGGATCCATCTCGGTGGTCGGTTCCATGAATGCGGACTACACGGTCAACACCGACCGGCTGCCCAAGCCAGGCGAGACCATCAACGGAGGTCCCCTGCAGGTGCTGCCCGGGGGCAAGTCGGCCAACCAGGCAGCGACTGCGGCCCGCATCGGTGCCCAGGTCAGGCTCTTCGGGGCAGTCGGATCCGATTCCAACGCCGACTTCCTGCTGGGGCAACTGGGAAACGCCGGGGTGGACGTCTCCCATGTGATGACCGTGCCCGGAGCCAGCGGAACCACAGTCATCACCGTAGACGCGCGCGGCGAGAATACCATCGTCTACTCCCCCGGCTCCAACGGGAAGGTGGATGTGGACTACGCCCACCGCTCCCGCCAGGCTCTGACCTCGGCCAAGGTGCTGGGCCTGTGCCTGGAGAGCCCCATCGAAACAGTCACTGAAGCCGCACGCATGAGCCACGAGGCCGGCATGACCGTGCTGCTCAACGACTCCCCCTTCCGCGCCGACCTGCCCGCCGACCTGATCGCCAACTCGGACCTGATTCTGGTCAACGAGCATGAGATGGCCCAGCTGCTGGGCATCGAGGAGCCCGAGGACGGCGACTGGCTCGGAACCGACTGGGACCGGATCAACCAGACCATGCAGGACTTTGGGTTCCGCCGGGCCATCGTCACTCTGGGCGGCGAGGGATCCATGGTGCTGGACCAGGGCCAGACCTACCGGATCCACGCCGTGCATGTTGATGCCGTGGACACCACTGGCTGTGGGGACGCCTTCATGGGCACCGTGCTGGCCGGTCTGGCCTCCGACATGACCCTGGTGCAGGCCGCCCAGCTGGCCTCCTACGTCTCCGCCTACGCCGCCACCGGGCAGGGCGCGCAGGCCTCCTACGGGACGGCCGAGCAGATCCGGCTGCGATTCTCCTGAGTCTGAGCGTTCGGGGTCGAGCCACCAGGATTCGGACAATCAGACAAGTAGAGCGCTTTTGACCCCATCCCCGCATTGTCAGGCCGACGAACCGTTGCAGAATAGACGACGGAACGTCGGCCTGACTGGCATCTAGGAGTATATGCGGAATGGATGGCTGCCAGCTGTCGGATGCCCCACTGCTAGCTCGATTGCCTCAGCTCGAAACCACATTCGACAGCCTCATTCCTGGGACTGATGGCGCCCTCCGCCACCCCCGGATATCGTTGATTGCATGAACCCAGTCAGTCAAACAGCACAGCGACCGATCGCCAAGCCCAACAATCGGACGCTGCTGACTGACGCTCTCTTCGCCATCCTTCTGTTTTTGCTGGTAAGCGGCTCCAGCGCCAATCTACGAGATGGGGCCCTGATCCCTTTGCAGGAAAACCTTGTTCTGATGTGGATGGTCCTGCTCATAGCCCCTGTCGTTATCCGTCGTCGATTCCCCGACGCAGCAGTCTGGCTTTTCGTTGCTGCGGCTTTGGCTCAACTTCTATTGGGGCCGGCAATTATGCCGGCCGATGCAGTCTGCCTAGTGATGATCTATTCCTGTCTGCTCTACGGACGCCCATCCTTGCGCCGACTCTACCTGACCGTGGCCTGGATCATGATGCCTCTATCCTGCCTGACCTTCACATTGGTCGATTTAGGTTTTCTGCCTCCAGGCAGGACACAGCCGGACCACACCTTAATGTTGCCGATCTCATTCAGAGAACTGGCAATCACCTTCCTATCGAATTTTCTGATCGAGGCGCTTCTCCTGCTCGTAGCCATCGTTGCAGCCTACTGGACACGGACCAGGCGAGACGCCCTTGACGAGGTTCGGCGACGCAACGAAGCCTTAGCCATGCAGGCAGAACAAAATGCGGCCCTGTCTGCCAGCGCTGAGCGTGCCCGCATAGCGCGTGACATGCACGATGTTGTCGCCCACACACTGTCAATCGTCATCGTGCAGGCAGATGCTGGCAGGTACGCAGCCACTGACAATGCGAATTTGGCCCTCAAGACCATGCACACCATTGATCAAGAAAGCCGCCGCGCCCTACGCGAGCTGAGCTCACTCTTCGGCAAACTCAAGGCTCCAACCAACCCAGCACTCAAAACTAGCCAAAAAGCGGTGGATTCCCCTCCAGACCAACGCCCTTCTTCCCTAGCATCAACAAACCCAACCCATATCCAAACCCTTGACCAATCTCAAGCAATCGCCCAAACGAGTTTCACTCATCAATCTGCGCACACTCATGATCCGCGTCCAGTCGGAACAGATAGCACTCAGACAAGCCAGGCCAGCGGCTATCTTCACGCCATCAAAGAGACTCCAGCTGCCAGCACCGCCCAGGTCAACGCAGATACGGCCGACAATATCCCTACCTGGCCCTCGCCTGCCACCTCTTCTAGCAATCCGCCGACCAGCTACGGATTTTGGACAGACTTGATAGATGCGGCACGACTCGCTCAGCCAAAATCGCAATTCAGCCGACGCATTGAAGGACGACCCTCACCAGAAAAGTTGGGTCGAAACCGTGCTACAACCGCTTACCGGGTCCTTCAAGAGGCTCTGACCAACGTTCGCAAGCATGCCGCCCCAGCTTCAGACGTGCTGATTGAAGAACAGTGGCTCACGGATGGTCTGAGTCTCACCATTGACGACCACCCGCTCAACCATGCCACGACAATTGCAAATTCCACATCTCAGATGGAACGACCTGAGCATTCTGGCTTCGGCCTTTTAGGAATGCGCGAACGACTGGCTTCTCTGGCAGGCAGCCTTCAAGCTGGTTCCAAACCAGAAGGCGGTTACCACCTCCAGGCATGGATTCCTTTTGCCGCCCCGCCAAAATCCGAACCCGAAACGGAGGCACATGCAAGCCGAAAAGCTCGATGGTCCCTGCGCTCGATTGTCTCCACGCTCTTCGTTTGGTTTCAACGCCACCCATTGACTGCCGACCTAGGTTTGGCAATCGGACTCGTGTTGGTAGAGAATCCTGGTCAAGCCCTCGCTATATCTCCTGTCACGCCACAATATGATCCGGACCGGCCAGTCAGGATCATCATCACGCTAGGTATCGTTTTGCCTCTGATTGTGCGCAGGGTCCACCCCGGTTTTTGCGCCGCTATGGTGGCTGCAGCTGCCGCCCTGCTGATGCTCTTCTCACCTTGGCTGCCAGGAGCAGCAGTCTGGTCCCCGGTCGCCGTCTATTCGGCAATGGTTTACGGTAAAGACGCCATTAGGCGCTGGGTTCCGTTCGCAGTTATTACCGATATGGTTTTATGGGCTGTCAGATGTGCAGTCAATAACCAAGGGTGTCCAACCATTCTGTCCTATATGACGGAGCGACCAGCAGAATCACCTTTCCCTGAATCCCGTTTAACGCTTTTCATAGTGATGACGGCACCGGCCCTGATCTGTCTGCTGACCATTCTGATTGCCTCACGCCGACGCACTCGTGGTTCGGTCCTGCTTCTGCAGCAGGAACGCGAGCGCGCACTAGGCCAGACCCTGCAGGAAAGCCAGGCCCTAGCCGCCAATCAAGAACGGGAACTCATCGGCTCTACCATGCAAGCAGAGGTGGCCGCCACACTAAATACGGTCATCGCATCCACTACCAAAGCCATTGCCGAGCTCAACGTGTATCAAGTCAAGGGTGTGGACCCTCCCCAAGAGCAAGTAGCGCAAGCCTTCGGCGACATTGCAACTCAAGGACGCAAGGCCCTGGCTCGCATGCGGCAATTGCTCACAGTCCTGCGCCACAATTCCATCACCAATTTGCACGCAAACACCGACACCGGCGATTCCACAGACACGAGCCTCAATTCAGACAGTAGCCACAAGGCCGAGCCCGCCCGCAAAAACCCACCTTTGCCAGCTCTTCACCCAGCCAAACCTCTGCCGGTGGATCTTGACGATCAGGTTGACAACCATTCGCAACAGGATAAGGAACCAGAGCATGCCCAATCGAATCAATCGGACTCCAGACATGGGCGTTCTTGATAATGAGCATGTCAGGTAATCAGCACACTCGAAGAAGCGAGCACCCTATGAATAACGCACCCGAAGATTAGCCCACCCCAGGATTCGATGGTTGACGAGCATCACTTCACCATTGAACAGTCACTCCGACAACGGTCGCTTAGACGACAATCAACCAGACAACAATTATCTCGGCTGCTAATTGAAACCAGTCGTAATTCCTCGCAACACTCAACTCAGATAAAATCGGATGGTGACGCTGACCACCATCTATCAGAAAGAAGCAGGCAGTCATGGAACGGACCGAACCCATCAGCGTTGCCATCGTGGATGACCAGGATCTGGTTCGGGCCGGTTTTGCCATGGTCATCGGCTCCCAGGATGACATGACCGTGGTCGGCCAAGGCGCGGACGGCGAACAAGCGGTGGACCTGGCCTCACGTCTGCAGCCCGATGTGATCCTTATGGATGTCCGCATGCCCGGCATGGATGGTTTGACCGCCACTCGCCGAATCACTGCCTTGTCACCTGACCGTCCGGAGCCCAGGGTCATTGTGCTGACCACCTTTGATCTTGACGAATACGTCATGGCAGCTATAAAAGCCGGCGCATCAGGATTTCTGCTCAAGGATACCGAGCCTGAAACCCTCCTTTCCTCCATCCGTACAGTTCACCGGGGCAATGCGATCATCGCCCCTTCGGCTACCAAGCGCCTGATCGAACATATGGCCCATGACATGTCTGCGACCGGGTCCTTGCCATCGGAATCGACCTATCGCGATCCCGAAGCAGATCTGCTCACCGATCGCGAGCTGCAGGTTCTGGTTCACATAGCCCAAGGTCTGAGCAACCAGGAAATTGCCGACAATCTGGGGATCTCACTGCCCACGGTGAAAACTCATGTCACTCACATTCTCCAGAAGATCAATGCCCGTGACCGTGTCCAAGCAGTGGTCTTCGCTTACGAAAACCATCTGGTATGAACCCGGCCATCAGGCAGCATCAATCGTCACTGAGGGCCTCAATGGGTGAAACCTTGACTGCCTCCCTGGCTGGCAGCACACTGGCTGCCACCGCAGCCAACAAGGCCACTGGCAGCATCAACGCAAAAGCCGACCATGGCACGGTGAAGGTCACGGACCCTAAGGACACAAAGACCTGGTAGGCTCCTATCCATCCGAAGAGCGTTCCTAGAACGATTCCAGCCAGACCGGCTCCTAGGGCTATCATGCAGGCCTCGACTCCCAAGGATCGACGAACCTGTACGCTGCTCATGCCGATTGCCCTGAGCGTGGCAGTCTCACGACGGCGTTCCAGCACCGACATCATCAAAGTGTTGGAAACCCCTATCAGGGCGATAATCACAGCAACGCCCAGCAATGCCACCATGATTGCCAACAAGGAATCGATTCTTTCGTTCCATGTCCTCATTTGCGTCAGCCCTCCGCTCATAGCCATGTCGTCATGCTCTCCTACAGCCTGACGTATGTCATCCAAGAGCAGTGCGGTATCGCGATCTCCCTGCGTCCTAATCCAGATTTCATGCGTCTTGGTGTCAATCCCAGCGATATTCCGGGAGTCCGTGATTGCATAGACGCCACTGGTATCCAGCCCGCCGAAGCCGGCAAAGAACCCGGTCAATGTCCTTCTTGCATCTGCCTCCTTTTCACGTTCATCGTCCGCCTGAGGATCAGCTATCGACAACTTCAGCTGACTTCCATCCCGGTAACCGGAATGCTTGGAAATCGTTCTGTTCGACACCAGCAGTGCATCCGACCTTTGCAGACCCGGACCCAGATCGGCATGAAGCACACGCCTGATCCGAGAAGTATCCAAAGCATAGACAGTCATGGAAGCTTGTGAGGGGCCTCCTGACTCGATCTTGGCATTAAATCGCTGCACCAGCTCTGCATCTGCAACACCTTCGATACGCTCAATGGCCCGCACATTTCTCTTGTTCAGCCCCTGACCAGATATTTCAATATCCACGGAATAACGCTGATCAATATCCTTGAACAAAGTACGTTTAGCGGTTACGGCACCTGTAGCCAGAGTGGAGACCAGGGTTACACCAATCAGCAGAGCAACACCTGTGGCAGCGACTCGTGAGGGATTTCGAGCGATATTCGCCACTCCGACCCTGCAAGATGGTCCAATCCGGGAGACGGGTCTTCCCAGGAAACGCAGAAAAGCCGGAATCCATCGACGCGCACCGATCAGCGCACCCAGGAAAATCAGCAAAACACCCAATATCGCGAGACCTAGCAATAGTTCCTGCTGATTACTGGTCTGCACTGTATCGCTGGAGTTTGTCCTGACCAGCTCTGTGACGCGCCAAGAGGACCAGATCACGAGTACCAAGCCGCTGACCGCCAGCAGGATGCTGATCCGCCGACCGGTCCGCCTCCTTCTTCCCTGCTCCTGATAATCCACTGGCTGCAGGGCTTCAAGCGGCCTGACTCTGATCGCCGTACGAGTAGATCCAAAGGCGGCCACCAAGGTTGCCAGAACGCCGAGCACAAACGGGAACAGGAGGGCAGCAGGAGTAAGCAGGAGTTCAAGCTTCATAGTGCCCGAATGCAAACCAAGACAACCGGCAAGGCCCATCAAGCCCATGGCCAGCAGGATGCCGATCAGGGACGATATGACGCCAAGGAGCAAAGCCTGCTGCAGCACGCCGACCCTGATTTGCCGTCGATCAGCACCAATGACTCTCAGCAAGGCCAGGTACCTGCGCTGTCTTGCCACCATAATCTGGAAGGTGTTGGCAATCACCAAAGCAGCCACCACCATGGTCAGTAGACCAAAAGTCATGAGGAAGACAGTCATAATGTTCACACCATTGCCTGTCTGCTCGCTAAGCAGCCTGTCCTCCATGGCACGACGGTCCTCCAGCCGGTATCCGTCAGGAACGTATCGACTGATGCCGCGCAAAGTGTTCTGAAGTTCCTTGCCTTGGCCACCAACCTGCAGATAAACGTTTTCCACAGGAGGGGACTCTGGTCCAACCATTCCCGCCATACTCAGCAAGCGGTCAATCAGCGAATCCGTCAGTACTGCAGCTCCGCCGAAATCGTCGTACTTTCCACCGTGGCTCTTGCTGATGCCTGAGATGGTCAAGTCCACAGTGCCTTGGTCGACAAGGCGTTCTGTACTTGAAGCATCCTGAGCATGATCACTTCCTGGCAGCATCAACGGGGATAACTCGAGGCGCACCGTATCGCCCAAGCCCACTTGAAGTTTGTCTGCGACCGAATGCGGCAGGACAACCTGATCGCCTGAATCCGGCCATTGCCCACGATCCAGATCGATAGGCATGAGCTCCTGCCTGGCACCCACAATGGCCAGAATCCCCTTGCTGGACTGACCGTTTGCTTCCGTATCCACCAAGAGGTTGACATCAGGGCGCAGACCACGAACCCCTTGAAGTTCCGACAGCCCTTTGCTGTCGAACTGGTCGAACAGGACCGGCTTATCCTGATCCCTTCTGGCGGTCACAGCATAGTTGGCTTGACCGGCATCCAGGCTGATCTCGCGACGCATGAAGGCATTCGCCACGTTCCCCAAAAGGAGCGTCAGACACATGAAGAGGGTGCCGATCACGATGGCCAGACCAGCCGGCATCATCATTCGCGCATCGCGCTTCATCATCGTACGGGTTATCCGCCACACAGTGCACCCCCCTAGTTCCGAACCTGAGAATCGTCCACAATGCCAACCGATACTTGTTCAGCCAGAAGATCGTTCATGGCTTTCACTGTCGGATCCTGCCTGTCCGCAACGATCCGTCCATCGGCAAAGACCAGCGCGCGGTCGGCATACGATGCGGCATAGGCATCATGAGTGACCATGATGACGGTCTGATTCAGCTCGCGCACGGAATCGTGCAGGAACTTCAGAACACCAGTGCTGGCGGCCAGGTCCAGATTCCCCGTCGGTTCGTCCGCGAAGACCAGCCCGGGTTTGGTTATCAGCGCTCTGGCGATGGCGACCCGTTGCTGCTGCCCCCCGGATAATTCACCGGGAAGATGGTCCAGCCTCTCCGACAAACCCAGAGTCTCTACCAGCTGCTCCATCCACGAGCTGTCAGGCCGAACGCCATCCAGTACCAGCGGCATGAGGATGTTCTGTTTAGCGGTGAACATGGGCAGCAGGTTGAAGCTCTGGAAGATGAATCCCAGGTGCCGCCGCCTGATCAGGGTCAGCTGACGGTCGTCAAGTCGAGTCAGGTCGACTCGGCCAGCCTGATCGATTGATGGATGGTGACGATCTCCGCTCTTCGGGTGCAGAAGATCAGCGGCCATATAGACATGGCCAGAGGTGACAGTATCCAGACCGGCCAGAACATGCATGAACGTTGACTTGCCCGAGCCTGAAGGGCCCATGATGGCCGTGAACCGGCCACGCTCAAAATCCACGTCAATTCCACGCAGGGCATGGACAGCATTGGGACCTTGACCGTAATCCTTGGCCAGCTGCCTAGCGCTAACGGCCGGCGGTCCCGCGACTCGTTGGCCTGCTCTGTCTATTAGTCCTTGTGAAGACGAAGTATCCGCTTTATGCTGCATGGTGCTCCTTATCCGCGAGGAAGCCTTT
Source organism: Bifidobacterium sp. ESL0819 (assembly GCF_052606245.1). Taxonomy (NCBI): domain Bacteria; kingdom Bacillati; phylum Actinomycetota; class Actinomycetes; order Bifidobacteriales; family Bifidobacteriaceae; genus Bifidobacterium; species Bifidobacterium sp. ESL0819. Next base: position 1,769,685 of record NZ_CP199587.1, read on the forward strand.
CTCCCGTCAGCTTCCGACCCTATGCGGCTATCGACTGCCGCGATATGGTCCCTAGGAGCGATGAAAACAATCATCCTTGCGGATGAGTGCGCTGAAGAACTTCTCCTGTCAGGCTGGCACCATCCGAATCAACGCTGGGCGACGGGGATAGACATCAGCGGAGATGAAGAACATCATGTTCAGCACGAAAGACATGAACCTCAAGACATGGAACCTTCAACCAGATGGTTGAAGTAGCTGTTTCGATCTCTTTGACTGACTACAAAAGTGGCAATTCCCCTTCAATCAAGCCGGATCGTTTCCAGGCAGCATCTAGAAAAGCAGTATCTGACAGAATGAGTCATTCATTCCAGGCACCAACCAAGTCCAGGCACCAACCAAGGCGCCCCCGGGAGGCAGGCTGACTGCTTCTGATGCGCGCTAACTGTTTTGCGTCATTCTTCAGCAAGAGCCACGACCGGCGAAGTGCGGTTGACGCGTCTTGCAGGCAGGATGCTTGCCAGGATCGCCGCTACGAGCGCCACCAGCAGAATCACCAGGCCAGTGGACCAGGGAATGGGTAACGCCACCGTACCGAGAGAGGAGAAGATCTCATAGGCTGCAGCCCAGCCGAAAAGCAGGCCCAGAACCATGCCGGACAATGCTGACCCCAAGGCTATCAGCCCTGATTCCACGGCCAAGGACCGTCTGATCTGCTTACGGGTCATTCCAATGGCTCGCAAAGTGGCGGACTCCCGCCGACGTTCCAGCACCGAAAGGGAAAGCGTGTTGGCCACGCCGATCAAGGCGATGGCCACCGCCACCGCCAGGAGAGCCAGGATGATCATGAGCAGGCTGTCGATAGTCCGGTCCCACTGCTGCTTTTCAGCCAGCCCGCCCTTCACGGCAACAGCCGAATATCCAGAAAGCGCACTTTTCACCTTGTCCATGAATGCCGAGACTGTTGGTGAGCCATCGACCTTGGCCCAGATCTGCACAGTCTGAGGCTGAACGCCATTGAGCGAGAAGGAGTTGGTCAGGCCATAGAAATTGCTGGCAGCAATACCATGGAAGGGTGCATAAACACTGGTCACAAAGAGTCTTTGAGCCACCGATGCGGATCCGCCATGAACATCGTCTTGAATCGGGTTGAGTATATTGAGCCCCAGATTCCCGCCGTCGTGAAAATCCTTCTGCTTATCCATAAGGCTCTCCGGCAGCAGAAGGACACCCTGCCTGGAAAGATCCTTGCCAACCTTGGCGTTCAGGAGACGATCGGTCTTGTGCGCATCCAAGGCGAAAATAGTCATTCCCGCACCGTTCCTGCCGCCTGATTTGACCATGGCCGCATACTGGGGCACCAGCTCAGCCTGCGCGACCCCGTCGATTCGTCGAATAGCGTCCAGCGCCTTGGCATCCAAGCCATCGCCGCTTATCTGAAGATCCACCGAGTAGTGCTCATCCAGCATGTTGGCCATGGTCTGCTTGGCGCTGGCGGCGCCTGTAGTCAGGGTGGCGACCAGGGTCACTCCGATCAGGAGAGCAGTGCCTGTGGCCGCCACACGGGAATGATTCCGCTCTATGTTAGCCACTGCGATTGCGGACGAGGGCCCGATCCGGGAGACCAAAGAACCGATTCCCTTGAGCATGAAAGGAATCCAACGATTGGCACTGAACAGGATACCGAGGAAGGCAAGGACAATGCCGATGACAGCCATTGCAGCAACAATGTTCGGCCTGCCTCCGGATGCCTTGCCGGCCTTGTCTGCCGTGACATCAAGCCTGACCCGCCAGAGGGACCAGACCGTCATAGCAACGCCCAGCAGAATCATGACCACGCTGACAACCAGACGTATCCTGCTCGTCCTCTTGTTCTCCAGAAGATCGGCAGGCCTCAGCGCTTCCAAAGGACTGACCTTGATGGCAGCCCATGAAGACCCCAGAGAGGCCAGGACCGTAACAACGATGCCGAAGACAAGAGGTACCAGGATGACTGGCGGAGTCAGCTTCAATTGGAAGTATAGGGAGTTTGTATGAGCCTTGGCCGCTCCCAAAAGGGCCATAATGCCGATGGCAGCGCCGACCCCGATCAGGGATGCCGCAGCGCCCAGGATGATGGAACGCATCAGGACGCTGGCCCTGACCTGTCTCTTATTGGCGCCAATCGTCCTCAGGAGGGCCAGGTAACGACGTTGCCGAGCGACCATGACCTGGAAGGTATTGGCTATGACGGTGGCAGCTACGAACATGGCCAGTGTGCCGAAGACCAGAAGGAAGGTGGTTACGGGGTTTTGAGAACCACCGAGTGCAGTCTTGACCAGTCGGTCCTCAATAGTGTGACGGTCCTCGAGGGAATAGCCGGAAGGCATGAGCTTGCGCAGAGATGACAGACTCTCATCGAGGGCGCTGCGCTGCCCGCCAACATTCAGGTAGACATTCTGGGCATACAGGTCACCCATGTCACCAAGACCTGCTGCGGCCATAAAGGCATCTATGGTCTTGGGGGCCAGCACGATTGCGCCGCCCGACTCGCCGAACTCGCTACCTTCATGGCCCTGGTCCGAGCTGACCCCCGACAAAGTCAGGGGCTTCGATATGAACCTGCCCGCCGCCTGGTCAGCCTTGGTCTGCCCTTCGGACCCGAGGTCGTCGGAAATATACAGCATGTTAGGCGACAGGTTCAGATTCACCTTGTCGCCTAAGGAGAGCCTGAGCCTGGACACAGTCAGCCCAGGTAGGACCACCTGGTCATCGGCGCTGGGCCAGGATCCTTTGGCCAGACCGATCGGCATCAGCGATGAATCCGCCAGAGGAATGGCAGTGATGTTCTCGCTCTTGATCTTGCCGGCGCGGACATCCGCCATGAGCTGCGTATCTGATCTGACACCCCGAACCCCTGGGACTTTTGCCAGCTCCTCGGTTTTGAAGTCCTTCACCCTTTTCTGATCTGGATGGCTGCCTTCCGCAGGGATGATGGCGTAATTGGCCTGGGCAGCATCAGACGAGACCATCCGTCGCATGGAAACGTCCATGGTGTTGCCAAAGAGAAAGGTCATGGCAATGAACAGTGTTCCGACGACAATGGCGATGCCGGCGGGAATCATCATGCCCAAGTCATGCCGCATCATTTTTCTGGCAACGAACCACATGAGCGTTCCCCTCAGCGATGAGCAGCCGAGTCAGCTGTAGCCGCGGAGGCCATGACTTCCTCGGAGAGCAGAGCGTTGATGGAGTCGACAGTGGGTCCGTCCTGATCGGCAACGATTCGTCCATCCGCGAATACCAGGGCACGGTCGGCAAAGGATGCTGCAAAAGCATCATGCGTCACCATGATGATGGTCTGCCCCAGCTCGCGAACCGAATCCCGCAGGAAGCTGAGCGCCTCAGTCGAGGAGGCCGTGTCCAGGTTTCCCGTGGGCTCATCAGCAAAAACAATGGAGGGTTTGGTGATGAGAGCCCTGGCGATGGCCACACGCTGCTGCTGACCACCCGAAAGCTCGCTGGGCCGATGGGTCAGTCTCTCTTCCAGGCCCAGGGTCTTGGCCAGAACGTCCAGCCAAGCTGTATCTGGCTTGGCCCCATCCAGAATCAGTGGCATGAGGATGTTCTGCTTGGCCGTAAACATTGGCAGGAGGTTAAAACTCTGGAAAATGAAGCCCAGGCGCTGGCGTCTCAAGAGGGTCAGCTGATCGTCGTTGAGCTTGGTCAGATCGACCACTCCCCTCCGCCCTCCATGACGGCTGGTCCGCCTGCCCTTCACCCCGTCAGCATCGGCCCCGTACAGGTAGACATGTCCGGAGGTTGCTGCATCCAAGCCGGCCAGAGTATGCATGAGAGTGGATTTGCCCGATCCGGAGGGCCCCATGATGACTGTGAACCTGCCCCGTTCGAATTCGACATCCACACCCCGTAGGGCATGAACCAGATTCTCCCCGCTCCCATAGTCCTTGGTCAGTCCCCGTGCCTTGATGGCCACTTGAGCGATCTGCCTCGGTTTGCCCTCACCGTACGACGAATCGGAAGACGCCCTTGTCTTTGCTCCATGTTTCATGCCCCCATCTTATCCACTGCAAAATTTCCGCCTGATCAGTCAGGTGCTGTCTGCCGCTGGAAAGGAGTGAGAAGATGGCATGTGCAAAGATGCCTATCAAAACGTAATGAGGTTTCAACAGGCATCTTGGCTTCTAAGCCTTCTCGGTCATGTATCACGCATATACGGGACCAAAGATTCCTCCATGGCGTGGGCCAAGAAGGAAGCGAGATTACCGGCTACTTGGCTAGACCGGACTCCTTCAATGCCTGGAAGGCATCCTTGAGGTCATCCAGAATATCCTCGATGTTCTCTGTGCCGATGGAGAGCCTGATGGTACCGGGATGGATGGCCTGATCCTCCAGCTCCTCCGGTGTCTCCTGGGAGTGTGTGGTTGAAGCCGGATGGATGGCCAGCGACTTCACGTCAGCCACGTTGGCCAGGAGCGAGAAGAGATGCAGGTTATTGATGAAAACCCTGGCTGCATCCTTGCCTCCCTTCAGATCGAAGGTGAAGATAGAGCCGGCACCGTTGGGGAAGTAGCGCTTGTAGAGCTCATGGTCGGGACGCCCTTCGATGGCCGGATGGCTGACCGACTCCACCTCCGGCACGGTCTGCAGGTAATCCACTACCTTCAGGGCGTTCTCAACGTGCCGCTCAACCCGCAGCGAGAGCGTCTCGGTCCCCTGCAGAAGGAGGAAGGCTGCAAAGGGCGAGATGACAGCACCGGTATCGCGCAGAAGGATGGCTCGAATGCGGGTGACGAAGGCCGCAGCGCCTAGATCCTGGTAGAAGCGCAGGCCGTGATAGCTGGGATCCGGTTCCGTCAATGTGGGGAACTTGCCGGGCACTGCCGCCCAGTCAAACTGGCCTCCTTCCACGACGACCCCTCCCAAAGTGGTGCCATGGCCGCCGATGAACTTGGTGGCCGATTCCACAACGATATCGGCCCCGTGCTCCAGCGGCCGGAACAGGTAGGGAGTGGCGAAAGTATTGTCTACGATCACCGGCAGGTTGTGGTCATGGGCAATCTTGGAGATGGCCTCGAAATCGGGCAGGTCAGCGTTGGGATTGCCGAAGGTCTCGAAGAAGACCAGCTTGGTGTTGTCCTGGATGGCCGACTCGAAGTTGGACGGGTCTGAAGGATCCACGAAGGTGGTCTCGACACCATCGCGGGGCAGGGTGTGCTTGAGGAGGTTGAAGGTGCCGCCGTAGATGTTCTTGGAGGACACGATATGGTCTCCGGTCTGGGTGATGTTCCGGAAGGCATACTCCACGGCAGCTGCTCCAGAGGCCACGGCCAAACCTGCGGTGCCATTCTCCAAGGCGGCGATCCTGTCCTCGAACACCCCTTGGGTGGAGTTGGTCAGACGGCCATAGATATTGCCCGAGTCCTTCAGCGCAAACCGAGCCTCGGCGTGGTCGAAGTCGTGGAAGACGTAGCTGGTGGTGGCATAGATCGGCACGGCCCGGGAATCCGTGGCCGGGTCGGCCTGCTCCTGGCCCACATGGAGCTGAAGCGTCTCGAAATGGTACTTATGCGGGTTCTGGTCGGTCATGTCGATTCCTATCTGTTGCTGACGAATGAAGCGCCTGCGGGTGGTTCATCCTTGGCCAAGTTCTTGACTGCGACCATAAGCGCCCCAAGCCCGCCTGTTCAAGCCAGAAAGGACTTTTCGGTATCGTCCTTTTTTATAACAGCTTCCAAAAGGTTGAAAGCGGGCCTTTTCATCTCGAGATTCCACACGCGGCGGTGCCCGTTTAACCCCTCCGCTGTAGAGTCGAATAAGCAACGGAGAAGGCTCCGCTGCGAACAGCCTCAGCAGGCATGAAGGAGTTCAAGAGATGGCCGGACAGACGGACGATCAGAACAGGCTCTACCAGCGCGACAGCAAGTACATTCCCCGAGTCGCCGCCGTGCATGACATGTGCGGGTATGGCAAGTGCTCGCTGACAGCCGCCATCCCCATCCTTTCGGCAGCCGGATGCGACGTCTGCCCGGTGCCTACGGCCCTGTTCAGCGCGCACACCATGTTCAAGGACTACACCTTCCACGACACCACCGAGATGCTGCCGGGATACCTGGATGCCTGGCGGAAAGAGGGCGTGGAACTGGACGGAATCTACAGCGGATTCCTGGGCAGCGCCGAGCAGGTCGACATCATTCAGCGCATGTATCGGGAATACCCCAAGGCGCTGCGGCTGGTCGACCCGGTCATGGGCGACGGCGGATCCATGTATCCCACCTACACCGAGGAAATGTGCCGGGCCGTGACCAATCTGGTCGATGGGGCCGACCTGCTCATGCCCAACTTGACCGAGGTCAGTCTGCTGACCGGCATCGACTATGAAGGTCAGGACCTTGACGATGCCCAGGTTGGCGAGCGTCTGGGCCGCCTGCTGGACATGGGCGCGAAAAACGTCATCATCAAAGGCATCGACCGGAAGGATGGCAAGCTGCGCAACTTCGTGGCTTCGGCAGATCATGGCGGAGTCAACGAGCGCACCGAGCTGGTCCATGACAAGCTGCCCTTCATGATCCACGGAACCGGCGATGCCTTCGCCTCCAGCCTCTGCGGGGCGCTCTTTGCAGGACGAGGCCTAGCCGATGCCGCTCGGATCGCCGGCGAATTCGTCCGCTCGGCCATGCAGCACACACGCAATCAACCCGACTATCAGCAGCGCGGGGTCAGCTTCGAGCTAGATCTGGGGCAGATGACTGCTCTGATGCAGGAGCAGTGGGCCCGAGGCCGTTGAAAATCGCCTAAGAGTCTGGGCATTTGTCAAGAGCGGAAGACAAGGGTGGATAAATGGAACCCAGACCGCCCCAATCGCCTCATTCCTTTCAGACAAATACTCGGCTGACAAGGTGATCAATCAGTCATAAAGATCAGTTGACCACAGCAGGCCGGAAGGCGTTGCCAGCGAATTCGCCGGCGATGTCTTCCGGCCTCTGTCATCTTCTTTGCTTCTGGTTCTTTTGACTGCCTATTGCCCCGCTCCCCTGGTTCATTTGCTTTACCTGGTGTCACTCGTTTCTATTTCCCTGGTTTCTGTTTCCTAAGTTCCGCTTAGCTTAGTCCTGCTTTGCTTGGTTTCTGCCTACCTTGATTTCTGTTTCGGTCCTTCTTGCCTCTGCCGCATCTGCCTGATGCAGAGATGAGTGCGATAGCTACAGCATCAGTATCGTCAATCCACTCGTTCATCCACTTTCGTGCGTGCGCAGGTTCATTCGACCACATGCCTGGTTCGACTAGTCACCGACTTCCCTCCAGTGGTCTCCTAGAAACATGGACACACAAGCACTGACTAGACCGAGTAATCTCCGCACAGTTTTCAACGACAGGGGCGGCAGCACTGACGCCGATGTTATGGTCACAGACCCAATGGACGCGCAACCCATAAGCGCTCTGCCTGCTTCCACCAGGTCCGCCGACAATCCAGAAACCAGGCGGCCTGGAAGAACAAGGTTAAATACGAGCAACCATGAATCCATCGACATGGAGCTGGCAGATGTTGAGCGACAGATCAGGGCCAAGGGCGTAACCAGCCGAGAACTCGGACGTTTGGGCGAAGACTACGCCTGCCAGTGGCTGCGGCAGCGCAACTGGAAAATCCTGGCCCGAAATTGGAGAAGCCGGTTCGGCGAGCTGGACATCATCGCCCTGGATCCCGAGTCAATTCTGGTATTCGTTGAGGTCAAAACCAGACGCACCGGTCGGTTCGGATCCCCAGAACAGGCTGTCGGCCCGCGCAAGCAGACCCACTTGCGTCGCGCCGCAGTCCAATGGCTGATCAGCCATGACCGAGATCCCAGCGCACGGCATCGCGGCACCCGTTTCGATGTCATCAGCCTGTCAGTCAAGTCCAACCCCAGCAGAAGCATGCATTCCGAGAACCCCTATCCCCTGGCTTCCAGTCAGGCATCCGCCGAGGCCGCCAGGGGATCCAATCGCTCGGGCAGAGGCGGATGGAATCCAGGATCAGTCTTCCTCAAGCACACCAGGGAGGCCTTCTGATGCGTCTTGGATCCGCTGAATCCGTGGGATTGATAGGCCTCAAGGCCTTTCTGATCCACGTGCAGTCCTTCATCTCCCCAGGGCTGCCCTACTTCTCCATCATCGGCCTGCCGGATGCCTCCTTATCGGAGTCACGCGAACGGGTTAAATCCGCCTGCTCGGCCTGCGGATTCCGGTGGCCGCAGACCAGGGTCACCGTCAACATGTCCCCAGCTTCGAAACCCAAGCATGGCTCCTCACACGACCTGGCCATTGCGACCAGTGTCCTCGAAGCCGGCGGAGCGTTGCCGACGGAATGCCTGGACCATACGGTCATCCTGGGCGAACTCAACCTGGATGGCACGATTCTGCCCATCAACGGTCTGCTGCCCATCCTGACGCAGGCCAGAGCCCAGGGAATCACACGGGCTTTCGTCCCTGCAGACAACCTGGACGAGGCTCATCTGGTACCCGATATCGAGGTCGTGGGACTACGCCACCTGGGCCAGCTCATTCAAACCTTGGGCGGGCGAAGTAGGATCACCGCCCCTGAGCTAGACAGCCACCTAGACACCGACAAGTCAACCACCATAGCGAGTGTGCATCCCAATAACTTAGGTCATGAAGACAACTCCCCCGCCAATGCCGACCCCTCTCCGCCCAAGCCGGACATGGCTGACGTGATTGGTCAGGAGGAGACCAAGTGGGCCATGATGGTGGCTGCAGCCGGCGGTCACCACATGCTCATGGTCGGCCCTCCAGGAGCCGGTAAAAGCATGCTGGCTGAACGGCTTCCCAGCATCATGCCCGCCTTGGACGCTGTTCAACAGCTGGAGGTGGCCTCCATTCGATCCCTGTGTGGCACGCTGAGCCAGTATGGGATCTCCGATGTGCCACCCTTCGAGGCTCCTCATCATACGATCTCCATGGCGGCCATGGTTGGAGGCGGCGCCGGACTGGCCACCCCCGGTGCCATCACTCGTGCCCACCGCGGCGTCCTCTTCATGGATGAGGCCCCGGAATTCTCTCCAAGAGTGATCCAATCCCTGCGCGAGCCCCTGGAGATCGGGCGAATCTTCCTGTCCCGGGCCAAGGGCAGCACCACCTTCCCGGCTCGTTTCCAGCTGGTCATGGCCGCTAACCCCTGCCCCTGCGGATACGGATACGGCACAGGAGAGCGCTGCACATGCACTCCCCGCGAGCGCCTCCGCTACTGGAACAGACTGTCTGGACCCATCATGGACCGCATCGACATCCAGACCACAGTCCCCCCTGTGACCGACTCGGGATTCGACGATCACCGTCCACGCCAGCACAGCGCTCAGATCCGCCAGCGTGTGACCCGCGCCCGCCAGACAGCAAAAGAGCGTTTCCGCAAGGAAGGCTGGACCTGCAACGCTCAGATCAGCGGCGAATGGCTGCGCCAGAACACATCAGACAAGGCACGTTCGGTCGTCGACCAGGCCTTGCGCAAGCAACGGATCAGTCTGCGCGGTGCCGACCGGACCATGCGCCTGGCGTGGACTCTGGCTGACCTGGACGAACGGACCAGCCCCGGTGCCGACGATGTGACCACCGGCCTCCTGCTCAGGACAAAGGCCGTCTGAGATGGCCGACCCCTTGATGAAGACCATGCCCGGCGACCAGCCGCGACCGATGACCATGGTCGAAAGCGACTGGCTTGCCAGAACCGTGCTAACTCTGGCGGCAGATGGTCCCGATGCTTTTATGATTGCCTGTCTTCTGGGTTCGGACCAGGCGGCCGACCTTTGTCGAAATCTGATCGAACTAAGAGCGGCAAACCAGGCCGGGACTGACAGCTCTCATGATGCTACTCGCACGAGACTAGATGAACGCTTTCTGAAGGGGACGGCTCGGTGGGGACGACAAACGAGCCCCGAGGACCTCACTCGGTTCCACAAGATCAGCAACTCCTGGCGGAGACGCCTGACACCCTTGCTTGCCATGGACACCGACCAGGTGCGGACCTTGATGACTGGCGGTGGCCGATTCTGGGTGATGACCCCTGGCGACCCTTGCTGGCCAGACCAGGTGGATGACCTGGCACGCCGCTCCGACTGGGCCCCTCCCCTCTGCCTGTGGGGGCAAGGCAATCCCGAAACATTGATCAACTGTGACCGACCCTTGGCCGTAGTCGGGTCAAGAACATGTGACGAGTATGGCCGGTCCACTGCTCACCAGATAGCCAGACAGGCTGCTGGCGAAGGCCACCTGGTCGTATCCGGCGGGGCCATGGGCACGGATGCCGCCGCCCACTGGGGAGCTCTGGCCGCTGGTGGCGGACGTACAGTCGCCGTTTTTGCCGGAGGCTTACTTCATATGGGTCCCAAACGCAACAGCCGTCTGTTCGAAAACATCGAGGCAGACGGCGGCGCACTGATCAGCGAGTTGCCACCCGGAACCATCCCCGAGGCGCGTCGGTTCCTGCTGCGCAACCGGATCATCGCCGCTCTCGCCTCCGATATTGTGGTAGCACAAGCCCGTCACCGATCCGGCGCGTTAAACACAGCCAACTGGGGCGTCGAATTGGGCCGTCGCGTACTGGCCGCTCCTGGCAGAATCGACCAGCCGGAAAACACTGGCTGCAACAGACTGATCCATGAGGGCAAGGCGGAGCTACTCCTGTCTGCATCCGACATCCGAGACATTTGCCACCCTGCCCATGGACCGGTTCACCCCGGCAAGCCTGTCCGTCAAGAAGCCTCCGCTTCAGTCAATACCGCCGAATCACGCGGTAATCAAACGAACAGGCAGAACGCGCGACGCACACCGACGATTGGTTCGGATCATCCGAACCAGACCATAAACGGCGGTCAACCGGACCCAACCGTGCTCAAACAATCCCGGACCAATAGAGACGGACCTTCAACCCACTCTCAGCACAAAGAGGATTCTTCAACCCAGCCATCAAATTCAGGGACTGACAGTGAATGCAAAAAGGCAGATGACGAGCGTCTAACCAAAGAAGAGGCAACCGTGCTGGCGACAATTCGCACCTACCAGCGTCGGGAAGGTCCACCAATGACGGGACAGCTTCGCGCCGAGCTAGCGGATCAGGGACATGGGTTCTCCGTCAGACATCTGATGCAACTGCTGGGATCCCTGGAGATTCGTGGTCTGATCAGCCTGAAGGACGGATGCGTCATAACTGAGCACCCGAAGAATCAGGCCTGCCAGCGGCAGCGGTCCAAATCCACCACCCAGCCGTCTGCACCAGCCGATTCACCGGTACTGGGAGGAACAAAATGAACGCCCTCATCCTCCAGCAGCTGACGCTGACGTTCAGGACCGCCAAAGGCGAATCCCGGTGCCAGAGAACCGTCGCGGAAGACCACGCGATGGCAGGGAATCACCCCGGGTTCGGGGTTGTCATGAAGTGCATAACCTACGAACCTGGCGTTGCGCGGATGACCAGTCAGGGAGGCGACCTGACCGTAGGTGGCCACCTTGCCGCGAGGAATCCGCCTGACGACCTGATACACCTGCTGGGAGAAGGAAAGTTCGGTCATAAGACCCATTCTGCCCGCTTTAGCAGACATGGCCCGGAAGGGCCACCACTATCAACGGGTTGTGACAGTATCGTTGGTATGAATCCGCAGAAGGTCAGAAGCCGCTATGATGCCGTCATCGTCGGAGCCGGAGCGGCCGGGTTGTCAACCGCTCTGGGACTGTACAGGGCTCTGGAGGGCAACAGAAGCAAGAGCGGCTTATCTCCAAAGGTCCTCGTCGTCTCCAAGCTGCAGCCTCTGCGATCCCACACCGGCTCAGCAGAGGGCGGTATCGCGGCCAGCCTGGGCAACCAGGAAAAGGACGACTGGCATTGGCACTACTACGACACCATCAAGGGCAGCGACTGGCTGGCTGACCAGGATGCCGTGCGGATTCTGGCCGAGCAGGCCCCGGGCATCGTCATCGAACTGGAGCATGACGGAGTGGCCTTCTCAAGGACTGAAGACGGGCACATCGCCCAGCGGAAGTTTGGCGGCCATACCGCCGATTATGGCGGCCACCCAGTCAGGAGAGCAGCCTATGCAGCCGACCGTATCGGCCACCAGATCCTGCACGCCCTGTGGCAGCAATGCCTGCATCTGGGAGTCGAGTTCGCCGAGGAATGGTATGTGACCGATCTGGTCGTCGACCCGCCTGCTTATGAGGAAACCGGCGGCCAGGCCCGTGGACTGATCGTCTTGGACACCCACGCCGGCAAGCTGCAAGCCATCCAAGCCGACAATATCGTCCTGTGCACGGGTGGGGCTGGCCGACTCTTCCATACGACCTCCAACTCCTGGGATTTGACCGGTGACGGCATGGCGCTCGCCCTGCAGGCCGGTCTGCAGCTGGAGGATGTGGAGTTCATCCAATTCCATCCCACCGGCCTGGGCCACACTGGCATCCTGCTGTCGGAGGCCTCTCGCGCAGAAGGCGGCGTGCTCAGGAACAGTCAGGGCCGGGCCTTCATGCAGGACTATGCGCCGGGACACGGCGACCTGGCCGCCAGGGATGTGGTCAGTCGTTCCATCATGGCCGAGATTGATGCAGGTCGCGGGGTGGCCGATCCATCGGACCCGGACGGGCCTCATGATTGCGTCTGGCTGGACATGACCGGTATTGATGGCCAGCGCATGACTGCCCTGCTCCCCCAGGTCACCGAGACCATCCATCGCTACGCCCACCTGGATCCCACTGTGGACATGGTTCCGGTCAAACCCACCGCCCACTACACCATGGGAGGCATCCCCATTACCGATCGTGGCCGCGTCTATCGCTGGCAGAATGGCCACCGTCGAATCGTCGACGGACTGTTCGCCGCCGGGGAATGCTCCTGTGTCAGCGTTCACGGAGCCAACCGACTGGGCGGCAACTCCCTGCTGGACGCCTGCCTCTTTGGCACCAGGACCGGGCAGACCATCGCCGCCGCCATGACCAATGCCGACGAGCCAAACGACATGACCGACACGTCTCCGCTCACACAAGCTCTGCAAAAGCGTCAAGCCTTCCTGGACGAGATGCTGGCTGGCGCGAGTGAAGCCAAGCCCTCAGAACCAGCATTGGCTGACGACCAAGGCGAAGCCTCCGACCCCGGAGACGAGGCCAGCCTGAACAACCCTTATGCGCTGATGGGCCGATTGGGACGGCTGATGGAGGAGGCCGTTGCTGTCCGATGCGATCAGGGCAGCATTGAAAAAGGTTTGCGCGGTCTAGATCAACTGGATGCTGACGCAAAACAGCTGCGTGCGCACAGTGAGACAGCAGTGCTCAACCAGGAGGTCACCGCCATCATGGAGGTGGACAACCTGCTGACACTGGCCCGGGCTGTGTTGAATGCCAGTCTGCAACGTCAGGAATCCCGCGGTGCCCTGTATCGGAGCGATTATCCGCAGCGCGATGACGAACACTATCTGGCTCACACCATGATTGATGCCAAGGAAAAAGTCTCCTGGCAGCCTGTTCATATCGTCAACATGCCTCCCAAGGGCCGCAACTACTGATGGACCTCGATTATGGACTCTGAGCGCAATCTGGTCAGGCAAGCACCTGTTCGACACCGATCCTGGTCAGACAGGGATTAGGATGGAGTCCGCGCATATCAATGGACATCGGGCCATATCCCGGCAAGGATAGGAGCAACCGTGACATCACAGTCCACCGGCTCAGACGGATCCAAGACATCCGCACCTGACCGCGATCCCCGTCCGGTGACCTTCCGAATAGCCCGGTTCACTCCACGACCTCAATCAGAGCGTCCGGCACGAACCAACCCATTCGCCAAAAGCAACCCCTTTGCCGCAGCGGGCAACCGACGCGCCCGAGGCCGCCGCTGGACGCAGGAGTACACGATCCGCATTGCCCCACAGCGCACTGTTCTGGATGCCCTTCTGCAGATCAAGCGGGAGGTGGACCCCACACTGAACTTCCGGTACTCCTGCGGACATGGCATGTGCGGATCGGATGCCGTGCTCATCAACGGCCGTCCGGATCTGCTCTGCACAGCCACCATCGCCGACTGCCTCTCCGCATCCAAAACCATGCCGAAACCATACGCCACACCCGGTGTAGCTACTGGAAATCCGCAGGCTCAGCAGCCTCCAGCCTTCCGCCGCACGGGCACAGCGACCACCGCAACGGCCGTATCCCCGTCGTTATCGCATTCGGATTCGGTCTCAGACTCAACGGCAATAGACTTCTCGGCTACAAATCCTGTGGAAACCGAAACCGTTACAGCAACTACAAGCCATACTGACACACCACACCCTACAGAAACATCAGGTCTTTCAGAATCTTCAGTAGTAGAGATCCGCCCGCTTCCCGGCTTCACTCCACTCAGAGACCTGATAGTGGACACCGATGCCATGTTTGAGCAGATTCAACGATTCAAGCCTTATCTGCTCCATGATGATTCCTCTGTTGATAGCAGCCGAGCAGCTCAGGCAAAGCCAGCCAAGGCAGAACCAGCGTCGGAATACCGGCAAACCCCGGAAGAGCTGGGCCGATATGAGCTACTCAGCACCTGCATCGCCTGCGGACTCTGCCAGGGGGCCTGCCCTATTTATGCGGGCGGTGAGGCCTTCGCCGGGCCGGCAGCCATGATCGCAGCGGCTCGATTCGTCAACGATTCCCGTGACAGCCATCGGCAGGAACGACTTGAGGCCATTGACCAGGCGGACGGAATCCAGGCTTGCCAGTCCATACGGGCCTGCACCCGACCCTGCCCCCTAGGGATCGACGTGGGCGAAGAGATGTGGAAGCTAGTCGAAGCCGTCAAGGAGTAGCCGAACTCATACGCACACAAGTCAACAAGAGCCGGCGACAGGCTTGTGCCCTCTAGTCGTTACCATGGTTAGCATGGACAAAACCTCGTACAACAACATCGCCAGAGGATGGGAATTCGCCGAGGCAAGCGCTCTGAACGTCGAATCCGACAAGTTGCAGACCTTGCGAGACAAGGCTACAGAGGCCGGATTCGCCCAATGTTCCCGGTCTCAAGGCGCCTTCCTGCAGTTCCTGGCCGGCCGGAACGCTCCGGCATCCATCATCTTGGTAGGCAACGGCTCCGTGGTCGAAGCCCTGCGCCTGATGACGGGCCTGCATGGTCATGGCCAGTTCACCGCCGTTGACTCCACAGCCCAAGGCACCTCGCTGGTCAAGAAAATTTTCGCGGGTATGGAAAAAGCCCACCCAGGCATGAGGCTGCGGGCGGTCAACGCGGCTGCCCGAACCTACTTTCCAAGGCTCAACCCCAGCGACTACGACCTTATCGTCGTCTCAGGCAATGGGGACAACTACCAACAGGTTATGGACCAGGCCCCGCGCCTGCTCAAGGACCGGGGACAGCTGATCTTCACGGATGCCTTTGACCTGCTGGACGATCCAGACAAGGGCGGCGTGCTCAACCCGGCCAATAGATCCGCCAAAACGACCACCTTACGCACCATCATGGAGGCCATAGGCAAAGACACTGCCTGGGAATCCTGTCTGCTGCCCATCGGCACGGGCATGATCATGGCCACCCGCGCCCACTGACTACCGCGCACCTATTATTCAGGCACGGTGACGCAGGATGGCCTGCACAGCCTCATCCGGATCATCAGTGCGGATGACCAGATCGGGATCCAGCTCAGAAATCATGCCCCGCTGCTTCACCGTGTCCGAAATCCAGTCAAAGAGCCCCTGCCAGTAGACCCTGTCGAAGAGAACGATGGGCATGCTGGGTGCCTTATGGGTTTGGACCAGAGTCAGCACCTCGAACATCTCATCCAGGGTGCCGAACCCGCCGGGGCAGACGATGATGCCCGAAGAGTATTTCATGAACATCATCTTGCGTACGAAGAAGTAGCGGAAGGTGATGCCCAGATTCACCCAACGGTTCAGTCCCTGCTCCATGGGCAATTCGATGCCCAGGCCGACGGACTTGCCACCGACCTCAGCAGCGCCCTTGTTGGCCGCCTCCATGATGCCAGGCCCTCCCCCGGTAATGACTGCCATACCGGCCTTGGCCAAGTCGCCGCCCATCTTGCGCGCAGCAGCATAGTTAGGATCCTCCTTGCCGGTCCGAGCTGAACCAAAGATGGCGGCTGCCGGACCCAGCTCCGCCAACGCACCGAACCCGTCGACGAACTCGGCCTGGATGCGCAGCACCCGCCAAGGATCCATATGCAGCCAGTCAGTGTCACCGCCCGACGAAAGCAAACCAGCATTGGCATCCGCCTCGGGAATCATGGGCCCGCGCATGATGACCGGACCGCTGTGGTAGGTCCGGCCCAGGTCCGGACCTTCATCGTCATTGTGATTGTCAACCATATCCGCCATGTACGCATTCCTTCATCGGGCCCCAATCCGAAGGACCCGCTCGATCCTGTTCCGGCTCTCATGATAGCGGCCCCTGCCGCCCGGCTGACGCCAAGGTAGCCATCGGCACTCGACTATTCAGAATGCTGTCTGCCTAGGCAGAGCTCACCCGGAATACGAATTATTGAGCCAAGTTTCTTGCTTCCGTGCTTTACGGTTCTGTTCGATAACTATCAGGGCAGATCTGAATATTTGGCTACATCTGAAACTTCATCTGCGCCGAACCAGTCATATCAACTTCCTTCAGTGAAGCTGTTTGCGCGAATTGGCTCAATTCCATCTCGGCATGGGCATAGGGAAATGAGACCCGCAACTGGCAGGTTCCCCTTTTAGTTCTCGCGCCGAAATGTGCGTACGATACGCCGCCTTCAGGCGGAACCTGGCGGTAATGGCGTGATGTCTGCAATACGGTGAGGCATCCCGCATATTCTCCGTCAAGCCAGACTTGTATTGTCGGCCAACCTTTGTACTTACCTGTTTTGATGAATCCATGCAGCAATCTCACCCAGACCTCGTCACTGGAAGAGAATCGGTTAAACAGATCCTGGTGCTTTGCCGCACCCGATACACCGACGGTCTGCCGCTTGTCTATACCCTCTACGATGCACTGACCATCAGGACGCTGATTGCATGGGCAATGCACGCCCCTCCCCTTGAAACGCCGGGATTGCCTGGGCTGCTTCGATACCGTAGAAGCACTGGATGAAGAATCTGACGAATTGAAGACAGTAGTGAACCCACCACCTAGTTCGCTCATATACCGGCGCATCCATTCAAAGCACTCCTGCGTCTGCGCGGCGTCAGACAATGCACGATGCTCCTCGTTCTCCGCGATGCCGAATCTGCGAATAAGATCCTGCAGCCGATGGTGCTTCTCCTGGGGAAACAAAGCTCGGCTCATTTGCAAAGTATTGATGCACACTGGGCCGGGCATAGTATACCCCACTCGTGCACTCTCAGCTTCGAAAAACCTCATATCGAAACGCAAATTATGACCTACAACAGGATCGTCGCCGACCCAGGACCAGAACAAAGGCAACACATCGCCGATTTTCGGTTGACCCTCCAGCATGGCATCAGTAATGCCGGTCAATTCGACAATCCTGCTGTCCAAACTCCTGCCAGGATCGACCAGGGTATCGAAACTGTCGACAATGCTCCGGCCGCGAACCTTCACTGCCCCGATCTCGATGATCTGATCCATCTGTGCACGCAGACCCGTCGTCTCGGTATCAAGCACCACATAATCCACAGGCAAGCCGTCATCGTTGTCGGCGGGTTTCGCATTATCGTTCAAAGGAACCAGCTCGTCAGTAGGCCGTTTTGCGTGTTTTCCTCTCGGACCATGCCTTTTCTTAGCAGTTGGTCTTATATGCTCATTTCCGAGGTCTTGAGTCTGCTGTTTACGCGCCATCGCATACAGCACTGCCAACAGAACGATAACCGCAATAATGATTCCTGAGATCACCGGATGCATGATGATCACACCAAGCAACGCAAGAATGACAATACCCAGCAACGTGCCCTTGTCATTCTTCCTCTTCCTCACGCTTGATAAGCTACACCGCAGCCTGGAAACCCATCAACATTATTCGGATTCCTTCTATCAGTGCGTGTAAACATCAGCGGACACCTTTGCAGGGAACGAAGAGCATGACTCATGCAAGGTCCAATGTGGATATATCGCTTTCTGCATAAGCTCGCTCACTTACAACATGCCATAATCAAGTAACTCGGCAAAATGATATTGGACATCGGCCTGCAGCTACTGATGCGTCGCTTATATGTCTTCGCTATGACTGCTGAAAACGAACTTATCTTTGGAGCAAATTCTTGAACATTCCCATTGCTTTCCCAGTCCGCTATAACTTCTGCAGCAGAAGATGAGAAGAGAAATATAAAATGCGGCGTGACTCTGCATCAAACTTTAAACATACTGAATACAGTACTTTTCGTATATTCTGACCCAGTAAGCAGCAAGCGCCCTGAAAACGGTAGGGCTTTAAGGTAAATAGGGTTAATCTTAATGTCACAGCAGACATATCAACCCTGCCACGCAAACACCTCTTTGATAAAAAACTCAAGCTATCGTCTGATGACTTTTCCATTCAAGCATCTGATCAACAACATCGTCTGCTCTTCAAATAACTGACAGATTGACAGCACATTGACTCTAAAAAGTATAAGGACGAATCACGCTCAAACTTTCAAGCAAGAGAATCCTATTCTGCACTTTATCAATCCAATCGAATATTTGTCCACAGGAGCTATGTACAAAAGCAACGCTAACGAATTGTTTCCAAACTTGGGGCTGTTTTCCACAGCATTCGATTAACATCGTAAACCCGTCATCTCTGTGACCTACAGGGGGGCTGATATGAATGCCGACTTCAATCTCACTTAGGCCTGCATGATATTCTATTGCCGTTCACTGAAGACGAGAGGAAGCGCAAATGCGCAAGGGCATCGCGGCTACAGTTGCCGCAATAGTCATGTTGATATGCTTGTCATCCTGCGGAGGAAATTCTTCAACAAGCTCGGATGCAGGAAAGCAAACGACCAGTTCACAAGGGGAGCCGAAGAAAACGAACAAAGCCCCACAACCGGCCGATCTAACAGGGACATGGAAGCAGACAAACGGTTCCGATAAAGACCACTACCAGCAGGCAACGGTGACCGCTGATAGCATAGAAATCAATTGGGTGAGCCCCGACACCACCAGCCTATATTGGTCCGGCAGCTTCACCCCGCCCACCACCGCCGGCGGCTACTCTTGGACCAGCCAGGGAAACAAGGACAAAATGTCGCAGAGCTTGCTCGCCTCACAGGACGACACCAAAGATTTCAAGTATGAAAACGGTGAAATCACGTACAAGGCCAGCGCGCTGAGCACCACAACCACCGTTCACCTCAAGAAGCAGTAGAAAATATCTGTATAGCCCCCCCTCAACTTCTAACCAAGAAATGTCATACAAAAGCGTATTTCTGAGGTGCGATCTGCTTTCCCTATGCAAGTCAGGTCATGCCAAAGATATGAATCAGAGTCCAGACAATACCTGCACCCAGAGAGAATCCAACGGCAGAAGTCACACAGAAATTGATGACCGGCCCCACAATCGGATGGGACTTGAACGCCTGGCTGTAGTATCGATTTCCGGGCATGAGCCACTTTCGTTCAAAGCGGGTTCGTTTACTACGGTCCACTTCCTCGCCAGACAGAAAGGCCTTGATCTCCCGATAGGTCTGCACATCATTGCGGGCTTTAATCTGCTCGATGTACGCGGCAGCTATGATACCCAAAATGCCCGTTATCAGAGCCAAGGCAAGCGTGGCATACAGAACCACATCTGACTTATTCAACTTCAAATAGAAAGTAAATCCGACGATAAGGGTCAAAAACATGAAGACCGTGAGAATTCCACAGACCAAGCCTAGTTGGCGAAGGTTTTTGGTTTCCGAATCAATGCTCTTATCCATGATGTCGAGGTCTCCTTTGATCAGCTGGTCTATGGTCACATCGAAGAGGTTGGACAGGAGGAGCAGGTTCTGCACGTCCGGGTAGGTACGGTCGTTCTCCCAGTTGGATATGGTCTGGCGGGACACAAATATCTTCCCCGCAAGATCGTCCTGGGACATGCCCCGCTCGGAGCGGTACCGGCGAATCTGATTGCCCAGTTCCATACCCTGCCACTCGCTTTCCCTGACCATCGTTCGCTGACTGATTGTTGGTTAATGACTATGTGGTTGCATCATCGTGACCTGCGCAAGTCCGACACCCTCAAGCTATCAACCCAACCCCTCGCCCACCAAAAATTCCTCTGCCAAAAGTCTTTGACACCCTCATTTTTCAAGGATTATCAGCATGGCTCAACCAGAATGTAGGTTGAAGAAACACGTCAGACGGGTTATCAACGCCGTACCAATCACACTCGCCACCCGTGGCCCATTGCCAAGCCCTATGTATTGTCATGCAATTAGGCCATCCAAAGATAAGAAAGTGTAGCCAGTAGGACAAGACCCGGTCATACTCCCCATGATCCACGAGTGACATCGAAGGATTAAGTCAACTGTTGTGCTTCACGATTTGAAATCGGCCATCGCCTCCGCGGCAAGACTTGACGGATCCAGTCCGTAGATACTCATCGGCATGGATTACGGTCCTATCCTGGAAATGGCAGCCACTTACCAAGGCGACTCTAAGAAGGCAACTTGGGTAAGTGGCTTACATACCAAGTCATGACACCGGCATTAGGCAAAACTATAAGAGAGTTCAGAACAACCATGAATTGACCGAGGAGCAGACGGGAATCAACAGCTGCTTCGAAGTGGACAACCAGATGCTCAGCACCATGGTGTCCAGAAACTCCGACCGGGACTTGCACTGTTCTATTCACTGACACAGGCTCTTTAGGTTGATCGAGCTTCACAGCAGCACGTTTCACCGTCTGTGCCAGAGGCTCGAATGCCTCAGAATACAGCGGAGTATCCTCCCTGAAAGTCGGTTAAGGAGAAAATTGCAGGATACAGATACGGTTCGGGCCGACTTGGCGTAGGCAACCGCTCCAGAAAACTAGTTGGTGGCATCCAGGGCAGCAACAATGCCCAGCTCGTGATCCCGCACCAAATATCAAGAAATGCACACGCATATCCATCCCTTATCTTCACTTACTGCCCTTCGCTCTCAATGCCATCAATCAGCAGGACATCGAGCCATAAGGCAGGGAGATCCTCTGTCTTCTCAGAACCGGGTAAATGCTTCTTAGCGTTTATCCACGATAACTAAACGCAGCTTCTGCCAGACTTTAGCACTTTTTAAAGATGAGCGCACGACCGGAGAAGCTTGAACAAAATCTGGTTCGCTCCACCTCATCTACAGTGGCTCCGTAGGTCGAGGGATCATCACAACAACAGACTTCACCTTCTCCGTTCGACGCTCGAGTGCCGCGAAATACAACCAATTCGCCGGAAGGACTATGACACCACAGACCTCTACCAATCTGAGGGATGATACGGTTCATGGAACATCACCGCTTTTGCCATCCTTACCATCGCCACCTTCCTTGGATGGGGACTGGTGGTGAACTCCTCAGCAAGCTGGCTCAACTGGCAGGGATACCTTCTGGGCCCCATCGGAGGCAAGGACGGGACCTGGGCGGCAGCAAACCTGGGTGTCATCATAGCCCTGTCTGTCGGATTCCTCGGAACGCTCCTGTTCCAGAAGGGCGATATCCGTCTTCAGGAGAGCATCGACTGAAACCGTAAGGGGTGCAGAGGGATACGCTCCATATTTCACAGCATGAAAGGAAATTATCATGATCAACAATGATGAATGGCTGGTGGTGATTGATCGCTAGGAGGCATTCGCCCACAATGAGTGGTCCCGTTGGGCCTGCTCCGACGGGGCCTACTACCAGACAGACAAGAACTACACCCGTCTCGCCAAGGCATACGGCGACCGCGTCGCTTACACCAGATACATTGCGCCGCAGCCGCCAAAAGGCGTATGGGTGGAATACATGAACGAATGGCCGGAATTCCAGGTCCCCTCCGACGATCCCAAGTATGACCTCACACCAGAGACCGCCGAGCTCGCCAAGGGGCATCCAATTGTCTCGCTCAGTACCTTCGGCAAGTGGGGGCCGGAATTGCGGGCGGCAATAAAGGGATCCCAGAAGATAGCCCTGTGCGGTGTCGCCACCGATGCCTGTGTGTTGCAGACCGCCTTGGCCGCTGCAGACCAAGGCATTGCCGTTCGATTGGCAGCAGATGCCTGCGCTGGATCCACGGCGGAAAACCACGAGCTGGCACTGGATACGATGGCCCTGTTTACACCGCTCATCACCATCACCGATACAGATCCACTACTGAGGGATCTTCAAACAGACTAACCTTCGGCATTCTTGATACATCTGTAGGTTGGGTTCTTTCCTCGCAAGAAGGAAAGAAACCAACCGCACAAACTCATTTGCCGCTACTCGTCTCATGCGAGCCAGCCAGATACTTCGCTTCCCATTGACTTTCCTAGCAGCTCTGAGATAACTATTTTAAGCAGACTGCTCAGTTATAAAGACTGTCCGACAACTTATGAGCCCAAGTATCCTTGAAACTTCCCACCTATCAACAACTCTGTTCCTCATCATTAGGCCGTGATATCTCACCACATATAGCGGAAACCCAAAGAACCGATACCTCTTAGATAGCAAGACAGATATCTATAGCAAATCAACCTAATCAATATCCTCCTCAGGAGGCAACTCACTAGGGCTTATGCCCAACTCTATTGCGCTATTCTTGTCGCATGGTCAGGAACAGCGAGCTACCCGAAATGGACCCGTTCTCACAGTTGATATCCGCATCAATCAAGGACCTGGCGACAAAAAGGCGGATGTCGAACGCCTATATAGCAAGGCAAATCAGCAAATCTCCAACCTATGTGTCACTACGCATTAGAGGTCTTGACGCATGGGATACGCACGATCTGAATGCACTTGCGCACCTCTTTGGTTACACAAACGGCTTTCGTATTATAGACGAAGCTCGCGGACTGTCAGATTCCAACAAGGCGAACTGAACAGCATTCTCTACTCCGTATGACTTTATCCGTCGAGAGACGAGTTGCAAACGTATGCTCTCTTGTTTTATGGGAACTGACAGGGCAGTTGCCAAGATATAGACGTATACATGCGATAATCTATCGTATGTCAAGGAAACAGAAATTCCATGGAACGAGTAGCGCTTCTAAGGTCGTTGCTGATTACATAAACCAGTTGGCAAAAGCAAGATGTGCCAAGCAAACAGACTTAGGGAGAGTCCTCGGGAGATCACAGTCCTATGTCCAGACTCGTTGTTCTGGACTGCAATCCTGGTCCTTGGACGACATTGATGCGCTGGCCAAGTACTTTGACTTCCCTAACGCCTTTGCCTTACTTGATAAAGCCAGAGGTATCCAATGAAATAATCGCGAGCCAGCCCTCACCCACACAGAAAGAATCATATTTACCACGAACTATAATTAAGGCTTGTCCAAAGCGCTACGCGTGCGCAGAATCTTGAAAGACCTGTCTGACGATGGACTAGTGGAAAAGTGAGGCTTGAATACCCAGACTATCTACCGCATGTTTGGCGCAAAACAAGACATTACAGTTGAGCCTCTCTCCAAGATCGCACAAGCCCTGCAAGTCTCACTGGCCCGCATCATAAGAAGACACGGAGAAGATAATAGAAAAGCAACAGTAACCAGAGACTGCGGCAAGGCGGAAGACTGAATTACACCTCTTTAATTTGAGTTTGTTTATCTCGCAACGACAGAACTGGGGCGCTTGAAGTCCAGGGCCCATTTTGCGAATGTTAAAACCCAGCCCGCCAGAACGAATAAGCTGCGCCTTCGGATACCGAGATCATACACACTGCCTGGTAATAATGTGCGAATCACTGTCGCTAGACTCTTTTAATTACCTCTGCAAACTGCTTCAGGGTATGCTCATATTCATGGGGAACAATAGGCATCAATCTAACGATCGACTCACTGCATATCTCAGAGATACTATGAAAGCCAAAGGTGTCACACAAGCAGATATGGCTATTGCATCAAACCGTTCACAGTCTTATATTGCGAAGCACCTGATGGGTGCAACCACATGGCGACTGGATGACGTGGAGGCCATTGCCCCGCTGTTCGGCTATCCGAATGTTCTTTCGTTCATGGCGGCCGCACTGTGTTGCTGAGGGTATCCGCTCCGACAAGGACATCCACGTTTATCTTCACAAGTGTATTAGATCGTTCTATAGCAAGCGGTTTACGCTTAACCCGGAAGAAAGATGCTTCCAGATGTGCGCCCATAGTCAGATATGTAACTGAGAGTTTTCTACTCATTGATTTCTTTATCTTCCGTCACCACCATGCAATAGTGAATGAAGGAGAGACGCACAGTTAACCTGTGTCCTATGCCGTCCAGAGAACTCGCTCCCACCCATCTAATATGCCTGACAGTACTAGTAAGAAGTTGCCCAGTCCGAGCCCTGATCGAAAGCGACTGTCCTGCTCGCAGTTTGCAATCAATGCTCATAACGGTCCGCATAACCATGAGACTCGGCTCTCTGACAGAGAGTTTCAAAGTCACGGAGACACATATTGATCGCCCAGTTACACTCTCAATTCTGCAAGCACTGAGTTTCACAGCACCACTTCGCGCGATTTCAAACGCAATACAATATGTGGGCACCATGTCACGCCGTCAAATTGTCAAAAATCTTTCAGCACTTCCATCCAATCGCATTTAATTAACAGCTGTCAGAAATTCAGATCAAGTCTTCAATTTCGATAGTATTGTATGGGTCATGAACTTTAATCAAGCAACAGCCAAGGCTCTTCATGCTGCCAGAGCAGTCAGCGGAATTACGTATGACGAGCTGGCAAAGAAAACAGGAATAAACGTACAAGCCATCTATCGTTTGTTTGGAGCAAAAGGCGAGATAAAAGTAAGTCAGCTTGCAGCGTTAGGAAAAGCTATGGGCCTCACTCCCTCTCAGATCATGGAGGACGCACAGCGCATCTTGGAGCGCAGCAAAGTTAAGAACTAGCCGGAACATCCGAGCTTCATAGAAAGTACCGACAGCGCACAGTTTCTTTCTCCTGTATTTGTATGGAGAAGACGGGATTCAGCGGCAGCAAGCCATGCAGTACTGTTGTCTGTACATTTTGTTGAAACGCCAGCTGATTGGATAAAACACTCATCCCAACCCGGCACCCTGCCAACCCGATATAGGTCATCCGCTACTCTTGCTAGGCAGACGCCAGCGATAGAAAATGACCATCTCGCTTTGCCGACAACTCATATAAGGTATTAGTACAGACGCCCTCCTTTAATCAAACTACATTGACCCGCGACAAATTCTTTATATGAGTTACTTTGCAAATCAGCCAACTGTTTCACCCTGTAGGTGATAAATTTCTGATATGGACACTAAACCTGGCCCTACAGATAGAGCAATTTCTGAGTATGTTCGCTCTGCCATGAAGCAAAAGCGAATCACTCAAATGCAAATAACTTTCAAAATAGGTCGTAAAGCCCAATCTTACGTAAGCAACAGGCTGAACGGCAAGTATTCTTGGAACATCAGCGATTTGGATACCATTGCTCCGATGCTTGGTTTACCAAACGCCTTATCGCTTATAAGCATCGCTGTGGGGTATGCAACGTAGACAATCTCGCCATATCTTCCGGTTCTCACGATCTTTATTCGCCACGATTACCAACACTGAGACTCGGCTAGTTTGACCTAAATGACCGGCTTCTTTCAATGCCCAAGCAGATATACTCATGTCGCAGCAATGACTTCGCAAATTGTACAAGATTCAACATTTTTGCCACGCGTCTTAATGCCCTATATAACCGATGACGAGAGAAACAACCCTGTTCGTCTCTTGCGCCGCAGACCTGCCAGGGACTCCGCTAGAATTCGGCAACGCGACACGCCTCATACATTCCGAACTGCTCATTATATTTCATCTGTTTCTCACCAGTAAATTTCCTGCCTCGACGCTCTTATCTAAAGGCTGTATAGCACCAGTGGAACAGCCCCTTTCTTCATTTTTCTGACTCTATATAGAGCCCTTTCTTCTTTCTAAACCTATAGGGATCAGAATTGGTTCAGCTAGCAGTCTACGCAATCCAAACCCTCGCACATTCAACACCCGTTACATCTTGACGTGCAATGGACAACGTTCTCTCTCCGAGTACTTATGTCGTCTAAGCCATGTTCTTAACGAGCAGTATGACTTCCGCATAAGGATCTGAACAGCAGTAAAGAATCCCACTCATCATCCAATTGCTGGGGTCACTTAGATACGAGCAGCAATGACAGTTACGGAAAACCGCAAACACAAAGAGGATAACTCTTACAATATAAAAGAGCTATAGTGCTTCCATGCCTAGAAGAAGATACCCATGGACTGTAGTAGATTACGCTGCGGCCCTAAACGTGGCTGAAATGATGTCAGCCAAACAATTGACACTCCGCGAAATAGTAAAGATGTCAGATGGACAACTGCGCTACAACCGCATACGAGATATAAAAAATGCGGATAAAGCTCCCGTCAGAATCAGCGAGTTCGTGCTAATCTGCGAGATTGCCGACTACTCTCCAATAAAGATGTTCGCAAAGGTCTGCCAAGATGCTCGGAGTATACGCTGCGGTTATCTGGCACCAGTATGGCCACGCCCGGATGGGGAGCTTCTGAAGCCAACGCAGGAGGAATTGACACGCCCCCCCTACGCTCAAGGACCGACTCATTGTGCAACCCACTTCTGTTCAAGAAAACCTAGAGCAGAAACTTCAGACCATGGAAAAGAAATAAGCTCAGAACTACTTGTCGTCTAGTTCAGTTGCTCTCTGCAGCACAGGCACACGATCTTACACATCGCCATATCTTCTGTTTCCTTAGCTCGACACACCCTGATTCAATAACAGATGGCGAAAAGCAGAGATGAGCCATCCCAGTCGAAGTAGGCCACACCCCAAGTCCAATTGCTGAGCCAATTCAGTGTTGTCTCGCCTCTTTTACGGATACCTACAACACAGCATTACTTCGATGACCGTATAGCATTCCAATTACCTTTATCTATGTGTGTTTCATACGTTCTGCGTCCATGCCCACGCACAAACTCGGAAGCAAGCATTTACAAGGCATCTGCCGCCGCTATAAATGATCCCATAGGACATTCATGCGCATTAATTTGGCCCGTATACTTGGATCCGACATTGGGCATGCACCTACTTTCCATGCTATTCCAGCAGTTGCAGCTGCGTTCTTTTGCAGATGACAATCGAGATCAGGGGGGGGCTATAGCGCGATGAATGCAGACGAGTCAAACAAGGGCTAGCTTTAGCCGAAATTAACCGGCCTACCCTTGCGTAGGTCCATAAGCGCTGCGGCTATTTCTACGAACACGTATAGCTGTTAATGCCTTCAAAGCAGAAATCTTTATTACCTTGGCAACCAAACCCGGAAACACTCTCCCCCCAAGCAGACAATCAATGTCGACTAGCCACGATTTATTTAACCCAGTCATGCAACCAGACTTTGCCTTGAGTCTCCTAGGAAGCAGGCAACAAAATATTCCTGCCCACGACCCGTGACTTTTGGAGTCTTACTGACCGTAATACGCCCATCGGGGTGAACCACCGTTGTCTCCTTCACGGTGAACAGTCCGAGATTCATGGACTTCTGAGTAGGCATGTTCCTCGCGCTGCTGGTTTTCATCAGATACCCCTGATTCCGCATCCAGGCAAAAAGACGCGTAGCGCCAATGTTCACACCATTTTCTTTGAGTATCTTTGCTAGATCCCCAACGAGGATGTTCGTTCGCGAAGCGGCAACAGCATCAGCGAATAACACCTTCGGCCGTTGAGCAGCTATCTGCCGTTCAGCCTCAACCCGAGCCTCTTGCTCCTCACGCAATGCCTTGTCCAAGTGAATCAGATAATCCGGAGCCGGCAGAGTACTTGCGATCACTTCGGATGACTTGAAAGCGCCGTAGCGTCGAACAGAGGGAAGTATTTCATGCGCTATCCAACGCCGGAACTCTCGAGCTTTCGGTTTGTCCGACCTAAGCACAATCTTGTACAACCCGGACTCGTTGACCATGTTGACCAGTTTGTTGTAGTTCACCCCTAACTTAGCGTCAAGGTCCACCTTGATTACCTCATCAGTATCCAAACATTGCACCACCCGGCCTAGATTTGACAGTCCAAGCGCGTCACATATGTCGTTGAGCACCCACCAAGTCTCCCCAGTCTCATGGGTTAGCGTCCTTACTCGCTGGCCTCTGAAATCAAAGGATTGCATAATATCATCAGACATTGTTTTCTCTTCCTTTGTCGCTCGACATAGTTATCACTGCGGCTGTTAATTTAATTTGTGTTATGTGAGCACACATATCTAATAGGATCTTGCTTCCCACGTCGCTTTGCTCAGCGGTAATAGTTAACTGCTCTGATGCATGAATGCTTGCGGTGTTTTGTGAGCTTTGATGACCGATTGAGATCGATTAAGTTACCGGGCAAATAGCTAGACAGTAAATATGTCAGTATGCCCGATGATTCGGAGATGACGGTGACCGCACGTTCTTGAGCTGCCAGGGTTACACGAACCCTTTCGGCCATCAATCGATTAGAGTCTATGATGTTCATAACCTCATTATGACTTTTATTATCATCAAAATCAAGTATAGAAAGATTATTTTCTTTTTTTACAATCGTATGAGTGTAAAACTTGTTGTCAATCAGTTATTATGGGAACCATGGGAAAGCAAAGAATAGGAATGAGCGATTTTGGATTACAAATAAGCAAGTCCATAAGAGCTGGCATGGGCATACGCAGACTGTCAGGACGGGCTCTCGGATTGCAGATAAACAGAAGCTACTCGTATGTGCAAGCTAGGGTCAATGACGAAAAGGAATGGGCAATATCAGACATTGAACGCATTTGCAATGCATGGGACATCACACCTGATCAACTCCTTAATCAACATTGATTCGCTCTTACCCATTGCCCGGGCAAGCACTTTGATCTGCCTCATTGATAGACACCTGAAGTTCTTTCTTACCGACCTTGCCACAGAGACCTCCCCTAAGACCCTTAGCGATATCCAAGGCAAACGCATTATACAAGAGCTTCTTTAGCGGCATACACCACTCAACCGAAGACCGACCAGGCAGTCTGCGTCGTGGTCCAGGAGTACAAGTCGACACTGTCTAAGACGAAGACGTATTCCAACATGATGTATATAAGCAAGCAGTGAGTCTACTCACAGCAGACCAACTAGGCATACTTAAAATCAGCTCAAGCCCAAAGCCACACAGCATGCCATCGACAACCTTCAGGCGGATTACAACACCGACACCCAGACCAAGGCAAAGTCGCATCAAAAGAAGATGGACGTGAGCCCCTGAATCAATCCGCACGCAGCTGACTAGTGAGCTCGAGCAGTTCCCTGACGACGAGGCAAGCTACGCCATCCAACACCTTAACCAATAAACACCACAGTCTGCATATAGTTCAGCTTCTAGAGGCTTTTTACGAAGACTTTGTCACACGGATGTCACACAAAATCGTGTTTCAAGTAAACTGCCTAAGCAATGAAAAGGCCCCACAGCCGTTGCGGCTGTAGGACTTCCGTGTGGTGCGCCAGACAGGATTCGAACCTGCAACCTGCTGATCCGTAGTCAGCTGCTCTAATCCGTTGGGCTACTGGCGCATGTCATCTTGACGAGGAACTCGTTTTTGACAACTCACTTATATTACCGCAATTGTGGATTCTGTCCAGTCTGGTGTGTCGCGCGGGAAGCGTGAACCACAGGATTCAGGCCGACTGTGACCAAGACAACCAGAGCAGATATTCAACGTTGCCATGGGCTCCGGTTATGGGCGATGGCATGGTAGCTCGGACAGCAAATCCATGCTCACGTGCACAGGCTAAGACGCGCTCCAGGGCCTCTTGCCTGCGGTCCTCGTCCGTCACAATGCCATGGTGGCCCAGCAGGCTACGTCCGACCTCGAACTGGGGCTTGACCAGCAACAAGCAGTTAGCAGTAGACGCCAGCAAGGCAGGGAGAACGGGAATGACGTAGGTCAGCGAGATGAAAGACACATCAGAGACCACGTATTCCGGACGATACGGCAGGTCACCCGACTGAACTTTGCGTATGTTGACACCACTCATGTCAATCACCCTAGGATCAGCGGCAATCCGTTCCAGCAACTGTCCGTGGCCCACATCAAGGGCGATAACACGCTTGGCACCATGCCTGAGCAAAACATCAGTGAAACCGCCCGTGGAAGCCCCGATGTCGAGGCAGAACCTGTCCTGCGGATCGGGCATCCCCTGCGTCGCAAAAGTCGTCAGGGCACCCTCCAGCTTCAGTGCTCCCCGGGAGGCATAGTCATCGCCCGGGTCCAGAAGAATCACATCACCTGGCTGGACGCTCTGAGCAGGCCTTGATGCCAGATGATCATTGACCGTAACCCGGCCCTGACGAATCAGCGCCTGGGCTCTGGCCCGCGAATCCGTCAGCCCCTGTGCAGGCAGGATGCGATCAAGTCGGTCGCGGGCAAGAGCCACAGTTCTTTGGCAACCATCCCCAGCGCTGACGACCGTATCCTCATCGTTCACTTGCCCTCCCGATTCAGATCCTGCTGAAGCCCGGCCAGCACCTTGCCGAGCATCTCAACCTGTTGGGCATCGTCCAGATCGTCCAATTTCGCTAAATCAGGGAAACGCTCCAAAAGGGGGGCCATGGCTTGCTTATCCATGGGCTCTTCAGGTTCTGACGCAGTTGTATTCTCGTCTTCTGTCTGTGAGGACCCTGCAGAATCCTCAGACTCAACAGGCTGCTCAACCTGGCCAGACTGCTCAGACAGCCCGTAATCATTGGAACCTTGCGAAGATCCATTCGCTCCGAGCTGTCCTGACTTGACCTCTTCCGACATGGGCGCTACGCCCCGACGACGAAGGCAGGCAGATCCAGCGAATCCATATCGCCACCACGATCCTGATACTCCCAGAGCGCACAGGCGCAGGCCCGTACAGCATCCAGATCAGATATGGGGTCGCTATCGCCCTCAAGAGCACGCAGGGTGACATGCCCGTCATCATCCACCTTTGCGGTTTGGTCTCCGCAGTGCCAGGTCTGGTCGGCCTCCTTGTTGGGCTGTGGTAGCGACTCGGCCAGGCCACGCAGGTCTTCAGCCAGATAGGTCGGCCGCCACTTGGCAGGTGCAGTCAGAATAGCGGGTGTTCGAGCCACACCCGTCAGGACGAGCATAGAGTCGTAGCCGCCCCGGTTGGCTGCTTCGATGTCAGTGTCCAGACGATCGCCCACAGGCAGGCATCGGTCAATGTCCAGGATCTTCTCCTGGCTGCCAGCCAAGAGCTGCCGAGCCTCGTCGTACATGGCCGATTCCGGCTTGCCCGCCGAGTCCTCCGGTTGCTTGCCAGTGGCCAAAATCACCGGTTGGAGCATGGCCCCATTGCCGGGCGCCATACCGCCCTCTCGGGGCAGGGTCTGATCCTTGTTGGTAGTGAAGTAACGTGCACCGTTTTCAATGGCAAATGCGGCCTGAGCCAGGTCCTGCCAGCTCAGTTCGGGATACCAAGCCTGAATAACAGCATCTGGCTGATCGGCAGCCTTATCCACGGGCACCATCCCGTTGATGCGGATCTGCTCGCGCAAATGGTCTGAACCGATGACCAGCACCCTGGCGCCCTCCTGCAGGTATCGGCGCAACATTCGTGCGGCGACGACGGCTGAGGTAATGACCTGGCCATCGTCCAGGGTCAGCCCAAACCCGCGCAGCTGATCGGCCACCACATGGGGAAACCGGGATGCATTGTTGGTGGTGTAGGCCATGCGCATGCCAAGTGTCTGAGCGCGGTCGATGCCCTCGGCCGCATGCTCAACAGGGTCAGCGCCCCGGTAGACCACTCCGTCCAGATCCAGTAGAGCCAGACGGTAGACCTCTGCCGGGGCGTCTTCAGTTCCTTTGAGGAAGACGGTCATGATTCGGCCCTGGCTTCATCAGACGTATCCGACTCCTTGACCTGCTCACCCTTAGACTGTTCATTTTGATGATCGGCAGTATCGGCTTCAGATTCTGCGCCCTGGCCAGACACATCACCATCGTCAGTAGCCGGTTCATCGGCAACAGTCGCGTCGGTTTCGTCGCCAGTCTGGTCGCTTTGAGAGCCATCCCCCGAAGTTTCCGCATCAAGGCGAGAGGTCTCTCCCTCGGATTGCTCCGCAACATCTGATGATTCCGGCATTCCGGATTCGGACATTGCGGATGAATCAGCCGACTCAGTTGAATCAACTGTGTCAGTCGAGTCCGCTGAATCGTTCGAACCTACTGATTCAAGAGATTCCTCAACCTGGCTTTCATCGGCACTCTGTTCGGATTCGTCAGTGACATCAGACCCGGCATCTTCAGTCTCAGCCTCATCCGAGTCCTCCTCGCCGCCATCCGGGTCAATGGAGAGATCCTCCATCATGGCCGGATCCAGGTGTTCCAGGTCGTAGTCGATCAGGATCTCCTCAGACTGTCCGCCATTCTGTCCATCCTCGTCCTCATCCTCGTCGGCATACTCAGCTTCCAGCCGATCCAGTAGGGGTTCCAACTCCAGAGCCTCCTGGCTGCGACCAGCCTGTTCGAGGAAGTTCTGCTCGGCCTGCACGGCACGCATCCGATAGTCACCACTGAGTCCGCGGGCCTTGACCAGGGCCTGAACGGTCTCGATGGCCTTGTCCCACAAGCCCAGATCGCCCAATGCTCCGGCATAAACCAGGAACATCTCCGCCTTGGACTCGCCTTGCAGCTGGCTGCCCTCCTCAGAGGTGGCCTCCTCGATGGCCTTGCGAGGATTGCCCAGGCCACGCTCGCAGTCGGCGATGAAGGGCAGGTAATCAGAATAGCCGTTCATACGGTGTGCGGTACGGAACTCCTTCAAGGCCAGCTTGTAGTCGCCCTGACGATAGGCCACCAGGGCCAGAGTCTCACGGGCAAGATCGATCCGCGAAGCCTGCCGGGCAGCCCACTTGGCGTGGGCTAGAGCACCTTGGGGATCGGTCTCCTCCAGCGCGTAGGCGGCCAGGATGTGCAGACCAATGTTCTCGGCATGCTCCTTGCTCAGTCCGCGCAGGCGTAGGCGATCATCCTTGGAGAGCATGGACCACTCCAGGCCCTTGGGCATCTTGGGCTCGCCAGGCCGACGATCCGTGTAGGGGTTCTGCGATGGGTAGGAAATGGTCCCGTCTGAGTTGCGGCGACCGCGGTCATAGCCATTCTGGCGGTCACGCTGATAAGTCCCGCGGCGGTCATCACGGCGATGGTCGTCACGACGACGGTCATCGCGACCATGCTGGCCCTGGTACCTGTCGCCATGGGAACGGTCACCCCGATAGCCGCCTTGACGATGGTCGTCACGGGAACGGTCGCCATAGGAACGGTTGCCATAGTGACGATCTCCATGTGAACGTTCCTGGCGTGGACGGTCATCACGGGAATGGTTGTTCCATGAGCGATCACCGCCAGACTGCTCACCCTGCCTACGATCAAACCTCCGGTCGTCATCCCGACGACGGTTGCCACGGAAGCCCTGCCCACGATCATGGTCACGGTCATGCCGCTGGTAGCCATATCCCGACCGACCGCTGTCGTTGTCATGATCATGATGCCCGTATCCACCATGACCGTTGGCATGGAAGTCGCGACGTGGACGGTCGCCATCTTGCCGACGGCCGTGGCGGTCGTCACGCCTGTCGAAATGACGGTCCCGGTCGTAATCCTTGCGGAAGCCGCCGTGACCATCCTGACGGTCATACCTGTATCCGCGATTGTCGCGGTCGAACCGGTCGTGCCCGCGCCCGCGGAAGGGCCGCTGGCCATTCCTGTTCTCGGAACGACGCTTTTCACCGCCCTCGCCGTCATGGTTGTGGAAGTTGCCGGAACGGTGGTCTCCCGAACGATAGCCTCCGGAGCGGTATCCGCCCGAGTGCGAACCGCCCTTGTGGAAGCCCGAAGAGCGACGGCCGCCCGACCGGAAGCCTCCTGGGCGCGAACCGCCCCGGCCCCGTCCGCGATCGCCCCGGGAATGATTGTGTTCTTCTGCCATCAGTGTCCTTAATTCCTACGTTCCTACTTGCCGGCCCGACGCTCAAGCGCGCCCAGGGCCTTCTTTCCTCTGCGAACCAGGGCGAAGCGCCCATGCAGAAAGTCCTTGTTCTCCAAAACCTGATCCGGATCCTCGACCCGCTGGTTATTCAGGTAGAAACCGCCCGATGCCACAGTCTTGCGCGCCTCGGAGACCGAACGGAAGAGTCCGGCCGCAACCCCGGCTTCCACCAGACGTTGACCCTCACTGGCAGCGGGCAGGGCTCGCCCACCTTGGCCATCATCGATCTTGAGGCCGTCGAGTGCGGAATCCAGCACATCCTCGTCCAGCTCCTCCAGGGTCTTGCCGCGACCGAAGAGGGCACCAGAGGCATCAATGGCTCCTTGGGCGGCATGCTCGCCATGCACATATGAGGTCACCTGCCAGGCGAGAACCTTCTGGGCCTCGCGCGCGCCCGGATCCTGGGCGGTCCTCTCCTCCAGACGTTCAATCTCGGCCTTGGGCAGGAAGGTGAAGGTCTTCAGCAGCTTAACCACCTGGTCGTCAGGCTGATTGAACCAGAACTGGTAGAAGCGGTAGGGGCTGAACATGGTGGGATCCAGCCAGACCGCGTTGCCCTCGGACTTGCCGAACTTCTTGCCCTGGGAGTCGGTGATCAATGGGCTGGTCATGACGTTGACGGAGGCATTGCGAACCTTGCGAATCAGGTCCAGGCCGCTGGTCAGGTTCCCCCACTGGTCGCTGCCGCCCAGCTGCAGGCTGCATCCGTAGCGGTCGAAGAGCTCCAGGAAGTCGTTGCCCTGAAGCACCTGGTAGCTGAACTCGGTAAAGGAGATGCCCTCGTCGGAGTCCAGACGGCGGGCCACCGTGTCCTTGGCCAGCATGGTGCCCATGCGGAAGTTCTTGCCCACATCGCGCAGGAAGTCGATGGTGCTCATAGAGCCGGTCCACTCATAATTATTGACGAATCGGACGGGATTCTCACCTTTGGTGTCCAGGAAGCGCCCGATCTGGCCACGCAGGCGCTCGGTCCACTCGGCCACGGTTTGCTTGGGGTTCAGCGTGCGCTCCCCCGACTGCCGAGGATCACCGATAAGCCCAGTGGCCCCGCCTACAACGGCGATGGGATGCAGACCGGCCGCCTGCAGGTGGCGCATGTTGAGCAGCTGGACCAAATTGCCCACGTGCAGTGAGGGGGCTGTGGGATCAAATCCGCAATAATAGGTCACCGAGGGGTCGGCCAGCACCTTCCTGAGCTCGGACTCGTCCGTGCACTGGGCAATGAGACCGCGCCACTTGAGTTCGTCGAAAAGCGAATCGAAACCCGCCTGCCTGAAATCGGTGACCTGCGACATGAGAGGCTACTCCCTATCGAATATTTGATGAATGTATGCTAAACCCTACTATTCTTGCAACAGATACCGACACGGCAGACCCCCGGACCGCCGCAGACAAGGCCGAACCGAGCTGGAATTCCGAGGCATGAAGACTGATTGATTATTCATAGCAGATCAGCCGCTGTTGCATGATTATTGGCCGCTGACCGCTTTCGCTAAGGCAGAGCGAACCGTGGGGTCTCTCAGCGAGTTCACCGCGTCCAAATCAGGAATGCGCGGGTACGGACAACTGATCGATCAAGTCTTGGGGAATGTGGTCGATCACGCAGGCGGCCATGCGCCGGTAACCCTCAACCCCCGGATGAAAGTGGTCAATGCCCCAGAAGTCAGGTCGATCAGTGCCAACATCGTCGCGGGTGGCATCCACGAAGGGCACCAATGCCTCTTGACAGACCCGACGGCTGGTCTGCGTCTGGCGGGCTATCCGACGCTCCACCTCGGCCCTGAGCGCCCGGCCCAGGGCAGGATCCCGATAGAGCTGACCGGAGCTTAGGACCAGCACCTGATGACCCTTGTTTTTGGCCAACTCGATGCTGGCAGCCAGGTCATCCCGCCACTGCTCATCGGTTCGGTTGGCCATGATGTCGTTGGAGCCTGCACACAGAACCAGCAGATCAGGATGGTCCTTCAGGGCGGGCAGGAACCGGTAGCGCACCCTGCGGATGGTGGCTCCCAGCCGACCCTGGGTCGCCCAGGATACCGGACGCCCCAGCCGAGCAGCCAGGCAGGCGGCTATATCAGGGACGAAGCCCTGGCTCTGGTCCTTCACCCCGCAGCCAACCGCCATGGAGTCGCCCACCACCAGCATGGTCAGCGGCTCCAGGTCGCGGCCTTGGTCCGGGGGCGAGCACAGCCCCTGGCGGGAACCAGGCGGCTCCTCAGCCAGAGTGATGTGCTGCTTGGCCCACCAAGCCTGGACCAGTGCCACCGGATTCATATTCGCCGCCGCCTTTCGCTCTTTGCAATCCCCCTTGAGGAATTTGCCGTTCGGAATTCTAACGCGGGCACCGGCCTGGCGGAAACCAGAAAGCTCACCTGGGCGGACGGTAGGCAGGCCCATCAGACTGCGAATCGGCGAAGGCCTTCAATTCCTCCAGCTTATGTGCAGCCCGGTCCATCTGCTCCTTTACCCTCTCCGGTGCGGTCCCCCCCTGGCCCTGGCGAGCACGCACGGCTCCCCCGGCGGTCAGAACGGCACGGACCTCAGGAGCCCGATCGGCGGGCACCCAGTCAGCGAAGATCCTGACAAAATCGTCATCCTCCAGATCAGCCAGCTCGCAATCTCGCCCCTCGGCCAACTTGACGCAGGCCCCGGAGAGTTCATGGGCATGCCGGAAGGGCACTCCTTGCCTGACCAGCCATTCGGCCAGGTCGGTGGCCAGAGCGAATCCTGTGGGTGCCTGCTCCTCCAGCCGATCCTTGTTGAAGGTCAAAGTAGCGACCATGCCAACAAAGGCAGGCAGCAGGACCTCCAGGGTATCCACCTGGTCGAAGACCGCCTCCTTGTCCTCCTGCAAGTCTCGCGCATAGGCTGTCGGCAGCCCCTTGAGGGTGGTCAGCAGGCCAGCCAGATCTCCGACCAGTCGACCTGCCTTGCCGCGAGCCAGCTCGGCCACGTCCGGATTCTTCTTCTGAGGCATGATGGAGGATCCGGTGGAATAACCGTCGTCTAGTCGAACGAAGGCGAACTCCTGGGTATTCCAGATGATGATCTCCTCGGCCAGCCTGGATAGGTCCACGCCAATCATGGCGGCGACAAAAGCGAATTCAGCCACAACATCCCTGGCGGCTGTCCCGTCGATGGAGTTGGCGCAGACCCGGCTAAAGCCCAGATCCCGGGCCACTGGCAGGGGGTCCAGACCAAGGGTGGTGCCAGCGAGCGCACCCGATCCGTATGGGCTGGCATCAGCACGCCGATCCCAGTCTCTCAGGCGCTCCAGGTCACGGATCAGGGGCCAGACATGGGCCATGAGCTGGTGGGCCAGGAGGACAGGCTGGGCATGCTGCATGTGGGTGCGGCCAGGCATGACCGTGGTCCCCGCCGAACGTGCCTGATCCATCAGAGCCTGGGCCGTGCTTAACAGGTCCTTGGCCAGCACCCGGGCGTGACGACGCAGCCAAATCCGAATCAGGGTGGCGATCTGATCGTTGCGCGAACGCCCGGCCCGCAGCTTGCCGCCCAGCTGGTCCCCCGCTATGTCGATCAGACCACGCTCCAGTGCCGTGGCCTCGTCCTCATCGCCAGGTTCAGGGGCGAAGGCGCCGGAATCTACCTGGTCCTGGAGTTCATCCAGGGCCTGCTCCATACGCGCCAGTTCGTCATCATCCAGCAACCCAGCACGGTTGAGGGCCCGAGCGTGGGCCCGGGAACCGGCAAGGTCGTCGTCGGCCAGTCGCCAGTCGAACTGGGTGGATCGGCTGAGCTCGACCAGCGCTGGCGAGGGACCACCGCTGAAGCGCCCGCCCCAGAGGGCCATGGGCTTGTCGCCGGTGCTCACTGCTCTTGTCCGTCCTGTGCGATGCCGTTGCCGAAGCGCATATCACGGGCGGCGGCCACTTTGTCAGCCAGGCCGTAGATGGCGATGAATCCGTTGGAGGCGTTCTGGTCGAAGCTGTCGCCGGACTCGTAGGTGGCCAGGCTGTAGTCGTAGAGTGAGCTGTCGGAGTGCCGACCGGTGACCACGGCCCGTCCCCCGTGCATGACCATGCGGATGCGGCCGGACACGTAGCGCTGGGTCTCCTCGATGAAGGCGTTCAGGGAGCGGACGGCAGGCGAGTACCACTGGGCATCGTAGACCAGCTCGCCCCAGCGCTTGTCGATGTCCCGCTTGATCCGGTGCTGTTCACGCTCCAGGCAGCAGTTCTCCAGCTCCTGGTGGGCGGTAATCAGGGCAACGGCCCCCGGAGCCTCATAGAGCTCGCGAGACTTGATGCCCACCAGCCTGTCCTCGATCAGATCCACGCGTCCAATCCCCTGGGCTCCGGCCCGGCGGTTCATCTCCTCGATGGCCTCCAGAGGCGTGACGGCCCTGCCGTCGATGCGCACGGGTATGCCCTGCTCGAAGTCGATGGTCACCTCATCTTCGACCGGTGGGAAGGCCGGGTCGTCGGTGTAGGAGTAGACGTCCTTGGTAGGCCCGTTCCAAGGATCCTCCAGGTAACCGGTCTC
This sequence comes from Bifidobacterium sp. ESL0819, assembly GCF_052606245.1. Classification (NCBI taxonomy): domain Bacteria; kingdom Bacillati; phylum Actinomycetota; class Actinomycetes; order Bifidobacteriales; family Bifidobacteriaceae; genus Bifidobacterium; species Bifidobacterium sp. ESL0819. Next base: position 1,808,294 of record NZ_CP199587.1, read on the forward strand.
GATGGCCCGTCCCCAGACATTCTGGTCGATGGAGTAGGGGCTCTCCTCGGTCTGCTCGATGGGCAGGTGGTGCTCCTTGGCGTAGGCGATCTCCACATCCCGCATCAGTCCCAGGTCACGGATGGGGCTGATGGCCTTCAGCGAGGGGTCGATGGACATGATGGAGACCTCGAAACGGACCTGGTCGTTGCCCTTGCCGGTGCAGCCGTGGGCTATGGTGTCGGCGCCGTACTGGTGGGCCGCCTGGACCAGATGCTTGGTGATCAGCGGCCTCGAGATGGCCGATACCAGCGGATAGACCCCCTCGTACATGGCATTGGCCTTGAGCGCCAGCATGCAATAATCCCTGGCAAACTCGTCCCGGGCATCCACCACGACGGACTCGACGGCTCCGCAGTCCAGGGCCCGCTGGCGGATGGTCTGCAGGCGCTCGCCGCCCTGGCCCACATCCAGGGAGACGGCCACCACATCCTTGCCGGTGCGCTCCTTGAGGTAGGGAATGGACACCGAGGTGTCCAGGCCGCCCGAGTAGGCCAGCACGATGCGATTGTTTTCGGTCATGGCGATCCTCTTTCCTTGTAATTTCACACTTGTCAATATTCAGTTCGTGCTTCCGGCGATCATCGGACCTTGGCATCCTCCTGGCCGGAGACGATGGTCATGAGCCAGTCGGCCCGGGATGAAGCCGATTCATCGTCTGCAGCGATGATCAGAATCGTGTCGTCCCCGGCTATGGTGCCCAGAATCCCCTTGATGGGCTGGCGGTCCAGGGCGGAAGCCGCATACTGGGCGGCGCCGGCCGGGGTTCTGACCACCAGCAGGTTGCGGGCCCGTGCCACCGAAGTGATCAGTCCGGTCAGAATCTTGGCCAGGTAGGCATCGGTCTTGTTCTCCCCCTCGACCTCAGGCCCTTCGGCGGCAGCCGCCTCCATGGCCTGCTGGTCGGTGGTGGCGGGAATCCAGTAGGCCATGCTGCCGTCTGCATACCGCAGCTTGGTGGCATGCAGGTCGTCCAGGTCCCGGCTCAGGGTCGCCTGGGTCACCTCGATGCCTTGTTCAGCCAGCAGGGCCGACAGCTGCTGCTGGGAGTTGACCCGATGTCGGTTCAGGGCCTGGCGGATGGCATCCAGCCGGGCCACCTTGGTCGTCGGACGCATCAGCACACCCCCTGCAGGAGGGATTCGTCACCCCGGGAGCGGGCCACCAGCCAGGTCATCAGAGCCTTCTGGGCGTGCAGCCGGTTTTCCGCCTCGTCCCAGACCACGGACTGTGGGCCGTCGATGACCTCGGCCGTCACCTCACGGCCCCTATATGCGGGCAGGCAGTGCTGGAAGAGGGCATCCGGGCGGGCATGGGCCATAAGTTGAGTGTTGACCTGATAGGGCAGGAAGGGATGGGAGCGGATTTCGTACTGATCCTCCTCGCCCATGGAGACCCAGGTGTCAGTGAAGACGCAGTCAGCGTCCTCCACGGCCTGGACCGGATCCGTGGTGACCAGAATGGATCCGCCGTTTTCAGCGGCCAGGGTCCGCGCCTGTTCCACCAGGTTTGGATCGGGCAGGAAGCCGTTGGGTCCGGCAATCCGCACATTCATGCCGGCTACTGCCCCGCCCAGCAGATAGGAGTTGGCCATGTTATTGGCTGCGTCGCCCAGATAGGCGATGGTCATGCCGGCCAAGGCATCGACCCCGCCCCGGTGCTGGGCCAGGGTCAGGAAGTCGGCCAGAACCTGGCAGGGATGGAAGGAATCGGTCAGCGCGTTGATGACGGGCACAGTGGAATGGGCAGCCATGGTCTCCACCCGATCCTGGCCAAAGGTGCGCCAGACTATGGTGGATGTCATCCGCGTCAGTACACGGGCAGTGTCAGCTACAGGCTCGCCACGGCCCAGCTGCGAGCCTGCGCTGTCAATGACCATGGGATAGCCGCCCAGCTGGGCCACGCCGACGCAGAAGCTTGTCCTAGTGCGAGTGCTGGGCTTGTCGAAGATGATGGCCACAGCCTGAGGCCCCTGATATGGCTGAAATAAATAGGGATTTGCCCTGAAAGCCATGCCCAGTCGAAGAACCTCCAGCTGCTCCTCATGATTGAGGTCATCGTCGCGCAGCATGTGCCGCAAACCGTTGTTCATCTCTGTCTCCCTATCGATATGGTCGTGTACGTCATTGATGGCTGATCTCACTGATCATCCTGCCGCAAGCCCTTGTCCGCGAGACTGGTCGGAGCCTTAGACAGGATATCGACGGCTCGGTCGATCTGATCGGCTTGGATGATCAAAGGCGGAGCCAGACGCAGGGCATCAGGGGTCACCGCATTGACGATCAGCCCGTGGTTCAAGGCCCAGGAGGCCAGATCACCGGCACAAGAAGCGCTCAACTGGACCGCATCCAACAGTCCCCTGCCTCTGACCTGGGTGTAGAGGGGATTGCCGCAGGCGGTAAGGCCGGAGCGCAATCTCTCGCCCATCTCCCGCGCCCGTTCCAGCAGACCCTCCCGCTGGATGGTCTCCAGGGTGGTCAGCGCCAGGGCCGATCCCAGGGGATTGCCGCCGAAGGTGGACCCGTGCATGCCAGGGGTCAGCAGACCTGATGGTCCAGAGCCGAAAGTGATCATCCCGCCCATGGGAAAGCCGCCTGCCACCCCTTTGGCGAAGGTGAGCACGTCCGGGCAGGCGCCTCCGGACAGGCTCTGGTCTTGGAAGGCGAACCAGTGGCCGGTCCTGCCCATGCCGGTTTGCACCTCGTCCAGAATCATCAGGGCTCCATGCTGGCTACAGAGCTCACGCACCTGCCGAACGTAGTCAGGATTCAGCGGCAGCACCCCGGCCTCTCCCTGGATGAGCTCCAGAATGACGGCAGCCACCGGCTCTCCTGAGGTCTCCCCCTGTGCGAAGGCCTCTTCTATAGCCTCGCCGTCTTCTGCGGGCAGGAAGCCCATACCCGGAACCAAGGGCTGGAAGGGCTCTCGGATGGCCGGCTTCCATGTCAGGCTCAAGGAGCCCATGCTGCGGCCGTGGAAGCTATGGGTCAGAGCCAGGATCCGGCCGGGATGCCCGCCCATGCGTGCGCCATGCAGCCGGGCAAGCTTGATGGCCGCCTCATTGGCCTCGGTCCCCGAGTTGGCGAAGAAGACGCGGGATCCCTCCGGTGCCTGAGCCAGGTCCAGCAGTCGTTCGGCCAGCTCAATCTGCGGCTGGGAGGCGAAGAAGTTGCTGATGTGGGCCATCTTTCCAGCCTGCTCTGCCAATGCCTTGTTCCAAGCAGGATGGGCGTAACCGAGGGCATTGACCGCAATTCCGGCCATCATGTCCAGATAGCGATTGCCGTCCAGGTCCCAGATCCAGGCGCCTCGGCCATGGTCCATGACCCTGCCCGGCCGACCGAAGACCTGCATGTGGACGCGGTCATAGCGGTCTGCCCATTGACTGCTCTGCGGCCCCTCGGGAGTCCTCATAGGTGCATCAGCCTTCGTCATGGCTCCTCCTCATGATCATGTCCTGGCCCGGTACAACCACCGTGCCGATGCCGTTGCGGGTGAATATCTCGTTGAGCATGGAATGCGGTCGCCGCCCGTCGATGACGTGGGCCTCGCCCACCCCGGAGCGCACGGCCTGCAGGCAGGCCTCCATCTTGGGACGCATCCCCTCATGCATGTCCTCCAACATATCCTCCAGCCGGTCCACACCGATGCTGGAGACCAGGGAGTCGACTTGAGGCCAGTTGGCGTACAGTCCCTCCACATCGGTAAGAATGACCAGTTTCCGTGCCCCCAGAGCTACTGCCAGAGCCGAAGCGGCCGCATCGGCATTCACGTTGAGCACCTGGGTGGGATCCTGCTCGTCAGGAGCCACAGAGGAGACTATGGGAATTCGCCCGGCATCGATCAGGTCCTCGACGGCCGAGGCATCCACGCCTACGACTTCGCCTACCAGGCCCAGATCAACCGGCTTGCCATCCGCCATGCCAGTACGGCGGGCTGCACTGAACAGGCCAGCATCCTCCCCTGACAGGCCGACAGCCATGGGACCGTGTGCATTGATGGCACCGACCAGATCCCTGCCTACCTGTCCGGTCAGCACCATCCGAACCACCTTCATGGTTTCGGGGGTGGTCACCCGTAGGCCGCCGCGGAAAACCGAGGGAATGCCCAGGGCCTGAAGCATACGGGATATCTGCGGACCGCCCCCGTGCACCACCACCGGATGCATGCCCACCTGCCTCAGGAAGACCATGTCCTGAGCGAAGCACTGCCGTAGATGGTCGTCCACCATGGCATGGCCGCCGTATTTGACTACGATTCGCTGGCCGGCGAACTCCTCCAGCCAGGGCAGGGCCTCGATAAGCACCTGGGCCTTGCGGGCATCGTCCAAGGCCTTTTCATCTTCGGCATCCTGCTCGTCTTCCGCCATCCTCTTCCCCTTCCTTGTAACCATCTTCCGATTACTGCGGCTCGTGGCGCTGTGTACGATCCGGCTTCCTGTCAGGTGTGGTAGTCGGCATTGATGGTCACGTACTCGTGGGTCAGATCATCGGTCCATACCGTGGCCTGGCTATCGCCCTGGCCAAGGTCAATGTCGATATGGACCTCGGGCACATGCAGGTCAACCAGCTCCGGGTCCTGACCGGGACGACCTCCCTGGCAGACCTTGATGCCGTTAAAGCTGACATCCACATGGGCCGGGTCATAGGCCGCCGTCGAAACCGGCACAGTGCCTAGGGAGGACACCACTCGGCCCCAGTTGGGGTCCTCACCGGCCACCGCGCACTTGAGCAGCGTGGAGCCGGAGACCGCCCGGGCGCAGGCAAGGGCTGCATCCTCGTTCTCGGCACCATCCACACGGATGCGGATCCGATGCCTGCTGCCCTCGCCGTCGGCCACAATCCGATGGGCCAGATCCGCGCAGGCCTGACCGAGCTTCTCCTGGAACTGATCGGGATCAGGCCGTACTCCTGAGGCCCCGGAGGCCATCAGCAGGACGGTGTCATTGGTGGACATGCACCCGTCCACGTCGATCCGGTTGAAGCTGAGCTGGCAAGCCTTTAACAGGGCTTGACGTGCCTCTTCCAGCTCCAGAATGGCGTCAGTAGTGATTACGCAGATCATGGTGGCCAACTGCGGGGCGATCATCCCGGAGCCCTTGACCATGCCGCCCAGCCGCCAGCCAGACCCGTCCACAGCCACGGTCTTGGTGCAAGTATCGGTGGTCAATATGGCCTTTGCGGCCTCTTCACCAGCCTCCTGACTGGCCGACATCTCCTGGGCAGCCTGGTCGATGCCGGTCAATATGGAGTCCAGATGCAGCAGATGACCGATGATCCCGGTGGAGCAGACAGCAACCCGCTTGGTCGGCAGGCCCAGTTGCTCTCCTGTCCGTTCGGCCATGGCCCTGGCCTGGTCCAGGCCCTCGGGACCCGTGCAGGCGTTGGCATTGCCGGAGTTGATGACCACGGCTCCAGCATGGCCTTCTTCAAGGATTCGGCTGGTCCAGATGACCGGAGCGGCCCGGAAACGATTGGGCGTAAATACCCCAACAGCTGTGTCCATGGGTCCGCTGTTGACGACCAAGGCCAGGTTTCGGCGCTGTGAACCTCCCGGTCGATGGGCAATGGCGGTGCCGGTCCGGAAGCCTGCAGGATAGGTGATGCTCATGGTGCCACTCCTATGGTTGTCAGTCCGGTCTCCTCGGGCAGACCCAGGGCCAGATTCACGGCCTGAAGGGCCTGGCCTGCGGTGCCCCGGGTCAGGTTGTCGATGGCGGCAAAAGCATAGAGGCGGTCAGCGCGCTGGTCTACAGCGACCTGGACCTGGGCCCGGTTGGAACCGTACACATCGGCCGTGGAAGGAAGCCTGCCCTCGGGGAGCAGATCGACAAACTGCTCCTCGGCATAGATCTCTTCCCAGACGGCACGAATATCAGCCATCCCCATGCTCCGTCCACGCGCGCTCAGCTTGGCTGAGACCACAGCCAGAATCCCCCTTGACATGGGGACGAGTATGGGCGTCAGCCCCAGGCGGATGGGTTGTTTCCCAAGACCCCCGTGGTTCTGATCCGCAACTGCGGCCTTACGCAGGTTCTGCAGAATCTCGGGGATATGCCGGTGAGTGCCGCCGACCGAATAGGGATGGGCTGAATTGATGGCTTGTGCTGCCAGCAGATCCATTCTGCCGCTTGAGCGTCCGGCGCCCGAGTAACCGACAGCAAGGTCGGCCACCAGATCAGCAGTCTGCACCAGTCCGGCGGCCAGAGCAGGCTGGAAGGCCAGAGTAACTGCCGTGACATTGCAGCCGGGACCAGCGATCCGCCGAGTCTGTCCAAGCAACTGACGCTGACGGCCGCCACCCGGGTTGAGCAATTCAGGCATCCCGTAGGTCCACGGACTTGAAAAAGGCCCGCCGTAGTAGTCCTGCCAGTCGCCCGGATCCTCCAGCCGGTGATCAGCCCCCAGGTCGACCATCAGCGATTGCGGATCCAGCTGCTCGGCCAGGGGGCCCGAAGCCCCGTGAGGCAGGGCCAGAACAACTAGATCATGACCAGCCAAGATCTCTGGATCGGTATCCTGAATCTGCAACGAGGCCAGCGACTCCGGAAGGTTGGGTGAGAACTCCCCCAGCAACTGACCAGCCGAGCCATGACCGGTGACTGTACATACCTGAAAGGCTGGATGTGCCGCCAATAGACGGATCATCTCTGAGCCGGCATACCCCGAAGCTCCTGCTACAGCCACCGTGTATTGCCGCATGAGTGCTCCCTTCATCGGGCACCATCATACATACTCATGCAGTAAAACGCATATTTATACAATTCGGCGTGTCGCTATGTATATTCTCGAGCTGCGCATCACTTTCATCTACGCGAAGGGGTCATAACCGGAATCTCGGTTGCGGATGTATTCCATCTGCGTACTGGCCTTGTCCGCAGCCTCGGGCCCGCATGTGTCCTCCACAAAGGCCAGGGCCATATCGATGCCGGCCGAGATACCCGAAGAGGTGCGAAACTTTCCATCGACCACCCAGCGGGCATCCTTGGTCCAGTCCACTCGCTCTCCTGTGCTGACGACCCAGTCAAAGGCCAAGTCATTGGAGGTCGCACGCCGACCATCGAGCACACCGGCGGCAGCCAAGAGAGCCGAGCCTGTGCAGACAGTCATCACCTGCGACGACCTGGCTGCCAGATCTGCCAGCTGCCCTATCCATTGGTCATTTCCAACCAGAGTTCGCGTGCCGGAACCGCCGGGTATCAGCAAAACTCCCTTGGGATCAATCGCTTCGGGTCCTACAGCTTCGACCCTGACGCCGCCTTCCCCGACTTTCAATCCAGGGCCGTCCAAGGAGAAAAGCCGCACCCGGGCGCCATCAGTATTGATGAAAACCTCAAAAGGGCCAAAGACATCCAAGGGTTCAAACCCGTCGAATACGGCAATATTGATATCCATGCCCATATGAGTGACCCTTCATAGATCTCAGGCGCTGACTCCATCTGAGCCGGAGCCGCCGCCACCCGTCGAGGGCGACGGGATCATCTGCTGGTAAAAGTCGTTCAGTGAGATGCCGTTGATCAGCAGCCATATCCAGGCCAGCGTGAAGAGCAGGTTGATGATCAGGGCAGCCATGGCCAACCCATAACCCTTCATATGCAGTCGGCGGGTCCGATACATGGAAACGCCACCCAGCAAAGCGGGAATCACAGGCATGGGCAAGAAGAGGGCCATGAGGAAGGCAATGATAGCGCAGGGATCCCAGTGGCCGTAGGCCGGCTTTTGGGAGGGATCGTTCAAATCGGGCATGCCCTGGGGAGGCCACCCGGGCACACCGGGACGGGCCTGAGGATTGCCAGGATTTCCGCTGCGACCGGGACCCGGCTGACCCGCCATAGGCATGGGCCAGTTGGCGCGGTTGTCTTGATGCGAATCGGATTCCTTGGCCTTGGGTTCGGGGTCTGGGCGACCGTAGATATAGGGATTCCATCCTGGATAACGATCAGCGCGGGCGCCGTACAGAGGCTGATCGCTGCCATCGTGATCCTGTCGGTCGGGTCCCCCGGCTGTGCCCTGTTCTTGAGAATCCGTCATATTCCTCGGTCCTTTTGATGACCGGTCAAGCGCGCAGTACGGCGCCCAGACCCGCAGTCTTGTCAACGATGGCTTTGCGCAGGGACTCACTGTCCTCGGACGTTAAGGTACGGTCCGGGGCGCGGAAGGTGACTGCGAAGGCCAGCGATTTTGCATGCTCACCGATCTGATCGCCAGTGAAGACGTCGAACAGCTCGATGCATTCCAGACTAGACCCCGCCGCTTCTCTGATGGCGGAAGTCAGGTCGGCGGCAGAAACCGTGTCAGGCACAGTAAAGGCCAGATCCTGATGAACCGGCGGGAAGGTCGATACCGGTTTGGCCTGCAGGGGGCTATAGTCCAGATGGTCAAGCACCGAATCCAGACTCAGCTCGAAGGCGGCTGAGTGGGCAGGGAAGCCCAGAGCCTGATCAACACGGGGATGCAGCTCGCCCACCATACCGATAAGCGTGCCGTCATTGAGAACCAGCCTAGCGGTACGGCCCGGATGCCACTGGTCGGGCACCTGCTCGGCCGACGGCTGCTCCAGCCGATAGGCAGATCCGAGCCTGTTCAAGACCCGACGAGCTGATTCGACCGCATCAGTCCAGTCCACATCCCTGCTGTCCTTGAGCCAGCCATCCTCCTGAGCGTGGCCGGTCAACAGGGCCGCCACATGCAGCCGCTGCCCTGGCAGCCCCTGGTCGAGACGAGCCAGATCTTCGTCGCTGGGCCGCACGCCGCCCGGAAGGGTGGGCACGGCAGGAGCCTTGGGGTCGCGACGGAAGACATAGCCGATCTCAAAAAGACGCACATCCGTGTTGCCACGTCGCAGGTTGCGCTCCACGGTGTTGGCCAGCGGCAGCAACAGGCTCTGCCGCAGATAGGGCCTGTCTGCGGCCATGGGGTTGGCCAGCTCCACGCTGTTGACATGAACCTCATCAGCGTCCATGCTGAAGGCCTTAAAATCATTGTCGCCGACGAATGGATAATCCAGGACCTCGGTCAGCCCGTACTCGGCCAGAGTGTCGGCCACCCAGCGACGGCGCTGCTGACGATCAGTCAGGCCAACCGCACCTGACACCTTGGGCGATGGCACCGTGACGGGAATGCGGTCATAGCCCACCAGGCGGGCCACCTCCTCGACCAGGTCGCAGCCCTCGCCCAGGTCGGGCCTCCAGGTTGGCGGGGTCACCGAAAGCCGATCGGCTGGATCACCTTGGACTGTACAGCCGATATCACGCAAAATGGCCACAATGCGCTGGGGTTCCACGTCCAGTCCAGTTAGCCTGGCCACCTCGCTGACGGCAAAGTCGATAACTGGCATGGGCTTGGTCTGATCCATATCCAGCGGAGCATCCAGATCCTGACCACCGGCAAGGCGATGCAGCAGGTCAGCGGCCATAGCTGCGGCGGCCGGCTGCATCTGCGGGTCGACCCCACGCTCAAAGCGCTTGGAGGCTTCCGAGGGCAGCTTGTGACGACGGGCGGTCCGGGCGATGGTCACCTGGTCGAAGTGAGCGGACTCAATCAGAATGTTCTGCGTCTGATCGGTCACCTCTCCGTACAGACCGCCCATGACTCCGGCCAGCCCCAGAATGCGGGAACCCTCTTGGCCCTCGGGCGAGTCAGTGATGAGCAGATCCTCGGTGCTGAGTTCGCGATCCTTGCCGTCCAGTGTGGTCAGGCGCTCGCCCTGCCTGGCCCTGCGGACCACGATGGGCCCGCTGAGCTTGTCCAGATCGTAGGCGTGCAGGGGCTGGCCCAGATCCAGCATGACGTAGTTGGTGATGTCCACCGGCAGGCTGATGGAGCGCATGCCGGCCCGCACCAGCCGTCGACGCATCCAGCTGGGAGTGGCAGTCTTAGGATCGCACCCGGTCAGAGCACGCAGATAGTAGCGGTCGCAACCGGGCTGACCATGAATAGGGTTATCGTCCTCAACATGCACGGCCAGCGGAGCTTGATCCTCTTGAGCTGCAGAGGCAGGCACCGTCTTGTTCAGCTCAATCACCGGATCCGTGTACTTAGCGCCTGTGGAGTGGTGGTATTCACGAGCAACCCCCCGGTAGGAGAAGGCGTAGCCACGGTCAGGGGTGATGTTGATCTCAAGGACAGGCTTGTTCATATGCAGCAGGGCCATGGCATCGTCCCCTGGTTTGAGCTGCTCATACTGCTCGGGGGTGAACCCGTAATTGCGCAGCAGGATGATGCCCTGATGATCTGAGCCCAGCCCCAGCTCACGCTCGGAGGCGCACATGCCGTCCGAAATATGACCGTAGGTCTTGCGGGGTTCGATGCGGAAGTCCCCAGGCAGGACGGCCCCCGGCAGGGTCACCACCACCTTTTCGCCAGGAGCCATGTTGGGAGCCCCGCAGACGATGCCCCGAGGCACCTTTCGGCCCTGGTCGTCCACGGCGTTGTACTGCTCGCCCACATCCACATGGCACCAGTTGATGGTCTTGCCGTTCTTCTGAGGTTCAGGCTTGGCATCCACCACATAGCCGACCACGATGGGGCCGGTCACCGTGGACTGATGAATGTCCTCTTCCTCCAGACCAACCCGGACCAGATCCTTGGCCAGTTGTTCATAGGTCAGATCCTCAGGGACCTGCACATGCTCCTTGAGCCAGTCGATATCTACCATTGGCATCTGACGGTCACTCCCCCATCTCGAACTGCTGGCTGAACCGCACGTCGCCTTCGACCAGGTCGTGCATATCGTTGATGTCGTGGCGCAGAAGCAGGGTGCGCTCCATGCCCACGCCGAAGGCGAAGCCCGAGTAGCGCTGCGGGTCCACGCCGGCCGACCTCAGAACGTTGGGGTTGACCATGCCGCAGCCTCCCCATTCGATCCATCCGGGCCCACCCTTCTTGTCGGGGAACCAGAGATCCATCTCGGCGCTGGGTTCGGTGAACGGGAAGTATGAGGGACGCAGTCTGGTCCGGGCCTCGGGACCGAACATGGCTACGGCGAGCTTATCCAAGGTGCCCTTGAGATCGGCCATGGTCAGGTGTTCATCGACGGCGATGGCCTCGCACTGGTGGAAGACCGGGGTATGGGTGGCATCCAGTTCGTCAGTGCGGAAGACCCTGCCCGTGCAGGCCACGTAGAGCGGCACGCCGCGGGTTATCAGGGAACGGGCCTGGTCGGGCGAGGTATGGGTGCGCATGACCATGTTGGATCCGACGAAACCGGCGGCATCCCTGGCCTGGCTGCCCTTGACATAGAAGGTGTCCTGCATTTGGCGGGCAGGGTGATCAGGGCCGAAGTTGAGGGCATCGAAGTTGTACCACTCGGCCTCAAGCTCGGGGCCCTGGGCGATGCTCCAACCCATGGAGACGAAGAAGTCCTCCACGTCCTCCATGAGCTTGGACAGAGGGTGACGGGCTCCCTGGGGACGGCGGTTGACCGGCAGGGTCATATCCACCTGCTCGGCAGCCAGGCGACGGGACTCCTCCTCCTGGCGCAACTGCCGCTCCTTGAGCCCATAGGCACGGCCGAAATCAGCCTTGAGCTTGCCTGCCAGACGCCCGGCGGTCTTCTTCTGATCCGCTGGAAGCGTTCCAATGATCCGGCCGGATCCGGCCAGGGCTGAACCTGTTCCCGCATATCTGGCTTTGACTGCTTTCAGCTCCTCCAGATCGGAGGCCTCGAGAATCCTTTCGATGCCCTCGTGGACCTCGTCGGTCATCGCCGCGGGGTCGAATTCTACCTGTGCCACCATGGACCTTTCCACTGTTGCCATTGCCGTGTCCGGGCCGCAAATCAGCGGAAATCCCGGTCGTTGACGCCTTCACATTCTTTCAATACGACTCGACATGGCCATGGCGTAGAGCAGCACTGCCGCCGAGGTAGCCAGGTTGAGGGATTCAGCCCGCCCATAAATAGGGATGCGGACAATCTGATCCATGGATTGCAGCAGCTCATTGGGCAGTCCGCGTGCCTCATTGCCGAAGAGCAAGACCGTGGGCTGACGTGTCGAGTCTGGCTTGGCTAGGGTATCGCTCGCCATCAAATCAGTTAGGGAGCTGACGGGTTTGTCCGGCGTGCCATAGACATCGGCCGCCACCATGGTCCGGCCCTGCCGTCTGCACAGGGTCAGGAAGTCCTCTGTGCCCATGGTCATCAGAGGTATGTGAAAGGCCGAACCTGCTGTGGAGCGAATGACCTTGGGATTGGCGGGTTCCACGCACTGGTCCACCAGAATGACCGCCCGGCAGCCGGCAGCATCAGCGGCGCGAATGACAGTTCCCGCATTGCCTGGATCACGGATCTGCCAGAAGGCCGCCACCAGGTCGAAGCTCTCCCCTGTCAGACGCCGGGAATCATCAAGGTCCTTCGGCTGAGCCAGAAATCCGTCAGTACGCGCCTGGGCCAGGATTCCCTGGGCGTTGCCACTGACGGCATGCATGACTCGGGAGGAGACGAAGTGCCCATAGCAGTCAGGCAGATCCCGGGCCTGTTGCATGATGGCACCCACGGTCTCGTTGAGTGGACGAGGATGACCGCTCTGGGATGCAGAAGAGGATTCATCCGCTTGAACATAAAGGTCAGTCAGTAGATCAGGACGCCAGCGGACCGCCTCGCGCACGCTCTGCGGTCCCTCTATCAGGAAGCGGCCATGACGCTGCCGGGCCCGCCGATCCTGTAGTTCAGCCAAACGACGAATTCGTTGGGCACGGGGATTGTCAAGAAGGGAATCATCAAAGGGCATGGGCATAACTCTAGCCCCGGCAGCCGAGAGCCCTGCGATCGGACCTCAATGAGCCAGCATCTGTGGGAAAGTTCACTGAAAGGAAGGTCTGCACCCCTTGTGCTCACCGGACAAAAGGCTAGGGTTAAAGGACTGGTCGGGTCGACCACATCCGTCGCTGGTATGGCGCAGACCGACCATCGCACATCTGGATTGTCCAGAATCATTGTGAGGAGACGATATGCCCGTATACACACTTCCCGATCTGCCCTACGACTACTCGGCACTGGAGCCGTACGTGTCCGGCAAGATCATGGAGCTGCATCATGACAAGCACCATCAGGCTTATGTAAACGGGGCCAACAAAGCCCTTGAACAGATCCACGATGCAGCCGAGTCCGGCAACGTGGCTCAGTCCAACCTGCTGGAGAAGAACCTGGCATTCAACCTGGCCGGGCACAAGAACCACTCCATCTTCTGGAAGAACATGGCCCCGGCCGATGGCCAGGAGCCCACTGGCGAGCTCAAGGCCGCCATCGAGGACCAGTTCGGGTCCTTCCAGGGCTTCCAGACCTACTTCGAGTCCATGTGCGCCGGCATCCAGGGCTCCGGCTGGGCCGTCCTGGCCTGGGATACCTTGGGCGAGCGCCTGGTCACCCTGCAGATGTACGACCACCAGGGCAACCTGCCCGTCACCATCTTCCCACTGGTTCTGCTGGACCTCTGGGAGCATGCCTACTACCTGGAGTACCAGAACGACCGGGCCAGCTACGTCAAGGCCTGGTGGCACATCGTCAACTGGGAGGATGCCTCCAAGCGCTTCGACGAGGTGCGCAACATCAACACCACTCTGGCTAGGTAAAAGACCAGCGCTTCCAACCACTGGCAGACCCCGGCCTTCCCCACCTCTGCGGGAGAGGAAAGACCGGGGTCTGTCCATGTCTGGAGTCTGTCGGAACTCCTGGCAGTCAGTTGCCGAAGAAGGCGATGGAGCCTGTCATGGCAGCCATGGTCAGGGAGATCGCGGGCACAGCCAGGCAGATGAGCAGGAAGCCCGCATCACGTGGTCTGACCTGGGAGACCCTGGCATGGGTGCGCGGCGTGCTGCCGCCGAATCCGCGAGCCTCCATGGCCGTGGCCAAGGTCGTCGAACGCCTGATGGACAGAACCAGCAGAGCGAAAGCCTGGGGCATGAAAGCCTTGAAATGATTTTCGTCACCCAGTCCACGGCTGCGGCGCGAGGCGGTCAGGGCCGACCAGTCGTCCTTGAGAACAGTGAAGAGCCGCATACCCGCCAGCCCCCCGTAGACGAAGCGATCAGGCAGATGGAGCACCTGGCTGAAGGCATCAGCCAGGTCGGTGGCGTCTATTCCAAGAACCGTGATGATGGCGGGGATTCCGATGGCCAAAATCCGCAGCGCCGTAGCCAAGGCCAGGTCCAGGGACCGCTGGGTGATGTGGATCATTCCCCATTGCCAGAAGGTGGCGCCGCCGCTCTTGCCATAGAGGATGATCGCCAGGGCCGAGCCGGGCGCCCCCAGGAAGATGGGCCAGGTGGATCTGACCACACGCAGAGGCGTAAAGCCTGCCGCGCCCAGCAGCAGGAACTCCAGGATCAGGGCCGTCGTGGCCGAGACCGGGTCCAGGCTGATCAGCAGGGGCAAAGCTGCCAGAAAAGCCCCAATCAGACGGAAGGCCGGATTGATGGAGGCTATATAGGGCGATCTGCTGGCCGGCTTGACCGGCTCGTCCCGCTGATCCATGGGCGTGACGGTCAGTCTGGCGGCAACAGCCTGGTGGCGAGTCTGCGGATTTGACCCAGCTGCAGGCCAGACGGTCTTCTGGTCTCCTAGGGGCGTCATCTCCACTAGGCGGGCGTCCAAGGCCTGGACCAGCTCCCGGTCATGGGTGACCAGAACGATGCATGCTCCTTGGTCGCGCAGGTCCGCAATCAGCTGGGCCATGCTGACCCAGGTGTTCCTGTCCTGCCCGAAAGTGGGCTCGTCAAGAATCAGCACCTGCGGCGCAGCAGCCAGAGCCGAAGCCACGGTCAGCCGCCGCTTCTCGCCGCCGGAGAGCGTGTAAGGGTTAGCACGTGCATACTGCCTCAGGCTGAAGCGGCTCAGCAGCTCCAAGGCGCGATCCTGGGCCTGGTCCTCGGTCATGCCGGTACGGATGGGAGCCAGCTTGACCTCATCAATGACCGTGCCCCGGGCGAATTGATGCTCAGGATTCTGAAAGACATAGGCGATGCGCGCCGCCAGCTGAGATGACGTCCATCGAATGGGATCGGGCTCCGTAGGCGTTCCTCCCTGGGACCCCCGAAGCAGGCGATCCTGGGCAAGAACCGAACCAGCCACGGGCTCCAGCAGACCAGCCAGGGTCATAGCCAGCGTGGATTTGCCCGCCCCGTTGGCTCCTACCAGGGCAGTGACCTGCCCAGCTCTGAATTCCAGATCGATGTGCTCGGCAACCGCCCGGCCCTGACGGCCCACCGCCAGATCCCGTGCAGCCAGCAGGACGGGATGATCATCCTGACCGGAACCGGATTGCCCGGACCGGACCCGGTCATATCCAAGCTCAGGGATTGAATCCTCGGCGCTCCTAAAGGCCTCAGGGACCCAGATACCCAGGGAGGCCAGGTCCAGCCCAGGATCAGTGAAGACCTCCTCAGGGCTGCCGTCGGCCATGATCACAGTCCTGCGATAGGCCGAGGCACCCGATCCTCCTGTGCCGCCTTCAACCTCTCCCAGCCCAAGCACGATGACCCGGTCGATCATGTCCATCCAAGGCCCTGCCCGGTGCTCGACCAGAATCATAGTGGAGCCTTGCCGTTCCAGGACCTTCCTGACAGCGCCGACAATCTGCTCGACACCGACCGGATCCAAATTGGCCGTGGGCTCATCCAGCAAGAGCAATCCAGGCTGCATGGCCAGGGCGCCAGCCAGAGCCAGACGTTGCATCTGCCCTCCGCTCAGATGCAAGGTGGATCGGGTCAGCTGCAGATCGGCCAGACCCACCTCAGCCATAGCCTGCCGCACCCGTGGCCAGATCTCCTCCCGGGGCAGCCCCATGTTCTCGGGCCCGAAGGCCACGTTGTCGCCCAGCCGCTGAAAGATGGCCTGCGCATCCGGATCCTGCAGGACCAGGCCCACACGTCCCCGGCTGGATGCGGCAGGATTGCCGTCAATCAGGACCTGGCCTCGGGTCACTCCGCCCTCATCGTCCTCAACCTGGTTCTGACCGGCTTGCGGGGCATGATCGCCCAGCAGTCCGGCCACACCCTCGAGAATGGTCGACTTGCCGATTCCAGAGGCTCCCAGCAGCAGAACCCGCTGACCTGCAGGAACGCTCAAGGAAAGATCCCTGACAGCAAAGTGGTTGCGATAGGCATGCCGATAACCCCAGCCGCGCAATTCCAAGGACGCGGGCCGGTAGGGATTGTCCTGGATGCACTGATCCACGCCCGGACCTCTACTTCCCGGCCGTGCGAACATCGCGGCCGGATGCGAAACGGTCCAAGGCCCCGGTGGCGGCGATGGACTTGTAGAGGTACCAGACCAGCACTCCTGCGATCAATGCGCCAGAAATCAAAGTGGCAATCAAATAAATCAGTCCATAGGGACCGGTCAGACTGATGGCCTGCAGGTGTGTGCAGAAGGAGTACAGCCAGCAGCCGAAACCAGCGGCGGCACCAGAGAGCGCCGCCGTCTTCATGCTCCAGCGGCGGTAGCGCAGCAGCATGAAGACCAGCTCAGCCATGAAGCCTTGAAGCAGACCGATCAGCATGGTCTCCACAGGAACCCAAAGACTGCCCAGCAATGACTCCAGGATGGCGGCGACCAGTTCAGCATAGACGGCTGCACCCGGCTTACGCACGATGACCGAGGCCAAGGGGCCGGCAAACAGATAGAGACCGTTAAGAATGCCGCCCAGACCGGGCACAACCCCGTCCAGGAAGGACCAGGGAATAGTAGTCACCATGGCGACCACCCAGTAGATGACGGCGGAAGCGACCCCGATGACCGAGGCGACGGCAATATCCACCACCCTCCACCGTCTGGATGGGCCTCTGACTTCGACGGGAGTCCGCGCAGACTCCGGTTCTGATCCGGAAACAGTATTGTTCATGAAATGACCATCGGTCATGATCTTGTGCCTTTCCTCGGAGCGCTCCCTATGAGCGCCATCCCGTTCAGGCACGGGTCCAGTGACATCCGTGCGCCGGCATTGCCCGGTAAACGTTCGTCCGGTTGAGGCTAAGCCTCCTCTCAGCCGCACGCCCTTAGGCATACGGCCCCCGTGTCACCTGCCATCCTAGAACATGCGATGGCCAAAAGTCAGTTCTGAAGTTCGCCCAGGGAATCCAACAGGAGGGCCTCGGTGATGATGTTGTCGACCAGCCCCTGCAGAGAGATGGACTCGTTCGGGCTGTGGGCGTTGGACTGGGGATCCTCGGGGCCGGTCACCAGGACCTGGGCCTCAGGGAAGAGCCGCTTGAGCTCGGGGATGAAGGGGATGGATCCGCCCTCGCCCTTGTTGACCGGGTCGTGTCCAAAGGCCTGTCGCATGGCCTCCTCGGCCTGCTTGACCACCGGGCTGTCGGCATCCATGGCCCATCCCATGCCCAAGTCGCTAGGGGTGACCTCCACTCTGGCCCCATGAGGGGCATGGGCGATCAAAAAATCAGCCAAGGCCTGCACGGCCTGCTCGGGCCGCTGGGTGGGCGCAGTGCGCAGGGAAATGCGGAAGCGGGTTTTGTCGGTCAGCACGTTGAAGGAACCCTCCACAGGGTGCGCATCGAAGCCTATCACCGCCGCGGCTGGCTTGGTCCAGAGCCGGGAGGCCAGGGAGTCGGTTCCAGCCAGTCGGTAGGAGTCCACCACGCCTGCATCAGCACGCAGCTGGGCCTGGTCCAGGTCACGCTGCAGGCCGCCGATGGGCTGGCCGCCCTCCAGGCCAGGCACCGCCAGTTGGCCCTGGTCGTCATACATGGAGGCAATCAGCATGGCGGCCAGAGTGTTGGCATCCAGAATGGGCCCGCCGAACTGCCCGGAATGGACCGGGTGCTCCAGGACGGTGACCGTGACATCCAGGTCCGCATTCCCTCGCAGGGAAGTGGTCAAGCTTGGGGTATCCGCCGACCAGTTGCCCGAGTCGGCCACGATGATCAGATCCGAGGCGAAGTCATCCCGATGAGCCTGGAGGAAGGGGATGAAGCTGCGTGAGCCCATCTCCTCCTCCCCTTCGATGAAGACCTTGACATTGACGCGCAGGTCCTTATCCAAGGCATGCAGGGCACCCGAGTGGATGGCAATACCGCCGCCGTCGTCAGCGGATCCACGTCCGTAAAGCCGTCCCTCCTTCTCCACGCCGGTAAAGGGGTCAGTGGACCACTGGGAGGGGTCGGGCACCGGCTGCACATCGTGGTGGGCATAGAGCAGGACGGTCGGAGCATTGGCATCCACTTGCCGGGATCCGATGACCTCGAAGGCGCCCGGAGTCCCGTCAGGGTTGGTGGCCTGGACCACCCGGGTGTCCACGCCCACCTTGCGGAGCTGTCCGGCCACATATTCGGCCGAGCGCCGCATGTGGTCCCCGGTGATTCCCTTGGCAGAGACCGAGGCCAGAGCAATCTTGTCCTTAAGCAGATCGACTACCCGGCTTCTATCATCTTGAACGCGGGTGCGAATCGTCTCCAGGCCCAGTTTTGCCATCGCTACCTCCTGTGATTGCTTGCAAATCAATGCTTGCGAGTCTAGGCGTCACCGTAACCTGTTCGCATGACATGGAACCCCTTCTCACGCAAGGATCGTCGGGATAAAGAGGCTGAGGCGGACCAGACGTCCTCTGCGGAGGATGTACGAGGCAAGGGACGCCCCACACCAAAGCGCAAACAGGCTGAGGCCCGGAACCTGCGCCCTCTGGTACCCAAGGACCGCAAGGCCTCTCGCAAGGCTGCCAAAGCGCGGATTCGAGCCCGCGAGGATGCCCAGTACGAGGCCATGAGGACCGGCGACATCGACCACATGCCCAGGTCGGAGCGCCTGCCTTGGAGGATCTACATTCGCGACTATGTGGATGCCCGATTCAATTTGCTGGAATGGATCTTCCCAGCCATCATTCTCATGTTCGTGGCTACACTGCTGGGCATGTTCGTAGGCCCGCAGCATTATGCCACTTTCACCATGGTGGTGACCATCCTTCTATACGGCTATCTGATCGTAGCCCTGGTCGACACCTGGCTGATGTGGCGCAAACTCAAGCGCCTGCTGATCGACAAGTTCGGCGAGCGCTCGGTGGCCAAGGGTTCACGCTCAGCCTCCTACGCCTGGCAGCGGGCCATGATGGTCCGGCGCTGGCGGGTTCCTAAGCCCAAGCAGAGCAAGCGCGGGCACTGGCCCGACTGACAGTCAATCGTCCTTGCATTCCGGCCTGAGGGTCGGTCATACCGCTCGGCGCCCTTGGGCTCCGGGCGGTATTCGTATTCACTCCGCATTCTGCGGATGATCTTCATTCTCCCAGCCGGCACGGCTAGCATGAATGCTATGCAGCAAGAGAACAATCAACCCGGCAAAGGGTCACTGGACCCTTGGGATCCCAACGAGCGCCAATACGACACGATCATCATCGGATCCGGACCCGGCGGATATTCCACGGCCCTTCGCACAGCAGAGCTGGGCGGGCGTGTGGCCCTTGTCGAGCAGGACCCTGTGGTAGGCGGCGTCTGCCTGAACCGGGGATGCATCCCTACCAAGGCACTGCTGACCGCCACCCAGGTTCTCGAACAGGCGAATCTCGGAACCACCATGGGCATCAATATTGAGTCGGCTAACATCGACTACCAGAAGCTCCAGGATTACCAGGATCAGATGGTGGATGCCATGACCGGCGGCTTGGCGAGCCTGCTAAAGCAGCGTGGCATCACAGTCATGCACGGTCGCGGCAGCATCGTAGGCGATGGTCTGGTGGAGGTGGCCTCTTCTGACGGCCAGCGAACCCGTCTGACCACCTGCGACACCATTCTGGCTACTGGATCTCATGCCAGGGCTCTGGAAGAGCTCCCCTTCGATGATCTGGTCATCGACACCGACCGGGCTCTGACCCTCAAACCCTTCCCCCGCCGAGCACTGATTATCGGTTCAGGCGCGGTGGCCCTTGAATTCGCCACTATTTGGAATCAAGCCGGCAGCCAGGTGACCCTGATGGTCAGACGGGACCGGGTGCTCTCCCACTGGGGTCGGCGGATCGGCCAGATCTTGACACGGGAGCTGGCGCGCCAGGGAATCCGGATCATTACCCATGCCCGTTGTTCAGGAGGTCATCGTCTGCCTTCAGACGAGGGCATTCAGGTCGACTACCAGCCATCCGACGACAAAGGCCAGGAGGGACGAATCAAAACCGATCTGGTCCTGGTAGCCATCGGCAGAGATCCCAACACCGATGCCAAGCAGATGAAGGAGCTGGGCATCGACTTGGACGAGCAAGGCCAGGTTCTGACCGACTCCCAGGGACGCACCAGCCGCGACAGGGTCTGGGCCCTGGGCGACATCACTCCGGGGCACCATCTGGCCCATAGGGCCTTCCAACAGGGCATCACCCTGGCCGAGGCCGCCTCCGGGCTGGATCCAGAGCCGGTCAACGAAGCCACCATCCCGCGCGTGGTCTTCTCCTCCCCCCAAGCCGCAGCCGTGGGCTTCAGCCGCCAGGAGGCCGAGGACGATCCATCTTTGAACCAGGTAAGAGAGACCGTCTACCCCATGATGGCCAACTCGCGCATGCGCATGAGCGGTCTGCAAGGCACCCTCAGCCTGGTCACCGCCTGCCCAGCCACAGATATGGAACAGCAGATGGTCGTCGGCCTGGAGATGGTCTCGCCTCAAGCATCCGAGAACATCGCCGAGGCCCAGCAGCTGGTAGGCAACCAGATCCCCCTGCACCGGGCGGCCGGGCTCATCCACCCCCATCCCACCTTCTCCGAAGCCATTGGAGAGGCCCTGCTTAAGGCTGACGGCAGACCTCTGAACATGCGCTAGGCATGCGGTAGACTGGTCAACCAGTGAACGTTTCCAAGTGAGGATGGCATGGCTACAGAGGACGCTAAGGGCAAAAAGGCAAAAAAGAAGACCAGCACGATCAGCCAGATCGTCAAGATCTTCCGATTCACTTACGAGGAGGACAAGGCCCTTCCCTGGCTGCTGGCCGCGGCCATCCTGGTGCCGACGCTGATAGCTGTGGCGATCTGCCTGCTGGCCCACTTCGGCTGGCTGTCCTGGATTCTGACCGTGCTTCTAGGAATAATGGTCGGCCTGCTCCTGGCCACCATGACCCTGACCAGACGCTCAGACAGGGTTGGCTATGCCAGGATGGACGGCCGCCCGGGCGCTGCAGCCGCCGTGCTGAGCAGCATCTCCAAGGCGGGCTTCTCCTTCCCACAGGAACCTGTCTGGATCGATGCCAAGACCAAGGATGCGGTCTGGAGGGGCACTGGCCGCACCGGCGTCTATCTGATAGCCGAAGGCGACTACAACCGCGTCAATAAGGCCATGAACCGCGAGGAGGAGAAGATACGCCGCATCACCCGCGGATCGGCTATCCCCATTTACCGGATCAGTGTGGGGCATGGACCTGATCAGGTTCCGTTGAACAAGCTTCAACGCACTGTGCTCAAGAAGAAGGCCAAGCTGACCGCCACCGAGCTGGAGACCCTGAACGACCGGCTGGTCACCCTGCAAAAGCGGCAAAACGCTCTGGGAATGCCCAAGGGCATCGATCCGACCAAGGTACACGTCAGCCGCAAGGCCATGCGCGGACGTTGATGTTTTGAAGGTCCCGGCTTCTCCCCCAAGGAGGCGCCGGGACCTTCGCATGAAACACCCCCGTAACCTCAGCGGCTCATTGCCGAAAAAACCGGTCCTCTAGACTGGGTGACCGTTACGGTTTCCACGAAAGGAGCAGTTCAGTGAGCGAACTGAAATCAAAGGCCGATTGCGAAGCTCTGATCAACCAGGAAGGCGTGGAATACGTCTCAGTCAGGTTTACCGACCTGATCGGGGTCCAGCAGCACTTCACCGTGCCAGCCAGTGAATTCCTCAAGGACGCCTTCACAGACGGCATGGCCTTCGACGGCTCCTCCGTCCAAGGCTTCCAAGCCATCAATGAATCCGATATGAAGCTGATTCCTGATCCTGAAACAGCCTATCTGGATCCCTTCCGCCGCCACCGCACCTTGAATGTGGCCTTCTCCATCGTGGACCCGGTGACCGACGAGCCCTACTCCCGCGATCCAAGGCAGATCGCCGCCAAGGCCGAGGCCTACCTGCGGTCCACCGGCATCGCCGACACAGCTTCCTTCGCCCCCGAGGCCGAATTCTTCATCTTCGACAAGGTCCGCTTCGAGAACAGCATGCAGCGCTCCTTCTACGAGGTCGACTCCATCGAGGCTCCTTGGAACTCAGGCGTGGACGTCGAGGAGGACGGGTCCGACAACATCGGTTTCAAGAACCGGGTCAAGAAGGGCTATTTCCCTGTGCCCCCCATTGACCACTATCAGGACCTTCGCGACGACATGGTGGCAAACCTGCAGAAGGTTGGACTGATTCTGGAGCGATCCCACCATGAAGTCGGCGGCGCCGGCCAGCAGGAAATCAATTATCGCTTCAATACCCTGCTGCATGCAGGCGACGACCTGATGAAGTACAAGTACGTGGTCCACGAGACCGCAGCTCTGGCCGGCAAGGCTGCTACCTTCATGCCCAAGCCCATCGCCGGGGACAACGGGACCGGCATGCACTGCCACCAGTCCCTTTGGAAAGATGGCAAGCCCCTCTTCTATGACGAGAATGGCTACGGCGGACTTTCCGACATCGCCCGCTGGTATGTGGGCGGTCTGATTGAACATGCCTCATCGGTTCTGGCCTTTACCAACCCCTCCACCAACTCCTACAAGCGGCTGGTGCCGGGCTATGAGGCCCCGGTCAACCTGGTCTACTCGGCCCGGAACCGTTCGGCAGCCATCCGCATCCCCCTGGCAGGCACTTCTCCTGCCGCCAAGCGGATCGAGTTCCGCGCCCCCGATCCCTCCTGCAACCCCTTCCTGGCCTTCTCGGCCCAACTGATGGCAGGACTGGACGGCATCCTCAACCACACTGAGCCGCCGGCCCCCATCGACAAGGACCTCTATGAGCTGCCTCCGGAGGAGCATGCCCAGATCAAGCAGGTGCCGGGCTCCCTGGAGGAGGCTCTGAACGCCCTGGAGGAGGATCACGACTTCCTAAGCGAGGGCGATGTCTTCACCGACGACCTGATCCAGACCTGGCTGGACTTGAAGCGCGGCGAGCTGGATCAGACCCGTCTGGCACCCACTCCCTTGGAATATGAGCTCTACTTCCACATCTGAGTCCATCTGACGACTGACGCCGGCTGACCGGCCAGGCCACATGGGGCTCGACCCTTCTACTGGGGGGTCGAGCCTTTTTGTATCGTCACGACCATCGGTATCCGTCCATTGGCGACAACACGCCAGCCCCGGCATCCCGGCGGGCGGTCAGGCCAGAATGAGAAGAGGCAGGAAAACAGATCCGATGGAGGTGGAAACCGATGCGCTGGCTGCGTGAATTCATGGAGTTGCCCGTATATCTACGAGCCATGCTCATTGTGGACCTCATGTGCAACTTCGGCATCGGCCTGGTCATGCCCATCGAACTGCTCTTTGCCACCCATTCCCTGGGCGCCACCATGAGCGAGGCCGCCCTTCTGGTAACCATCAGCTCGGTGGGGTCCCTGATCTCCAACCCCATCATCGGCTGGGTCTCGGACCGTCGTTCCTCCTGGCTGGCCATGCACACGGCCATGATCTTCTCGGTCATCGGCCCCCTGATCTTCACCGTGGCCCACGACTACCGGGCAGCAGTTGCAGGAGCCTTCGTATCGGGCCTGGGAATGGGCATGCAGACCTCCTGGGCCAGCATTCTGACGCAGATCTCCACCAGGGAGCAACACCGAATCGTCTACGGCATCAACCAAGCCGAGCTCAACCTGGGCATCGGTCTTGGAGCGGCGGTGGGCGGACTGCTGGCCGCCGGTGGCCAGGACTTCCTCTATCGCATCGGCTTCGGAGGCAGGGCCCTGGGATTCGCTCTGCTCAGCATGTCCCTGCTGGTGATCGAACGACACTGGCAGCTGCGCCGGTTGACGGCTGAACTCAAGGCTCAGGCGGAGCGGGAGGTCATCCAGGAATCTACAAAGACCACCCAAGCTCAAAGGGCCAATCCGTCAGACAGCAATGAAAGAGCGACCGTCGACGGCACCTTCGGCGGACGGACCAGTTCTCTAACAAGAGTACTGGCCTCCATGGCGCTTTTGACCATGGGAACTTTCTTCATGGATCTTTTCGGCTACTCCCAGTTCGACGCCGGCCTGGTCACCACCCTGATCTCCGATCCGCATATCCCCCGCTGGTCCCTGTCGGTGGTGGACGTGGTCAACACCTTCTCGGTGGTCATCATGAACATCGTGCTGCTGCCTCGACTCAAGGACGCCAACCATGTCCGTCTGCTGCGAACCGTGCCGGTCTTCTGGGCTGCGGCCTGGGTGATCATCGTCCTGGGCCTGCGGCTGGATTCCACTCCCGGTGCCCTGAGCGTAGCTTCCCTGGGCATCACCATCTTCGGGCTGGGTGAAGTCATGATGGGCATCTCCCAGCCAGTAGTGGCCGCCGAGCTGGCCGGACCGTCGTTTAGCGGACGCATGTTCGGCCTGCTCAACACGGCCGCCTCCCTGGGCTACATCGTGGGGCCCATGTTCGCCTCTTATGTCCTAGCGGGACACGAGGTCATTCCCTTCCTGGCCATGTGCGCCATCGGACTGGTGGTACTGGCGGTCCCCTGGTTCCTGGCTATCCCCTCGCAACAGATCACCAGCCAGAAGAGCACGGCCTCGGCTTAATCTCGACAAGATACAGCACCGGACTAAAACCTCGAAGGCAGCTAATTCGAAGACATACCCGCCGTGGCCCGTCCAGCAGACTGAGCTATCTTTTTAGAGTCAGTCCTCGTTGCGAGAGTCGGTCCTCACCGGCGGCCCGACGGGCATCGCCGGGTTCAGAACCCGCCATCAGCGTTTTGGCCAGGTCCACGAACCGTCTGGTCAGCGACGAATCATCCAGAGAGCCATCTGACCTAAGCACAGCCGGCCGACCGGACTCCCCTGACTCGCGCAGGTCGGTCTGCAAGGGCAGCTGCTCCAGCAGGGGCACCTGATACCCCAGGTCGCGGGTCAGTTGGTCAGCCACACGCTGACCCCCTCCCTGGCCGAAGATGCGCAGCCGCTCCCCATGGTGCTCATACCAGGACATGTTCTCAATCACACCCTGAACCTTGGTGGGCAGCTGGAGGGCGACAAGCCCTGACCGAACTGCCACCTGCGAGGCCGATGGCTGAGGGGTGGTGACCACGATCAGCCGACTGTTGGGCAGGGCCTGGGCCACGGACAGGGCCATATCCCCGGTGCCTGGGGCCAGATCCAGCAGGAGCACATCGGGATCCCCCCACCAGACATCGGAAAGGAACTGCTCCAGCGAGCGCTGCAGGCGCGGACCCCGCCAGAGGATGGCCCGGTCCGACCCGGCAAACATGCCGATGGAGATCAGCTTGACCCCCCAGGCGGTGACCGGCATCAGCATGCCGTTTAAATTGGTGGGCTGGCTGTGCACGCCGAAGAGCCCAGGCAGGGAGAATCCGTAGATGTCCGCATCAATGGCAGCAGTGTCATAACCCAGGGCCGCCAAGGTAGCAGCCAGATTGACGGTCACCGAAGACTTGCCCACGCCGCCCTTGCCCGAGGCGATGGCGAAGATGCGTGTTCCGACGCCCGGCTTGGAGAAGGGATTGCTGCGCCGGGCGGCCTTGAGGTCGGCCACCAGGTTGTTCAGCTTCTCCCTGCTCATGGAGGAGACATCGATATGCGGGCGTAGCCGAGCTCGGGGGTAGGAGGTCACGGTGCCGTTTATCTGGTTGGTGATAGTGGTCGACAGCGGGCATCCCTTGATGGTCAGCTCCACCCGGACGGTCACCTCATAGTCGGCCTGGGCGTCCCTGGCTGGCTCGACAATGATGTCGGTGATCATGCCTAGATCGGTGACGGACCGTCCCAGCTCTGGATCAATGACCCGGCTGAGCCGCTCATAGACCTCCCCCTTGATTCTTCGAGGCAGCTCCTCCAGATCCCGGGTCCTTTCCTTGCGATGCTCTACTTGTTCCATGCCGTCACCATATCGCGCTCAGCCACCTGCTGCTAGGGCGCGGCTGGTCGGATATTGCGAATGTCGCAATCAGCCTTGGGCTGGGCTGGGGTCGCCGGTGTCAAGCAGGCGGCGGAAAGCCGCCTCGTCAAGAATAGTCAGGCCCAGGCTCTCAGCTTTGTCGGCCTTGGAGCCCGGATTGGCACCCACCACCACATAGGTGGTCTTCTTGCTGACGGATCCAGAGGCTCTGCCGCCCCGCTCCACAATGGCCTCCTTGGCGGAATCCCTGGAGAAACCCTCCAGACTGCCAGTGACCACCACGGTCATGCCTTTCAAGGTCTGTGGCTTGGTGCTGCGCTCGACGTGAGCGCCGACTCCGGCGGACTGCCAGGCTTCAAGGATGCGTCCACGCCAGTCGCCTGGCTGTCGGGCGCCCTGGAACCAGTCGTGGATGGAGCGTGCGATCTCGGGACCCACACCATCCAACTCGGACAGGTCCTCCACGCTGGCCTCCTCTACGGCCTTGAGAGAGGGGAAGCGGGTGGCAATAGCCCGAGCTGAAGTCGGTCCCAGATGCCGGATGGACAGGGCCACTAGAACCCTCCACAGGTCGGCATGTCTGGCCTTGTCGATCTCGTCAAGCATCTGCAGGGTATTCCTGGAGGGCTGCGCATCAGTACTGCCTAAGGCGGCTTCCTGGACCTGGGTCTCATGACTGTTCATAGCTCGCTCGCCCTGGCCGGTCTGTACGCTCTTGGGCAGGTTATAGAATGCCGGCACCCGGTACCAGAGGCCGCTGCCGCCAGTCCGGCGCTTTGTTGTAGCGTGGCCCTGTCGGCCTTCCACCGCCGCCTGCTCCATCAGGGGAACCTCACGCCATACATAGACCTGGCGCAGATCCTCCGCTTTCAGGTCGAAGAGGCCTGCCTCGCTGGTCAGAACCGGATCCTGCCGGGGCGGAAGCTTCAGATCCGGGTCCGGCTGGTAGAGGGCCGCCTGGCCGCCTTGGTCAATCAAAACCTCACGCAGTCCAGGGGCGTAGACCTGTACGGAATCAGGCCGATTCTCATCGGGGTTGGTCAGGGCTATGGCGCTCTGTTCCCCCAGATGTTCGATATCCAGGGCCTTTCGCGAGGCCATATGGATGATCCGCTCGGTCAACTGGGCCGGGCAGGACTCCACGTTGGGACAGCGGATGTCCACATCGCCCTCCTTGGCCGGAGCCAGACGGGCGCCGCAGCTGGGGCAGGTCTCAGGCATGACGAAGGGTCTCAGCTCCTTCTCGCGCCCCTTCCTGGCCTCGATAACCGGTCCGACCAGCTCAGGGATCACATCGCCAGCCTTGCGGACCACGACCGTGTCCCCGATCAGAATGCCCTTGCGCTTGACCTCGGAAGCGTTGTGGAGAGTGGTCCTGGAGACCGTGGACCCGGCAACGGTGACCGGAGTGAGAACAGCCACCGGGGTGATCCTTCCGGTCCGACCCACCTGGACGGTGATGTCCAGGAGTCTGGTATTGACCTCCTCCGGCGGGTACTTGTATGCCACAGCCCAGCGGGGGGCTCGGGAGGTGGCGCCCAGCCTGCGCTGGAGATCCCGGTCCTGAAGCTTGACGACGATGCCATCCAAGGCGTGCTCGATGTCATTGCGGTGCTGGCCGTAGTAATCGATCATGTCCAGGATCTGGTCGAATGAAGTGACGACCCTGTTGTGGGGCGAGACCGGAATCCCCCACTGCTTGTAGAGGTCGTAGGCCTGGGACTGGTCGATGACCTCGTCGTGGGTCCCCTTGGGATGGGCCGGCCCCCATCTCAGGGAGCCCAAGCCATGGGCGTAAAAACTCAGACGGCGACTGGCGGTGATGCGTGGATCCTTCTGTCGAAGAGACCCGGCGGCAGCGTTACGGGGGTTGGCGAAGGGCGCCCTGCCCTCCCGCTCCTGCTCCTCGTTCAAGGCATTGAAGTCATCGAACCGCATGAAGACCTCGCCACGGACCTCCACGAATTCTGGGATGTCGCGGACAGGACCCGCCAGGTTCTGCGGAATGCTTGGAATGGTTCTGACGTTCAGGGTGATGTCTTCCCCCGTCACCCCGTCCCCCCTGGTCAGGCCCTGTTCCAGGACCCCGTTACGATAAAGCAGGTTGAGGGCCAGGCCGTCGATCTTGACCTCGCTGGTCATAGGCAGGGTCTTGTCCTGCGGCCAGTCGAGCTCGCTGCGAAGCCCGTCGTACCACTGACGAAGCTCCGAAATGCTGAAGACGTCATCCAGGCTGAGCATCCGGGAAGGGTGACGGACGGAGGCGAAGTCGTTGGAGAAGGTTCCACCCACCCGGTGCGTCGGCGACTGGGGGGTGTCCAGGCCAGGAAAGCGGGACTCCAGCTCCTGCAGGCAGCGCATCCGGGCATCATAGGCTGCATCGGAAGAGACAGGAGCATCGTCTATGTAGTAGGCGACCTGGTCGGACTCCACCCAGGCAGCCAGCCTGGACCAGAGACGCTGGGCCTGCTGGGCCCCCAAGGAGTCAAGGTCCAGCTCCCCCAGTCGCATGGCATCAGCATCGTCGGGCTGAAGGGAGGCTATCCATCGGTCAGTGCCGGGCCTGGGTCTGGACTCGGCATCCCCGCCATCATCATCGGTTTTCCGAATATCTTGCTGAGCTGTTTTGTCATGCATTGAGCGACCTCATGAACTGTGCCTGTACCACATCAACACCTTCATTATCGTCGTCGTTCATCCGAGCTGCCGCCATTGACAATGTTCGGGCCGGAACAAAAAGCCCGCCGTCCACACAGATGCGCGCGGCCTGGCGCACTATCGAAGCCACCTCGGTGTGAGGCCAGACCGGCAGGCCATGTTCAGCCAGCACCTGGCGGGCCTGTCTGTGGTTTTCGGGCAGGACCACGCATTGGGAGCGGGCCCTGGCCTGCAGCTCGGCCAGCTCACTCTTGAGGGCTGGTATCCGGTCAGGGCTGATGTGTTCGCTCATCAAATAAGCCGCCGCAGCCACGTCGAACTCGTCGCGCATCCATGAGGCATAGGCCAGACGGTAGTAAGCGAAAGAGGCGTCGTCCCTGTCTAGAGCCACCCGCAGGGCGTTCAGGGTGGCAGCCCGGGCCGAATCCCAGTCCTCCCGGTTGGCCAGCATGACCGCCAGCTTCAGGTGGGAGAGCGGGTAGGCGGGCGCGTAGGCCACCATTGCGTTCAGATGCTTGAGGGCCGCCTGGTCCTCCTTAATCTGGGCCAACAGATCAGCTATCTCCAGGTGGGCGTAAAAGAGATTGTCCGGAATAAGCAGGGTCCGCTCCCCCGGAGTGGCAAAGAGCCGGTTGTAAACCACCCGCTCAGCGTATGAGTTGAAGTACCTGGGCACCTGTCCCTCGGCAGCGAAAGCGGCATCCAGATGGGCAATGGCATCCTGCTCCACTTGTATGCCCTGGGCCGCGCCGCCGGAGAAGAGCAGATCACGGGCACGAACGCGCTCCTTGTCCAGCTGGGAGGACAGAGAAAAGTCAAAGTCCGGAACAGGAGTGCCGTCGATCATAGCGCTGGCAACCTGGGGAGCCAGCTGATCCAGCTCCGGATCGCCGATGCCCTGGATGATGCCAGTGGCTTGCTGGGCCTTGGCTGCTGAAGTCATAGTCCGGTCCGCGGCTAGCCTGTGGAAACCACCTACAGCTCTCTGCAGCAGGTCGGCTCGTTGAATGGACAGATCCACAGCCTTATGCGCTCCCAGAGCCTTGGCCGACTTGTCAGCAAAGGTCATCTCGGAGAACTCAGGCTCCTCCTGGCTGCCTTGGGGGCTGAAGCGGTCATCGCGCATGTCGAAGCCGGCCTCGGTGGGCTTGAGTCCGCCCTGCGGATCCACCTGCATGGCCGCGTCAAAAAAACGGTAGACGGCACGTGGATCCTTCAGACCTTGTGAACGGATGCGGGAGAGGAAGAGCTCCCTGCTGAAGACCACCGAGACCAGGGTGCGAATGGTCGGATTGCTCTGCAGGGCGCTCAGTGGATTCTGGGATCCGTCGCCGTCGGTCTGATCCGCGGAGGCATCATCGCTCGATACCTTCTCGTTCGAGGTGCCGTCTGCGGTCGGTTCTTCCTCATCGGACCCATTGGCTGACGACGGCGGTGCAAAGGCAGCGGTGTCAAGATCCACTCCCTGCATAAGATCCTTGAACTCACGGTCCACAGATCCCGTTTCGTCCTGGTCCTCGGCCTTGTCCTCCTCATTTCCCTCTTGCTGATCAGGAGCCATCCGGGAGGCAATGGGCTTGGCGGGATCCCCATGCACGTCGCCATCCTTGGGATCGGCCTTGGACCCTGTAGAGGCCACCTCGCCGGAGCGCATACGCTCAAAGGCCTCCAGGGCTTGTCCCATCATGGTCCTGATGGCCGAGTTCTGCTGGTCGACAGCCTCTTCCAGACCGATGGAGTCGATCTGCAGGCTGACCTCGCGCACGGCCGGATCCACCCCGAAGGCCAGAGCGGCCATCATCAGCCCGACGCGCAGGTTGTAGTCAGCGCTCATTGCGGACCGCTCGCCCTCGTCCAGGTCACGCCAGGCCCGTGACTGATCCTCATAGCGACTGGAGGGCATCATGGTACGTCCCGCTGCGGTGAAGGCCAGGGCCACCTGCCCCTGGGCAAGGTTGGATCTGAACTCCGCATCGAAGCGGAAAGGCAACCGAAGGGAACGCACCAGCATGGCCAGCGTCTGCCGGTAGACCCATTCGGATCGCACGGGCTCCTGGCCCTGACCGTCAGCTCGCACCGGCAGAGCCTGGGGAGCCTGTTGACGCACCATGGCAGCAGTAGCCGCAGCCTTGTCGACCATGGCGTTGATAGCGGTCCGTCCGTCGTCCTCCAAAGGGTCGAAGCGAGTCGAATAGTCTCCAGGACGCAGCAGGGCGACGATGGCAGGATCATCCAAAAGGGCCTGGTCCAGCCGGGTCGCCTGGACGCGGTTGATCGAGTCCTCGGTGGGCAGTGTCCCCAGACGGGCATTGCGCTCCAGCCAGGCGCTGACAGCGGCGAACCTGTTGAGATTGCCTTCGATGCGCAGGGCCGCAAGGGCGGCGGTGAACTCCAGTCCGTTGTCCCAGCTCAGAAAGTAGGCACCAGAGTAAGAGGAAGCATACAGATGCAGGGGTTCCGCCCCATGAATGGCTTCAAGGCCCGAGACGGGCGAGAGAGCCCCGGCCTCACGCATCAGGTCGGCGAACAGATCCTCCAGACCGGAGACCCGCTGTCCGTGGGAGCGGGCCTGGATCATGTCGCCCACGCTGCGTCGGATGGCTCCCATGGGCGCCTCCCGGTTGAGCCGGTAGAAGATGTTGCCCGAGCCGAACCCGGTGAAGGTTCCCTGGATGCGCGGCAGAAGGTAGGCGGCGAAGAAGGCGATGGCCACGGCATCCCGGTACTCCAGGTCAAGACGCATCTCCGCAGGCAGGAGGGGACGCATTTGCTCCAGGGAATAGCGACCATCGGATCGCAGCCAGGAGGCCAGCCAGCGCAGGTGGCCGGCATCGTCACGGCCTGCTACGGCACCCTGGAGGGCATGGACCGGCCCAGAATCCTGACCCGGATCACGACCCAGCCGACGGCCGTCGGCAAGGGTCACCTCATCCTCCCGGCCCAGCAAGAAGGCAGGCTCCATGTTCTGCAGGTCCATCCGGCTCTGCTCACCGATGAAGACCCGGCCATGATCGTCAGCCAGAGCAATCTGGGCAAAGTGACGTCGATCGGTGAAGATGCCCAGCGCGAAGCCGCGGCCTGGCGCATCAGGCCATTGGACCCAACCCAGAGTCAGCCCCTCGGGCACGCCCTGCAAGCGGGGAAAAAGCCGACGTTTGACGGCGACGCCCAGAATACGGCTGTGGGAGGCCAGAAATTTGCGCATCTGTTGATCGTCAGGATGATGCCCTGTCCGGTTAATCAGGTCGACCATGTCGGCCACCGAAGAATCCAGGGGACGATCCCCCCGACCCTCTATGGTCGGCCGAGAGGAGCCCGCTAGTCCCTCCAGTGCGGAAAGAATGGAACGGCCCAGACCTGACAGGTCCCCGAACCCCCGGGACTTCTTCGCGTTCTTGGACATACTTTCGATTGTCCCAATCCAACGCGACATGTCGCCGTTAGAATAAAACCGTGATGACTCTGCCAGCCCTGCGACGCCCCACCTTGGCCAGGGACACGACCATCCGGCTGCTGCTGGCGCTTTTTGTTGCGCTTGTCCTCGAACTGGGAGTATTCAACCTGGCCCATTGGCAGTCACTGGCGGCTTCCGCCACCCCCGCTGCGACAAACGCCACTCATGGTGCCACGACACGTCCGGACCTATTGGGCCCTGGACTCTCCACGATTGCAAGTGGAAGGCTGAAGATTACCGATCCGGCTGGCGCCTGGATGGATGTCCCTGTCGCAGATGGGTCAGCATCCTTCGTTCAGGCACATCTGGCAGAAGGCATCGAAGGTTCATCCCTGTCACAGATTCATGTACGTCTTGACCTGCGCCTGGCCGGCGACAAGGGTTGGACCCAGGGCACCCGAGGGGTGATCTGCCCCGGCCAGACCCGCAGCCATTACCTGCGCATCCGAGGAAATTCCAAAGGCGACCGGATCCAGGCCATGCGGCTATGGATACAGGAGCCTATCGGATCTCAGCTGGAGCTGATCGGGATGACTCCAGCCGAGGTAGTCCCCCTGGACCTCAACCCTGCCCGTATACTGACGCTGGTCTGTCTGGCGGCGCTGATCCTGAGCTACCTGCCAGGCTCGGTCCTTTGGCGGACCCGGCTGGATACGGGCTCAGCAAGCCAGCGCCTGGCTCTGGCTTTGATTCTGGCTCCGCTGGTAACCTGGTCCTGCTGGAACATCCAGCACGATCTGTCCGTCTTCACCCCCATGGCATACCATCAGCCGCAGGCCTACGTCTACGACTTCAACCAGTACGATCACGTGGCCCAGGCCCTGCTGCATGGACGCCCTTGGCTGGATCTTGGCCAGGCGCCGGGTCTGGCCAAGGCGGCCAACCCATTTGACATAGCCACGCGCAACGCGCTGCTGGCCCAGGACCAGCAACCCATATACTGGGACTACGTCTATAGAGACGGCCACTGGTATTCCTACTTCGGTGTGCTGCCGGTGCTGCTGCTCTTCCTGCCTTACAGGGCAGCGACCAGCCTGGTGCATCCTGGTGGGTATGCCCTGCCCACCAGTTCGGCTGCGGCCCTGCTGGTGGCGGCGGCCACCATCATGACTGCCCTGGCCACCATACGCCTGCTGGCCCGCTGGTTCCCCCGAGTCAGCCTGGCCGTTGTCGGCATGGCACTGATGATCATGCTGGGAGGATCCGGCATGGTCTACCTCTGGTGCCGCCGCAACTTCTATACAATCCCCTTCGATGCCTCTTTGCTGGCAGTCATGACCGGACTCTGGCTCTGGATGGGAGCCAGACGGGTCCATCGACAGACTGCTGATGCCGATGTACATCAGAATCGTCAATCAACACGCATGTGGATTATAGAAGATGGGGACAAGCCCTGGCATCTGTCCAGACCCCGACTCTTTTGGGGATCGCTGTCAGTAGCCGCTACTCTGGGCTGCAGACCCACCTTCCTGACCGCCGGTCTACTGGCGCTACCCCTGTTCGCCAAGGAAATAAAGGCAGTATTCAGCGCTCTGTTCACGAGCGGGATCCATCCCGGTTCTCTGTCACGAAGGAGTGCGCTGTCCCTCCTGGTCTGCGGCCTGCTGCCGGTCCTTCTGGTGGCCGCTCCTCTGCTCTGGTACAACCGCTGGCGCTTTGGATCCTTGCTGGACTTCGGCAACCGCTATCAGATGACCGTCCTGGACCTGACCAACTATCATCCCGGGACCCAAGGCCTGTTTCAGATCTTTGGCTACTACCTTCTGCAGCCGTTGACTACCATGCCGATTTTCCCCTACCTGCAGTTCTCCCCCGCTCCCATGCGGGTCTGGCACTTCACCGAGCCTGGCCTGGGCGGGCTGCTAATCACCACCCCGGCACTGCTGCTGGCCCTGGCTCTTGTTGCCCTGCCCCAGGTACGAAGGAATCTGCAGCGCCGGGGATGGATGCCCGCCTTGATCCTGGCCCTGGCCCTAGCGGCTCTGGTCATGGCTGCAGACTCCTATTTGGGCGGATTTTCGGTACGCTACGCCATTGATTTCGCTTGGATGATCTGCCTGTCCGCCGTGGTGGTCATGGCCGCCGCATCCTCAGCATATGAAAACGGCCGCTCCAGGGCAGGAACGGCCGTCATGAGCCTGCTGTCACTGGCCTGTCTGGCTGGCCTGGTCCTGACGCTTATCAACGCCATGGTCCTGCTGGAGCACTTCGACTCCAGTCAGGCCATGAACGTAGCCGTCTGGTTCCTAGGACCCTGAGTCCAGCCGACCGCGGTATCAGAAATCCAAGCCCTGCTGCTTAAGGGCCTGGTGATACCGATCGACCATGTCAGCCACGATGTCATTGCCATCGCCACCTGACAAGGTGATGACCGAGGCCAGGGGCATGGTGTCAAAGAGCTGAGCCGTATTGGGATCATCGGGCAGAGGTATACCATCCTGTTCAATGCGATCACGCATGATGGGCCCGCCGATCGAATTCTCGCGCCACTCGGCCATGGTCGATTCGGCATTCAGCGGAATGAACCGGCCGTCACCATCCACCTGCAGGTCCTGCTCAGCAACCAGATCGCGGCTGGAGGTGCCCACCTGGATGCGATAGGTGCCAGACTCCACATGCCAGGCATCCATGGCCGTTGACCAGTAAGCGAAATCGCGCTCTGTCAGGTCCAGGCTCACCCTGCGGGACTGCCCGGCCTTCAGGAAGACCTTGGCAAAGGCCTTGAGCTCGTGGCTAGGCCGATTCACCCGGCTGGCGCAGGGGACCACATAGACCTGCACGGTCTGAGCGCCATCCACCTGCGAGGTGTTGGTCACGTTCACCTCCACACGAGCCGAGTTGGCTCCTGTCTTCGTCACCGTAGCCTGATCCAGCGCAAAGTCGGCATAAGACAACCCGAAGCCGAAGGGGAAGGCCACCTGACGCCGGAAGGTGTCATAGTAGCGGTAGCCCACATAGATGCCCTCGCCGTAACGGGAGTGTCCCTCCTCGCCGGGGAAGGAGGTGATAGTGGGATTGTCCTCAAGCCGGACCGGGATGGTTTCAGGCAGATGGCCCGAGGGATTGGCGGCACCGGTCAGCACATCCACCACAGCGCGTCCACCCTCCTGGCCCAGCAGCCAGGTTTCCAGCAGGCCCTTGGTCCTGTCCATCCAGTCGGCAACAGTCACCACAGCCCCATTGGAGAGGACGACGACCACCCGATCGTTGACCTCGGACACCGCCTTGAGCAGCGCCACCTGCTTGTCGGGAAGATCCATGCTGGTGCGGTCAAAGCCCTCGGACTCGGCATCTTCCGGCAGCCCCAGGAAGAGCACCACAGTCTCGGCTCCGCGCGCAGCCTCAAGCGCCTGCTGGGTCAGGGCAGGATCCTGCTCCTTGTCGTCAAATGTGAACCCAGGCGCAAAGTCCACGTTCATGCCAGCCTCCTTGAAGCCATCCAGCGCTGAAGAGACCTCGGTAGGGGTAATGTGCGAGGAACCTCCGCCCTGGTAGCGTGGAGTTCTTGCGAATTCACCGATGACGGCAACCTTCCCTTGCGGGTCAAGCGGCAGGATCCGGTCCTCGTTGCGCAAGAGGACTATAGACTCCTGGGCCGCTTGACGGGCGATCCTGTTGTGCTCCTCAATGTCATAGCGATACCCTTGCTGGGACATGGCCGGACGGGCCTTGTCGATCAGATCCAGAATCCCCTGGGCCATCCGGTCCAGCTGCTCCTTATCCAACTGGCCAGCCTTCACTGCCTGAACCACCTGATCATCGGTGCGAGAGGGCGGCATCTCCAGATTGAGCCCGGCCTGCAGGGCATTGACCCTGTTGTGGACGGCCCCCCAGTCCGACATGACCATACCCTGGTAGCCCCACTCACCACGCAGAACATCCGTCAGCAGCCAATGGTTCTCCGAGCTGAAGACCCCGTTGACCTTGTTATAGGCGCACATGATGGTCCAGGGCTTGGCATTCCGGACCACATATTCAAAGGCCGGCAGATAGATCTCGCGCAGGGTGCGCATGTCCACGTCCGAACTGACTCTGAGCCGATCGGTCTCTTGGTTGTTGGCTGCAAAGTGTTTCAGCGAGGTTCCCACCCCCTTGGACTGGACGCCTTCAACCAGGCCTGCGGCTTCATGCCCGGCCAGGACAGGATCCTCCGAGTAGAACTCGAAGTTGCGGCCGCCCAGCGGGCTGCGCTTGATGTTGATGCCGGGTCCCAGGATCACAGCCACCTTCTCCTGGATACACTCCTCGCCCATGGCCTGGCCCACCTGATAGGTCAGATCAGGATTCCATGAGGAGGCCAGTCCGGCTGTTGGAGGGAAGCAGGTGGCCGGAACCGAGCCGTAGACGTCGGAACCGGTGGCCTTGCGCAAGCCGTAAGGGCCGTCGGTGATCATGTACCCTTCATAGCCCCTGCCGGGCAGCCCCTGCAGGTGCCAGGAGTCAGATCCCGAAGTGAGCGAGGCCTCCTCTTGCAGATCCAAATCCTTGGCTTTGGTACGTGTGTCTTCTGGCATGTCTTTTCCTTTCGGGTTCAATTAGCCGGGCAGCTGCTCAGCACAGGTCCGGATTACAGGTTTTCAGATTCACTTGACCTTGCGAATCATCATGATGAAGACGGTTCCCACCAGCAGGCAGGCGATGGCGACAGGGAAAATCATCCTGTAGCCGCCGAAGAGGCCAATGACCAAAGTAGTGCAACCGGGGGCGATCACTTGGCCGATTGTGTTGGCCAGGTTGAGAATTCCCAGGTCCTTGCCGGCCTCCTTGGCGTTCGGCAGCACATCGACGTTCAGCGCCTGGTCGACCGACATATAGCAGCCGTTGCCGATTCCAGCCAGAGCGGCATAGAAATACATGCCCGTGGCGGTTGGCATCAAGAAGGGGAAGAGCATGCCGACGGCGAGAATCAGGCAGCTGATGGCCACCATCATCTTCCTCCTGTGCAGGAAGTCCGAGAGCGGGCCCGAGACCACGGAGGCCAGGATCGTGGTCACCACCGAGATCAAGGCCATGATCTTGAGTGCGGATGCGGCCTGGGCATCGCTCAGATTGCAGTACTTCTGCAGTATGTAAAGCTGGTAGCCCTGAATCATGAAGCAGCCGACGACGAAAGTGAACCTGCCCAGAAGCGCCAGGTAGAAGTCGCGACAATTCTTAGTGGGCGGTATGAAGGATCGGCCGACATCTGCCCAGGTTCGTTCCACGACCGTGTTGGCAGCCGACTTCTCCCGGGGCCAGATCAGCACGGTGAGAATACCAGAGAAGAGGAAGATGATCATGGCCACTACCAGGCCGGTATGGATGTTGGCTATGAACGAGCTGCCGATGATGGTTCCCAACTGCTGGCCGATGACCTGGCTGGCTCCATACAGCGCCGAATAGGTCCCCCTGGTCGACTCGGGAATCCTGTCGGAAAGGACCGCCACAGCCGGGGCTATCAGGCAGTTGATGCCCATCTGGACAATGCACCAGCCGAAGATGATCATGACGAGTGTATGGGACTGGATAACCAGCAGGAAGCCAAGGGCGCCAATGATGCCGCCCAACACGATCCAAGGAGTACGTTTGCCGACTCGGAACCTGGACATGTCTGAGAGAGCACCAAAAACAACGTTGGCCACGAGGGCGAACACACAGCCGATCGAATTCATTGTCCCCAGAGCCGCTTCAGCGCTGACGCCATGCAGGGAATTGAAAATCTGAGGCAGGAGAACCCCGGACCCCATGGTAAAGGGCGCAGCCCAGAGCAAGGAAACCAGAACGAACCCAATGGCAAAGCGGAGCTTCTCCGTGGTCGTAAGCCTCCTGCCCGTATCCGGGGCAAAGCTCGCATCCACGCTCTGGCCCACCACAGCGCCTTGCTGCTCATCTGCAGAGGCCATGGCTTTGATGTCTTCCCTGACGCGAGCAGTGACCCCCTCAGCTGAGTCTCCCCTTCGATCATTATTTTCGTTCACCATCGTTACCGCTCCTTCGTGTGCAACCCTGCAGTCAGTGGCTCATCATTGAGCCCCACCAATCTCCCCCCTTCCATGACGGGTGATCATTTAGAACTTATTATCGGAGCAAACAAGTCGACATGTGGGCTACAATCACAGAATTTTTTCAATTGCTGAGACAACCGAGTCCACATTTCGGCGGAATTCCAAGGATTCCGGCAGAAGAGACAGGGCTAAGTATCCGTTGCCTGGCATGTCGAAGAAGTATCCTGGCTGTCCAGTCAACCCATAGGACCTAATCAGGCGAAGAATCAGTTCCTCTTCGTCAATGACCTGGGGAAAGCGCAGCAGAACATTCCAGCCGCCCTCAGGCCTGAGTAGAGATACGCAGGAATCCTTGTGGCCCAATGCCTGTCTAAGGATGTCAAGGTTGCCTCTGACACGCTCCCCTACTCGACTGGTCTGAGCGGGAATATCAGACAGCATGGCCTTCATATCTCTGGTAATCAGAAGGCTCATGGGCAGGTAATCATCGGCTATCAGATCAAGATGGCGCTTGGCAGCAGCAACCTGGTCCGACGGCCCGGAAACCTGGATCCAGCCCACTTTGGCATGGGGAGCTGCCAGGTTCTTCGAGAACCCATCCAGAGCGAAGGTCAGCACCCGATCCTCTCCTGCCAGCCGCGCACGGCCCGGCAGAGGGTCCAGAGGATAGTCGAAGAAGACCTCGTCCGCTATGATGGCCACCCCCTGCCGCTGGCAGAGCTCCATCAGCGACCGGCGTTCTTCCGGATGAACGTAGGAGCCAGTGGGGTTGTTGGGATTGATAAGGACCAGAGCGCGGATACGGTCACCTTCAGGTCCTTCCAAGGCCTGTCTGACCGCGGCCAGGTCAAGCACCCAGGACCCGTCGTAGGACAGGCGGTACGGAATTGTCCGAACGCATTCCAGACCGGCGATGGATTCAATCAAAGGGTAACCAGGCCTGGGCTCCAGAATGGCATCACCTGGGTCGCAGAGAAGCTTCATCAGCCAGGAATACGCCTGGGATGTGGAAGAGAGCAGGTAGAGGTCATCAGGATTAACCGCTGCATCATGATTGTTTTCGTTCAAGCCCCGATGCCTGGTCAGAAACTCAGCCAGAGCCTGGCGGGCCGCAAGAGGTCCTCTCGGTTCAGCCTCATAGACTTGGGGCAGGAATGACGGAGCCAGTCCGAAGCGAGTGGGATTCGAGTCGTTCAGCTTGTCCAGCCTGAGACCACAGGCTCGCGCCTCTGACTCGGCCAAGGCAATACGATTAGGGCGGTCAGACCCGGTTCGGTGAGAAAAATGCATGATTCTCCAGCTCCTCATCCGATTCACCAGCCGCCCGAACGCCACATGCGGGATGGTCGCAGAAAAAGCCGCGCTTCACCCCAGATGCTTTTGCCGAAGGTCGGCCAGATAGGCGGCGCCGACGATGCCAGCCTGGTTGCGCAGCTTGGCAGCCACAATAGGAGTCTTGATGTCGACATGAGGCAGGAACTTCTCGCTCATCCGGCTGACCCCGCCGCCAACGACGAAGAAATCAGGATTGAAGTAGTGCTCAAGCAGGCGGTAGTACTTGGTCAGGCGATTGGCCCACTTCTTGTAGCTCAGCTTCTTGCGGTCACGCACCGAAGAGGCTGCGTATTTCTCGGCCTCCTTGCCGTCCAGCATCAAGTGGCCCAGCTCGCTGTTGGGAATCAGAACGCCATTGTAGATCAGAGCCGAGCCGATGCCGGTGCCCAGCGTAGTGGCGATGACCAGGCCCTTCTGCCCCTTGGCCGCTCCATACTGCACCTCGGCAAGACCAGCTGCATCCGCGTCGTTGACTACGCTGACAGGCCTGCCACAGGCCTTGGAAAGGACCTCCTGAACATTGGTGCCGACCCAGGCCTGATCCAGGTTGGCCATGAAATCGAGCGGCTTGT
The DNA here is from genome assembly GCF_052606245.1 of Bifidobacterium sp. ESL0819. NCBI lineage: Bacteria > Bacillati > Actinomycetota > Actinomycetes > Bifidobacteriales > Bifidobacteriaceae > Bifidobacterium > Bifidobacterium sp. ESL0819. The sequence continues at coordinate 1,848,324 of NZ_CP199587.1, forward strand.
CAGGCTTGACAGGAGCCGGAAAGGCGATGCCCACGGGCACATCTGAAGCAACTTCGAAACGGTCCAATAGCTCCTTGACGACAACCCCCACAGCCTCTGGCGTGGAGTGCTCCGGAGTCAGAATCTTCTTGCGAGGCTCTGCAAAATCTCCGATCGTCAGGTCAACAGGGGCAGCCTTAATGCCGGATCCGCCAATATCCACTCCGAAAGCCTGCGCTGTTTCAATCATTACTGCTCCTTAGCTGATCAAAGATGAGGGTCCGAACCGGCACGGTAGCGATTGTACCCCAAGGCATGCCTCTGCAACCCTTAGGAGCGGCATAAGTCAGGCCCGAGGGTGGGCCGTTCCTCAGCCTTGCGATACGCGCTATCGCCTCCCTACGCAAACTGCAGGAAGAAGAATTGAGTGGGATAATGAAGTTATGCCTGAACATACACAGCTTATTGATGCAGTCAACGTACGCATCACCACCAGAGAGTACGACCCCAAGCCCATCGATCCGGACCTGGCCAGGCAGCTGGACAGCACCTTGAATGCGCTGAATACGCTGAGCGGTCTGGACATACAGCTGATCCGGGGCAAACCTGACGCCTTCGCAGCTGACAACGCCTCAGGGCATCTGGCCAATGCGGCAAATTACTTGGCTCTGGTCGGCCCCAAGGACAGCAAGGAGAGTCTGGAAAAAGCCGGCTTTTACGGAGAACGCATGGTTCTCGCCGCCACCCTCTACGGGTTGGGGACAGGATGGGTATCGGGCAGCTGGGATCGTCAGGCAGCTGAGCGCCACTGCCGGATTACGCCCAGCCAGTCGCTCTATCTGGTAGTTACCATCGGCTATCCAGCCGACCAGGTCGGCTACGGCAACCAGGACTTCGCCACACTTTGCCAACGTCAGTGCGAGCATCGAACATCCAAGAGCTACGAGGAACTGACCTCAGCCATGAACGCACAAGACCGTCAGGATGCACCGGAATGGTTCAAAGCCGGCGTTGCAGCCGCCGCCAAGGCACCCTCGGCCATGAATGGACAACCAATCCTTTTCGCCTATGACAAGGACTCAGGTGATGCGATCGCCACTCTGGATCCCTCGATCGTCTATGGCTCCGCAGTCGATCTGGGCATAGCCAAAATGAACTTCCAGATCGGGGCCGGAGGCGGCGCTTGGACCTGGGGCGATGGAGGCCGCTTCATCAGGTCCTAACCATGGTTGCACCATGGTGACCCGGCAAGAGGGCCGTGTAGGGTGATGAACTATGAACAATGGAGCATCATCAACGCAATCTGCCTGCGAACCCAGCACCGAAGCAGGTTCGACAACCCTTTATCTGACCCGGCATGGCAGAACTACGGCCAATGTCATGCATCTCATGCAGGGCTGGTCCGATTTCCCTCTGACCAGGCAGGGCCGTGAGGATGTGCGCCAGTTCGGCCGGGGCCTGCGGTCCATTCGTTTCCGTGCGGCCTGGAGCGGCAATCTGAACCGCCAATATGAAACAGCGCGCCTGGCCCTTGACATATCCGGCAATGGGGACCTGCGCGTAGGCGTGGACCCGGATCTGCGCGAGGACAATTTCGGCAGTTTTGAGGGCCGGGACGAACGCACCACTCTGGACCAAGTCTGCGCCGCCATGGGATTCAAGGACTTTGCTGCAGCCAAGGCAACCTACGGCAGGAATATCCCTATCCATATGCAGGACGCCTTCCATCGGCTGGATGCCCAGGACGTCCTGTCTGCAGGACTGGAAGAACAGGATCGGGCCGAGACCACGGCCCAGGTCCGCAGCAGAATGATCAGCGCACTGACACGCATCGCCCAGTCTGCCATCGAAGAGGGCGGCGGGCCTGTCCTGGTAGTCTCCTCTGGCATGTGCCTGCAACAGTTCCTGGTGGCCATCGACGACCACTGCCCCATTCCTGACATGGACAACACCGCCGTAACCAAGGTCGTTTATGGGAATGACGGCTTTCGCCTGGCGGGACCGGTAAGCTCCATGGAGTACTTCCGGACAGGGAGTCAGAAAAAGTAGCAGAAGACATTTCAGCCGCGCTGCACTGCTCCGGCTGGCCAGCCCTTGAGGGGCTCTGCGGGCTTCCAGTCGGGAACGTGCATTATCCGGCGCCAATCCATCCCTCATTTCAAGGTTGAGCGTCTTCTCCCCGTCGGCGAGCGAGCGTATCTGGAAACCATGAGATCGTCGTAATACTTGCGAACCAGGTCATCGGCTGCATGCAAAGAGCTGGTGGACAGTATGCTTCCGATCCATTCCAAGTCCTCCGCTTGGGATCCGTCACCGTCACAGCGTCCTCATCGCTGGTTTGCCTGGCCAAGGCCGGATGCGCAGCTTCATTTGCAGGCAGCAGATGGTTTTGCATCCTTGCCGCGCTCCAGCCTCATTTGCAGCATTGTGAACCTTCGACAACCATAATATTTGTACAGGCTGCAGCAGTTGCATGGAAGGCGGTTTTATTTCCTTCCTGGATGTCGTGGAAATGCTCCGGCGGCGAGAGGGAATTGACCATTCCAAGGACCGCAGCTATATTGAAATCGTCAGTTTCAGGGAAGGTGAAAGTCCTTACTGGCGGTATCCGGCTGAATGCCGGGAGCCCGCGACCCGCGCAAGCGGTGGATATCGGTCAAAGTCCGAAGCCAACGGTTACAGTCCGGATGGAAGAAACGAGGCCCTCTATGAGCATGCCCAATTCTCATTCGCACACCACTGCAAACAAGGACACGCGCTTCAACGATGTCCACTCCACAGGGGCAGGCGGTTCAGGACGCTGGTCGACCAAGCGGATTGCGGTCTACGCGCTCTTCGTAGCCCTGGCCATGGTTCTGAGCTTCTTTTCCTTCCCGATCTTTCCTGCCGCCCCTTGGCTCAAATACGACCCCTCAGGCATCGTCGTCCTGGTATGCGGCTTCGCCTTCGGTCCAGCGGCAGCCGCCATCATCTCCGTACTGGGGTTCGTCCCTCACCTGTTCACCAACCCCTTCGGCGCTCTGATCTCGATGATCGTAGCCCTGGCCCTGAGCGTGCCGGCAGCATTGGTCTACCGCAGGATACATAGCCGTAAGGGAGCAGTCATCGGAATCGTCTCCGGCGCCATTCTGGGCGTGATCGCAGCCATCCTGTGCAACGTGGTGATCACCCCCTTCTACGCGCACATGTCAATGGCAAAAGTGGTCGCCATGATCGTGCCGACCCTGCTCCCCTTCAACCTGATGAAGTTCGCCATCCACGGCGTGGTCACCTTCCTGATCTACAAGCCCATCTCCAGGCTGATCAACAAGTAGGCTACGGAGGTTCGGAACGTCATGGCAGCATCCATGACCCAATCCGCAGTCCCGGATTCGGCGGATTCGACGGCAATGGTCGCCCGTCTCAGCCATGTCTCCTTCTCTTATGACGGAGGACGGACCTGGGCCTTGGACAATCTGTCCATGGAGGTGCATGCTGGCGAGCATCTGTGCATATTGGGAGCGAATGGTTCCGGCAAATCCACGCTGGGAAGCATCCTCTCGGGTGCGACGGCACCCGACCGCGGCCAGGTTGAGCTTATGGGCCGGGCAGTCTGCTCCGACACCCCGGATCAGGGCCGACAGGTCGATGCTGAGGCTTATCGGCAAGTGCGGCGAAGCATCGGCATGGTCTTTCAGAATCCCGAAGACCAGATCGTGACCACGGTTGTCCAGGACGACGTGGCTTTTGGACCCGAAAATCTGGGCCTGCCCCGCCAGAGGATGCTCTCCTGCGTGCCAGCAGCCCTGAAGCAGGTGGATCTGCAGACGCGGATGAATGATGATCCCACCCGCATGTCAGGCGGACAGCAGCAACGCCTGGCCCTGGCCGGCAGCCTGGCCATGAATCCGAGCATGATGGTGCTGGACGAACCTGGCGCCATGCTTGATGCAGCTGGCCGACAAGAGATCCAATCAATCCTCTGCCGGCTTACGGCCCAAGGGACAGCCGTCGTCCACATCACCCATCTGCTTGAGCAGGCCAGGCAGGCCGATCGGGTTCTGGTGCTTGACCATGGGCACATCCTGGCCTTCGGAAGACCAGATGAAATCCTGAACAGACAGGACCTGCCCGCCCTTGTTGACGACATCTCATTGGCAAGACGCAGTCAACCGGACCGAAATTCGTTAACCCAAAGCAGAGCTTCAAAAACGGATGCAAAGACCACGGTCGACAACCACACCATTTCCATGGTCAAATTCTCGGATGTCTCTTACCGCTTTCCTGATGCTGGCAGAAAAACTCTCAACCAAGTGAATCTGGAGCTGGCGTCAGGACAGACTCTGGCCATCATCGGGCGCAATGGATCCGGCAAGTCCACCCTAGCCAGGCTCATCTGCGCCCTGGCTGTTCCTGACAGCGGTTCCATCCAGGTGGCCGGCCTGCCTCTGGCAGGACCCGACCGACCCAAGGCCAAGCATCAGCGGCGTCAGAATCTGAGGCTTCTTCGTCAAAGGGTCGGCTATGTCATGCAATATCCCGAGCATCAGCTTTTTGCGGATACTGTTGCCCAAGACATTGCCTATGGTCCGCGCAACCTAGGCTACGAGCCCCAACAGGTGCAACAGCGGGTGGATGAAACCATGAAACTTCTGGGCATCGCTGATCTAGCCGACCGCTCCCCCTTCGATCTCTCAGGAGGCCAGCGGCGTCTAGTGGCCATCGCCGGAGTCGTGGCCTGCAGCCCGCAACTGCTGGTTTTGGACGAGGTCACTGCAAGTCTCGACCCCCAGGCCCGCGCGCGCATCATGACACTGCTTCGAGTGCTCCATCAGCGCGGAGTCACTATCGTCATGAGCACCCACGCCGATCGCGAAGCCTTGAACCTAGCCGACCAGACCCTGCTCCTGGAGCATGGAGAAACGCTGGCCTATGGGTCTACTGCTGATGTAGTGGAGCGCTACCACCAACTGCTGGCAACAGACGGAACAGTGAAGGAAGCGACAGGGAAGGAGACGCCCAGGAAAGAAGCAGGTCGCACTCAGACCGACAACAAACCTGTCTCCCTGCTGGCAAGACTGGACCCGCGAGCCAAACTGGTAACCTTCCTTCTGGCGATGTTCACCGCCTTCGCCATCTCCACGCCGACACAACTTGTTCTGGCGCTGGTAGTCACGGTGGGCCTCTTCGCCGCCGCTCGGGCCCCCCTGCGTTCCATGATGAACTCGGTCAAGGGCTTTCTAGTCCTCATGCTTCTGCTGGCCCTGTTCAATCTTTTAGTCACTCAGACCGGCCGCAGACTAGCTGTCTGGGGGCCATTCGTGCTGACCACCGGCGGCATCTGGGTAGCTGTACTCTATGCCTGCCGCTTCATGCTGATCATCTTTCTGGGGGCGCTCCTGGTTGAGACCACCACTCCGACTCAGATGGCTGATGCCTGTGAATCCCTGCTGAGCCCACTGTCCAGGCTGGGCATACACACTAATGAGATTGCACTGGTGCTCTCACTGGCTCTGCGCTTCATCCCGACCCTGAGGCGTGAGATTCAGGCCATTGCGGAAGCACAGGCCGCCCGTGGCGGATCCATCGAGTCTGGATCACTCTCGCAACGCCTGCATGCGGCCACAGCCATTACGGTCCCTGTCTTTGCTGGAGCTTTGCGCCACGCTGATAACCTGAGCCGAGCCTTGGATGCCCGATGCTATGAGGGCAGCCGTCAACAACGAACCCACTACCGCCTGCTGCAATTGGGCAGGATGGACATCCTGTTCATCGCTCTCATGTCCCTCTATCTGCTGGCCCTGCTGCTGCATCCCCTGTTCTGAGAGGTCCGGTTGGGTCAAGCACTGAGACGAGTTATCATCAATATCATCCAAGACTCTTCCACGCCGATTCCAAGTACTGCGCTACGCAAATGCCTGAATCATCGACTACTTGACTGAACAAGTGCAATGAATGCTGAGTTGGGAACGCCAGGTTCAGTCGCTGTCAGTGTCATCACTGCCATATGTCTGGCATAGGAAAATGGCCGAGTCTCTCGACGGAATCGTAGAGCAAAAGCAAATGTCACGATCACGATGTCAATGGACACCACTAATTCCTGGCGATCTCTCAGGGACGACACTGCAGAGATCAACACAAATTCTCGGCAGCACAAAGTACGAGGGGCTGGAACACAGCTCATGTGCTCCAGCCCCTCATCAGCCAACCATGTCAGGCATTACCGACAGGGCACCTACCGTATCTCAGTCGCTGTCGGCCGGACTCTGACCGGGCTGCTCAGACCCTTGGCCATCCTGGCTCTGGCTGTCGACCTCGCCTACTGATGGAAGGTCAGCTTCGGAAGAATCCACTGTGACACCGACCAGTTCAGGCTTCTGCTCCTGTTCATCGGCAGAGCTGGCCGCATGCCTAGGTCCCTCAAAGGGCTTGCCCGTGAAAGTAAACTCGCCTAGGATGCCCTCGCCTTCGGCGTCGACCTGGATCGATTCGTTATCCGTGAGGTCGCCCATGAGGATCTTCTCGGAGACGGCATCCTCGATGTCCCGCTGAATGACGCGGCGCAAAGGCCGAGCGCCCAGGAGCGGATCGAAGCCCTTCTCAGCCAGCAGATCCTTGGCCTTGTCGGTCAGATCCAAGGACATATGGCGCTCGAAGAGACGATCGTTAAGCTGAGCGATGTCCAAGTCGACGATCTGACGAACCTGCGGCTCAGTCAGCTGCTGGAAAACGATGATGTCATCCAAACGGTTCAGGAACTCAGGCCTGAACTGCTGCTTGAGCTCGCTGGTCACCTGGTCCTTCATCCGCTGGTAGGAGGTCTCGGTGTTGCCGCTCACATTGAAGCCGGTATTGGCCGCCTTGGCGATGTCGCGGGTTCCCAGATTCGTGGTCAGGATGATGATGGTGTTTTTGAAGTCCACCGTACGACCCTGCCCATCGGTCAGATGACCGTCGTCCAGCACCTGCAGAAGGGTGTTGAAGATGTCCGGGTGAGCCTTCTCGATCTCATCGAAGAGCACCACGGAGAATGGCTTGCGTCTGACCTTCTCCGTCAGCTCGCCACCCTCTTCGTATCCTACGTACCCTGGAGGGGCGCCGAAGAGACGAGAGGTGGAGTACTTCTCCGAAAACTCGGACATATCCACCCGGATCAGGGCATCCTCGTCGTCAAAGAGGAACTGAGCCAGAGCCTTGGCCAGCTCTGTCTTGCCAACGCCAGTGGGGCCAGCGAAGATGAAGGAACCTGCGGGACGCTTGGGATCCTTGAGGCCCACACGGGTACGGCGGATGGAACGAGACAGGGCGGAAACAGCCTCATCCTGGCCGATGATCCGCTTGTGCAGCTCCTTCTCCATGCCCAGGAGCTTCTTGGACTCGGCCTGAGTCAGCTTGAAGACCGGAATGCCTGTGGTCGAGGAAACCACTTCAGCGATCACGTCCTCGTCGACAACCATCTTGACGTCGGACTCGCCCTCGTGCCAGGCCTTCTCCTTCTCCTTGCGCTCGGCTTCCAGCTTCTCCTGGCTGTCACGCAGCTGAGCGGCCTTCTCGAAGTCCTGGTCCTTGATGGCCTGGTCCTTCTGGGCGGAGATGCGATCCACCTTGGCATCCAGCTCCTTGAGCTCCGGCGGCGCGGTCAGACGCTTGATGCGCAGGCGCGCACCGGCCTCATCGATCAGGTCGATGGCCTTGTCAGGCAGGTTTCTGTCCTGAATGTAGCGGGCAGAGAGCTCAGCGGCCGACTGCAAGGCCTTGTCGGTGATAGTCACATGGTGATGATGCTCATAGCGTCCGCGCAGACCCTTAAGAATCTCGATAGTCTGGGCAATGGTGGGCTCGGAGACCTGAATGGGCTGGAAGCGCCGCTCCAGAGCCGCATCCTTCTCAATGTACTTGCGGTACTCGTCGGTAGTGGTCGCTCCGATGGTCTGCAGCTCGCCACGGGCCAGCAACGGCTTGAGCATGTCAGAGGCGCCCAAGGCACCGTCGGCTGACCCAGCCCCGACAATGGTGTGAATCTCATCGATGAAGAGAATGATGTCGCCCCGGGTCTTGATCTCCTTGAGGACCTTTTTCAGACGCTCCTCGAAGTCGCCCCGGTAGCGGGAACCAGCCACCATGGAGCCCAGATCCAGCGAGTAGACCTGCTTGCCTTTGAGCGTCTCAGGCACATCGCCTTCATGGATCTTCTGCGCCAGACCCTCCACCACGGCGGTCTTGCCTACGCCAGGCTCGCCGATCAGCACTGGGTTATTCTTAGTCCTCCTGGACAGGACGACCATGACCCGCTCAATCTCGTTAGCGCGGCCGATGACCGGGTCCAGCTTGCCTTCAGCGGCTTCCTGAGTCAGATTCCTGCCGAACTGGTCCAGGATGGCCGAACCAGTCTGTCCGCTCTTGTTGGAAACGCTGCCTGCATTGGCCAGATCGCCCTTGCCGGCATCGCCGCCTTCATGGTTGCCGCGAATCATATCAATCGTGGCGGTCCGCAGATCGCTGAGATCCACGCCCATCTTGATCAGCACCTGGGTTCCGACACCCTCACCCTCGCGGATGAGGCCGAGGAGGATGTGCTCGGTGCCAATATATGAGTGGCCCAATTGAAGAGCCTCGCGCAGCGACAGCTCCAGGACCTGACGAGCATGCGGCGTAAATGGGATATGCCCATTGGGAACCGCGTTGCCCTTACCGATCATCTCCTCAACCTGTTTACGAGTGGCATCCAGCTCTACGCCCTTGGAGGCCAGGGCCTTGGCGGCAACACCGTCACCCTCCCTGATCAGGCCCAGGAGGAGGTGCTCGGTGCCGATGTAATTGTGCTGCAGGGTGCGGGCCTCTTCCTGCGCCAGCACAATCACCCGCCGCGCACGGTCGGTAAACCGTTCGAACATACTTGTCCTTCCCTTTGATCCGTAATTCACTCTACAGATTTACGGTGACGTTTATTCTCGGCCCGCCGGTGATTGCGCTCTGAACGCAACAAGGCCTTGGAATCATTCCTCTGAGCCGTCTTCTGACTGGATCCGCTCCATGAGTTCCACCTCAGGACGCTCATCGCGAGGCTGCTGTCTGACCACATCAATATGAAGATCGTCATAAGCCGGCTGCGACTGGACCCAGAGATGGGTTTCCTCCTGGGGCTCGATCTCGGAATGCTCGCCGCAGCCGTGATCCAGGGAAACCACGCGCCCGTCATCCGGGCTCCAACGATTGGCGCACACGCCGAACATGGTCCCCAGATCGCCTGCCAGGGGGATCATGAAGCCGCAGGTCTCGCAGGCCTTGCCCTTGGCTGTCCTGGTCGACAGGGACTTGGGACCGTGCTGACCCTCGTACCAGCGCTTGGCGGTGGCGGTCCTGGCCTCGACGGTCATCAGATGCCGACGACTCAGGGCGAAACGGTCAACAGCCTCATCCAGGTCGACGGAAGAGGTCTTCATATCTGCAGAAGCCTGATCCTTCGAATCCTGCTCATGCAATTCTTCCTCCTGACCTGAAGGTTTGACCAGGTGGAAGACCGCGCCATCGGTCTCCTGCTCAGTCCCGTCACCAAGGACCGAATCTGATTCGTTCAGGCCTTCCTCATTATCTTCAGGAGTCTGAGGCCTAGCCTGCACAGGCTTGCATCCCGCTGTCAGTCTGGGGTCGTCAGGATTCGTTCCCATGGCATCGGTCACGCTCAGGTCCGAGGGCAGCAGACGATCCTTCCAGGGAACCCATACCGGTGGCTGCAGGGCCGCATCGGTGGGGACCAGCGAGGATTCATCCACAGTCCAGGTATCGGCATCCTGGTCATGGTAGAGGGTAACCGACCACTGCCAGCCCTCGTAGCCCTTGATGGCTGAGGCGAACCGGTAGTCCCAGACTCCATCCTCGATCAGGGTGCGGCCGACCAGTTGTCCGACCTCATCACTGTCGGCAGCCACGCTCAGAGCCACTTGTCTGGCCAGTTCCTCAGGATCCAGGTCCTCTTGAACCATCTATCACACCTTCATCATCAGTGGGACCGGATCAGGCCGATCCACGTCGGATTCTTCTCGCTGTCACTCAGTCCGGCACGTCAAAGTCATCAGCCACAGCCCTCAGCAGGGTAGCCAGCTTGGCAGATTCAGCCCGACCCGGATAGTGGTGCCGACGCAGGCCATTGCCCGCCGAATCCAGCAGCTTGATCAGATCCTCCACAATGGCGGCCATATCATCCGGATCAGGTCGCTTGGCACGCAGAATGGAGGGGGTCGGTCCCACCAGTTTCAGATCCAGGGCCTGCGGGCCCTTTCGACCCTCGGCCACCGAAAATTCAACTCGGGATCCCTTGCGTATGGTGGATACACCGGCAGGTAGGGCTGATGAGGGCATAAAGACATCCCCACCTTGTTCATCTGTGATGAACCCGAACCCGCGCTTGGCGTCGTACCACCGTACTCTCCCGCTGGGCATGTTCTGCCACTTCCTTACGTTGCTTCTTGAACAGGTATATCCGAGAACAGTTTACCTGACCGGGACGGGCAGGACGACTCATCTTGTCATAGGCGTACGGGACGGTTGGCGACAATATTGGCCTATTCCTCAACGCGCCCCTGATCATGGCTGACGCCTTGGGGTATGACGATAGTAAAGGTCAAGCCGCCCCCCGGGGTCTGCGAGGCACAGATGAATCCCTGATGGGCCTTGACAATGGACTGGACAATGGCCAGACCTAGCCCAGTGCCACCCTTCTCCCGAGCCCTGGACGGGTCGGCGGTGTAGAAGCGCTCGAAGAGCCTGGTCCTGGATTCCTCCGGGACGCCGGGCCCGTGGTCGACCACACGGATGATGGCATAGTCGGTGCCCACATGGCTGTTCTGTGCCACCTGAATCGCCTCGGTCAGGCGTGCCAGAGAGGACCCAGTGGCATCCAGCCCAGTCAGGTCCGCTGGAGCGATGGTTGCCTTGACAAGGCCCAATCCCACTTGGACCGGCGAATCAGACGGAGTGTAGCGGTGGATATTGCCCACGATGTTGGTAATCACCTGACGCAGGCGGTTGGGATCGCCAGTCACCTGCACCGAGGGCAGTGGACCCTCCTGAATATCCAGGCTGACCGCTGGGCCCAGGTGCTCGCCTACCGTAATTTTCTCCTTGCTGCGTCCCTTGCGACCAGACAGTCCCTTGCTGGCCGTGACTTGCATCACCTGGGAGACAGGCTGATCCTCGGTATGCAGGCAAACTTTTCCTGTAGCCACCTGCCTGCCCAGGTCAAGCGCATGCAAGTCGTCCACCCCGTCTCGCACCAGTCCAGTCAGATCGACCGGCAGGGTCGGGTCGATCCCCCTGCCCTCATCCAAGCGCGCAAGCGAAAGCAGATCCGTAACCAGGACCGTCATCCTGGTGGAAGAGTCCTCGATGTGCTGAATGGACCTGTCGGCCCGCTCCAAAGCCCCTGGATAGTCGCGCTGCATCCTGTAGAGCTCTGCATAGCCGTGGATGGCGGCCAGAGGGGTGCGCAGCTCGTGGCTGGCATCCGAAACGAACTGCTTCATCTTCTCGGTGGTCTGACGCTGCTCATCGAAGGAATGCTCGATTCGCGCCAGCATGGCATTCAGGGATGCTGCAAGGGAACCCACCTCGGTATTCTCTGGAAAGTTGGGAATGCGTTGGGAAAGGTCACCGGCAGCTATCTTTGCAGCCGTCTTCTCGATGCGTTTGAGCGGAACAAGGGTGGACTGGATCAGCAGAACCGAAATGATTCCGCCCAGAAGAACCACCACGGCAGAGATGACCATGCAGAAAGCCGTCAGATCGTGCACGGCCTCATCCTGGTCGCTCATGGACAGGCCAATGAAAAGCACGCCGCTGATTTCGGAACCATCCAGTTCATTGCGCATCTTCCACTGCATGGCGACCACCCGCCAGGAGGCCCGGGCTCGCTTCATGGCGTCGCGATCGGGCGAAGCCTGTTGGGAGACGCGCACGTAGGCCGGTACCGTGGTCGGCTGTCCCAAGGGTATCGAACCCATGCTGCCGTCGGCTGGCAGGCGAGGGCGGGAGACGACCCCGTTGACCTGCATGGGATTCAGATCGTCCGAAATGATGTGCAGGTCGTCGTCACGGATCTGCAGGAAGTAGTCGGTAGGACCCAGACCGTTCTTGCTCAGATCCTCCTGGCGCAGGAGGGTGGCGTTGCGGATGCCCAGGTTGGCCTGGCGGATCAGCTGAGAGTCCGTGCGCTTCATCAGGTAGTCGTCGGCCATCTGGCAGATGGCTACGGAAACGCCCACCGTGCCCACGATGAGCAGGATGAGCATGCTGGCCACAAGTTTAGTGCTCAGGGGAATGGCAGCCAGCGGCGACCTAGGCATGGACCGACCACTCGGCTTACTGGAGCCTGTTGCTTTGCCGGAGTCCGAACCCATGAAGGACGTGGACCTGTCAGCCGACCTCGGGTCAGGAGCCGCAGAAGGTTCTGCCATGGGAGTCGGTTCCTTGGGGCTAGTCGCCATCGCCGCCGTCCGATGCGTTCTGCCTTGGCGCCCGAACCATGTAGCCGATGCCCCGTTTGGTCTCGATCAGCGGAGTAACCTTGCGCTCCCCGCCATGGCCGTCGCTGACGGTGATGCCATCGACCTTCTTTCGCAGGTAGGAGATGTAGGATTCCACGATGGCCGCATCGCCGCCCCAGTCATACTGCCAGACATGGTCCAGAATCTGGGCCTTGCTGAGCACGCGACCCTCATTGTCCATCAGATAGCGCAACAGCTTGTATTCGGTCGGGCTCAGGTCGATGGGTCGACCGGCCCTGGTGACATCGTGCGAATCCTCGTTGATCTCCAAATCACCCACGCGGATGATCGGGTCGTCCTCCTGGTGCTCGCGGGTCCTGCGCAGTATGGCCTTGATCCTTGCCACAACCTCCTCAAGACTGAAGGGTTTGGTCACGTAATCGTCACCGCCCACAGTGAGCCCCATGACCTTGTCCTGGGTGTCGTCCCTGGCGGTCAGGAAGAGCACCGGCGCATCGATTCCCTCCTGACGGATACGGGAAGTGACCGTAAATCCATCGATGTCAGGCAGCATGACATCCAGGACGATCAGGTCCGGCTGGATGCGTTCTATGACCTGAATGGCCTCGGAGCCGGATGCCGCCGTCTCGACTGCAAAGCCTGCGAAGTGCAGGGAAGCCACCAGAAGATCCCTGATGGACGGTTCATCGTCGACCACGACCAGTTGTGCTTGCGTCGGTTTGCTCATGTGTTCAGCTTGCCGTGTCTTTCTGAGTATTGTCTGATAGTTTGCTGACCGCCTCTGTTGGGCGAGAGGTCCTCTTAACAGAGCCAGACTTGCGATGGTGAGCCCCGCTTCGGCTGCTGCGACGCCACCAGATCGCCACAGCTATGCCCAGAATGACCAGGACCACAACCGTTACTGAAAGGGCGATGATCATGACACGGTGATGCCGGTGGTTTTGATCCAAGGTCTCCACCTGGGTCATCATGGCCTTGGCTGAGCCCACCCAGTCGGGATTGCGTCCCTTGGTGACCGGCTCCAGAGCAGACTGCGAGAGCTGATCCACACTGGATTGGTCCTTGAGCCAATCCTGAGAGTTGCTGGAGACCGCCACCACCAATTTGCCGTCCTGAGAGGCCACGGCCAGCATAACCGTGTCATTTGCGGGCTTCGTCGACTCAAGCACCCGGGAAGCCCAGGTCTCCGGCTTGACGCCCTGATAGAAATGCGGCAGGTAGAGCAGTCGGACCGATACTCCTGTTTGTTCTGCGGTCTCCTTGATCGCATCCTTGACGGATCCCACGTCCGAACCCAGCAGATTCTGCGGATCGGTGATTGTGTCAGTCATGGTTCCGGACCCGGTTTCAGGCTCATCGGCAAAAGCCTTGGTCGGTCCAAAAACGCAGACCATCAAAACCATCGAGAGCAGGACAGCCAGAACCCGCCTCATGGCCAAAAGACAGCCCGGGCTCGTCTTGTGGAGGGCAACTGGTTCGACCACATGGACGCACGGACGGGGCAACTGCGTGAACACTGTCATAGTGTCCACAGTAGCGGTTGACGGCATTGGACTCCCCCACCATCACCGCCATTCACGGAAAGGAAAACCATGACACGGTTCCAAGTTGATTCGGATCAGATACAGACGGCCTCCGGCGCGGTCAGCGGCTCGATAGGGGCCATCAGAGATGCCGTGGCGGGAATGTACACCAATCTGGACAATCTCCAAAGCGTCTGGCAGGGTTCGGCGGCCAGCCAATTCGCTACGGTGGCCCAGCAGTGGCGCACGTCTCAGGCCCAGATGGAACAAGCGCTTGAGGGCATCCAGGCAGCCCTGACCCAAGCTTCGGCTCTCTATGCGGACACGGAAGCCCAGGCTACCCGCCTCTTCGCCGGAGCTTGAGCATCCGGTCAATGAATGCACTCACCTTCCAGCCTGTTCGCCATTGTCGGACGGATGCCAGATCCGGAAAAACCAATGACGCACTAGCAGAAGAACACCAACAGGGGCCTGCGCACCATTGTCCGGCGCGCAGGCCCCTGTCCTTGGCGATCCACCAAATCAGCCGGAAAACCCGACCGGATCAGGGATCAGTAGCCCATATCGCCCTGAGGCTGGCCAGCAGCTGGTGCCGGAGGCTCAGGCTTGTTGGCCACGACAGCCTCGGTGGTCAGGAAGAGCCCGGCGATGGAGGCAGCGTTCTGCAGCGCGGAACGGGTCACCTTGACGGGGTCGGCCACACCGGCCTCCAGCAGGTCCTGGTACTCGTTGTTGGCGGCGTTGAATCCCTGGCCAGCAGGCAGCGAACGGACCTTGTTGATGACCACGTCACCAGAGACGCCGCTGTTCTCGGCAATCTGCTTGATGGGGGCCTCGATGGCGCGGAAGACGATGGATGCACCAGTGGACTCGTCGCCATCCAGCTTGACATCCTTCTCAGCCTTGGCTGCGGCCTGAACCAGAGCCACGCCGCCTCCTGGCAGCAGCCCCTCTTCGATGGCGGCCTTGGCGTTACGAACAGCGTCCTCGATGCGATGCTTGCGCTCCTTGGCCTCGACCTCGGTGGCTGCGCCGACCTTGATGACGGCCACACCGCCGGCCAGCTTGGCCAGCCGCTCCTGCAGCTTCTCGCGGTCGTAGTCGGAGTCGGTGTTCTCGATCTCGGTGCGGATCTGGCCCACGCGGGCGGAGACCTCGTCCTTGGAACCGCCACCGGAGACGATAGTGGTCTCGTCCTTGGAGACGATGACTTTCTTGGCGGTGCCCAGCACGCTCATGTCAATGGAGTCCAGCTTGAGACCGAGCTCATCAGAGACCACCTGTGCGCCGGTCAGGATGGCCATATCCTGCAGCATGGCCTTGCGGCGGTCGCCGAAGCCAGGAGCCTTGACGGCGCAGGAGTTGAAGGTGCCGCGAATCTTGTTGAGGATCAGGGTGGGCAGCGCCTCGCCGTCCACATCCTCAGCCACGATCAGCAACGGCTTGCCGGTCTTCATGACCAGCTCGGCAATGTGGACCACGTCCTGCTGGCTGGAAACCTTGCCCGAGGTCAGCAGAATGTAAGGATCATCCAGAACAGCAGTCTGATCGTCGTTGTTGGTGACGAAGTAGGGAGCGATGTAGCCCTTGTCGAAGCGCATGCCCTCGGTGAACTCAAGGTCAAGTCCGAAGCGGTTGTTGTCCTCAACGGTGACCACACCATCCTGGCCGACCTTGTCCAGAGCCTCGGCGATCTCATTGCCGATCTCGGGGTCGCCTGCAGAAATGGTGGCGGTGGCGGCAATCTGGTCCTTGGTCTCGACTTCCTTGGACTGGGCCACGAGCTCCTTGACGATGGCGTCAGCGGCCTTCTCGATGCCACGGCGCAGGGCGATGGGGTTGGACCCGGCGGCCACGTTCTTCAGACCCTCATGCACCAGGGCCTGGGCAAGCACAGTAGCAGTGGTGGTGCCGTCTCCCGCGACGTCGTCAGTCTTCTTGGCGACTTCCTTGACCAGCTCGGCGCCGATGCGCTCGTAAGGATCCTCCAGGTCGATCTCCTTGGCGATGGAGACGCCGTCGTTGGTGATGGTCGGTGCGCCATAGGACTTGTCCAGCACCACATTGCGACCCTTGGGGCCCAGAGTGACCTTGACCGTGTCGGCCAGCTTGTCCAGGCCGGCAAGCATGCCCTGACGAGCTTCCTCGTCGTACTCGATAATTTTTGCCATTGTTGCTTCCTCCGTCATGGCTTGAGGTTTCATGACCCACCGTCGGCGTGGAGCGGAACTCGACCGTCAGCTGTCGCGTTATCACTCCCGCACCTCGAGTGCTAATTCAGCAGATTAGCACTCGCTGAAGCCGAGTGCCAACCTGAGGAAAAAATTCGCTGCAGGCTGCATGCCATATCAGCCGCGACGGCAGACGATTCACGCCCTAAAATTCCTGGATAAGCACCAGGATATGGGCAAAGTGCCATAAAAAAGGACCCCGGAATTCCCGGGGTCCCCATGACGAATACAGAAGACGACAATCAGAGCTTGGTGACCTTGGTTGCCTGCAGACCCTTGGGGCCCTGCTCCACCTGATATTCGACCTTATCTCCCTCATCAAGGGTCTTGAATCCATCGGACTGAATAGCCGAGTAGTGCACGAACACGTCCTCGCCTCCATCGTCGGGATTGATGAATCCGTAACCCTTGCCAGCGCTGAAGAATTTCACAGTGCCTTGTGCCATAACTAACTTCCTTAACATAGGTGCCGCGTCACAACAGATACGAGACTGACCGCATCTGCCTGGTCGGCAAGGTCAGTTTAGGCCCATCGTGAGGGCAATTGCAAAACGTCGAGCCAAGATGCGGAATGTTGCACTGCCATATTTTCTTCCTCGTCCGGTCGTCGAACCTCACCGCATGAGGATGGCTTCCACCGGAGTGGCGGCCACTGAGGACTGCTCCACCTGGGCGATGCCCAACAAGCTGGCCACCTCTTGTGCGGTGGCCTTATCGGCCTCGTCACGGTAGCGCACTGTGCTTACGCCAGGCAGGGCACCCTGCGGGTTGGATGCTGTGACCGCAGTGTAACCGGCACTGGATAGAATCTGGCGCTTCTTGCCGGCATACCCGGTGATTCTCGTTCCATTGATGATTGAGACCTGCGTGCCATGGTTGACCACAGGAGCCGGACTGCTGCTGGAAGCGCTTGCTGAAGGCGGCTGGGAGGACGGTTGATCCGTCTGCTCTTGGGAGGCTTGGTCAGTAGGGGCCACGCTGCTTGATGCAGAGGAGGACGTCGACCTCTTTGGCAGATGGCTGCTGATAACTCGGGAGGCCTCAGTGTGCGTCTGCTGCCAAGGCAGGGAGCCGCTGACCGCAGCCCATACGCCCAGACCGCACAGCACGGCCAAGACAACCACCAGCAGGTAGGGCAGAACCCTGACCGACAGGGAACGAGGCCCGCGATGCACACCGACCGGCCCATTGGGAGGGTTGTCGAACACATCATGAACCTGGGGGCGCGCCTGCGTTTCATTGTCGTGCGTGCTAGCCATGAACTCTCCTCCGCTCCACCGGATCCTGAACCATTATAAGTAATGGGTCGCCGGGTCAACATTCAACTGACCGTTCGACGCCCTCCGCCAACCCTGGAATGGCCGAGGCGGCCCTGACCGGCCCATATCACCAAGCGATATAGTGACCTTATGAACAGCAGCCAGCCTATTGCCGCAACCTCCCCCGCGCCGACGAACGAAACGGTTACCAACTCTCAGACCATAGCAGGAGGCCAGGGCCGAACCCACCGCAAACCCCTAAGCGCCCTGGTGGACCCGGGCTGGGCCCATGCTCTGGCGCCCGTCGAACCCAACATTCACCGGATGGGCGATTTCCTCAGAACCGAGTTGGCCCAGGGTCACCGCTATCTGCCGGCCAGCAAGAACATTCTTCGCGCCTTTACCATCCCCTTCGACTCCATCAAGGTCCTGATCGTAGGCCAGGATCCCTATCCGACGCCCGGCCATCCGGTAGGCCTGAGCTTCTGCGTGGACCCTGCGGTCAGCCCCATTCCCGGTTCCCTGCGCAATATCTACACCGAGCTGAGCGCCGATTTGGGCCTGCCCACGCCTTCCAACGGCGATCTGACGCCTTGGACCAGGCGAGGGGTCATGCTGCTCAACCGCTGCCTGACTGTGCGAGTGGGCAAGCCGGCCAGCCATCGGAACAAAGGCTGGGAGGAGATCACCGACGCTGCCATCCGAGCTCTGAACGACAGACGTGACCAGGAGGGCAGAATCCGGCCCTTGGTGGCCATTCTTTGGGGACGGCAAGCCCAGAGCCTAGAGCCTCTGCTGACCAACGCAGCCATCATCAAATCCCCGCACCCCAGTCCCCTATCGGCCCGGTATGGCTTCTTCGGATCCCGCCCATTCTCCAAGGCCAACCAAGCGCTGGAGGCCATGGGCGCCCAACCGGTGGACTGGTCCCTGACCTGAGTCCTGCCAGCTGAGTCGTCAGGAAATGCCGTTACCATGTCTGCTATGGCATTATTCCCACCTCAACCCAGTCAGCCTCCATCTGTTCAGCTCGGCAGGGACCGGCAGGTTCCGCCAATCAATCAGGATGACCTGCAACGTTGCCGTCAGTTGGCCGACCGGATCCGGACCCGCTTTTCAAGAACTCTGGTAGGTCAGGAGAACCTGCGCGAAGCCCTGATACTGACGTTGGTGGCCTCCGGACACATCCTGATCGAATCCGTACCCGGCCTGGCCAAGACCACTGCCGCCCAGACCCTGGCCACCTCGGTATCTGGCAGCTTCAAGCGGATCCAGTGCACACCCGACCTGATGCCCTCGGATCTGGTGGGCACCCAAATATACGACTTCTCCACACAGCGCTTCTCCACGCAGCTGGGCCCTATTCACGCCAACTTCGTTCTGCTGGACGAGATCAACCGCTCCAACGCCAAGACCCAGTCGGCCATGCTGGAGGCCATGGCCGAAGGCGCAACCACCATCGGCGGCGAGCGCATAGCCCTGCCTAGGCCTTTCATGGTGATCGCCACACAGAACCCCATCGAAGAGGAGGGCACCTACAATCTGCCTGAGGCCCAGATGGACCGATTCATGCTCAAGGCAGTCATGACTTATCCTGATGCCGACCAAGAGACCCGAATGCTACAGATGCTTACCATCCGCGGCACCGACATGCCCGAAAAGGACGATGGGGATGCCCTGACCATCGCTGATGCGGACTTTCTAAGGCAGAAGGCCCGGCAGGTCCACGTAGCACAGCCAATCATGCGATATGCAGTCGATCTGGCAGCCACCAGCCGGGGGGCAGGATCACGGCCCATCCAAGGGCTAGCCGAGCAGGTGAGGCTGGGAGCCAGTCCGCGCGCCTCCATCGCCCTAGTGCGCATCGGCCAGGCCAGAGCCCTGCTGACAGGCAGGGATTACGTCATTCCCGAGGACCTGAAAGACTGGGCCCATTCGGTGCTTCGCCACCGGATCCTCATGACCTTCGAGGCTCAGGCCGACGGCATCAGCAGCGACGATATCATCGACCAGATCGTCGACATGGTGCCAGTTCCATGATCCGTCGACGCCCGTATCGCGACCCGGTCCGCAGACGGATCGAGTCCTTGGACACCAGCCTCCGGCTTCCCACGGTACGCAGGGCCTTGGGCCTGTTGGAGGGCGAGCACTCCTCTGGCCGTCGCGGCGGCGGAGATGAGCGTGCCGACATACGCGCCTATGAGTTCGGAGACGAAACCCGCATGATCGACTGGCATGCCAGCGCACGGGTGGGTCGGCCCATGGTGGTGGAGCGCGAACGCCTGGTCACCAGCAAGGTCTGGCTGCTGCTGGATGTCGGCCGCGAAATGTCGGGAACATGCCCGGATGGGGAACAGGCCATTCAGGTAGCCGCCAATGCCCTGTGCATGTTCGCATCCCTCTGCCTGCGCCGCAGCGATGAGGTCGACCTGGTCCTGGTCGATTCATCCGCTATTCGCCGCATACCCTGCCAAGGCGGCTTTGCCCGATTCGAACAGACCCTGGACCGAGCTCTGGAATCGCCGCTGGATCAGCCACGCAACCTTGAAGCCCTATTGGGCTATGCCGCCGGCATCCAGGACCGTCAAGCCATGCTGGTCATCGCCACTGACCAGTCAGCATTGAACGTTGACCTGATGCCGACCATCCGCCGGTTGGCCACCACCCACCCCTTGAATCTCATCGGAGTGGAGACCATGAATCCCCTGCGCCAGCAGCCCGCAACGGGCTCAGTAACTGATGCCCCAACCGCACGGAAAATCCCGGCCTTCCTACGCACTGCGAATGGGACGCAGGCCGTGGACCTGCACAGGCGCTATCAGATCGAGGCATTTGAGAGGGAACTATCCCGGATCGGGGCCTCACTGATCCGGGCCGACTCCAGCACAGCCATGTTCAACAGGTTCATCCGCCTGCTTTCAGCCGGTCGACCGGGCATCCCCGAACAACGGACGGTGATGGCGGCATGAGCGATGTCGTCCTGATTCATCTTGCGTCTGATCATGGCCGACCCAAGGTCATGCCCGCTATGACCCAGCCCGCCTGGCTGCTGACACTGACGGCGATCGCCATCATAGCGACCTTGTCTCTGGCTACGGCTGCCCTTGTCCTGCCTAAGTTCCGTCATCAGCAGAGGGAGCATACGGTCCAGGCGAACTTCGACTCCCGCAATGCATGGCGTCAGCGGATCGATCAAGTGATGGACCAGTATGACAACGGCCGCATGAACCGCGACCAGGCCATGACGGCGCTGGCCGCTATAGCTCGTGGATTCGCCTCCCGTTCCTGGAACAGCGACATGAAGGCCAAGACTCTGGCTGAAATCAAGGCCCAGCCCCGCACGCCGGGCACCCGTCAGGGCCTTGACCTGCTTCGGCAGACCATAGATGCCCTTTATCCCCCTGAATTCGCTCTTCCCCGTGACAGCGCAGGAACCGACGCCACGGTGAATCAGGCAGCCGACTGGGTACGGGATCTCATTGAACGGTGGCCGCGATGAGCATAGGCAATCTGTTCTGGAGGTGGCCTTGGCTTCCGGTTCTGGCTTTGGTCCTGTCCCTGGTATTCGGCCTACTGGTTTGCCATATGGCGCATCGGCGTAAGCCGAATCAGGAAACGGGAGCCCGCGTCTGGACCTTGAAAAGCGACTTGGATACCGAGGATGGCCACGAAGCCCTGCGACGCTGGCGAGGGTTGAACCGCATCGCAGCAATCCTCCTCTGTCTAGCCCTGCTGATGGCTCTGAGCCTTGCTGCAAGGCCGGCCCGGGTAGATCGGACATTGGAGCGAGGTCATAACCGCGATATCGTCCTATGCCTGGATGTGTCCGGCTCCACCCTGCCCTACGACCGGCAGGTGATCGCCTCCTACCTTGATCTGGTCCGCAACTTCCGGGGCGAACGAATGGCTCTCAGCATCTTCAACTCCACCTCGCGCACCGTCTTCCCTCTAACCGACGACTATGACATGATCACCGCCGAATTGAGCAAGGCGCGGCGGATCCTGGACGGAGTTCAGTCTCAGGACCGCATCGACGCCATGAGCGGACGGCAGTATCAGGACATCAGCGATTGGCTGGAAGGCACGCAGAATCGCCGGGACACCACTTCCTTGATCGGCGACGGGCTGGTGGGCTGCGCTGCGCTCTTGCCGCAATTCGCTCCCAAGGACCAGAGCGGATCGACAAGGATCAACCAACGATCGAGCTCGCTGGTCCTGGCCACCGATAACGTGGTCTCCGGCAAACCCACATATACCTTGGGTGAAGCGCTCAAACTTGCCGCTGCTGCCGGAATTGCGGTGGATGGGCTTTATTCGGGTCCTGAGCAGGGCACCGAGGATGAGAGCACTAAGCAGATGCAGCAGCTGATCGAGGCCCATGGCGGCGTCTTCCTGCGACGGCAAGACGGGAACTCCATCAACGCGCTTGTCCGCCAAATTGAGTATCGACACGGAGCCGAACCCCGCCAGCAGGAGCAGTCCAGCCTGGTGGATGCACCCGGCTGGTGGACCCTGGCCCTGGCCCTGGCGCTGTCGGGTTATCTGCTCCTGGCCTGGAGGCTGAAGCGATGAACATACTCAAGTCCCTGACCTTCGAGCCTGCCTTGGGATGGATGGCCGGCGGCCTCCTGGCAGGCCTGCTGCTGCTCCTGGCCACTGCGCTGGTCATCCATGGACTGCGCAAGCGCGAGGATACGGACGCTGATCGCTGGGCCTTGGCTCGGCGCACCGCCATGGTCCTGATCCTGGCCCTCATGGTCCTGACCCCCAGCACGATCAGCAAAACCACCAATAAAGCAGTAAACGCCACTGATGTTTTCATTGCGGTCGACGTGACCGGATCCATGGCAGTCAAGGATGCTGGATATGGCGATCACGAAGGGATGAGCCGGCTGGAGGCAGCCCGGGCAGCCGTCCACGATCTGACAAGCATCTACCCGGATGCCTCCTTCTCCGCCATTAGCTTCGGCGCATCGGCCAGCGTCGATCTGCCCCTGACCCCCGATGTGCGGGCTGTGGACAATTGGGCCAGGGGGCTGACCACAGAACCCACATCCCGATCTTCCGGCTCCAGTCTAGATGCTCCGCTGAATCGTCTGAGCCTGATCTTGAAACAGACCAAGGACCGGCATCCTGACGATCGAATCCTGCTCTACCTGATCAGCGATGGCGAACAAACCGGGCCTGATGAGCGGCGATCCTTCAGCGTCCTCAGGGAAGGGCTGGACGAAGCCTTCATACTGGGAACCGGCTCAGCCAAAGGCGGCATGGTGCCCCTGAGCTCCGATGTCGGCGGCAGTGACGCTAACGGTTGGGTGACGGACCCCAGGACCGGCCAGCCGGGCATCTCTGCCATGGATGCGAAAACCCTCAAGGCCATGGCCGACGAGATGAGCGGCCACTACCAGGCCCTGGCCAAGGGGGCCACCGTGCGCGAGGGCGCTACGGCTGCGGCCTCCAAACGCTACCGGATGACCACGGTCGACCAGGTCCGCCTACATGTCACCCCGCTGGTCTGGCCGCTGGCACTGGTAGAGCTGCTCCTGATCCTGACCGAGGCAGGGCTCTGGATTCGCACTTCGAGGAGACTGCTATGAGTAGAAAGCCCAGGCAAGGCGCAAGAAGCGGACACGGCCTGCGGACGCGCCTGATTCTGGCTGGCTTGGCTTTGATCGCAGCCCTGGTCGGAACCTGGGGCCTGATCAACGTCAAAGCCATCGCCACCTATAACGAGGCTACGCGCATGCTGAGCACCAACGTCCGGCAGGCTCAAAACCCACAGGCCGATCCGGCATCCATCAAAGCCCTGCAGGAGCAGGCCGAACGGCTTTTCGCCCAGGTCGAACGACCAGGACCCCTGATTCTGCCACAGACCAGGCAAGCTGCCCAGGCCAACCGCGCTGCCAATGCTGCACTGACCAGCCGCACAGAGCGCCTGCTCAAGAAGCAGAAGGCCAAACAGGGCCAGAATGGACAGAACGGGTCCGGCAAGGGTTCCTCCTCAGGGCTGACCAAGCAGCAGGAGGCCGAGGTGGAGGATTTGCTTAGGCGCAACCAGCAACAGAGTGAACCATCCGCCTCTCCCACGCCGACAGAAACGGGGAACGACAACATAGGGCAGAAGAAGAACGTCAAACCCTGGTGACCGGCCGCGCATTAGCCTTTCGCATGAGTTTTTCACCGTGTCTTTTTCCCATGGATTCGTCCTAGGCAGACGAAGACTCCCGGCTATCACGCTTACGGGCTTAATGGTGAATTTATCCCCATCCAGTTGGAGCGGACATCATTCGACCACATAGTTCCATGGGAATCGTTGCAAGATGGCTGCCATGATGAAGTTGACACATGTATAGGTCATCCTCGTCACCACCCACCCTGGGTCCCTTCCTTGCTCAGCCGTCCTACCTTGCCGATCCAGACACAGCCCAAGCCTGCCCCTGCCATGCGCGAGCAGCCCGATGCCGAGCCATGCTGTCCGACATGGCGCAACAGTCACGAACAACTCTGGTCCACCTGAGCGAATTAGCCGATCAGGCTTTGAGGGTCGACTGGCAAGGGCGGGCCTCTGAGACCTATAGAACCCAGATACGGGCCATGGATGCCTTCTGTCAGGATCAGCGTATCCAGGCAGGACGCACACTGAACCTGATCGATCAAGAGTGTCGGCCTTGAGGCGGACGATCACCGCCGCCCCCGATGCCAACGGCTATACACGCACCGAGCTGGAGCACCTGACCGGTATGGCGGACCGGCTCAACCAGGCAGGGAGTGCCCTGGCCACCATGCAGTCCCAATGGATTCTTACTAATCAGGCCATTCGCAGAACCATGCCAGGACTACCGGCCCTCCCCTGCACCCAGGCTGCCACGCCGCAGCCGGGTCACGCCCATCTGCCTCTGGTTCTGATGGCGACCTTCTGCAACGACCAGGCACAGGCCTGCGAAGACCTGCGCACCCGGCTTCAGTCTGTGGCCGACCGGTTGACCAAGGCCTACGGGCTGTATTCACAGGCTGAATCATTCATGGAAAGGCTGATCGGCTCCCTGATGTCCAAGGCCTTTACGGTCTGTCAGCCTATTGCCCCGCTCATGCTGGGAACCGCTGGAATAGGACTGGGAGCAGCCAAACTGACCGGCCACTTGGATGCCTCGCAATTCCAGGAATTTCTGGAGACTACAGCTGGCATCCATCAACCCCTGCTGACAGCCGTGGCTTCCGGCCTGTCCTCGGACCACCATGATCCCATAGGAGGATTGGTCACAGGCCCGGGCCTGCTGGTGCCCTTGATACTTGATCATTTTCAGGGTGACCAAATAGCAATGGATCCTGTTCAGCCACAGGGCAAGGGCTTGGGCGAGGCTCATGACATTTCCAGCGCTCTGAGCAATCTGGAGACCTTAGGTTCCTGTCGTGATGGCATTCCCTATGCAACCGTCGCCGTACAACGCTATCAGGAAGCCGACGGCAAGGATCGCTGGCTGGTATACATACCAGGCACCAGCTCCCATCTGGACTCCCCTATCGGCTGGGCCCAGAACATCCAGCTCATGAGCGACAGGGCTTCAGTGCGCGACAGGGCGGCCTCTCTGCGTCTAGTGGACCAGGCCATGAGGGATGCAGGGGTGCGGCCAGACGACCCGGTCAGCCTGGTGGGCCATTCCCAGGGCGGCATCGTGGCCGCCACCATGGCCACGGATCTTTCGGACCGCTACCGCTTCGATCACATCGTGACTGTCGGATCGCCCATCGCCCACCGCCAGATAGGTTCAGACACCTGGGTCACCAGCGTTGAGATGCGTGAGGAGCTGGTCTCCAGCCTTGATGGAGCCGACAACCCCTCCCGACCCAATCAACTGACCATCAGAGGAAGAGCAGGCGGACCTCCCCCTCCAGGAGGCAGTCAGACTGGCCGGACAGTGACCACTACCGGCCCCGGCAAGGAATCGACCCATGGCATGGCCTACCAGCATGCAGCCTGGAACGATGCCCGAGACCAGAACTCACCAGCAGTACGTCGTCAGGACGACCATTTCGCCCATGCCATCCGGGGCAATCTGCAAGAGACCCGCTACTACCGCGGCAGGCTGCGACGATGAGCTGGACACGCGCTCCGCCGGAAGCGCCCATGCCGGTTCCTGATGGTTGGCCCGGTCGTCTAGGCTGGAGGCATGAACCTGAGCCGAATTATCCCAGTCATCCCCCTCAATCCCCTAGACGGACGTTATCGCAAACAGACCGCAGGACTGGTGGACTATCTGAGCGAACCCGCCTTGAACCGCGAGCGCATACGGGTCGAGGTCGAATGGATGATCATGCTGGCCAATGGCTACCAGGGAAATGGCCAGCACCCGGTTCTGCCGGGCGTAGATCCTCTGACTGAGACGGAACAGGCCTACCTGCGAGCCATCCCTGAGGATTTCGATGCCGATGGCATCGACGAACTGGCGGGTATCGAAGCCCAGACCCACCACGACGTCAAAGCCGTGGAATACTACATCGACCGCCGTCTTGAGGCTGCGGCCACAGCTCTTGGCCCCAAGGCCCAACTCCCTAGGCTGGCGCCCCTGGTCCACTTCGCCTGCACCAGCGAGGATATCAACAACCTGGCCTATGCCCGCTGCATCCGAGGCGGGGTCGAACAGGTCTGGCTCCCCAAGGCCGACCGGATTGAGGATCATCTGGCGGCTATGGCGGAACAATACCGGGATTTGCCCATGCTCGCCCTGACCCACGGCCAGCCGGCCACGCCCACCACCCTGGGCAAGGAGATGGCGGTCTACGTCCACCGGCTGCATCGGCAGCTGGACAGAATCCGCAGTCAGGACTACATGGGCAAGATGAATGGTGCCACTGGAACGCTTGGCGCCCATATGGCCGCCCTGCCGCAAGTGGATTGGATCGATCTGACACGGACCTTCATCGTGGAGCGGATGGGCCTGGTCTGGAACCCGCTGACCACCCAGATCGAGTCCCACGACTGGCAGGCCGAGCTCTTCGGCAACATCGCCCACCTGGGCCGAATCCTGCACAACCTGGCCGTGGATGTCTGGATGTACATCTCCCGTGGCGTCTTCGCCCAGGAACCTGTCAAAGGCGCAACAGGATCCAGCACCATGCCCCACAAGGTCAACCCCATACGCTTCGAGAACGCCGAAGCCAATCTGGAAATCTCAGGAGCTCTGCTGGACACCCTGGCCACCACTCTGACCGAAACCCGCTGGCAGCGGGACTTGACCGATTCCACCACTCAACGCAATATCGGTTCGGCCCTGGGCTATAGTCTGCTGGCTCTTGACAACCTGGACGGTGGCCTGCAGACCATCCACCCGGACAAGGCACTGATGGCCCACGAGCTGGATGGCAACTGGGAGGTTCTGGGAGAGCCCATACAGACGGCCATGAGGGCCGCTGGACTGGCCGGACGCTCAGGCATGGATCACCCATATGAGCAGGTCAAGGAGCTGATGCGGGGCAAGAGGATCGGTCGGGAGGATGTCGAGCACTTCATCGATGGCCTGGATCTGGACCAGGACACGACCAGTCGGCTCAAGGCCCTGACGCCGGCAACCTATACCGGCACAGCCGGAACCCTGGTGGACTTCGATCGCGACTGACCATGACCCCGTCCCAGTCGACCATCTCCTCCGAGGACACCGATCCCGCCGACTCTGTGCAGGCAGACCAGGTCGTCATCCGTGATACCCCGCCCCGGCGGGTCCATGATGCCGAGGATCTGCTCCGAGCCTTGGCAGCTCTGATCCTGGGGATTCTAGTCACCCTGGCGGCGGTCTATCTGAAAGGCATAGCCGCAGGGGTCGAATCGGACATGCGCCAGGCCGGCAATGCCATGGATTGGCTCATGGACGTACCCACCGCCTTCCTTCAACAGGCAGTGACCGTGACCGTGGTTCTGGCCGTGCTTGTCCACCTGCTGATCAATAGGGAGTGGATCCAGGCCATCACTGCCCCCCTGGCCATGTTCCTAGGGTTTGGGCTGGTCCTGCTGACCTCGAACCTGATTCTGAAGGCGGGCAACCCGACCCTGATCGCCGCATTCAGTTCTCAGAACGCCATAGGTTCGCCCGTCCTGCTGCCTGACTTCTATGCTGGACTGGCAGCCTTCCTAAGCGCTGCAGGACCCCGTCGTCTGCGTAGCTCGGTCAAATGGGGATGGAACGCTCTATACATAGTGGCCGTCATCATGGTAGCCATATCCTCCAATTCGGCCAGCGGAGTCCTAGTCTCGCTGATCCTGGGACGGATCATGGGCATGGTGGTTCGATACGTGGCTGGCACACAGAACCAGGGCGCCTGGGGGCAGGCAGTGGTGCAAGCCATAGCCTCAATCGGCATCCACGCCGCGAGCCTGGAACGTCAGGATCTCAATCTGGACGCTGATGGACAGCCTCTGCCAGCCCTTGACGACGACCTTATCGAGGCCTCCCGCATCTACAAGGCTCGTGACAGAAACGGCCGAACTTACACGGTGTCGGTCATGGACGGCCAGCTGCACACCATAGGCTATCTGATGCAGCTCTGGCAGTGGATCAAGCTGTCCGGAGTCTCCATGCGCCGGGACCGGTCGGTCAGAAACTCTATGCAACACCACATGGCCATGCTCACTGAGTTACGGGATCTGGGACTGACTGCCCTTCACCCCTATGGCCTGGCAGAGAGTGCCGAATCCTCAATTCTGGTTTTGGAGGATGACGTCCATCTTAGGCCCCTGGAACCCGGAAGCCTGGACACGGACAGAGCCAAGCAGCTGATGGATTACCTTCGCCGGGCCAACGAGCGCGGCTTTACCCACCGCCGCATCCGACCAGAAACCCTAGCCATGGACCAGTCAGGCTCCGTGGTCATCGCCGGCTGGGAGAATGGCGACAGCGCCAGCTCCCAGGCCAACATCGCCCTGGACCGGATCCAGCTTCTCGCCCTGATAGCCACGATGATCGGCGTGGATCAAGCCATCACAGCCGCCCGTGCCTCCTGGGGGGGCAAGACACTGGCGGGACTGTCGCCATTCTGCCAGCTGGTGGCCATTCCTGCGCAGACTCAGGCCCTGCCCGGCTGGGATCGACAGCTTCTTACTGACCTGCGCAAACATCTGCAGACCTTGGCTCCACCTGAGTCGGTGGCTGAGACCGGCCAGGTAACCCTCTCGCGCTTCAGTCTGCGCAGCTTCGTAGCCCTGGCCCTGTTGGTAGTCGCTGTTGCCGTCATCATCACCCAGTTCAACCTGCCGCAGGTCATCAGTGCAGTCCGCAATGCCAACCCTTGGATGGCTGGACTCTCTTTCCTGCTGGGGTCACTGTCCTGGGTGGGCTGCGCCATCACCCTAGGAGTCTTCATCGACCCGGCCAGGCGCGACTTCAAGGGTATCTTCCTGTCCCAGGTCGCCTCCTCGTTCACCTCGGTCTCCATGCCCGCCGGCGTGGGGCCAGCATTCGTCAATCTGCAGTTCCTGCGACGGGACGGTTATGACAACACCATGGCCACGGCCATCATGAGCGCAGTGGTGGCCGTGCAGTTTGCGACCACCTTCTGCCTGCTGATCGTCATCGGGCTGTTTACCGGGCGCAACACCCTTTCCGGGATGATCCCCACCAACACCCTGGTCATCGTCATCGGGACGGTGGCCATCATCGCAGCCCTGATCATGGCCGTGCCTTACACGAGACGGTTGGTCATGGAGCGGCTGATGCCTATCGTAACCTCCTACGCCCGCCACCTTGTGGAGATTCTGACTCAGCCCAGGCAGCTAGTGGTGGCCGTCCTTGGAGCCGTGCTGCAGTCAGCCGCCCTAGGCATGAGTTTCTGGGCCGCCCTGATGGCCTTCGGCTGCCGGACCAACGTTTTCGAGACCACCTTCGTCTTCCTCCTGGCCAACACGCTAGGCTCAGCTGTCCCCACACCAGGCGGCCTGGGTGCCATAGAAGCGGTGCTCTTCTCTGCCTTCCGCCTGGCTGGCGTTCCATCGGGCGTGGCCATCTCGGCCACTCTGGTCTTCCGAGTAGCCACCTACTGGCTGCGCATCCCTCTGGGAGCCTTGGCCATGCGCTGGCTGAGCAGCCACAATCGCATTTGAAGGGCCCCTCGGGCAGTCTCTATCCCAAGGAGCTCAAAAATCACATGACGAAATGTCGGAAACCCCCGGAAAATGCGGTATTTGGGCCTAACCTGCGCTAATATCGGTCATTGACCGTTGGGCTTTCCCCAATCAAGCAGTGGGAGGCCCCCGAAAGAAGGATATTCTATGGCATACAACAAGTCTGATCTCGTGTCGAAGATCGCGCAGAAGTCCAACCTGACCAAGGCTCAGGCGGAGGCTGCCGTCAACGCCTTTCAGGATGTCTTCGTCGAGGCCATGAAGTCCGGCGAGGGTCTGAAGCTGACCGGTCTGTTCTCGGCCGAGCGCGTTAAGCGTGCCGCCCGCACAGGCCGCAACCCTCGCACCGGTGAGACCATCAAGATTCCGGCCAGCTATGGCGTGCGCATCTCTGCAGGTTCGCTCCTGAAGAAGGCCGTTGCCAACAAGAAGTGAAGCAAGCCTCTTCGCAAGGGCCTCGTCATCCATTCACGGATGCCGAGGCCCTTCCTTTTCCAGTAGATCCGACGATTGCCCGCCGCTGCAGACCGGACCCTATTTACGCGGCTCTGTGCCATCTTTCAGGAAATCCATCAGTGAGCGGTACCGGGGTGGGCCCAGATAGTCGAGGGGATCAGGCAGGTTCACCTCAACTCGACGTGAACCGCCCAGGACCAAGTGGCTCCAGTCGCATGACCATGAGCGTGTTCCCTGATCTGCGGCACGGACGAAGTCGCCACGCAGACGGGCCCGGGTATCCTCTGGAGGTCGGTCCATGGCGCGCCTCACCTCGGAGTCGTTGACCGGCGATTGCATGAGCCCATGCCTGACCAGACCGGCGTAGGCTCGTCCCGCGCTGAGATCGTGATAGTCCAGGTCCAGGGCATCGGCCAGAGCCCGTCCGGCGCCTCGTCGACTCAAGCCCTGGAGCAGCCGCAGCTTGGCTGCCCAGTCCACCCAGTCAGCCAAATCCTGCCAACGCCCTGCGTCCAACGCATCCAAGGCAGTCCTCCAAAGTTGAAGAACACGCAGGGCCTGGGGCCGACCGATTCCCGTATCCTCCTGCTGATCCAACAAGGTCTTGCAGGCCGACCAATAGGCCTCTTGCAGACTCAGAGCGCTGATGCCGCCGGTCTTTGTGGAAGCCTGCAGCTCCAGAGTGACGCGCCCGGTCCGGTCACGGCTGACGGCTCGTACAGCCGCACGTGGATCAGCTAGGGCCCAGTCGGCCAGGTCAGGCTGTCGGCCTTGGCGACATGCTTGCTCGATCAGGTTCAAAACCAAGTGGGTGCTAGCCATCTTGAACCAAGTGGCCAGCGGCGACCGGTTGGTATCCCCTACGATCACATGCAGACGCCGCCATCGTTCGGGATCAGCCAGAGGCTCGTCACGGGTGTTGACCATGGGACGGGCACGGGTGGTGGCCGAGGAGACCGCCTCATCCAGGAAGTCGGCCCGCTGGCTGAGCTGGAACCCATCGGGGCTCAGGCGACCCGCTCCGGTGATCAGCTGTCGGGTGACCAGAAAAGGGACCAGACAGGCTTTAATCATGTCCAAGGGGACTCGACGGTCCAGCAGGTAGTTCTCATGGCAGCCGAAGGCATGACCTTGGGCATCCACGTTGTTGGCAAAGACATGAACCCTCACAGGCCTGCCCAGATCCTCCGCAAGGCGCATCTGAGCGCGCCTTGCAAGGCCGGTCATCATCCGCTCACCGGCCAGCACCTGCGTCAGCGCCGTCAGCGGATCACGGGCCTCTGCAGTGGCATACTCCGGGTGAGAGCCCACGTCCAAGTAGAGTCGGGCGCCGTTGGACAGATAGACATTGGTGGACCCGCGCCTATCAATCAGCGGACGAAACATGGCCATGGCCACCCTGCCGGCAGCATAAGGGCCGCTGACACCGGTCAGGCTCAGCCCATACTCGGTCTCGATGCCGAATATCCTGTGAAAGTCTGAGCCTGTCCCCTGCCCGCCCCCCATGAATCACTGGCCGCCCTTCTGAACGAAGCCTTGCACATACTCCTTGGCGTTGGTCTCAAGAGTGGTCTCGATGTCATCCAGGACAGCATCGAGATCAGACTCAGCTGCCTGGTCCTGTTCACGTGCACCGGTCTGTGGCAGATCCTCTTCCTTCTCCTGTTGCTGCCCGACGGTCATGCGCCGTCCTTGCTGAGATGCCTCAGCCATGGTCGTTCTCCTTCCCGGCGCGGATCAGCGCCCGATGAGATAAGCGTTCAGATCCTCCGCAATGAGCCCGTTGGTGGCCACCACGTCGTTCCTGCCCTCCCAGCGCACATGCCCGCCGTCCCAGCGCCAGAGGGTGCCCTTGGCCTCACGGACCACGACAGCCGCCGCAGAGACTGCAGGGATGTCCCAGGAATGCAGAGCCGGTTCGAAGTAGGCATCATAACTGCCGTCCGCCACCCGGCACAAATCCAGCGAAACCGGGCCGACGCGCTTGATGTCGGCAGGCTTGCCGGCCATGCGCGAAACGATCTGCAGAACCTTTTCGGACTCGTTGGGGAAGTAGGACATGCCGAAGCTGACTACTGATCCATTCAGGGAGGTCATAGTGGAGGGAATGATCTTCTCACGTTTGTCGCCCACGATGGTACGTCGGATTCTGATGGCGCCCTCCCCCTTGGCGGCCAGATAGGTCAGGCCCAGCACCGGCGCATGGACGATGCCCAGGACCGGTGAAGCGTGATCCTTCTCATCCACGGCGAACAGGGAGATCGTCAGCGTCCATTCGGCCATGTTGCGCACATAGTTGACCGGGCCGTCGATATGGCCCAGGCACCAATAGCGGCCGCCTGGACAGCGGTTGCCGGCCTCTTCCTCCCAGAAGCCATCCATAGGGTCCAGGGCAGCGATCTTGGTCCGGCAGTAACGGATCAGACGTGTATCGATATCCGGCGTGAACTGAGTGCCCTGGCCGATGGCCAAGGTGGAGCGTGGATCGTGAGGGTTGATCTGGTCCTGGAGGGCATGACGGCCGGCCTCCACAGCGATGGTGGCGGCCTGCATGGCCAACTCGCGCAATTCCATACTTCTCTTCTCTTTCAAACGGGCGGTCTAGGCATTATCGACCGTGGCCCACCGGTGGTCGTCAGGTCGAGTATCGAACTATTCCATGCGCTATCAGCAGTATATGTCGCAGTCGTCCCGGATGGAGGCCCGTGTGTGCCCCAGCGGATCAGACAGATCCACAATCCTGGTCCTACGCTCCTCATCCGGCCCCTGCTCCTCAAGAATGACCCTACTCCAGGAGACGGCTCTGACCTCAGTAGGGCAACGGTGGAGCAGCAGGGAACGGCACCAGGCTCGGGTCTGCTCCGGCCCTCGGTCCATGGCCCTGACGACCTGGTCGGGATTGGCCAGCCGCAAAACGGATCCTCTGAGTCGCCAAGGCAAATCACGGCCGGGAACCACCCGCGCCCAAGCCAGATCCAGAGCCGCCAGCCGAGGATCCGACCAATCCGGTATGACTCGGCGACGGCGCAGTCGCTCCAAGAGCTGCCATTTGAGCAGCCATTCCAATCTGCCTGCCTGATCCTGCATGGCCAGACGGGCATCATCGTCGCCCGAACGCACTGCAGCCAGATCCTCGAGCACCTGCTTCCAGAGGTTTAGAACCCGGTTGTCAGTAAGTTCGGGCCGGTTGATATCCCGTCTGGCCTGGCGGACCGCATCCAGCAATGCCTTCTGGATGGTCAGCGCATCGGCACATCCTCCGTTTGCCAAGGCCAGCGGCTTTGTCAGGGTGGCATCTCGCGAAACCGTGTGCAGGGCCGATACCGGATCATCCAGCGTCCAGCGATCCAGCAGTTCATCGACCTGACCGGTCGAATCGCCCTCGGACTCCAGGAGTCCCAGCAGCAGATCAGTGGTCCCCAACTTGAGGACCAAGGGCGCGTCCAGCCGATTGGCATCGCCCACAATCACATGAAGACGGCGGCTGCCCGGACCTGCATGTGACTCATCCCTGGTATTGATGATCGGCCGCCCGAAGGTGGTTTGCAGTCCAATGCGGCTGGTCAGATAGTCGGCGCGCTGGCTAAGCTGAAAGCCGGCCTCTTCGCTCCTGGGTCCTAGACCCACTCTTCCCGAGCCGGTGTAGATCTGCCGGGTGACGAAGTGAATGGTCATCAGGGCCGCTACCCTGGCGAAGGGCACTGCCCTGTCCATAAGATAGTTCTCATGGGATCCCCAGGCCGCACCTTTGCCGTCTACATTGTTCTTGTAGAGGGCCAGGCCTCCGGCCCTGCCAGCGGCCTCAGCCATCATCCGATCGCCCGCGCGGTCCTGGACCAGCGCATCGAAGGCATTCACCGTTTCCGCCGAGGCATACTCAGGATGGGCATGATCCACATAAATCCGCGCGCCATTGGGAGCTGCCACATCGATCAGCCGGGCCTCGGGCGCATCAGTGAGCATGCTCGGAGCGGCAGCGGAACGTGGCAGCCGACCTCCCCTGGCGTCATTGACCGGATCCTCACTCCCATAGTCCCAACGGATGTGAGCCAAGTCCGGCTCAGCGGCAGCCCTCACCAGACGCAGAGCCAGCGTACGTGGATCAGCGCCTGGATCCTTGGGGTCGTCAATGGCATACTCCGTCTCGGTGCCCATGACCCGCCCTGTACTCATGACTGGCCCTCGGACCCGTCGACTGGGCGAACCTCCTGAACCTGCCCCGGGCGTAGTCCAGCCAGATCGGCCCAACGATCCGGGTCCTGGCCGCAAAGCTCCTCCAGAGTGTCCTGATATTGCCCACTGACCGCTCTCATGCAGAGCTCACGGTCAAGCCCCACCTGTCGACCCTGTTCGATTGAGGCCTTGACCGCCATGGTCTTGACCCGATCAACGAGGTTATGCAGCATAGCACCCGAGACCACAGACTCCAGGTAGAGAGGCTGCCAGCGGCCTGAGACATCCATGATCCTGCCCAGCAGGTGGTCATTATCCCGGGTAAAAAGCCCGTCGACCAGCACCTGGATCAGATCCTCCGGCCCGGCACCATCCTCCATGGGCATATCTGAGCCCAAATATTTGCCCAGGATGGCTGCCGACCTGGTCCTGTCGGGCCGGTCGATGCGGATCTTGACATCCAGCCTCCCTGGGCGCAGAACCGCCGGGTCAATCATGTCAATGCGGTTGGAGGCGCCGATGACCATGACCTGGTCCAGGGACTCAACACCGTCCAGCTCTGTCAGAAACTGGGGGACGATTGTCGTTTCCACATCCGACGAGATGCCCGATCCGCGAGTGCGGAGCAGGGCATCCATCTCGTCGATGAAAACCACCACCGGTCCACCCTGGCCTGCCAGACCGCGGGCGCGTGCGAACAGACGGCGGATCAGACGTTCTGACTCGCCCACGAACTTGTTGAGCACTTCTGGGCCCTTGACCGACAGGAAGACCCCGTGACCGTCGCTCTCCTGAGCCAGGGCGCGGGCCAGGGCCTTGGCGATCATGGTCTTGCCATTGCCAGGCGGCCCATAGAGCAGAACACCCTTGGGGGCCTGGAGCCCATAACGACGCATCAGACCGGCATGCTGGAAGGGCAGCTGGACTGCATCGCGGATACGCTCGATCTGCCTGTCCAAGCCGCCAATATTCGAGAAATCCACGTCAGGAGTCTCCTCCAGCAACATGTCGGCCTGATCAGACTCAGACAGAACGGCGAGGGCCAAAGAGCAGCTTTCGTCCATAAGCAAGGCGCTGCCCGCTTCGATCGGCTGGTTCTGCAGAGATCCTGCTCGTGCAGCGACGCGGGTCTGCCCGGAAGGATCCTCCACCAGCAGAGCACCGGATTCCAAGGTCTGCCGAAGCATGCGGACCTGCCCGGTCACCGGCTGATCGCCTACGCGCACCACTACCATATCGGCGTTGAGCAGAACCTCCTGTCCAGCCCTGATCCGTTCAGCTTGGATATCGGGCGCCAAGGGCACCACCATCCGCCTGGAGCCGTTCAGAATCAGCAGGCGGGCCTGCTGCACACCCTGACTGTCATAGGCGACAGAATCCACGCCCAGAGCGAGAGCGAGCGTCAAGGGCGGTTGAGCCAACTGGGCCAACTGACTCTTGGCCTTGGACAGCTCTTTAGCAGCTCTGGTCAGCGCCGCAGCCAAAGCACGGCTGCGCCGGTCCTCGGCCTGACCTAGGTCATTGGCTGGTTCAGTGCCGCTGGCTTGCTCATCGTCAGCATAATCGGCATCATCGGACTGCATGGCTTCCCTCCTTTGTCCATCCCCTGGAATCACAGCCCGGACAGAGCGGTTTGCCGGGCGAAGGGGCTCAACTGCAGCGGGCCCCATCCTCCAAACGAGCTCCACGAGCCCAGTCCGTGGCCTTCATGGCGCGCTTGCCGGCAGCCTTGACCATCTGAAGCTCCAAAGGCAGGGTCTTGGTGCCAACCCAGAGGTGACGACGACCCATAGCCAACCGGCCTGGCTCAAGATGCTCCGGAAGATCGGATTCGTCCCCTCGAGCGGGTGCCGCCATGAGCACGCTCAGTCCTGTCTGTCTGTCCTGAAGATCATCGCCCCGCTGGAACAGGCACCAGGCTCCCGGTTCCGGGCTGCAGGCCCGGACCTGCCGATCCAAGGCGAAGACGGGTACATCGAAACGCATGCGAGCATCCTCATGGGTGATTTTAGCGGCTACCTGGTAGGCGCCATGCGTCTGCTCCTTGGGTTGAATCCGGCCTTCCGAAAGGGCCTCCAGGCTGGCAGCCAGCAGGTGGGATCCATCCTCGGCCAACCGATCCAGCAGCTCGCCCGCGGTCTCGTGCGGACCGATTTCCACTGTGGACTGAGCCAGGATGGGGCCTTCATCCATCCCAGCCGTCAGGCGGAAAACCGTGGCACCAGTGATGGTATCCCCAGCCCATATGGCCCGCTGGACCGGAGCTGCCCCCCGCCACTGCGGCAGTAAAGAGAAGTGCAAGTTGTACCATCCGCCTTCCAAGGCATCCAGGACCGACTGGCGCAGGATCCGCCCGTAAGCCACCACGGCAGCACAGCGGGCACCAGTATCCTGCAGCCGCGCCGGAAAATCCGGGTCGGAGGGGTTGTCCTCAAGAACGGGGATCCCCAGCTTCAGGGCCTCAGTCTTGACTGGGCTGGGCTGCAGATGCCTTCCACGCCCCTGAGGCGCGTCGGGTCTGGTGAGCACGGCAGCAACCCGGAAATGCTCGTGATCGGCCGCCAGCAATCTCAGAGATGGCAAGGCAACCTGGGGTGTGCCCGCAAACAGCAATGTCATGACCATATCGGCAATCTCCTTTTCATCTGACGGCTTTGGGCCGCTGCACTTTCACTGCACCTGAGGAATATTCACCTCTGCTTCAATCAGAGCAGTGCGCAGCCCGTAGGGATCGCTGAATCGCAGACTGCGGATGCCTGCCTTGTTCGCACCGACTACATTCATACCCTTGTCATCCACGAAGAGGGTCCTGTCAGCCTGGATTCCGAACCGATCCAAGGCGTACCGGTAGATGGCCGGGTCGGGCTTACGCATATGGATAGGGCCTGAGACCACCACTCCATCCAGCCTATGCAAAAAAGAGTCGCCATCCCAAGCGTAATGGAAGAGTTCGGATCCCCAGTTGGTTAATCCCCAGACGCCCAGGCCAGCCGCTTTGAGATCCTCCACCAGCATGCGGGCACCGGGAACAGGGCCGGTCAGCGAATCGACAAAGTGGTCGCAATAATAGGCGAACATGTCATCCCATGGGGATCCGCAGTTGTCGGCTACCCAGTCACGAGCCTGGGCGCAGGTGGCTCCGCCGTCCATCATGTTGTTGGCCCGGTAGAAGCCGGACCGGCTGTCATCCAGCATGGCCTCGATGCTCCTGCGCCCGTATCGGGCCACCATGGCCATCTCGGGCCTCCAGCCGATCAGGACGTTGCCGAAGTCGAAGATAACCTGTTCAATGGGCTGACCCTGAGCCTGAGTCGCTTCCTGTTCAGCCTGGATCACATCTGCCTCAATCCGGATCTCGCCCGGCCATCCCTTCATGCCTCTCCGCCCTTCCTGAATCCGTTCATAAACGCCTCTGCCTACGCCCTCATGAAATCACGTCGCATAGACCCAGTGCATAGCCACTGGAGCAGCAGTCAGGTCAAATCCTTGGGGTCCATTCGGAAGTGCAGCTCTCCGCGCCCGCGGCCGGCCATGTACCTGGCCTGAGCCTGCTTGAGCTCATCCGCTAGCTTGTCCCGACGGCTAACGGGAACTCGAACCAGGGCCCGGACCCTATCCTGAGTTCCCTCCAGATAGCCAGTCTTCAGCGTGGAGGGCTGGGGCATGGATACGGGACCTAGCAGGGCTGGGACCGGCTCTGGACCTGTATCTGTCATCGCCTCCTGCCCCGGAGCAATCCCGACGGTATCCAGCATCCAGGCAACAGCCTCTCTTTCACCCCAGATCGCAGCCATGCCGACCGCAGGTGGCAAGGCAGTCAGACGACGGTCCTCCAGATCGGCGGCGGCCAGCACCGGTCCCTTCCAGGTCATCAGCGCCTGGGCCAGCTGCGGATCACTCTCCCCCAGCAGGAGCACCTGCCCCCCTTGAGCCCGGGAGCGACAGAAGGAGGCCACGCGCATCCAGGCTCCCAGGGTGTCCATACGCGCATCAACGCCTTGGGCATACAGGCTGGTCCAGGCATCCAGAATGGCCACGGCCCGGTATCCTTGCGACAGCCTGGGCAGATCCAGATCGCCAGTGTCATCATTTCCGTCATTGATGCTGGAACTGACCACCCTAGGCTCGGCCCCTGGGGTGGCGATGACCAGACTGGGACGATCCTGTACACGCTCCACCACCCCGCGGGGCTGGTTGGGCGAGGAGATGACGATGGGTACATTCCTGAAGAGCATGCGCAGCTCTTGAGCCGTTCCAGCGGCACCCACCC
The DNA here is from genome assembly GCF_052606245.1 of Bifidobacterium sp. ESL0819. Lineage (NCBI taxonomy): Bacteria > Bacillati > Actinomycetota > Actinomycetes > Bifidobacteriales > Bifidobacteriaceae > Bifidobacterium > Bifidobacterium sp. ESL0819. Next base: position 1,886,806 of record NZ_CP199587.1, read on the forward strand.
TGATCACCCGGAGCCGTGAGCCTCCGCAATCCGGGCAGGACCAGTCCGTCGCCGCAGCCCCGCACCAGGCGCATCGAGGCGCGCCAGGCCGCCGGGCACGCAGGGGCCCGGTGCAGCGCGGGCAACGAGCCTGATGATGACAACGAGCGCAACTCAGACTTTCGAAGATGCCGTCCTGCGGTATGGACAGCAGAACCGGGCCGCGCTCCAGGGCCTGGTTGATGACGGCGACGGCGGTATGAGGCACCCGGGCGCCCATGGTCGGGTCGGCCAGACGGCTCAGTTCCTCCCGGTTCAGCCAGCGGATCCAGGGGATCAGGGTCGTCACTGCAGACCGATCAAGCGTCAAGGCTTTGCCTGGTCCGGTCACCCCTGAGTCCGCCTCGGTGGCCTCGGGCAGACTCTCCCAGTGGGAACGTACGCTTCTGGCACGGGCCATGGCAAGAAAGACGCCGCCATGGGCACGCGCCCGCAGCCTCAGCACTCCGCGGGCGTTGGCATAGGGCATCATCCCATCGGCATACTGGTAGCTGGCATCGTCCATCAGTGCGAAGAGAGCAGGACCTTCCACCGGAGCGTACATGGCGGCCCGCAGCCCAATGGCGCAGCGGACCTGACCGGAGGCCAGCGCAAGGTAGGCCCTATAGCGCTCGGCGGGGGCCATGCTGCTGTCCAGAATGGCGAAATCACCGGACCAGCCGCGCGCCTCCTGCTGGCCTGGACCAACAGCGATCGTAGGGCCAAAGGGGCGCAGGCCCAGCTGCTGGAGCACTGCGGACAGGTGGGCCACCTGACGAGTGCCTGGCAGCACCATAATCGCCGATCGTCCGGCCAGCAGAGCGCTTGTCAGAACCCTGGCAGCCAGTAGGGCGGCCTGGTCCACACCGGGCAGAATGTCTGCCATAAAGGCGGTGAAAGTATCATCCTCCAGCGACTGGTCAAGCTTCTCCAGCCCCAGATAGCCCTGATCAAGCCTCTGTTTCAGATTCCTGTGTCGATGGGCCAGTACGGCCACCCAGGCAGGATCGGACGCCAATCGGGGCTGACCGGGAACCAGCTGCTGCTCCTTGTCGATGCGGGCTACACGAGGAGGCAGGGCCAGCCGCAGTATGTTGGCCTCAGTACCACCGTAGGCCCTGGCTATGGCGGTAATATCCGCGCGCAGGGAAGGCGATATCAGGCTGCGATCCAGCACCACTCGCTCCAGGTAGCGCAGGGAGGCGTGCGGAACCTGGCTGTCTGCGACGCGCTCCCAGATGATGCCGTTGACCCTGCGCGCCCCGAATCGAACGCGAACCAGGCATCCCGGCTGAGCATGGTCATTCTGGTCGCCGTCCACCAAATAATCGAAGGTCCCGCCCAAATGAGTGGCCTGCACATCCAGCACCACCCGTGCCACAGGAAATTCTTCAGCCGGTCGGCGCTGAGCTTTCTTTCGACTGCTGTTCGAACGACGGCGTGGGGCAAGACCGTCCAGGGCAGGCTGACTGACGGCCTGCGAATCCATGGATCCTCCCCTCGCTTTCAATCGTCTGGCTTGCCAGCTGCAGCTGGTCCTATGAGAGAACCACGACGACTTCCCCCGGTCGATGACCTGGAAATCCGCCGTGGTCCTTGACGATCAGCTATTACCTGTTCACGCCAATGGCGGCCTTGAGCTCACCCACCTTGTCCACCTGCTCCCAGGTGAAGTCGGGGTCCTCCCGGCCAAAGTGCCCGTATGCCGCAGTCTTGGCGTAAATGGGCCTCAACAGATCCAGCTCATCGATGATGGCTGCAGGCCGCAGGTCGAAGACCTCGCGCACGGCTTCCTGGATCTGCTCCCGTGTGACTCCCTGCTCAGTGCCGTATGTTTCCACGTTGACGCTGACCGGATCGGCCACGCCAATGGCATAGGCCACCTGGACCTCGACCTTGTGCGCCAGTCCAGCGGCCACGATGTTCTTGGCCACCCAACGTGCAGCATAAGCAGCGGACCGGTCGACCTTGCTGGGATCCTTGCCTGAGAAAGCACCGCCTCCATGATGGGCTGCACCGCCATAGGTGTCCACAATGATCTTGCGTCCGGTCAGTCCTGCATCAGCTGCAGGACCGCCCAAGACAAAGGAACCAGTCGGATTTACCAGCACCCGATAGCCCTGATGCTCGACGGCCTGGCCGCAGATGCGATCCAGCACGGGCGTGATGACATGCTCCGTCAACTGCTCCTCCAGCCAGTCATGCCCGACCTCAGGATCATGCTGCGTGGAAATAAGGACCGTATCCACACGACGCGGCCTGTCTTCCTGATCGTATTCGATCGTCACCTGGGTCTTGCCATCAGGCCTCAGGTGGGGAATGATCCCCTCCTTGCGTACCTGGGCAAGCCGGAAGGCCAGCTGATGGGCCAAATAGATGGGAAGAGGCATGAGCGCGTCGGTCTCATCGCAGGCGTACCCGAACATGACCCCCTGGTCGCCGGCCCCCTGGGACTGGTAACGCTCCTCACGAGTGGCCGCGCTCTCCTGGCTGGCCGACAGCCGTTCCACGCCCTGATTGATTTCCTTGCTTTGCTCGCTCAGAGCCACAGTGACGCCGCAGGAATCCGCGTCAAGACCGATATCAGATGAGGTGTAGCCGATCCTGCGCAGCACCGACCGGACCTGGGACTGAATGTCCGTGTAGCCCTGGGATGAAACCTCCCCGAAGACGAAGAAGAGGCCAGTCGCCGCTGACGTCTCTACAGCCACATGCGAGTGCGGATCTTGGGCGATCAGATCGTCCAAAATGGCATCGGAAATCTGGTCGCAGACCTTGTCTGGATGGCCCTCGGTCACTGATTCAGCCGAAATCAGCCGTCGCTCTGTCATTTCATTCACCTTTGTCTTGAAGCCGTCACTGTCCGAGGATCCTGCACCGGCCACAAACAGAGCCGGCATCGGGAATCAAAGACTCAGTTGCCTTCGCTCAGATCATCCTCGCCCAAGGTCTCCTCCAGCAGGCCCTCATTAATTTCACGGAAGGCGATGGACAGGGGCTTCTCCTGATTCTGGTACTCGACCAGGGGGCCCACGTTCTGCAGCAGGCCTTCATTGAGCTGAGTGAAATAGGAATTGATCTGACGGGCCCGCTTGGCCGCAAAGATGGACAGCGCATACTTTGAATCGGCGTGCTTCATGAGATCGTCGATGGGAGGATTCGCAAATCCCTGCGGATGGGGCTCGGTACCGAATGCCATAAGATGTTTCTCCAATTCAACTGGATGAATCATTCATTCAAACTGAATGATTTTACCGCCCGGGCTCGATTTTAGCTTCAGCTGCTTCTCTGCCGGGAAAAGCAATGCAGAAACGACGAAAATTCCAACATGTGGTCATGTTCGGGCCATCGCTGTCCCCGTTAACTTGAATAAAACTATGCAGATGCGATCAGCCAAATTGATGAAGGAACGAGAGTTCGCGGGCGCCCGTGCTCTCTACCGTGCCGCTGGCGTCAAGGGCGAGGACTTCGGCAAGCCCATCGTGGCCATCGCCAACTCCTTCTCCGAGTTCGTGCCTGGTCACGTCCACCTGAACAAGGTCGGGCGCATGGTCTCCAAGGCCGTCAAGGAGGCAGGCGGCATCCCCCGTGAATTCAACACCATCGCTGTGGACGACGGCATCGCCATGGGCCATACGGGCATGCTCTACTCCCTGCCCAGCCGTGACCTGATTGCTGACGCCGTGGAATATTCGGTCAACGCCCACTGCGCCGATGCCCTGATCTGCATTTCCAACTGCGACAAGATCACCCCGGGCATGCTCATGGCCGCTCTGCGTCTGAACATTCCCACGGTCTTCGTTTCCGGAGGCCCCATGGAGGCAGGCCGCACGGTCATGCCTGACGGGACAGTCAAAGAGAGCACGGACCTGATCGACGTCATGTACGCCTCGGCCGACGACAGCATCGACGATGCTGGACTGTTGGCCTTGGAGAAAACGGTCTGCCCCACTTGCGGCTCCTGCGCCGGCATGTTCACTGCCAACTCCATGAACTGCCTGACTGAGGCCATGGGTCTGGCCCTGCCTGGCAACGGCACCACCCTGGCCTCGCACACGGCCCGAAAGATGCTCTTCGAGCGGGCCGGCAAGCTGGTCGTCGAGATCGCCAACCGGTACTATCAGGACGACGACGACTCGGTCCTGCCGCGTTCCATCGCCACCAAGAAAGCCTTCGAAAACGCCATGACCATGGATGTGGCCATGGGCGGGTCGACCAATACCGTCCTGCACATCCTGGCCGCCGCACAGTCGGCGGATGTGGACTTCACCCTGGATGACATCGAGCGCATCTCCCATACGGTTCCCTGTATTTGCAAGGCCTCTCCTTCGGGGGACTGGGAGATATCCGACGTTCACCGGGCTGGCGGCATCTGCGGGATCCTAGGCGAGCTTGACCGTGGTGGAGTACTGCACAAGGATACGCATTCCATCGATTACCCCGACCTGGAGTCCAAGCTTAATGACTGGGACATCATGCGCCCCACCTGCCTGGATCAGGCCAAGGAGCTCTACCATGCAGCGCCCGGGCACATCACCTCCCCTGAGCCCTTCAACCAGTCCAAGGAATGGGAGGACCTTGACACCGACCGTGTAAACGGCGCCATTCACGACCTGGATCATCCAGCAGTCTCCGAAGGCGGTCTGGCCATATTGCGCGGCAATCTGGCCCCTGATGGCTGCGTGGTCAAGACCGCAGGCGTGCCCAAGGAGATCTGGAATTTCCGCGGACCGGCCCTGGTGGTCGAATCACAGGAGCAGGCCGTGGAGGTCATACTCAACGGAACCCTGCACAAGGGCCAGGCCCTGGTCATCCGCTACGAGGGACCCAAGGGCGGTCCAGGCATGCAGGAGATGCTCTACCCCACCTCATTCGTCAAGGGCAAGGGGATCGGCAAGGATGTGGCCCTGCTGACCGACGGCCGCTACTCCGGTGGCTCATCAGGCCTGGCAATCGGCCATATCGCTCCTGAGGCAGCAAACAAGGGCCCAATCGCCCTGATCCGCAACGGCGACATGATCCGCATCGACATCCCCAACCGGCGGGTGGATGTTGAGCTGAGCGATGAAGAACTCGCTCAGCGCCGCGCAGAGCTTGAAGCTGGCGAAGGCTATGTAGCCCACAGGGACCGTAAGGTCTCCCTGGCCCTGAAGGCCTATGCTGCTTTCGCTCGCTCGGCAGACAAGGGCGCCACCCGCGATCCCGACCTGATTAATAGACTGTCAGGTCTGGACTGATAGACCAAAATCCTCCAATCAGGCTTGAACCCGACTGGAGGATTTTTTGACTCTTCTGAAACAGAACTGAAGAAGGGGGGTCAGAGACCGTACTCCTTGGCAATTACCTCCCAGAGAGCCTGCGCAGCCTTATCCACGTTGTCGTTGACTATTACCTGGTCGAACTGACCCTCGGAGGCCAGCTCCACCTTGGCGGTCTCCAGCCTTCGTGCCCGCTGCTGCTCATTTTCGGTTCCCCGCATGTTCAACCGAGTAACCAGATCCTGGAATGACGGCGGCGCCAGGAAGACATAGAACACTTCCAGACCCAGTTCCTTCGCCCTCTGGCGAACGCGATGGGCCCCTTGCAGATCGATCTCCAGAATTGTGGGCACCCCTGCCGCCATATGGTCCAGGACCGGCTGCAGCGGAGTGCCATAGTGGGACATGCCATGCACCAGGGCAGTCTCCAGGAAGTCGCCGGCAGCCTCCCTGCGGGCGAACTCCCGCTCATCCATGAACCAGTAGGTGATGCCGTCCCTTTCGCCTGGACGTGGCGCGCGGGTAGTGGCAGAAACAGAGACCCAGACCTCCGGGTGGGCATGACGCAGGGCTGCCTCCACAGTGCCCTTGCCAACAGCCGTAGGCCCTGTCAACACGATCAGCCGGCCGCCCGTCTTCCCTGGTCCCCCAGTTTGTTCTTCCGAAGAATCCTGATTCGACATATCGGCACCGTTGATCGCTGACACGGCCACTTCCTTTCCTGAAGGTCATCCCTCCGGCTTATGTAGACCGGAGCATGGGTCAATCATATAGCTACAGCACCTACCTGGCCTTCTCCAGCTCCAACAGCCGGGCCGCGTGCTCCTGGATGCTCATGACCTGATAATCGTCCTTCTTGGCCACATCAATGGCCATCAGGGCGGCTGAGAATTCGGTGACCGTGGTGAATTGCGGCAGATCGGCGGCAATGGCGGCCACCCGGATAAGATAGCCATCGGAGCGCGAACCTCTGGAACTCGGAGTATTGAGGATCATGTCGATAGCTCCATCCTCGATAAGCTGGACCGGATTGCGACCCATGTGCCTAACTCCTTCAGCATCAGTGAAAGCCTGCCCCTGATCCTCGCCACCGCTGATCTTATCGACAACGGACACGTCGAAGCCGTACCGACGCAGGACGGAGGCAGTACCACGGGTGGCGCAAACGCTGAAGCCCTGCTCCAGCAGACGGGCTGCCAGCATGGGCAGCTGGCGCTTGTCTGTGTCATTGACCGATAGGAAGACGACCCCGCTGGTGGGCAGACCTCCTTGATAGGCGGCCAGCTGGCTCTTGGCGAATGCATGGGGAAAGTCCCGATCGAAGCCCATGACCTCTCCAGTGGAACGCATCTCCGGACCCAGCAAAATATCCACAGTCCGACCCACCGGAGTTCGGAAGCGCTTGAATGGCAGGACGGACTCCTTGACCGCCACAGGCTGGCCGACACGGACCATGCCGCCGTCGCCGACAGGCAAGAGCAGCCCGTTGACTCGTTGCTGGGCGATGGACTCCCCCACCATGATACGGGCCGCAGCCTTGGCCAGCGCCGCACCCGTGGCTTTGGAGGCAAATGGGACGGTCCGGGATGCGCGGGGATTGGCCTCGATCACATAGAGAGTGTTGGCCATAAAGGCATACTGAACATTGATCAGCCCCTGGACCCCACAACCTTGGGCTATTGCCAGGGTAGCCTGCCGCAACCGGTTGATCTGGTCGTCGGAGAGCGTGGAGGGCGGCAGGGTGCAGGCGGCATCGCCGGAGTGGACTCCGGCCTCTTCAACATGCTCCATGATTCCGCCGATATAGAGCTCCTGCCCGTCATAGAGGGCGTCCACATCGATCTCAATGGCGTCCTGAAGGAACTTGTCAATCAACAGGGGCGAGGGCAGACGGCCGGAGACCACCGTATCGGCCTTGGCCTCCTCCAGGGCGCGATCCACGTAAGTGTTCAGCTGTTGGTCATCATAGACGATCTCCATGCCTCGCCCGCCCAGCACGTAGGAGGGCCTGACCAGAACCGGGTAGCCGATGGCATGTGCTGCATCTCTGGCCTCATCCAGGGAAAGGGCGGTGCCGTAACGGGGGGCGTTCAGATGTTCCTTGCTGAGCACCTGACCGAAGAGCTCACGGTTCTCGGCAAGGTCAATGGATTCGGGACTGGTCCCCAGAATGGGTACCCCGGCTGCCTTGAGCCTTGCCGCCAGGGACAGGGGCGTCTGACCGCCCAGCTGGACGATGACCCCTTTGACAGGTCCCATGGCCTTCTCAGCCCGGTAGATCTCCAGAACATCCTCGAAGGTCAGCGGCTCGAAATAGAGCCTGTCCGACATGTCATAGTCGGTTGAGACCGTCTCGGGATTGCAATTGACCATGATGGTGTCATAGTCCTTGCCCAGCTCCTGGACGGCATGCACGCAGGTGTAGTCGAACTCGACTCCCTGGCCGATCCGGTTGGGTCCCGAACCCAGGATAATGACCGCTTCGCGCTGACGGGGTCGCAGCTCGGACTCGTCGGCGTAGCAGGAGTAGTAGTAGGGCGTGACCGCATCGAACTCGGCTGCGCAGGTGTCCACGGTCTTGTAGACAGGATGAAGGCCGAAGGCCCAGCGAAGCTCCCTGACGACCGCCTCGCCTTGGTCGCCCATACCGCGCAGGTGAGCGATCTGCAGGTCGCTCAGTCCCGATTGCTTGGCCCGGCGCAGCAGGTCCTCATCCAGGACTTCGGACTGGCGCACCTGAAGGGCCAGCTCGTTGATCATGCTGATCTGCTCCAGGAACCAGGGATCGATTCTGGTGGCCTGGTGAACCTGCTCCACGGTAGCTCCGCCCCAGAAGGCCCGCTGAATCTGCAGGTAGCGGTGCTCGGTGGGAGTGTGCATGGCCTCCAGCAGCTGGTCGGTCTCGGCCTGGTCGGGCCGGGGGCCATCCCAGGAGAAGGTCATGTGCCGCTTGTCGATGGAGCGCATGGCCTTGCCCAGGGACTCGCGGAAATTGCCAGCCAGGGCCATGGCCTCGCCCACGGACTTCATCGAGGTGGTCAGGGTCGTATCCGCCCCGGGGAATTTCTCGAAGGTGAAACGTGGAATTTTGGTGACCACATAGTCGATGGTCGGTTCGAAGGAGGCAGGCGTTGAGCGGGTGATGTCGTTCTCGATCTCATCCAGGGTGTATCCCAGGGCCAACTTGACTGCGATCTTGGCGATGGGAAAGCCGGTGGCCTTGGAAGCCAGAGCCGAGGAGCGTGAAACACGCGGATTCATTTCGATGACGATGATCCGGCCGTTCTCCGGGTTGACGGCGAACTGGATATTGCAGCCGCCCGTGTCCACCCCCACGCCGCGAATGATGGCGATGCCGATGTCACGCATCCGCTGATACTCCCGGTCGGTCAAAGTGAAGACCGGAGCCACAGTGATGGAGTCCCCGGTGTGCACGCCTACCGGATCCACATTCTCAATGGGGCAGACCACGACCACATTGTCCAGGCGATCGCGCATAAGCTCCAGCTCATATTCCTTCCACCCCTCAATGCCTTCCTCCAGAAGGATCTCATCAGTGGGCGAATAGTGGATGCCTGCACCGGCGATCCGCCTCAGCTCCTCGCGATCATGGGCGATTCCAGAGCCCAGGCCGCCCATGGTGAAGGAAGGACGAACGACCAGGGGGTAGCCGAGTTCGGCGGCTACTGCTTCGGCCTCATCCAGGTTGTGGGCGATGCGGGACTTGGCCGACTCGGCACCGGCCTGGTCCACCACCTGCTTGAAGAGCTCGCGGTCCTCTCCCCTGTCGATGGCCTCCAGGGAAGCGCCGATCAGCTCAACCCCGTAGCGTTCCAGCACGCCAGCCTTGCCCAGCTCCACGGCAGCGTTCAGAGCAGTCTGACCGCCCAGGGTGGGCAGCAGCGCATCCGGCCGCTCCTTGGCAATGATCCGTTCCAGGAAGGGCAGGGCGATAGGCTCAATGTAGGTAGCATCGGCCATCTCAGGGTCCGTCATAATGGTGGCGGGATTGGAATTGACCAGGATGACGCGAATCCCCTCTTCGCGCAGCACCCGGCAGGCCTGGGTCCCCGAATAGTCGAACTCGGCCGCTTGCCCAATGACGATGGGCCCCGAGCCGATGACCATGACCGAATGGATGTCCTGCCGCTTAGGCATGTGCCTTCCCTCCCTTGGCGTCCTGCATCAACGTGACGAACCTGTCGAACAGATAGGAAGCATCGTGCGGACCAGCCGCCGCCTCCGGATGATATTGAACGGAGAATGCTGGAATATCCAGGCACTCCAGACCCTCGACCACTCCGTCGTTCAGATCGACATGAGAGACCCGGACACGACCATACCGGCCTTCGCCATAGGGCGAGGGCACCGGGTCTCCCTTGGGCGCCTTGACTGCGAATCCGTGATTATGGGCAGTAATCTCAACCTTGCCGGTGCTGAGATCCTTGACAGGCTGATTGATGCCGCGATGGCCAAATTTTAGCTTATAGGTCTCGAAGCCCAAGGCACGGCCCAGAAGCTGGTTGCCCAGGCAAATGCCGAAGAATGGCAGTCCGGCATCCAGGACCTGTCTGAGGAGCGACACCTCCTCGTCTGCGGTCGATGGATCGCCTGGACCGTTAGAAAAGAAAACTCCATCAGGTCCCAGGGCCTGTATCTGCTCAATAGTGGTATCCACGGGAAGTACGTGGACCCTACAGCCGCGCTCAGCCAATCTGTGAGGGGCCATGGACTTGATCCCCAGATCCACTGCTGCCACTGTACAAACAGGCTCTTTCCCCTCATGGTCTCCGGCTGGTTCGACGATATAGGACCTGTCCGTGCTGACCTCGCCGGTCAGGTGGGATCCACTCATCTGGGGAGCCGAACGGACCTGATCAAGGAGTTCCTGCATGGTTCTGGGCCTGCCGCCGCCGTTGAGCATTGGGTCCGGGCCTGAAAAAATACCGGCCCGCATGACACCTGCAGAACGCAAGTGTCGCACGAGCCGGCGAGTGTCTATGTCGCTGATACCGACGATGCCCTGACCGACCAGCTGGTCATGGAGACTGCCTCGGGCCCGCCAGTTGCTGAAGTCGGGGCTGGGTTCCCGGACTACATACCCTGCCACCCAGATCCTGTCCGACTCCCCATCCTGGTCATTGACACCGGTATTACCTATGTGGGGGAAGGTCTGCACAACGATCTGCCGAGCATAGCTGGGATCCGTCAGGGTTTCCTGATACCCCGTCATCCCGGTCGAGAAAACAATTTCACCTATGGTAGTGCCCACCGCTCCGAAGGCTCTCCCCAGATACACTTCCCCATCCTCAAGGATGAGCAAGGCCCTATTGGAGAAACGGCTATCGGAGGTGATGGTGTTGGTGTCTTTCAGGTTCACCGAACCCCCTTGATTACCGCGGATATTCGCACCCATATTAATGACTCCTATGGATCATGTCGATCGAATCGTTCAAAAGATGGCTGGGTAAATCCTGCAGGTTGGACTGCTGGTCAACCAGTCTGAATATGGCAAAAGGCCGACCTGATGCCATAACAGCTAGCGGGCATCGGTCGGCCTTTATTGGGATCATCGTTCAGTTGCTCGAAGGACGATCCGCATCGGAGGTCAGTTCCTCGGGCAAGGTCAGTTTCAGCTGGTCCAGACTGGGGGCGGACTGGTCGAGCGTATGGTCAGGGACCTGATCGGAATCTCCCCCTTCGGGTCCAATCGCTGCCGATTCCGAATCGCTGTCAGCATGAGCATCTTCAGAGCAGACATGCTCGGAGGCTGCGACCCTTGCTTTTGCCTTATCGGATTCATCATCCGAAACGACCACATCGGCTTCTGCATCAGCCAGGGCAGCAATCCTACCGGCTTGCTCACGACGAGCTTGATGGTCATCCTTCTCCTGGTCTAGAGCACTCAGAACGCCGTGAATGAAGGCGGGGGCATCAGCATCCGACAGGGTCTTGGCCAGGGACAGGGCTTCATCAATGGCCACCTTGTCTGGAACCTCGGAGTTGTAGAGCATCTCCCAGGCGGCAATACGCAGAATATTGCGGTCAATGGCATGCATGCGGCTCAACGGCCATCGGGTGGAATGGGCCTGCAGAGCCTCATCGATATCTCGACGGTGCTCTGCCACACCCTCAACGATGGTCACCGCATAAGCAGGCAGAGGTGTCTGCGCCCCCGGCCGAGCCTTGCGCTCCTCCAGCAGGGAGAGAAAATCCTGGCTCTTCTCATCGGCCTCATACAGGGTGTTCAAGGCCCGCTTGCGGGCTGTGGAACGTGCCATGGATGTGTGGTTTCCGCCTTGCTCAGTTCTCGCGGCCCAGGTAGGAGCCGTCGCGGGTGTCCACCTTGACCTTCTCGCCCTCGCCCACGAAGAGGGGCACCTGGATCTCCGCCCCGGTCTCCACAGTGGCAGGCTTCGTGCCAGCGTTGGAGCGGTTGCCCTGGACGCCCGGTTCGGTTGCAGTTACGGTCAGCACCACGGATGCAGGCAGCTCCACTGATAGGGGGTTGCCATCATGGAAGCTGATGATGCAGTCGGTGCCCTCAAGCAGGAAGCGTTCCTGATCGCCAACCAGGGTCTCGGGAATGTTGACCTGTTCATAGGTGTTCATGTCCATGAAGACGAAGGAGTCGCCGTCCCGATAGGAGTACTGCATGGTCCGGTTGTCGACGGTCTCGAAGTCCATCTTCATGCCGGCGTTGAAGGTGCGGTCCACGATCTTGCCTGAGAGGACGTCCTTGATGGTCGTGCGCACGAAGGCCGGCCCCTTGCCCGGCTTGACGTGCTGGAACTTGATGACGGTCCAAAGCTTGCCGTCCAGGTTGATGACCGATCCGTTCTTGATGTCGTTGGAAGTCTGTGCCACCTTGATACCACCTCATTCTGATGAACGTTCCTTCGGAGGGCTCCTGGCCATCTGCCGAAAGCACCGGGCCACACAGGATCCGGCCCGCTCGCGATAAATCCTCGCCTATTATGCCACGGCGCATGAACACCGCGGCTGGCCCAGCGGCGAGGCCGGCCGGATATGGGCGGGGCCCGGAATCACAGGAAGGATTCCGGGCCCCGTCATTGGATTGTGTCGGTAAGCGACAGGCAATCCTACTCGATGACCTTGGTGACTCGGCCTGAGCCAACCGTGTGGCCGCCTTCACGAACAGCGAAGGTCAGGCCCTCCTCCATGGCGACGGGCTGGATCAGCTCGACGGAGAAGGTGGCGTGATCGCCGGGCTGAACCATCTCCACGCCCTCGGGCAGGGTGATGACGCCGGTGACGTCGGTGGTCCGGAAGTAGAACTGCGGACGGTAGTTGGAGAAGAACGGCGAGTGGCGTCCACCCTCGTCCTTGGTCAGCACGTAGACCTCGCCCTCGAACTTGTGGTGAGGAGTAACGGTGCCGGGAGCAGCCACGACCTGGCCGCGCTCAACATCCTCACGGCCGATGCCGCGCAGCAGCAGACCGGTGTTGTCTCCAGCCTCGGCTTCGTCCATCTGCTTGTGGAAGGTCTCGATGGAGGTGACGGTGGTGGACTGGGTGTCCCGCAGGCCGACGATCTCCACGTTGGTGTTCACGGGCAGCTTGCCGCGCTCGACACGGCCGGTCACCACGGTGCCGCGGCCGGAGATGGTGAAGACATCCTCAATGGGCATCAGGAAGGGCTTGTCCAGGTCATGAACCGGAGTGGGGATGTAGTCGTCGACGGCATCCATGAGGTCCTTGATGGTCTGGACCCACTTGTCGTGGTCGGGGGCATCGTCATGCAGAGCGCCATAGGCGGAGGTGCGGATGACGGGGCAATCGCGGTCGAAGCCGTTCTCGTCCAGCAGATCGCGAACTTCCTCCTCGACCAGCTCGATCAGCTCTTCGTCGTCGACCATGTCGCACTTGTTCAGGGCGACCAGGATCTTCGGCACGCCGACCTGGCGGGCCAGCAGCACGTGCTCGCGAGTCTGGGCCATGGGGCCGTCAGTGGCGGCGACCACCAGGATGGCGCCATCCATCTGAGCAGCGCCGGTGATCATGTTCTTGACGAAGTCGGCGTGTCCGGGGCAGTCCACGTGGGCGTAATGGCGCTTGGCGGTCTGGTACTCGATGTGCGCGATGTTGATGGTGATGCCGCGCTCCTTCTCCTCAGGAGCAGCATCGATCTGAGCGAAATCGTACTCGGGGTTGACGTCCGGGTACTCCTCATGCAGCACCTTGGAGATGGCCGCGGTCAGGGTGGTCTTGCCGTGATCGACGTGGCCGATGGTGCCAATGTTAACGTGCGGCTTGTTCCGCTCGTACTTTTCCTTTGCCATTGTGTTTTGTCCTCCTGGACGTCTCGTAGGTTGCCTGCACGAACCACGCACAGAGCACTCGCTACATATTACTGGGTTATCGGGTTCTTTGCCACTTTTGCCCTCCGCCCAGTCAGCGCTACAAGAGTGTAACGCCGACTTGTGACAGAAGAGCCTTGTTGCGGCGGCCCGCCGTGGCGGCGGACCGGACCGGCATTACTCGCCCCGCTGGGCCTTGATGATCTCGTCGCTGACGGCTTTGGGGACTTCAGCGTAGGAGTCCATCTGCATGGTGAACATGGCGCGCCCCTGGGTCTTGGACCTGAGGTCGCCGATGTAGCCGAACATCTCCGACAGGGGCACCTTGGCGTCGATGACCTTGACGCCGGTGGCGTCGGTCATGGACTGGATGGAGCCACGACGGGAGTTGATGTCGCCCATGACGTCGCCCATGTACTCCTCGGGAGTACGGACCTCGACAGCCATGATGGGCTCGAGGATGACGGGCTTGGCCTTGGGAGCGGCCTCCTTGAAGCACATGGAGCCAGCGATCTTGAAGGCCATCTCCGAGGAGTCGACCTCATGGATCTGGCCATCGGTCAGGGTCGCCTTGACGCCTACGACCGGGAAGCCTGCCAGCACGCCGGACTCCATGGCCTCCTGAACGCCCGCATCGACCGAGGGGATGAACTCCTTGGTGATGTGGCCGCCGGTAACCTTGTTCTCGAAGACGTAGGTCTCGCCCTCGGTGGTATCCAGGGGCTCGAAGTTCATGAGCACCTTGGCGAACTGTCCGGAGCCGCCGGTCTGCTTCTTGTGGGTGTACTCCTGGTTCATGACAGGCTTGCGGATGGTCTCGCGGTATGCCACCTGGGGCTTGCCCACGTTGCACTCCACGTGGAACTCACGGCGCATTCGGTCCACCAGGATGTCCAGCTGGAGCTCGCCCATGCCGGAGATCAGGGTCTGGCCGGACTCCTCGTCCGTCTTGACCTGGAAGGTGGGATCCTCCTCGGAGAGCTTCTGCAGGGCGATGCCCATCTTCTCCTGATCGGCCTTGGTCTTGGGCTCCACGGCCACCTCGATCACAGGATCGGGGAAGGTCATGGATTCCAGCACCAACGGTTCCTTTTCGTCGCACAGGGTATCACCGGTGGTGACGCTCTTGAGACCGACAAAGGCGTAGATGTTGCCAGCAATAGCCTCGTCGACCGGATTCTCCTTGTTGGAGTGCATCTGGAAGAGCTTGCCGACGCGCTCCTTCTTGCCCTTGGTGGAGTCCAGGACGGTATCGCCCTGAGCCACCTTGCCGGAGTAGACGCGCACGTAGATCAGCTTGCCGTAGAAGGGGTGGGTGGCCACCTTGAAAGCCAAGGCCGAGAAGGGCTCGTCCACAGTGGGCTTGCGGTCGATCTCGACAGACTCGTCGCCGATCTTGTAGCCCTTGATGGCCGGCACATCCTCGGGGCTGGGCAGGTAGTCCACGACCGCGTCCAGCATGGGCTGCACGCCCTTGTCCTTGAAGGCGGATCCGCAGAAGACCGGGAAGGCCGACTGCTCGATGGTCATCTTGCGCACAGCGGTGCGGATCTCCTGCTGGGAGATCTCCTCGCCACCCAGGTACTTCTCCAGCAGGTCCTCGTCCGACTCGGCCACGGCCTCAAGCAGTTCGGTGTGGTATTGCTCGGCCTTGTCCTTGAGATCATCGGGGATGTCGATGGTCTCGTACTTGGCGCCGAGGTCGGCCTCGTCCTTCCAGTAGTAGGCGACCATGCGCACCAGGTCGACCACGCCGTGGAAGTCGCTCTCAGCGCCGATAGGCAGCTGCATGACCAGCGGCTTGACGCCCAGCTTGTCCTTGATGGTGTCCACCGAGTAGTAGAAGTCGGCGCCCAGCTTGTCCATCTTGTTGATGAAGCAGATGCGGGGCACGCCGTACTTGTCGGCCTGACGCCAGACGGTCTCGGACTGGGGCTCCACGCCCTCCTTGCCGTCGAACACCGCTACAGCGCCATCGAGCACGCGCAGGGAGCGCTCCACCTCGGCGGTGAAGTCCACGTGGCCGGGGGTGTCGATGATGTTGATCTGATAGCGGTCCTCAGGATCGTGGGACTGGCGGTTCCAGAAGGCTGTGATGGCGGCGGAGGTGATCGTGATGCCACGTTCCTTCTCCTGATCCATCCAGTCCATGGTGGAGGCGCCATCGTGGGTCTCGCCGATCTTGTAGTTGACGCCGGTGTAGTAGAGAATACGCTCGGTCGTCGTTGTCTTGCCGGCATCGATGTGGGCCATGATGCCGATGTTGCGGACCTTGGTCAGGTCCGTGAGCACGTCTTGTGCCATAATTCCTTGTTCTCGCTCTCTTGGGATTACCAGCGATAGTGGGCGAACGCCTTGTTGGCCTCGGCCATCTTGTGGGTGTCCTCGCGGCGCTTGACCGCAGCACCCAGGCCGTTGGAGGCATCAAGGATCTCGTTGGCCAGCCGCTCCGACATGGTCTTCTCGCGACGGGCACGGCTGTAATCGGTCAGCCACCGCAACGAGAGCGTATTGGCGCGGTTCGGCTTGACCTCGACGGGGACCTGGTAGGTGGCGCCGCCGACACGACGGCTGCGGACCTCCAGGCTGGGACGAATATTGTCCAGGGCGCGCTTGAGCACGGCCACAGGCTCCTGGTCGGTCTTCTCCTTGACCTGCTCCAGAGCGGTGTAGACGATGTTCTCGGCGATGGACTTCTTGCCGTCCAGCAGGATCTTGTTGATCAGCTGGGCCACCACGGTGGAACCGTAGATGGGATCGGGCAGGAGCTGATGCTTTTTAGCTGGTCCTTTGCGTGACATGTGTTACTTGGCCTTCTTTGCTCCGTACAGGGAACGGCCCTGCTTGCGATCCTTGACTCCCTGGGTATCCAGCGCACCGCGCACGATGTGGTAGCGCACGCCGGGCAGATCCTTGACACGTCCGCCGCGCACCAGCACGATGGAGTGCTCCTGCAGGTTATGGCCCTCGCCGGGGATGTAGGCGGAAACCTCAATGCCGGAGCTCAGACGGACACGGGCAACCTTCCGCAGAGCCGAATTCGGCTTCTTGGGGGTGGTGGTGTAGACACGGGTGCACACGCCGCGACGCAGCGGGCTGCCCTTGAGTGCCAAAGTCTTCGACTTGCGAGGCTTGGCCTTGCGCCCTTTGCGGACGAGCTGTTCAATTGTTGGCAACTGACTCTCTCCGATTCCTTCGATGAATTTGTCTTCGTTTGCACTGCGAGACCGCTGCACCGCAGCCGCAGTCGCTCCCAAAAGGAGAGATCAGCCACTGTCCACCGGCCCGATGGCCCCTGATCCTCCTGCCGCACATTGCTGCCTGCAATCTTCGGATTCGGGGATATCCCGACAAACTCACCTGTGACATAAGGTGTGCTGTCGGCACACACGATGAAAAGTATATCACCGTGCCAGACATCGTTTCACAGCGCACGTGTCTGTATGCTCTAGGCTTTGTTCACTGTGATGCCGGGAACCGTCATTGGGAAGGCCCCTGCAGCAGACCTCCAACAGGCTTTTTGCATACCATACTTTTATAAATCCCGGTAATCGGGTGCCTGCCTGTAACAGATTCAGATTCCTGCTACATAAGCGTTACAAGTGTCGGAATATAAAGGAATGCATATCTAACTAAATCAGCACAGATAAATGCCAGAAACATAAATGTCAGCGTCCTGGCATATAAGCGCCAGCGTCCCGAAATGCTCTGGAATTCGTGGACGGTCAGCCGTCTACCTGTCTTCCTTCTCAAGAGCCTGCCGGATATAGTCGCGCAGAATCAGAGCATGGTTGACGGCTGGATCCTTGGCCGCATAGACCAGCGTCGTCCGATCATGTTCACGCACAATGCTCAGCAGATCCTCCAAGGCAGGATTCTCATCCAGCTCAGTACGGTAGCGGCGGGCGAAGTCCTCGAAGCGGTCCGGATCATGATGCCACCAGCGCCGCAGGTCCGGACTGGGAGCGATGTCTTTAAGCCAGCCGGACAGGGCTGCCCGCTGCTTGCTGACGCCGCGCGGCCAGAGCCTGTCGACCAGGATGCGGACCCCATCCTCGTCAGCCGCCTGCTCGTATACGCGTTTGATATCCACCTGACCCATCATCTGCCTCCTGAACCCAGGGACTTGTGTGATTCATGTCTCCTTGGACCATGATATTGTCCGAATCCGCATTAAGGAAGAAGCTGCGACAGCCATACCAGGGCGTAGGCTGATGATTATGCTTACAGACGCAGACAGGGGCAAGGCCGCCGGGTCAAACGGCAGCAGACCAAACCCTCAAGCCCGCAAATCGACAGACATGAATGGATCAGGACCCAAAGCACGACAGCGGCGGCTATGGATACCCGACCAGATAGGCGGATGGGCCATGGCCTTGATGCCGGGACTGGCCGGTCTGCTGGTCGGAGGCCCGACCTGGAGGAGCCTGCTGCTCATGGTCGCCTGGGCTTTCTGCTACTGCTTCGAATTCACTGGCTCAAGATGGATGGTTTCGCATCGGGCTGCCAGATTCGCACCACCAGCTCTGGGATACGCCCTGCTCACGGCCGCGACCGGGCTATTCCTGCTGATCGACACCCCTGGGCTCCTGCGATGGGCCCCGCTCTACTTGGTCCTAGGCGTGCTGAATTTTGCCGCCGCCTGGATGCGCACGGAACGCTCCTGGTGGAACGATATAATTGCCGTGATTGCGGCCTGCACCCTCTGTCTGATCGCCATCTCGCTAGGGTCACGATTCCAGAAGCCGGGACCGGGTCAGGGAAGCGTCAACGCCGGATACTTCGGATGCCAGCCGAATCCTGCTGTGGACTGCTTCGGCAGCGGATTCTTCCCAAGCGCTGCCCTGCCTTCAATCGGCATAGTCAGCGCGGCTGTCTTCGCTGTTACCCAGTTCGGTTCGGTCATCTTCGTCAAGACCATGATCCGCGAGCGCGGCAAGACCTGGTGCTACATGCTTTCTCTGGCTTGGAACCTGGCCCTCTGCCTGATCGGAGTCGCCATGGCGCGCACTGCGGGATGGTGGCCTCTGTTAACAGCCCTGCTTCTGCTGATTCGTGCAGCCCTGCTGCCCGCAATCTCCCGTCGGCGGCGCATTCCCATCAAGTATGTGGGCCTGGTCGAATGTGCGACCAGCCTGCTGGTCTTCATTCTGGTGATTGCACAGGCTGACGTGATGACTGCGGCTCTGACAAACCTACTCAACGCATGACTGCAACCGCAGCCACGCATGTCAAGCACGAGTTCGGACCTGTTTGTGATAGTCAGTCCCGTGTGCTGATCCTGGGATCCATTCCCAGCCCGAGTTCGCGCGAGGCTGGCTTCTACTATATGTTTGCGCGCAACCGTTTCTGGCCTGTACTGGCCGCACTTTTCGACCAGCCTGTTCCAGCGCCGGATCCGGCTGTCCGCGCTCGATTTGCTCTCAATCACGGCATAGCACTCTGGGATGTCATCCAAGAATGCGACATCCACGGCGCCTCCGACGCTTCAATCACCGGGGTGGTGCCTAACAACATTGCCAGCCTGCTGGACCGCGCACCCATAGGCACCATATTCACTACTGGTCGCAAGGCCGGCCAGCTTTACCGTCGCTACTGTCTGCCGAAACTGGAGGAAAAGGGGGATCGGCCGACGGTGATCAATCTGCCGTCGACCAGTCCTGCCAATGCCGCTATGAGCCTGGTCGATCTGATCAAGGCCTACCAGCCCATAAGAAAAGCACTCGATGAAAGAGAACCAGAAAGCTAGGCAGTCGCATCGACTATGGCCAATAGACAAATACCGACAGTCAAAACCCGAGATGTCGGGAACCTTTCCAAGGATGAATTCGCCTTCCCCGGTCCAGAACGTAATCGTCTAGTGGAAGCGATCCTTGATGGGCGTAAAACTGCTACGACCAGCCTGATGGCAGAGTTCATCCATGATCATGAGCCACCCCCCTCCTCCGGCCGACGAACAGTTCTGCTGAACTCAGATGACCAGCCGGTTGCCCTCCTTAGATATGTCTCGGTGAGCGTGACCCGACTCGGCCTGGTCACGCTGCAGCATGTTCTGAATGAAGGAGAAGGCTATAAAACCCTTACTGAGTGGCGCAAGATTCATGAGTCCTTCTGGACCTCAGAAAACATGCTGCAGGCACTGGATGATCCCGACTTCACCGTCGATGATCAGACCCTGGTGGTGCTGGAGACTTTTTATGTAGAGGCCATGGTCGTGAACTGAAGGTTCAAAGACAAAGCACGATCTTTAGGCATGGGTCGCACCTCACCGGCGTGCCACGTCATGCCATCGTGTATAGTTTCATCTGTTGCATTGATCTGCGATGCGGGTCAATTCATTATGGTGGCTATAGCTCAGTCGGTAGAGCACCTGATTGTGGTTCAGGAGGTCGCGCGTTCGAGCCGCGTTAGCCACCCCACCTCACCTCCCTACTCCCTACTTGGAAACAGGGGTTTCTCAAATCCTAAAAACACCATCGACATCAATCCGTGTGACCCATATGTGACCCAAACTTGGCAAAACGAGGTTAACAGCTCGCCCCGTGTCTGCGCTCGATTTCTCCGCCGGTCCTCTCAGAGGCACCATATCTGATGTCAGCTAGGTCGGTTCTGATCTGCTGGTGGATGACTGCCAGGCGCTCGCGGTCTTGTTCGCTGAGTCCGGCTTGCTGCTCCTGGTCGATGAGCTGGTCGAGGCGCTTGAGCAAAAGGAAAGTCAGTCGCTCCCGCTCGTCGTCGGAGGCGGACACATAGCCGGGGTTGTTTTGAGGTATCTAGGAGATGTCATCGGAGATATAGACTATACCTATGGATGATAGGCCGGACTTATATGATGATATGAGTAGGGCCGGGAGGTCGCCGCCCTAGTGTGACGCGTCCGAATATCCCCACCTTGCATCACATCGTTAGCGATGCAATATAGGCATCAGCAGGGGTACACACAATCGAGGAGGACAAGATGGCACTTTGCCGCATCACCTACAGGTGCGGGCATACGGACACGGTGGAGATCAAGGGCATCAACTTGTTCGGGAGGCGCAAGAAGAAGATCGCCCGGTACAGGACCATCGACTGCCCAGCCTGCTGGGCGGCGAAGGTCCGCTGGGAGCTTGATAGCCTGCCCGCGCTTGAAGGCAGCGACGAGCAGGTGTTTCGCGCCGCCGACATACGCGAGAAGATCGTGGAGATGCTGATGAGGATGGAGGACGAGGCGCAGAAGGACCACGACGCCCGGGACGAGCGCGGGACCATTAAAAATCAGAAAGCAGTGGCCAGCGCCATCGCCTGGCTCAAGGCCCAGGCATCCGCATCATGGTGGATCGACCACCAGGAGCCCCTCCGTGCCATCATAGCCGCTTCGGATGCGCTGCCCGGGCAGGGGGACTGACATGGCCATGATCCCCATCACACAGTATGCGGCCATGCACGGCAAGGCCGCAGTGGTCACCCGGCAGCTGGCCTGCCGGGGCGGCCTGCGCACCGCCCGCAAACAGAGCCGCGACTGGATGGTCGACTCCGATGAGCCTTACCCAGATCACTGCCAGCGCATGAGCGAGGTCCCCACTGGGGAGGGCATGGACGGCCTGGACGCACAGCAGCGCCGGCATGAGCTTAAGATCGCGTAGGCCAAGCAATACAACATGGTCGGTGAATTCGGCGGCACCTTCTCAGCCAACTGGGATCGGATCCAGCTCACACCCGAGCAATTGGGATGGATGGTCGACCTGCTGACCGAAGCCTACATGGACGGACAGCGGCAACCCCCATTACGATCAACTCCAGACCGATGGCGAGTGACGGCCGGCATTGCGCGAAGAGTCGAGTATTCCCATCATATATTACAGCGCTATCGATGTATTAAGGGTATCAGCAAGAGATGCAGAAGGACAAGATGGACGAGATGACCTACATGTGGATTAGCTGCTACGCGCGAATCCAGCGCTTTCGCAGCCCATTCCTTTAGTCAAGCCATCAATGCTCCACCCATAAAAGGTCAAAAACGCAATGATGTCGACCTGATGCCGGTCAATGCCGCTTTTATGAGAAAAGGACACATAAACTGGCCTCAACGGAGGTTGCTTCCTGAAAATAAGCAGGTCGCCGGCAGACCTGCCGCAAGTATCGGGGAAGAACGAGCCTGGAGGGTCAGATGAGCAACAATCGAAACGAACGTGCGAATAAGAACCAAGGCAGGAATGAGCAATCGCGAATACCGGGCAACCAGCAGAAGAGGCACGAGGGCGACTCCTCACTGGGCAACGACACCCGGGAGAGCTCTGAGCAAACAACAATGAACGACAAGAACCGCATGCCAAAACCTGGGAGCAATGCGAACGTCAGACAAGAACACCAAGCCGAAGATGCCCCCAAGCAAAAGCCTGCACCAGAACACATAGGCGAGAGGGAGGGCAAGGACTCACCCGGCAAGAATGCTGATCATGGCAAACCTGAAATACACAATAGACAGGAACAGGCCGTAGCTGCTGACCACGCGCAGGCTAGCCACGCAGACAAAGAGCATGGCCCCTCCCATGACCACAAGCCGAGCGAATCGAGCAAATTTACTGCAAACAAACCATCTCAGCCGACCAACGAAAGTAGACCTGCCAAACCGCACCAGGCCAAAAACCATGATTCCTTCTATCTGGGCCTGGCCTCGGCAGTCCTGGTCGCAGCTCTGGGCCTCAGCCTGAGCACCATGCCGATCTTCTTCTCCCTGCCTCTTGCCGCTGTCCTCTTCGGAATCGGCATCTGGCTCCTCTCATACGCCAGCTTCAAGTCTCCCGGCAAACCGGAGGGAGAAGGAACGGAGGCGGACAGGCACACCAGGACGGTGGTTGTGGCTACGGTCCTTCTGGTCCTTCAAACCTTCATCATGGATGTCTTCATCTTCACCCGAATGGGAACAGTCAGCAAACATCAGAACGCCATCGTCATAGCCTGGATCATCGCCAGCATGATCGAGACCCTGGCTGCCTTCGCCCTTATCTACCATCACAATCCGCTGCAGTCCAAGCCACAGAATCCTGTGGCGAATGATAAGCGCGAGGGGGAGGAATAAGACACTGCAGTGAGCCTGGATCTGAAACGGCGCACAAGGCTAGAAAGGCTGACTGGCCACGGATGTGAGAATTACCGCTGCAGATCAATGAATTGATCAGGCAAAGCGTTCTATTCGCTAAGGTCTTGCGCCTCAGGGCGCCGCTCATCATTCTTATGGATGCGTGGCGCCCTTTGCATGGTCAACCCCCACAGCAGCTGGCCATCAAGAACATCGCCTTGGTGGTCGGCGTCAATGACGCGACCAACGCGGCAGCCCGCCGATCAGGGACCACAGTATCTGGCATGCCATCCTGGACGTTGACAAGTCACAGCATGTTGTCATCCTTAAGCGAGGCAAGAGAAGGGATACGCAGGCATCGCGAGAACGGGCTCTACCTCAACCCAAACACCCAGAAGCTCTTCAACGCTGCCAAGGTCAGCATTCAGGTGATCATCGCATCCGCCAAGGATCTCATCGACAGAGCATCAGCTGGATGACCCGTCGCATATGCTGTTGTAAGAGCCATGGCTCAGAAACCGCTTGGCTGGCCCCTAGCCAATTATCGTCGAACCGGAAGGACTTATATGCTGTCATTTGTCAACGACTATTCCGAGGGCGCCCACCCCGAAGTCCTGCAACGGCTGATCGACACCAACATGGAGCGCCTTCCCGGCTATGGCAAGGATCGGTACTGTTCCTCCGCAGCTCAGAAGATCGCCCAGGCCTGCGGCTGCCCCCAGGCCCAGGTCTATTTCATGGCCGGAGGAACCCAGACCAACCAGGTCGTCACCTCCTGCCTGCTGAAGTCCTACCAGGGAGTGGTCGCCGCGGATTCGGGACATGTCAACGTTCATGAGGCCGGCGCCATTGAGGCCGTTGGTCACAAGGTCCTGACCATCCCCGGCGAGCAGGGCAAGATCCGCGCAGAGGATCTCAACGCCTTCCTGGAAGGCTTCTACGCCGACGAAAACCATGAGCAGATGGTCTTCCCAGGCATGGTCTACATCTCTTATCCCACAGAGTATGGAACTCTCTACACCCTCCAGGAGCTGGAGGATCTCTCGCAGACCTGTCGGGAATACAAGATTCCGCTCTACCTGGACGGGGCCAGGTTGGGATACGGGTTGGTAGCCCCCGGAACCGACATCGACCTGACGGATATAGCCCGTCTCTGCGATGTCTTCTACATCGGTGGTACCAAGGTGGGCGCACTCTGCGGCGAAGCGGTCGTCTTCCCCAGAGGGAACGCTCCCGAGCATTTCAGCACCATGATCAAAAGAAGAGGTGCACTCCTGGCCAAAGGAAGACTCCTGGGAGTGCAGTTCGACGCTCTCTTTACCGATGACCTCTACCTGCGCATCAGCCGCAACGCCATCCAGAAGGCAGCGATGATCAAAAAGGCTTTGCGTGAGAAGGGGTACCAGATTGTCATGGACGCCCCCACCAACCAGACCTTCGTCCGCCTGGACAATGAGCGCATGGAGGAGCTGTCCAAGCAGGTCGCTTTCGACTTCTGGGAACGCAGCGATGCCGCTCACACAGTAATTCGACTAGCGACCTCCTGGGCGACAACAGCCGAGGACACCCAGGCTCTGATCAATCTGCTTTAAGGCCGCCCACGCTAATCCAGGCAAGTCCCTGATCATTCTGACACCCCTCCCCTGCCAATTCACCTTAGGGGAGGGGTATTTACGTGTATATGTCTTCGTATCCGGCGTGCAGGCCTGGCGGTCCCATACTGTCGGACATATCACACCCTTTCAAGGTGAGTACATAGTTATCATTCGTTAATATTTTTATTGCACCGATGCTGATGCAGACATTCCCGCCCCGCATACAGGGGCGGATAAGCTTCGATGATGAAAGGAAACCCATGAAAGCCGTTGTTTTCGAACAGTTCAACACCTTCCCCACCCTTAAGGAAGTGCCGGAGCCGACACCCGGGAGCGGCGAGGTCCTGCTCAAGGTGGCTGGGGCAGGTTGCTGCCATTCCGACGTCTCCGTCTTCCAGGACTACACCCCTGAAACCGGCAGCCACACCAAGCCGCCGTTCATTCTGGGACACGAGACCACCGGCTGGGTCGAAGAGGTAGGACCCGATGTCACGGGATTCAAGAAGGGCGATGCCTACATCGTCTATGGGCCCACCGGATGCGGCCACTGCCCCCACTGCGTAGCTGGCCAGGAGAACTACTGCTCCAGCGCCGCAACCAATAAATCTCTGGCCCTGGGACTGGGCCGCAATGGTGGCATGGCCGAATACATGACCGTTCCGGCCCGCAACCTGGTTCCTCTGGGGGATGCAGATCCAATTGGCGCCGCACCCCTGGCTGATGCAGCTCTGACACCCTACCATGCCATCAGGGCTGCCATGCCCCACCTGAACGGCGGCGGGAAGTACGCTCTGGTCATTGGCCTGGGTGGCCTGGGCCAGATCGCCATTCAGATTCTGCACGCCCTGACCGGCGCTACCGTGATCGCCACCGACACCAAGCCAGAAGCTCTGGCCAAGGCTGAGGCCAAGGGCGCCATTCCCGTTATGAGCGACGAGCACCAGGTGGAGAACATCAGGAAGATCACCCATGGCGAGGGCGTGGATGCCGCCTTCGATTTCGTGGGTGTGGCCCCGACCATTGCTGCCGCACAGGCTTCAGGTGGCCCGGGATCCCGGGTGACCGTGGTCGGCATCGCCGGCGGCAAGGCGGAATACGACTGGTATTCCAAGCCCTGGGAGCAGGAGCTGCTTGGCGTTTACTGGGGCTCCATCCCTGAGCTCTACGATGTGGCCAACATGTATCGCAACGGCCAGATCGAGACCGAGATCGAAACCTACTCGCTGGACAATGCCCTCGATGCCTACCACAAGCTGGTCGACAACAAGCTCTCGGCCAGGGCTGTTGTAGTTCCCCACACCAAGGCTTGATTTTCCCTTGAACGTAGACGGAGAAGCGGCTTATCCGTTGACCGGATTTAAGCACAATCAGATTCATGTACTGACACCGTTCTTCGCCTACACGCGCTGATGGCCGGTCATGGTCTCGTCATGAAGACCGTGACCGGCCACAGCATCTCACCAAGTTCACCCAAGCCTGCGTTATTTACAGTGCGTTCAATTGTGGAGCATTGCTCAGTAGTAAGTGGACCAAGAAAATACCCCTGCTGGCTTCCAAGCTCATGGAACCGCCCAGCGAATCCACCAGGGAGTCGACAATACTGAGACCCAGACCTGTGCTTCTGATCTTGGTCCGTGATTGGTCATCGGTCTGGAACCGTTCCATGAGCCTGTTCACATCGACGGCTCCGCCCTTGGTTTTGTTGCCGAAGTCCAGATGAATCCGCCCGTCTTCACCCTTGTGCAGGTCCACCCAGGCTGATTCCTCCGCATACTTGAGCCAGTTGCCGATCAGGTTCTGAATTATTCGACTGATCATGGTCTGGTCCGTCGTAATTTCCACACCAGTTTGGATTCTGGGCTCCACCGTGACTGACCGCGCAGTCAAAGAATCGAAAGCGTTGAAGAGCTCCTGTTGAACCAGTTCCGATAGGCTCACCCTGGTCAGATCCAGGCTCACGCTCTTCTCCTGTATCAGATTGAAATCCATCAGGTAATGAAGATAATGATCCACCGACTGCAGGTTGTTGAGGATCTTGCCCAATTGCTCCTGTTCAGCCGATCCCTCCTTGAGCAGCTGGGCGTATCCCCTGGCCACGGTCAAAGGGGTCTTGATGTCATGAGTTAGGTTGGTCAGCATCTGCCGGACTTGCTTGCTCTGCTCAGCCTGGGTGATCTGCAGCCGTCTGGTCTTGTTCAGAACACCGTTGATTTGATGCGCCAGAGTGCGGATGAGCCCGATATTGGACCCAGTGGTTACCAAGGCATTAGTGTCGGCATGGTTGATGAAGTCCAGATCATCACTGATCCGTTTGAGGTCGGTAGTCAGCATTATCAGGCCAATCGCCAAGGCGAGGGCGACAAGACCCAGAACAAGTGCAACCACCTTCACGAGTTCACCTCCGACGACCTCTTGTTTATCGTTCTCCCCCTCCAGCAGAATTCAGACCAGGCGTACGCCGATGCCCCAGACCGACACGATGTAGTGCTGACTGCCGGCGTATCTGTTCAGACTGGTCCGCAAGGTGCTCAGATGCACGTTGAGAGTGTTCTCGGCATTGATATAGGGCTGGTTCCAAACCTGCCTGTAGAGGTCCTCCTTCTCGAAAACCCGATGCGGATGGTCCATCAGAAGCTCAAGAATGGAGAATTCCTTGCGGGCCAGATCGACCCGGTGCCCGTCAACGCTTACCGTGTGCTCCATCCGGTCCAGCTCGATCCCCTGGAAACAAATCTTGGCGGCGGATTCACCTGCTGTATCTGTATCCACTTTCAGCGCCCCGGATTGTCGCAGCTGAACCTGTACGCGTGCTCGCAGCTCGTCGACGTCAAAAGGCTTGGTCACATAATCATTGGCGCCCTGCTCCAAGAGGCTGACGGTCCTGGTCTTGTCCTGTATGGCCGTGAGAATGATGACCGGCACCGACGACATATGCCGAATGGCCTTGAGGACGCTGTCTCCGGTGACTACGGGGAGCATCAGATCCAGAAGGATCAGGTCGGGTTCCTCCTGCTGGAAGCGGGCCAAGGCCTGGGCGCCCGTCGTCGCTTGGATGATTCGGTAGGTCCCTCCCAACACATCCTTGAGCAGGGACTGGATGTCCTCCTGATCCTCCACGACCAGAATCGTCGGCATACTTTCTTCCTTTCACAGGTCACTCTCATGTTACTGAAGTCGCCTAACGAGGCCAGCTTCGCCCAATCGGATTTATGCAATTCTTAATGATTTCTTAGCCAAGCACTTAAGAAAGGCGCTTTAGATTTTTACGGTAAGGACATAGAGGAAGGAACTCCATGGACGATGCCATTCTGGATATTAGCCACGTCAGCAAACGGTTCGGCCGCTTCCAAGCACTGGACGATCTCAGTCTTTCCATAAGCAAGGGCGAGATCTACGGACTGATCGGCGAGAACGGCGCTGGCAAAACCACTCTGATGCGTCTGATCACAGGGCTCTCCCCCATGCAGAAGGGGACCATAAGGCTGATGGGGCACACAATTGGCAAGAACAGCCGCATACTGAGCAGGATAGGATCGGTCATTGAGGCTCCCGCCGCCTTTAAAAAACTCACCGTCGTCCAGAACATGAAACTGACAACCATCCAGCACGGGCTGGCCGACGACAAAGCCATCGAACAGACCATCGACTTCGTCGGCCTGAGCGAAAAGGCCAAGACTCGGGCCGGTCACCTCTCTCTGGGCCAGCGTCAGCGGTTGGGGTTGGCCATGGCCATCCTCACCCGACCAGATTTCCTGATTCTGGACGAACCCATCAACGGCCTGGACCCGGGAGGAATCATGGAATTCAGAATACTCCTGAACAAGCTCAACAAGGAGCGTCAGACGACCATTCTCATCTCCAGTCACATTCTGAGCGAACTCTACCTGGTCTCCTCCCGGTTCGGATTCATCAGCCACGGTCGACTGATCAAGGAGGTAGACAAGGATGAACTGGATCGGATCAATCAAAATGGACTGTTGATAGACGTGGACCAGAGCTCCAAGGCCGCCATGCTCCTGGATCGCCAGGGAATCGGCCCCTTCCAAGTCCTTGACGACCATCATATTCTGATCAGGCAAGAGAATCTGGAGCCGGGCCCCATCAACAGTCTTCTGGTTCAGGAAGGCGTCCTGGTCAATCAGATCAGCCAGCAGAAGGGATCGCTGGAGGAATATTTCGCGGATCTACTCAACAAAGACTCTCAAGAGTCGAGGAGACAACAATGATTAACCAGATCAGGGCCGACTTTTACAGGCAGCGGAGATCCATCGGCATGCTGATTCTGCTCATTGCCACTATGGGACTCGGCATAGTGACCACATGGCGCAAAACCCCTATGGGACCCACCATCGGAGGCGAAGAGCTGTTGGCAATCGGACGACAAGGCTGGACTGTCAGAACAGGCCTGCAATCGGGTGTCGCTTCCGCCTCGTCTCTAATCTACTTTTACATCGCGGTCTTCGTCATTGTCATTGGCGCGGAATACAGCCAGCACACTCTGAAGAATACGCTGACATCAGGCATCTCACGCATACAGTTCATCCTCGGCAAGTACGCGACCATCCTGATTGACATCGTCCTCCTGACCCTGTGCTACTTCATCACCATCCTGATCACCGGACTGGCCCTAGGACGAAACCCGGGGGTAGACTGGGGCATCCTATGCAAGGATGTTGCCGTCATGACCCTATCGGTCGGCTTCTGCATCTCCGTCATCATCAGCCTGGGCATTATCCTCTTGATCATTACCAAATCCCTGATCATCCCAGCAGTAGTGATCGTGATATGGCCCATGCTGATCTCCCTTGTGGAGTATGCCTTTAAGTGGAACTGGCTGAAATACTTCGACTTTCCCGGGTTTGGCGAACAGATCGCCCTGAACACTCTGAAGGCCGATCAGGCCTGGATCTATGCCGGAGTATCCGCAGGCGTAGTCCTGGTGGCTATCTTCGGATCGGCCCTGATCATATCCAAGCAGGAGATCTAAGCCGGGTTAGATTGCACCTGTGTCCGGCTCTTGATCGCTGACGGCCTTGCACGGCCATATGGGCAAAGGCCCTGACGGAGGCGTCCAGGAGGTAATCTTCCTTTGCAGGGTCACGTTCTGATGGAATCCAATCGAGACCGGCATACTGTCCAGCTACCGGGAAACTTCCGCCTTCAGTCGGCGTTCCATGGGCCCTGTGCCTGCTATGGTCAGGCTGATCCTGCGTCTGTTCCTGCACAAGACCAGGGCACGGATCAAGGTCAGATGATCCTTTTCTTGGATTAGCCTGCCAGAGGCCACGACTGGAATCAGCTGGACAGGCTCAACAAGGAGCGCTGGTCGACCGTTCTCATCTCCTCTCATCTCCAGTCACATGCTGAGCGAACTCTACCTGGTCTCCTCCCGGTTCGGATTCATCAGCCACGGTCGACTGATCAAGGAGGTAGACAAGGATGAACTGGATCGGATCAATCAAAATGGACTGTTGATAGACGTGGACCAGAGCTCCAGGGCCGCCATGCTCCTGGATCGCCAGGGAATCGGCCCCTTCCAAGTCCTTGACGACCATCATATTCTGATCAGGCAGAAGAAGGGATCGCGGGAGGATTATTTCGCGGATCTGCTCAACAAAGACTCTCAAGAGTCGAGGAGACAACAATGATTAACCAGATCAAGGCCGACTTTTACAGGCAGCGACGCTCCATCGGCATGCTGATTCTGCTCATTGCCACAGTGGCCCTCGGCATAGTGGCCACATGGCGCAAGACCACTATAGGAATCACCATCGGGGGCGAAGAATACGCTCATAAACTGTTGGCAATCGAACGCCAAGGCTGGACTGTCAGAACAGGCCTGCAAGCAGGTTCCGCCTCCGCCACGTCCCTGATCTACTTTTACATCGCGGTCTTCGTCATTGTCATTGGCGCGGAATACAGCCAGCACACTCTGAAGAACACGCTGACATCAGGCATCTCACGCATACAGTTCATCCTCGGCAAGTACATGACCATTCTGATTGACATCGTCCTCCTGACCCTGTGCTACTTCATCACCATCCTGATCACCGGACTGGCCCTAGGGAGAAATCCAGGAGCCAGCTGGGCCATCCTAGGCAATGATCTGGCCATCATGACCCTATCGGTCGGCTTCTGCATCTCCGTCATCATCAGCCTGGGCATTATCCTCTTGATCATTACCAAATCCCTGGTCATCCCAGCAGTAGTGATCGTGATATGGCCCATGCTGATCGGCATCGTGGAGTTCACTGCGAAATGGAAATGGCTGAAATACTTCGACTTCGTCGGGTTCGGCGAACAGATTGTCTTGAACACTCTGACGGCCGATCAGGTCTGGATCTATGCCGGAGTATCCGTGGGCGTGGTCCTGGTGGCTATCTTCGGGTCGGCTCTGATCATATCCAAGCAGGAAATCTAAGCCAGGTTAGACTGCACCTGGTCCGGCTCTTGATCGCTGACGGCCTGCACAGCCATATGGGCAAAGGCCCTGACGGAGGTATCCAGAGAGTAGTGTTCCTTGGCATGTTCGGCATAGCGTCTAGACCAGACTGCTAGGACATCAGGATGGTCTATCCACCAATCGATTTGCTCAGCCAGGGATCGGGCCCTGCCGACCGGGAAGAGCGAGTGCTGCGTCAGGGCGAAGTGTCCTGCGGCGCTCAGATCAGACTGGGCGATGATCGGGACTGCGCCGCAGGCCATCCCCTCCAGGACGCTGACGGATTCCAGATCCGCGATAGACGGGTGAACCAGCAGGTCGGTCTGCCTGAGCAGATCAGGCATGGTCGCGTTCTGATGGAATCCAATCGAAACCTGCATGCCGGCCAGCTGCCGGGCGGCTTCCGTTCTCAGCCGGCGCTCCATAGGACCTGCACCTGCTATGGTCAAGCGAATCCTGTATTTGTTCCTGCACAAGGCCAAGGCACGGATCAGGGTCAGATGATCCTTTTCCCGAGCCAGCCTGCCAGAGGCCACGACCTGGATCAACCGACCGGATCGCTGCCGCTCGTATCGGTCACCAGGGTTGAACCTGGGCTGGTATCCGTTGGATATGACGTGCAGATGGGCCTTGTACCCATGCGAGCGCAGCAGGTCGGCCGTCAGCTGAGTGGGAACGTGGATGTGCCCGACATGGTCGTAGAGCCAGAACCGAAAGAGCCGGTAGATGGCCGCATCCACCCCGGGCAGCCGGCGCAATGGGCCTGCGGAATAAGTGATGTTCTCAGGCTGAATATGAAACCCGGCGGTCACCGGTATGCCCATGGACCTGGCCTGTGACAGGGCGGCCCGGCCGAAGGCGAAGGGCTCATAAATATGGACCAGGTCAACACCGGTAAAAGCCCTTCGGAAAAGTTCCGGATCGGCACGAGCGAAGCTCATCTGCTGTCTGGCCGCCACACGAGAAACCAGAGGAATTCGATGCACTCGCGCCGGATACTCGGTCGAGCCCACCCCCACCAGGCGGACCCGGTGCCCCAGCGCTTCCAGACCCTGGGCGTATTGGATGGCGGAGTTGGAAGTCCCGTTGCCCCTGTTGCCAAAGGAGTCCAGAACAAGGGCCAGCGTCAGGCGACCACGATCCCTCATCAGCCTTCCCCCTGCTGTTCATCATTAGCAGCTTTGGGCCGGACCAAAAAGGGCGACGACCCGATTGCACCCACTATTAGTAGGAGAAGGCCGGGACGGCCGCCCCACGGTAGTAGCGGTTGATGGCATCAGCCACATATCGGCTGTGATAGGCGGAGACCAGGGCCTTGTATGCGGAGTCATTTCTGTCGGCCTGCCTGGCCACGATGATGTTGACATAGGGGTGATTAGCTGGCGATTTCAGATCACCGGGCACCTGGTAGATGGCATCCTGGATTTTCATGCCGGCATCAAGGATGAAATTGGTGTTGGTGATGCCGGCCGCATAGTCGGGCAGGACCTTGACGATTCCCGGTGGATCGACCTGGTCCAGGACCAGCCCACGCGGATTGTCGACGATGTCCTCTGGAACCGGCGTGGTGGCCTTGGGGTCCCGCAGACCGATCAGCCCGGCGCTGGCAAGCACCTTCAGGGATCGACCCAGATCGATGGGATCACTGGGTATGGCCAGACGCTCGCCATAGCCAATCTGGTCAACGCTCCTGTACTTCTTTGAGTAGAGGTTGAGGGGTGAGATGTAGGTGTCGCCGATGGCTGCGAACCGGTACCCGTGCTGCTTGGACTCCTGCTCCAGAAAGGCGTAGTGCTGGAAGGCATTCAGGTCGATCTCCCCGTTGGACAGCGCCTGATTGGCGTAGCGCCCATATTGGAAGGAGCGGAGCTTGATTTTTATGCCGGCCCGGCGCTGGTCCAACTCGTGCTGAACGGCCTTCCAAATCTCTTCATCGGCATCGCCCACCAGGCCGATGCTGATCTCCCGCTGGCCGCGTTCGGGCTGGTTGACCTTGACATAGGCCACGCCCATCAGGACGGCGACCACCAGGATGACGACCGAAACAGCCGCCAGCTCTCGCTTGGCCCTGGTTCTTCTGGTGCTCATATCCGTCCTCCTTCATTGATAGAACCTACCGCATCAGGAAACCTTGAAGGCCGGCAGGCAGGCGCCCTTGTAGACCCGAACGATGGTGTCGGCCACGGGCTTGGAATGATAGGCGCGTACCACTGCGGCGTAGGTGGGGTTGTCCCGCTGATCCTTGGTGGTGACGATGATGTTGATGTAAGGCTTATTTGCCGGGTTTTGCAGATCGTAGGGAACCTCGTGGATGGCATCATGCACGCTGCGACCTGCATCGACCACGAAGTTGGCGTTGGTGACCCCGCCCGCATAGTCGGGCAGCAGATTGAGGATGCCGGCCGGATCCACCTGCTCGATACTCAGATGCTTGGGATTGTCCACCACATCCTCGGGCAGCGGGTTGGTGGCCTTGGGGTCGCGTAGACCGATGAGTTTGGCATCGGCCAGGACCTTCAGGGCACGGCCCATGTTGGTGGCGTTGTTGGGGATGGCCACCCGGTCGCCGTCCTGGAACTGCGAGGGCTTGGCATAGCGCTGCGAGTAGAGGTTCATGGGCGAGATGTAGGTATTGCCAAGCACGGCCAGCTGGTAGTGGTTGGTCCTTACATCGTCCTCCAGGTAGGCATAGTGCTGGGCTGCGTTGAAATCCACCTCGCGGTTGGACGTGGCCTGGTTGACGTAGATGGCATCCTGGAAAGGCTTGAGCTCGATCCTGATGTGCTCACCCCGCCGATCCAGCTCTGCCTGGACGGCCTTCCAGATCTGATCGTCCGAACTGCCGATGACGCCGACCTTGACGACCTTGACATCGTCGCCCACCTGGTTCAGGCGGACATCGGTACCGACCACCAACGCCAGCAGGAGGACGATGACCAGGCTGAGCGCCGCCAGCTGGACCTTGGCTTTGTTCTTTTTGACGACCCGACTACGACCGACCACGATAATCTGACCTTTCCCGGGTTGCTCAGTGTTCGACGACCTCGGCCAGAAGCCGGCCGAACAGTTCGATCAGGGCGATGAAGATGACCAGCACAATGATGGTGGCGATGGTCACGTCATTCATGGACCGCTGGTAGCCCAGACGGATGGCGAAGTCACCCAGGCCGCCGCCGCCCACGATGCCTACGGTGGCGGTCTCGCCCACCAGGCTGACGATGGTGATGGTGGTCACCCGGATGATGGAGGGGATGCCCTCACGCAGGTAGACATGCCAGATGATCTGCCAGGTGGTCATGCCCATGGACTCTGCCGCCTCGACATACCCGGGATTTAGACCGGCAAGGGCCGACTCGATCTGTCGCGAGAAGAAAGGCGTAATGCCCACGACCAGCGGGAAGATTGCCCCCTTGGGGCCGATGGCCGTGCCCATGAGGATCCTGGTCACCGGCACCAGGGCCGCTGCCAGAATGATGAAGGGGATGGAGCGGAACAGGTCGATCAGCTTGTCCAGGATAGTGAATACCAGTCCGTTTCGACGGATGCCATCACGTCGGCTGATAATCAGCCCCACCCCAATGACCAGAGCGAACAGGAAGGAGATCACCCCTGAGACGCCGACCATGACCAGGGTCTGGACCATGCTGCTGAAGAACTCCGGCAACCGGCTCATAACGTTGGGGAACCAGGCGGTAAGCAGGGACGTCATGACTTGAGAACCTCGATTCCGATGTTGCGCGAGCACAGGTATTCCATGGCCTGAGTGATATTTTCCGGGTCGCCGCCCATCCTGACCACCAATCCTCCCAGGGGTGCCCCCTCCACCACATCGATGTCGCCGAAGATGATGTTGACATCCAGGTTGTAGCGACGGCTGATGGTGGAGACCAGAGCCTCGGAGACCTCCTTGGAGACATAGGACATGCGCATGAGAATCTGCCCGGGTTCCAAGGCCACTAAAGGCGAATCGGCTGCCATCAGATCCTTGACCTTGTCCAGGTTGGAGGTGGTGGCCACGAAGGACTTGGTCAGCTGGGCCTTGGGGTCTGCAAAGACATCAAAGACCCGGCCCTGCTCCACGATGACGCCCTGGTCGATGACTGCCACCCGGTTGCAGATCTGGCGGATGACCGACATCTCGTGGGTGATCATGACCACCGTGATGTCCAGCTGGTCGTGCAGATCACGGAGCAGCTGAAGAATGGAGCGCGTGGTGGTCGGATCCAGTGCGCTGGTGGCCTCGTCGCTGAGCAGGATATCCGGCTCGTTGGCCAAAGCTCGGGCGATGGCCACGCGCTGCTGCTGTCCGCCGGAGAGCTCGGCGGGATAGTGATCGGCCAGCTCAGTCAGTCCTACCAGTTTCAGAAGCTCGGAAACCCGGGCCCCTCGAGATGCGCGGTCACGGCCGCTCCCACGCAGAGGGAGGCCAACATTGTCGGCCACCGTCCTGGAGGGCATCAGGTTGAAGTGCTGGAAGATCATGCCGGTGCGACGTCTCAAGTCCCTCAGCTCGGCCGGAGCCAGATCCTTGACCTCGCGGCCACGGACCTTGACACTGCCCGAATCATAATCCTCCAGCCCGTTGATGCAGCGGACCAGTGTGGACTTGCCCGCCCCGCTCAGTCCAATGATGCCAAAAATATCCCCAGTCTCGACGGTCAGATCGATGTCGGCCAGTGCCGTCTTGTCTTCGTCGTCGTCGCTGTGATAGGTCTTGGTCAGGTGCTCCATCCGCACCGCCGGTGTCCGCTCGCTCACGTTCCCGCCTTCCCTGGTCGACTGCCTGACATGGTAATCGTCCCGACGGCCAGCGGACAAGAAGGCCTCTATAGATGTCGTTTATAGGCATGTATCCATAAACCGCATCATTGGTCTACGGGTGAGTGGCAGAATATGGCCATGAGCGCATCCGGTCAGCAGCGGATTATCAACACCATCAATCCAGAGGAGCGGCCGTTCGGCTCCCCTCTAGGGCCAAGACCCACACGAGTCCTTCTCCTGGGAGCTGGCGAACTCGGCCGCGAGATCGCCATCAGCCTGATGCGACTGGGGGCTTGGGTAGGTGCAGCAGACTCCTACCCTGGCGCACCCGCCACACAGGTGGCCCATGCCGGCTACCAGGTGAAGATGAGCGATCCGAAGGCTCTGGAGGACCTGATCGAACAGGTCCAGCCTGATCTGATCGTGCCCGAAGTGGAGGCCATCGCCACTGATCGCCTGGCCAGCGCCGCGGACCGAGGCATTCAGGTAGTGCCTGCAGCCCCTCTTGCGGCCATGTGCATGGACCGCAGAGCCCTGCGCGTCTTCGCCCACGAGCAGGTGGGCCTGCCTACCACTCCCTACCGTTTCGCCGACTCCCCCGAAGAGCTGGCCAGTGCGGCGGACCAGGTGGGTTACCCCTGCATGGTCAAACCCCTGATGAGCTCCTCCGGCCACGGGCAGACCCTGGTAAGAAGCAGCCGAGGATTGTCCCAAGCCTGGAATTCGGCACTGACCCAGGGCCGGGCAGCTACCAAGCACCAAGGCAAGGCCGAGGTCATCGTGGAGGCCCTGGCCCCCCTGGCCCATGAGCTGACCGTTCTGACTGTGGCCTCCTCTGCCGGAGTGGCCACTTGCATGCCTATCGGACAGCGTCAGGAGGACGGGGACTACAGGCTCTCCTGGCAACCGGCGGATCTGAATCCCGACATCCTGCAGCAGGCCCGGAACATGGCAACCCGGCTGGTTCAGGCCATGACATCCCTGGCCCGCCAGAGCGCCGAAACGGGTTGGGGAATCTACGGAGTCGAGATCTTCGTCCTGCGCGACGGCTCGCTGCTCTTCAACGAGGTGGCTCCGCGCCCGCATGACACTGGCATGGTGACTATGATCTCCCAGCGGCTCAGCGAGTTTGATCTTCACGCCAGAGCCATCCTGGGCATTCCCGTTCATCAGGAGGATCTGGCTCTGAATCTGCCGGAAGGCACATGTGCCGTCAGCCGACCCATCCTGGTCAAGGGGCAGGGGCCGGTCAGTTTCGAAGGCTTGCCGCAGGCCCTGGACCACCCTGGCACTGATTTGCGCATCTTCTCCAAGCCCGAAGCACATGGTCTACGACGCATGGGCGTGGCGCTGGCCTTGGGGCCGGACCTGCAGACTGCCACCGAGCGCGCTGATGCCGTGGCCAGCGATTTGAAACCCCGAGTAGGCGCGGGGATGTAACCTGCGCTTGCTATGGTGGTCGTGTCCCAAGCAGTGCAGAAGTTTCCAATTCGCAACAAACTCGAGGAAGGCGAACCGTGGAAAAGTTGGGAATGCGCTATCAAGGCAAGGCCAAGAAACTGTACGAGACGGATGATCCGGACATACTCTGGGTTGAGTACACTGACCAGGCCACCGCGGGGAACGGGGCCAAGAAGGCCAATATCGAAGGCAAGGCCAGACTGAACAACAGGATCACCACGGTGATATTCTCCTTGCTGGCCCGTCGGGGCATCCCCAGCCACTTCGTCCGCAGCATCTCCGACACCGAGCAGCTCAACCGCCGGCTGGACATGTTCCCCCTGGAGATCGTCATGCGCAACCGGGCTGCAGGCTCCTTTGCCCAACGGTACGGGGTGAAGGAAGGCACTGCCTTGAAACAGCCGGTGCTGGAGTTCTTCTACAAATCAGATCCCCTGGAAGATCCATTTATCAACCGGGACGACATTCTGGCCCTGGGACTGGCCACTGAGCAAGATCTGGACATCATCGCCGCAAAGACCCGGGAGATCAACGGGGCGCTGACCGGCATCTTCCGCGCCATCAACGTGGAGCTGGTGGACTTCAAGATCGAAATGGGCAAAACTGGATCGGGCATCATCCTTCTCGGCGACGAAATCACCCCCGACACCTGCCGGCTCTGGGCGATCGGCAATAATCATGACGGCCAGGTTACCCACCTGGACAAGGACATCTTCCGCAGGGACCTCGGCAGCATCATTCCGGCCTATCAGACCATTCTGGACGGACTGACCGAATTGGAGGAGCGCGAAAGCCAACCGAACAGCTGATCGGTCGACCCGGAAGCGAGCATATCGCCTCCGGGTTTTTCATTGGTCCCCAACCAGTCCATCGCGAAAGGATCCACTGTGCTCTTCCGTGTCTATACCGAGAAAAAGCGGGGCTTTGACCAGGCCGCCGACAGGCTTGCCGAACAGCTGCGCACCCTGCCGGGAGTACAAGGGCTCACCGGCCTGCGCATGATCAACCGCTACGATCTGGAAGGAATCGACGAAGACCTCTTCAAACGCTGCCTGCCCACGGTCTTCGCTCAGCCCCAGACTGATCTGGTGTCCACCCAACTGGAGCAGGCCCTGCGCATGAAAAGCGACGAAG
The DNA here is from genome assembly GCF_052606245.1 of Bifidobacterium sp. ESL0819. NCBI lineage: Bacteria > Bacillati > Actinomycetota > Actinomycetes > Bifidobacteriales > Bifidobacteriaceae > Bifidobacterium > Bifidobacterium sp. ESL0819. The sequence continues at coordinate 1,924,857 of NZ_CP199587.1, forward strand.
ACCTGCCGTCGCTGGACTCCCCCAGGCTCTTCGCCGTGGCTCCTCTGCCCGGTCAGTTTGATCAGCGAGCCGACTCCGCAGCCCAGTGCGTCCAGCTGGTCGGCCAAGGCGCCCGCCCCTTGGTGGCCACGGCAACCGTCTATCTGCTCCATGGCGACTTGGATGTCCAGCAAATCGAAACCATCCGCAATTACCTGGTCAATCCGGTCGATTCACGGATAGTGGGGCTGGAACAGCCTAAGACCCTGACCATGCCTGACGAGGATCCGGATCCAGTGCCTGTATTAAACGGTTTCCGCAATCTGGACGATCCTGAACTGGAAGCGCTGATCGGCAAGCTGGACCTGGCCATGGATCTGCCTGACGTCCGCTTCTGCCGAGACCACTACCGCCAGGAAAAGCGTGATCCCACCCTGACTGAGCTCAAGGTGATCGACACCTACTGGTCCGACCACTGTCGGCACACCACCTTCAACACCAGGCTGGAGAGAATCGAGGCGGACAACCCCCGAGCTCGCGCCACGCTGGAGCGTTACCGGGCAATCCGCGCTGAACTGGAACGCCAGGACCGCTCGGAATGCCTGATGGACATGGCCACCATTGGAGCCAAGTATCTGCAGAAGCGTGGCATTTTGAACGACCTGGACCAGTCCGAAGAGGTCAATGCCTGCACTATCCGGACCAAGGTCGACGTGGACGGCCAGGACCGCGACTGGCTCTTCCTCTTCAAAAATGAAACCCATAACCATCCGACAGAGATCGAGCCCTTCGGAGGCGCAGCCACCTGCATCGGCGGAGCCATCCGCGATCCCTTGTCCGGAAGGGGCTACGTCTACCAGGCCATGAGGGTCAGCGGTGCGGCAGATCCCCGTCAGCCACTGGATCAGACTCTGCCGGGCAAGCTGCCCCAGAGCCGGATCATCCGTCAGGCAGCCGATGGCTACTCCTCCTATGGCAACCAGATAGGGCTGGCCACCGGGCAGGTTCGTGAGATCTACCACCCCGGCTATGCGGCCAAGCGGATGGAGGTGGGTGCTGTGGTGGCCGCCACCCCGGCCGACCATGTGATCCGCCATCGGCCTGCACCCGGCGATCTGATCATCCTGGTGGGCGGGAGGACCGGCCGCGATGGAATCGGCGGCGCCACAGGAGCTTCCAAGTCCCAGGACGAACAGAGTCTGGAACGCTGCGGGGCCGAGGTGCAGAAGGGCGATGCCCCTGAGGAGCGCAAGCTCCAGCGCCTCTTCCGCCGACCAGAGGCAGCCAGGCTGATTGAGCGTTGCAACGATTTCGGAGCCGGCGGTGTGGCCGTGGCCGTGGGCGAGTTGGCGGACGGCCTGAAGGTGGACCTGGACCGGGTGCCACTCAAGTACCAGGGGCTGGACGGGACCGAAATCGCCATTTCCGAGAGCCAGGAACGCATGGCTGTGGCCCTGGCGGCCAAAGACGCACCCGCCTTCATCGAATATGCCCGTCAGGAGGACCTTGAGGCCACTGTCATCGCCAAGGTCACCGAAGAACCCCGACTGCGGATGATCTGGCGATCAGAAACCATCGTAGATATCCCCCGATCCTTCCTAGGCTCTAATGGCGCCCCTCATAAGGCCGATGCCCATGTAGCGGTTCCTGCTCCCTACCATGCTCCCTTCGAGGTCCAAGGCAGCTTGGACGCACGCATGAGGGCCCTGCTTACAGACATCAACGTCTGCTCCCAGCAGGGTCTGGCCGAGCAGTTCGACTCCACTATCGGCGCAGGCACCGTCCTCATGCCTTTCGGCGGAGCCCGACAGCTGACTCCGGCCCAGGCCATGGTCGCCAAGCTGCCGGTGGACGGACACACCACCACCGCCTCGGCCATGACTTGGGGATTCAACCCTTGGATAAGCAGTCGGGATCCATACGCCGGCGCCTACCTAGCCGTGGTCGAAAGTTTGGCCAAGCTGGTCGCCTCTGGTTTCAGCCGTTCCCGGGCCCATCTGAGTCTGCAGGAGTACTATCCAAAGCCCGGCGACGACCCCAGGCGCTGGGGTCTGCCTGTGGCCGGCGTCCTGGGCGCCCTCCAGGCTCAACTGGACCTGGCAGTGGGCGCCATAGGCGGCAAGGACTCCATGTCCGGCAGTTTCGAGGACCTGGACGTGCCGCCCACCCTGATCAGCTTCGCCGTGTCCCTGGGGCAAGTCAAGGATGCGGTCTCCCCTGAGTTCAAGGCCGCGGGCCGTCGGATCTATCTCTTGGCACCTGAATACCAGAAGGAAGGATTGCTGCCCGATCCGCAGAGTCTGCGAACAGTCATGGACCAGGCGGAGACGCTGATCAGCCAGGGCCTGGTGGATGCTGTAGCCACTCCGGGCTACGGATGCATCGCCCAGTCCCTGATGGAGATGTGCCTGGGCAACAGGATCGGACTGGATCTGGCGTCAGACACCGTTATATCGGCGCTCTTCCGCCCAGCCTATGGAAGCTTCATTCTGGAGACCTCAGGTCCAGAGCCCCTATTCATTCAGGATTCCAGCCTGCATTTGCGTCTCCTGGGACACACCAGCCAGAATTACCGTCTGCGCTGCGGCGGCGAGGATCTGGACCTGGCAGAGCTTGAGGAAATCCGTGCCAAGGGTCTGGAAGGCATCTTCCCATACCGAGGCCAAGGCGACCCGGTGCCGACTATCGGTCGCACCGACCGTGAGTCCGGCAGGCCTGCAGCGCACAGAACCAAGGGGGCTTTCCATACCGCCCGACCGAAGGTGGTCATGCCCGTCTTCCCCGGCACCAACTGCGAGTTCGACTCCACACGAGCCTTCCATGACGCTGGAGCTCAGGTGGATACCGTGGTCATCCGCAACTTGAATGCCGACGACGTGACCGAGAGCTCCCGCCGCCTGGCCCAGGCCATCCGCAACAGCCAAATACTCATGCTGCCCGGCGGCTTCTCCGGCGGCGATGAGCCCGACGGTTCGGCCAAACTAGTGGCATCCTTCCTGCGCTCGAACCAGGTCGCGGATGCCCTCCAGGAGCTTTTGCAGGACCGGGACGGGCTGATTCTGGGCGTCTGCAACGGCTTCCAGGCTCTGATCAAACTGGGCCTGGTTCCCTACGGCAAAATCGTCACGGGCTCGTCCGAGGACCCCACTCTGGCCGTCAACGCCATCGGCCGTCATCAGAGCCGTCTGGTCCACACGCGGATCAGCTCTACTCGCTCACCCTGGCTGAGTACCTGCCGGGTGGGTGATATCCATACCATGCCCATCAGCCACGGCGAAGGACGGTTCGTGGCCAAGCCCAGCCTCCTGCGCACCCTGATCGAGCGAGGGCAGGTGGCAGCCCAGTATGTAGACGAACAGGGCCGCCCCTCCATGGATCCGTTGGTCAACCCCAATGGATCAGCCATGGCTGTCGAAGCCATCACCAGCCCGGACGGCCGAGTGCTGGGCAAGATGGGGCACACGGAACGCAGCGGTCCCGACCTGTATCTGAATGTGCCGACAGGCCCCCTGCAGCCGCTCTTCCAGTCGGGAGTGGACTACTTTGCCGCCTAGAGGAAAGGACATCGACCATGTCGTTGGAGCTTGAGGGCATCCACGAGGAGTGCGGGATCTTCGGGGTCTGGGGCCACCCCGACGCCGCCCGGCTGACCTACTTCGGTCTGCACGCCTTGCAGCACCGCGGCCAGGAGGGCGCCGGCATCGTTTCCAACGACCAGGGGCACCTGATCGGAAGGCGGGGCCTGGGCCTTCTGACTCAGGTCTTCCCGGACGAGTCCAGCCTGGCGCCGCTGACCGGCGACCGAGCCATTGGCCATGTACGCTATGCCACCACCGGTTCAGGATCCATCGAAAACATTCAGCCCTTCGTCTTTCGCTTCCATGACGGAGACATAGCCTTGGCGCACAACGGCAATCTGACCAACTGCAACAGTCTCAAGGCGCAGCTGGAGGATCAGGGAGCCATCTTCCACTCCAACTCCGACACCGAGGTGCTCATGCACCTGATCCGCCGCAGTCCTGAACGGGACTTCATGGCGGCGCTCAAGCAGGCCTTGCGCCAGGTCCATGGCGGCTTCGCATACCTGCTCATGACCGAGAACGCTATGATCGGAGCCCTGGATCCCAATGGCTTCCGTCCCCTCTCCCTGGGTCAGCTGCCCGGAGGGGCCTACGTCCTGGCCTCCGAAACCTGCGCACTGGACCTGGTCGGCGCAACGTTGGTAAGGGATATCGGCCCTGGCGAAATCGTCCGCGTGGACGACTCGGGCTACAGCATCGAGCGCTATACCGATCACACCTGCCTATCCATCTGCTCCATGGAGTTCATCTACTTCGCCAGACCCGACTCGAATATTTATGGGATCAATGTCCACTCGGCCCGCAAACGGATGGGGGCCAGGCTGGCCCATGAGGCCCCGGTGGACGCAGACATGGTCATCGGCGTACCCAACTCCTCCTTGTCCGCAGCCTCAGGCTATGCCGAAGCGGCAGGGCTGCCCAACGAGATGGGGCTGATCAAGAACCAATACGTGGCACGCACCTTCATCCAGCCAAGCCAGGCCATGCGCGAACAGGGTGTCAGAATGAAACTGGCTGCTGTGCGCGGAGTCGTGGCGGGCAAACGGGTTGTGGTGATCGACGACTCCATCGTCCGAGGCACTACCTCGCGCAGAATCGTCCATCTGCTTCGTGAAGCCGGGGCGAGCGAGGTGCACATGCGAATCGCGTCCCCGCCCCTGCGTTATCCCTGCTATTACGGCATCGACATTCAACGGACCTCTGAACTGATCGCTGCCAAAAAGTCTGTAGAGCAGATCAGAGAAACCATTGAGGCCGATACCCTGGCCTACCTGAGTCTGGACGGTCTGGTGGATTCCATCGGCCTAGGCCGGGAAGCGCCATACCAGGGACTTTGCGTGGCCTACTTCAACGGAGACTACCCCACGCGGCTTGACGACTACGAGCAGGGCTTCCTGGCCTCGCTGACCCAAGAGGACCGGGCCCGGCTGGAAGCCTCCAAGGGATCCTATGGGCTTGACATGCCTGCAGGGGCGGGGCAGAAGAACAGACCTATGAGGACTAGCGAAGAGCTGGACAGACAGAGCAGAGAAAGGGGCATCCATGCCGAAGGCATATGAACAGGCTGGAGTATCGGTGGAGGCCGGATACGAACTGATCGACAGGATCCGCTCCCACACGGCCAGAACCCGAAGGCCGGGCGCCGGTGACATCGGCGGCTTCGGCGGCGACTTTGATCTGTCTGAGCTCAATTACCGACAACCGGTCCTGGTCTCAGGCACCGATGGCGTGGGCACCAAGCTGATGGTGGCACAGGAAGCTGGTCGCCATGACACCATAGGCCAGGACTGCGTGGCCATGTGCGTCAATGACATCATCGCCCAGGGGGCCGAGCCGCTGATCTTTCTGGACTACATTGCCTGCGGACACAACGATCCGGCTCTGCTGGAGCAGGTGGTCAAGGGCGTGGCCGACGGCTGCGTCCTGGCCGGGGCTGCCCTGGTAGGCGGGGAGACCGCCGAGATGCCCGACATGTACCAGCCCGACGAATACGATCTGGCTGGATTCACCGTGGGTGTGGTCGAACGTAAGTCCCTGGTGGACGGATCTGCAATCAGCGAGGGCGACCAGCTGATCGGCCTGCCTTCCTCGGGCGTCCACTCCAACGGCTTCTCCCTGATTCGCCAGGTCCTGCTGGATCAGGGAGGCATGAAGCTGGAGGATAGGCCCTACCAGCTTGGGGGGCGAACCCTGGGAGAGGAGCTGCTGACCCCCACCCGAATCTACGTCAAGGCCCTGCGCCCGCTCTTTGCCTCTGGCCTGCTCAGGGGCGCGGCACACATCACTGGCGGCGGCTTCGTGGAGAAAGTGCCCCGGATCCTTCCAGAGGGACTGGCCGCCAGCTTCGACCTCGATGCCTGGAAGGTGCCGCCCATCTTCGCCATGATCGAAGAAATGGGCGCAGTCAACCATCTGGAGATGTACAACATCTTCAACATGGGCATTGGGATGGTTCTGGTGGTTTCCTCTGACCAGCTGGACCAGGCTCGCGCAGTCCTTGATGAGGAGCAGGAGCCCTACGCCCTGATCGGGCGGGTAATACGTGCTCAAAACGGCCAGCAGGTCATCCTTAATGAAAATGGCCGTCAATAATATAGCGAGAGGAGCCCATCATGGCAGACAAGGTACTGGTCATCGGGTCGGGAGCCAGGGAGCATGTTATCGCCACCACTCTGCTGTCCGGTCCAGGAGTAGATCGGGTCTGGTGCGCCCCGGGCAACCCCGGCATGGAACCGGACGGCATCAGCCTGCTGCAATTGGATTCCTCGCAGCCTGAAAAACTGATCGCTGCAATACGCGAGCTGAGGATCGACTGGGTCTTCGTCGGACCAGAGGCTCCTTTGACGGCAGGATTGATCGACGACCTGCAGGCGGCCGGCATCCTCGCCTTTGGACCCACTAAGGCCGCGGCCCGCATTGAGGGATCCAAGGGCTTTGCCAAGGACCTTATGCGCAGGCATGGTATTCCTACCGCCGACTATGCGGTCTTCCATGACCTGGAAACAGCCAAGGCCTATGTGCGTTCGCACGGCGCACCCTTGGTCATCAAGGCTGACGGACTGGCTGCAGGCAAGGGAGTGACCGTGGCCGACGACCTTGACCAGGCCATGCAGGCTTTGGATGCCATCTTCATTGGTCATAAGTTCGGACAGGCCGGCGCCCAGGTTGTCATCGAGGATCGGCTGATGGGCCAGGAGTGCTCGCTCATGTGCTTTGTTCGAGGCGAGCAGTTCTGGCCCATGCCCCTTTCGCAGGACCACAAGCCCACCTATGACGGGGATCGGGGTCCAAACACCGGCGGCATGGGTGCCTACTGCCCTCTGCCTCAGTTCGGACCGGAACTGACCAAAAAGGCTCTGGATACCATCGTTGCACCCATCGTCCGTGCCTTGGCCCAGGAAGGCTGCCCCTTCACCGGGGTCCTGTACACGGGGCTGATGGTCACTGACCAAGGCCCTCAGGTCATCGAGTTCAATGCGCGACTGGGGGACCCGGAGACCGAAGTGGTGCTGCCTGCACTGACCAGCGACTTGGGCACAGCCATCCGCACGCTGATGGAGGGCGGAGATCCGCAATTCACCTGGGACGACTCCCATAGCCGTCTGGGTGTGGTCCTTGCAGCCCAGGGCTATCCCGGCAATCCCAAGACCGGTGTACCCGTACCGCTGATCGCCCCGGAGCCGGACCTCAGAGCCTACTACGCCGGAGTGTCAGGCTCGGCATCAACTGGTCTGACATCCTCCTCAGGAAGGACCGCCCTGGTGGTTGCCCAAGGTGACAACCTGGCCCAGGCAGCCCGTCGAGTCTATGACCGGCTGAACGGATTGTCGATGCCAGGCCTCTTCTATCGGCACGACATCGGCCACCGCGGCCTGGAAGCCTAGTTGGCCGAGCTGGCCGAGCTCTCCCTGTCCTTGTCCTGGTTCTGCTCTTCCTGACGGGCCTGCTCCTTAGCCTGCTCCTTGGCCTGGCGCTCCATCTCAGCCTTCTGACGGGCGGCATCCGAGCGGCGGGTGGGAGTGGCAGTGAAGCCGGTCCCCTGCAGGTAGTGCTTGCCGGCCATGATGTCGTACTGAATCAGCTTGTAATCGTTCAGAAGCTGACGGGTGGCTCGGTCGAAGTCACGGGCATCCATGGGCCGGCCCTGGGCATCCAGATAGTTGGTCTGCCCTGCCGGGATCCTGTTCCAGTCCTGGATCTGGTTGGCAACCGGGGGCTCGATAGCGCTGATCTTATCGTGCAGCTGGGTCAGGAAGGCCGTGAAAGGCGAGACCTTGGCATCCATGTGCTCGGCCGCCTGGGCCTGGAAGAAGTTGGGCGAGGAATAGGCACTGTTGCTTACCTGTGCTCCCGAGGCATCCGAGGCTTTGTTGGACCAGATGAAGTAATCGGTCAGATGCAGGGCCAGGGAGTTGCGCTCATCCCAGCTTGCCGTTCCATAGATGCCAGGCAGGTGATCGCCGTAGAAGACCACAGTGACCGGCTTGCTCTGCGCATCCAGGCTCTTCACAAAGTCTGCAGTGGCCTGATCGGTCAGACTGACACCCTTGGCATAGGTGCGGATGGATTGCACCTCATCATCGCCCAAGGGCATGTTGGGATCGGAGGAGTTGACCGAGAAGTTGTTATCGTCATACCAGTCGTTGTAGGGCATGTGGTTCTGCATGGTGATGACTTCGACGAACTGGTTGCCCTTGTCGTCGCCCATCTGCTCCAGGGCGGAGTCGTAGGCGGAGCGATCACCCACATACTGGCTGCGATCGATGCGGTCCTGGTGGGCTATCTGGTCAGGGCCTGTAAGTGAATAGAAGTGCGAGAAGCCGAACTTCTTATAGTTCTCAGCCCTGGAATACATGGAGGACTCGTAGGGGTGAAAGGCCAGTGATCTGGATGGCGCTCCCCAGGCCTGATTGACCGTGGGTATCCAGCTCAAGTGAGGAATGACCTGCTGATACGGAGAGGTCAGCGAAGGGTCGAAGTTGGCCATGGACAGGCCGGTCATGGCCTGGAACTCCAGGTTGGCCGTGCCCCCGCCATAGCCGGAGGAGAGCATGAGTCCGCTGGTGGTGCCCTGCTTGATGGATCTGATATGAGGCATGGGGTCCTGGTTGAGCGCAACGCCCGGCACGCGTGTGGGATCCGAGAATGACTCGGAGAGAACGTAGACCAGGGTCGACTCGTTCATATAGGACTTGCGGTCACGGTTGATGCTGTCCGCCGATAGCTGGTAGCGATGGGCCAGAGACTGCATAGTGGCACGGCTGTAGCCTGCGGGCTGGTCCATGACCTTGGGCCGCAGCTGCCGGGAGAAGGACACGAAGACCCCGTTGCGCTGGGCATCATAAACCGAGTCCCACATGGAGGGCTTGTCCCCCATGAACTGTGAGAAGCGGTAGGCGGGACTGCCGTAGGTGCCCACGGTGGACATGAACAGCGCCACCACCAGAACCGGGACCAGGACCCCCACCGTACGCAGCCCGGCGCCCAGCGGCTTGTTGCCAGTGGCCACCGGGCGGCCGCGACGGGCATCCATCCGTGTCACCACCCAGCAGAGCACTCCGAGAACGATCAGAGCCACGACTCCTAGCCCGATCATGAGCAGAGACCTGGCCGGCAGGAAGGAGACCAGGTTGGCCGCATCGGCATGGAGGAAATCCAGATCGGAGGGCAGGATGGCCTCGTAGCGGGCACGTACCTTGAAACGTTCGATGACCGCAATGACCGCACAGATGGCCAGGATCAGGCCCGATGCCGCCCAGAAGCGATTGGTCAAGCAGGCCAGAGCCAGGTAGACCAGGCCCACAGCCAGCATATTGAGCACCAGAACGAACCGACGCTGGGTCCACATGGCCGAGATGAAGCCCCAGAAGCCGATTAGCGGGTTGGACAGTTCTACACGGGAGCTGTTCAGGGAGACTCCCCACTGCAGGATGCCCACTGACAGGAAGTCAATCAGGATGAAGGCGAGCAGATAGACCCATCCACGCACCCGAAGACGTCCGGTCATGTTCTGCATCCAGGATGTCCACCGGCCGGGCTGACGCTTACGATCCTTCACCGCTTACTCCTGACTTTGGCGACTGAGCCCCACGGGCCTTTACCGATACCTGTGCCATTGTTCCCATTAAGGACGACAAGCTCCATGAAAACACCTCTTAGCGAACATGAAGCGCGAGCTGGTCCATCAGGCCTTGGCGCCCGGCACCTGATGGATCAAGGCGCTGATCCAGTCCTCTAGGTTCCGGTACTTCTCAGGGCGCTGCTCGCTGACTTCGAACACCGGGACATGAGCCTTGCGGGCCTGAATGGCCAGCTCCTTGGAGGTTCGATTGACTTCCTGAACGTTGAGCACCAGCATGTCCAACCGTCTGGAGGACAGCAGATGCCGGAAGGCCACCAGGTCCTCGGGCGAGGGCTCGCTTTCATTGGCGGCCGCCCGCAGGTACCCCTCGGGGGTCAGATCCTCCATGCCCAGATCATGGCAAAGATAGTAGGCAGCCGATTCCGTGGCCGCGTAGTGCCATCCCTGGGTCTGCTTGCGCGCTTTGGCAATCAGATCGTCCAGACGGGCCTGTCGACCTTGCCAGTCCTGGTAAGCCCTGTCGAAGTCGGCTGTTCGGTCGGGACGCAACTGCCCATAAGCCTCATGCACGGCCTTGGCAGCTGCTCTCCTGCCCTGCGAGGAGAACCAGAGATGGGGGTTATCGCCAGCCTTGCGTCCCGAGGCCTTGGATATGTCCACCATACGGGCCTGCCCGGTTTCAGCAGCCTTGGCCGCCCAGTCGTCAATGCCTGCACCGTTGACTATGACCAGATCAGCACGGCTGATCCGGGCGATATCTGCCGTTGTCGGCTCATAGTCATGGGCGTCAGTTGATGTGTTGCTCAGAATGGTATCCACCCGAGCCTGGTCGCCGCCCAGATCCACAGCCAGGGACTGCCACTGATTGATGCTGGTCACCACCTGCAGGGGACCGGATCCGGCAGCGGACGGGGACGCAGTGCTCGTTCCGCAGCCTGTCAGACAGGTCAGCAGGGTCAGTCCGGCCATGAGAGCGGTGGCCATGGTGCGGATCCGGCGGTGGCGTGAGCTGCTGGCATGCATGGATGGGGATTCCTTCCTAGCGACTGCAAGAGGCCAGTTGACGGCCTCACGAGCGTTACTGAGATTGATTATCAATAAATGTACCATAGATTACCTTTGACCAGAATTCATGAAAGCGTCCGAACAGATACCTGCAAAAATGGCCCTCGTCCGCGTACATTCTCTATACTGAGCTGCGGGTACATTTTGGTTGGGAGGAATTGCATGGGTACATGGCTGGCAAAGGTCCATCTGACCCAGGGATGGCTGCCCGCGACGATGTTCACCCTGACGGCCCTGGTCCTAGTCCTGCTGGTGTTGACCGGACTGACTCATGGACGCTGGCGGACCCTATTGAGACAGTTCGCCATTGCCGTGGGCATTGGGGCCTTGGGACTGCTGGCTACTTGGCTGGTCTCCGACGTCTTCATGCTCTTTGGGGTATCTTTGGGTTGGATGGTCATCATCACTGTGGCCCTGTGCTTCCTGGCTGCCGGGTTTGCAATCTGCATCCTGTTCACTGCACGTGGATGGCGTCGGTTCCTTGCAGCCCTGAGCGTCCTGCTCTGCCTGCTGTCCACCGGACTTCGCGTCGATATCATCTACGGGGAGTTCACCACCCTGGGATCCCTGTTCGACGTCACCCTTTACCCGGACTACGGAAGTCATCCAGCGGCCAGACCGGCCATGAGCGTGGCCCAATGGCGGTCCCGGGCCTCCCGAGGCGATCTGCCGTCCTATCCGCGCAGCGGCCGCTCCTACAGCGTGCGCATCTCCAATGACAGCTCACAATTTCTGGCCCGTCCGGCCGATATCTACCTGCCGCCCGCCGCGCTGAGCGAAAAACCGCCAGCCCTGCCAGTCTTCGTCCTCCTGGCTGGCCAGCCCGGCAGCCCCGATCGGCTTTTCACTGCCGGATCCATCCAGGCCATGATGGATGCCTACGCCGCGCAACACGATGGCTTGGCTCCAGTGGTGGTCTCCCCTGACCAGAACGGGTCTTCGTTCCACAACAGCCTGTGCGTGGACTCCCCCGTCTACGGAAAAGCCGAGACCTATTTGAGTCATGACGTGCCTGCCTGGATCCGCGCCAACCTGCCAGTCGCCAGTCAGCCGCAGCTCTGGGCCATCGGCGGATTCTCCCAAGGTGGAACCTGCTCCACTCAGCTGGGAGCACGGCATCCCGACGTCTACGGGAACATGCTTCCAGCCGACGGGGAGCTGGAGCCGACCCAGGGTCGAAAGGACCAGATGATCCACGACTACTTCGGCGGCGACCGAAAACGCTTCCTGGCCCAGGTCCCGGCCAGAGCCATCCTGGAGCGGGCTCCATCAAGTCAGCGTCTATTCACTGCTGCTGGATCCAACGACAAAGAGTCACAACACAATATGATGATCATTGCCAAGGCCGCCGACCAGGCAGGCATGAGCGTGGAGGCCGTCGTCACCCAGGGATCGGGCCATGACTGGCACACGGTCAAGGCCGCCTGGAAACCCGGGCTGGAATGGCTGGGCGAGGCCATGGGTTTGGGAAAAATGTCCCAGCCGGTCCAGGATTTTCCGGATATTGTTGTAGCAAACATCGGTTCAACTGCCGACAGGACAGACTAGCCGAATCCATAAGCAGAGAGAGCCGCATCGATCATGCAGACAACGAATAAGAGATACGGACTGATGGAGCCTTCAGCAAAGACCGTCCTTCTGACAGACTTGGCCCATTGGGCCAAACGCCACGCCTTAGCACTGGCCTTCAGCCTCGGACTGATCCTGCTCAATCTGATTAGCTGGCTGCTCATCTGGCTGCTGCGCATCCCCGGCAGAGCCCGGCTAGGTATGCCTCTGTCCGATCTGATCTTTCTTCAGGCGTCCAGACCCTTCCATGGACAGGGTCAGCACTCGCTCCTGCTCCAGTTCGCACGACTGCTGGTATCCCTGGTCATCACTCCCGGCCCCCTGCAACTTGCTATAGACGTAGCCTTGGTCCTCGTCATGCTGTGCATCGCCGAAACCCGTTTAGGGCGCAGGCGCACTGTGCTGGCCGCAGTCATCAGCGCCATAGGCGGCACAGCAGTCGGTCTGATCATCTGCTCGCTGATCAATGCCCTCCAAAGCCATTGGTCCTGGTTCATACGAGTGCCCATGTCGCTCAGCCCCATCATCCTGGTGGTCGGCTCCCTGATGGCCTCCATCCCTTTCAGCGACTTTCTCTGGCGACGCAGGATCGCCACCATAGGTTACACAGCTTTGATCCTTATAGTGCTGTATACCGGCAATCCTGGTTATTATTGCGCCCTTGCGGCAGCCTTGATCGGCCACCTGACCGGACACCTCTGGCATGGACCAGCCCAGGATGCCAATCCGCACGGGCATAGTGGCTCCTACGAGACCCGTCATCTGCTGGGCGCCGTCTCCACGGTGCTGGCTCTTGGCCCCGTGGTTACCATCTCCTCGCGAATCCGCGCCGGATTCTTAACCCCCTTGGGCACATTCCTCAGCCCGACTAGAGTTGGCAACGCTGCACTATCCCACTGCCTTGCCGAAAACAACCAGGCCAGCTGCTATGCCCAGTACGGTCTGGTGAACGGCCATGGCCCCACAGGCGTCTCGTCCTTGATCATGCCCACCTTGGTTCTGCTGGTGGTGGCCTGGGGCATCTACCACGGCCGTCGAGTCGCTGCCGTCACCGGTCTGGTTCTCAACACTCTGAACATCGTCCTGGCCCTGCTCTATTTCCTGGTCTTCCCCCTGACCATCGGAGAAGGCCTGGCCCAGGCCATTCGACATGGCGCTTTGCCCTCGCTATTGGTCATCACCCTGCCGCCATTGATTCTCAGCTGGTTCCTGGCGCGCAATCTGCGCATCTTCCTGGTGCGGACCAAGACCTCACGTCTGCAACTGGGCTGGGCGGCCATCGTTCTGGCCTTCCTGACCACCGCCATGGGCTATATGGCATTCACGGCCGTCAGTCCCGGCTCCTTCAATCCACGGCCCACTACCGGCAGGGCACTCTCCCAGCTGCCTGCGCTCTACCTGCCCAATGGAGTAGCTTCACGCTTCCTTCCAGCCCTGGTTCCACGCACCCCCACGGGGAGAATAGTCAGCCACGGAATAGGGCTGATTTTCTGGCTAGTGGTCCTGGTGGTTCTGCTCTCCTGGATGCGCAGCTCGGTCATCCAAAACGGCAGCGAGCGTCAGGAGGCCGATCAGCTGGTGGAGCATGGAGGTGAGAGCATGTCCTTCATGACCACATGGGAGGGCAACAGCTACTGGTTCTCTCACAGCGGCCGATCGGCCATCGCCTACAGGCTTTTGCACAGCATAGCCCTGACCACCACTGGTCCATTCGGCGACCCTGACGAGTATGCGGACGATCTGGACGAATTCACGCGCTTCTGCAACGCCCACTCCTGGTCACCGGTCTTCTATAGCATCCACAAGCCCCAGCGCGATCTGCTGGCCGCCCGCGGCTGGTCCACCCTGACAGTCGGCACAGAGATGGTGATCACCCCCAGCCTCTGGCAGACCAAGGGCAAGAAGTGGCAGGACATTCGCACAGCCATCAACAAGGCCAAGCGCGACAGCATCACCGACGTGCTGACCACATTCAACGACGCCTCCTGGGACGTCCAGTCGCAGATCGTGGACATCTCCGAGCAGTGGGCTGAGCTCAAGGCGCTGCCTGAGATGAAGTTCACCCTAGGGGGCCTGGATGAGCTGAGAGACCCGCGCATGGCCATCCTCTATGCCGTAGATGGCCAGGGGAAAGTGCTGGCCGTGACCAGCTGGATGCCCACCTACCGTCAGGGCCAGGTGATCGGCTGGACTCTCGACTTCATGCGGCACAGGACCGACAGCCCTAATGGCATCATGGAGTTTCTGATAGCGCGCATGGCCGAACGGCTGCGCGACCAAGGCACAGCCGAATTCATGAGCCTTTCGGCCGCCCCGCTGGCCGGCATGGACAGCAGCGAGGATAACACCGATGAACAGAGCGAGGATCGGACCGCCTTCCTGCAACATGCCCTGCGTCTGGTGTCCGACCTGATGGAACCAGCCTATGGCTTCAGCTCGCTCTTCTTCTTCAAGAAGAAGTTCCAGCCCAGCGAGCACCCGGTCTATATCTGCTACCCCGACCCGGCTCAGCTAGCGCAGATCGGACTGGCCGTAGTCCAGGCCTACCTGCCCAATCTCAAGGCTTCGCAGGCCTGGGATGCCATCAAGACCATCATGCCTAAGGGCAGGGAGGATCACTGACGCGCATCTGATCAGAGCGGTCCCGACAGCTGTTGCACAGGCCGTAGACCTCCAAGGTATGCGAGGAGACAGTAAAGCCATGTTCAGCTGCCACCGCCTTCAGCCAGTCCTCATCCGGAGGGCTGATCTCCACGGTTCTGCCGCAGCGTTCACAGACCAGATGGTGATGGTGTTTTCGCTGAGCCAGGCAGACCCGGTAAAGCCGGATGCCTCCATGCTCAATGCAATCCAGATTGCCGGACATATGCAGGGTGCTCAGCTGACGGTAGACCGTCGCCAAGCCGATTCGCTGGCCATCATCGCGAAGAAGCCTGTGCAGCTCCTTGGCTGAGACGAAGTCGTTCTGGGCCTGGAGAACTCTCCAAACGGCGTTTTTCTGCCACGTCCGGCGACCGACGGATGAGTCAGCGTTCATGATTAGACACACTCCTTGGGCTCCCCCAAGCCTACATCC
Source organism: Bifidobacterium sp. ESL0819 (assembly GCF_052606245.1). Lineage (NCBI taxonomy): Bacteria > Bacillati > Actinomycetota > Actinomycetes > Bifidobacteriales > Bifidobacteriaceae > Bifidobacterium > Bifidobacterium sp. ESL0819. The sequence continues at coordinate 1,940,209 of NZ_CP199587.1, forward strand.
GGCTTGCCGATAAAGATGTGAGGATTCGGTTCAGTCCAGGTCGGACCAGCAACCTGTGGCCTCCAGATCCCGGGCGGTCCTTTCAGGATTGTCGGTCAGCACCGTCAGATGCCCCATCTTGCGGTCGGTGCGTACCTCAGCCTTGCCGTAATCATGCAGGGACCATTCGGGGTGCTTACCCAGCAGCCTCCTGACCGGTGCCACATGCTGGCCCAGAACGTTGACCATGACCGCGGGGCTGAGCAGGCGAGGACTAGGCAGGGGCCACCCGGCGATGCCCCGAACATGGGCATCGAACTGGTCCATGGAGCAGGCCTCGATGGTGTAGTGACCTGAGTTATGGGGCCGCGGAGCCAATTCGTTGACCACCAGACCGCCATCGGGCATGACAAAAAGCTCAAGAGCCAAGGTCCCGGCCAGCTTGAAGCCGTCCGCGAGCGTCAGAGCCATGTCACGCGCACGGTCAGCCATCGCAGGCTCGACCTTGGCTGGTGCCAGAGTCATATGGAGGATGTTGCGACGGTGCTCGTTGCGCACCATGGGGAAGGTGACATAATCCTTCCCGTTGCCTGAGACCAGTATCGAGGCCTCGAAGGCGAAGTCCACGAACCCCTCCAGTACGGAGGGCGGAAAGTCCCGGCCTTTCATTCGCGCCATCAGCGCCTGAAAATCCTCATTCGTGCGCAGCACTGCTTGGCCATGGCCGTCATAGCCGCCGGTTCGCGTCTTGAGCACAGCAGGCATTCCCAGCTCCTGCAGGGCTGCATCCAACTGATCAAGACTGTCGACCTGCCTCCAAGGAGCCGTATCTATGCCATGACGGTTGATGAATGTTTTCTCGTGAACCCGATCCTGGGTGACCCTGAGCAGGTCGGTCCCTTGGGGGACGGCCACACGATCCCTCACCTGGTCCAGTGCGTCGGCATCCACATTCTCGAATTCGTAGGTGAGCACATCGCTGCGTTCAGCAAGCCGCTTGAGGGCGTTAAGGTCGTCGTAGTCGGCTGTCTCCTGAAAATCAGCCACCTGGGCTGCGGGAGCATCGGGCGTAGGATCCAGCACACCGATGCGAAATCCATGGTATCGGGCGCTCAGGGCCATCATCCGTCCCAGCTGACCGCCACCCACGATCCCAATGACGGACCCCGGCTCCAGGTGATCAATGCTCCCCTTGGTCTCCTCAGACAAGCTGGGCATTGGATGCCTCCACAGATTGAGCGAGCTCGGTACGGTAGTCATCCAGGGCCTGAGCAAGTTCGGAATTGTTGATTGATAGGATCGAAACCGCCAAGAGACCGGCGTTGGCGGCACCTGATGCTCCTATGGCCGTGGTCGCCACAGGTATGCCGGCAGGCATCTGGACGATGGACAGAAGTGAATCAACTCCACTCAAGGCATGTGATTGCACCGGCACCCCGATGACCGGCAGGGTGGTCTGGGCCGCCACCATACCAGGCAGATGGGCTGCTCCGCCAGCCCCGGCGATAATGACCTCGGTGCCCTGGCTCCGTGCCTGATGCGCGAACTCGGCCATGCGCCCAGGCGTGCGATGGGCGGAGATGACCTCCTTGGTGTAGACAATAGCGAACCGGTCAAGCATCCGACAGGCTCCCTTCATCGTCTCCCAGTCGCTCGATGATCCCATGATCACTGCGACGCGTGCCCCTTCATGTGTATTGTCAGCCATCGGCCCTCCAATGTTCATGCACATTCGATACTACGCAAGACCGGGGAGAAGCCGCCCAATCGTGACGGTCCTATGGATGTAAGGGCCGGACCTGGTGAACATCGGGCTTTCACGGCTCCAAACCGCTGCTCCGGACCTAGAATCATTGGATTGCATCAAGGAAACAGACAGGAGGGCTATGGGCAAGCTTCTGGACAGCATCGACTCCCCGCAGGATCTGAATGTTCTCTCCTTAGAAGAGCTGAACCGTCTGGCCGACGAGATCCGTCAGCTCCTGATCCGCTTCTGTCGACGTCACGGCGGCCACTTGGGCTCCAACCTGGCCACCATCGAACCCATTATTGCCCTGCACCGCGTCTTCAATATGCCTCATGATCATCTGATCTTCGACGTCTCCCATCAGGCCTATACCCACAAGATCCTGACCGGTCGGCGCCGGGCCTACACGGACCCTGAGTCTCAGGAGGACCTGTCAGGTTTCACCTCGCCCAAGGAGAGCCCTTACGACGACTTCATGCTGGGGCACACCGGCACCTCCATCGGCCTGGCCTGCGGGATGGCCGCACAGCGGGATGCTACCGGCGGCAAGGCCAACATCATCGCTTTCATCGGCGACGGCTCCCTGAGCAGCGGACCAGCCTTCGAGGGGCTGGACTGGGCTGCCGAACAGGGAGGCAACCTGATCATCGTGGTCAACGACAACGAGATGTCCATCGCTGAAAACCACGGGGGGCTGTACAAAAGTCTGGCGGCCCTGCGTGCCAGCGGGGGACGCAGCTCAGACAATCCCTTCCGGGCGCTTGGACTGGACTACCACTACGTGGAGGAGGGCAACCGGATCGAGGACCTGATCGAGGCCTTCCGTCTGGTCAAAGACACCGACCATCCGGTGGTGGTCCATATTCACACCCGCAAGGGCCTGGGGCTGGGACAGGGCAGTCAGGGGCAGGCCGGCCCGTCTTCCATAGCCCAGGGCGATGGGCAGACAGCCCATATGACTTCCCTGCCTGATTTGCCCGCCGAAGGTCCGGTGGAGGCCAACCACTGGCAGGACGGGCTGGACTCTCTGAATCGCCTGCCCAATTCACGAAAGACCTACGGAAGAATGGCCATGCAGGCCTTGGAGGCCAGGTTCCCGCAAGAGCCGGGCCTGATGGTCATCTCCCCCGCCACGCCGCTTTCAAACGGCATCGATCCCGATTCCCGACAGCGGGCCGGAAACCACTACCGCGACGTGGGCATCGCCGAATCCCACGCGATAGCCTATGCCGCTGGCATCGCCAAGGCCGGAGGCACTCCCGTGGTCGCTACCTCGGCTACTTTCTTTCAGAGGGCCTACGACCAGATCGAGCAGGAGATGGCCTTGAACGGCAGCGCAGTGACTCTGCTGGTTTTCTCCACCGGCATCGCCAAAACCGATGCCACGCATTCAGGCACGGCCGACATGGTCATGATGCGAGGAATCCCTGGACTGACCTGTCTGGCTCCGAGCAGCGGGGACCAGTTTCTGGACATGCTGGCATGGGCCACTGGTCCGGCTCGGCGGCCTGTGGTCATCAGGGTGCCCGGCGAGCGCACGCTGGCGACAGAACGGGCAGGCAAGCCAGTAGCGACGGCTCCAGAACCCTTGAAGACCGATGCTGCATGCAGATCGGACGCTGCCCCCTGGGATCGCTATCGCATCCTGCAAAAAGGCAGAACAGTGGCCCTGCTGGCCCTGGGCGATGCCCTGCCACTGGGCTGCGGCCTTGCTGATTCCTTGGAGAGGTCCATGGGGCTGAAGCCCACACTGGTAGATCCTCATCGCTATGACTGTTTGGATGAGCAGACCCTGGATGCCCTGGCCAGCACCCACTCTCTGGTGGTCACCATCGAGGACGGCCAACTGGACGGCGGCTGGGGACAGGCCGTGGCAGCCTACTACGGACCTGCTGAGGTTCACACGTTGGCCTTCGGAGCAGCCAAGGAGTTCAACGATCGAGTTCCCCAAGCCACCCTGCTGGAAGGATATGGCATGACCGTTCCTGCAATGACTCGAGCGATATCGGAAGCCCTAGTCGACCAGGCTTCATAGATCTGACCCGCCGGTGGACCCGGGCGGGTACAATGAAATGGTTTGGCCCCGTAGCTCAGCTGGATAGAGCAACTGACTTCTAATCTGTAGGTCGAGAGTTCGAATCTCTCCGGGGTCACCAGTCGGGTTCCCCGCTCCTTTACTGGAAGCGGGGAGTCAACTTGAGCTCATATCTCATAAAATAATGTGTAAGACGAAATACTAACGAGTATGACGATTTCCGGTAGTTGACAACTACCGACACCGGTTTGTTCATGATCGGCGGTTTGCTATCTCAAGTGCGCAAGCAGTCCGGGCTTTGCACAACGGAATGAAAATTCACGGATCGTAGACAAGATCACCGGCTAAGCTTATCAATTTCCCGTATTGAACATGCAGCGATGGTAGGCCCGTCAATGTGCAGCCCATCACGAATCATATTGGTTATGTCAGCTGACCGCAGCAATTGCAGATCCTCCAGTTCCCAATCGCTGCCGTGATGGCCACTATCGACTGCAGGAATGGACGAAGCGCTATCAAGCAGCATCTCCATCACCCGCACGTCGTCTTGGACCATTCCGGCATCGGCATGAAGCCTATGCAATTGACGGATGGCATCAGGCTGCGCCCACAATCCAGTCTCTTCATGCAATTCGTCAATGGCTGTGGTCAGGGGATCTTCACCTTGCTCCCCCATGCCTCGCGGAAATTCCGACGACCAATCTCCAACGGCAACCCGCCGATGGCGAGCAATCAGATAAAAGTCCCCTTCCCCCGTTGAATGACTGTCACTCAGATGACGCCTGGTCGACCCTGTTTGACAGATGCCACGTGCAAAGTCATGTCAGCGCCTGTCTTTCTTGGCTTGACATCCACAGCAGTCACAGTGAAGTCAGCGCCCCCGGTTTCCGTGAAGACCTCCCGATGCCTTATTTTCTGTAAAGGGCCTACGCGCCTTGGCGGATCTACATTTTTCGCATCCACCGTCTTGGTTGATGATTTCGGCATACTCAAACGGGCTTCACTGTTGAGCGAATACCATGATTTGTGCCGCCGAATGCTAGTCATACATCCACTCCGCCATCGTCGGCAACTCAGGAAAAACTTCAATAAACCAGGCCGCTATCAATATCAGGATAATAGACACAGAGCCTGAAAAAATGATCGTGTCACAGATGACGGATATAGCGGCGATGATCAGAGTTGCAACAAACTGCTTGATAATTTTTGGGTTGTCTTGCCCCGGGTCAACTGCGATGCTGACTTTTGCACACAATAAGCAATGTTGCGAATATACCGATGCTGCACAGAGGCAGAAGCATCCGGCCTGCAACCAGGTCACTGCTGTATCGCGCTTCTTGACTGATAGCAGAACTGCACAAAGCAGGCGTAAGACATCTGCCCTGATACTTCTATGACTTGGCCCGACAGTATCAGTGCACGCCTGCCTTCTCGGTTCGCGGCTGATTTTGCTCAAAACATCCTAAAGACAGTTTTTCCTGTCTCGTTCGCCGAGCTGTCGATCACCAGGTACGCAGGCAATCGACAGGAGCCT